>JAKAVQ010000005.1 GCA_021817245.1 Thermoplasmata archaeon
GGGGGGCTCCCATGGAGGTCGAGGGCGGCATCCGTTGGCTCTGCTCGGCCCGGCATGAGCCTATCGGCCTCCAGTGGAAGCAGCCCGACCGCCTGGTTCACCTCAAAAGCGCGGGAGTAGTGCTAGGCGTCCGAGAATGGGGGCTCCCGCGCCGGATGCTCCCCCCGGGCGAAGGCCGTCTCGGCCTCCCTGCGCTTTGCCTCGAGCTCGGCTCGGGACATCTTCACTCGCATCGCGAGCGACCAATGATGCCCGAACGGATCGAGCAGATGGCCGTAGCGCTCTCCCCAGTACTGGTTCTCGAGCGGCATCGTCACCCTCGCGCCCGCGGCCACGGCGCGGTCCCAGACAGAATCGACGTTCTTGGAGTACAGATGCAGGGTAACGGTCGTGGTTCCCACCGAGGAAGGCGCCGCCACGCTGGCGCCCGGAAACACATCGGACAGCATCAGGATCGAGTTCCCGATCTTC
Organism: Thermoplasmata archaeon; assembly: GCA_021817245.1. Taxonomy (GTDB): domain Archaea; phylum Thermoplasmatota; class Thermoplasmata; order Lutacidiplasmatales; family UBA184; genus Lutacidiplasma. Next base: position 472 of record JAKAVQ010000005.1, read on the forward strand.
AATCGGCCGTGGATGAGCTTGCCGTCCGGGGTCAGCTGGCGCACGAGCTCCTTCGCGCCGAACGCCTTCGCGTAGAACTCCATCGCCGCGACTCCGTCCCTCACCGCGAGATAGGGCACGATCGTGGGGTAGCCTCGCGGAATGGGAGGGGGCGCTCTGGGCCGTTCGGGTCGACGACGCCGGCTCGAGGAGTTGCGCGGCATGGGCGATCCTCCGGGCCAACGAACCGGCCCACATAAATGCGCCCTCGCGGCGACCTCGAACTCCGGACGCGCTGCCGGGTGCCACGCCGTACCGCGCTCGCGTCAGCTCGTGTGGGCCTTCGCGTTGTGGGCGCGCAACGCGAGCGCGCTCGGGAACCGACGGCCGCAGAGCGAGCAGGCGACGCCCTTCCCTGCGGGTCGGCCGATGTCGGGTTCGTGGCCGGCGTGGGCCTCGGCCCGGTGGGCAGCGAGAGCCTCCTCGGACCGAAAGACCCGGCCGCAGTCGGAGCAGACGGCTTCGACCTCGTCGTACTCCACATAGGGCATTGCCGCGCGCTCCGACGGTCGGGAAGCTCCCGAGTCCCAAAAAGCCGTAGGGTCGCGGTGGGCTCGTGGCTCCCCGGGGTCCCGCAAACCCACGGCGCAGAGCTGCGCCGCTATCGGACGGGGAGATGATCAGCGGATCAGGCGGACCGCCTCTTCGAGCGTGGTCGCGGGCTTGATCTCGCTCGTGTTGAAGCTCCACCACTTGAGCAGGCTCGGCTCCATCGAGAAGCTGAGGAGCGTGTCGAGGTTGACCGCATCGAAGACATGGACGACCAGATGCTCCGGAGTGATCGACCAGCTGCCGACGACCGTGATCCCGAACTTCTTCGCGGCCTCGGGGAGAGCGGAGACCGCCTCGAGGGCCATCTGCCGCGTCTTCCCGTTGTTCATCGGACAGCTCTCCGCGGTGTGCCGCGAGAACATGATGAAGTAGCTCATGGACCGCACCGGTCGACGTGGGGTCGAAGATAACGGAAAACCCCGCTGTAAAGCCGGCTTCACGATTCGGGCCTCCCCGAGACCCGCGAGCGAGACGGCTCCGCCACGGAGAGCGACGGGTTCTTTCCTTCGGACACGATGCCCCCTAAAGTGACCGCACCTCCGTCCGACGGGGAGTCCCTCGAGCCCGGCGAGCGAGCCCTCGGCTCCTGGCCCGCCGAACCCGTGCGTACGGACGGCGGCACGGACCGGGTCGGTCGCCTCGTGCTCACTTCGCACCGGGTCCTCTTCTTCGGGAGCGCCGGGCTCTTCGGACGGAGGAGCGGCGTACGTCCGCCGATGTTCACGTTTCCGCTCGAACGCCTCTCGGTGCAGTTGGCGCAGTACTGGATGACCGTCGGCTACGGGGATCGGGTGGAGATGCCCGGACTCGTCCTGGACGGGCACGGGTTCCGTCTCGCTCGAGAGACCCCCGCGGGCCCGGTGAAGGATGCGCTGGTCCGGGCGAGAGAGGCCCGGCGCGCGGAGCTCTCCCGAAGCTGAACCGAACATGGTCCCTGCGGGGGCGCGCCGGCTCGCGGGGCGGCCGCGCGTTGTCGGCGCTCGGATGCCGGCAGCACCGGCCCGTCCATCGGCCCGCGATCCCCCCGGGTGGGTTCTAAGCCCAGTCGGGAGCCGTGGCGGGGAGCACCCCTCAAAGCCGTAGCTCGAGGTACACGGCCCCCGGCATCGGATTGAAGCGGTATGGGGGGATCGGGACGAACCCCATCGACCGGTAGAGGCGGAGCGCCCCGTGCATTGTCCCGACGGTATCGAGTCGTAGGCGCGCGTAGCCGGAGGCGCGGGCCTCGCGTAGGATCCAGTCGGCGAGGGCTCGACCGAGACCCGCCCGCCGGAACTCGGGCCGGACGTACAGGCGCTTCATCTCGCAGACGGCGTCGGAGAGGGGGCGGAGTGCGACGCAGCCGGCCGCGCGGCCGTCCACCCGGGCCAGCCCCAAGGCTCCCCCCGGTCGCACGTACTCCCCGGGCAGGCGCCGGAGCTCCGACTCGAAGTCTTGGAAGTCGAGCGGGAATCCGAGCCCGTCGGCGTACTCGCGAAAGAGCGCGGCGACCTCCGCCAGATCCGCGGGCGATGCCGCGGACCGTATCTCCACGGCCCCCGACGATTCCGTCATCTACCGGTCCTGCCGGGGTTTGCCCACTCCGGCCGGGAGTGGGCGCGGGACTTCCGGGTCCCCCCGATCGCCCGAACGCCGGGAGTGTCGATCCAGGGACGCCACCTACCGGTGCGCGCAGCCGAGAGCGGGACCAACCCGGTGGCCCTAGGCTCGCGCCTCGCGGACGACGGTCGGGGTTCGGTCGTACGGAGCATCGACAGGGTCCGTCGTTCTCCGGCCTTTCCGGCGGTCGGTGGGGACGGCGGAGGGTCGTCCCGAGGGTGCGGGGCGGCGGAGAGCCGGAGGCCGAAGACCCGTTCTCCGCGCACGACCCACATCCTCGCCCGAAGGCCCTCGACCCCGAGCCCCCCGTCGCGATAGTTCAGCTCCCCGCGCTCGACGACCCGGAAGCCCCGGGAGCGGAACAGTCGCTCGGAAGCGGTGTTCCCCTCTTCGACCGCACCGTACACGACCTTCGCTCCTGCGGCGCCAAAGCGGGCGATCGCGTCGTCGAGCAGTCTCCCCCCCAGTCCACGACCTCGATACCGCTCGAAGACTGCGAGATAGTAGACATACCCGATCTCGGGAAGCAACCTCTCGAGCAGAGCCACCCCCACGACCTCCGGCGCCGCCTCCCGGGTCTCGAGGGCCCGGACCTCGTCGGTGCTTCGCAGGGTCCGCTTCGCGTGCCACCGGTAGATGCCTCGAAAGCCGTCCTCGAGCACGGGAACGGCGCGAAAGCGCGCGGGCCCAGTGAGGGTCACGAGGGACACCGGAGTCGGTTCGGTCCCGTCCATCGGCCCTCCGCGATCGACTACGTACCCCCCGGAGGGATATCGACTCCCCGCATCGGTGAGGTACGTCGGCCCCCAGGGAACCCAGCTCCCAGCGCCGTCGCCGAGAAGGGAGGTCCACCCGCGCCGCGGAGGGTCTATCGGCGGCGCCGGCTCCCGGCGGCACCTCGCCCCGCCCGGGGCGGCGCCCGGCGCTCGGCCGAGGTGGGTCGTCGGGTCACCGTAATCCAGATGCCGTCCGGATCGAGCACGCTCGCCATCCAGCCCCCGGTGGTGGAGGGGCGGTAGACCGTCGGTCTCGCCCCGCGCCGAACGAGTCGTCGGAACGTCCGCTCGAGCTCGGCCGCGGGCCGTGCTCCGATGGTGAAGTCGAGGTGGTCGACCCCGCCGCCGACGGCATATCGACCGCCGAAACGGGAGTCCGGGGGGTACCAGTTGAGCTCGAGCCGCCGCCGGGAGACCGGGTCCTCGAGAAGGGCCCACAGCCCTCCCCCCCAGGACCGGGTGTCCCCTCGCTCGATCACGCGAAGATCGAGGACCCGGGTGTAGAAGCGGAGGGAACGCTCGAAGTCACCGACCCGCAGACCCACGACCACGAAGCGCATGGCTCGGCCCGGCCGAGCCAAGCCCCTCGAATTCTTCAAGGCGTGGGATTGGCGCGGGCGATCGCCCGGTGTCCGCACGGTCGCGGCCCGCGCCGCGAAGGCGGGGGGGGAGCATTGAGTAAGTAGGGGATCGTACCTTGACCGCAGGGAGGCGCCGATGTTCTGCCAACAGTGTGGCCACGAGATCCCTGCCGGACGCACGGCCTGCTCCGCCTGCGGGTTCGCCCCGTTGACGGCCCCGCCGATCGCCCCCCCGGGACCGCCCGCCGCCGACCCGATCGATCAGGTCGTGACCGAGACGAAGAAGGCGGCCCACGAGCTCGTCCGGGCGTCGGCCCTACTGTCGAAGCGACTCGTCTCCACCGCGCAGTCGGCCGCCAAAGCTCCCTCGGCCTCGGCGAAGAAAGCCGCGAAGCGGGTTGCGAAGGAGCTCGACGACGCCGCGAAGGAGATCGACCGGATCCTGAAGAACCTGTAAAGGGCTCCCGTGCCCCGCTCCGTGGACGACCGGAGCGCTCCGCCACCGCGAGGGCGGTGCTGGAATGTCGGCCCCTCCCCGCGGACCTCGAAAGCGGTCCGTCCCCGCATCCGAGCCGGGCCAGATCCGAGGGCGTCTTGGGGGCGTGCGACCCGGGGCGACGGCGTGCGTGCGGTGAGCGAGCACGGCCGTCGCCCGTTCCCGGGCATCCACGATCCAACCGAGGTCACGGTCGACCGCGGTACGGTCCCTTCCTCCGCGGGGTCGCTCGCCGGTGCTCCGACCCGCGTTCCCACCCTCGGTCGGCGAGCCGGAGTTCGGACGGTCCGGAGAAACCAACATACCCTACCCCGAAGGTGACCACGCGTGAACGTCCTCACCGAGATCGTCGCGGTCATCCTCGCGGGACTCTCCTTCCTTCTGGCCGGGATCGGGGCGGCAGCCGGGAGGCGCTACGGGGACACCCGGCTCACGTTGGTAGCGGCCGGCCTCGCCGTGATCGGGGGGATCGGCGTGCTGAGCGTGCTGCACGAGCTGTCCCCGCTCTACGGAGGTCCGTTCGCGATCGACCCGATCCCGCTGTCCCTTCTCGTGATCGCTGTCGGGCTCCTCTACCTTGCCTTCGTGCGTGGCGGCGCCCGTCAGCCTCCGCCGTAGCATGGACGAGCTCCTCGCGCAGCCGACCCGACGTCGGATCTTCGACGTCGTTTCCGCGCACCCCGGAGCGAGCGCTCGCGAAGTGCAGCGGCTCGCCGGACTTGCGTGGGGCGAGACCGCCTATCACCTCGAGCAACTGACGAGCGCGGGGGTCCTCCGCCGCGAGCGAGGGGGCCGGAGGGACTACTACTTTCCGGCGACGATGACGTGGGAGGACCGGCGGCTGCTGCAGGCGCTGCGCAGTCCGGCGCAGCGGGCGCTCCTGCTGCTCCTGAGCGAGCGTCCCGGACTCACGCTCGCCGAGCTCCGTGAGGTCGCCGGGTTCAGCCTCTCCACGACATCGTTCCATCTCCGCCAGCTCCTGGACCGCGCGGTGGTGGAGATGTACCGAGAAGGGAACGCACGACGGTACCGGGTCGTGCGTCCCGAGCGGGTCGCCGAGCTCGTCCGGGGCTACCGGACCTCGTTCGAGGACCGCCTGGTCGACCGGTTCGTCGAAACCTGGAGCGGGCTCCTGGGAAGGTAGACGTCCGATGTCCCCACCTGCCGGAACCCGGCCACGCACCAATGAGTTCGGGTCTTGCGCCAAAAGGGAGGTATCCCCCCGACGATGGATACCGGTCACCATGCGGGCCGGGGCGCGTCGCCGGGTCACGATCGGAACGACGCTCGCAGTCGCGGTGCTGCTGCTCCTCGGATTCCCACTCGGCGCCTCGCCCGCGCGCGCCGGGAGCCCCGCGGTCCCCGGCTCCCTTCCCGGACCCTCCGGCGCGGCCTACTCCGGGTCGAACGGGGTCGTTCAGCTCACCTTCCCCTCGAACCAGCCGACCTACCTCCTCCGTTCGGTCGCGGACCCGGCGGTAGAGGTCCAACAGGCGCTGGGCGGCCTCGCCGAGGTGCAGGGCTCCGGCGCGATCCTCGCGTTCGCCTCCTTCAATCTGTCGGACGTCGCTTGGCACGACCTCGTCCGGAACAGCTCCACGGGTACGACCATCGACTGGTCCGGGCAGGTCCCGGTGGTCGCCGCCTCGGGTGACTGGGAGTCCGGCGACGGCGAGGGGAACAACTCCACCAGCCTCGGGAACGTCACCGTCCAGATCGCCTTCTCGCTCAACGCCTCGACCTCCCCGAATCCGGCCACCGTCGCCTACTCGCTCAATGTCTCGGGGTGGCCCTGGCTCAGCAACCAGGACCTCCTCGGCCTGCAGGTCCGGTCGAACCTGAGCCCGACGCTCGGCTACTGGCAGCTTACCCAGAGCAACCTGCTGACGGCGTTCTCGCGGACGAACTCGACTCCGCTCGCGGCGTTCCTCTGGGGTGGTAGCGCCATCACCCGTTCGGGCAACCAGGAGGACCAGAGTTCGGTCTCGGCGTATCACAACCTCACCGCGGACAACTCGAGCTCGCTCGTCCGCCTCAGCTTCGGCGCGGTCGCCGGCAACTACTCCGAGCTCTCCTACGACCCCTGGCTCGAGGTCCTTACCCCGACCGGACTGGTGTCGCAGCTCGTCGCTTGGGTGATCACGCCGGCTTCGCTCGCCGCGATCGCGGTGGGCGTGGCGATGGTCGTCCCGCTCGCGGCCGTCGCCCGACGCCGGCGCCGGCCCCCCGAGTCCGACCTCTAGGGAGCTCCCCCGATCCGCCCTCCCCGGTCCCCGGCGGGGGACGAAACCGTTTAGCGCCCGGAACGCCGAGGGCCGATGCCATGTGGACCGTCGAGCGACCGGTGAACGACGTGAACACGATCCGATCGTATTCCCCCGGTACGCCCGAGCGGTCAGGACTCGAGGAGGAACTGGCCCATCTCCAGGCGGCACCGCTCGAGATCCCCTGCGTGATCGGCGGCAGGGAAGTGCGAACCGCGGAGGTCGTCGATATTGTGCGTCCTGACGACCGGGCGACCGTGCTCGCGCGGGCACACCTCGCGGGGGAGGCGGACCTCCGGGAAGCGGTGGCGGACGCCCTCCGGGCCCACGACCGATGGTCGCGCACCGACCCCTACCACCGGATCGCGGTGTTCGAGAAGGCGGCCGCGCTGCTCGCCGGCCCCCGGCGGACGCGCAACATCGCCGCGATCATGCTCAATCAATCGAAGAACCCCTACGAGGCGGAGATCGACCTCGCCGAGCTCGTCGACTTCTGGACCTTTAACGCGTACTACGCCCGGCAGATCTACGACCTCCAGCCGTTCCAGTACCCGGGGGAGACGAACCGGTTCGATTGGAGGCCGCTCGAAGGCTTCGTCCTCGCGATCCCCCCCTTCAACTTCTACTCGATCGGAGGCAACCTGCCGACCGCGCCGGCGATCGTGGGGAACGTGTCGCTCTGGAAACCCTCTCGCGCGGTCGTTCTCGCGAACTACGAGATCTACCGAGTGCTGATCGAGGCGGGGCTCCCGGCCGGGGTCGTGAACTTCGTTCCGTTCCCGAGCGCGCGCGCAGGAGCGCTGATCGACCACCCCGACCTCGCGGGAATCCACTTCACGGGCAGCTACCGCACGCTGGTCGAACTGTGGAAGCGCGTCGGCGCCCAGCTCGAGCAGTACCGGAACTTCCCCCGGATCGTCGGGGAGACCGGCGGCAAGGACTTCGTCTTTGTCCACCCTTCGGCGGACGTCCGTTCGACGGTCGTGCAGCTCGTGCGGGGGGCGTTCGAGTACCAGGGTCAGAAGTGCTCGGCGTGCTCGCGCGCCTACATCCCCGAGAGCCTCTGGCCGGCGGTGTCCCGGGCCCTCGCCGACGAACTCCCTCACCTTCCGCTCGGGCCGGTCGACCAGCTGTCGAACTATCTCGGGGCGGTGATCGACGAGGCCGCGTTCTCGACGATCGACGGCTACCTCACCTACGCGCGCGATCATCCGACGGAGTACGAGATCGTCGTCGGCGGGGAGACCGACCGCTCCCGGGGGTGGTTCGTCCGCCCGACCGTGATCCGATCCCGGACGCCGCGGGGCAAGCTGATGGAGGAGGAGATCTTCGGTCCCGTGCTCACGGTCTACGTCTACCCGGACGACCAGTACGCCGCGACGCTCGATCTCTGCGACACGACCTCTCCGTACGCCCTCACCGGGGCAATCTTCGCGAGCGACCGGGAGGCGCTCCGGCTGGCCGAGGAGCGGCTGCGGTGGAGCGCCGGCAATTTCTATCTCAACGACAAGCCGACCGGCGCGGTGGTGGGTCGCCAGCCGTTCGGAGGGGCGCGCCGGTCCGGCACGAACGACAAGGCCGGCTCGATCGTGAACCTCCTGCGCTGGGTGTCGCCCCGGAACGTGAAGGAGAACCTCGTCCCGCCCACCGACTGGCGGCGACCGTTCCTCGGTTGAGGAGGATGCGGAGCCCGGAACGGGGCCGGCTCACTTCGCCGGGGACGGCACGCGCCCCCCGGTCGGAGCGGAGATCGCGGCCCGCCCCCCGAACTCGGCGATCCGGGACCAGCGAGGGTAAAGGCGCTCGATCAGATGGTCGAGGCTCCAGCGGCTCGGGCCGTAGGTCGCGTTGATGACGATGAGACCGAGGAACGCGATCGCGTAGACGACACCGGTTCCGATGTCCGTCCCGCCGGAGCCGCCCTGGTACGGTCCGCCGAACCCTTCAGGGATCGCCCAAATGAGCAGGCTGAGCACCGCGCCGCCCGAGTAGGCGATCTTCCGGGCAAAGCCGAGCAGGAGCGCGAGACCGAGAACGATCTCGAGCGCGCCGACGGTGTAGACGATGAGCGACGCGTTCGAGCTCGCCTGCGTCGCCCAAAAGGAGTACCATCCCGAAAGCCAGGAGGGAGCGCTCGCCTGGGAGTTCTGCACGTCCGACAGGAAGCTGTCCACATAGCCCGAGGTGAACTTGAGGACCCCGTTCACCAGCCAGGCGACCCCGAGCAAGAGGCGAAAGACGGTCTTCAGGCCGTGCGCGTTGCGGGCCCACCAGCTCTTCGGCATCTCGATCGTGCTTGCCATGTCCGTCCGTCCCCCTGGGGATGGTCCACTGAGTCCGACCACCCCGTTAAGCGGATTCGTAAACCCCGCTTCACCTCGCGGCCCGAAGCTTCCCGACCGGGGGGATCGATCGCGGCAGGACGCCTCGGTGCCCGCGTCCCGGGTCCGGGCGGCCCTTGCGCGTGCCGCCCGGACCCGCCCTTCGACGGGTGCCGAGCGTTGCGGGTCGCGGTCCGCGGGGTCATGCCGGCCGGAAGGACCGAAACCACGAGGCCGGTGGAGCGGCGGGGGCTCCGTGGACGCGCGGCGAGTACGTCTTACGGTTTCCAGACCGGAGCGGAGTATCCCTCGGGGTGATGCGGCGGCGACGCTCCCGTACCGAACGGATCCGGCTTCGGGGTCGCGGGTCGTCCTGACTTCTGAGAGAGATAGGCGTCGATCGCCTCGGCGGCCTTCGTCCCGGCGGCCATCGCATGGACGACCGAACGCCCACCCGCCGCGAAGACCCCCTCGCGCTCGGTGCGATACCCCGGCTGAGAACCCTCGGGCCACCCTTTGGTACCGATCTTGAGCCCGAGCTCGGGGGAGATCCCTGTGAGGTCGGCCTTCTCTCCGATCGCCATGATGACGGTGTCGCAGTCGAGCGTCGTCGTGGCGCCCTCGATCGACCGGACGGCGCGGCGTCCGGAAGCGTCCGGCGCGCTGAGCTCCATCTGTTGGAAGACCATTCCTTCGACGTGCTCGGTGCCGACGATCTGGAGCGGCGACAACAGCCAGTGGAAGTCGACCCCCTCCGGCTCCGTTTCCCGGATCTCCTCCTCACCGGCCGGAGATTCCCCACGGGTCCGTCGGTACGCCATCGCAACCGTCGCGCCCGGGGAGAGCCGACGGGCGGTGCGGACGGCGTCGACGGCGACGTCCCCGCCGCCGACGACCACGATCTTCTTTCCGAGGACGACCGCACGGCCTTGGTTCACATCATACAGGAATTCGAGAGCGGGTAGGACCCCCGGAAGATGTTCGCCCGGGATCCCGGGGTAGCTGGCCTTCGATGCTCCGATGGCCACGAAGACCGCGCGGTATCCCTCCGCGAGCAACTGCTCGGGAGAGAAGTCGACGCCCGCGGCCTTGCCCTCGACGAACGTGAGGTCGAAGCGGCGGAAGCGTTGGAGGTCGATCAACAGCTCATGGTTCGGCATTCGGTAGTGAGGAATGGCACCGGCCTGCCCTCCTACCGCACGCTGCCGCTCGAAGATCGTCACGGGGTAGCCACGCAGACAGAGCTCCCAGGCAGCCATCAATCCCGCCGGTCCCGCGCCGATGATGGCCACGCGCTCGTGGCGCGGCGCGCTCGGGACGTATTCGAGGTTCGCGTCCCCGAAGTCGAGGGCGGCCCGCTTCAGGTGCCGGATCGCGATCGGAACGCCCCGGCCCTTCATCACACACGCATCCTCACAGTAGTGGTAACAGACCTTGCAGAGCGACGTCGCGAGCGGGTTCTCCCGGAGGGTGAGGCGCGCCGCCTCGTCGAACTGGCCGTTCGCGATCAGCCCGATGTAGCCCCGGCAGTCCTGGGTGATCGGGCACGCCTCCACGCAGAACGGAAGCGCGCACTGGAGGCATCGCTGCGCTTCCAGCATCGCTTCATCCCGCGTGTACGAGTGCAGGACCTCCCGGAAGTCGTTCACCCGGTTCTCGGGGTGTTCTTCGGGGACCTCGATCCGAAGGTAGCGAGACGCTGCGTCGGTCATGGCCGTCCTCCGCCACGAACGGGCGGACATCTTATCCAAATCGCCTGCCCTCTTAAAACGCGCGGAGCCGACGAGCCCATGCGAGGTCATCGCACGGCGCAGGGTATGCGGGGCCGGCTCGGCCGGCGCGGATCCCGAAGTACGTCTTCGCTACGAGGACGCGATCGAGCGGAAGGGGCACTCAAGGGCAGGGCTCGAGCCGGCGCGGGATCGGGACCAGCCGTCCGGGAGGGGGGGCAGCGTTCCTCGCGAAACGTCGCCGAGCGACCTTCGCGGCGGGGCCGGGACGGGGCAGTTGCGTCCCGCCGATCAAGATGGTGCGCGCGATCCGGGGATGAAGGGCCACCGGCAGGGAAGTCCCCCCTTCCGCGCCGGATCCCGGGTAGGGCGATGGTGGAGGAGAGTAAAGAAGGCCGTCGATGTGCCCTGACCGTGACCGACGCCGACGCCAAGGGCTGGCGCAAGCTGACCCGCGAGGAGGAGCGGGTCATCGTTCGCAAGGGCACGGAACCGCCGTTCTCGGGCGAGTACGAGGCCCACGTTGCCCCCGGCGTCTACGCCTGCAAACGCTGCGGAACGGCCTTGTACCGTTCCGAAGACAAGTTCGATGCCGGCTGCGGCTGGCCGAGCTTCGACGCGGAGCTCCCCGGGGCGGTGCGGCGTCTGCCCGATGCGGATGGCGTCCGGATCGAGATCCAGTGTGCGCACTGCGGCGCGCATCTCGGCCACGTCTTCGAGGGAGAGGGGTTCACGCCGGCGGACACCCGGCATTGCGTGAATTCGATCTCGCTCGACTTCAGGGCGCGCTCCTGAGGCGCGTCGCACCGCGGGGGAAGAGGATCACCGCTCGGGTGCGCCCGACCGACTCGGCCGGGCTCCGGCGGCACTTCGATGGCCGCTCCCACGCCACGGACGATCCGCAGGCGCGCCGTCGTCCCGCCATCCCGCGGGGCTCCCGGACCCCAGCTCGACGCCGGTCGTCCCGCAGCCTCGCGGCCCGAGACGCCGTCGCGTGAACCCTTAAGCCCAAGGAACCGGTCCCGGGCCGAAGCGGCGAACGTCATCGTGTCGCCGCGGGGGCGCGGAGATGGAGGGACGGATGATGGATGACTTTCCGCTGACACTGCGATCGGTGCTCGAGCGCGCCGAGAAGCTGTTCCCGAACGTTTCGGTGGCGACCCGCGCCCCGGACCGGAGCGTCCGCACGACCACGTACGGGCAGGTGGGTCAGCGGGCCCGCCGCCTCGTGAGCATGATCCGGTCTTCCGGCCTCGGACCCGGAGATCGTATCGGAACCCTGATGTGGAACCACTCGACCCATCTCGAGGCGTACCTCGGCGTTCCGCTCGCGGGCACGGTCCTCCACACGCTCAACCTTCGGCTGCCGCCCGAGCATCTCGCGTATGTGATCGATCATGCCCACGACCGCTGGATCCTTGTCGACGATGTCCTTCTCCCTCTACTGGAAAAGCTGAAGGACCGCATTCATCCGGAGCGCATCCTCGTGGTCCCCTTTTCCGGTAAACCGGTACCGGAGGGTTTCGAAGACTTCGAGCGCGTGCTCGCCGATCACCCGCCGGCGCCCGACCTTCCCGCACTGGGCGAACGCACGGCGGCCGGTCTCTGCTATACGTCCGGGACCACCGGCCACCTGAAGGGGGTCCTCTATTCGCATCGCTCGGTGATCCTGCACTCCCTGTCCGAGGCGATCGGGCTCGAACTCGTCCAGTCGGAGGCGGTCCTCGAGGTCGTGCCGATGTTCCACGTGAACGCCTGGGGGCTACCGTTCACGCTCACGATGCTCGGCGCGCGTCAGGTCCTTCCGGGTCCCCACCTCGACCCGGAGAGTCTCCTCGACCTCTGCCAGGAACAGCGTGTGACCCTCGCCGCGGGCGTACCCTCGGTCTGGATCGGGCTCCTCGAGGCACTCGAGAAAGAGCCCGGGCGGTGGAAGCTCTCCCCCGCGCTACGAATGGTGATCGGGGGTTCGGCCGTCCCCGAGTCGATGATTCGGCGGTTCGACCGACTTGGGATCCGAGTGATCCAGGGATATGGCATGACCGAGACGACCCCCCTCCTCACGCTCAGTATCCCCAAGGCGGGGACGGACGACGGGGACGACGACGCGAGGTTCCGCCGGCTCGCTCGCCAGGGCCTCCCGGTGCCGTTCGCGGAGGTCCGTCTCCGGCACGGGAATCAGGAGCTCCCGTGGGACGGAGCCGCCGTGGGCGAGCTCGAGGTCCGGGGACCGTGGGTCGCCCGGGAGTACTTCGAGGAGACGGAACCGACCGAGAAGTGGACGACGGACGGCTGGCTGCGCACGGGCGACGTGGCGACCATCGACCCGGACGGGTACGTCGAGATCGTGGACCGGCTGAAGGACCTCGTGAAGTCCGGGGGAGAGTGGATCAGCTCGGTGGCGCTCGAGAACGTGCTCGTGAGCCATCCGTCCGTCCGCGAGGCCGCGGTCATCGCGGTACCGAACCCGAAGTGGGGCGAGCGCCCCATCGCGTTCGTGGTGCTGCGGGAGGGCGCGGTCGCCTCCGATGCGGAGCTCCGGGTACTCCTCGCGGCCCGGTACCCGAAGTGGTGGGTCCCGGACGAGTTCCGCTTCGTCCCGTCGCTTCCGAAGACTTCTACGGGCAAGGTCTCCAAGCTCTCCCTTCGCGAGTCCGTGGCCCGCTCGGGGGCCTCCGGTTCTTAAGGCGGGTCCCCCCTCCACCGCGCGTGTACGGGCGTCCGGAGGGCGGCACGTTCTCGGTGGTCGCATGCGACGAGGACCGCAAGTACTGGGGCGTGGCGGTCGCGACCAAGCCGACCTCGGTCGGCGCGGTCGTGCCGTGGGCGCAGTGGAGGGTCGGTGCGGTCGCGACGCAGGCGGAGACGAACTATTTCTACGGGCCTCGAGCCCTCGAACTGCTCCGCCGGGGGCGATCGGCCGACGAGGTCGTGCGCAGGCTCACCCAGAGCGACCCGAAGCGCGCGCGTCGCCAGCTCGGCATCGTGGACGCTCGGGGCCGGTCCGCCGCCTGGACCGGGGCCGAGTGCCGGGACTGGGCCGGTCACGTCAGCGGGGAGGGCGTCTCCTGCCAGGGGAACCTCCTCGCCAACGAACGGGTTGTGCCCGCGATGGTCCGGGCCTTCGAGCGCACCCGGGGCGCATTGTCCCGGCGGCTGTTCGCCGCGCTGGTGGCCGGCGAGCACGCGGGAGGGGACCGACGGGGGATGGAGTCCGCCGCGATCGTCGTGGTGCACCGCGAGAAGTGGTTCGACCCGGCCTGGAGCGATCGCTGGGTCGACCTTCGGGTCGACCAGCACGCTCGGCCGGTGACCGAGCTGGGTCGGATCCTGCGGCGGGAGGAAGCCGCGACTCGACGGTTCCTGGCCGCGCGGGGCCGTCGCTAGTGGGGACGCGGACCGGATGCGGCGCAGCGCCCCGGTCTACACGGTGAGGGCCAGGCTCGACCGGATCGAGCTTCCGAGCTCCCGGGCGTGGCTCATCTCTCCCGCGACGATCGGACCGCGGGTGCCCTCGACGACCACCGAGAGCCCAAGGTACGGCGGGGTGACCATCGGGTTCCGTTCTCGCAATTGGGCCTCGAGGCTCGCCAGCGCCTTGCCCCGGTCCCGCGCGAAGCAGGTATCGAAGAACGCGATGCGCTTTCCCCGGAGGTCGAAGCCGCGCAACCGCTGGACCAGGGCCCGGGCGCGCGGCGTGGGCGCGCCGAAGTGGTTCGGGGAGCCGATGACAATGACATCGTGGTCCCGGACCTGCTCGGGCGTGGTGTCCTTGATGTGGGCGACGACCGTCGCGACCTTCCCGTCGGCCGAGAGTCCTCGCGCGATCTCTTCGGCGACCGCCCGGGTGCATCCGTACCACGAGTCGTAGACCACGACTGCCGAGCGCATGGGAGCTCCGATGAGCGGACCTCCTTTCGGCTAGTTTCGCCCCCGACTACTTAGCCCGGTAGTCAGAGGCGATTGACCTGAGGGAGCGGTTGGACGGTGCGGCTCACATCCGACGGCGAGCTCCGCGATCGCGGGCGATGCGTGCCGGCGCGCGCTCCTCTTCGGCCGAACCGGGCGCGCCGGCAACGCCGGAGTAATTACCTCGGCGCGCCTGTCGCGGGTCCACGCGCGGGCCGCGAGGCCCGCGTCGTCGGACGGTCACGAACGGGGATGCCGAGATACGACGAGAGCCGGTACGAGCGCGTTCCGCTGCCCGAGGACACGGGCGAGGAGCGACGTCAGTCGTTCGAAGAGATCTTTCACGCCTACTCCCCCGACGAGGCGGTCCTCGAAGCGCAGCGATGCCTCCAGTGCGCGATGCCGTTCTGCGTCCAGGCCTGCCCGATCACCCAGGACTGTCGGGGCTACATCGGCCTCATCGCCCAGCGACGGTTCGACGACGCGGCCCGGCTCGTACTGGAGGACAACCCCCTCGCCACCGTGCTCTGCAAGACCTGCTACCACTACTGCGAGGAGGACTGCGTCATGGGCGGTCGCGGGGTCCCGATCGCCATCCGACACCTGAAGCGGGCCGCCCTCGAGAACGGAAACTCGAGCCTGCTCTACGAGCCCTCCGCTCCCCGCAGCGAGCGCGTGGCGATCGTCGGGTCCGGCCCGACCGGCCTCATGGTGGCGTGGGAGCTCGGCCTCCGAGGGTATTCGATCACGGTCTTTGAGAGCGAGAACTTTCTCGGCGGCCAGGTCGCGACGATCCCGCGGTATCACCTCGATGGTTCGGAGCTCGACGCTGACCTTGCGCGGTGGCGCAAGCTCGACGTGAAGTACGTCATCGGGAAGCGGGCCGGCCGAGACTTCACGCCCGAGAACCTTCTGAACGAGGGGTATCTCGCCGTGCTGATCGCGATCGGGGCGTCCAACCCTCGAGCCCTCGGCATTCCCGGCGAGCACCTCCCGGGGGTCTTCACGGCGCTCCACTTCCTCCTCGCCGTCAACGAAGGCCCGGACGGTCTGTTCGGCCGCAAGGGCCGGAAGGTCGCCGTGATCGGCGGCGGTGATGTTGCGTTCGACGCCGCCCGATCCAGCCTCCGCCTCGCCGCGAAGGGCGATGTGACCCTCGTCTACCGCAAGTCGCGCGCGGAGATGCCCGCCAGCGCTGAGGAGGTCGACGAGGCGGAAGAGGAAGGGGTCCGATTCCTCTACGAGCGGGCCCCCGTGGAGATCATCGGTACGGGCCAGGTCCAGGGCCTGGTGGTCCAGCAGACGCGTCCCGGCCCCCCGGATGCGCACGGGCGGCCCACGATCGAGGTCGTGCCCGACACCCGCGAGACGATCGTGTGCGACACGGTCATCGTCGCGGCCGGCGAGACGGCCGACCTGGCCGGGCTGCCCACCGAGCTCGACTTCCGCCTCGCCGCCCACGGGTGGCCCGAGGGGAAGAAGGAGGACTGGATGACCGATGTGGAGGGCGTGTTCGCGACCGGGGGTCAATCGGTCGTCTACGCGATGGCGGCCGGGACGAAGGCCGCCGAGGCGATCGACGCGTACATCGCGACCAAGAAGGGACGCGCGCCCCTGCCCCGCCCCGGACAGTTCGGATCGAGCACCCCCCGCAAGCTCCCGGCGGGGTACGGCGGTCCGACGTGGCACCTCTGAGCACTAGGAGCGGCCGGGGCCGGCTCCGCGTTTATCGGTGAAAGGAGCCCCGGGGCGGGAGGGGGAGGACTGGGTTTCCGTCCGGCGTGAGTTGGATAAGCCAGGAAGGCATCCCCGAATCGCGGTTCCGGGACCACCCGAGGGGGTTGACCGCACGATGGCCGAGACCGACGCCGACCGGGTCGCCCTTCGGTTCGTCAATGAGATCAATCGTCAGGATGTGACCGCCCTGACCGAGCTCATGGCCGCAAACTTCCGCTACGTTGACGGGCTCGGACAGGAGGTCCGCGGCCGAGAGCGCATGCGCGAGCGCTGGACGAGCCAGTTCGCCGGGTCTCCCGACTTTCGCATCGTCATTCGCGACCACCTCTCCCTCGGATCGGTCGTGGCGCTCTTCGGGACCGCGAGCGGTACCTACAACGAGCCGGGGGCGCCGACGGCCCGGAACCGCTGGTCGGTTCCGGGCGCGTGGCGGGCGGTGGTGAGGGACGGCCGGGTCGAGGAGTGGTGCGATTACTGTGACCACGACCCGGCCCATCGGCCGGCGGATCCCGGCCTCGCGTGAGCGACGGGCGGCCCGGCGGGCCCCGTCGACGGCCGGGAGCCCTCCGGGAACCCTCAGTCCGCCCCGGCCGAGCCGGCGGGCCGTGGTTCCGCCCGGAGTTCGCGGAGACCCCGCGCGACCAGGGTTCCCCCCGCCAGCGTCAGGAGCCCGACGGCGCCGAAGTAGATCGGCCAGAAGATCGAGGACTCGTCCGGCATCGAGATGTGAGTACGGATCACGAAGGCGAGCAGGAGCTCGATCGCCCCGGTGAGCATCATGAGGCCGGAAACGTAGAGGGCCATGCCGCTGCGCACGTTCCGAACCAGGTCGCTCCCCCTAGATAGACGATGTCCCCCAAGAGCGGGTCCGTCGGCCGGTCAGGTACGGACCCGCGCAGCACCCCCGACGCTCCGTCCCTTCCCGGCGCGCGGCACGGGTCGACCGACGTGCGGCCCGCGCACCACGAGCACGGGACACGAGGCCCGGGCCACGAGGCCCGCCGAGACGCTCCCGAGCAGCACACGCCGTCCGGGCGAGAGGCCGCGCGAACCCACGACCAGTAGGTCCTGCGGGTGGCGTCGGGCCCACCTCACGATCTCCTCGACGGCATCTCCCGTCAGATACACGACCTCGACCGAGCGCGCGCCCGACGCGCGCGCCTGGTCGCAGACCTCCTCGATGACCCCGGCGATCGGTCGGCCGTCCTCCGACCCGGGCACGAGGTTCTCGAGTCGAGGGTCGACCGGCGGACCACGGTCCGGCCGCACGATGAGCAACGTCAGTCGGGCGGCGAACCGCCCGGCGACCTCCACGGCATAGTCGGAAGCACGCCTCGAGGGCGCCGAGCCGTCGAAGCCAACCGCGACCCTTTCGAGCATTCCGAACCGACTACCGATCGCTCCGAGGCATTCAACCCGAGGTCAAATCCGCATCACGTACCGCTCTTCCCTCGGGCGAGTCCGCGGACTCCCCGTACCGGTTCGGGCTGCTCGGGATCGAAGGACCCACCGTTAAGCCGAGCGCGCGTTTCCCCTTCTCATGGCCCGCACCGTGTTCTCTGGGGGCGGCGCGGGCGAGGCCGGGGGTACGGCCGGCGTACCGCAGGTGCCGGGGTCAGCGGGGGTTCTCCCGGGTACTGTACCGCGCCGACTCGTGGGCGGTGTGGTCGCGTACAACGAGGAACAGCGCCTCGAGCGGGCGGTCCGCTCGCTCCTCCACCAGGAGCTCCCTGCGGGAGTCGAGTGGGACCGCATCTGGATCGTGGCGAGCGGCTGCACCGACGGGACCGTCACCGCCGCGCAGGCGCTGGCACGGAAAGAACCCCGGCTCGCCCTCCTGGTCGAGCCCCGGCGGAACGGGAAGTCGGCCGCAATCGGGAGGATCCTCGAACGGGCCCAAGGCGACGCGCTCGTCCTCCTCAATTCGGATGCGGAGGCCGAACGTGGTGCGGTCCGCGAGCTCTGGACGGCTGCCGCGCCGTGGATCGCGCCCTACGCCGTGATGGGACGTCCGGTCCCGACTGCCGATGCGAGCGGTCCTTGGCGGGGCCCGCTCGAACTGATGTGGGACCTGCATCACGAGTTTCACCGACACCTCCAGGAGGAAGAAGGAGGAGCTCACCTCTCGGACGAGTTACTGCTCGTGAGCCTAAACCCCGGGATCTCCCTTCCTCCGGGTGTCATCAACGACGGGTCGTACCTAGGGGTCTGGCTGGCGGGGCGTGGGGGAAGAAGAATCTACGCGTCGGATGCACGGGTGCGCATCGAAGTGCCGATCCGCCTGAGGGACCACCTGCGACAGCGACGCCGCATTCTGTTCGGAAATCACCAAGTGGCCGCGCTTTTGGGTCGCCACCCGTCCACCCTGATCCGCCATGCGTTCGAGCATCCCTTGGCCGCGGCACGTCTGGTCCACACCTCCGTACGTCGGCACACACGCGGGTGGTGGCGCTTCGGCGCGCTCGCCGGTGCCGAGCTTGCCGGAGGCCTTCTCTCCGTCTGGGATCGGCTGCCTCCCCAGAGGGACCATGTGCGCTGGCGGCGGATCCGCGTTCCGGAGCCATCCGTGACTGAGAGACGCCCCGCTGCGGTGGAGACGGGAGATCCGACCCTATCGCCCATCGAGCGGCGGGTCTCGGGACTCCTCGAGGTCGCTGCCCGGTTCCGCACCGGCATTCCTCTCCAGGAGTTCGTGCGCCTCCTTCCCGGGGACGGTCCCGAAACCGCCGAAGCGGCCCGCCGATGGCTGAACGCTCGTCCCGATATCGCGCACCTGGACGGAGAGCTGGTCCTGGCGCCGGGGCTCGAGGTACGGGGCTATCCGCAGCGAGCGGAACGGGCCGCCGCGTACCGCGGGGAGGCCAAACGACTGATACGAGGCCCTCTGCGATGGGCCCTTCGTTGGACCCGATGTGTCTGCCTCACGGGCTCGGCGGCCTACGGGGCTCCCGAAGTCGGGGATGATCTCGACTTCTTCGTCGTCTGTCGCCAAGGGACGCTCTGGGCGTTCCTCGCCTTCGCGTACCTGGCCTCGCGCCTCGACCGGATCCGCCACCCCCTTCGCGGTCGGCCCGTCCCCTGCTTCAACTGGGTGGTAGAGGAAGGGACCGCGAGGCACGCGTTCACCTCGGGCCGGGGGTTCCTCTTTGCCCGTGAGGCGCTGACGGCCCGTCCCCTCGTCGGCGGCGAGTACTACCGAGGCCTTCTCTACCGGGCGCGATGGATGCAACGAGAGATCCCGCGCATGTATCCCGTTCTGCCGGAAGGCTCGGTCCCCCCGGAACCCCCGACCGTCGCAGGGGTCGTGCGCGGGCTCAATCGCGTGACCTATCCTTGGCTCGCCGCCTATCTCCAAGCCGCGGGCCTCGTCCGCAACGCCCGCTTCGCCCGTCGGCCCGGCGCGAGCGATGCGCGATTCCGCACCGAGACCCGGCCCGACCAACTGCTGTTCGCTTCGCGGCGGTTCGAGGCGCTCCGGGCGGAGTACGAGTCGTTCCGGACCGAGACGGCCCCCCCACCCGTCGCCGCCGTGCACCATCCGCGGCGCGAGTCCGGGACCGGGGCGGGCCTAGCTCGCGGGGCGCGCCGTCGCGCACCCGAGAGATCCTGACGGTTCCCCGCAAACGACCTCGATGGAGCAGGGAGTGACCGTCCACGCCTCGCGCGGGGATCGCACGGCATCGGCCATGGGCCCGGAGGAGGCACCGTTGCACCCACTCACCTTGGCCGTCGAAGGAGGGACCGTCTCGCTTGGGTTCGTGCAGGAAGCGGATGACATCTTCCTCGTGGGCCGGGATCGATCCGCGCGTTGGCCGGTCGACATCCTTCGCCGGGGAGAGGCGACCGTCCGGGTCGGAGAGAGGGAGGTCCGCGGGTCGGTCGAGCTGATCACGTCGCGTTCGGAACGGGACGGCATACTGGAGCAGTTCCGGGCCAAGTATGGCGCCGAGCGCTACGAACGATGGTACGGCAACCCCTCCCGTGTCCTTAGGCTGCGCCTCGCTCGCGGACCGACGGAGCCGCGCTTTCCGGACCGCTACGCCGGCTGGCTCGAGGCCGAGTTCGATAACGTGGCGGCCGATTACGACCACCATATCCTCGACAACCGCATCAACCGGCTGCTGCGCGACCGCTCGCTTTCCCTCCTTCGTCCGCTCTTCTCGGGTCGCCGGCACCTCCTCGAGATCGGGTGCGGGTCGGGTATGGAGACGCTGCCGCTTTTGAGGGAGGGCCACGAGCTGTACTGCGTCGACATCTCCGAGCGCATGCTCGAGGTCGTCCGGGCCAAGGCCCGGGAGGAAGGGCTCTCCGAGCGCCTCCGGACCCGACGGCTGACCGCGAGCGAGATCGCGGAATTGGCGAAGGAGGTCGGTACTGGAGCGTTCCAGGGGGCCTATTCGACCTTCGGAGCACTCAACTGCGAGCCGGACCTACGACGGGTGGCCCGGGGTCTTCACCCCCTACTGCGCCCAGACGGCCGCTTCCTTGCCGGGGTCTACAACCGCTGGTGTCTCTTCGAGCTCCTCGGGTACGGGGTCACGGGCCGGTTCGGCCGGGCGTTCGGCCGGGCCGCGAACCCGGTCCGGGTCGGGGCATCTCGGTTCTGCGTGGACGTGTACTCCTACTCGGCCGCCACGTTCTACTCGACCTTTCGGGACGAGTTCGTCCGCGTGGATCTGCGGGCGGTCCCCATCCTCCTCCCTCCGTCCGATCTCGTCCAATACGCCGAGCGCTTTGCTCGGCGCTTCGAGCTCCTCGAGCGGTGGGACCGAAGCTGGTCGAAGCGGTGGCCGTTCTCGGTCCTCGGCGACCACTTCCTCATGACCCTCGCGCCGCGGCCCTAACCTCGTCCGGGACGTCACACGCAACGTCGGGGCTGTCGGGGGTCCGGCGGTTCAAAGCCCCGCGCGGTCGAGGCGACCCCACCGAGCCGGAGCGAGAAACCCGCGCATCAACCGTAGAAAGAACACGGGGCTGTACAGCACGTTCCCCGCCTTGCGGCTGTTCATGTGCATCAGCAGCACCACCATCGCGGCGTACGCGAGCTCTCGCGGACTCCAGCCCGAGGAGCGCCGGATCGCGGCCCCCTGGAACTCCGGCCAATGCGGGGCGCCCCGGAAGGTGCCGGCGTGCCGCATCGCATCGGGGACGTAGCGGACCACGCGTCCCTGCGCTCGGGCCGCCCGCTGAAGGTAGTAGGTCTCCCGCCCCTGCGCATCGTCCGGGATCCGGGCCGCCAGCGACCAGTTCCTTCCGATGACGGTGAGTCCCAACGGAAGTCCGTAGCGGTACCGGTGGCCCACGGACATCCCCACGACCGCGGCCGTCCCGGGTCGCGCGTACTCGCGAAGAGCCCGGGAGTAGAACTCGGGGCTCACGATCTCCACGTCGCTGTCCAGGAAGAGGACCGGATCGGTATCCGCGAGCTCGAGCGCACGGTTCCGCGCCGCCCCGAGCCCGAGGTCCTCCTCGTGCAGCTCCGCCCCGGCCCGCCGGGCGATCTCTCGGGTGGCGTCCCGGCTATGCCGATCGACCACGATCAGCCGATGGACCGGCAAGAAACGTCGGGCGGATGCGAGGGCGCGTTCGAGCGTCGCGCCGGACTCGTAGGTGGCGACGAGCACGTCCGTCCGCGGAAGCGCCCCGGGCGTCGCGGCCGGCTCGGGAACCGTCGATCGGGTCCCGGGGCGTCGTGGGGGCGCGGACCCGCCGTTCGCCGGCTCGCCAGTCTCTCCCATCGTCCCCACCCCCTACGGTCCGGGTCCCCAAGCGAGGAGTCCGAGCGCGCCCACGCCGTGGCCGGTCGTCAGGTTATAGTTCCCCTCGCCGACGATCCAGTAGGCATCTGTTCCCAGAAATGGGGCCGGTACCGCGCCCTGGATCTCTCCACCAGCGAAGTCGACCGGGATTCGACCGGAAAGGTCGGTCCAGAGGACTCCGGCTCCCATCCCGGAACTCTGCAGCAACACGGGGGTGTCTCCCCCGGTGGGCCCGACCCCCCGGCCCCCTACGAGAAGGCTGCCATCGGCGTCGATCACCACCAGGGTGACCATCTGCGAGTACTCCGCCGGGATCGGCAGGGGCACGACCGCGGAAGAAGGACCCTCCACGATCCCGAGACGTCCTCCGAACCCGCCGACGATCCAGCTCGTCCCCGTCCAGGCGCCCGAGAACACTCCGTTCCCGACGATCGGTGATCGAGGGATCAGATCGGAGTACTCCGCTCCCCGCAGAAGTCCGAAGATCCCCCCGCCCCCTACGAGCCACTCGGCTCCGTTCCACTCCAACAGCTGCACCCAGCCGCGCGGCTCGTGGCCGACCAGACGGCCGCTCAGGTCCCGGAAGACACCGCCCTCCCAGGACAGGAGCACCGGGCCCCGCGTCGAGTTCCCTCCGATCAGCCAGGCGGTCCCGTTCCAACCGATCGAGAAGATCCCGCCGCCACCGAAGAAGCCCGCGACCCCTTCGCTCCAGTTCGTCGTGGTGCCGTCCCGGAGCGTCACTAGGGCCCCCATGTTCGAGCCCCCCGCGAACCGCTGACCGCCAAAGAGCCAGGTCGAACCGTTCCAGCCGATGCCGTACACTCCTCCTTGGGCGAACTCCGAGGCGATCGCGGGGGTCCAGTTCTGTACGCGGGGCCCCGTCGGGCCGATCGAGAGGCCCGCGAGAACCGGCAGCGAAAAGTCCGTGGGTTTGTCGTAGACGCCGATCCCGCCGAGAAAGGAGGCGGTCCCGTTCGACCCGCCCGAGAGGATCACCCCCGGGTAAAAGGTGTTCCCCAGCGGGCCGGCCAGGCTCCCCATCTCGACGGAGGGCGCGATGGACGCGGAGGGCACGAGAGCCATCGGAACCAGCGTGCCGGCCAGCGTCAGGAGGACGCCGAAGAGCAGCACGGCCGCTCCTCGCCGTCCCTCGGACTGCCTCGGGGACGAGAATCGCTCGGGGGGGGACATCGCTCTCCCCCGTCAGCGGCAGCCCCCATAAACCGCCGTCGGGGAGCGGGACCCGCCGGGGACGCCGGGAGACCTCCCCCGGCCGCGACGGACAAAGCATTCGGGCGAATCCCTCCCTGCGGGACTCGCCCGGACCCCCGCGCAGGATTCGTCGTCTCGACCGGACGCGGCGATCAGTCCCGGAGGGCGAACACAATGTCCGGAATGTGGTAGTCCAGGTCCTCCACCACTCGATCCCCCACGGGACGCCGCCGCAGTACGATACCGCCCCGGTGGAGCAGGAAAAGGTACGAGCAGCTCCACGTATCGATCCCGAGGCATAGCCCATGCTCGGAGAGCAGGTACTTGATCGGAAGTCGCTCGGAAAGGATCTTCACTCGTGCCCTCCCCGGGACGACTCCGCGACCTCGGGCCGGCTCATCTCACTTTCCGCTTCGGTCCGGGTCGCAAGCGCGGGCTTCCGCTCGAGCTCCCGGCCCGACCGGGGCTCTACCCCGGTCCCCTCGGTCCGCCGGTGCGTCGTGGGGCCCCGCCGGCCCCGGAGCCGCCGAACGACCTCGTGCGGCCACGGTAGAGGCGCCGGTTCGTCCCGAAGGTACGTCAGGGCGATCTGGATCAACGTCGCGGTGACGGCGACCGCGAGGAGGATCAACAGGACGGTCCGTACGAGCCCGTAGGAGTCGTTGGCGTCGAGCTGCGTGGTAAGTGAGGGGAGGCCCGTGTCGATCGGGCCGAGAAATCGGAGGCCGAAGTCGTTGTTGACGACAAGGTCTGCGAGCCCCACGGCCACGGAAACCCGGAACAGCGGCGCCCGACCCGGGTGGAAGATCACGACATCGAGTACGAACAGGCCGAAGAGGTAGAGCAGGTACTGCTCGTAGAGACCCCAGCGCAGCAGGAGGAAGACGGTGACCACGAGCAGGAGAGCGCGCAGCTCGAGACCCGGGGACGACGGACGCACCCAGCGGGCCGCCGTCCTTCCGGCGAAGATGACGCCGGGGACCCAGAGGTACGGCATCACAGTGTAGAACTCCGGAACGCGGTCCAGCACCGTGGTCACGGGGCCGAGCCCCAGCAGGAAGGCGTAGTTCATCCCGAGGCCCTCCCCGCGGGATTGCGAGAGGGCGACGCTGGCGAGGCCCTGCGTCCCGAACGGCGCCAGCGTCCAGTGCATCGCCGCGAAGACCGCCACGGTGACGAGACCGGGGATCAGGAGCGCCACGAGCCAGGACGCCCGCCGCCAGCCCCGCTCCCGAAAGAGCTCGAGCGGGAGGAAGATCACGGTCAGCCACTTCACCAGGATCCCGATCCCGTTGACCAGGTTCCGTTCCAGCGGTCCGCGGGCGTACAAGAGCAGCAGGAGCAGCAGCACCACGATCGCGTCGAATTGGCCCCAAATCGCGGTGATGATGATCGCGTAGGGGAAGAACGACCAGAACGTCGCGAGGCGGAGACCCAGCCGTCGGTTGTTCGTCCACCGCACGGCCAGCGCGTTCAACAGGTAGGCGGACGCGACGTCGGCGAGGATCCCGGGCTGCTTCAGAAGGAAGTAGAAGACGAAGCGGTTCCCGTGGCCGACCGCCGCCCAGAACTGATAGAGCGCGCCGAGGAGCAACGGCCAGAACGGAAGGTAGGCGGCCGAGGTCAGGGTCGTCCCGAGGTAGGAGAAGCTCAGCCCGGGCACCGCAGGCCAGAAGGCAGAGTACGGGTTTTGGCCGTGCGCCACCACGTACGTCGTCCGGATCCACGACTCGAAGTCGTACGGATGACCGGTCCAAAACGAGAACGCTTCTCGTACGAGGAGCCCGAGCAGGAGCACGCTCCCGACGCGGGTTGGTCTTCGCCACCCACGCGCTGCCCAACGTCGAAGTCGAAAGACCATGCGACGCTCTCCGAACCGGAGCGCGACTAATAGGCACCGGTTCCCCCGCGTTCCCCGGCCGAGAGAGGCGTCGGCCGCGGTTCGGCGCGCGAAGGTCCGGAGAGACCCACCGGAACCGCCCCAACGGTCACCCTTGGCGGACGCTAATACGCCTCGAGGGATCGAGCCGGTCGCGGAGTGTGTGGCGAGTGACGCGACCCATCGCCGCCGGTGTCGTCACGGCCCTGGGGGGATTCTTCATCCTGGTCGGCGGTGCGGTCCTCGCGCTCGTGGGCGATCTCCTCGCCGCCGTCTTCGGCTCCGTGAGCGGCCTGTTCTTCCTCGGGGTCGTTCTCGGATCGCTCACGATCGTCCGGGGCGTGTTGATGCTGGCGGTCCCGGGCGGCCACTCCATCTGGGGCATCCTCGCGATCGTCTTCGGGTTTGGAAGCATCCCGTTCGCGCTCGGCGGGTTCATCGCGGGATTCGTCCTCACGCTGGTCGGGGGGGTCCTGGCGCTGCATTGGCGCCCGCCTCCACCGGAACGGATCGTTACGGTGACGGCCCGGGTCCTACCGCCCGACGCGCCGTGAATCCCGGCAACCAGGTCGGGCGCCCCTAGTGTCCCTCCCCTGGACCCCCCGGACGAACTAAGAGCGGAGGGCGGTCTCCCGTTCCACCGGAGGCGTCCGAACGGTACGACCGACCCCGATGTCGCTCCTCTACGAGCTGGGGGCCGGTCTCGTCCTCGGGTTCTCGTTGACGATCCCCCCGGGACCGATGAACGCGTTCATTGCCGCGGAGACCGTCCGCTCCTGGCGCCGCGGGGTCGTCGCCGGCCTCGGCGCGATGAGCGCGGATGCGCTCCTCGCGGTCGTCGTCTACTCGCTGTCCGCCTCGGTCGACCTCCACGAGTACGTGCGCGCCGTATACGCGATCGGGGCGGCCGTGCTGACGTACTTCGGCGTACGGCTCCTCCTTCCGCCGACGTCCGCCGAACCCCTCGGGGTCGTCGCGCACGCCCGTACGTACTCGACCGCCCTCGGTCTCGGACTCAGCAATCCGTTCCAGATCCTCTGGTGGCTCACGGCCGGCCTCGCGTTCGCGTACGCGGGCGGGCCCGAGCTGTTTCTCGGGCTGTTCGGAGCGATCCTCATCTGGATCGTAGCGTTTCCGCTTGCGCTCCACGTCGGAACCCACCGGTCCGTGCGCGTTGCCGAGGCCGTGAGGCTGGTCTCGGGCGCGGCGCTCGTCGCCTTCGCGGTCTACTTCGTCGTCCTGGCGGTGTGAGCCGGCGCCGTGGGGTCGTCCCGGCGCAGCCGGTCCGCGTACTGATGCCGGAGCTTCGCCACCTTGGGCGCGATGACCAGCTGACAGTACGCCTTCTCGGGGTTCCGACGGAAGTACTGCCGGTGATAGGCTTCGGCCGGATAGAAGGTCGAAAACCGGACGATCTCGGTGACGATCGGTCGGTTCCAGATCCCGGCCGCCTCGATCTCGTGGAGCACTGTCTCCATCGCGGCCTTCTGCTCCGGGGTCCGGTAAAAGAGCGCCGAGCGGTACTGCGGACCGACGTCGTTTCCCTGGCGATCGCGCGTCGTGGGGTCATGGGTGGTGAAGAAGACGCGCAGCAGATCCCTCAGCCCGAGCTCGTTCGGATCGAACGTGATGTCGATCGCTTCCGCATGGCCGGTGCGGCCGGTGCAGACCTGCTCGTAGGTCGGGTTCGGGACGCGCCCGCCCGCATATCCCGCGACGACCTGCTCGACACCTCGGAGCTCCGAGAACACCGCCTCGGTGCACCAGAAGCAACCACCGGCGACCGTCACCCGCTCGCGGCCGTTGGGCACCGCCGTCCCCGCATCGGGGCCGATCGCTGCCTCGGGTGTCCCGCTCACCGCGCCCCTCCCGTCCGGATCGGACTGACGCCCACCCGGGTTATCTCTTCTGGGGGTACCGGGAACGGTGACCGGGGCGAGACCCGCCCGACGACACTCTCTTACCCGAGAGCCGAGTGGGTCCTCCGTGCGTCCGCACGAGTTCGCCGCCCGCGTCCATGAGCTCGCCGCCCGTCGACAGCCCTTCGCGATGGCGACCGTGGTCCGAACCGAAGGCTCCACGCTCGCGAAGCGGGGGTTCAAGCTCCTGATCTCCCACGACGGTCGGGTCGTCGGGGGTACCTTCGGTGGCGGCTGCCCGGAGGGGCCGATCGTCGAGCTCGCGCTCGCGGCGATGGCGGACGGCGAAAGCCGGGTCGTCCGGATCCACCTGGTCGATGCGGCCGACGCGCTGCGGGGAATGGCCCAGTCGCCGGACAGGGACGAGATCTTCGTCGAGACCGACTGTGGCGGGACCCTCGAGGTGCATATCGAGCCGATGCTGCCCTCCGAGCGGCTGGTCGTGGTCGGCCAGGGGGGCCGGGACGACGTCGAGGAGGCGCTCGTCCGGTTCGGTCGGGCGCTCGATTTCGAGGTGGTCGTCGTCGACCCGAATCCGCAACTCTCGGCCGAACCGGATCGTCTGCTCCGGGCCGGGATTCCCGACCTCGCGGACCTCTCGATCGGGGAGCGGGACTCGATCGTCATCCTCACGAAAGGAGAGCGGGACGTGGCGCTCCTGACCGCGTTCGCCCGCGTTCGGCCCCGCTACGTCGGCCTGCTCGCGAGCCGACACCGGGTCGCGAAGGACCGGGAGGCGCTCGCTTCGGACGGGGTCCCCCGCGAGTTCCTCGACGCGCTCCACGCCCCGATCGGCATCGACATCGGGGCCCGGAGCCCGGCCGAGATCGCGGTCTCGATCCTGGCCGAGGTCATCGCGATTCGGTACGGTCGCGCGCCCGGGTCGCACGGCGGTCCGACGTCGGACGGGCCGACCCACCGAGCGCCGTCCGGCCGCCCTCCGACCGCCTAACGGGGCTTCGGGGTTCGGACGACGAACTGAACTTCCGTGCGGGCGAGCGCGTCGGCGTCGCGCCACGGGTCTCCCCGGTAGACCTCACGGTAGTCGCCGACCGAGCGGATCGTTCCGTCCTTGCGGCGCCAGCGCAGCCAGTCCGAGAGGCCGTGGTAAACGACCTCCGGGGCCACGATCTTGGGATCGAACACGACCCTCGCCACCGTGCCTCCGCGGTAGGTCCGGACGCGCACTTCGCCCTCCGAACGAGCCCGACCGCGGATCTCGAGCGCGACTTCCCACGTCCGCTCCGCGGGTTCCCGAAAGATCCACTTACGGGTGCGGAGCTTTTGGTGGTCCGCCCATCGGACCAGAGCTCCGAACTTCCGGCGGATCTGCGCATCGCTCCACGGCCCCGTCCAACGAAGGGTGGCGACTCGGTACGACGGCGCGCGCTTCAGCTCGAACCGGACGGTCATGTTCGATCGACCTGCGTCCGGGAAGCCCTTAGAGCTCTTGAGTCAACCGCCGGCGCTCTCTGCTTCGAGCTGCTCGCGGGCGCGGTCGAAGAGCGAGTGGGTCTTCTTGTCGACCGTGGTCCGGAGGATCCGCTCCCCCACCGACGCGACCGGGCCGGAGAACGTGAGCTCGCGCGACCAGCGGACCGTCGTGCCCCCGTCGCTCGGCAGGAAAGTGATCACGACGGAGGCATCGAGACCGATCCCGAGGCCGCTCCCGTGGACCTGGGCGACGATGCGGGCGGGACGGTCGAGCTCCCGGTACTCGATCGAGAGGCGGAAGGTGCCTCGGATGAACGCCACGCCGGTCGTCACGGTTCCGGTGAAGTGGGCCGGGTCCTGCACCTCGACCGTGTGAAGGTCGTCCGAGCCGTCGAGAAGGCGTCGGGCATCGACGAACAGGTCGAACGCGGCCTCGGGGCCGCGCCGAACCTGGAACTCTCCGTCGATCTTAACTCCGGGACCCTCGCGCCGAACAATGGTGTCGGCGAATCTCGAACGACCGCCCGCGAATGAACCTTTCCCGGACGGTCGGCGCTAGCGGGGAGAGGGACGAACGGTCGTTCCGCTCCGACCTCGGTACGGGAGGGGGAAGCGCGCGGGGCTGGTCAGCAGGTCGAGCTGGGGCAGGACCGACTTCAGCGCGGCCGTCTCGGGCACGAAGTCGCGCTCCGCCGCGTGGGGGTTCACCCAGACGAGCCGACGGGCCGCCCGGCGCAGCCGCCCGACCTCGCGCGCCAGCGCCTCGGGCTCGCCGAGGTCCCAGCCGTCACTCGCGATCACAACAGTCGTGCTCGGCCGCACGAGTCCGCCCCAGTGCCGTCGGAACTCCGCGAGGCAGTGGGCGATCTGGGTACCTCCTCCCGCCCTCGGGAGTCGGACTTCGAGGTCGGGGAGCGCTCGGGGGTACGGAAGCCCGTGAAAGAGCATCGAGACCTCCTCGATCTCGTGACCGAAAGCGTAGATCCGAGTGCGAGGGATCGCACGCGCGAGCGCGTGCAGGAGAGCGAAGAGGTCGCTCGAGTGCTCGCGCATCGATCCGCTCACATCCCAGAGGACCACGAGGTCCGCCCTCCGGGGGGCCCGGCGCCGACGGACGAGCTCGACCCACTCGCCGCCCGTGCGCATCCCCCGGCGCACCGTCCGCCGAAGGTCGACGCCGCCCTCTGGGGCGTGTTCCCAGCGCCGCCCGGGCAGCGTCGCGACGTGACGGCGGAAGCGTCGCGCGGCATGACCGAGCTTTCGCAGCTCCTCGGCCGGCCGCGCGGAGATTCCGTGGTCCGACGCGGGAGCCGCCCGGCTATAGCGGCCCTCCATCGTCTCGGAGGACTCTTCCCGGTCCGGTAATCGACGGCGCGGTAGTGGAGAAGGCATCCCGGTCCGTCGCTCCCATGAGCGGGCCGCCGCGCGGCCGTCCGGCGGGGGGGAGATCGGGGGAGGAGCGGCCCCGTCCCAGTACGCGTCGAAGATCTCCTCGACCGTGCGGACCTCGGCAGGCGACTTCGCGAGCGTCACGCGGCAGGCCGTGCGCGCGGAGGGCCGTTCGAGCAGCGGCAGGACCCGAAGCGCCGCCCCCAGGTCGACGGTTGCGCCGGTCCCGACCGGCACTCCGTGGAGCCGGAGTTGGCCGACGAACCCTTGGAGGCGAGACAGGAACCGGGTGTCGGACACCGGTGCGTCGGCCCCGGAGCTCATGGCGCCGTAAGGAGGGAGGCCGCCCGGTCTCCGTGGTACGTGGCGAGGTCCCGGGCGTCCTTGAGGAGGAGCCCGAGCGTCTCGGAGACCGTCCGAGCCCGCACGTTCGCCTCCCCGAGGGCCAACAGCGCGCTCGCCCAATCGAGGGTCTCGGCGACCCCGGGACGCTTCGCAAGGTCCTCCTGCCCGCGCAACCGCTGGACGAACGTCGCGATCTCCCGAGCCAGGTGCTCCGAGAGCTCGGGCAGCCGACGCCGGAGGATCTCGACCTCCTTTTCCGGCGAGGGGTAGCCGATGTACGCGTACAGGCACCGTCGCTTGATGGCATCCCCGAGCTCGCGCGTCCGGTTCGAGGTGAGGATGACGATCGGCACCCGTTTCGCGCGGATCGTGCCGAGCTCGGGAACCGTGACCTGGAAGTCGGAGAGGACCTCAAGGAGCAGCCCTTCGAACTCCTCGTCGGCGCGGTCGAGCTCGTCGATCAAGAGGACCGGGGCGACCGGACCGTCCCCCTCCAGCGCGCGGAGCAGCGGGCGCCGCAGCAAAAACCGCTCGCTATAGATCTCGCTCTCCACCTCGGCCGAGGTCCGGTCGCGCTCGTGGAGACGGATCGCTACGAGCTGCCGGGGGTAGTCCCACTCGTAGAGCGCCGCGCTGACGTCGAGGCCCTCGTAGCACTGCAGACGGATCAGGGAGGTGCCGGCCGCGGCGGCGAGCGCTTTCGCGATCTCCGTCTTCCCGCATCCGGGTTCCCCCTCGAGAAGGAGGGGCTTCTCCAGCCGGATCGCGAGGAAGACGGCCGTGGCGAGGTCCCGGTCGATGACGTACCTCTGGGAGGAGAGCGCCACCAGAAACGCGTCGACGGAGGCCGTGAACGGAAGCCCGGGACCGGCCCCGCTCATGCCCCCAGCTCGAAGGTCGGTACCGGGGCGCCGTGGGGGACCGGGAGACGGCGCGGGAACGAGGTGAGAAGGCCTCCATAGTACGGAACGCGGGTCGTGATCACCCGGCGGAACGCCGCGCGCAGCGCATCGTCGTCCAGCCCTCGGGTCGGGACGAGGTCGTCGTTGCGATTGAGACAGCCCTTCAGCTCGCCCTTGTGGGTGACCCGGAGGCGGTGACAGTTCGCACAGAACTCCGGATTGTAGACGGGGTCCACGACCTCCACTTCGGCCTCGCGGAAGAGGTAGACGCGACGGTGGTGCATGTCCCGGACGAGGACCCGCGACGCGTTCGCCTCGAGCCAGCGCTTCACCGATTCGATATCGACCATCCACTCCGGATGGGTGACCAGCTCGGGCATGAACTGGATGAGCTGAAGCTTGAGCCCTTCGGTCTGGCCGACGTAATCGATCATCCGGGGGATGTTTCCGAGCGTGGGACGGAAGACCACCATGTTGAGCTTGACCGGCTTGAGGCCGACCCGGAGCGCTTCGCGAATACCCCGCAGCACCGGACCGAGCGACCCCTTCCGGATCGACCGGAACTGCTCGGGATCGATCGAATCCACCGACACGTTCACACGCTTCAGGCCCGCGTCGCGCAACGCCTCGGCCCGCCCCTCCAACATCGAGCCGTTCGACGTGAGCGAGACGTCCGGGATCTGGGCGACGGTCCGTCCCACGATCTCCTCGAGGTCCAGGCGCACGAGCGGCTCGCCGCCCGTGAACTTCACCGATCGGATCCCGAACTCCCGAGCGACCCGAACGATCCGCTCCACTTCGGCCGGGGTCATCTCTTCCCCGTGGGGGGTGCGGGGCCGCGCGACCGGGCCGAGACCCTCGTCGTGGCAGTAGACGCAGCCGAAGTTGCAGCGTTTGGTCACGCTGATGCGAATGTCGGTGACCTCGCGGCCGAAGGCGTCGGTGAGCATCGGCGACAGGACATCATCCGCCTCCCCATATAGCCCACCCGCCACGGTTGCGGAGGGGTCCCCAGGGCCTGACCGGTACGGCCCCGTGATACACCTTAGCAAGAACTATTACTCATCGCGCGTAACCGCAACGGGTCTTGGCCCGAGGTCAGTTCGATGATCCCGCCCGAGTTCGAGTACTATGCCCCCCACAGCGTGGACGAAGCGGTCTCCCTCCTCCGCCGGTTCGACGGAGAGGCGAAGGTCCTCGCGGGGGGGCACAGCCTGATCCCGCTGATGAAGCTCCGCCTGGCCCAACCCCGGGCGCTGGTCGACATCAACCGCATCCCGAACCTGGCGTACATCCGCGAGGAGGGGGGGCACCTCAAGATCGGGGCGATCACGCGGACGGGGGAGCTGCTCGACTCGCCGCTGCTCCGCAAGTCCTACCCGATCCTGACCGACGCCGCGCAGGAGATCGCCGACCCGCTCGTCCGGAATCTCGGCACCGTCGGCGGGAACGTCTGCCATGGCGATCCGGGCAACGATCTACCGGCCTGCATGCTCGCGCTCGGCGCGGAGGTCGTGGCGGAGGGTCCGAAGGGTCCGAGGACGCTTGCGGTCTCGGACTTCTACCGCGACACGTTCGTGACGGCGCTCGAACCGACCGAGATCGTGGTCGAGGTGCGGATCCCCAAGGTACGCCCCCATCAGGGAAACGCCTACCACAAGATCGAGAAGCGAGCCGGCGATTTCGCGATGGCCGGCGCCGCGGCCAACCTCATCCTCGATGGCTCGGGTCGCGTCGAATCCGCCGGCGTCGCCCTCACCGGGGTCGGTCCCACGGCCATCCTCGCGCGACCGGTGGCAGGAGCACTGGTCGGCCAGGCCCCGGATCCCTCCCGCCTCGCGCACGCGGCCGGTCTCGCCGAATCGGTCGCCGAGCCGAGTACCGACCTCCGGGGCCCGATCGAGTACAAGCGGGCCATGGCCTCGGTGCTCACCCGGAGGGTGCTCGAGCGCGCGCTGGCCCGGGCGAAGGGAGGAGGCTGATGTCCGCGAGCGCGCGCCCCGTCGCGCCGGCCGCCTCCGTCACCTCCGGCGGGCGATCGATGCGCGTCGAGCTGACGGTGAACGGCGCACCGGTGGTCGCGGAGGTCGAGCCCCGTACCCTGCTCGTGCATTTCCTGCGGGAGGTCCTCGGCCTGACGGGGACCCACATCGGTTGCGACACCTCGAACTGCGGCGCGTGCACGGTGCATCTCGACGGCAAGCCGGTCAAGTCCTGTACCGTGCTCGCGGTCCAGGTGAGCGGCCGGCAGGTTCGCACGGTCGAGGGCCTCGAGATCGGTGGGAAGCTCTCGCCGGTCCAGGAGGCGTTCGTCGAGGCCCACGGGCTGCAGTGCGGGTTCTGCACCCCCGGCATGATGATGACCGCGACCGAGCTGCTCTCGCGGAACCCGAACCCCTCCGAGCCGGAGGTACGGGACGCTATCCGGG
This sequence comes from Thermoplasmata archaeon, assembly GCA_021817245.1. Lineage (GTDB taxonomy): Archaea > Thermoplasmatota > Thermoplasmata > Lutacidiplasmatales > UBA184 > Lutacidiplasma. The sequence goes on from JAKAVQ010000005.1 coordinate 33,747, forward strand.
GCAACCTGTGCCGGTGCACCGGCTACGTGAACATCGTGAAGGCGATCCAGCTCGCCGGTGCGAAGATACGGTCGGCCGCCCCGTCATCGGGAGGGAAGGCATGAGCGCGGACGTGCCCCGCGTGAAGGGGGGCCTCGGCCAGTCGATCCTTCGCAAGGAGGACCAGCGGTTCATCCGGGGGAAAGGCAACTACGTCGACGACATCAAACTCCCCGGAATGCTCTACCTTGACATCGCCCGAAGCCCGTACGCCCACGCGAAGATCACGGCGATCCACACCGAGAACACGCTCAAGGTACCGGGCGTCCTCGCGGTCGTCACCGGCAAGGACCTCGAGGCGGCCGGCCTCGCGTGGATGCCGACCCTGATGTCGGACAAGCAGATGGTCCTTCCCACGGACACGGTGATGTACCAGGCGCAGGAGGTCGCGGCGGTCGTCGCCGACAGTCGCTACGCGGCCGCCGACGGGGTCGCCGCGCTCGAGGTCGACTACGATCCGCTCCCGGTCGTCGTGGACCCCTTCAAGGCGCTCGAACCCGGCGCCCCGGTGATCCGGACCGACCGTAAGGAGAAATCGAACCATATCTGGCACTGGGAGACGGGGGACAGGGCTGGCACCGACGCGGCGTTCGACGGCGCGGAGGTCCAGGTCGCGCAGGACCTGTACATCCCCCGGATCCACGTCTCGTCGATGGAGACGTGCGGCTGCATCGCACACATGGACAGCGTGAACGGGCGGTTCACGATCTACATGACCACGCAGGCGCCGCATGCGATCCGCACGGTCATCGCGCTGGTGACGGGACTGCCGGAGCAGAACATCCGGGTCGTCTCGCCCGACATCGGCGGGGGATTTGGCGGGAAGGTCCCGGTGTATCCCGGCTACGTGCTGGCCGCGGTCGCATCGATCAAAACGGGCCACCCGGTGAAGTGGATCGAGGACCGTTCGGAGAACCTGCAGGCCGACTCGTTCGCGCGGGACTACCACATCCACGCCGAGCTGGCGGCCTCGAACGACGGGAAGGTCGCGGCGTTGCGGGTCAAGACGCTCGCGGACCACGGGTACACCGACGCGGCGGCGAACCCGTCGAAGTTCCCGGCGGGCCTCTTCCACATCATCACCGGGAGCTACCCGTTCGCGAAGGCGTTCGTCGAGGTCGACGCCGCGTACACGAACAAGCCGCCCGGTGGGATCGCCTACCGGTGTTCGTTCCGGGTGACCGAAGCGGTCTACACGATCGAGCGGATGATGGACATCCTCGCCCACCGCCTGAAGGTCGACCCGGCCGAGCTGCGCCTGAAGAACTTCATCCCGCCCGAGGCGTTCCCGTTCACGTCGGCGCTCGGCTGGACCTACGACAGCGGCAACTACGCGGGGGCGCTCCGCAAAGCGATGGAGATCATCGACTACGCCGGCCTTCGGCGGGAGCAGAAGGAGAAGCGCGGCCGGGGGGAGCTCATGGGGATCGGGATCTCGAGCTTTACCGAGATCGTGGGCGCGGGACCGTCCTCCACCTTCGACATCCTCGGCATCAAGATGTTCGACTCGGCCGAAGTACGGATCCATCCGACCGGCAAGGTGATCGCGCGTTTCGGCACGAAATCCCAGGGGCAGGGTCACGAGACCACGTACGCCCAGATCCTGGCCGAGGAGCTCGGCATCCCGGCGGACGACATCCGGGTGGAGGAAGGGGACACCGATACGGCGCCGTACGGGCTCGGCACCTACGCGAGCCGGAGCACCCCCACCGCGGGGGCGGCGGCATCGATGGCCGCCCGGAAGATCCGGGACAAGGCACGTCGGATCGCGGCCCATCTGCTGGAGGTGAACCCGGACGACGTCGAGTGGAAGGACTACGCCTTCCGGGTGAAGGGGGTTCCGGCGAAGTCCAAGACGATGCAGGAGGTGGCGTTCGCGGCCTACACCAACCACCCTCCCGGCATGGAGGCGGGCCTCGAGGCGGTCGACTACTACGACCCACCGAACATGACCTACCCGTTCGGGAGCTACATCTGCGTCGTGGACATCGACCCGGAGACCGGGCAGGTGAAGGTCCGGCGGTTCGTCGCGGTCGACGACTGTGGCACGATCATCAACCCGATGATCGTGGATGGGCAGATCCACGGGGGCCTCACGATGGGCCTTGCGCCCGCGCTCTACGAGGAGATCCAGTACGATGAGAGCGGGAACATCCACGGAGGGACGTTCATGGACTATCTGGTCCCGACCGCGATCGAGACGCCCCACTGGGAGACGGCCAAGACCGTGACCCCGAGCCCTCACCACCCGATCGGCGCGAAGGGGGTGGGAGAGTCGGCCACCGTCGGCGCCCCGCCGGCCGTGGTGAACGCGATCGTCGACGCGCTCCAGCCGTACGGGGTCGAGCATATCGACATCCCGGTCCACCCGTGGAAGATCTGGCAGATCCTCCACACGAGGACGCCGACCTTCTGATCTCGCAGCCTCCCCACCCCGGTCGTGCGCGGGCCCGGCCGTCCACGAGACCGCGGGTCCGCGCACCTCTGGGGGGGGGCCCCCGAGGCTACTCTGCCCTCGCGGGAGGGGGGCTCTCCTCAAGCGGCACGGACACCCGGATCGTACTCCCCCGCCGTTCGATCTGGACCTCGATGTCCGCCCCGACCGGAAACCGCGAGAGGCCCTCGAGGAGGCTCCGTACCGACCGTACCTCGAACGGCCCGACCCGGCGTACCACATCGCCCGGCCGCAGCCCAGCGCGGTGGGCCGGAGAGCGCGGCACCACACGGGCCACGAGCAACCCTGACCCGGGAGGGAGCCCGCGGGGTCCCGCGACGTCCGGTCGGAGCTCGGACACCTCCACCCCGACCCACGGCCGGACCACTCGACCTTCGCGCCGGAGCTCGTCCGCGATGCGGCGGACGGCGTGGACGGGCAGCGCGAATCCGACCCCCTGCGCGAACGGGACCATCGCGGTATTGAGTCCCACGACGGCGCCCGACAGATCGGCGAGGGGACCCCCGCTGTTCCCCGGGTTGATCGCCGCGTCGGTCTGGATCAGCCCCTCGAACACGAGGTCGGAGCCGGGGAGCGGTCGGCCGAGGGCGCTGACGACACCGGTCGACACCGTGGGGCCGCCTGGCAGTCCGAGGGCATGGCCGATCGCGAGCACGATCTGACCGACCCGGAGGGATCCCGAGTCGCCGAGCGGCGCTGCCGGCACGTCGATCGTGTCGGCCTTCACCACGGCGAGGTCCGTCCCCTCGTCTCCCCCGACCACGCGTGCGGGTAGGTCCCTACCATCCGCGAGCCGAACGGTCACTCCGACCGTTCCCTCGATCACGTGGTGGTTCGTGACGAGGTAGCCGGTCGGGTCGAGCACGATAGCGGTCGCGTGCGCAGGAACAACGACGGCGCCGTGGACCCGGTGCCGCACACGCCGTAGGCTCTCCACTCCGGCGACGCTCGGGCCGAGCCGATCGACGGCCGAGGTGATGGCCCGCTCGATCTCGGTCAGCACGACGCCCCCGGGCCATGACCGGCCCGCGCCCGGCCCGGCCGCGGCACCATCGGCTCGGGCGCGACTGGAGGCAGGGGGTGCGGCCCCGCGGGGAACGGGAACTCGGGCGCGCTCATTCGGAGAGCAACTCCTCAAGCTTCTCGAAGAGCGTTTCCTCCTCCTTCTCCTTCTTCCGGCCGCCCTCCCAACGGGCGTTGACGATCTGGACGAGCACGTCGGCCACGCGGTCCATCCACGGGCCCTCCTGCGCTTCGAACCGCTTCTTCAGCTTCTCGCGCAGGAGCTCGTGGTACGCTCGATACGCGGACCAGACCCACGGCCCCTGGTAGCCTCCCCTCGGCTCACAATCGACTCCCCCTTCGCTCATCGGTTCTCCTTCTCGGAGCTCGACGCTCCGACCGTGGGAGCGGCTGGGTGGGGATATTGAGCGGGTCGGGCGATCGCCGGTCACACCCGAAAAGGATCGGAGCGGACCGGAGGGGGAGAGGGCGTCACTCCGCCTCGCCGTGCGTTGGCCGGTCGGGGTAACCGGAACGTTACCGGCGCGCTATGAGCCCGGAGCCTCTAGGGCGACGCATGGCCCCCGAGCCGGAGGGAACGGCACCGATCGCGGCCGGTCGGCTGGACGATCGCATCCTTCGGACGCTGGAGCGGCTCCCCGGTCGTGTCGCCTTCAGCGGACTGCGGCGGCTCCTCCGGGCCCATCCGGAGTCGCTCGCCCGGGCGCTCCGACGCCTCGAGCGGGAGGGACTGGTCGATCGCGAGGATGGGGGGTACCGAGCGCTTCGCGAACCCCCCCGGCCCCTGACGGAGCTCACTTCGGGCCTCCATCCGGTCGCTCAGGTCGAGCTCCCGCCGGGTGCTCCCACCGGGGTGATTCTCGGTCGGCTCTCGGGACGCTGGTTCGGATCCCTCCGCTGGGTCGGCACCGTCGAGCGCCCTGAAGGTCGCCTCCTGGCCTGGGCCGGACGGGATTTCGCGGGCTTTGTCCTCCTCGGGATCGAGGCGCGGACGATGCGGGTCTACGTTCCGGGGGCCGCCCGGGACGATGAAGCCGAGGCCTCGGAGGAGGCGGCGTACGAGCTTCTGGTCCACGCGGCCGACGCGCTCCGCCCGGTGGGAACCTCCCACGGGGGTCGGGTCACGTACCTCTCGGCCTCGGGTCCGCTCGGACCCGGGGGACCGTCGGACAACTGAACGGGCCCGTTCCCTACCCGGGCGCGCGGACCGCCTCCGCGCTAGCGGACGAACGCCGCCGGTTCCGCTTCGAATCGCTCCAGGCAGCTCTCCGAGCAGAAGTAGTAGGTCGCCCCGTCGTAGGTCGACCGCAAGGGCGTCGATGCGGGATCGACCTCCATCTGGCAGACGGGATCGATGGATGCCGGGGGGTGGGAGCCGTGCCCGGCCGCTCCACCGGCCGCCGACGGATTCGGCCGCGTCGAGCGGCGCTCGCGGACGATCTCGGCGGCGACGCTCAGCGCGATCTCTTCGGGGGTCTGGGCGGCCAGGTCCAGCCCCGCCGGGCTCTTCAGCCGAAGAATCCGCTCTTCCGCCACGCCCCGTCCCCGGAGCTCTTCCCGGAGGCGTTCCGCGCGCCGTCGGCTGGCGACGAGGGCGACGTACGGGGCCGGCGAGCGGAGCAGGACCTCAAGACCCATCGCATCGTAGCTCGCCATCGTCGCGACGACCCCGTACGACGTGCGGTCGAGTTTGGCCCCGAGCTCGGAGAGGTCCTCCGCGATTTCGTCCGCGTCCGGGAACCGACTCGGCTCGATCCCCGGTCCGGCCACCACGACCCGCAGCCCGAGCAGCCGGCCCAGCGAGGAGAGGGCTTCGGCCACCGGCGAGTCTCCGATCACGACGAGCTGGGGCGCGGGTCCGTGCGGTTCTAGGTAGATCTCCATCGATCCTCCACTGTCACATTCCAGGACCCGGTCGACCGTTCCGGCTTCGGAGGGGGGTCGTGCCTCCGTTCCGGGCCGCAGACGGAGCACGCGGGGAACGCCGTCTTCGAGCGCGGCGCGCGCCTCCGACAGCAACGCGTGGCGGGAACAGCTGCCCCCGATCCACCCGACCACCGAACCGTCGGCTCGGACGAGCGCCTTCGATCCCGGCTTGCCCGAGGTCGGGGCACGGACGTGGGTGACGACCGCGAGGCAGTACGGCTCCCGGCGTCGCTCCAGCTCGACGGCGACCGCGAGCACGTCGGGCCGGGCTCGGGTCCGGACCCGCGGTCCGGTCGGAGCGGTCGCGAGCGGGTTCCGGGCGGCGAGGAACCGGGGCGCGAGGCGGGCAAGAGTGCCTCCCTGCTTCAAGTGCTCGGCGGCAACGGAAAGCTCCTCGGGCGTGTCGAGGTCGATGATGACCCCCGGATCGTCGACCGGAACCTCGCGGGTCTCCTCCGGGTGGCTCAGCCGGAGCGCGCGGCACCCCTGGTCGCCGGTGATCCGGTCCACCTCGTTCGCGAGGCTCCGGTCGATCAGCACGGGGTTGCCGCGCACTCCCTCGTACACCGGCAGCACGATCCGCGCTCCTCCGCGCTCGTACGCCGCGATCAGCGCATCGATGGTCGACGTCCGCACGAACGGCGCATCTCCCAGGACCACGAGGAACGCGCGGGCTTCGGGGGAGAGCGCCCCCACCCCGGCGCGGAGCGAGGTGCTCATGCCTTCCGGGTACGCGGCGTTCACCACGACCCGGACCCGGTCGACCGGCAGCGCTGCGCGGACGCGGTCCGCATCGGCTCCTAGCACGACGATCGTCTCGTTGACCCGGGCGCCCCGGAGCGCCTCGAGGACCCATTCGAGGAGTGCCCGGTCCCCAAGCCGGACGAGAGGCTTCGGCCGACCCATGCGCGTCGATTGGCCCGCCGCGAGCACCAGCGCACTGATCTTCTCTCCTCCGGACCCGGAGGGCGGCCCGCCGTTGCCGCCACGGCCACCCTCCTCCGCCCCCGGGGGCATATCGCCGCCCAGCCGCTCCCGCGCCTTAAACGCACGGTCGGCCTCCGCCCTTCGCGCCCCGGCGCGACGTAGTGTAAAGAGAGTGTCAAGGGTGGGCGACTCTGCCCATGGACGCGATCCCTCTGCCTTCCCGCCCGCCCGACGACACTCGCCCGGAAGGGGGTCCGCCGGCGCTCGAGGTCCGGGGGGTTTCGAAGGCCTTCGGCCCCGTCCGCGCGCTCTCGAACGTGAGCCTCTCCGTGCCGGTCGGACAGATCGTCGGACTGCTCGGCCCGAACGGAGCCGGGAAATCCACCATGATGAAGTCGGTCCTCGGCCTCCTCCGACCCGACGTTGGCGAGATACTCCTGTTCGGCCGGAACGTGCGCGAGGACCCGGTGGGCACGAAACGCCAGATCGGCTACGTGCCGGAGTCTGCCTCCCTCTACGAGTTCCTGACCGGGGCCGAGTACCTTGACTTCGTCGCGGACATGTACGGGCTCGACCCGGAGGCGCGTCGCGCTCGCATCCCCCAGTTCCTGACCGGCTTCGAGCTTGCCGGTCACGAGAACACGCTCATCAGCGGCTACTCCCAGGGGATGCGGCAGAAGGTCGCCCTCATCGCGGCCCTCGTCCACCGTCCGCGCCTCCTCGTCCTGGACGAGCCGCTGAACGGCCTCGACCCAAGGTCGGCACGGGTCACAAAGGACCTCCTGAAGAACCTCGCCGTTCGGGAGGGGGTCGGGGTGCTCTTCAGCACCCACGTGCTCGAGATCGCCGAGGCGATCTGCGACCGGGTCGTGATCCTCAACCGGGGTGTCGTCGCGGCCTCCGGCACTCTGTCGTCCCTACGGGACCGCGCCGGACTCGCCTCCTCCGACCTCGAAGAGGTCTTCCTCGCGCTCACCGGCACCGGCGACCTCGGAGAGGTCGTCACCGCGCTGTCGCACTAGAGGGACGGCCGATGGACCTTCACCGCGTGCGCCGCCTCACCGAAGTGCTCGTCGCCTCGCAGGCGCGCTCGGGACGCGCCTCCTCGAACCCGAAGAGCTGGTACGGTCGAGGTTGGGTCATTGCCCTCATCGACGCGATCAGCTTCCTCGCGGCGTTCGGTGCCACCTTCGCGATCGTGCGCTCCCTCCCGCTCACCTCCACGGAGCTCACCCACGCCGTCGACGACGCGGCGCCGTTCGTACCGCTGGTCGCGGTCGCCACCGCGCTGGTGGCCGGGGTGATGTTCGAACTGACGGCGACCGCGAAGTTCTCGGGGAGCGATGCGGCGAACTGGCTCCCCATCACCCCGACCGAGTTCGTGTCGGCCTCGTCCGCGGCGGTCGCCTACAGTTACTCGCCCCCGGTCGCGCTCTTCCTCGGTGGGCTGCTCGCGGTCGCCCTGGAGGCAGGAGTGCCGGGGACCTTCGTCCTGACGGCGGTGCTCGCGTTCCTTGCGCTGTACGAGGGAGGGGTCCTCGTCGAGATGGTCCGGGCGGTCAGCCAGCGGGCCGGCCCGAGCAACACCGGGCGGCGGGGCCAGCTCGCCCTGCTCTTCCGCGCGGTGCTCCTGGTCGTACTGATTCTGGCGTTCGACCTCGCGTTCAATCCGGTCTTTCTCCTCGCCTTCCTGCGGCAGTTCTCGACCTACGAGATCATCACGACCGCCGTGCCGGTCTTCTGGTCGACGCAGGCGCTCTTCTATTGGGCCGATGGGGCCTACGCGCTCGCGGCCGGCCTTGCCGTCGGGCAGGTGGGGTTCCTCGCCGCCCTCGTCGTCCTGGCCGGTCGTCTCCGTCGACGCCTCTGGGTACCGCTCCCGGGTGAGGCCCGGGTCGAGGCCGCGGCGCCCTCGGCCGGCCATCCGATCCTTGCCGGCCTCGGACTTTCCCGGGCCGAGGCCGCCCTCGTCTCGAAGGACCTCCGAGGGTTCGTCCGCCGACGGGAGATGCTTCCGATGCTCGTGGTGCCGGTGGTCCTCGTCGTCCTCATGCTCGTCGAGGGCGCTTCGCTGGGGGCGCTCGCCTCGGTCATCTGGGTCGGCTGGGTCGCCGGGTTCTTTGCCTTCCTCCTCGCCGTGACCTCGATCGGGCAGGAGCGGCGCGCCCTGCAGTCGCTCTTCGCCTTCCCGATCACCCCTCGGACCATCCTGCGCGCGAAGTTCTCGAGCGTGCTCGTCCCCGCGCTCATCGGTTCCGTGGTCATGGCCGCCGCGGTCGGGGTCCTCTTCCGGCTCGGGCCGGGCGTGGTCGGGGGCCTGGTCCTCCTCGCCTGCGCCGCCGCCGTCATTCTGGCCTGGTGGGGGCTCGCCTTCGCCGCTCGGTACTCCGACTTCCAGGAGCGCCCCCGGCCCCAGTATCTGCGTCCCGGAGCGATGATCGTGGGTACGTTGTCCGGAATGTCGGTCCTGTTCGCGCTCCTGCTTCCGGCGAGCGTCGCGCTCTTCGGGAGCGGTGCCCCGGTGCTGTTGGCCGCCCTGTGGGCGATCGGGTTCAGCGCGACCGTCGGGGCGGTCGCCCGGCATTGGTCTCGCACCGGTTTCGACCGGCTCTTCCGCGAGCTCCCGTTCTGACAGCGATTCGCCGCTCAGAGGCCGGCCCCGCAAAAGGGGCACCGGCCGTCGACCTCGTTGCCGAGGTTCCCGCAATAGCGGCAGCGGACCTTGACCACGTGCCGCTCGATCAGCACCGGGCCGGGAGGTCCCGGGGGAGGGAGGGCGCGCTTCGCCTGCGCGATCGCACCGAGCCATGCCTGCGGATCGAGCACGTCGAACGCGGGGCGGGCGTGGTACGTCTCCACGACGAGCCATGCGCGTCCGAACCGCGAGCTGCGGACGCGGACGTCCGTCAGGTCGGAGAGCGGACCGTCGAAGACGGTCACGGTCTCGGGGCCGTGCAGAAGGTCGCGCACGAGACCCGTCGTCGCTCGTGCCTCGAACCGGAGACGGCGGTTCGTGAGGTAGAGCACGCCCGGACCCCGTACTCCGTCCGGCCGGTGATGCGGATCCACGACCGCGTAGGCGCTGCGGAGCAGGTGTTCGTCCGCGCCGAGCAGCATGCGGACATCACCATGCGCGGTGCGGGCTATAGCGGGACGGGTGCGTCCCTCGTCGCCGGCGCCGGCCGGACGGTCGGTCGCCCCTGGGGGGGCCGACCGGTCGGCTCAGCCGCCGGGGGAACGACGGTTCTGCTCGTCGAGCCACCGTTGGAGCGGAGCGAAGTATTCGAGCAGGCCCCCCGCCCCCATCCGACGCTCGCCGGTAATCGCCTCGAGCGCGTCCGGCCACTCGTGGCTCTGCCCCATCTCCATCATCCGCCGCAGACGCTGACCCGCTTCCCTCGACCCGTAGATCGAGGCGCGGTGAAGGGGGCCCGAAGCGCCGGCCGCACGGACGAGCGCGCGATGGAACTGGAACTGCAGGAGATGCGCCAGGAAGTAGCGCATGTACGGAACGTTCGCCGGGACGTGGTACTTCGCGCCGGGGTCGAACTCCGTATCGTCCCGAGGGGCCGGAGGGACGATCCCCTGGTACCGTCGGCGCAGCTCCCACCAGCTCCGGTTGTACTCGGACGGCGGGACCCGGCCCGAGAAGACCTCCCAGCGCCAGCGGTCGACGACCAGACCGAACGGCAGGAAGGCGATCTTCTCGAGCGCGCGATGGAGCAGGAACCCGAGGTCGGAGGCCCCGGAGGGCGCGGCATCGGCCAGACCCACCTGACTGAGGTACTCCGGTGTGACTGACAGCGCGATCGTGTCCCCGACGGCCTCATGGAAGCCGTCGTGCGCGCTGTCGCGGAACAGGAACGGCTGACCGGCGTACGCCCGCTGGTAGTAGTTGTGGCCGAGCTCGTGGTGGACGGTGCGGAAGTCTTCGTCGGTCACCTCGATGCACATCTTGATCCGCAGGTCGCTCTCGAAGTCGATGTCCCAGGCGCTCGCATGGCAGACGACCTCCCGGTCGCGCGGACGAAGGAACATCGAGCGCTCCCAGAACGTCTCAGGGAGCGGTTCGAGGCCGAGGGAGACGAAGAACCTCTCCGCGGTCCGGACCATGTCGATCGGGCTCGTCTTGCGCGCCACGAGGACCTTCGTGAGATCGGCCCCCTCATCGCTCCCGTCGGGCGCGAGGATGGGGAAGAGGCCCTCCCAGGACTGCGCCCACATGTTGCCGAGCAGATGCGCGGGGATCGGCCCGTCCGGATCGACGACCGCCGGACCGTACACTTCACCGAGCCGGCGCCGGACGTAGGTGTACAGCGAGGTGTAGAGTGGGCGGACCTCTTCCCACAGACGGTCGACCTCGAGGGCGAACCGGTCCGGTTCCATGTCGTACTTCGAGCGCCACATCGCCCCAGTATCCTCGAAGCCGAGCTGTCGGGCCCCGCGGTTCGCGAGCTCGACGTACCGCTCGAACTCCGCTCGGATCGGCCGACCGACCGCGTGCCAGCCGGTCCACGCATCCGCGAGGCGAGCCGGGTCGCGGCTCTCCTGAAGGATGTGCGAGAGCGCTTGGAGGTCGAGGGGCTCGGTCGCTCCACGCATCGTGTGACGCCCCTTTGCATACCGTCCCTGCATCGAAGTGACGAGTCGGGTGAGCTCCTCGGACTCCCCGGGATCGGACGGAGCGATGAGCGGGAGCATGAGGCGGAGGAGGCGCAGCTTGCGGCCCTCGTCCGGCGCGACGGTCCGGCCGGAGAACGGCAGCGACTCCTTCGCACTCTCCACGGTCGCGGCGATGAGCCGGGAGTAGCTCCGGGCGGAGAGCGCCTCCGTGTCGGCGGTGAGGAACGTGGAGTAGACCCAGTCGGCGCGCTGTGCCTCGATCGAAAGCTCGAGGAGCTGCCGCTCGGCACGGTCGAGGAATGTGCTGACCCCGGATGCGACACTGCCGGCCATGGAAACCGACCAGCGACCCCCCCGACGCACTTAAATCGTGGGCACCGGGGCCGTCGGCGCGCGGTCGGACCGCGCCCGGCCCCGCGGCACTCTCGAGCCGGTCCCTTGGGACCCCTCTGCTTCCAGTCGAAGTCGCGGGTTTATGTACGACATCCGTCTGACAAGCGCCGAGGGACGATGTCGGACGTAGCGGAACTCGCGTCGATCCTCGCCGCCCTACCGGTCGGGGCCCGTGAGACCGGGACCCCCGAGCTTTCGCTCGCAATGATTCCGTGCCTCGGGGCGCCGTTCTCCGTCCGGCGCTATCCCTTCTCCGAGGAGCTGTGAGCCGGTCTCCTCGCAAGCGGTCGACCTCCCCTGCCAACCTCATTCCGGTCCCTCCACCCCCGCCGCCGCGCCCCGTGCTGGGACAGGGAACCCCCCGAGGGTACGGGATCCGGCCCAAGCTCTCGCTCGAAGCGGCCGCCGCCTTCGCGACGTACATCGACTCTGCTCGGGCCCGGGCCGCCATGGAAGGGCGGACGCTCGTCTACACTGTGCGTTGGAGCTGAAACCGGGCTCGCCCTACCCGGTCCCACCGCCGCTCAACCCTCTTCGTCCGCCGGCTCCACGGGACGTTCGGGCCGGTGCCGCCCGGCGGTATGGCCGGCGCTCTCGAGCGCCTCCTTCGAGAGCGCGTCGGCCCTCTCGTTCTCCTCCCGCGGCACCCACCGAAACTCGACCTGCCGGAATCGGCTGGCGAGCTTCGCGAGGTGCTCGTGATAGGCCTTGAGGTGGGGCGCCCTCACTTCGTACGACCCCTGCATCTGGCGGATCACCAACTGGCTGTCCCCGACCGCGACGACGTCGCCCCGGAACCCCTTCTCCGAGAGCCACTCGAGGGCTCGGATCGCGCCGACGTACTCGGCGACGTTGTTCGTCGCGTGCGGGGAGTAGGGCCGGACCGCAAGCCCGCACTCCTCATGGTAGAGGCCGGCACCGACGACGACATACCCCCAGGTGGCGACCCCCCCTCCCCGGGGAGGCTCGCAGGCTCCATCGAAGTGCACCTCGACCCGCCCCGGGTCGATTGCCGCGACCCCCCGGGGGAGCACCACGTCGTCCGGGGCCATCCTCTAGGCCCGCCACGCCATCCCGACGACGAACGGTCGGGCGAGCCGGGGGCAGTTGCAGAACGCCTCGACCCGGTGGCAGCCGGGGCAGTCGGCCGCGTCGACCGCGGAGTCGAGCGGGCGACCACAGCCGCGGCAGTCGCGCGGACGCGCGCACCGAGGACAGAAGGCGAGATCGAACGTGATGACGGTTCGACAGTAGCGGCAGTCGACCGGCGCGTGCGGGTTGTACCCCAACGCCGGGCGGGATGCCGGGACGGGCCGGGCGGAGCCGGACCCGGGCCGCCGTTCGTCCGGGTTACCGAACGTCCCGCCCACGGTCGTCCGCTCGGGGTTCGGTTGGACTCCTCCGATCAGCACCACGAGCAGCCCGATGGGAGAGAGAAAGATCCCCGACTCCTGGAAGAGGTCGAACTGCTCCGTCCCCGTGAGCACGATCGGGGCGGCGACCAGGGAGAATCCGGCGAGGATCACCGCCACTCCCACCAGGGCGATCGAACGGTTCATCGAGCGGTATCGGTCGTCCGGCCGTCCTCCGCGCGTGAATTTAGCCTCGCCCTCCTTCATAAAGCGGTCGGCGCCGACTCGGGCGCCCTCTTTTAGTCTCAGGCACCGTCCGCCGGTCATGTCGACGAACCCGAACATCACCCTCCGCACCACCCTCGGCGACGTCCGCGTCGAGCTCTACCGGGACCGGGCCCCGAAGACCGCCGAGAACTTCCTTGCGCTCGCGCGAAAGGGGTTCTTCACGGGGCTCACGTTCCATCGGGTCATTCCCGGCTTCATGATCCAGGGCGGATGCCCGAAGGGCGACGGCACGGGGGGCCCCGGCTACACCATCCCCGACGAGTTCCACCCCACGCTCCGGCACGACGGCCCCGGGGTCCTCTCCATGGCGAACGCCGGGCCGAACACGGGCGGCAGCCAGTTCTTCATCACGCTCGCCGCCACCCCGTGGCTGGACCAGAAGCACGCGGTCTTCGGAAAGGTCCGGTCCGGTCAGGAGATCGTCGAGAAGATCGCGGCGGTCCCCCGGGACTCGACCGACCGACCCCGCTCGCCGGTACGCATCGTCGAGGTCGTCGTCGCGGGCGCCTGAGCCCGCTCCTTAGGGCGGGTACTCGAACGGCAGGCGTTCGCCCGGGGCGCGGAGGTCCTCGATCGCGGTGACCAGTCCGGCTCCGAGTGCGAGGACCGGCACAAGGAGGACCAGGTCGAACAGTCCCGCGTAGCCCACGACAAGGGAGCCCGTGGTGCCGGGAACGGCGACCCGCAACGTGCCCTGGAACCCGATCGCGAAGAGATAGCCGATCGCGGCGGCCGAGGTGGCCACCGATACTGGGCCGTACGCGCGGGTCGGTCGCAGGATGGAGCCGGCCGTGGAGAGCCCGCTCACCAGGACGCCTCCCAGGAGGAGCGTAGGGGCCGTGACCGGGAGGGTGACGCCGCGGTCCGCGAGGTACGCGAGGACCACGACCGGCAGGCCGACCAGCACGATGAGGAGAGCGACGAACCGTGCGGCACCGGCGAGGATCCGGATCCCGAGGGACGGTACGCGATAGGTCGCGGCTTCGATCGCCCGGGAGGACGGTACGTTCACGGGATCGCCTCCGGAGGAAGGGGGATCGATGCGAGGGGCCCCACGTAGGTCGCCACGATCGTACCCCCCTGCAGCGAGCAGCCGGCCGCGATGGCCACGGTCTGCGTCTGGGAGTACGACGCGTCCGGGGTCACTCCGGGGGCCGACCCGAACGAGAACGTTGCGCCGCCGCAGCTCGCTCCCGTGGAGGAGAGCACGAGCACGTCGAGCGCTCCCGGCTCGGGATCCGGGGCGTGGTTGGAGAAGTCGATCGTGACCGGCACGGCGACGCTTCCGTTGACGGAGGCGGGAGCGCCCAGGGTGGCCGAGAAGCCGGAGAACGGCGCCCCCCAGGAGCGGTTCTGCTCGAAGTGCACCGAGATCGGGAAGAGATAGGCATACGTCGCGTTCCCCCACAGTTCCACGTGGAGGGTCTGGTCCCGCACGAGCAGAGAGGCCGCGGGACCGCTCGCCGAGATCGGGAGGTAGAGCTCGAGGGGCAGGGCCGTCGTCGCCCCCGGCGCGAGGTCGAACGGCGCCGAGCGCGCATCGCCGAGCGGACCGCCGGAGGCGTTCAGGACGTGGAACTCGAACGAGAGTCCGTTCATCGGGTAGAACCCCGGATTGCTCAGCACGAGGGATCCCGAGACCGACACCGTGTCGTTCGCGGCGAAGCCGGCGGTATATCCTCCGGTCTGGGGACTCGATCGTGCGAGCTCGGCCCCCGAGTAGACGACGGAAGCGACGAAAACGAGGGCCACGACCAGCACGACGGTCGACAGGCGGCGAAAGAGACGCGCCGTCCGATAGAGCCGCGGAGGGGGCCGGTCTACCCTGATCGATCCGAACGACGCCATCCTCGACCCCCGAGTATCTTGGCGCCGCGCTGCTTGAAAACCTGTCGTTGAACGCTCCGGGAAGGCCCGACGACCCCCCGGTCCGGAGTTCCGAGGGGGCGGAGGAGGGGAAGAGGCCTCGACCCCCGCCCCGATCTCGGGCGCTCGCGGAGCGGCTTCGGGACCGAGGGGGCGGGCGCCACCCACGACGTCCGGCAGCGGCGTTCTCGGTCGGCGACGTGAGAACCAGCGCTTCGGAAGGAGCGCTCGGTCGAACGAGACTAGTGGAGAGGACGCGCCACGGACCCGGGGCGAGAGCGCCCCCCGGGAACCTCCTCACCGAGCAGCGAAGCGACAAAGGACACGGACCCCTCCTTCGGCAGCGCCTTGGACCCGCTCCCGGTGATCGGGAGAAGCCCGCTGGCACCGGTGAGGGCGACCAGCTCCGGCTCGACACCACGATTGATCGTCACCTCGTTCACAATCACCAACATCTCGAGGCCCATGGCGAGGTTGCAGAGGACGCGCTGGGTTGAGGCGGCGACCTCAGGGTCCGACGCGCGCCGGGCCAGCCGCGGTCCGAGAGAGGCATCCTTGTGCAAGGCATCCACGATCCGGTTCAGCGTCGCGTTCGCCGACGCCACGGAAAGGGAGTCGAACGCCGCCATCGTCTCGGCCAGCCGGACCCTCAGCCGCTCGACCCGGAGGTCGAGCTCGGCGGTCACTCCCGCCGGAAGCCGTTGCAGGGCTCGCCCGTGGGCCCGAAGTTCGACCGCCGCAGCGTGGACCAGGTCGCCCGTCACCTCGAGGACCTTGGCGACCAGACGGTCGCCGATCTGCAGTTGGTGGCTCGGTACGTCGATGTCCCGGGCGATTCGGGGATCGTCCGACGAGAGGAAGAGCTGGCGGGCCATGAGGAGGTACAGCTGGTCCACCTCTTCCTCGAGCTCCTCGGCGGTCTCGAGCTCGGACGCGTCTCCGTGCACGAGGACGGACCGGCAAGCGCGGAGTTCTCCGTCGAGGAGCTCCACGACCCGGTGGAGGAGTCGGGGGAGCTCGTGCTTTCCGGGGTCGATGAAGTTCTGGACCTCTACTCCCTCGGTACGGTCCTCGACCACGCTGGTGCCCAGTAGGCGTTGTGCGGTACGATGGGTCCGGGAACGCTGCGCGGGGGTGAGACCTCCCCGGGCCACGACCAGTACTCGGTCCTGCCCGGTAATGTAGCTTCCCACCAGGAGACGGCCGAGCAAGGTGGCGGAGATCCTCGTCGCGTCGATGCGTAGGATCTTCTGGGGCCTCCCGTTCGACCGGCCGGGCTCGAGCCGCCCGGTCCCGAGTTCGTGAGGCAGCCCCCCGCGGGTTGCGGGAAAAGGCGGGTCGGATGCTGGACGGATCTTTGCAGCGCCCATCTCCGACCCGCGGCAGTCGATGCGTTCTCGTTCGGTCTACGGCGGGGAGGCGAGGTGGGCGGGCAGCGTGCTGTCGAGGTAGAGCAGCGCGGCGATGCCCGCAAGGGCGACCATGACCACGAACGCGATCACGGTAGCGTTGATGTAGACCGGGAGACGGAACGGGGACGCTCCGCTCTCCTCCGAAGCGCTCACGGAGTCTGCGGGGACGATCGGCTGCACCGCCCGGGTCGCGCCCAGCAGGGAGGGGCGGCGCCGAGGAGCCGCGACGCCGGCCGCGGCCGGGGCCGTCGTCGAGCTCGGCGCGGTGGTGTAGTGGTCGACGACCAGGGTCGCCGGGAACGCCAGGATGCCCGTAAGTCCGAACGCTCCGTAGAGGAGGAAGGTCTCGAGCGGGTCCTTGGTCAGTCCGAGATGGTAGCCCGACCAGCCGTAGGCGATCGTCATCCCGCCCGCGATGAACGCGAACAGGCCCGCGAACTGCAGCTTCAGCGACGCGGCCATCGAGACCGCGAGGATGAGCAGCGTGGCGCCGAACAGAAGGTAGATGTCCGTGAAGAAGATATTGTAGGCCCCGGGAAGCGGCCAAGTGGTCTCAGCCCAGAGCGCCAAGGCGGTGGCGATGAAACCGACGCTCCCGAGGGGGATGGCTCCGGCTTTTAGGACCCCCTTCGCGGAGGCCGTGTCGCTCCGGCGGATCGACAGGAACGTAACGATCCCCACGTATCCCACCAGAACCGCGGCGACCAGCAGGAGAGCTTCTTGAAGGGCCAGGAAGTCGATGAACGCCATGGTCCCCTCACTCCTTCGGAGCCTTGCGGCTCGTCGCGGGCGCGACCGAGCTGTCGTTCTCCATCCGACGGGGCCAGCTCGGCACCCTCGCCTTTCGGCGCCAATTCGCTCGGTCGAACACTCGGTGTCCTTGTCCTAGTCGCATAGGCTGCCTCTGGCCAGGGAATCGGCATCGAAACTCATCCCCCTGCGCTCCCGGCCGTAAGGAGAGTAAGGAGAATGTACCGCTCTCCGAGGAGATTCGTCGGCGCCTGACGGGACCATTAATGAGCCGAGGACGTTGGGGGAACGATGCCGCGGGCGCGGAAAGAGTCCGAAGGGGCCCCCGCACCGCCCGGTTTCACCCGTCGGGTCCAGCGGACCGGTTCCTCCTCGCTGTCGATCACCCTTCCGAAGGCGTGGACCGACTCCATGAACCTGCAGACCGGAGACACGCTCCGGTTCCGTGATCTCGGCGAGGGGCGGCTCGAGGTCAGTCCGGTTCGGTCCGAGGTCCCGTCCGATCGTCGGCAGAAGCTCCTCCGCATCGATGCGACGGGCGCGCCCCCGAAGCTCCTGGCACGGCTCCTCGTGGGGGCGTACATCACCGGCCAAGACCAAATCGTCGTGACGGCCCGCACGGGCCTGACGAACGAGCAGCGTCAGGAGGTGCGACGGACGGTCGGCCACGTTCTCGGCATGACGGTGGTCGAGGAATCCGGTTCGGTCGAGGTGCAGAACTTCGTCGACCCCGGCAAGTACCAGTTCCAGCGACTCATGAGCCAGGTCGTCCGGATCCTTCGGACCGAGATCGAGATCTGCCGGGCCGTGCTGAAGGGGGCCGGGCGGGCAGCGCTCCAGCCTCTCGGAGCGATGGAGGACGAGATCGACCGGTTCTACCTCTTGATGGTCCGCCAGCTCCTGCTCTCCTCGGACGATTTCCAGATCGCTCGCGACATCGGCGTCGAGAGCCATCACTACCAGATCGGCTACCGGCTGGTCGCGAAGGTGCTGGAGGTGACGGGGGACCTCACCTCCGGGGTCGCGCGAGAGCTCGGGGAGAATCTCGTGGGCCTTCGGCGGCTTCCGAAGAACGCCATCGCGGAGCTCGACGGACTCCTCGAGCGGACGGACTCGCTCCTCGAGCGGACGATGGAAGCGTTCGGCAACCTCTCCGTGGTCGATGCGAACGCGATCCTCAACGATCTCGAGCAGGAGATTGCGGCCAGCTCCTCGCTCGGCGATGCCTTGGCACGGCGTACGGCGGACCGGCGGGTCGCGGTTGCGGCCCAGCGCGTCCTATCGAACCTCTGGATGACCCTCGAAATGCTCGTGATCGTTAACGAAGTGACGATCAACCGGAGCGTCGAGCCCGAGACGGTCGCGCGCACCGACCGGACGGTCTCCATGAACTCGCGCGAGACTCGGGGCTGACCCCCCCCGAAGCGGCTCGTGAGTTCGCGACCGAACTCTCGGCGACGGAGGACTCGCCGGAGCCCTCTGCCGAACGAAAACGACGCGTGCGTCCCCGATCTCTCGGCCCCGGCCCGGAATGCCCTCGCTCGGAACCTGACTTCGGGCGGTCCGCAGCTCGCGCACATTAACCCAGGATGGGGCGCGCGGACCGGCGAGAGCGGTCACGGGCTGCTCGCCGGCCCCTTCACGACGCCTCGGGGGGGCCGCTGGGGCCAAACCCCACCCGTTCGTACCGTCGGACGCGATAGATCAGCATCGCGACCAGCCAGGTCCCGATGAACAGGGTCACGATCCCGATGCCGACCCAACCCCACACGTCGATCCCGGCCGGGCCCGCGGAACTGCCGAGCCAGTTCATCGTGGTCCAAAATCCGAAGGGGCCGCCACTGAGATGGAACTCGGAAGCGAGGACGCCGAGGATCTCGATGGTGCCGATGATGAACGCCACCATCACGGAGATGATCGTCAGGGTGAGATTGTAGAACACCTTGCGGATAGGATGGGCAAAGGCCCACCCGTACGCATAGCGCATGCTGAGCCCGTCAGTGGTGTCCGTCAAGACCATCCCGCAAGCGAACATGAACGGCAGGACGAGTATCGCCCAGAGCGGAAACCCGGCCGCCGCCGTTCCCACCGTCACGGTGATCGCGATCAAGGTAACCTCGGTGGCGGTATCGAACCCGAGCCCGAACAGGAGTCCCACCGGATAGATCTGCCAGGGCTTGTTCACGAACTTGAACAGCCAGCTGAAGTAGCGGTTCATGAAGCCCCGGCTGTTCAGTTGACGCTCGAGACGCTCGTTATCGAGGACGCCGGATCGCAGTTGACGGAAGATTCGGTAGACCTCCCAGAAGATTAGCAGATTGATGAACGCAATGAGGTAGAGGAAGCCCCCCGAGATCGCCGTGCCGAGCACGGCACCGACCGACTCGAACGTCGGATACGCACCGAGGATGAACCGGGCGGCGACGACCAGGCCGACCAGCATGCTCATCACGATGGTGGAGTGACCGAGCGAGAACCACGTCCCAACCGTGTACGGCTTCTGACCGTCCTGAAGGAGCTTGCGCGTGGTGTTGTCGATGGCGCAGATGTGATCGGCATCGACCCCGTGCCGAAGTCCGAGCGTGTACGCCAGGATGCCGAGACCGATGAAGATCCCCCAGGTCCGGCCAATCACGAGCGTGGCGACGAAACCGAGAACGGTCGCGGCGATGAGCACCGAATAGAGGATCGTCGCGCCGCGTTTCTCGTGGGCGTCCAGAGTGAAGGGGTTCCCCAGGCGGACTGCGCCGGCCATAGACGCGCTGGGACCCATCGCTCAACCCACGGTCCTCGAGATATAACGATTATGTGGGAATCCAAAATGGTAATACTTCGTCGGCGTGCCCCGGCCGGACACCCGCCCCGCACCATTATGACCTGCGGCCCGCTGGCCCAGCGGACCTCGGCCATGGCACGCTCCCGAACTCCCCGTACCTCCACGACCCGTCGGACCGCGGATCTGGCGTACACCCCGCGGCGTCGAGCGCACTACAAGAGGGAGGACGAGTACGTCGTACGCGTCGGGATCTCACTGGAGCCCACCCTCGTGGACGCTCTCGACCGCTGGGTCCGAGTGCGAAACTCTCCGAGCCGGTCGGATGCGATCCGGTTCCTGGTTCGCAAGGAGCTGGCGGACGATACGGTCACCGACCCTGACGCGGACGCGGTTGGGACCGTGATGCTGCTCTACCGGCACACCGCGCCGAACGTACTTCGACGACTCACGGCCGCGCAGCACCATTGGGGACAGCATATCCAGTTCTCGACCCACGTTCACCTGAGCAGCGACGCCTGCGTCGAGGTTGTGGTTCTCGCGGGGAAGCGCGGCGAGGTTCGGGCGGCCGCCGAGGACCTTCGGGGCGTAAAGGGCATTCTGCAGGGAGACTTTCTGATCGGCGTTCCGTCCGCGATCGGTGTTTCGCTCGACCACCATCACCCTCACGCGATCCCGACCGGACACCCGGCCGAACCCTCCGTGAGCCTCGACGCCTCGGGAGGTCCGGGTCGAGCGGCCGTGCGAACCCGGCGGTGAACCCGCTCTCTCCGGCCTCCCGAGATCGTGCGGCACCGGCGCGTCGCCGTTCGGCGAATTGGCGACCGAGGCGGGATTCCCCCAACGCGGGATCGGGCCGGCCCCGTCAACCTTGACCTCCCTGTTGGGTGGCGGAGGAGAAAGACCGCCGCTTCCGCGCCGCGAGACGGACCCCGGGCCGCATCTTCGGGATGGAGCGCTAAACTCGTCGCGGGCGTAGGTACCTCAGGACGCGCCCGGTCGAGAATGCCCCCCCCGCCCCGCTCTGGGATGCGCGAGCCGCCCACCCCACCGGTGGCGCACATCGACCTCGGGATCCATCCACGACGGAGAATGGACGTGGGGGGACACGGAGCGAAGGCAGCGAATCCCCGTCAGCGGCAGGGTCCGGAGTCGTCGCGCTCAGCCAACCTTAAGGAGGCCCGATCTATCCCATCCCCCCCGAGGGGATATGCCGGGACATCAACGACACGCTATCGAGGCCCGTCTGGCGCGGATCGAAGGGCATGTTCATGGGGTCCACCGGATGGCCCACGAAGGCCGAAGTTATCCGGAACTGGTCCACCAGATCACGGCGATCCGTTCCTCCCTGGATGCGGTTCTCCAGGCGATCGTCGAAGACCTCGTCCAGGACTTTGTCGCGCGCGCGACCCCAATAGGACGGGCTTCACCGTTGGTAGAAGAACTCCGCGAGGTCGTCGCGAGTGCCCTCTGATCCCCTTCGAGACCTCGAAATCGAGGAGAGAGCATGTCGACGCTTCCGCATGGGGAGGGTGAGGCGCGCCCCCGGATCCTCCGTGGACTCCGACTGGCGGTGGAGCTCTCCGTCGTTGTGCTCGCCGTCGAAGCGGTGGGAGCTTTCTTTTCACACAGTCTATCGCTGACCGTCGATACGGTCCACAACATCCCCGACATTTTCCTCTTCGCGCTCTCCTACGCGGCGTTGCAGCGGACCAAGACCGGCTCAACGGCAGAGTTCACTTTCGGAAGGCACCGTCTAGAGGTGTTCGCGGGGATCGCGAACGGCTTGCTCGTGCTCGGCACGGGGGTCGCCTTCGGATATGCCGCACTGGACTCGTTGCTGCGCGCCGCCCCGTTCGCCGGAGCCGTGGACCCTCTCTGGCTCCTCGCGGCAGCCCTGCCCACGCTGGCCCTCCGATTCGTGAACCTGAACGCGCTCGGACGGCTTCCGGGCCGGATCCGGGACCTCAATCTTCGGGGGGTGATGGTCCACCTCGCGAGCGACGTCGCCATCACGGCCGCTTTGCTCTTTGCAGGGGTCACGCTTCTCGTGCGCCCCGCGTATGGTGGGGCCGATGCCGTCGCCGCCCTCGCCATCGGCGCGATCCTGATCTACGAGTGCGCCCCCCTGCTCCGCGGTGGGTGGGAGGTACTTACGGAGAAGACGCCGAGAGGGATCTCCCTCGAGAAGATCACGCATGCCGCCCTTGCGATTCCCGGAGTCACCGGGGTCCACGATGTCCACGTCTGGGCCGTGTGCGACACCCTGGTGTGCATGACCGCGCATGTCGGAGTGAAGGAGATGTCGATGCGGGAAGGAATGTCGGTCGTCGGCCTTCTCCGAGAGTCGATGGAGCGAGACTTCGGTATCGTTCACGCGACCTTCGAAGTGGAGGCCGCCTAGAACTCGGGGGTCGACCGCGGCCCGCCAGCGCGGGAGCGTTACTCGGGGAGACAGTGACCATGAGAACACGAACCCCACAGTTCCGCTCGCGCCCGCCGTCACCGCCCTTTCGATAGGCGACTCGAGTCTCGCGCGACCGTCCGTGTTGGTGAGAGGGAGGCACCTCTCGACCATGGGGCGAAAGGCGAGGCGAACGAGGAGAGAGCGAACGCCCTATCGGAGAAGGTGCAGCCGTCCGAACGGTGGTCGCGGGAGCCCGGTCTCGAGGTCGAGCGAACGGAAGGGCGGAGGGCCGACGGGAGTTCGTTACCGAGCATCGGCGTCCCGCACGGGGAGGTCTCCGTGCTCGGCAACGAACGGAACGGGACCCATCGGGTGATTGTAGTCCTCGACATCGCCGAGGGGACTCGGACGCCACTCCATCGGTTGGATGTCGGCCAGAGCACCCGGTTTCTCTCCAACTTGAGGCTCGCGCGTGCTCCGAACCCCGGATGCGGGTTCGCCGGGTACCCCGGCAGTCTTCATCACGCGCCCGAGATCCGGCAGATCTCCCTCGAACAACGGCTCCGCATCGCAGTGACCGATCTTTCGTCATTCAATCGGTTGCTCGACGCGATGCAAGAGGTCGCGACTGGCGCACTCCGAATGGGCCAGATGTTCGAGTCGTTTCACTTCGGCGGCTGAGAGCGAGATCACCACGGGGTTCGGTGGAAAGTCTTCCACGAGGCGTGCACTCCCCCAATAAGAGTGCCATAGTCTCCCGTGCCGAGTCGCAGAGGCGAACCGTAGCGCGATGCCCGCGGACTGGATGAGGGCTTTCACATCCCGTTCATCGTGGCGCGCTCGGAACAGTCCGCGGGTCTGCAGATGTCGGTTCGATGAACTTTGACCTAAGCCACTGGAGGGACTTGAACCCCCGACCTGCTGATTACGAATCAGCCGCTCTGCCGACTGAGCTACAGTGGCAACCTTCAGGGCGGATGCCCGGTTCTTCATAAGTTTGGGCTACCCTCCAACCACGACCGCGGGGGCGATCGTGCTCTCGAACTTGGCGAACGCGGCGCGGCCGCGGGTCTCTCCGAGACCGCTATAGTAGCCGGTCATGGCGACGGACTCGTGGCCGTAGAGGGGCTTCGGGTGACGAGGCTCGCGCCGGCGTAGTCCGCGATCCTTCCGATCCGACCAGGACTACCCGAAGACAAACCCACGGCTTTCGGAGTAGTGGAACGTTGCGGGAGTACGGAGTCCGTCTCGCTGCGGCGGGGGCTCGTTCAGGTCACGGCGCCCGCGCTGAGTGGGGTCCTGCATTGCATACCGAAAAGCCCGAGACCGGTGCGCCGAACCGGTCGGCTTCCACGACGCGTGGCCCACCCTCGAAGGGCGGTGCAGAGACCCCCACCCGGGCCGTGATCGACGATCGCCACGGCTCCCTTCGGGAGCAGCGGGTCGAGCGCACGGAACTCGCGCGCGCTCCTGAGGCAGTCGTGGGGCACGTCGTAGACGAAGAGCTCGACAGCCGGGAGTTCCTTCACGCGGAGTGGGAGGACTCGGGCCTTGTCGCCGATTCGAAGGTCCCAGCGCCCCCGCAGACTGGGCGGAATCGCCCATCCGGACGTCCGGCCCGGCGGCAGGGTCCAAGACGCCCCTCCCCGGGACCCCACCGGCGAGCGGGGCTGGGAGGGGCGGTCCACCGAGTGGAGGATCCCCGCCCCGTTCCGCTCAAGCGCCGCCAGGAGGTAGGCTGAAGAGACTCCCGAGGAGACCCCTACCTCGATGACGTGGCGGGGTCGAAGGAGTTGGGCCAAGGCGTATAGCTCGAGGGGAGCATCGATCTCGATGTACGAGCGGCGCCCCTCCGCTCGGTGCTCCCGGGCCAGATGCCGGTAGAGCGAGCGCTCGTTCGATGCCTCGCCAATCGCAGAGCGGGCGGCGGCCGGCGGAACCCCCGCGAGCTCGGCGACCCAGTGGGCGTCCGGGTCCTTTTCTTCGTTCAAGCTGGCCCCCGGTCACGGAGCGAGGATCTCCTCCAAGTTTCCGACCCAGCGAAGGGTGCGGGAGGCCTCGGGACGGGCGGCACGCACTCGGGAGTACGCCGCGTCCAGCGGGATGCCCTCGGCCCGGTGAAGGTACCAGGCCGCCCCGAGCGGCGAGCGGAACTTCCCATGTCCGCAGAAGACGAGGACAGGAGTCCCCTTGGCGCGCGCGGCCTGTATCTCGTCCGCCAAGCGATCGAGGTTCCTTCGATCCGCACGGTCCGCCCGTTCGTTGTAGATCGGGACGTGCGAGGCGGGAGGCATATTCGGCGGCGCCTCATCCAAGACGCAGAAGCGTGCCCCCTCGAACCTGACGGCGTCCTCCCAGTTCCCGACATAGACGTTGGGAGCAATCTCGGACGGGGTCTTCCTTGCGGGCTTGGCCCGGGATGAGCTCCTCGTTCCCTTGCTCCGCATTCTCCCTCGCCCTCACACAACCTTAGACCCTCCCGCCCCATCTGCATAGGCCCGCCCCCGGGCGGCCCGCATTAAATACCGCCTCCGCGCTCCTCTCGAGGAATGGCGATCGTCGACGCGCGGGTGAGGATCCACCACCCCTGTCCGTATTGCGATCTATCGACCCGCTTCCCGCGCACCCTCTTCCTGCTCTGGTGCGACAACCGCCGTGACACGGTCCTCGTCTCAAGCCAGAATCGGGAGGAACTCCGCGGTGTGCTGGCCGCGTGGAAGCGCGGATTCCACGCCCGGGTACTTCTTCGGGAGGGGAACGACGCGCTGCTCATCGTTCCCGACTTCGAGTGGCGAAATCCGCCCTCAGTGACCAGGATGGCCCGGGCAGGTGGGGTTTGGGCGCTTCATCCGGTCCTCTATTTCGGAGGAGAGGAAACCTACCGGTTCCTCGCCCCCTCGCGTGCCGGCTTGCACCGTCTGTTCCGGAAGTTACGGCGCTTGGGCGCGGTTGAGGTCCTGTCGATCTCCGACAGTGCGGGACTGGACTCGGTCCGGACCGTACCGGCCTCGACGGTCCACTTGCTCGAGGGGCTGACCGATCCGCAAATCCGCTCGTTGGTGGTGGCCCGCGATGCCGGCTTGCTGGAGGTCCCAGCACGTTCGAGCTGGGCGTCGGTCGCACGGGCTCAAGGGATCGCCCGATCCACCTTCGGGGAGCACCTGAGAAAAGGGCAGCGAAAGCTCCTCGAGAACAGCTACCCTCTTCTCCGCGCGAAGCTGGGCTCGCGGGGGGCGAAGGTGAGACACGATTCCCGCGTGCTCGGGTGAGACGCTGGCCCGGGGGTCTCGCTCAACCGCGGACATGGAAACGCCCCCGGGTCCGCGAGACCCTCCCCTTTGCCGGGAGGGTCGCCTCTCGGATTTCGGGGGCGGACTGTGCTCGTCGAGCTTCGCAGGCCGAGTCCTCCGCTCCCAGGGCGCGGGGTCGAGCTCGGACACCGGCCCTCCCGGAACGCGGTGCCCGGGAAGACACGTGCGAGAGCACTCTCGATGTTCCAGTAACGACGCCCTCCCCCACCGCTGACGGCGGCTGGGGGTACCGGTGACCGGGAGATCCCTGCGGGAGGTGCGCCACTCGGAAATGCCGCTTAGGGACTGAGGTCGGGCACGTCCGAACTCGTCGGTCGGGTGGGATGCCCGGGACGGGTCTCCTCGCCACTTCCGCCGGAGAGTCAATCCACCGACCGTCAACATCGTGGAGGCGGTACCCTCGAGCCAGTTCGCCGATCTCAGCGGCCTTACCTCGCCATCGATGGCGATCGGGATCCGTCGCACGATGCACGACGGCTCGCCCGGCGTCCTCGGGGCTAATGAGCTTCCGCTTCTTCTCCTCGGGGTAGTGGGCCATCGCCTCCGTTGAGGTCCAGTCTGGCCTCAGGCCCACGGCCGTCACCCCAGGTGTCCGACAAGCCCGCGACGCCGCGGAGTGGAATCCCGGACACCGAAACTTCCGCACCCGGGACCGGGCATCTTATACCGGGCAACGGTACCGTCGCCACGGACCATGCGGGTGGTCGTCTTCGGCGCCACCGGGCGGATCGGGAGCCGCGTCACGGACGAACTCCTTCGCCGTGGTCATCATGTGACCGGGGTCGTCCGCCGGAAGCGGCCGGGAGGAAAGTTCCGTGCCCCCGTCACCTTCGTCAGCGCGGACATCACGGACGCGGAGAGCGTGGCCCGAGCGGTCCGAGGCCACGATGCGGTCGTCTCGGCCGTGGGTCCGGGGCAGGCGGAGCCGCCCGAGGTCGTTCTCCGCTCCGTTCGCGCCCTGCTCGACGGGCTACGCCGCGCGCGGGTCTCCCGACTCGTGGTCGTGGGTGGGGCCGGCAGCCTCGAACTTCCCGGCGGCGGTCACTACCTCGACGCCCCGGACTTTCCGCGCGCCGGAATGCCGGTCGCGCTAGCGCACCGCGCGGCACTCGAGGCGTACCGGGGCGAGACCGAGCTCGAGTGGACCTATCTGAGTCCCGCGGCATCGGTCGTGCCCGGGGTCCGCACGGGTCGCTACCGTACCGGCTCCGACCACCTTCTCACGGACCGCGAGGGGGTGAGCGCGATCTCGGTGGAGGACCTCGCGGTCGCCATCGTCGACGAGCTCGAGACCCCGCGACATCTGCGCCGTCGGTTCACGGTGGCCTCGGCCTAGACCGGGGACCCTGGTTCGGCTTCCGCCGGCCCGGCCACGGCATCCAGGGCCTCGACCAGGTCCCGCAGCAGGTCTTCCGTGTTCTCGATGCCGAGCGAGAGCCGCACAAGGCCGTCGTCGATGCCGCGTGCGGTGAGCTCGGAGGGCGAGAAGTGGCGATGGGAGGTCTTTCGCGGTACGCTCGCCAGGCTCTCGACGCCTCCGAGGCTCGCGGCCACATGAACGAACCGGAGACCGTCCAGGAACCGCTCGGCGGCGGCCGCCCCTCCCCGAAGGGAGACCGAGAGCATGCCGCCCCGCCCCCGCATCTGCCGCGCGGCGATCGCCTCCTCCTCCGCGCTTCCGCGGCCCGGATAGTGAACGCGCGCGACCGCGGGATGGTCGCGGAGCCCCTCGGCGACGCGCCGTCCGTTCTCGTTGTGCCGGGCGACCCGGAGCTCGAGCGTCTTCAGTCCCCGCCCCAGGAGGAATCCCGCGAACGGGTCGAGCGGGGATCCGAAGTAGCCCTTCGCGTCGATCCGTTCCACGAGCGAGGCCGACCCTACGACCGCACCGGCCAAGAGATCGGAGTGGCCGCCGAGGTACTTGGTCGCGCTGTGGACGACGAGGTCCGCCCCGAGGGAGAGCGGGGTCTGGTTGACCGGGGACGCGAACGTATTGTCGACGAGGAGCACCGCGCCGACCCGATGGACCGCTTCAGCCCAACGCCCGAGGTCGTGGACCGAGAGCAGTGGGTTGGTAGGGCTCTCGACGATCGCGAGGCGCGTGTCGCGGCCCACGACCGATTCGGGCGCGCGGGCCTCGCGTTCGGAGATCTCCCGCGCCCGCACGCCGTAGCGCGGAAGCAGGTCGGTGAGGAGGTCGGTCGTCCCGCCGTACAGCCCGTCAAGGGCCACGACCTCGTCCCCCGCGCGGAGCAACGATAGGACCGTGGCGGTGATCGCCCCCATCCCCGAACCGAAGAGGCGGCACGCCTCGCCTCCTTCGAGGTCACGGATCACTTCGGCCGGAACCTCCACCGTCGGGTTCGTGAGTCGGCTGTAGAGGTACGCTTCGGCGCGCCCCGAGGACTCCGAGCGCTCGGGAGGCCAGTGGAAGGTCGAGGTCTGGTAGATCGGCGGCACGACCGCGCCGGCATTGTAGTCGGGACGACGCCCCCCGTGCACCAGCCGCGTGGAGATCCCGCTCCACGGTGGCAGCGGCTCGAACCGGCGGCCCGGCGAACGACGGACCTCCTTCGGGGCCGGGGTCTCGGTCACAGCCGTCGGCCCCCGGAGGATCGCCCCTCTCCCGTCCGGAGCACGCGAAGGCGATCCGGCGCTCCGACGGACTCGAGGTATCGCGCGACCGAAGGAGGGACGAGCTCCTTCCAGCCCCGGTCGTTCGCCAGCAGCCCTCGCAGACGCTCCCCCTCATAGCGACGGCGGTCCACGAGCGGAGGGCTCTCCACGTCGTAGCCACCGCGTTCGAAGAGAAGGCGGGTCAACGGGTTGTTCGTGTAGACCCGGTCGAACACCGGCAGAAGGCCCTCCAGATAGCGCACCCAGATCGAGTGGCGCTGGATGTCGAGCACCGGCACGATCTCGACCCGCTCGAGCTCGGCCTCGTCAACGGCGCGGGCGATCATCTCGAACCGTTCGCCGGCGGTGAAGGGATTCCTCCAGGTGAACGACTCCTGGGCGCTTCCGATCCCGAGGAGAAGCGGCGCGTCGGGCCGGGCCCTTCGGATCTCGCGGACGACCGAAAGATGGCCGCGGTGGAACGGTTGGAACCTCCCGATCAACAGGCCGCGCACGGAACGGGGAGTCAGTCGGGGCTCAAATCTTCCACGTCGTCCAGGAACTCGTCGATGTGGGGGCAACGCGCGGTGAGGTAGTGTCGGCAGTGATCGCAATGGCGATCGTTCCACGCCGGACCGAGCAGGTGGTTGAACTCGTAGCAGGGACGGTTGACGAACCGCTCCTCATCGTCACCCTCCCCGCCACCGGGGCCGGGCGGAGGCGATGGCACGGGCGGGTGCACGGGAATGCGGAACGATCCTCTCACGACCCGGCCGGCCGTCCCGGGGGCGTCGCCGGCGCGCCGGGAGCGGGGATCTCTTCAGGGGTGCGGCTCGTGGCCCGCACCATTGCGGACAGCCGCTCGAGGAGCGACTCCTTCTGCGAGCCCTGCCCGACAAGGGCGTACTTGAGGACGTCCCGGAGGGTCCGCACCGGGATCACTTCGACCACGCCCCGGTACCGGGACTCGAGCACGAGGTCGTCCAGGTTGTCTTCGGGAACCAGCACCCGCTTGATGCCGGAGTCGGCCGCAGCCTCGACCTTCGCGGTGACCCCGCCCACGGGCAACACCTGGCCACGCACGCTGAGGGAGCCGGTCATGGCGACCGACTGATCGACCGGGACGCCTTCGAGGGCGCTGATCACCGCTGTCGCAATCGAGACCGAGGCGCTGTCCCCCTCGACGCCGTCCGACGTGCCGACGAACTGGATGTGGATATCGTAGCGAGAGACGTCCTCGCCGGTGTACTTCTTGATGAGCGCGCTGACGTTCTGCACCGCCTCGCGCGCGATCTCGCCGAGCTTGCCCGTCGCGACCACGACCCCCCCGTCGCGGGTCTGCGCGGGGGTCACCTCCGCCACGATGGGAAGGACGATCCCCGAGAACTCGGCCATGCCTGTCTGGGCGTTGATCGCCGCGAGGCCGTTAACGATCCCGACCGCCGCGCCCTCCGTGGAGAACATGCGGTACTCCTTGCGGCGTTCGATGTAGCGATCGGCGATCTGCTGCTCGAGCGACCGGCTGGCCCGCTTCGCCTTGACGACCTGCTCGGCGTGGACGATCGGGACCCCTTCGCTGAGCGCGATGTCGCCCGCGACCCGGACGAGCCCTCCGAGCTCCCGCAGGCGCAGGGTGAGCTGGCCCGAGCGGCCCGAGCGGCGCTGCGCCTCCCGGATCACCTCGGCGATCGCCCCGATGTCGAAGTGAGGGATCTTCTTGTCCTTCAGGACCTCCTGGGCGATGAAGCGGACGAGCTTCATCCGGTTGTCCACCGTGTCGGCCATCGTCGTCTTGACGTAGAGCTCGTAGCCGTAGCCGCGGATCCGGGACCGCAGCGCCGGATGCATCGTCTGGACGCTGTCGACGTTCCCCGCGGCGACCAGCACGAAGTCCGCCGGGACCGGCTCGGTCTTGACCATCGCACCGGCCGAGCGCTCCGACTGGCCGACGATCGGGAACTTCCGCTCCTGGAGGGCGGTAAGGAGCGAGTGCTGGCTCTCGATCTTCAGGAGGTTGATCTCGTCGACGAAGAGCACCCCGCCGTTCGCCTTGTGGATCGCTCCGACCTCGACCCGCTCGTGGGGCGGCGTCTCGAGCCCGCCCGACTGGAACGGGTCATGCTTCACGTCGCCGAGGAGCGCCCCCGCATGGGCGCCGGTCGCATCGATGAACGGAGGCTTGTCGTCAGGAGAATGGGCGACGAGGAGCTTCGCCACACCCGCGCCGGCGTCGTTCCGGCCCCCGGAGAAGCGGACCAGAGCGTAGACGATGAAGACGATCAGGAGTCCCACGAGCAACGCCGTCAGGTCGTGCGTCGTCAGGACGATGTAGAGCGTGAACGCGAAGATCGCGAGCGAGAGCACCACGAAGAGGATCGTGCGCTGTTCCTTCTTCTGGGCCGCCTCGAGCTTCTGCGCCGCGACGATCTCCTTCCCCTTTCCGGAAGGGACCACGCGGATCTTCGGCTCGTTCGCGTCGTCGTTGTTGGGGTAGGCCAGGATGTCCTGGAGCTGCTCCTTCGGCAGGAAGTCGACCATCGCCCGGGCGAGCATGCTCTTCCCGGTCCCCGGCTCTCCGATCAGGATCATGTGGCGTTTCTGGGTGGCGGCCTTGCGCGCCACCTCGACCGCCTCGTCCTGGCCGATGACCTGGTCCAAAAGACGGGGCGGGACCTCGACCTGAGCGGTCGACGCGTACGGAAGGGCATGTGCCCAGCCGTCCAGCTCGCTCGCGGGGGCGGACGGCTCGGTCCCAGTGGGCGGTTTCTCCGCGCCTTCTGCCATGTCGGCGTCCCAACCCGATGCCACCGGGGTCGTGCGCCAAGTAAACGAAGCGGGGGAGTGTATAAATCCCTTCGGGCCGCCGCGCTTCACTTCCGCGAGTTTCTACCGTTCGGCGTAACTCCCGCCCACCGGCTACGACGCGCGCGCCGTCGGGCGGGTCCGTTATCTAAACCACCGGGCTCCGGCCGCCGATGGCGACCGCCCGCCTCTTCGGAAAGCCGATCGCCGACGCGCTGAACGCCGAGAGTCGCGCGACGGTGACCGGCGCCGGGCCCGGAATCCCTCCTCCGTCGCTCGTCAGCGTGCACCGGGGGGTCGATAGTCCGTTCCGGTTCTACCTCCGACGTCAAGAGCGGGCCGCCGCGGCGGTCGGCCTCCGGTTCCGGGACGAGGCACTGGCCCCGGGAGCCGGCCCGTCCGATCTCCTCGCGCGGCTCTCCGAGCTCGACCGGGACCCCTCGGTCCACGCGGTGCTTCTCGAGCACCCGCTGCCGGCCCCGTTCGATTTCTATCGGGCCGTCGGTGCCCTCCGCCCCGAAAAGGACGTCGACGGCGTCGGCACCCAGAACCTGGGCCGGCTCGTGGCCCAGCGCCCGATCCACGCCCCGGCCGTCGCGCGGGCCGCGCTCGCGATCGCACGGCACTACGGGCTCCCCGTGGAAGGGGAGCGGGTGGTCGTGGTCGGTCGTTCGGAGACGGTCGGCCTGCCGCTCTCCCTCTTGCTGGCGGGCAAGGCGGAGGGGATCCACGCGACCGTGACGGTCGCCCACTCGCGCACGAAGGACCTGCGGGCCGCGCTGGCCGGGTCCCGCACGATCTTCTCTTGCGTCGGCCACCCGGGCCTTCTCACGCGCGCCGTCGTCCCCGAGGGCGCGCACGTGATCGACGTCGGCCTCTCGAGCGTCCCGGACCCGGCGCAGCCCGGCCGGTCGATCGCGGTCGGTGACGCCGACGCGGCCTCGCTCGACGGCTGGGCCGGCTCGTTGACGCCGGTGCCGGGAGGGGTGGGGCCCGTCACGGTCGCCGAGCTCATGGCGAGCTGCGTCCGCGCCTGGCAGCTGCTCACCGCCCGGGAGGCGACGGAGGCTCGATGACCGACCGCGCGCCGTCGTCGGGACCGCCGGACGGCCTTCGCTGCCGGGACTGCCCCATGTGGTACGGCGCCGAAGACGAGGGCTGGGGACCGTGCTCCATCAAGAACCGGCGGGGTGACACCCGCTACCTCACCTGGGGGGGCCACGCGTGCGACGAGGGCTACGTGCCCCCGCCGGCAACCCCGACCTTCGCACGGGCGGCCGGGTTGAGCGGGGCCCGTTCGACCTCGAGCGCATCGGCGGTCGGGTACACCTCGACCTCGAAGGCCGGCCAGGGCAAGCGCGGAGCCGAAGCGCGAAGCCGCCGCGGTCCCAGCTCGACCCGGCGGCGCTCGAGGTCGAGGCGATAGTCGTCCGGACCGACGCCCAGCCGCGTGGCGATCCGGGAGGCCCAACGGGCGAGGTCGCGCTCGGCGTCGGCCTCGATCACCCCGAGGACAATGGTACCGTCGTCGGTCCGGTCGGCGAACGAAGGAGCGGTCCGCTCGGCCCGGCGCAGGAGGCGCTGGCGCAACTGGACGCTGTCCTTGAACCGCGACGAGCAGTAGTGGACCGGGACCGAGAGGCCGAGCCCCCGCACGATCCGCTCGGCGACCGCCCGGCTGCCCTGGACACCCCAGCCGTTCGCCGGGTCGACGCGGTACCCCCGGCTCCGCAGCGGTCCCTCGTTGGTCTCGGAGAACTCGAGCTCGTTGAGGTTGACGAAGTCGACGCCGATCCGATCGAGGGCGCGCAGGAGCCGAACGAGCTCCTTCTCCTTGTCCGGCAGGACGGGGATCTCCACTCCCCGCCGGATCCCCCAGGAGGGCGCCTCCTCAAGCACGGCGCGGTACGCCCCGCCGTCGTGGGCGAGCGGCCCCCAGAGGTAGTACGGGATGTGCAGTCGGAACTCGTCGAGGCCCGCGGCGGCGAGCCGCCGGAGCTTCTCCGAGTTCGGTTCGTGCGTGTAGAGGTGGATGTGGTGCCCCGCGCCGAACTCCCGCTTCAGCAGGCGGACGTAATGTTCGACCCGGTCCGCCACGCCGAGCGGGTCCCCGCCGGTGATCCCGGTCCCCGCGGCCCCGATCGCCCGCGCCTCCTCGAGGACGTCCGCATCGGCGAGAACGCGTCGTTCGTTCGCGTAGGTGACGTCCTTCTGGTTGCGGGCGGGCGACACCGGGCAATAGAAGCACCGGAACCGGCAGACGCCGGTGACGAAGAGGACCATCTTCTTGCCGTCGGCGCACTGCACGCACGCCGGTGACAACGCCCCCCGGTGGCTCGA
Organism: Thermoplasmata archaeon; assembly: GCA_021817245.1. GTDB lineage: Archaea > Thermoplasmatota > Thermoplasmata > Lutacidiplasmatales > UBA184 > Lutacidiplasma. The sequence continues at coordinate 67,050 of JAKAVQ010000005.1, forward strand.
GGCCATCGGCAGGTGCGTGAGCCCTTCCGTGTCCATCCCGTCGGAGGAAGGCGGGGGGCCGAGTAAAAGAGTTTCCCGGCGGCCGGGCGCGCGGGCCGGCGGGCAGCGACGTCCGTGCCCGGTGGTGGCCCTTCGCCACCTAGTGGGGTGAAGGGGAAAGAGAGGCAGGGCTAAATCCCCCTCCCTGTTCGGCGCCGGCACCTTCGGAGGCGCCACGTCGATGGAGATGCAACCGGGCCAGATGGCGTACGACCGGGCGAGCACCGTCTTCTCCCCCGACGGCCGACTGTTCCAGGTCGAGTACGCCCTGCAGGCGATCCAGATGGGCGGCACCGCGGTCGCGGTGACGTACGATTCCGGCATCGTCTTCGTCGCGTACCGCAACCTCCCGGTGAGCTCGCTCGCGGAAGCGGGCTCGATCGAGAAGAGCTTCGCGATCGATGCGGGGCTCGGGTGCGTGACAGCCGGACTCATCGCCGACTCCCGCGTCTTGGTCGAGTTCCTGCGGGTCGAAGCCCAGCGACACCGCCTGACCTACGGCGAGCCGGCCCCGTACACGCTTCTCGGCCACGCCCTCGGCACGCTGCTCCAGCAGTACACGCAGTTCGGCGGGACCCGGCCGTTCGCGGTCTCGCTCCTCCTCGGCGGCTTCAACGGCGGCGTCCCCGGCCTGGTCGAGCTCGACCCGAGCGGCGCCACGATCGGCTGGAAGGCCTACGCGATCGGCCGCAACCGCCGCGCGGTCGCCGACTACCTCGAGGAGAAGCTTCCCGACCACCTCAACGAGGAGTCCGCGTTCAAGCTCGCGGTCCAGGCGGTCGCGGAGGGCTCGCCGACGCCGTTTGCCCCCGAGGCGCTCGACGTCGCGATCCTCGAACCCGACAGCGAGCTCCGCCGACTTCCCACCCCGGAGGTCGCGCGCCGGGTCCAGGGGCTGCCGTTTATCGGGAGCCCCGAGCGTCGGCCGGCCAACCGCTAGCGGGGATGCCGGCCGGGCTCGTTCGCCCGACCGACGACGCGCGCGAGCGCTTCGAGCACTACCCCCGGTCTTCGACCGGTTCGGCCGGAAGGTTCGTCGCCTCTCCGTCCGGCACGCGATGCGGAACCGGGAGATCGGCCACTGCTCGCTGTTCGGAACGCTCGTCCGCGTCCTGAACCTCCACGAGGCCGGGATCGTCGACCTCGGCCCCGGCCGCCGGCGAGAGCTTGCGCAACGCGTCGGGGGGCCCGACCGCCACCCGACGGACTGGAGCGGGTGCTCGACACACCCGTCCCGGGTCTGGGCGGGGGCCGAGGCGACGCTCGACGCCTTCCGACGACGCTCGAGCAGGCGCACCCCCTGGGCGAGATCCTCGGGGCGCGGCAGGACGACCGCCCCTCGACGGGGATGACCTGGGCCGAGGTCGCCCGCCGCGGGTCGCGCTAGGCGGCTGACGGCCGGCCCGGCCCCTCCCCGAACCCGTCGGACGGGGGGACCCGCGAGAACTCCTCGCGCAACCGCATCCGCCGCCGGGTCCGGTGGTACGTGACCGCAAACCGGTGCGCCTCGTCCCGCACCGCCCGCAGGAGCAGCATCGGCGGGGCGTTTCGATTGGGTCGGAGCGGCTCCGTACGGTCGGGCAGGTAGACCTCCTCTTCGCGCTTTGCGAGACCGATGGCGGGCATCCGATCGGCGAGCCCCAGCGCCGCGAGCGAGGAGACCGCGGCCGACAACTGCCCGGCGCCGCCGTCGATCAACAGGAGGTCCGGAAGGACCTCGGACTCGGCGAGCCGGCGCAGGTAGCGCCGGCGCACGACCTCGGCGACCATCGCGAAATCGTTCGTGCCCGGGACGGTGCGGATCCGGTAGCGCCGGTACTCCGAGCGCTTCGCGATCCCCCGCTCGAAGACGACGAGCGAGCCCACGGCCTCCGACCCCTGGAAGATCGAGATGTCGACCCCTTCGATGCGGTTCGGGATCGTCGGCAACGTGAGGAGGCTCTGGAGCGCGAGGAGGACCGACCGGGGGGTCGGTCGGGCGACGACCTGGTCGACCGTCGCCCGGGCCAGCCGTTCGGCGAGCCGGGCGATCCCCGCGTACCGTCCGCTCGGTCGGAACTCAACCTCGATCCCGCGGTAGGTGAACAGCTCGTCGATCGTCGCGTCGATCCCCGCGGGGCGCGGTCCGGCGACGAGGAGGCGGGCCGGGAGGTCGAACTGGCCCCCGTAGTACTGGGTCAGGAACTGTCGCAGCACCTCGCCCGGTTCGGGAAGATCGTCCGGTGGGATCGCCACCAGGTGCGGTTCGGTCCCGCGCACTTCACCGTCCTCCACCCGGACGAGTCCGACCGCGACCCGCAGGGTCGAGGGGTCGCTCGGGTAAGCGGTCGCGAGGACGTCCACCCGGCCCGAGCCTCGGCCGATGACCGACTGACGCTCTCGGAGCGCGCCGAGCCCCGCCAGCGCGTCCCGCAGCATCGCCGCGCGCTCGAACTCCTCACGGCCGGCCGCCCGGCGCATCTCCTCCTCCACCGCCGGACGCACGAGCGCGGTACGCCCCCGGAGGATGTCGGTGGCCTGTTCGATGCGCGCCCGGTACGCGTCCCGGCCGATCGCGCCGACGCACGGGGCGCTGCAGACCTTGAGGTGGTAGTACAGGCATGCCACCTTCGGCAGCCGCACGCACCGCCGGAGCTGGAAGAGATCGCCGAGGAGCCGCTCGACCCCCCGGGCCTCGCGCGCGCTCGTGTACGGTCCGAACAAGAGCACCCCGGACCGGCGCCGGGGCCGCCGGACCAGGTAGACCCGCGGGACCTCCTCCCCGACGGTGACCGCGAGGTACGGGTAGCTCTTGTCGTCCTTCAGGAGGACGTTCATCGGAGGCTGGTACTGCTTGACGAGGCTCGCCTCGAGCAGCAGCGCCTCCCGCTCGCTCTCGGTCGGCACGAACTCCACGCTCGCGCTCTGCGCGACGATCGACCCGTCCTTCTCGATCCGAGCCCGCAGATGGTCGAGCACGCGGCGGCGCAGGCTGCGCGCCTTCCCGACGTAGACGACCTCGCCGACCGCCGACCGGAAGAGGTAGACCCCCGGGACGTCCGGCCCGGGCCGGAACCCTTCGCGGCTCGCGGCCGCGAGCTGGCTCGCGGGCACGAACGCCGGGAGCCCGGGGAGGCCGTCGTCGGTCATCGGCGGGATCGAGAGGCGATCGGGGCGGCCCGGGGCAAAAGGGGCGCGAGGAAGCGGCCGGTGTGGGAGCGCGCGACCCGGCTCACCTCCTCGGGCGTCCCCTCCGCGATCACGTGACCGCCGGCGTCCCCGCCCTCGGGCCCGAGGTCGATCAGCCAGTCGGCCGACTTCAGGACGTCGAGGTTGTGCTCGATGACGACGACGGTGTTGCCGCCGGCCCGCAAGCGGAAGAGGACGGAGAGCAGCCGCTCGACGTCCGCGAAGTGGAGGCCGGTGGTCGGTTCGTCGAGGAGGTACAGCGTCTTCCCTGTCGGCGGCTTTGCGAGCTCGAAGGCGATCTTGATCCGTTGCGCCTCGCCGCCCGAGAGCGTGGTCGCGCTCTGGCCGAGGTGGATGTACCCGAGACCGACGTCCTGCAGGAGCTTCAGCCGGCTCGCGATGCGGCGCTGGAGGGAGAAGAACCCCAACGCCTCGTCGACCGTCATGTCGAGGACGTCCGCGATCGTCTTCCCCTTGAACGTCACCTCGAGCGTCTCGGCGTTGAAGCGGCGGCCGTGGCACTCCTCGCACGTCACGTAGACGTCGGGGAGGAAGTGCATCTCGTAGCGGAGGACGCCGTCGCCCTCGCACGCCTCGCACCGCCCCCCCGCCACGTTGAAGCTGAACCGTCCGGGCGCGAAGCCGCGCGCTTTCGCCTCCGGAAGGCTCGCGAACAGCTCGCGGATCGGCGTCATGATGCCGGTGTACGTCGCCGGGTTCGACCGGGGAGTCCGGCCGATCGGCGACTGGTCGATGAAGAGCGCCCGGTCGATCTCGTCGATCCCCTCGATGTAATCGTGTCGGCCCGGGGTCGCGCGGCCGACCCCCAAGTGGCGCTGAACGGCCTTGAACAGGATCTCTTCGAGGATGGTCGACTTGCCGCTCCCCGACACCCCCGAGAGCGCCACGAACAGCCCGAGCGGGATCCGTACGTCGTCCCCCTTCAGGTTCCGCTCCCGCGGACCCCGGATCGTGAGCAGGCGTCCGGCAGGTCGCGCGCGCTGGTCGGGGACGAAGATCGCGCGGCGCCCGGAAAGGAAATCCGCCGTGATCGACCTCGGGGTTCCCGCGATGCGATCCGGCGGGCCCGAGTAGAGGACCTCCCCACCGTGGACGCCCGCCCCGGGTCCGAGATCGACGAGCCAGTCCGACTCCCGCATTGTCATCTCGTCATGCTCGACGACGAGCAGCGTGTTGCCGACGTCGCGCAGCGCCTTCAGGGTCGCGAGGAGTCGGGCATGGTCCCGGGGATGGAGACCGATCGACGGCTCGTCCAGGATGTAGAGGACGCCGACCAGGCCCGAGCCGATCTGGGTCGCGAGCGCGATCCGTTCCGACTCACCGCCCGAGAGCGTCCCCGACCCGCGGTCCAGGGTCAGGTAGGTGAGCCCGACGTTCTCGAGGAACCCGAGGCGGGCGCGGATCTCCTTCACGACCTGTCCGACGATCTGTTGGTCCCGATCGGCGAGCGGCAGGTCGCGGAAGAACGCGACCGCGTCCAGCACGGTCATGCCGGCCGCGTCGGCGATCGACCGTCCCTGGACGGTCACGGCGAGGCTCTCGGGCTTGAGTCGCCGGCCCCGGCACGACCGGCAGGGGACGAACGACATGAACCCGAGGTAGTACTCCTTCGCGCCCTCGCTCTTGGTCGCTTTCCAGCGGCGCTCGACCGCGTTGACGAGTCCCTCCCGCAGCCAGCCGGAGCCGTACCACCACTCGCCCGCTCCCCCGACCGACCCACCGACCTCCCGGGTCGAGCCGTACATCATCGCCTTCCAGGCATCGGCCGAGAGCTCGCGCGCCGGCCGCCGCGGGTCGTAACCGAACGCCCGCCCGAACCGAGCGATCGAAGCGGCGCTCGGGGTCAGTCCCCAGACCACGATCGCCTTGCCGAGCGGCTTGTCCTTGTCCGGGACGATGCGCTCGGGGTCGGCGTGCAGCGTCGCCCCGATGCCGAGGCACTCGGGACAGGCTCCCTGGGGGTTGTTGAACGAGAACATCCGAGGTGTGAGCTCTTCGACCGAGAACCCGCAGACCGGACAGGCCCGTCGGCTCGAGAACGTCTCGCGAGCGCCGCCCGGTCGCCGGAGGACGACGAGCCCGTCGCCGAGCTCGCGCGCGAGGGCGAGGGACTCCGCGAGCCGGCTCGCTTCGGCGTCGGTGACCTCGAAGCCGTCGACCACCACCTCGATCGTGTGTTTCTTGTTCTTGCCGAGCCGCACCTCGGGCCCGGGCAGCCGCACTTCGACCCCGTCGATGACGAACCGTCGGTAGCCGGCCTTGCGCAGGCGCTCGAGGACATCGCGGTGCTCGCCCTTCTTGCCGCGCACGACGGGGGCGAGGAGGTCGATCCTCTCCCCCGCGGCCCGCGCGCGGATCGCCTCGGCGATACGATCGATCGACTGAGGGGCGATCTCCTCCCCGTCGTTCGGGCAGTGAGGGACCCCGATGCGCGCGAAGAGCAGGCGAAGATAATCGTAGATCTCCGTGACGGTACCGACGGTCGAGCGGGGATTGCGGCTCCCGGACCGCTGCTCGATCGCGATCGACGGCGAGAGCCCTTCGATCGCGTCGACGTCGGGCTTGTCGAGCTGCCCGAGGAACTGACGAGCGTAGGAGGAAAGGCTCTCGATGTACCGTCGCTGCCCCTCCGCGTAGAGGGTGTCGAAGGCGAGCGACGACTTGCCCGAGCCGCTCACCCCGGTGATCACGATGAACTGGCCGCGGGGCAGCTCGAGGGAGACGTTCTTCAGGTTGTGCTGGCGCGCGCCGCGGATGCGGATCACGTCGGACGGCTCGGGCATCGTTCGACCTCGGGTCGGCTCACCGCGGGAGGAGCGCCGCGACGGTCTCCGTCAAGCGGGCGAGGACGTGTTCCTGGACCCGTCGACCGAGCTCGGCCGACGCGCCGCGGGAATCGCCGATGACGCTCTCGGGCCAGTCGTCCGGCCGCGGGGCGCCGGGAACGAACGGGCTGTGCCGGTACCGGCCGACGGGCCGCTCTCGGCCCACCGACGCGGGGGCGATCGCGAGGACCCGGGAGGTCTCGAGAAGACCGGCGTGGCCGTCGTCGGCCGGTGACTCGCGCCCCCGCAGCTCGTAGACGAAGTCATAGTCGGAGAGGACGACCACGCGGACCGAAGGGTGTTCCCGCATCGTTCGGTCGCCCGCCTCGCGGAGCGCGGCCATGTGACCGCGTTCGGCATGGCCCGAAAGGACGAGGAGCCGGCGGACGCCGGTCCGTGCGAGCTCGCCGAGGACCGCGGCCGCGTGGTCCTCGAGCTCGGGGATCGAGAGCGACACGGTCCCGGGGAACCCGCGGGCGGAGGGGGCGGACCCGTACGGTAGGGTCGGCGCCACAAGGCCCTCGGTTCGCTCGGCAAGGGCGAGCGCGGTCGCCTCGGCCTGGATCTGGTCGGCGCCGAGGGGCAGGTGGGGACCATGGGCCTCGAGCGCGCCGACCGGCAGGATGACGAGGGGGTTCTCGGCGAGGCGGCGCTCGAAGCTCCGCGAGTCGAGCTCGAGCAACCGGATCGGGTGGGAGGACATCGGGAAAATCACCGGTCGGGGCTATTTAACCCGGGCCGGGAGGCCGGGAAACGCCTTTCCGAGGGATTGACGAGAGCGCAGCTCTTAGGGCGACGACGGCTCGGCCGCGGTTCGGCCGGCGCCGCGGATTAGGGCGCGGTCGGTGCCGGACCCGGGGCGGTGGACGGCTCCGCGCCGGGTTCGGCCTTCGGACGACGGCCACCGGCAGCGCGCGGGCGCGCGCGCTTCGCCGGCGGGGCCACCTTGCGTCGGGCTCGTTTCGTCCCGCCGGCCGCGCTTCGGGCCTTTGCGGTCTTAGGCTCCTTGGGCTCGGGCTTGGCCCGGGTCGGGCACGCGGGATTGATGCAGAGCGTCCAGGGGGGCCGACCGGCTTCGATCGCCGTGACGACCGGGGCGCGGCAGACCGGGCAGGGCGGCTGGTCCTTCTCGAGCTTGCCCCGTTGCGGCAAGGGGTAGGTCACCCGGCAGTTGGGGTACCCCGAGCAACCGACGAACCGCTTGCCCGCGAACGAATAGCGGATGTGGAGCGGGCTCCCGCAGCTGGGGCAGACCCCGATCCGGAACGCCTTGTGGTGCTCGGCACACTCCGGGTTGATGCAGTAGAGGTCCGGCCGCTGGCCACGGAAAGTGATCTTGACGCGCGGGACCTTACAGGTCCCGCAGAGGAACTCGGGCGCGGGCTCGACGAATCCCGCCGACGGCAGTGCGTACGTCGCGGTGCACGACGCCGGGTTGTTGACGCACTGGACCCAGCGGGCGCCGCGCGGGCTCCGGGCGAGCCGGAGCGCGCCCCCGCACTTCGCGCACGGGCCGACGAAATGCTGCCGGTCGAGCGCGCCCGTGAGGGTCTCCTTGACCCCCTCGGCATTCGCCGAGAGGAGCTGGTACGCATCGCGGAGCATTTCGCGGGACTCGGCGAGGACGTCCGACTTCTCCTTCTTCGACTCGGCGACGAGCTCCATGTCCTCCTCGAGCCGGTGCGTCATCTCCGGGCGCGTGATCACGGGAGCATGCGCGCGCAGCGCTTCGGTGACGGCGATCCCGGTCGAGGTCGGTTCGAGCTGCCGCTGGGCCACGTAGTGGCGGTCGAACAGCTTCTGGAGGACGTCGTGCCGCGTGCTCTTGGTGCCGAGCCCCAGGCGCTCCATCTCCTGGATGAGGGAGCCCTGGGTGAAGCGTCGCGGGGGCTTCGTCTGGTCCGACACGAGCCGGACGTCGCGGACCTCCACGGTCTCCCCTACGGCGAGCACCGGCAGGGCGACGTCGTCCGGGGTCGAGTAGGGATACACGCGATACCAGCCCGGCTCCGTCACCCGGTGGCCCTTGCCTTCGAACCGCTCTCCGCGCACGTCGACCGCGGCGCGTCGAGACCAGCCCAGGGCGTCCGGCGAGACCGTGGCGAGGAAGCGGCGGACGACGAGCTCGTAGACCCGGGCATGGTCCGGTCGCAGCTTCTTCGGATCGACCGCGCCCGTCGGATAGATCGGGGGGTGGTCCGTCGTCTCGGTCCGGCCCCGCGTGGGCCGGAACGACGGCTGCTCGAGGACGTACGCGGCCGCCTCCGCGAATGGGCCCTCGCGGAACTTCTCGACCAGCGAGCGGAGCCCGAGGCCCCGGGGATAGACCGTGTTGTCCGTTCGGGGGTAGCTGATGAGGCCCTGCGTGTAGAGGTCCTCGGCGATCCGCATGACGGTCGCGGCGCCCAGGCCGAGTCGCGTCGCTTCGGCGACGAACAGGGTCGTGGAGAATGGCACCGGCGGGCGCCGGCGGGTCTCCTCCTCGGCGAACTCGCGGACCACTCCGTCGGTCGCCCCCTCGACCCGCCGGAAGACCTGCTCCGCCTCCGCCTTCTCCTCCCAGATCCCGTGCCCGTGCGCGAGGCCGAACGTCTCCTCGCCCTTCGCCCCGGTCGCCCGCAGCTCCCAGAAGGGGGTCGGGGTGAACTCCTTGATCGCCTGGTCGCGCTCGACCAGGAGCGCCAGCGTCGGGGTTTGCACCCGGCCCGCGGAGAGGAAGCTCCGCCCGCGCTGGCCCGACGTCAGGGAGAGGTACCGCGTCAACAGCGCCCCCCACACGAGGTCGATCTCCTGCCGCGCCTCGGCCGCCTCCGCGAGCGCCCGGTCGAGCTTTTCGAGGTGCGTGAAGCTCTGCTCGATCGCGTCCCGGGTGAGGGCGCTGTAGCGGGCCCGCGCGACCTCGATCGTCGGGTGGACCTTCTGGAGCAGCTCGAGGCACTCGAGCCCGATCAGCTCCCCTTCCCGGTCGAAATCGGTCGCGATGATCACCCGGTCGAAGCTGCGGACCAGATGCTGGAGCGCGGTGACGATCCCGCGTTCGGTGACGCGTTTGTGCGGGACGGTCTCGAGCAGCCGAGGCAGGCCCGCGAGGGACCACTCCGCGAGTTCGGCGGGATAGTCGAGCTCGACGATATGCCCCCGCAGTCCGGTGACGGCGTACGGGCCCTCGGGCCGATCGAACTCGAAGACGGTCGTCCCTTCGATCCGGGTCCGTTTCATCCGTCCGTCGGAGAGAACCACCGCGATGCGGAGCGCGGTGTTGAACTTCTCGCTGATCACGAGGGTGCGGTTCACGGCCCGGTCTTCAGGCGGCGGGCGGTAGATAAACTGAAGGGAGGGCCGGCGACGACCGGCCGCCCCGAACGCCGGCGCGCGCGTTCGAGAACGGGTCGGGGACGCGGTGCGGCCCGACGAGGCACCGCGGGCCAGGGCCCCGCCCGTCACTCTTTTTACGGTGGCGTCGGTCCGGTCCCTTCGGCGCCGCGGTAACTCAGTTTGGGAGAGTGCAAGACTGAAGATCTTGAAGCCGCCGGTTCAAGCCCGGCCCGCGGCACTCCCGCTCCCGCCCCGGGGGTCGTGCCCCGAACGGGGCGGGCACCGACCTTCCGTCCCTTAGAGGACGGTCATCGTGCCGGTCATGTACCCCGGCACGCCCATCGGGGCGCCTTCGAAGCCGTTCGTCCCGCACGGGGCGTCGCAGAGCCATACGAACGCGCCGGTCTGGTTCAGCCAGAGCGTGAACGTCACGGTGCTCTCGCCGGGGCTCAGGACGTTGACTCCCAGCGTCGGGATGGAGAAGGTGTGCGCCACGTTGCCCCAGCCGATCTGCGAGGTCGGCGCGCTACCGTTTACCGACTCGACATTGCCCTGGGTGCCGGTCACGTTGCAGTCGCATCCGGGGAACGAAGCGGTGGCGTCCGTGTCGACGATCTTCACGCGGACCTCTCCCTTCGGGACGGAGAAGTTTGCGGGAGAGTACGCCGGGAAGCCGTTCGTCGGATTGACCCGGACCGTGAGGTTAATATAGCTGACGGTCACCGCGGCGTTCGCGGTCCCCGCCGAAGCCGGCGCCTCGGCCGCGATCGCGAACCCTCCGACCACCACGACCAGGACCGCGGCGACCAGGGCCACCGTCCCGTACCACGTTGCATCTCGCATACGTCGAAAAGGGGGCCGGGGAGGGGGATATTGGGGCCGTGAAGTGGAATTTACTAAAACGGGGACCGTACCGGTGGGGCCCCACCAGCCTCATCCGCCGCCCGCTCCTCGGTGTCCCATGAACGATCCCCGTAGGTTCGCGCGGCTGCGTGGCGGTGACCGATCCGCCGGCCCAGGTTTCTCCGTGGTCCCGTCCGACGGCATGTGCCTGTCCGCGTACCTCGTCGTTCGTCCCCCTTCCGACGAGCGGAAGGTGCTGCTGGGGCGGCTCGATCCCTCGGCGGAGTGGCTCGAGGTGGGAGGGCTCACTCCGGACCGGGTCCGGTCGATCGGAGACCGCTGGATGCTCCCGTCGTGCCACCTGCTTCTGCTGGAGTCCCCCGACGACGCCGCCCGCCGTATCGCGCGGGAGCAGCTCGCCTCCGAGCTGCCCCGGGTCGAGGGCCTTTCCGTGCATTCGGAAGGTTACCGTCGGCCGGGGGAGACCGAGGGGGACCCGCACTGGGACCTCCAGTTCGTCTACCGAGTGCGCTGGTCCTCCGACCGCCCTCCGGTCGCCCCGGTCTGGCGGGAGCTCGCCTTCCGGGACCTTGACCGGCTCCCGCGCGAAGAGATCGCCCGGGCGCAGGGCGACGTGCTCGACCTCGTCGGCCTCTCGCCCGGGGCGGGCCGGGGTCGCGCCTAGCGCGCCGGCACGAACCAGACGTCGGTGATCGAGTACTTCGGGTTCGGATCGAAGCGGGCCTCGACCGGCATCCCCACGTAGAGGTCGGACTCGACGCAGTCCTTCAGACGGACGAGCAGCAGGCTGCCCACCCGGTCGAACTCCACCAGCGCGAGATTGTACGGGGTCTCCTTCAGGAACGCTTCGCTGCCGAAGTGGCACGTCGTCCAGGAGTGGACCCGGCCCCGGGTCGGGAGGTCGATCCACTCGGTCGGCGCCCCGCACACCATGCAGTGGCTGCGCGGCGTCCCGTAGACGAAGCCACACTTCGGTTTCCGGCACTTCGAGCCCCGGAGCCGCCCCTCGGCCAGCCCGAGGAAGAACGGGGAGTCCTCCGCGTAACTGTGGATGTACGTGATTGAGTAGGGGTTGCGGATAATCAGGCTCTCGACGCCGTCGGCGTCCCGGAAGATTGCCGCCCCGCTCAGGTCGAGCTCCGCCTGAACGTCCCGGAACTTCGAGTACGCCGGGGGACGGGACGTCATCGGAACCCCCTCTCGAGGATCGAGACCGTCACGCTCGAGCCGGTACCGGCGTGGCTGTGGATCGCACCGCGGCGGGGGCGGTCGAGCTGGAGCGCCGGGTCCCCGAAGTGCTTCGGGACCGTCCCCTGGAGCTGCCAAAAGGCAAAGACGCCCTGCATGAGGCCGGTCGCCCCGACCGGGTGACCGCACGCGATCAGGCCGCCCGACGGGTTCACGGGGATCGCGCCCGCCTGGGGGGTCGGGAACCCGTAGTCAATCCCCGAAAGGAACGGGTCGCCCCGCTCGACAAAGTCGTACCCCTCGCCGTACTTGCAGAGGCCAAGGTCTTCGTAGGTCTGGATCTCGCTCGAGGCGTAGGCGTCGTGGAGCTCGATGAAGTCGAGCTCCGTGTTCGGGTTCGAGATACCGGCCATACGGTACGCCTCGAGGCCGGCGGCCCGCCCGGCGCGGAACGAGTGCACCCCCGGATAGCGGAGCTCCTCGTAGTCCTTCGCCTTCTCGTGCGGCATCAGCGGGACCTTGCCGAACGGTCGGTCGGCGAGCCGCATGGTGTCGGTCCCGCAACCGACCCCGGTGACCCGGACGGGCCGGTCGGTGAACTCCTTCGCGCGCTGCTCGGTGCAGAGGACCGCGACCGCGGCGCCGTCGCTCATGGTGCAGATCTGCTCCCGTGTCAACGGGTAGCTGATCATCTCGGAACGCAGGACGTCGTCGACCGTGAGCCGCTTCGGGTACTGGGCGTACGGGTTGTGGAGCGCGTTCAGGTGGTTCTTCACCGAGACCTTGCTCATGATGCGCGAGCCCTCCGCGATCGCGAGCCGCTGTGCCTCCCGCTCGTCCGTCACGTGGCCGAACTTCCCGAGGCGCAGGTACTCGTAGATGTGACGGACGACCATCAGTGCGTAGTAGCCCGTGTAGAAGCCTCCCAACGGGAAGTCGAAGTTCGTGTCCGAGGCGAGGGCGATGAACTCGTTGCCCTTCCACGTCGGCACCCGGCTCATCGTCTCGTACCCCGCGGCGAGACAGACGTCCATCCGTCCGCTCGCGACCGCCTCGTAGGCGGCCTGGAAGCACTCGCCGCCCGTCGCCCCGCCCCACTCGATGCGGACGGACCCCTTCGGGTTGAGACCCAGGTAGTCCTGGACCATGCTCGCCGCCTTCAGCTGGCGGGAGAAGTGGTCGGAGAAGTACGAGATGCGGCTCCCGTCGATGCGATCGGCCGTGAGCCCGGGGATCCCCTTCAGCGCGTAGTCGTACGCCCGCTTCACCATCAGGCGGAAGTCCATCGCCGGGTGCGCCTTCGCGAACTTGGTGACGCCGCCGGTCACCATGTACACCCGTCGCCCCTTCGTGGTCGGGGTAAGCCGGCGGGCAGGTCGGGCGCGTCGGGCGGTGCGTCGGCGGGCTGGGCGAGTTCTTCGTGGTGGCACGCGGATCCCTCGCGAGCCCCAACGGGCCCCGGTTCATAACCTTCGCACGCCGAGAGACCTCGGTGGGCGGGGGATACTGTTTTGCGCGGGGTCCGGCATCCACGCCCCATGCCGACCCGCGCCCCCCCTTCGGACCTCCTTTCGATCGCCGACGTCGCTCGGGAACTCCCCGATCTCTTGGCGCACGCGGCCCGGCTCAAGGCCGCCCGGCGTCGGGGGCGCACGGTCCCTTCGCTCCGCGGGAAGAACCTGGCACTGATTTTCGAGAAGCCCTCGACCCGCACCCGGACCTCGTTCGAGGTCGCGATGAACGACCTCGGCGGGCACGCGCTCTATCTCTCCTCGAAGGAGCTCCAGCTCGGGCGGGGCGAGACGATCGCCGACACCGCCCGCGTCCTCTCCCGGTACGTCGATGGGATCGCCTACCGAGCGTACCGACACACCGACGTCGTGGAGTTGGCCCGTGGCGCGAGCGTCCCCGTGATCAACGCGCTCGACGACCTCGAACACCCCTGCCAGATCGTCGCGGACCTCCTGACGATGCACGAGCGCTGGCGGGGGCGGTTCCGAGGCCGTCGCCTCGCCTGGGTAGGGGACGGCAACAACGTCCTTCACTCGCTCCTTCTCGGCGCGGCCGCGGTCGGACTCTCCCTCACCGCGGCGGTTCCGCCAGGGTACGAGCCCCGGCCGGACGTCGTGGAGGCGGCCCGCCGGCTCGCGGAGGGCACGGGAGCGGCGCTCGCTTTCACCCACGAGCCGCGCGAGGCGGTCCGGGACGCGGACGCGCTCTACACCGACGTCTGGGTCTCGATGGGCGACGAAGCGGAACGTGCGGCGCGCGAAGCGGCGTTCCACGGATTCCAGATCAACGACGAGCTCCTCTCCCGGGCCGGGGCCGACGCGTTCGTCCTCCACGACCTCCCCGCCCACCGGGGGGAGGAGATCACCGACTCGGTGATGGACGGATCGCGCGCCGCGGTCTGGGACCAGGCGGAGAACCGCCTGCACGCCCAGAAGGCGATCCTCGAGCGGCTCCTTCGGTCCCGCTCCGCGCCCCGGCGCCGGCCGTAGCACCCACCGCCGAGGGGATCCCGTGGCGCTCTCGCACCGGGACCAACGCGCGCATCGCTCGGTCCGTCGCGCGTTCCTGCTCTTCGGGGCCGCAGTCGTCGCCCTGACGGTCCTGGTCCTCTACGCTCCCCAGGCCGGGATCGGGTTCCTCGGGGTCCTGGCGCTCGGGGGCGCGGGACTCGGTCTCCTCGGCTGGTCGGAGCAGCTCCTCGAAGGGTACGCAGCGGACCTCCGCAGCTTTCGCGAAAGCACTCCGCTCGAGGGGTTCGTCCGCGCGGAACTCGCGAGCCGTCTCGATCTCGACCGCCCGGTCTCGGGGCCCGGCGGACGCTCCCCCCATACCCGAAGGCGGGGTCCCGAGGGCGACGACCCCGATCGGTCGCGCGGCCCCGACTAACCCGAAGAGGCGGGCTCCGCCTCGGCGCGAAGACGTACCTGGAGCAGCCGCTCGAGCTTGCGCACCAGATCGTCCGGCGGGCGGAAGCTGCCGGACTCGATCTTGAGGACGACCGACTTCTTCTCGTTCAGCTTCTTGCCGAGGTCCTCCGGCGTCCAGGTGCGCGCCTCGCGGGCGGTCCGCACGCGCTTCGGCCAGTCCGGAGCCAGCTCCATCTCGCCGATCTCCTGGTACAGATCGCGTTCCTCGAGGCGCCGGCCACCGGCCGGCCGCACCGGTCCCACGCCGGGACGGGGGCGGAGCGCGGCGGTCGCGGCCCCTGACGGGCTCGGCGGGGGGTCGATCCGCTCACCGAAGCGGACGCACTCGGGCCCGACATTAAGGATCGTTCCCTCGATCCGGATTCGGCTCGTCAGGGGGGTCTCCTTCCCGCACAGTTCGCAGAGCATGGTTCCGTTCTCCTACGCGGCGGTCCCTTGGCGCGTGCGCCGCCGCTCCTCCATCCGGCGCCGGCCCTCCTCGAACCGGCGTCGCTCCTCCTCCGTCTCGAGCTCGGCCGGGGGCACCGCCACGGGTCGACCGTGCGCGTCGACGGCCACCATGGTGACGTAGGCCTCGCCGACCAGACGGGGCGCGCCGCCGGCAAGAGCCTCGGAGCGGACGCGTACCCAGACCTCCATCGAGCTGTGACCGACATAGGTGAGCTGGGACTCGAAGTCGACGACCTCGCCGACGTGCACCGGGAGGATGAAGTCGACCCGGTCGAAGGAGGCCGTGACGCAGTTCGCCTTGGCGTGACGGGTCGCGGTGATGTAGGCGACCCGGTCCACCTCGCTCAGAATCTGTCCGCCGAAGACGTTCCCCGTGAAGTTCGCGTCCGTCGGCACCATCAGCCGAACGACCGACGCGCGGCTCGCACGGATCGGCACTGGGGCCAACGACGGTTCGGTCATCTACGGAAACAACAAGGGACGCCGACCTGAACGCGCCCTAAATGGGTTTCGACGGCCCCGGCGGCCGGCCCGCAGGGTCTCCCGCAGAACCCCGAGTCCTCCGGGGGCGTTTCAGCGTCCCTCTCCGAGGGGGTTTATCGTCCCGCGACCTCGGGAGCACTGAGGAAACGTCGATGCCACCGAAACCCCCGAAAAAGGCGGCGCCCCGCGGACCCTACTTCGCCAGTGTCGCCGTCCTGGTCTCCGATCCGAAACGATCGCTCGCGTGGTACACGGAGAAGCTCGGGCTCGACGTGATCGACCACGAGAGCCACTGGATCACTGTCGGGCGGAAAGGCCAGCACGGCAAGCTCCACCTCTGTCAGTACTCGGAGGGGGGCGACAACGTCGGTCTCGAGCCCGGCAACTCCGGGATCCTGCTCCTCCTGCCGGGCCAGGATTTCACGGCGAGCTGCTCCGAACTGGAGCGCCGCGGGGTCGAGTTCACGCAACTCCCCAAGACCGAGTCGTGGGGCACCTACGCCACGGTGCGCGACCCGGACGGTAACGAACACGTGCTGATGCCCGAGTAGGGCGCTTCCGCGCGGACCGGACGGAAACCCCGGCGGCAACCCCTTCCACGCCCTTCCTGCCGGCGTCGTTCCCTCCTTCTCGGGGTTCCGGCGCGACAATGCCTATATAGGGGTACCTTTTGGCCGCGCCCGGAGTTCCGAACCGCATGGCGCAGAAGCCCCACCTCAACATCGTCTTCATCGGTCACGTGGATCACGGCAAGTCGACCACCGTCGGGCGGCTGCTGCTCGATACCGGCTACATCCGCCAGGAGGAGATCGACAAGTACCGCGCGGAGGCCGAGGCGAAGGGGAAGGCGACCTTCGAGTTCGCGTGGGTCATGGACGACCTCAAGGAGGAGCGGGAGCGCGGGGTCACGATCGACATCGCGCACCGGAGGTTTGACACTCAGAAGTACTACTTCACGATCATCGATGCGCCGGGCCACCGCGACTTCGTGAAGAACATGATCACGGGAACGAGCCAGGCCGACGCGGCCGTGCTCGTCTGTTCCGCGGCCGAAGGGGTCCAGGAGCAGACGCGGGAGCACATCTTCCTGTCGCGCACCCTCGGCGTCACGCAGCTCATCTGCGCCATCAACAAGATGGACCGCCAGGAGGTCAACTACTCCGAGGCGAAGTACAACGAGGTCAAGGAAGAGCTGACGAAGCTGCTCAAGAACGTCGGATTCAAGATCCAGGAGCAGGTCGTCTTCGTCCCGATCTCGGCGTTCAAGGACGACAACATCAACAAGGCGAGCCCCAACATGACCTGGTACAAGGGGCCCTCGCTCCTCCAGGCGCTCGACAACCTGAAGGTCCCCGAGAAGCCGACCGACAAGCCGCTCCGGCTCCCGGTGCAGGACGTCTACACCATCACGGGGATCGGCACCGTCCCCGTCGGACGCGTGGAGACCGGGAAGGTCAAGATCGGCGACAAGATCATCTTCCTCCCCAGCGGGAAGTCCGGGGAAGTGAAGTCGATCGAGATGCACCATGAGTCGGTCCAGGAGGCGATCCCGGGCGACAACATCGGCTTCAACGTTCGCGGGATCGACAAGAACGATATCCGCCGCGGCGACGTCGCCGGGCCGGTCGCGAGCCCCCCGACCGTGGTCGAGAGCTTCACCGCGAACATCCAGGTGCTGAACCACCCGAGCGTCATCACCGTGGGATACACGCCGGTCTTCCACTGCCACACGGCCCAGGTCGCGTGCGAGTTCACCGAGCTGCTGAAGCGCCTCGACCCGAAGACGGGTCAGGTCGCGGAAGAGAACCCCCAGACCCTCAAGACCGGGGACGCCGCGGTCGTCAAGATCACGCCCAAGCGTCCGCTCGTCATCGAGAAGTACAAGGAGTTCCCTCAGCTCGGCCGCTTTGCGGTCCGGGACATGGGCCAGACGGTCGCGGCCGGCGTCGTCGTCGACGTCAAGAAGCGCGAGTAGGCCCGACGGGACGAGAGCGCCGGTCAGGGGGAGAGGCTATCGATGGTCCAGAAGGCCCGTATCTCCCTCTCCGGCACCGACTCGCGGAAGGTCGACTCCATCTGCAAGCAGATCCGGGACATCTCGCAGAAGACCGGCGTCGCGATCGCCGGGCCGATCCCGCTGCCGACGAAGAAGCTCCGCGTTCCGGTCCGCAAGGGACCCGACGGCGGAGGGACGAGCACGATCGACCACTGGGAGATGCGGATCCACAAGCGGCTGATCGACATCGACGCCGACGAGCGGGCCCTCCGCCAGGTGATGCGCATCCAGGTCCCGGACGGCGTCAATATCGAGATCGTGCTGACCGGGTAGGCGCGTGTTCGCCCCGGGGGCCGGCCGCTTCCTCGGCCCGGTCGCCGTCGCGCTCGTCGTGGTCGTGCTCCTCGGGATCTCGGGGGCGTTCCCCGCGTCCGTCGCGCTCGTCGGCTTCGCGGCCGGGCTCGCCGCCCTGCTCGGGTTCCTCGCAGCGTTCTTCCGCGACCCGGACCGCGCCCCGGGGGCGGCGATCGTGTCGGCGGCCGATGGACGCGTCCGGTCGGTCGAGCGGATCGGGGACCGGTTGCGGATCTCGGTCTTCATGAACGTCACGAACGTGCACGTCAACCGCTTCCCGCTCGCCTCGACCGTCGCGGCCGTCTCCTCCGGGGGCCGCGGGTTCCGCCCCGCCTACGCTCCCGAGGCCGAGGCGAATGTCCAGCGTCGCTACCGGCTCGACACCGAACTCGGGCCGATCGAGGTCGTCCAGATCACCGGCATCGTCGCGCGCCGGCTCGTTTCGTTCGTCCGGCCGGGCGATCGCGCCGCCAAGGGGGACCGGCTCGGGATGATCGTCCTCGGTTCGAGGGTCGACGTTCACCTGCCGGCGGACCGTGTGGAGCCCCTCGTCGCTCCCGGGCAAGCGGTCCGCGCGGGCGTCACCTCGATCGCCCGGGAGCGGACGTGACGGACCGCTGGCGCGTCTCGGCGAACCTCGCGACGCTCGCGAACGGCCTCCTCGGGCTCGGAGCGATCCTCTACACGCTCGCGGGCAACAAGCTGTGGGCCATGCTCTTGATCGCGATCGCGATCGGGTTCGACGGACTCGACGGGATCTTCTCCCGGCGGAGCCCGAAGGGACCGAGTCGCTTCGGTCGCGTCGCCGACTCGGTCGCCGACGCGCTGACGTTCGGAGTGGCCCCGGCGGTGCTGATCGCCGTGCACACGGGGAACCTCGGCCTCTGGGACCCGTGGACCACGGTCGCGATCGGGGTCGCGGCGGCGTACCTCGCCGCGGCGCTCGCGCGGCTCGCCTACTTCACCACCCGGGCCTTCCGGCACCCGTACTTCCTCGGGGTGCCGACGCCGCAGAGCGCCCTCGGACTCATCGTCGCGCTCCTCTTTCACGACACCCCGGCGTTCGAAGGCGTCGCCCCGGTAGGGCTCTTCGTGGGGAGCCTCGTGATCGCCGCCCTGATGGTCGTCCCGATCCCCTACCCGAAAGCGCGCCGGGGGACCCCGCTCGCGATCCCGATGGTCCTCACGGCCGTGGCCGCGGCGATCGCCTTGGTTCCCCTCCAGTTCCGGCCCCCGCCCGGCTCGTTCGGCTACCTCCTCGCCGAGGCCGCCTCCGTGGCCTTCCTCGTGGGAGTAGCGAGCTACTATCTGGTCGGGCCGTTCACCGTCCGTCGCGCCGGCGGGACGCGCTCCACGGGAGGATCTTCGTGAGCCGCTCTCCGTCCATCCATGCGGCCCGGCTCACCCGGCGGGAGGCTCTCCTCTTCGAGGCGGGCATCAAACTCGGGGGGATCTTCCACCAGTACCTGGGCACCCCGGTCGCACCGGGGACGGCGCGGACGCTCGAACGCGCGATCGAGTCGGCGGTCGGGCTGCAGCCGTTCGTCCGGCACGTGCGCGTGCGGATCCGGCCCGCTCGGGGCGGACCGGCCGGCCGTGGCCGGTTCGCCTATCGCTACCTCACCCCCGAAATGCTCGAGGTCCGGGTGGGACTCGCGGACGGCGACGAGGAGGTCGAGGCTCGGCTCGACCACCGCCCCGACCTGCGCTACCCGCTCATGAGCGTCCTCCGCGCCGGGCCGCGCGCGAAGGGCCGGGGCCGCACGATCCGGCGCTCTGTCCCCTGAGCGGTTCCGTCGGGAGCCCCCGGTGATCGCACCGGACGCCCCCGCACCGTCCCTTTCGCCTCCGAAAGATCGGCGGGCGGGAGCCGTCGCTCCCTGGACGCTCCTCGCTGCGATCCGCCCCGCATCTTAAAGAGGCGGCGCCCTCCTCCGACCTCGCCGAGGGAAGATGACCCGACGGGAGAACCTGTTCCGACCGATCCACAAGGGCATCCGGTCGATGCTTTACGAGCTCGGCCTCCAGATCGGCGTGACCGATTTCGCGAGCGTCCGGGAGTCGAACGAGGTGGTCGCACGGCTCGAACACGAGCTGTCCAGCGCGGCGTCGAACTGCATCCTCTGCCTGCTTCGGGTCCATTCCCAGCACGAGGAGCGGGACCTGTTCTCCCCCTTGCGCCGGCACGACCCGGACGTCATCGCGCTGATGATGACCGAGCACCACGAGATCGCCCGGCGGATCGAGGCGCTCGGCCGGACCTGCAGTGAGCTCCTCCAGACCCACGAGGGGGCCCGGCGGATCGAGGTCGGAGACCGGCTGGTGCTGGAATCGAACGATCTCTTCGCGCTCTACCTCGCCCACCTCAACAACGAGGAGGCCACGCTCGTCCCGCTCATGTGGGAGCGGTTCACGGACGAGGAGCTGCGCGCGATGCGGGGCCGCTTCTACAACGTGCTCCCCCTCGAGCGCTTCGAGGGATGGATGCGGTGGGTGCTCCCGGCGCTGAACCTCAACGAGCTCGAGGTCCTCGTCTCGGGGATGCGGACGGATCCGCCGCCGAACCGGTACGCGGACGTCGTCCGGCTGTGTCGGGAGCTTCTCCCGACCGAGCGGTGGCAGCAGGTCGAGCCGCGCCTCGGAAGCTGACCGCGGGGAGGCGCTGCCCCCTCGGTCTCGGTCGACGAACGGGCAGCGGAGGGGTGGGAAAGGGTCCACGGTCGATCGAGAGAGGACCGGGAAGACCCCCCCTGGCGGCCCGGGCCCGTCGCGATCTCGACCGGGAGGGCGCCCCCGCACTCCCCGGAGCGGCACGCCCCCCAAAACGAGGGGAGCGGCGGCCGTTGGCGGGGCCCGGCCGGGGGCGGAAAGGGCTCGGCGCGACGGTCACCCCGGAGGCGCGGCTCGGCCCCGGGGCCCGCGGAACCCGCCCTAGGACCGCTGACCGATCGGCACGTACGGAAGATCGACCGCGCCGACGTACTTCGCGGTCGGGCGGATCAGCCGAAGGTCCTGATACTCCTCGAGCACGTGCGCGGTCCATCCTGCGACCCGGCTCGCGGCGAAGATCGGGGTGAAGAGGTCCGCGGGGAAGCCCAGCAGCGAGTAGACCGAACCGGAGTAGAGATCGACGTTCGGATAGAGCCCCTTCTCGCGGTGTACGACCTCCTCGACCCGCCGCAGGAGTTCGTAGTAGTGGAGGTCCCCTTTGTTCTCCCCCACCTTGCGGGACCACTCCCGGAGGATCGTGGCCCGGGGATCCTCGACCTTGTACACCCGGTGCCCGAAGCCCATGATCCGCTCGTGCCGGGAGAGCTTGCCGTGGACGATCTCCTCGACGCGCTCGGGGGTCCCGATCTCGTCGAGCAGCTCCATCACGCGCTCGTTCGCGCCGCCGTGGAGGGGGCCCTTCAGCGTGCCGACGGCGCTGGTCACCGCGCTGTACAGATCGCTCAACGTCGACGCGGTCACCCGAGCGGCGAAGGTGGAGGCGTTGAGCTCGTGGTCGGCGTGCAGGATCAACGCAACGTCCATCGCCCGAGTCTCGAGCTCTGTCGGCTCTCGGTCCAGGACCGCGTAGAGCAGGTAGGCCGCCTGGGAGAGCTCCGGCCGCGCTCGGACGAGCGGCAGCCCCTTTCGGCGGCGGTGGAACTGCGCGAGGATCGAGGGCAGCACCGCCGTCAACCGCTGAGCGCCCCCGATCGAGCTCGCCCCGGGCCGGGTCTCCTCCGGCTCGAAGCCGGCGAGCGCGCTGACGGCGGTGCGCAGGATGTCCATCGGGTGGGCCTCGATCGGCATCCGGTCGATCTGGTCGACGAGCGGCGGCGGTAGCGCCCGCACCGTGCCGAACCGTCCCTTGAGCTCCTCGAGCTGCGTGGCGTTCGGTAGCCGACCGTACCAGAGCAGGTACGCGACCTCCTCGAACGTGGACCGGGCCGCGAGGTCGCGGATGTCGTACCCTTGGTAGATGAGACGTCCCTGCCGTCCATCGATGAAGCAGATCCGCGACTCCAGCGCGACGACGTCCTGCAATCCCCTCTGGACCCCCTGCGGTTCGGCCATGTGAGGACACTTCCGACCCGCTCAGCCGAAGAGGGGTTATGGGGTTTTTGCGGCGGAGGACGGCTCCGCCGTCCGGGGGGCGTCGGGGGCCGGGTCGCTGAGCGCGGGGCCAACCACGAGCACCGGTCGGGCAAACCTCCGGCGGTTGTAGGCCAGCGATGCCGCCGTCCAGAGCGGGAGCGAGACCAGAAGGGAAGCGCCGGCGACCAGGAAGACCAAGCGGTAACTCCCGTAGACGGACAGCACGCCCGAGAGCGCCGCGCCGAGCACCGCGGCCGCGCCCCCGAAGGCGCTGTTGACGCCGAGGATGCTGCCCGCGTCGCGTCCCTCAAGGCCTCGGAAGAGCATCAGCGCGCTCGCGGTCGAGTACACCGCGATCGCGCCTCCGAGGACGGCGTAGACCAGCAAGTTCGCGTCGAAGGCCGCGTGGCGCGCCAGGACCGCGAACGTGAACCCCGCCGTGGCCAGGTACCCGACCGCGCGCAGGTACGTCGCCCGCTGCACGAGCTTGTCGGCCCCGATCCGGTTCGACAGGCTGCCGGTGAAGGGAAAGAGCAGGGTCTGGGTGAAGTTGTTGGAGAGATTGACGAGGAAGATCGACGCCGCCGTGAGGCCCACGGCGTAGAGGTACGGCGTGTAGGAGATGTTGTAGAGATTCGCGGCGAGGTTGAACAGGAACGAGGCGGCGATGATCAACGGCAGCTCATGATGGAGCTCCTCCCGGGCCCAGGCCCGGAACCGCCGGAGCGGGCTGCGCCCCAGACGGGGCCGGTGAGGGAAGAACGGGATCGGGATGCGCAGTGCGATCACCACCCGGATGCGCGAGAACAGGCTTTCGGGGTGCCCCGCGACCTGGGCGGTCGTGAGCGTGCGCGGTGCCTCGCGGATCCCGAACCAGATCGCCACCGCGCTCGCGAGCGCGAGAGCCCCGAGGAGGTAGAGGAGGGTCAACAGGGCGTCGTTCGCGAGGGTCCAGAAGTAGCCGACCAGGAGGCCCGCGATCGAGCCGAGCATGCTCATCTCCTGGAACGACGCATAGGCATTCGCGCGATCGCGCTCGCTGAACTTCTCGAGGATCAGGAGGTTCGACGCGCTCGCGCCCGCGGGCGCCATGATGCCGATGACCGTGTAGATCGCGAACAGCGTGGGGATCGAGTGGACGTGCGTCAGGAGCAGGTAGAGGCCCGCGTATCCTGCGTAGTTGATCACCAGGAAGAGTCGGCGACGGGGGTAGCGGTCGGAGAGGTGACCCCAGACGAACGACATCAGGATGACGGCACCGTTGAACATCGTCGCGGCCAGCGCAACGTCCGCCCAGGTCCCGTGGAGCGGAATGAGGATCAGGAGGGGGAGCGCGACGCCGAAGCCCGCGGTCGCCGCGTTGATCGGCACGAACGCAAGAAGCCACGGCTCCGCCAGCAGCCGCTTCGGCCACGTTCGGAGCGAGACCGCCATCGTCCGAACCGGCGGCTACGGCCACCCTAATTAAGCCGAGTCCACTCGAGTGGAGGAAAAGCGTCCCGGCCGCGACGCTCACGGAAGCGAGGGGTGTTCCTCGACACGCTTATTAAGCCGCCCACTTCTGGCCGCGCGTCGAAGAGGGGTTGCGCGACGTGGCCATCGGTTTCGTACTGATCAGCACGGCCCCCGCGAAGGAGCACGAGGTCTACACCGAGCTCCTGCGCGTAAAGGGGATCGTCGAGCTCCATCCCCTCTTTGGGGAATACGACCTCATCGCCAAGGTGGAGGCGGAGGACTTCAACGCGCTCGGCCAGCTCGTCGTCGACAAGATCCGCTCGGTGCCGGGCGTCATCGACACCAAGACCCTTACGGGCATCAAGTTCTGAAGGTAGGACCATGTTGAATCTCGTTGCAGACTCGGTATCGATCGGCGCTTGGCAGTTTCTGACGATCCTCCTGCTCGTCTTCGGGCTGTTCCTGATCCTGGCGGGGATCTTCACGGCGTACTTCGGCAGCGGCAAGAGCCGGACGATCGGTGTGGCCCTGCTCGTCGTCGGACTGGTGGTTGGCCTGCTGGTGGGGTATTTCTACAGCGTGGGTACGCTCGGACACCCCGGCGGTGCCCACCCGCTCAGCAACCTCCTTGTCGAGTCGATCCTCGTGATCGTCGCGGCGATCATCGGTGCCCTGATCGCGGTCGGGATCTTCCTCGTCGCGATCATGAAGTCGTAGGCCGGCACCGCACCGGCCCGGGTCCGTGGTGCGGGGCCCCGGGCGCCGTCTCGTCACCCTCTCCACCGACATCGGGGTGGCCTACGCCGCCCAGATGAAGGCCGTGCTCCTGCGCAGCGTCGCGGCGGGCACGGTCGTCGACCTCGCCCATGACATCCCCGCCCATGCCGTCCGAGAGGCCGCGTTCCTGGTGCGCGCGATGGCCGAGGGGTTTCCGGCCGGGTCGGTCCACGTCGTCGTGGTCGACCCGGGCGTCGGGGGCCGTCGGGCCCCGATCGCGATCAGGTGCCGGGACGGTTCGTACCTCGTGGGACCCGACAACGGGGTCCTCCTCCCGCTCGCCGAGCGGCTCGGCCGGCGCAAGGCAGTGCGGCTCGAACCCGGCCGTCTCGGCGGACCCGACCGCGTGGGCACCACGTTCGACGGGCGGGACGTCTTTGCGCCGGCCGCGGCGGCGCTCGCGACCGGGGTCCCCTTGCAGCGCCTCGGGCGCCCGATCGAACCGCTCGGCCTCGACCTCCCGGCCCCGCTCCGCGAGCCCGGCGGGTCCCGCGGAGAGGTCGTCCACGTCGACCATTTCGGCAATCTGGTGACGAACGTACCGACCGATTGGGCGCCGCCCCCCGGATCGCTCGTGCGGGTCCGGCTCGGGCGGGGGCCCATGCGGACCTTACGCCGCACGGCGAGCTACGAGGCGCTCGGACCGGGTCGTGCGGGCGTGCTCGGCTCGAGCTTCGGTTCCCTCGAGGTCGCTGTCGCCGAAGGCCGGGCCGACCGGCGGTTCCGAGTCCGGAGCGGCGCGGCGGTCCGGTTCTCCTGGCCGGTCGCCCGGCCGCCCCGGGGAAGGGTAAATAGCACGCGACCTAGACGCCGCTAGGGTCGGTGTTCCCACCATCGCACGCATGCCGAAACGCGACTACTACGAGGTCTTGGGCGTACCGAAGGGTGCCTCGCCCGATGAGGTCAAGTCGGCGTACCGACGCCTCGCCCGCCAGTACCATCCGGACGTAGCGAAGGAGAACCCGAAGGTCGCCGAGGAGAAGTTCAAGGAGATCTCCGAGGCCTACGAGGTCCTCGCCGACCCCCAGAAGCGGCAGCGCTACGACGCGATGGGGTTCTCCGGCGTGGAGACCGAGTTCGGCCCCGGAGGGTTCGGCTGGCAGAACTTCACCCATATGGGCGACCTCGAGGACCTGCTCGGGTCCTCCCCCCTCTTCCGACAGTTCTTCGGAGGGTTCGGAGGGCCGTTCGGGGGAATCGGTCGGACCCCAGCCCGTCGCGGCCACGACGTCGAGGTGACGGTCCGACTTCCTCTCTCCGCCGCGATCCGGGGTGCCCGTCCGACCGTAGAGGTCCCACGATCGACCCCCTGCGCCGACTGCCGCGGGACCGGTGCCCGCGACGGCACCGCCCTTGAGACGTGCCCGGACTGCCACGGCGAGGGCCAGGTACGGCGTGTCCAGTCGACCGGATTCGCGCAGTTGCTGACGATCGGAGAGTGTCCGCGCTGCCGCGGCACCGGCCGTCGCATCCTCGAGAAGTGCGCCACGTGCGGGGGAAACGGGCTCCGCACGTCGGTGGAACGGATCGAGATCACCGTGCCCCCGGGGATCGAGGATGGGGCCGTGCTGCGAGTGCCGGCGCACGGAATGGCCGGCCCCCGGGGCGGGCGGCCGGGAGATCTGTTCGTTCAGGTCGAGCTCGAACCGGTCGCGCACCTTCGCCGCGAAGGACGCGAAGTGTTCGCCGAGACGACGATCCCGCTTGGGGTCGCGCTCCTCGGTGGGGAGGTGACGGTGCCGACGGTCGAGGGTCAGGCGAAGCTCTCGATCCCCGTCGGCACCCAACCCGAGACGCCGTTCCGGCTGCGCGGGGAGGGTTTCCCCCGGATCGGCGGATCGAGCCGCGGCGATCTCATCGTGACGGTCCATGTCGAGATCCCCCGCTCCCTCTCGGGCCGAGAAAAGGACCTCGTGCGCGAGGTGTTCGGCACTGTAGGACGCCCGGCGGCCACGAAGCGGGAAACGCTGTGGCGACGCCGGAACGGCGGATGAGCGAGGCGGAGCGGCCCGGTTCCGACGAGCCGTACTGGACGGAACGCCCCCGGTCGCGGTCGGCTCCGACCGAGCGCCGCTTCCTGTATCGGGGCGAACTCCTCTCCTTCGCGGTCGACGCCGGGGTGTTCTCCTCCCACGGTATCGACCCCGGGACCGCGCTCCTGATCGAGAACCTCGTGCTGGCCCCGACCGACCGGGTCCTCGATCTGGGGTGTGGCTGGGGGGCGGTCGGTGTCGCTGCGGCCAAGGCCTGTCCGCGGGGACAGGTGATCCTGACCGACGTGAACCGCCGCGCCGTCCGCCTCGCGCGCCAGAACCTCGCCCGGAACCGTGTCGCGAACGCCGAGGTGCGGGTCGGCCCGTTCTTCGAGCCGGTCGCCGGCGAGCGGTTCGACGTGATCGTGACGAACCCCCCGTACCGCATCGGGCGGGAACGGATCCTCCGCCTCCTCGAGGAGGCCCCCGCGCACCTCGCCCCGGGCGGGCGGCTGCTCCTTGTCGGGAAGGGGAGCGAGGGGATCCGGTTCTACCAGGCGTGGCTCCGAGAGCACTGGTCCGGTCCGGTCGAGGTCCTTGGCCGCGGCTCGGGCTACCGCGTGCTCGAGGCCGGGGCCCGATCCGAGCCTCCGGCGGCCCGGGCCGCCCTGCCCGGGCGGCGCCGCTCGTCCTCCGGCGGCCGAAGTGCTTAAAAGGAAAGGTCTGCTCGGCGGCCCCGCCCTCGGACCGAGGGTCGAACGGTGGGCCTTGGCTCGCCCTAGACCCGGGGTCGACGGCGTACGATCCAGGGGAGTGAGACCGCGCCCAAGGAAGCGAAGGAGGCTCCGACCTCCCAAAACCCGGCTCCGAGCGAAGCGGCCGCCGCGCCCGCCGAGAAAGCGGGGAAGCGCGCCCCGTCGGCGAAGGGGAAGGAAGGCAAGGAGCCTAAGGACGCGAAGGAGGCGAAAGGCAAGGGTCGCCCCGGCGCCCCGGGCAAGACGACCAAGGTCATCCCCGACAATCCGAACTTCCGCTACATCGTTCGCGTCGCGAACACCGATCTCGACGGTACCCGTCCGACCGCTCTCGCACTCACCGGCGTCCGCGGCGTGGGCCTCCGGCTCGCCGAGGTCGCCTGCCGCCTCGCGAACGTCAAGGCGGGGGAGATGATCGGCAACCTCCCCGAGAGCACGGTCGAGGGCATCGAGTCAAGGCTCGGCCAGCTCTCCACCACCGTGCCGCGCTGGATGGTGAACCATCCGCTCGAGCCGATCGTCGGAGATTCGATCCATTACATCGGGCCAGACCTCGAGACGCGGCGGCGGGACGATGTCAATCAGATGCGGATGGTGCGCAGCTACCGGGGGGTCCGTCACGAACGGGGCCAGAAGGTCCGCGGCCAGCGGACCCGCTCGAACGGCCGGACCGGCATGGCGGCGGGCGTCCTGAAGAAGGCCGCGAAGGAAGCCGCGGCGTCGAAGGAAGGGGCGCCCGCGGCGGCGCCGGCCGCTGCGGCCCCCGCCCCGAAGAAGGAGTGAGCGGTCCGTGGGCGATCCGAAGTTCCTGCGCCGCAGGTACGAGACCCCGAAGCACCCCTGGGAGGCCGGCCGCATGGAGGAGGAGCGCAAGCTCCTGCAGAAGTACGGCCTGAAGAACAAGCGCGAGCTGTGGAAGGCCCAGTCGGTCCTCCGAGGGTTCCGCCGGCAAGCGCGGGAGCTCCAGGCCCGCCTCCGGGCCGGCGAGCCCCAGGCCCGTCGAGAGACCGACCAGCTGCTCGGGCGGCTCGCCCGTCTCGGAGTCCTACCGGTCGGCACCCCGACCATCGATGACGTTCTGGCGCTCTCCACCGAGGACCTGCTTCGGCGGAGGTTCGAGTGGGTCGTCTTCACCCGCGGTCTCGCTCCGACCCCGTTCGGGGCCCGCCAGTGGATCGTGCACGGCCACCTCAGCATCGGCGACCACCGGGTCACGCGCCCCGGCTACCTGGTCCCCTCACGGGAGGAAGCCCAGATCGCCTACACGCCGACCAGCCCGCTCGCGAGCGACGAGCACGCGGTCCGGCTCGAGCTCCGGGAGCGGCTCTCCGCGCGCGGCGCTCCCGGCGAGGCCGTCGCAGCGGTCCCCGCGACCGAGGGAGGGGACCGGCCGTGACGAAGATCGGGATCGCCCACATTTTCGCGAGCTACAACAACATCCACATCACCGTCACTGACATCACCGGAGCGGAGACCCTCGCGAAGGCGACCGGTGGAATGGTCGTCAAGGCGGCGCGCGACGAATCGAGCCCGTACGCCGCAATGAAGGCCGCCGACCAGATCGCGGCGGCGATCAAGGAGAAGGGCTACGATACCCTCCACGTCCGCGTCCGTGCCCCCGGCGGCAACCGGTCGCGCTCGCCCGGTCCGGGCGCCCAGGCGGCGATCCGCGCGCTGGCCCGGGCCGGGGTCAAGATCCAGCGGATCGAGGACGTCACCCCCGTTCCGCACGACGGCACGAAGCCGAAGGGCGGCCGTCGGGGTCGGAGGGTGTAAGCGATGCCGGTCACGATCCAAGAGCTCTCCCCGCGGGCGACGCTCCTCGAGATGGAGGGCGTCACCGCCTCGCAGGTCAACGCGATCCGTCGGACGCTCCTCGCCGACCTCCCGAAGCTCGCGATCGAGGACGTGGAGTTCCACCTGGGCCCGATCCGCGACGAGGCGACCGGGAAGGACTACGACTCCTCGACCAGCATGTTCGACGAGGCCGTCGCCCTCCGCCTCGGACTCCTGCCGATCCCGACGGACCTCTCCCAGTTCCGCCGCAAGTCCGAGTGCACGTGCGAGGGGGCCGGCTGTCCCCACTGTCAGGTGATGTA
Organism: Thermoplasmata archaeon; assembly: GCA_021817245.1. GTDB lineage: Archaea > Thermoplasmatota > Thermoplasmata > Lutacidiplasmatales > UBA184 > Lutacidiplasma. Next base: position 95,834 of record JAKAVQ010000005.1, read on the forward strand.
CTCGGTCGACAAGAAGGGGCCCTGCACGGTCTACGCGAAGGACGTCGTGCCGCTGGGGGACGCGTCGCTTGCGATCCTGGAGCCCGAGGTCCCGATCGTGCGGCTCGGCGCCCGCCAGGCGCTACTCGCCTACGCCACCGCGGTCGTGGGCACCGCGCGCGAGCACGCGAAGTGGCAGGTCGCGAACGGGGTCGGCGCGTTCCCGCGGCCCCACGTCCATATCGCCCGCAAGGAGGGCTGCTCGGAGGCCTGCCTGAAGCGCACCGCGGCGAGCTGCCCGGTCCGCATCCTCGAGTTCGCCGGCGGCAAGCTCTCGGTCACCGATGAACCCAAGTGCATCGACTGCGGCGCGTGCGAGGAGAGCTGCGAGCATGGGTCGGTCCGGGTCGAGCCGGACACCGAGCGCTTCTTCCTCCGCTTCGAGACCGATGGATCGCTCACAACGCGGGAAGCGCTTCGCTTCGCGCTGAAGGACCTCAAGCGGCGTCTCGAGGAGACCCGCGAGGCGATCCAGGCGATCCCCTAGCCCGTTCGGGGCTCATCCAGTCGTAGCGAAGGATCGCACCGGTCCCCCCCAGCGCCGCCAACCGACGTCCCGCATCGCCGTCTTCCCGGACCACGAAGACCCGGGCCCGTGCCGTGCGGGCGCCGTCGAGGATCGGGGCGAACTCGGGGTCGGTGAGGCGTCGATCGGAGACGAGCACGGTCTCCACGGCGCCGGCCTCGATCGCCTCGGCGACCTCCCGGGGTCCGACGGCGGCCCGCGTGCCGCCCGCAAGGGCGCGAATGAGCCGCTCGACGATCTCGGTCTCCTCGGCCGCCACGCTGCCGCGGAGCGCCTCGCTCGCTCGCCCGGACCGCAGGAGCTCGTCCACGCCGACCCGGCCGGATTCGGCCGTCGGGTAGACTCGGACCTTCTTCGCGAGGGCCGGGTCGACCTCGCCCAAACGGTGCAGGAGCTCCTCCTTCAGGAAACCGGGCCCGGCGAGGAGGATCGCCGACGCGGTCGGTCCCTCGCGGCGCAGGAGATCGGCGAGCTCGGCGACGTACGCCGAGCGGTCCTTCTCTGCCTGCTGGCCGCCCGCGTATCGCTTGCCGGCGAGCGTCCGTCGAACGTCCGCGACCGGCTCGATCGCCCGACCGCGCAGGCGAACGAGCGAGGAGTCGCCCCAGTCGACCGCGGCGAGAAGAAGGGTCGGATCCGCCCGTCCCGAGAGGCCTTCGTCGAGGACCGCCTGCTCTCCGCTCGAGAGGGCGGGCTTGTCCAGCGTCACCTCCTCGCCCTCGGCGAGGTCGAGCGTGTGGTGCCGGCCGATGTCGAAGGGGCCCTCCACGATCGGGCCGGTGATCCGCACGTGTTGGGAGAAACCGTGGAACTCGACCTGCTCGGCTCGGACGGTGAGATATATCCTCCGGCGCGTGCGCTCCGCGCCCGAGACCTCCTCGGGCGCCTCGGGGTCGCGTCGCGTCGTCGACGCTCCGACCCGGTCGCCCGGCCGGACCAGTCGGGCCAGGCGCCAGAGATCGCTCGGCGTCTCCAGGCGCAGCCGCAGGCGGCCGGTCGTCGGATCGCGGTGAACGAGGCGCATCGCCCTCCCGTCCGTCGAGGACCCCGGCGGCTACAAGCGCGTTTCGGCGCGCGGGAAAGGACCCCGCCCTCGATTCGATAGTCTTATCGCACATGCCGTGGGTCGGGAGGTCCATCCGGGGAGGAGGTAACCGCTGAGCCGGTACGGACGATTGTTCCGGCACCCGTCGTTCGCCTCGTTCCTCGCCGCGGGGGCACTGCAGCTTGCCGCCCCCTCGGCCGTGCTCGTCGTCCTCGCCTTCCGCGTCGCGTTCGCCTATCCGGGCGTCCCTCTGCCCGAACGGACGAGCTACGTCGCGCTCGCGCTCGCGTTCCTCGGCCTTTCCTCCGCGGTACCGACCCTTGCCAGCGCGTTCTTCTCGGGCGCGGTCGCCGACCGACACGACCGAGGACGGTTGATGCGCGTCGTCAACCTGCTGTCGATCGTGGCGGTGGCCGGGCTGGCCGCGGACCTGCTCTTCGCGCCCTCCGCGCACGTCCCGGTCCCGGGGCCGACCGGGTTCTATCTCCCGATGTGGGTGCTGCTGGTGTATCCGTCCTGGGCCCTGGTCACCGCGACGTCCGCCTTCTTCCGGCCGGCGTTCAACACCTCGGTCCCCCGTGTCGTGGACACCACAGATCTCGGGACGGCGAACGGGGCGATCTACGCGGTGGCCGCCGTCACCAGCCTCGCCGCATCGGTGCTGGTGGGGGTCCTCCTCGACCTGGGCCCCACGGTCTACGCGCTCGGGGTCGCCTTCGCGCTCTACTTCGGGACGCAGGTCGCGCTCCTCCGGATCGACGCCGATCTCTCGGTGGCCCGACGGGCGCATCCCCGGTCGGTCCTCTCCGAGGCGCTCGAGGGGTTCTCCTTCCTCGGTCGACGGCGCGCGCTCCTCGAGCTGACGATCGTGGGGCTCGTCGTGAACTTCCTTTCCGCGCTCGCGCTCGTCGAGGTCGCCCTCTATCTTTCGAGCTGGCTCGGTCTCTCGAACGGGATCTGGTACGGTCTATTGGTCGCCGTGCTGACCGCCGGCACCGCGACCGGTTTCATCGCGATCTCGCACGTGAAGTTCGAGGGCCGGGCCGGCTCCGCCATCATCCTGCTCACGATCGCCATGGGCGTCTCGCTCCTCGCCTTCGGCCTGGTCCGGTCGATCTGGCTCGCGCTCCCGATCGCTTTCGTCTACGGCCTGATGCCCGGAATGATCACGACGGTGTTCTTGTCGACGATCCAGTCGACCGTCCCGGACCAGATGATGGGCCGTGTCTTCTCGGCCGACGAGGTCGGAAGCTACGCTCTCGTGCCGGTGGGCCAGCTGGCCGGGGGGATCCTCGTGGTCGCTGTGGGGGTCCAGGGGGCCTACCTCAGCGCGGGCAGCGCGATCGCGCTGTTCGGTCTCGTGATGATACCGGCGTTCGCCTCGCTGCGGCGACTCGGCTATCGCCCCCGAGACGCTCCCGAGAAGCTCCCCCCGACGGACGGTTAAGGGAGCGGACCGTCCCCCGGTCCCACCGGCACGAGGTCGGTCCGGTACCATTCCTCGGTCGGCCCGGCGTGCACGACGAAGCCGATGCGCTCGTACAACCTGCGCGCCCGACGGTTCCCCTCCGTCACGGCGAGCCGGATCGGGGCTTGGCCTTCCGCGCGCAACGCGGAGAGCGTGGCCGAAAGCATGGCCGCGCCGATGCCCCGGCCCCCGTACGCCGGGTCCGTCACGACGTCGGCGATCAGAGCTCCCGGATCGGTCCCGATGACCACGGTGGCGCCGACCGGGCGGCCGGAGTCTTCGGCGACCGTCGAGTCCTGCGGGAGGAGCTCGCCCCAGCGCCCGTTCCTTAGGTCCTCGAAGAGAAGGGCCGCATCGCGCTCGGGATCGGGGTCGCGCAGGAAGAGGTACTCATCGAACCGGCCGGAGTACGCCGCGCGGTGGACCCGGGCGACCCGCGGGAGATCGTCGGGACGGAGCGAACGGAGCCGGATCCCGGTCGGAGGATCGTGGCCGGGAACGCTTCGGCCGGCGGGGAACTCAAGCTCCGAGCGGCCGTACTTGGCGAAACCACGAGCCCGAAGAAGGCCCTCCTCGTCCTCGGACGAGAGCCCGGCAAGGCCGCCGGAAAGGAACGCGATCCGGGCTCCTTCCGACTCGAGCGCCCCAAGGAACCGACCGTACTCCGTCGCGCTGGCCTCGGGGAGATCCAGATGGAGGACCCGCACGACCGCACCGAGGGGACTCGGCTCCCCCCACAGCACGAGGCCGATGGGCCCGCCCGGTCCGGACCAGAGAAGTCCGGGGGCGCGGCGGGAGAGCAGGCGGGTTTCGAACGCGGCGGAGTGCTCGCTCGGGTCATCGCCGGGCTCCCGCCGGGCGAAGTACGCCTCTCGGGCGAGACGCACCGCTGCCGAGGGGTCGGTGGCGAGCGGTGTGAGCCCGCGGCGCACGGCTCCCCGCTCCTCCCACCCGGGACGCTTCCCCATCAACCCCGGGAGAGCGAACCTTGATGTTCTAAACTCCGCCCGTTTCCCTTGGGAAGGGTTTCCATGCGCACGCTGACGGAATTGGCGGGGCTCCTCGGTCTCGGTCCGGAGGAGGTCCATGCGGCCGGTCCTCACGCCGGAAAGGTGTCGGTCGCGGCGGTCCGTAGCCGCGTCGAGCGCGGCCGTCGCGGGAAGCTGATCTTAGTCACCGGGATGACCCCGACCAAGCATGGAGAGGGAAAGACCGTGACCACGATCGGTCTCGCCGACGGCTTCGTGAAGATCGGACGCTCCGCGGTACCCTGCCTGCGGCAGCCGTCGCTCGGGCCGGTCTTCGGGGTCAAGGGCGGGGCGACCGGTGGCGGACGCTCGACGGTGGAGCCCTCCGACGAGATCAACCTCGGCTTCACCGGGGACATCCACGCCGTGACCGCCGCCCACGACCTGCTGGCCGCGCTCGTCGACAATCACCTCTTCCACGGCAACTCCCTCGGCATCGACCCCGCGCGCATCGTCTGGCCACGGGCGCTCGACATGGAGGACCGCGCGCTCCGCCACATCGTTCTCGGGAAGGGGCCGGACCCTCGCTTCGTCGCGCACGACGGGTCGTTCCTCATCAGCGCGGCGAGCGAAGTGATGGTGATCCTGGCGCTCGCGCGGGACTACGCCGACCTGAAAGAGCGGCTCGGGCGGATCCTCGTCGCGTACACGCGCGACGGGAGGGCGGTACGCGCGTCCGACCTCCGCGCGCAGGGGGCGATGGGCGCGCTGCTCCGCGACGCGCTCGAACCGAACCTCGTCCAGACGGGCGAAGGGGTTCCCGCGATCGTCCACGCCGGCCCGTTCGGCAACCTCGCGCACGGCACCTGCAGCCGTCTCGCGATCGAGCTCGCCCTCACGACGGCCGAGTACGCGGTCGTGGAGGCGGGATTCGCGACCGAGCTCGGGGGAGAGAAGTTCGTCGACATCGTCACACCGACCCTCGGCGTCGGGGTCGATGCCGCGGTCCTCGTCGCGACCCAGCGGAGCCTCCGCTACCAGGGCGGGGCGAGCGACGAGGAGTCCCTGCACCCGCAGCCGGAGGCGCTCGCCCGGGGGCTCGACAATCTGGGCCAGCACCTCGACAACCTCGAGACGCTCGGCCTCGCGGCGACGGTCGCGCTGAACTGCTTCCCCGGTGACAGCGCGGAGGAGGCCGACCAGGTCCGCCGGTACTGCGCCGAGCGCGGGGTGGATGTGGTGGAGTCCCGGGCGTTCGAAGAGGGGGGAAGCGGGTCGGCCGATCTCGCGCGCGCCGTCGAGCGGTCCGTGGGCCGAGGGCGCGTCAGCCATCCCCTCGTTCCCGCGGGAACGCCGATGCTCGAGCAGCTCTCGGCGATCGCCCGGCAGCTCTACGGGGCGTCGGAGGTCGCCGAGTCCGCCGAGGCCCGAGACGATCGGGCCCATCTCGAGGCGGTCGGCGAGCTCTCGGGCCCGGTCTGCGTCGCGAAGACGCCGCTCTCGCTCTCGGACGACCCCCACCGGCGGAACCGGCCGCAAGGGTTCACGGTGACCGTGCATCGCTGGATCCGTTCCGCCGGCGCGGGGTTCACCGTCGCGCTTCTCGGCACGATCGAGACGATGCCGGGTCTCCCCACCCATCCGGTCGCGGAGTCGATCGACCTGACCGACAAGGGCGAGGTCGTCGGCGTGCACTGACCGGGGATCGGGTGCGGCGTGCGGGGGACCCCCGATCGCACCGGACCGCGGCGTTCGACGGCGGCTGCGCGGGGGCCGTTTTCTCGCTGAACCCGCTCTCTCGACTCGGGGGAAACCGGCGGACCGCGGCCGTGCGGGGCGACTACTTCCCGTGTTCTTGAGGTTCGTCTCGGCGGCCTTGAAGTTCATATACCAGAATGACGATATGTCAATCGTCAGACAAAGAAAGGGGTGTTGTCTGACGGGCATGGTCGACACTTCGGAGCGGGTGACGGTGCGCATCCCGCAGGACCTGCTGGAGAAGCTGAAGCAGATCCAGCAGTCGCAAGGTACGCCCACGATCTCCGACACGATCCGGGAAGGGCTGGAGCAGTACATCGAGCTCCATCTGCCTCCGCAGCACATCCGCAAGGTCGTCGTGGAACTCTCGCGACAGGACAACCGGCAGCTCGAGGAGTTCGTGCGCGAGGGCAACTCGGTCAGCGTCGACGATGCCGTGCGCTCGGCGGTGCGGGAGTACATCCGCAGCCGCCTCGAGCAGTTCGGATCCGCGGGACGCGCTCCCCGAAGGGACGGCGAGCCGGTCGCGGCCGAGGGCTCCCCTCCGCCCTAGGCGGTGGGGCACCGAATGACCGCCGGTAGGGGCAGCTCGGATTCCTGGTCCGCTCTCGCGCTGACGCCCGGGATCGCGATCGTCGGCCTCGGCGGCGCGGGCAGCGAGGCGGTCCACGACCTCGTCGGCCTCGGCATACCGGGGGTCCGCTCGCTGGTGGTCAACACCGACGCGAAGCACCTCGTCCGGATGGGCGCGGAGGAGAAGATCCTCCTCGGCCAGCGGGAGCTCCGGGGTCGGGGGAGCGGCGGCGACCGGGCGGCGGTGCTCCGGGCCGCGGAGGACGCGAAGGAGGAGCTCCTGCGTCGCCTGGCCCCCTTCGAGATCGTCTTCTTGCTCGCCGGTCTCGGGGGCGGCACCGGCAGCGCGTTGCTTCCGTTCCTGGCCCGGGCCCTCCGCGCGACGGAGACGCTGCCGATACCGGTCGTCTTCCTCCCGTTCCAGGTGGAACTCGAGGCGAACCCGAACCGCCGCGAGAACGTCGACGCGACGATCGAGGAGCTCGAGGCGATGGGAGGCCTGCTGATCGCGATCGCGAACGAGAAGCTCCGTCGGTTCGAGCGCCTGCCGATCTACCGCGTCTTCCAGGTCCGGAACGCCTACCTGCACTCCCTGGTCGTGAGCCTGGTCGACATGGTGGAGAACCCGAGCCAGTTGAACGTCGACCTCGCGAGCCTGAAGAACCATCTCCGCGAAGCCGGCCTCTCCACGCTCGTCGTCGGGGAGCACCACATCTCCGAGCCGGAACGGCTCGTCCAGCAGGCGCTCTCCGAGTCGCTGCTCGACTACCGGCTCGCCGAACGATCCTCGGCCCTCGTCCACCTGGACGGAGGGTCGAACCTCACGCTCCGCACGCTCGACCGGGTGATCCGGACGATGCGTCACGCGCTAGGGCAGCCCGAGCGACTCGTCTTCGGGACCCGCGTCCGGCCGGAGCCTCGGGAGGTCGTCCATCTGACGGCGGTCGTGGGCGGCCTCCGGCTCGGCGCGGTACGGGACGCGGTCGGCGCGCCGGCGCGGTCGGAAGAGCCGCTCGCGACCCCGCTCCTCTAGGGAGGGACGGCCCGCAGATCGAGCTCGCGGTGCACCGCGTCGACGACCTGGCTCGTCCGCAGGGAGCGCGGGCCGACCGAGAGGCGCGGGACCCCGCTCCCCGAGAGCTCGGCGACCTCATCGGCCGTGGGATCGTACGGATCGGAGATGACGGCCGCGATCTCGTTCGGGGGAGCGGACCGGATCCACTCAGCGATCGGACCTCCGTCCTCCGTCATCCAGACGGCGGCCGGCAGCGCGAGGAATTGGCCGAGCGCCTCGCGCGGATCGACCGGCGCGACCGTGAGACCCGGCGAGGACTCGAACGGGCGGACGAACCCCGCCGAGCGGACCAGTGCGTTCTTCAGCAGCGCCGCGGTCGAGCGTTCGTCCGGATTGAGAAACCGGAGGCGCTCGCCGACGAGGTCGATACGTCGCGCGAGGGGAGGAGGATCGTGCACGAACAGCACCGTCACCTCGGTGTCCCGGCGCAGGTCGTTCGAGAGCGTGAACGCGGTCGACACGGCCCGCGCGACCTCGTCCATCCGGCCGGCGCCTCCCGCGAGGTCGTTGAGCGTGAACGCTCCCGCGGGAGGGACCCGGTGGGCGAGAAAGAGGAAACGCCGCATCCCGGGCGCGGACGGCCATCCCGCACTATAGGTCTGTGCCGAGGCGGATCCTCGCGGCGCGGGGCCCGCTACGGCTCGATCGACGGGCCGGGCTTGCGACCCCGGGCGGGCGGTGCCGGCACCACCGGGTTCTGGCGGCGTTCCAGCCAGACCTCGTCGCCGAGCTCGTGGTAGACGGCGTGCGCGGGCAGTCCGGTGCCGTGCTCCCCGTGCGGGAGGCGGAAGCCGCCCGAACGGTTCTGGTTCGATGAGTAGACGAACTCCTGCTCGCCGGCGGCCACCATCGCCGCGGTCTCCTCCCGCGCCAGGTCGAAGATGCGGTCCTTGCGGAACATCCAGTAATGGATCCGCCACTCGCGACCGTCGTACAGCGTCGTCTCGTCCCGCTCGGTCTCGAGGATGCCCGTGTCCTCGAGCATGTAGAACGTGTCGCGGTCGTCGGGCTCGAGGACGTTGTCGATGATCCGCTCGTTGAACCCAAAGAAGTTGAGCACGTGCGCGGCGATCGACCGGGCATCCTCCGGCCGCATCCCCTCGTGACCGACGGAGCGACGGATCGCCTTCGCGAGGGAGTCAAAGTCCACCGGGCCCGCCGCGGCCGCCAGCGTGGCGTCCGAGGGGAGCCCCGCCCGCGTGGTGGTCACGTCCTCCTCGGTCCGCAGGGGGACCGGATTGCGCAGCGTGAACCGCTTCGACGACCCACCCTTTGCGGCGGCATGGTCCGAGGCCCGCATACACCAAATCTATCCTTTGGTTGCGTATAAATAACTTCGGAAAGTCGCCAGCAGAACCTCCCTAACGCTACCGGCGCTCACAGCACGACCCTCCGCCCCCGGCCGACCCGCTGGAGGGCCTCGACGGCGGGACTCCACTCCTCCTGTTCGATGCGAAACTCGAGCTCGGCGAGCTGACCGAACTCTCGGGAGAACGGCAGGAGCGACTTTGCGAGGTAGACGTGCGCGAACGGAGCCCCGGTCGGACGGCTCCAGCTCTTCCCAGCCTCCAGGACGGCGCGGTACTCGTAGTACTCGGGCGCGGGAACGAACCAGAGTACCGTATCGTCGGTCCCCCGCAAGCGGGGTCCGCGCGAGTAGGCCTGCAGGCCGAGATGCTGCACGACGGGGGACGGCAGGGTGAACAGATGCCGGTCGCCCGGACGGGCCGACGCGATGAGCCGGTTGCGGACGGTCTCGACGGCGAGCGCCTCCCGAGCGGGATGCGCCGCGATCACCCGCAGGAACCCCGAGCCCCGCGCGAGGAACGAGATCGTCCGGCTCGCCTCCCGGTGGGGCCCGGACTCCTCGGGCTTGAAGGCCAGGAGGTCGGCGACCTCCCCGGGGAGCTGCATCGTGAGCCAGCTCGGATGCGTCGCCCGGACGACGACGTACTCCATCGACCGCGTACGGCCGAGCGAACGGAGGCTATAAGAATCCTCTTCGGCGAGGGGCCCAGCGTTCACCCGCGGGGCTCGAGCGCCCTCAAGACCCGGACGACCTCCCGAAGGTCGTCGGTCCGGACCGCACGGTCGGCGGCCCGGTCCACCTCCGCGAGCGGTGAGTTCAAGGAGATCCCGCCCCCGACCTGACGGAAGACGCGCGCGTCGGCCCATCCGTCCCCCACGTGGGCGACCTCCCGGGGCCGCACGCCCGTCCTCCGGAGGAGCTCGGCGAGCCCAGCGACCTTGTCGGCCCGCACCGCGCGGACGGGAGCGAGGAGGCCGGTCGGGTCGACCGGCACGGAGAACCCATCACCGTCGTCGAACCCGAACGTCCGTCGGTAGTAGTCGATCACGTAGCCGGGATTGTGCGAGAGGATCGCTGCCCGGGCCCCGAGCGTGTGGAGCTCGCCGACCGCCTCGGAGACCCCACGGATCTTCGGCGTCCCGGCCACCACCTCCAGGACCTCGGCGATCGTGTGACCCCGGGCGAGGTTCACCAGCCGGGCCAAATGCTCGTCCTCACCGATCTCCCGGGCGTAGAACCGGGCCATCTCGTCTCCGAACTCGATCTCCCTCCCGAACGCCGTCGCGATCGGCTTCCAGCCATGGACCCGGGTCAGGGTGCCGTCGATGTCGACCGTGACGAGGCGCCAGGGGAATCCGGCCATCGACCGGCCTCAGGACCGGCTCCCGATCCCCATCAGGATGCCACCGACCCAGAGCGCCAGGATCCCCACTGCCCCGACCGGCAGCGCCACTTCGAGGGCCGCCGGCGAGGAGGGGAACAAAACCGCCACCAGGAACAATCCGAGGAGCGTGAGCAGGAGGCCCAGCCCGATCTTCGCGGTCCGGGAGAGTCGGGGGCGGCGCCTCCCGCGGTCGGGAGGAGCGGCTTCGCCTGTCGGGGGTGCCGACCCTTCCATCGCCCTTGAGTCGGACGGGGGAAGATAACCCTGCCGAGCCCGGGCGTCCGGGCCTCCGTCGCGACCGCGCTCTCCTGAGCGGGGAGGGAAGGGAGGCCGGGCACGCTCCGCCCTCTCCGCCGTTGGGGGCCCCCGGCTCCCGGCGCGTCACCGCGAGACCGGACCCCCCCGTCCCGGGGGGTCCCTCGATCCGCCCCGACCGAGCGTAAGTACGACCCCGAGCTGCGTGCGGGGATGCGCAAGGAAGCGCGCGCCGGGCCCGATCGGAACCCTCGGAGCGAGCGGAACCGAGCCGTCGACGAGCGTCGAATGCGCGCGGTGGAAGAACCGCTCGACGTGCGCCTCCGCCGGGCGGACGTCTATCCCGTGCTCGAAGTGAGGAACCCGCTGCACGGGACCGCGTACGAGGTGCTCCTGCCCGAGTACCCCGCGACCGGAGCTGCACTGTGTACCTGCACCGACTTCGCGCGGCGCGGGCTCGGGACCTGCAAGCACATCGAGGCGGCGCTCCGCTGGGTCGCCGACCACCCGGTGACGGACATCCCCCGCGGAGGCGGGCGACCAACCCCGGTCGGAAACCGTGTCTGGAAGGAGATCGACCGGCGCCTTCGGGAGCTCCCGCGGGCTCCCGGGCCGGCCAGCCTGCGACTCCGCCGGCCGGGAGCCGCGCTCTACGAACGGGCCGGCGTCTTTGGCTGAACTACGAAGGGCCCGACACCGGGCGTACCGCCCGGCGGGTCCGGAAGAGGTTGCGACCGAGGGCGGGTCCTACTCCCGACCTTAGGTCGACATCCCCGGAGCGCCCTTCAGCGCCCGGATCTTGTAGTACTCGGGGTCGACGATGACCTCGCCGTTGATCCCCATCGTCTCGATCGTCTTGAGGGTCGCGCCGACCGACTTCTTCGCAGCCTGCCAGTCGGGGATCGGGATCGAGAACTTCTTCTCGACCTCGGTCCGGTAGATCGGGCCCGAGTTGTACGAGCAGAAGGGGATGATCCGCCCGTCCGGGACCGCGTAGTGGATGTCGCAGCGCATCAGGCGCTGGATATCGTAGTCGTACGCGTCCTGGAAGTGCATGTTGCCGATGTAGAGCGTGCGCCACGTGAACTTCGCGAGCGCCTCCTTGTTCCCCTCGGTGAAGATCGCCGCGATGACCCGAACGCTGTTCTTCTCGTTCAGCCCCTCCGGGGCCCGGGAGAAGTCGAAGTACTTCGCGACATCGTGGAGCAGCCGGGCGCCCGCGACCGCGGAGCGTACCCGCGCAAACCGCGCGTCCCGGTACTTCTCGATCATCGACTCGACGTTCTCGAAGAAGCCGTCGACGTCCATGAACCGGGGCAGCGGCGTGATCTTCTGCCCGTCCTTGGAGACGAACGCGAAGGTCGCGCACCCACAGCCCGGGTGGGTCGTCAGGGTCATCTTCTCTTCCCCGTGGATGATCGAGACCAGCTCGGAGATCGGGGCGACGGACGGCACCGGGAAGAAGTCCGACTTCTCGAACGGACCTTCCGTGCAGAGGATGCGGACGAGGTCCGACTGCGTGAACCGCATCTGGAAGCGATCCTTGTCCGGAATGCGCGCCGTCAGGGCAACGGGCTGGAAGTTGACGCCGCGGACGACGTCGATGTTGTCGATCGCGAACTTCACCGTCGGCCAGATCTCCTTCTCGTTGAACCCGCCGACTAGGGTCGGGACGAGCACGACCGAGAGCGGCTTGTCCGGCTTCCCCGCCGCGAGCTCCGCGGCCGAAGAGTGCGTCTCCCGGGCCGCCTGGATCGCCTTCTGCTTCACCTTGAGCAGCGGAACGCCCCGGACCTTTCGGTAGATCTCGTCGTCCAGTCCATCGAACTGAAGGTACAGAGTGTGGAGCCCCGCGTCCCGGCAGGCCTGGGCGAAGCCGGGCTCGTTGGCGACTCGGATCCCGTTCGTCGCGACCTGGACCTGTTTGAAGCCGAGGTCCCGGGCCATGGAGACCGCGTCGACGAAGAGCGGGCTCAGGGTCGGCTCGCCCCCCGAGAACTGCACCGCGACCGTCCCGACCGGCTTCTGCTCGCGGAGCGACTTCAGCATGAAGTGGATCTGCTCCCGGGTCGGCTCGAAAACGTATCCGGCGGCGTTGGCGTTCGCGAAACAGACCGGGCACTTCAGATTGCACCGGTTCGTGAGATCGACCAGGGCGAGCCCCGTGTGGGACTTGTGGTGGCTGCACATCCCGCAGGTCGTCGGGCAGCCACGGAACTTGTCGTAGTACGGGTTCTCGTACCCGACCCCGTCGTGGGCGTAGACTTCCATCCGCAGGTAGAAGTCGACGTCGTTCGAGATGATGTCCCAGAAGTAACCGTGGGCCCGGCAGGTCTTCTCCATGATGACCCGACCGTCCTTTTCCCGGACGATCGCGGGGATGACCTTGATGCATTCGGGGCAGACCGAGGCCGTCTTCCTGGGCAGACCCCGGGGGGCCTGGAACTCCTTCATTACGCGCGCCGGCATCCTTCTGACCTCTCCTTCGGACCCTCGTGTTCGCGCGGGTCTACCTCGCCCACCATTTACGGGATACATAATCCATCTGTCGTCGGGGCCGCGACAAATCCCGCTCCCCATGAGGGAGACTCGCACGGTCGCTCTCGCTACAAAATCCCTCGACCCGCGGGGACGTCCCCCTACGCGCGTGCGTAGAGGCCGGTCGGGGGCCGATGGGGACGACTCCTTATCCCGCGGCCGGCCTCCAGTTCCGGGGCCATGCCGAAGTCACGCTCCCGCCGGCCGGCGCCCTCGCGGAGGAACCGCTCGCGACGCCGCGGAGCCCTGAGGCCGCCGGCCCACTTCGTCGGACGCGACGCTTCGCCAGTGCTCGAACGGTACCCTCCGAAGGACCCCCAGCTGGCGCCCCGGGCGCCGCGGCCGGTCGTGGTGGCCGCCCCTTCACCCGTGGGGTCGGAGGCCGTGCATCCCTCGACCCCGGCTGCGACCACCCCCGAGCCGTCCTCGGAGCCCGCCGGGCCCCCGCCGGTCCCGCTGATCACGCTCGACCGCGGGTTCGATCTGGACGAGTTCGCTTCGTTGCTCGGAGAGACCTCGATCCGCGTGACCGTCCCCCGCGCCGACCTCCCTGAGGTCCTGCGTCGCGTGACCGACTTCATGGGCTTCGGGATCTACGTGTACGCGATCTCCGTCCGCCCCTCGTCGGCGGAACTGCTGAAGAGCTTCGTCGTGGAGCTCCAGCGCGTCGACTACTCTGCGGAGAAAGGGGCCTGGCTCCCGTTCGTGGAGAAGGGTGTCGGGAGTTCTCCGTACGAGGCGGGAGATCGGCCCGGTTGAGCGGTCACTCGCATCGCGCGCGTCCGGTCGGGAGTGGCGGTAGTGCCACCTGCTGGCTCCCCCTGGAAGTACCCTACCTTCGAGCAACGCCCGGATTATATTCGCCCGGGCGAAGGTGGACCGAAGGACCATGATCCGCATCGGAATCATCCTCGGCAGCACGAGACCCGGTCGACTGGGCGAGCAGGTCGCGCGATGGACGTACGAGCACGCGATCGCCCGGAAGGACGCCGAGTTCGAGCTCGTCGACCTCAAGGATTTCGCGCTTCCCCACCTGGACGAGACGAACCTGCCCTCGTCGGGACGGTATACGCAGCCCCACACCCGAGCCTGGTCGGAGAAGATCGCGTCGTTCGACGGCTTCGTCTTTGTTACACCGGAGTACAACCACAGCACCTCGGGCGCCCTCAAAAACGCGATCGACTTCCTCTATCGGGAGTGGAACAACAAGGCCGCGGGGTTCGTGAGCTACGGGAGCGCGGGCGGCATTCGGGCGGTCGAGCACCTGCGCCTTATCATGGCCGAGCTTCAGGTCGCGGACGTCCGCGCGCAGGTCTCGTTCTCGCTCTTCACCGAGTTCGAGAGCTTCCAGAAGTTCCGGCCGGAGGCCTCCAAGGTGGCCGCTCTCGGGACGATGCTCGATCAGCTCGTTGCCTGGAGTAGGGCCCTTCAGACCGTTCGCACACCGTTGACCCCACTCGCCCCGTAGGCAGCGACGCGTCGGCCACCGCACCCCGCGATCGGGCACGATCGACGGGTCGACCCCGAAGGCGGACGTCGCAGGGGGGGAAAGCCGGTGGAGGCCCGCCGCTACGCACTCGCCCACCTCAGACGGCCCCGGAACCCCGAGGGGAGCCCGGGACCGGCCCACGCGTCCGATTGGCGCCGGGCCGTCTCCCCCGGACCCGTTCCCTTGGCGGGTCGAACCCATCCCGTCCCCTTAGCGTCGCGGGGAGAGCGCCCGTCGGGCCAGCAGCGTCGCGATGAAGAACATCGCGACCGCCCAGCCGAACAGGCCGAGGAGGTAGACCGCGGCATCGTACGGATAGTAGGCCGCGGCGCCGAGAAACAGGTTCTCCCGGAGGACGTCGACCGCGAGCGTGATCGGGTTGACGGAAGCGACGTTCTGGAACCAGGCGGGCATCGTCCCCCACGGGTAGAGCGCCGCCGACGTGAGCAGCACCGGTAGGTTGATCGCGTTCACGACCGCGAAGTAGGTCTGGGGCTGCTCGATGCTGAAGCCGATCGCGAGGAAGAGCGAGGCGAACATCGCGCTGAGCATGACGACCGCGAGGACGATCTCGGCGGCCCCCACGGCCGTCACCGAGGCCGTGACGTCGAGGCCGCTCAGCCCCGAGCGGCCGAGCAGGATCGACAGCCCGAGGACGAGGAAGGCGAGTCCGATCGGCTGAAGGCAGCCGGCGATGAGTCGCGAACCGAAGATCGAGGTCGCCGTCGCCGGCGACGCGGCGGTCCGCTTCAGTACCCCGAAGAGACGATCGAAGATCACGTTCGCCCCGATGAACAGCGTGGCGGTAACGGCGACGAACCCCGCCATCCCGGCCGAGAAGTAGGAGAAGTAGTTGGGGGCGCCCCGGTAGAGGAGGAGGAAGTAGCCCGGCGGGACGTGGCCCGCCCCGATGCTGTTGAGGTTGAACGCCTGACCGAACAGGACGAGGTAGAGGATCGGCAGCAGGAGCGACGTCGCGATCGCCTGCGGGTTGCGCGCAAGCCGAAGCAGCTCCCGCCGGGTCAGCGCCGAGAGCTCCCGGATCATCGCCGCCCGCCTCGACCGAACGCCTGTTGGACCTGCCCGACCCGCACCGCCCGATCGGTCGCGGTCATCCCCTCGTCCTCGCGGAACTCGCGGCCGGTGAACTCGAGGAAGACCTCGTCGAGGCTGGGGCGCTTCAGCGAGACGCTCGCAAGGTCGATCCCGGAGCGGGCGCAGGCGTCGACCAGCAGGGGGATCAACGCCTCTCCCCGCGGCGCCTTGACCCGGTACGACCCGTCCTGCACGGCGACCGAGAGGACACCGGGCACTGCCCGGAGCACTCCCTCCATGATCGGGCTCGGCGTCACGGGCCGGACGGTGACGAGGTCAGCGCCCAGACGATCCTTGAGCTCGGACGGAGAACCCGTGGCCACCAGGTGACCGTGGTCGATGATCGCGATCCGGTCGCAGATCGTATCGGCCTCATCGAGGTAGTGCGTGGTGACGAACACCGTCATGCCGTGCTCCTTTCTTAGCTCCAGGACGAACCGCCAGAACCCCGCACGCCCCTGGGGGTCCAGTCCGAGCGTCGGCTCGTCGAGGAACAGGACTCGGGGCGCGTGGATGATCCCGACGGCGAGCTCGAGCCGTCGGCGCATGCCGCCGGAGTACGTCTTCGTCAGCCGGTCGGCCGCGTCGCCGATCTGCATGCGATCGAGCAGGGAGTCGATCGTCGTAGCGGTGGAGCGGCGGGGTACGCCGAAAAGGGCCGCGGCGAGCTCGAGGTTCTCCCGGCCGGTGAGATCCGAGTCGGCGGTCGACTCCTGGAACACGAGCCCGATCTTCCGCTTGACGAGCTCGGGATGGCGGAAGACGTCGACCCCGTCCACGGTCGCCTGGCCGGCCGTCGGCGCCAGGTTTCCGGTCAGCATCGCGACCGTGGTCGTCTTCCCGGCGCCGTTCGGGCCGAGGAACCCGAAGATGCGCCCCGGATCGACCCCAAAGGAGACGTTCTCGACCGCCCGGACCTTTCCCTTGTACGTCTTCACGAGGCCGGCGGCCTCGATCGCGAGCCCACTCACGGACGCCCCCTGCGGGAGAGGGTTTCGATCCGAGCCGGGAGCTCCCTCAACTGGTCCCAGACCGGATCGGGTCGTTCCGTGCCCTCGCGCACGTGGTCCTCGAGGAAAGAGGTCACGGACCGCAGCTCGTCGATGGCCGCGTCCGGGGTCCGTACTCCCGGGAGAGGGTAGGCCCAGCTACGGTGCTCCCGGGCGGCGCGGGTCAGCTCGTACCGGCCCCCCGGTCGACGAGGCAGATGTCCTTCGGCCGCGAGATCCTCGAGCAGCGGGTAGATCGATCCGGGGGAGGGTCGCCACCGGTCCCGGGAGAGGTGCTCCGTCTCGTCCATCCGTTCCGCCCCGTTCGGGGGAGATCGACCGATCGACAGGAGGACCCAGGGCCTCAGGCCCCGCTTCTTTGACGAGATCCAAGGCGCATCCCAGGGTTCCATCGTTTATCCGATATCGAAAATACGATTTAACCAGATGACGGTTCGGGCCGATCGCGCGAGCCGCGCGCCCGAGGAGCACGGGCCGGAGCGGGGGTTCGAGAGGCCGCCGCGCGACGATAGCCGGGGGTGATCGAACGGTACTCGGTCCCCCGCTCGGCCCGAGGAGCATGGACCTCGCGGAACCATCCTCGGAACGTCACGAGCTCCCCCGGCGGGCCGTGGGGAGAGCGCCCGGAACCCGAAGGAACGGCTCCGGGCGAAGCTAATCAAGCGACCGTGGTTCCGGAGCACCCGGTGCATCGATGTCGCTCGGGACCGGTCCGGATCGCTGGGAAGCAGAGCTGAGGTCGCTCCGGCAGGAGCTTCAGGAGCTCCGACAGGAGCAACGAGAGATGGCAAAGGCGATCGGGGAATTGGTGACGACCTTCCGATCGCTCGCGGTGCACCTCGGCATCGCGTCCGAGCCGTACGCCCGCCGACAAGGCCGTGCGGAGTCCCGGGACGTCCCGGGTTTCGGATAGGCCCGGCGCATGCGGATCCTGTACACGATCCGGACGGGGGAGCGACAGGAGCACGAGGGACATTTCGAGATCGACCTTACCGGGGTCACCGGATCGTCGATCGACCTGGTCCTTCCGTCCTGGGTCCCGGGGTCGTACCACATCATCGACTACGTCCGGACGTTTCGCGGGATGGTCGCCCGAGCCGGTTCCGACGGCCCGCCCCTCGCGGTCGAGCGGATCGACAAGGCCCGCTGGAGGGTCCGGACCGAGGGCCAGCCAACCGTCCACCTCGAGTACGGGGTCTACGGTCACCAGATGGTGACCGAGGCGTTCGACCTCTCGCCCGAGCATCTGTTCGTGAACGCCGCTCTCTGCCTCCCCTACGTGGACGGCCACCTCACTGAGCCGGTCGAAGTGGCGCTCGACGTTCCCGCGGAATGGCGCGTGTACACCGAGCTCGAGCCGGTCGGCGACCGGCCTCCGCGATTCCGTGCGCCGAACTACGACACCCTGGTCGACGAACCGATCGACTCCGGCCGGCCCTTGGTACTGGCGATACGCCCGGCCGGCATCCCCCACCGCATCGTCCTCTGCGGAGAGGGGGGGAACTACGACGCCCGCCGGATCACCGAGGACCTGTCGAAGATCGTCGAGGCGACGGTCGCGCTCGTGGGGGAGTCCCCCCTCCGCAGCTACACGTTCTTCTACCACCTCACGGAGACTCCGGACGGCGGGCTCGAGCACGCGAACTCCAACTCCTGCGTGATCCGGCGCACGGTCTTCGAGCCGAAGGAGGACTACCAGCGGTTCCTCTCCTTGACGAGCCACGAGTACTTCCACCTCTACAACGTGAAGCGGATCCGGCCGAAGGTTCTCGGTCCGTTCGACTACACCCGCGAGAACTACACCCGGCTCCTCTGGTGGATGGAGGGGGGAACGGACTACTTCGCCGACCTCATCCTCCGGCGGGCCGGCCTGTTCTCCGTCAAGAAGTACCTCGAGCTTGTGGCCAAGGACGCCAAGACCTTCCTCGAGACGCCCGGCCGACGGCGGCTGAGCCTCGAGGACGCGTCGTTCCTCTCGTGGGTCGACCTGTACCAGCCGTACGAGGAGACCCCGAACCGGTCGATCTCGTACTACCTCAAGGGGACGCTCGTCTCGATGTGCCTCGATCTCGAGATCCGGCAGGCCACGGAGACCCGGGCGTCGCTCGAGACCGTCCTCCGCACCCTGTGGCAGGAGTACGGCAAACCGGGGCGCGGTCTCGACGAGGAGGAGCTCTGCACGATCGCGAGTCGATCCGCGGGAGTGGACCTCCGGGACTTCTTCCACCGGTACGTGGAGGGAACGGACGAGGTCGATCTCGCGGCGTTCGCCCGCTACGCGGGCCTCTCCTTCGGGCCGAAACCGCGGGAGGAGGACGCCCCGGTCCCGGGCTATCTCGGGCTCCGGGTCGAGAACAACGCCGGCTGGGTACGGGTCCGGACCGTGCTCGCCGAGACTCCGGGCCGCCGGGCGGGGATGACCGCGGGCGACGAGCTCGTCGCGATCAACGGCGGGAAGGTGACCTACGAGAACTTCGAGAAGTCGCTCAAGCTTTACCCACCGGGCACGGCGGTGGACATCGCCCTCTTCCGGCGTGGCTACCTACGTCACGTGTCGCTCACCATGGGGGACCCCCCGCCGGAGGCGTACGTCTTCACACCGGTCGATGCGCCCACCGACCGCGAGCGGATGGTCCACGAGAACTGGCTGGGAGCGAAGTGGACCCCGCCGGCGAAAGGCGGTGAGACCTAGGCCGCGGGGGGGAATCCGGCGATCGGGACCGCCTTGCGGCCGTACCGCCACTCGCCCTCCATCGGGTAGAGACGGCGCAGCCGGGTGTCGACCCGATCCCCGATGCGAACGGCCCCGGGAGAGGCCTCGGTGACCTGCAGCGTGACCCGGATCTCCGGGGCGACCTCGGCGAGCACGACCTCGTACGGCCCGTGGGCCGCCACTTGAGCATCGAACTCGGTGGGTTGGCCACCGCGGCCGATCACGGTCGTCGCGACGACCCGGACGCCTTCCCGGGGGAGAGCGAGGGCGGTAAGCCCATCGTATCGGCCGCATCGGCGGCACCGGCCTCGTGCCGGAAAGCTGGTGGTTCCGCAGGCCCCGCACCGCTCCCCCTCGAAACGCCAGCGGCTTCCCAGATTCTCGAGATAGCGGGGGCGCGGCACGTACGCTCCCTCCGACACCGCGTCGAGCCGCTCGGCATCGACCGCGGTCGGGGCCCGGCCCGGTCCCGACATCGGACGCGCGGGGTCGGTCTGCGTGACGCAGGAGACCCGGCCCGTCACCTCGGCGGCGAAACGATCGGCCGCCGCGAGCAACCCGAGGGACTCCTCCACCACCGGAATCTCCGCGCGGGCCAGCCCCGACCCCGAGGGGCCAAAGAGGAAGGCGAGCGCCCCGTCGTCGTCGCGCGCGGGGTCGGAAGACCGACGGGCGGCCACCACCAGCGCGGGGCCCTCTCCCCCGGTCGAGGCGGCCTCGAACGCCCTCGCGAGCGCACGCGGCCCGGGCGGCAGCGGATGCAGCGAGACAGGCCTTCCGAGCCAGTGCGGCCAGGCCCACTCCGGCCCCACCGGGCCGATCGTCAGGAGGTCGATGGGGACCCTCGGGGCGCCGGAGGGCGCGAAGACGGCGAGCCGCTCGACCGCCGTGGCCGCGAGGGTGAACTCGTCCTCATCCGCCTCGGCCGTCCGACGGCCCTCGACCGTGCGCGACGGGCGGTGGACGACCAGCGCGTTCAGGTCTCTCACGCTTTTCACCCTGCCCGGAAGATTGAGACCGTTGCGGTGGCGCCGGCCCCCCCCACGTTGTGCGTCAGCGCGCGATCGACTTCCGGCAGCTGGCGGGCGCCGGCCTGGCCGCGCAGCTGGAGGAAGACCTCGTAGACCTGGGAGATCCCGGTCGCCCCGATCGGATGGCCTTTCGCCTTCAGTCCCCCGTCGGGGTTCACCGGGAGGCGCCCCGTCGGTCGGGTCGCTCCGCTGAGCGTGAGGGCGGCCGCTTCCCCCGGCCCGGCGAACCCCAGGTCCTCGATGGCCAGAAGTTCGGCGATGGTGAAGCAGTCGTGGACCTCAAGGAACGAGACCGCCGAACGATCGCACCCCGCCTCGCGGAACGCCGCATCGGCCGCGGCCCGTGTCGCGTCGAAACCGGTGAGGCGGGGGCGCTCCTGTACCGCAAGGAAGTCGGAGGAGGCGCCGAGTCCCTCCACGTACACGGGCGTGTCGGTGTACCGGCGGGCGACGTCCTCCCGGGCCACCAAGACGGCGGCAGCCCCGTCGCTCACCGGGCAGCAATCGTACAGGCCGAGAGGGTCGGCGACGCGAGGGGCCCGGACCACGTCCTCGGAACGGATCTGCTTTTGGAAGTGCGCGTTCGGGTTCTGGGCCCCGTTCGCATGGTTTTTGACGGCGACCTCGGCGAGCGCCTCGGGGCCGAGCCGGTGCACCTTCAGGTACGCGGACGCCAGGAGGCCATAGACCCCGGCGAAGGTGAGCCCCGCCAGTCGTTCCCACTCCGTGTCGCCCGAGACCCCGAGCCAGTAGCGGCGCCGGGCGTTCGACACGTCGGTCATCTTCTCGACCCCGGCGACCAGTACCAGCTCCGCGGCTCCGGCCGCCACGGCGCGGACCGCGGCGCGGAGCGCCGAGCCGCCCGAGGCGCACGCGTTCTCGACGCGGGTGGTCGGCAGCCCCGGCCGACCGGCCTCCTCGGCGAGGATCGCCGATGCGTTACCGATCTGCCAGCCTCCGAAGCCGAGCGTCGCGAGGAACGCTTCGTCGAGAGCGTGCGGGTCGACACCGTGGTCCACGCTGGCGAGCGCGTTCCCGACCGCGGCGCGGAGCAACGGCCGCGGTCCGTCCGTCAGGACCCCGAACCGGGTGTGCCCCGCACCAACGATCGCTGCCCGGTGACCCACCTTGACCCCCGCGAACCGTCTTATCGGCGGCTCTTTTAAGCGGTTTCAGTCAGGGTCTGCCGTGCCGAAGGTAGCGCCGGTCGTAGTGGGGGTCTCGGGCGCGAGCGGAGCCCCGATCGCGCTGCGGGTGCTTCGGGCGCTCCAGGAGGCACGGCGGCCTACGGCCCTGGTCGTCTCGGCCGGGGCCGCCAACGTGCTCCGCGAGGAGTGCGCAATGAGCCCCGCGGACCTCGCGCCGCTCGCCACCGAGGTCTACGAGGACACCGACCTCGCCGCGCCGATCGCGAGCGGATCGGTGCCGACGGCCGGAATGGCCGTCGTTCCCTGCTCCTCCAACACCGCCGCAAAGATCGCGTTGGGCCTCGGCGACACGCTCCTCACGAGAGCCGCGCACGTCCACTTGAAGGAGCGGCGGCGCCTGGTCCTCGTGCCCCGGGAGACCCCCCTGTCGACCCTGCTCCTGCGCCACCTGACCAGCCTGAGCGAGGTGGGCGCCGTGGTCCTCGTCGCGGCCCCCGCCTACTATCTTCGCCCGAGGACGATCGACGACGTCACCGACTACCTCGCGGGGAAGGTCCTCGACCATCTCGGCGTGGCGCACCGGCTCTATCGGGGTTGGCGTCCCGGGGAGAAGCCGGGATGAAGCGTCGGTGGGGCGAGTACGCTCCCTGGCCGCTCGTGGGGGTCGTCGCGCTGCTGGTCGTCCTGATCGTGCTGACCCCGGTCCTGATCTCGGACGGACAGCCCGCGCCGGGGGTGTTGACCCAAGCCGAGCTGATCGTCGACCGGGTGAGCGGGATCAACGTCACGCACTTCTACGTCCGAGGTCTCGCCACGACGGTGCGCTACGCGAGTCTCCTCGTCGGGGTGGCCGGCAACTTCTCCTGGGGCGGCACCGGCACCCCTCCCTGGCCAGGCCTCCACTATTCCCTGAGGTACAACGACACGATGGTCCTCTCGCTCGGGTTCTCCTCCTACCTCAACCCGGTCGCGCTGAACATCTCCGCCAGCTACGCGAGCCCGCAGGGCACCGCGCTCTACGTGGCGGAGGTGGCGTTCTACGTGGGCCCCGCCGCGAGCGGGACCGGAGAGCTGCTGTACGTGGCGAGCGCGTTCCCGACCGTGGCGGTGCCGTCGACCCCGACCCCGGTCGACAATGCGAGCCTGCCGCTACCGATCCTGCTTGAGCTGGCGTCGTCGGGAGGCGCACCGTGAGGCCGTCCCGGTTCGTCGTCCTTCTCTGGGTCACCCTCATCGTCGTGCTCCTCGTCGTGGAGCTGGCCGAGATCACCCGCACGTTCACGCTCCCGATCCAGTCGGCAATCGGCGATCCTCTCGCGTTCGTCTTCGCGCTCGTCTTCACGACGATCCTCGCGCTCGTCGGCGCCATCTTCATCGGGATCTACATCTCGAACCGGATGCTGAGCGCCTCCGGCTTCACGCCGTTCGAGGAGGAGATGCTCAAGATGCGCAAGGAGGTCTCGGACCTCAAACACTCGGTCGACGCGCTCGCGGCGGCGTCCCGGGGCACGGACACGACGGCGCCCGACCGGCCGAAGGAGGCGCCGTGAAGGTCCCGGTGATCGACAACGGGGGCCAGTGGACGCACCGGGAGTGGCGCGTGCTGCGGGACCTCGGCGCCGAGACCCGGATCGTGGCGAACTCCACCCCCTTCGCGGAACTGGACGCCGACGGCATCGTGCTCTCGGGCGGAGCGCTGAGCCTCGAAGGCACGGCCGCCCCCCTCGGGGTCGTTGGGGAGTGGATCGACCGCGTCACGGTCCCCGTGCTCGCGATCTGTGTCGGCCATCAGTTCCTGGGCCGACACTTCGGGGGCCGGGTCGTCCGGGCGGAATCTCCCGAGTTCGGCTCCGTCGATCTCACGGTCGACCGCCCCGACCATCCGCTCTTCGCCACCCTCCCACCGCACCTCCGGGTGTGGGCGAGCCACAGCGACCAGGTCGTCGCCCCGCCTCCGGGCTGGGCCGTGCTGGCCCACTCGTCCGCCTGCCCGGTCGAGGCGATGGCCCATCCCGAGCGGGCGCTCTGGGGCGTCCAGTTCCACCCGGAGGTCGAGCACACGGAGGGGGGCCGGGAGATCTTCCGCAACTTCCTCGCGGCGTGCCGACGGTAGAGGCCGATAGAATAAGTACGGGCCTCCCCTCGTCGTCCGAGGCACATCGTGCCGAGGATGCACAAGGGGTCGGGAGTTCGCGAGCAGGACCTCGTCGCTCGGGCCCGGGCGCTCTCCCACTCGGTCGACCCGCTTTTGCCCCGGCTCGCGCCGTCGTGCCCCCCGGAGCGGTTCGAGCGGCGCCGGGCTGAGCTGGACGAGGTGCGCGAGGCCCACGAGGATTCCCGCCGCCTCGAGCGGCTTGCCCGTCGGGGCGATCCGCTCGCCCGGGCCTACGCGGGTCTCTTGCGATTTGCGCTCGAGCCCGAAGCGCCCGTGGTGGCGACGTTCGCCCTCCCCGACGGGGAGGTCTCCTACGCCCCGCTCGCGCGTACCGACCGGGAAGCAGAGGTCGCCGTCCAGCAGTACGACGACCCCGCGCGGCTCCTCCTCGGCTACATCGACTGGGCCCGCAAGGGCTACCATTTCTTCGCGGGCCGCCGCACCCTCTGGTGCACCGGCCCGGAGAACCGGCCGCCGCCCGAGTTTCGCGCCGAGAAGATCGCCGCGCTCCCGTACCGGCTCGGCGAGGACCCGGCCCACCACCGCTTCGACTGTCCGCACCTCGGGAGCGGAGAGACGCGGCCGTTCCTCGAGGTCGACTGGGCCGGCGCCGAGACCGCCTTCCGGATCTGTCGCCGCTGCGCCAAGGACGACCGCCACCTACTCTCGAGCCTCTCGGACGGGACGGCGAGCCCCGATCCGAGCTCCGAGTTCGCGGTGCGGGTCGATCTCAACGTCCGCTGCGGGGGGGGCCGCGACTGCGTCCACGCGGACCTCCCGGAACTGCCGCGTTCCCTGCGCCGCGACTACGAGCTCGGGCGCCTTTCCGACGCCCGCCTCATCGACGCCTACCTCTCCGAGATCCGTCCCCGGATCGAGCGCGCGCCCCGCCCGACCTTCGTCGCACGAGGAGTGTGCTACGGCGCGGACCTCGAGAAGTTCCTCGACGCCCTCGGTCCGTCGCCCGCCGAGCGGAGAGCGCTGCACGCGGTCCTCTCCGAGCGCCCGGGCTACTTCGAGGTCGACGAGCCGAGCGCGAGCCGGGCCCTCGAGCGGCTGTGGGCCGATCACGCCGAAGCGATCCTTCGCTCGATCCTCGACGACCCAGAGACGGTGCGCCGATGGATCGACGAGACCCGCGCCGCGCCCGGTCGGGTCGCCGAGGTCCTCAAACGAGCCCAGCGTCTCAGCGACGAGCGCGAGACCCTGGGGGCCTTGCCGCGGTACTCTCGACTCGCACGGGAGGCGGCGTGGGTCGACCACGTCGCCCGCGAGTTCCGCACCCACCGCGAGGCGGGGGCGGAGCGGGCGATCCTTCAGTCCCTGCCCCGTGAAGGAAAGGAGCGGGGGCTCGCGTTCGGCTTCCTGGTCGCCCTGGGGCGCGGCCACGCCCACGCCTGGCAGTTCTCTCCGACCGAGCAGGAGTTCGGCCAATCGCTCTCCGAGCGGGCCCACCTCCTCCTCGCGGCGCCGGCCGCGGAGTACCACCGGGCGTTGGACCGGCTCCTCCAGCTCGCCGGCGTCGTGGACTGGGGGGCGCCGGCCGAATCGACGTAACACCGGTAGGGGTCCGGCAGGCGCCCGACCGTCCGGGTACGAAGACTAAGGCAAAATACACCGACGACCTAGTTCCTACGTCTCTGAAGGGACCCGGCCGGCGGTCCCTTTCCGGGAACAGGGACAGTGAGCGCCTCCGACGCGGGCACAGCGACCGCCATCGTGGCGGCGGGGGACGAGGAGACGCGGGTGCTCCTGCGGGGGCTTTTGCGACTGCACCACTTCCGCGTGGAAGGGGAGGCCGAGGGCGCGACGCACGCGCTCGAGCTCGTCCGAGACCGACACCCCTCGCTCCTGGTCGCCGACGTGAACCTCGCCGAAGGCAGTCCGACCACCCTCGTCGCGGAAGCCCGTGCGATCCGGCCCGGCCTCCGGGTGATCCTCGTGGCTCCGGCCTCGCGCCCCCCGTCGACCGCAGCGGATCCGGAGCAGCGGCCGGACGTCGTCCTCCTCCGCCCGTTCCGCATCCACCAATTCGCCGAGGCGCTCCTCCCGCGATCCGGCGGTGGGGGACTCGCCCGGCCCTGCTAGGGAGCGACGGCCGGACCGAGCCGGAACCGTTCGATCGCCGCCGCCTCCTCGAAGTGGAGCTCCGCGGCCGGGACGACGATCGCGTGCAACGGCGGTCCGAAGTCCTCCGAACACATCCGGGCGAAGGGCCCGCAGAAGCCGGCCGCATCGTCCCGGCCGACGCGGGCGGCGACCGCGACGAGCGCCGCGTCCTCGAGGACCTCGCGGCCGGCGTCGAGCTCGCGGAGCTGACGGAGCGCCTCATCGGCGAGAAGGTAGCGCCCGTCCTCGGGCCGGAGGTCGAGGAGGAGGAGCGTGTGAAGGCCGCGGCGCCGGTTCCCGTCGAGCTGCTCGAGCGGGGAGCGGGGGCGGAACCCGGGCTGAGGGATCGGGAGCGAGACGGTCCGGCCGAAGCGGTAGTGCTGAAGCCCGAGGTAGCCGGCCGCGGCCGTGAGGATCGACGCGTTCGGGTAGTATCGCCAGCCGTGGCCGGCCCTCTCGGCGGCGAGCCGCAGGGCGACGTGCGTCGTCGCGGCGAACGGGTCCCCCACCACCAATAACGCGACCGTGCCCGACCGCTCGAGCGCGTCGATCAGCGCGTGCTCCGCCTCGACCGCGGGACGGTCGAGCCTTCGGACGGGCCGGCCGAGCTCGGAAGAGAGCCGTTCGAGGGTGTCGGGAGGAGCGACCGCGGTGTACTCCTCCGCGTACACCTCGGAGGCCGATCGGAGGGCGTCGAGCGCCCGGCGGGAGAGCCCCCGTTCGTCGCCGAGCCCGAGCCCCACGAAGCGAAGTTCGCCCATCGCGACCGTCCGACCGTCGGACTACCCGCGCACGGCCATCACCGGGCACGGCGCGGCTCGGAATAATTCCTCGAGGAACCGCCGGGTGAGGAGGGGCCCCCCCGCGCTGTCCGGCTCTTCGCCCATCACCACCAGGCCGAACCGCTCGCGGGCGGCGGCCTGCAGGATCAGCTCGGGCAGCTGATGACGACGCCGGAGGAGCGCGCTGGGGAAGAACGAGCGCTTGAGGCGGATCGGGGTGCCCCGGGGGCCGAGTCCATCGACCCCCGACGGTTCCTCTCCGCCCTCGCGCGGTCCGATCGCGAGGGCGATCACCGGTACATCCCCGTTGTGGACGGAGAGCTCCTCGGCGACCTTCACGACGGTCGGCGACGGGGTACCGCCCAACGTCGGCAGCAGGATCCGGGGGAACCGATCCGCCGCGAGCCCCAGTCGGTTGAGGACGAGCACGTCCGAGCGGGCGTGATGGAGGATGCCCGTGGCGGTACGGCCAACGAACGGGTTGCGGCTCCTCCGGTCGCCTCGGAGGGTGAGGAGGATCGCGTCGACCCCGTGGGCATCGGCGCTCTCGAGGATCTCGCCGGGCACGTCCGTCGCGGCGCGGACCTCGGGGTCGACCTTCACATCGAGGGAGGCGCCGGCCTCGTGCGCCGGCACGACCAGATGGACCGACGCCCGCCACTCTCGGGTGACCTCGGGGAGCGTGGTCGTGGGGATGACGTGGAGCACGCGGATCTCCCCGTCCGCGTCGAGGAGCATCGACGCGAAGCGGATCAGCGGCTCGACCTCCGCCGGCTCCTGCACGGGGACGAGGATCTGCCGGTACATCAGCGCGGTCCGTACTGGTCGATCAGCGCGAGGTCCAGACTCAGCACGTCCACGTACGGCACCCCCACGTACGGGAGCCACGGATTGACAATATGGTTGTTGACGAGCGCGGTCACCACGGCGATTGAGAGGTTCCGCGCTTCGGCGACCCGCGGCACCTGGACGAGCACCGCCTGCGGAGCGAGGTCGGGGTCGATCGAAGAGGCCGACGGCGCGGCCCACGCGAACGGGACCGTCACATTGACCGTGGCCAACCCGTACTTCTGGATGTAGCGGATCGTCTCGTTCAGCAGGGCCCGCAGCCCGGGGTCCGACGGGCCCGGCGGGCTCGGTGCGCCCAGCGTCATGTTGTAGTCCGTCGGGCTCGGTCGCTCCCAGAACAGCCACGGGGCGCTCAGGTTCTGGGCGACCAGCGTGGAGCCGACGAGCGTCCCGTTCGATCCGTAGATCAGGGAGCCGTGCGCGGCCCCGGGGTCCAGCACGTCGGCGATCCCCGTCACGACCAGTGGATAACCGAAACCGGCGACCAGGACCATGAGGACGAGGAAGAGCCCCGCGGCGCGCAGGTGGCCGGTGATCGAGTGGGCCCGGGACAGCGGCGGAGGAGCGGCGGGCGCGCTCATCGTCACAGCCCCCCGAGCGGCAGGTAGTGGGCGACCACAACGCCGAGCGAGTGGTAGATCGGCAGGGTCGAGACCCAGGCGAGGAGCAGGTAGATGAGCTTGATCCCGACGAAGGCGCTCACGAGCCCGCCGAACCCGTAGGTGACGAGGTTGCGGCGCAATAGGTCGATGGCGGTCCGGGGACGGAAGGGGACGCCCACGAGCGCGAGCGGGATGAGGAGGGGAATGATGAACCCGTTGAACAGGAGCGCCGAAAGGACCGCGAGCTGGGGGTTGTCGAGCCCCAGCACGTTCATGACCCCAATCCCGGGAAGCGCGGCGGCCCCGGACGCGATGAAGATCGCCGGGATGATCGCGAAGTACTTCGCGACGTCGTTCGTGATGGAAAACGTGGTCAATGCCCCGCGCGTGATCAGGAGCTGCTTACCAATCGACACGACCTCGATCAGCTTGGTCGGGTCGTTGTCGAGGTCAACCATGTTGCCGGCCTCCTTCGCGGCCCCGGTGCCGCTGTTCATGGCGAGGCCCACGTCGGCACGGGCGAGCGCCGGGGCATCGTTGGTCCCGTCGCCGGTCATCGCGACCAGCCGGCCCCGCGCCTTCTCCCGCTCGATCAGCGTCAGCTTCGACTCGGGCTTCGCCTCCGCGATGAACTCGTCGACCCCGCTCTCGCGCGCGATCGCGGCCGCGGTCAGACGGTTGTCGCCGGTGCACATGATCGTGCGGATCCCCATCGTCTTCAGCTCGCGCAACCGGTCGCGGATCCCGGGCTTGACCACGTCCTTGAGGAGGACCAGTCCGAGGACCCGCCGGTTCATCGAGATCGCGAGCGGCGTCATTCCCTGCCGCGCGGCGTCGGCGGCCGCGGCGCGCAGCTCGGGCGGTACGAATGCGCCGATCCCCTCCATCGTCTTCACGGCGCCTTTGTAGACCTCGGTACCGTCGGCGAGGACGATCCCGCTCATCGGCCGCTCCACGGAGAAGGGGAGCACCTTGTACTTCCCGGGCTCGAGACGACGCGCCGGCGCGCTCCGGCGGGCGGCGAGCCGGACGATCGACCGGCCTTCGGGCGTATCGTCGAGGCTCGAGGAGAGGAGAGCCGCCTCGAGGAGGTCGCTCGACGCCACTCCGGGGCCCTCGACGAACTGGACCGCGAGCCGGTTGCCGACCGTGATCGTCCCGGTCTTGTCGAGGATCAGCACGTCCAGGTCGCCGGCAGCCTCCACCGCCTTTCCCGACTTCGCGATGACGTTCGCGCGGGCCGTGCGATTGATCCCCGAGATCCCGATCGCGGGCAGCAATGCCCCGATCGTCGTGGGCATCAGGCAGACGAAGAGGGCGACGATCGTCGCGAGGTCGATCTTGACGATGTCGGTGAAGTCGGCGAGGAAGATGAACGTCACGACGACCGTGAACAACGCGACCGTGAGGGCCGAGAGAAGGACGAGGAGCGCGAGCTCGTTCGGAGTCGGTTCCCGGCCCTGACCCTCCACGAGGCGGATCAGGCGGTCGAGGAACGACTGGCCCCGCACGGCCGTGACCCGCAGACGGGCCGTCCCCTGGAGCACGCGGGTCCCGCCGAGCACGCTGGTCTTGTCGCCGCCGCTCTCGCGCATGACCGGCTCGGACTCCCCGGTCATCATCGACTCATCGATCAGGGCTGCGCCCGAGATGACGTCGCCGTCCATCGGGACCGGCTCGCCGGCCCGGATCTCGAGGGTATCGCCGACGTGCAGGACGTCCGAGAGGACCCACTGCTCGGTCCCGTCCGGGAGAATCTGGCGCGCTCGGATCCCGCTGCGGATCTCCCGAAGGGCATCGGCCCGGGCCCGGCCCTGCGCTTCCGCGATCGCCGTGGCGATGTTCGCGAACCAGAGGGTCAGGAACAGGATGACCGTGACCCAGACGAAATAATTGGGATCGTACGTCCCCACGATGTCCGGGAACGCCCTCGGGAACAGCGTCAGGACGATCAGGAAGAGGAAGAGGACGTACACGCAGAACATCACCGGATAGCGAACCTGGTTGCTCGGGCGGAACAGCTTGACCGAGTCCACGAGCACGCGCGTCACGGACGTGTGGGGGACCTTCCGGACGGACACGCGCGCGCCGGGCTCCGCCATCTCACGGACCTCCCACGATCTGCGCGAGCGGGCCGAGGGCGATCACGGGAAGGAACAGGAGGACCGAGACGATGATCAAAAAGAGCGTGATGTAGATCGTGAACGTCGTGCTCGCGGTCTGCAGCGTGCCGGGGCCCGGCGGAAGGACCTCCTGACCCGAGAACATCCCGCCCACCGCGAGCATCGCCCAGATCGGAACGAACCGGCCCACGAGCATCACGACCGCCCCAGCGACGTTGAAGAACACCGTCGTGTCGTTGAACGAACCGGCGGAGAGGGCACTGCCGTTGTTCGCCGACTCGCTGGTGAACTCGTAGAGGACCGAGGAGAACGTGTGGGCCGACCCGGGAAGGGTCGCAGCCGCGGTCGAGACGAAGCCGCCGGCGACCGCGACCACAAACGGGATCAGGATCACCGCCGGATGGACGAGGAGGGCCAGGGCCGCCCAGCGGACGTGGCCCGTCGTGATCTTCTTCCCGAGGTACTCGGGCGTCCGCCCGACCATGAGCCCCCCGACGAAGACGCCGAGCACGGCGAAGAGCAACAGCACGCCAAAGCCGGTCCCGTCACCGCCGGGAGTGCTCTGGGTGAACATCCCGAAGAGCAGCACGAGCTGGGCGACCGGGGAGATCGCACCGATCTGCATGTTGTTCGCCCCGACGTTGTCGTAGACGCTCACCACCTGGAAGAGCGCCGACTCGGGCAGGCTGAACCGGGTCTCCTGGCCGACCGGATACCCCGCGGCCTGGGGTCCGAGTCCGACGATGCCCGCGAGCGCCGGGTTCGTGGCCGCCTGGTACGCGATGAACAGCCCGAGCGCGATCGCGAAGACGATGAGGATCGTGCCCATGAACGGCCAGGCTTCCCCCCGCTTGCGAATGATCTGCCCGAACGCAAACGGAGTCGAGAACGGGATCAGCATCATCGCGAAGACCCCGAAGAGATTCGACAACGCGCTCGGGTTCGCGATCGGCGATGCCATGTTGGCCGAGTAGAAGCCCCCGCCGTTGGTGCCGAGCAGCGAGATCGCCTGGTAGGAAGCGACCGGCCCGAGGAAGATCTCCTGGGTGCCCCCGGTGAGCGGGTGCGCGAGAACGTAGTTCGTGAACGTCTGGGGAACGCCTTCGAAGACCATCACCAGCGCGAATAGGGTCGCGAGGGGCAGCAGCACGCGGGAGATCGTGCGGACGAGGTCGACGTAGAAGTTGCCGATGGTGCCGTCCCTGCGGACCCAACCGCGGATCATCGCGGCGGCGACGGAGAGACCCGTCGCTGCCGACACGAACAGCGCGAGCGGGTACGCGATGAAGAGCGCGCCCAGGCTCATCTGGGTCTCGTTCGTGAAGTGGGTGAAGTCGGTGTTGGTCGTGAAGCTCGCGGCCGAGTGCAGGGCGAGGTCCCAGCTCATCCCGGGAGCGCCGGTCGCGTCGTACGGCAGGAGGTTCTGGAAGAAGAAGAACACGTAGAGGAAGGCGAAGACACCGACGTTGACGAAGAGGACCGCGAGCATGTACTCGCGGGCCGTCATCGACCGCCGGGGCGACGTCCCGAGGAGACGGTAGATCCCCCGCTCGATCGGTCCGAGCACGGTGTCCCCGAACGTCGGGCGGTCGAGGTACACCCGTCCGAGGTACGCGCCGAACGCCGGGGCGATCGCCACGACGAGCGCGACGAGGAAGATCACATCCCAGAGCGACTGGAGTTCGATCACGGGGCTTCGACCGACTCAGAACCGTTCGGGGTGGAGCATCGAGTACGCGAGATAGGCCGTCAGGACCACCGAGATCACGGTGAGCGAGACGAGCCCGAGGTTCTGGGCGATCGCCGCGAGGATCCCCATGGGGGCACCGGGGCGCTCGACCCGGTGGAGATTATTTAGCTTCCGTGACCGAGTCGCACGCCGCTTGCCGCTCGGGAATGTTTATACCGAGTTTTCGGACGCATCGTGCCGGATCTCCGACGACCCGGCCGGTGGAGACGCAGCCTCGGGTCGGCGGCGCGCCTCGGCCGACAACCGGCGGACGATCCGACGCATCGCCTTCTCCCGGCGGACCTCGGCCTTCTGGTAGGAGACGTCCCGAGTCTCGTGGGTGAGGAGGACGACCACCCGGCCGAGGGAGCTGCGCCCGGTCCGGCCGCGGCGCTGGATCGCTCGGATCTCGCTCGGGACCGATTCGAAGAAGACCACGAGGTCCACGTCCGGGACATCGAGCCCCTCTTCCGCCACGCTGCTCGCGACCAAGAGAGGGAACCGACCCTCCCGGAACGACGCGAGGACCCGGGCCTGCTCCTTCTGGTTCATGCCTCGGTCGTCGGGGTCCCGGGTCGCCTGGCCCACGAAGCGGCCCACCGTCCACCCCTCACGCTCGAGCGCGGACTGGATCGACTGGATCGTGTCCCGATACTGCGCGAAGACGAGGATCCGGGGGGGATGCTGGCGGGGTTCGTCGAGCGTGGTCCGGACCAGGTCGACGAGCGCGTCGAGCTTCGGATGGGACGGCTCCCGGGTCGTCTCGAGGAACAAACGGGCCTCTCGGCGGGCCTCGACGACCTCGGGGAGCGCGAGCATCGCGCGGTCCCCCCGGCTCGGCTTCGGCTTTGCCTCGAGACGGTCGAGGTACTGAAGGAACGGTGCGAGCCCCTGGGTCTCCAAGCGTTCCTGGGCGTGGTGGAGATGGAGGAGGACGAGCTGGTGGAACAGCGGACCGAACCGTCGGACCATCGGACCGGGCCTCGCGAAGATCTCCGCGCGCAGGGCGATAAGGTCCTTCACCGAGAGCGAAGCGATCGGCTTCTTCCGCAGGTACCCCATCTTCTGCAGTTTGCGGGCGGTCGCCCGCGAGGCGAACTCGAGGAGATCCCGGACGTGGGCGGTAGCCGGCGGCAGGTCGACCCACCGGGTGTCGATGTCGACCGGCTGGACGTACTCCCGCACGCCGGGGTCGTCCCGGCTCCGGGCCTCGATCCGGGCGACGCCGAGCGCGCGCACGACCTCCTCCACCCGCTCTTCCTTCCCCCCCGGTGAGGCGGTGAGGGCGAGGATCCGGCCGCCGGGGGGCCGCTCGGACCGGTACCGGGCCGCGATCGGCACGTAGGCATACTTGCCGACCGCGTGGTGGGCCTCGTCCACGACGAGGAGGGCGACGTCCTTGAGATCGCAGCGGCCGGCCTCGAGGTCGTTCTGGACGAGCTCGGGGGTGGCGAACACGACATCGGCCGTCTCCCACGCGCCCTGCCGGACCGGCCGGCGAACGGTGCCGGTGAACCGGGCGGTCCGTAGGGAGACGAGCCAGCGCCCGAAGGACTCGGAATGTTGCTGGACCAGCGGGCGGGTCGGGGCGAGGAACAGGATCTTCCCGTCCCCGGCCCGAAGGAGCTCGGCGGCGAGGAGCGCCGCGATCACGGTCTTGCCGAGCCCGGTCGGCAGCACCACCAGCAGATCCTCGGCGAGCCCGACGCGGGCGAGGTCGAGCTGGAACGGCAGCGCCCGGATCGCATCGGGCCGCAAGAGGGGGTGCGCTACCGTGCCGTTCGACGTCTGCCAGACTCCGGGGAGTCCGGGGGGATGCGCCCGCCCGGGCGGAAGGATCGGGGCGGCCGGGACCGCCCCCTCCGCGGTGAACTCGTCGAGCTGCCGCTGACGGGTCAAGCGACCCTCCGTCCCGATCCCCGTCGAACGTCGGTCGGCGCGACGGGCGACCGGCGCGCCCGAGGAGCCCGTCGGTTCACGAGGGTGCGCATGGTCCGCATCGGCCGCGACCCTCTCGGGCGGGGCGGTTCACGACGGCCCCTTCGATGCCACGGCAATCGCCTCGCGCCCGTCCATGTAGGGCCGGAGGACTTCGGGAACCTCGACGGAGCCGTCCGGGCGCTGATACTGCTCGAGAATCACGGCGATCGCCCGCGACGTGGCGATCGCGGTCGAGTTCAGGGTGTGGGGCACCACCTTGCCCGGACGGCCGGCCTTGCCCATCCGGATCCCGAGGCGACGGGACTGATAGTCGGTGCAGTTCGAGCAACTCACGACCTCGCGGTACGCCTGCTGCCGCGGGAACCAGGCCTCGATGTCGTACTTCTTGGCGGCGACGGTTCCGACGTCGCCCGTGCAGACGTTCACGACGCGGTACGGGACCTTCAGCCGGCGGAAAAGCTCCTCCGCGTTCGCCCGGAGCTCCTCGTGGAGGCGAGGAGAGTCCTCGGGCCGGGCGAAGATGAACTGCTCGATCTTGAAGAACTGGTGGACGCGGAAGATCCCCTTCTGGTCGACCCCGTGGCCCCCGATCTCCCGCCGGAAACTGTAGCTCAGTCCGGCGAGCCGGATCGGCAGCCGCTCCTCTTCGAGGATCTCGCCGAGATACAGCGCGGCGAGCGGGTGCTCGGAGGTGGCGATCAGGTAGAGATCCTCCCCTTCGATCTTGTACATCACGTTCTCGAAGTCCGCGAGGTCGGTGACCCCCTCATACGGCTCCCGGCGCAACAGGAACGGAGGCTCCACGGGGGTGAACCCGCGGCCGCGCAGGAAATCGAGCGCGAACCGCTGGAGCGCGAGGTCGAGGAGAACGACGTCCCCTTCGAGGTAGTAGAACCCGGCGCCGCTCGCGCGACGCGCACGGTCGAACTCGGCCAGGCCGAGCGCCTCGAGCACGTCACCGTGGGCCTTGCGTTCCCCCGCCCCCCGGATCGGCTCCCCCCAGGTCGCGACGACGACGTTCTCGGAGTCGTCCTTGCCGTAGGGGACCGCATCGTCGAGCAGGTTCGGGATGCGGCGGAGCACCGCGTCACGAGACGCGTGAAGCTCGTGCTCGCGTTGTTCCGCGGCGCGCAGTCCCTCGGGGAGACCCCGGGCCTCTTCCTCCAGGGCCGTCGGGCTCTTCGCCTCGCGCCGGGCGGCGGCGATCTCCCGGCTGAGCTCGTTCCGCCGCCGTCGGAAGTGGTCGGCCTCGAGAAGTGCCGCCCTCCATTCGGCGTCCTTGGCGCGCGCCTCCGCGAACAGCCGAAGGTACTCCGGGTTCCTCCGGCGAGCGAGGTTCTCCTCGACCTTTTCGGGGCGGTTGCGGAGAAGCTCGACGTCGATCACGTCGGAAGGGGAAGGTACGCTGCCGAAAATGATTGTGGGCCGCGGAGGGGTACGGCTTTTACCACCGCGGTCCCTCGCCGCCCGCGCGAGGTCCCGATCATGGCGTCCCCCACAGAATTCGGTCTGTTCATCGGAGGCAAGTGGACAATGCCCCCCCACGCCCGCCGGTTCGAGACGATCAATCCCACGAACCGAGAATCGGTCGGTTCGTTCGTCTCCGGGACCGCGGACGACGCACGGGCGGCGGTCGCCGCGGCTCAGGCGGCGTTCCGGGGGTGGCGGGATACTCCGGCGCCCAAACGCGGGGAGATCCTTCTCGAGGCCGCCCGACGGATGAAGCAGCAGAAGGGCACGCTCGGGCGCATTGTGACCCAGGAGATGGGCAAGGTCTTGAGCGAGGGGCTCGGCGACGTCCAGGAGGCGATTGACTTCCTCGAGTACATGGCCGGCGAGGGCCGCCGGCTCTTCGGGGAAACCGTTCCTTCCGAGCTCCGCAACAAGTTCTGCATGACGGTCCGTCAGCCGAAGGGCGTGGTCGTCTGCATCACGCCGTGGAACTTCCCGACGGCGATCCCCAACTGGAAGATGGCCGCCGCCCTCATCAGCGGCAACACCGTCGTGTTCAAGCCGGCCTCGGCGACCTCCCGCTGCGGAGCGGAGGTCGTCCGCATCTACGAAGAGGCGGGCCTCCCTCCCGGGGTCGTCAATCTCGTCACCGGCTCCGGCGGCGTCGTCGGCAACGCGCTGGTCGAGGACCCCCACGTCCGCACGGTCTCGTTCACCGGCGGGGTCGCGGCCGGCCGCGACGTCTACGTCCGGGGCGCTCAAGGACTGAAGATGGTCCATCTCGAGCTGGGGGGCAAGAACCCCGTGATCCTCATGGACGACGCGGACCTTTCGCTCGCGCTCGACGGCGTTTTGTTCGGCGCGTTCGGGACCGCGGGGCAGCGATGCACCGCGACGAGCCGCCTCATCGTCCAGGCGAAGGTCTACGACGAGTTCCTCGGCAAGCTGACCGACCGGCTCGACCGGTTCCGCGTCGGTGACCCGCTCGACCCGGCGACCGGCATGGGACCGGTCGCCTCGAGCGACCAGGAGACGAAGATCCTCGAGTACATCGAGATCGGCCGCTCCGAGGCGACGTTGCGCTACGGAGGTCACAAGCTCACGGGCGGAGCGTACGATCGGGGGTACTTCCTCGAACCGACGATCTTCGAGACCCGGCACGGGACGCGGATCTCGAAGGAGGAGATCTTCGGGCCGGTCCTCTCGGTGATCCGCGTCGCGGACTACGACGAGGCCGTGCGCGTCGCGAACGATGTGGAGTACGGGCTCTCCTCCGCGATCTACACCCGGGACGTCAATCGGGCGTTCCGTGCGATCCGGGACCTCGAGGCCGGGATCACGTACGTCAACGCCCCGACGATCGGCGCCGAGGTCCAGCTGCCGTTCGGCGGCATCAAGCACACCGGCAACGGGGGCCGCGAGGCCGGCAGCGCGGCGATCGAGGAGTTCACCGAGATCAAGTCGGTCTTCATCGACTTCTCCTCCAAGCTCCAGAAGGCGCAGATCGACAGCGAAACCGCGGCATGAGCCCCTACCGGGGATCCGACGATCAGATCGACCGGGAGATCGCGGCGCTCGAGCGCATCGCACGGATCCGCCTTCGCCGAGCCTCGACCGAGCTCAACGAGATCGACCGCGACCTGCGCGAGCTCAAGCGGGAGCGCGCGCGGCGTCGCGCGAGCGCCGAGGTCGCGTCCGAGCCGGTCGGGGAGAGCTCGGCGGCCTAGCCCGTCCCTCCCGTCGGGGAGCCCGGAGCGGACCTTCGGAAGGCGCGCCGCCCGACCCGCTCAGAAGGGACCGGTGCGTCCGGGATTGTCGAAGTTCGTGAGCAGCGTCTGCCCCCGAGGTTTCGGACGACCGACGGGGGCGATCAGGGGGTCCTCCTCCAGCGCCGGCATCGTCTCGGAGATCGGGACGTCGACGATGATCTCGCGGGTCCGGCCGCCGCGCCCCCGGGAGACGATCGTCGCGCGGATGAGCCCAAGGGATTCGAGCTCGCTCACGTAGTTCGAGATCGAGCGGGCGTGGAGCGGTTGGAGCCCGAGCCGCTCGGCGAGACGCTTGTAGCTCTCGTACACCTCGCCCGTGAGCACGCCGTTTCTGCGGCGCTCGTAGGACTGCAGGATCGCGTAGAGGAGCACCTTGCAGTGGGGGGGAAGCGTCCGGCAGCACTCGACGATGATGTCCTGCTCGAGGCGATTCTTCGCCTTCACCACGTGATCCGGCGTGATCCGCTTCGCGTGGTCGCGCTCGGCCATCTCCGCCGCGAGCCGGAGCAGCGCGAGCGCCCGGCGGGCGTCCCCGTTCTCTAAGGCCGCGTACGCCGCGCACCGCTCGACGACGCCCGGATCGACCACGCCTTCCTTGAACGCCTCCCGGGCGCGTTCCCGCAGGATGTCCTGGAGCTGGACCGCGTCGTACGGTGGAAAGAGGATCTTCTCCTCGTTCAGCCGGCTGCGTACCCGTGCGTCGAGCTGGTTCGTGAACTTGAGGTCGTTCGAGATGCCGACGAGGACCATCCGCGCGGTCTCGAGCTCGGTGTTGATCTGGCTCAGGGTATAGAGGACGCTGTCCCCGCTCCGGGCGACCAGACGGTCGATCTCGTCGAGGACCAGGATGATCGTCCCCCCCTTCGTGTCCATCAGTCGGCGCATCCCGCCCTGGACGCGGTCGAGCGACCAGCCCGTCGGGATTCGCTCGGCCTCGTGACGGGCGAACGTGTTCCCGATCGTCTGGAGGAGACTGTAGGGGGTGTCGATGTTGCCGCAGTTCAACGACACGAAGCTGATGTGGCTCGCCAGCTCGGTCCGTCGCAGGATCTCCTGTCGAACCTGGGCAACCACGGCGGTCTTGCCGGTCCCGATCTTTCCGTAGATCAGGAGATTCGAAGGGATGTCGCCTCGGAGCGCCGGTGCCAGGATCTCGGCGACCTGTCGGACTTGCTGCTCCCGGTGCGGCAGGCGGCTCGGGATGTACGAGTCCCGAAGGACCTCCTTGCTCCCTCGGAAGAGTTCGCTCTTCGTCTGGAGGAGGGAGTCGAGGAACTCGCTGGCCGAGCTCGGGGTCCCGGCGGGGGCCGGCCCGCTTCCGAGGGTCGGAGGGGGCGCGGTCCCCGCCGGGTGGCGGTCGCCGACGGGAGCGACCGCCGGGTTCGCGGCGTACGTAGGGTCGGGCCTTGCCGGCGCTTCCGCCGGGGGGTCTTCGGGAGCAGGTGGCACCGTCTAAGCCTGCCCGGGCCTCGGGCGGGTGTGCGAGGAGAGCGAGCCATATCTACCTTTTGCCAAGACCCGAGCCGCGGGCCGTCGTACGCGCCGAACGACGACCCGAACAAGACGCGCGAGAGGTCGAAGGCGACCCGACCGAACTCATTTGAAGGAGCACCGCTCTCGTCCGGTCGATGTCGGCGTTCTCCTCGGCCCCGCCCTCCCACGGAGCGCGCACGCGCTCGGTCGTCCCGTTCGTGATCTTCGCCGCGATCCTGTGCGGTGTGGGCCTTTTCGGGATGTCCTTCTGGCTGGTGACCCTCGACTGGGTGTACTTCGCGTCGCTGATCCCCCTGATCCTTGGCGCGTACCTACTGTTCACACGCGGCACCGGGCCGGACCACGCCTAGGCCTCTCTCGGGATCGATGGCCGCGCCGTCGACCGTCCCGCGGCCGCTCGTGATCGTCAAGCTCGGCGGGAGCGTCATCACCCGCAAGCGAGAGGTCGAGCGCCTCCGCCCCAAGGTGCTCGCGCGGCTCGCCCGGGAGGTCGTCGAAGGGAGCCGGGAGGCGCGGGTGGTGCTCCTCCACGGCGCCGGCTCGTTCGGTCACCCCGGCGCACGGCGGTTCGGTCTCGCTCGTCCCCCTGAGCCGGGAGGATCGGCGGCCCACCGGATCCGGGGCGCCGCGATCGTGGCGACCGAGGTGCGGCGGCTCCATCTCGGGGTCCTGCAGGCCCTGGTACGGGCCGGCGGCGCCCCGGCGTCGGTGCCGATCTCCACGCACGCGCACAGCCGGGAAGGCGTCCTCGCGGACCTCGAGAGTCGACCGTTCTCCGAAGCGCTCGAGCGGGGAGGGCTCCCGGTCTCCTTTGGCGATGTCGTGCCCGACGCGGTCTGGGGAAGCTCCATCCTCAGCGCCGACACGATCGCGCGGGCGCTCGTGCCGGCGCTGCGCCCGGTCCGCGTTCTCTTCGTCAGTGACGTCCCCGGGGTCCTCGAAGGGCGGCCCGGCGGGGCCAGAACGGTCGTGCCGGAGGTCACGCGCGAGGTCGCCGACGCGCTACGGGCATCTCCCCGTACCCCCGATGTCACCGGCGGTATCCGGGGCAAGGCGGAGGCCATGCTCGCCATCGCGGCGGCCGGCACCGACGCAGCTCTTATTAGCGGACTGACGGATGGAGCGCTAGCGCGAGCGATCCGGGGGGAATCGGTCTACGGGAGCTGGGCGCACACCGGGACCCGGTGATCCTTCGGAGCCGACCGGTGGCCTCGACCTGAGCCATCGCAAGGCGGAGCACGTGAAGGTCGTGCTCGGTCGAGAGGTCGAGGGCCGGTACCGCTACTGGGACGACATCCAGCTCGTTCACCGCGCGCTTCCCGAGGTCGACTTCGAGGAGGTCGACCCATCGATCACGCTGCTCGGACACCGGTTGCGCGCC
Source organism: Thermoplasmata archaeon (assembly GCA_021817245.1). GTDB lineage: Archaea > Thermoplasmatota > Thermoplasmata > Lutacidiplasmatales > UBA184 > Lutacidiplasma. The sequence continues at coordinate 135,644 of JAKAVQ010000005.1, forward strand.
CCGATCGTCATCACGGGGATGACCGGGGGCTTCCCGGACGCGGCGAAGATCAACGAAAACCTCGCGCGCGCCGCGGCGGAGGTGGGCGTCGCCATGGGGGTCGGGAGCGAGCGCGCCGCCGTGCTGAAGGGGCAGTATCCGAAGAGCTACTCGTGCGTGGCCCGCCATGCGGTGCCCCTCAAGTTCGCGAACATCGGCGCGCCGCAGATCATCCCCCAAAAGGCGCGGGATCGCGTCGTCGGGGCGGACGAGGTCCGCGCCGCGATGGAGCTCATTGGCGCCGACTTCCTCGCGATCCACCTCAACTTCCTCCAGGAGATGGTGCAGCCCGAGGGGGACCGGCGCGCGAAGGGCTGCCTCGAACGGATCGGGGAGCTCGCGCAGCGGTTCCCGGTCCTGGTGAAGGAGACCGGGGCCGGGATCTCGTCCAGCGTCGCGGAGGGCCTGCGCGAGCGGGGAGTACGGGCGTTCGACGTGAGCGGCACCGGAGGAACCTCGTTCGCGGCCGTCGAGTATTACCGCGCGGTCGACCAGGGGGCCCAGCGGGAGGCCCGCGTCGGCAAGACCTTCTGGGACTGGGGGATTCCCTCCCCCGTCTCGGTCCTCGAGCTCGTCCCGCTCGGGTTGCCGGTGATCGCGAGCGGAGGGGTCCGCTCGGGGCTCGACGTGGCACGGGCGCTCGCGCTGGGAGCCTCGGCCGCCGGCACGGCCGGCGGGGTCCTCCGGGCCGCTTCGACCGGCTACGAGGAGACCCGGACGGAGCTCGCCACGCTCGTCCACGAGCTCAAGGTCGCGATGTTCCTTACCGGCTCCCGAACCGTGGAGGACCTGAGAAAGGCCCCGTACGTCATCACGGGAGAGACCCGTCCGTGGCTCCACCGCTGACCGGGGAGACCGTCCCCTCACCCGAGGAGATCCACCGAGCCAAGCTCGCCTGGATGCGCACCACCGACCCGAGCGGCCCCCTTCCGTCGAACGTCGATTGGCTGCGGGAACTTGCTCCGGAGGAGCGGGCGCGCTTCGGGGCCGGGGTGCGGCGTAAGCCGTCCCGGACGCTCTCGGGCGTGGCGATCGTGGCGGTCATGACCGCGCCCGCCCGGTGTCCCCACGGCCGATGCACGTACTGCCCCGGAGGGATCGAGAACGCGAGCCCGCAGAGCTACACGGGCGAGGAACCGTCCGCCCTGCGCGGCGCCCAGTTCCACTGGGACTCGGCGGCGATCACCCGCCATCGCCTCGACACCCTGGAGGCGATCGGACACCCGACGGGCAAGGTAGAGGTGATCGTCATGGGCGGCACGTTCCCGGCCCGTCCCCGTCGTGTCCAGGAAGAGGTCTTCCGCGGGATCTACGACGGGCTCAACGGCCAGCCCTCCCCGACCCTTGCGGCCGCCCAGGCCGCCAACGAGGTCGCCGAGCACCGGATGGTGGGACTGACCGTTGAGACCCGCCCGGACTGGTGTGACGAGCGAGTGCTCCCGTTCCTGCTCGACGCCGGGGTTACCCGGGTGGAGATCGGGGTCGAGTGCCTCCACGACGACGTCCTCGCAGCGGTGGGGCGCGCCCACTCGGCCGGCGATGTCGAGCGGGCGACCCGCGAGGCGCGCGACCGCGGGCTCAAGGTCGGCTACCACCTGATGGTCGGCCTGCCCGGGATGGACCCGGCGAAGGACCTTGCCGACTTTCGCCGCCTCTTCGATGCGGAGGCCTTCCGACCGGACTTCCTCAAGATCTACCCGACCCTCGTCCTTCCCGGCACGCCGCTCTACGATGACTGGGCGGCCGGCCGCTACGCACCCTACGACGCGGCGACCGCCGCGACGCTGCTCGCCGAAATGAAGCGTCACCTCCCACCCTGGGTTCGGATTCAGCGGATCCAGCGCGACATCCCGGCCCGTCTGATCGCGGCCGGCGTGAGGATGAGCAATCTCCGGGAGGAGGCGCTCCGGCGGCTCGCGGCCACGGGGGCGCACTGCCGCTGCCTGCGATGCCGCGAGGCCGGCCGGCGGGCGACCCCCGCTCCCGAAGAGTTCTCGCTGACCCGGACCGAGTACGCCGCGGGCGGGGGTCGAGAGCTCTTCTGGGCGTGGGAGGAACCGACGACCGACACGATCGCGGGATTCCTCCGGCTGCGGGTGCCGTCGCGAGCGGATTCAGAGTCGCTCTCGTCGCCCGTGATCCGGGAGCTGAAGGTCGTCGGGCGGGCCGTTCCGGTCGGCAAGGCCGTGGGGCCCGGGGCCGAGTACCAGCACCGCGGCTTCGGTCGAGCCCTTCTCGCGGCCGCCGAGGCGTACGTCGCCAACGCCGGGTACGATCGGGTGTTCGTCACGAGCGCGGTGGGGACCCGAGAGTACTACCGCGCGCTCGGCTACGAACGGGCCGGGCCGCATCTCGCGAAGAGAGTTTTCGCCGGACACAACTAGGACGGCCCGCGGCGCCGGGCGTCGCGGCGCCGGCCGTTCGCGCAACTCTTAAAGTCACCCCTGGCTCCGCCGACCGAAGGGAACCCGCCATGGGCCGCAACATACAGGTCGAACCGCTGCGCACCGTCCACATCGAAGACCAGGGCGTCGAGCTCGTCGAGCGGAAGGGCCTCGGCCATCCGGACTCGATCGCGGACGGCGTCTCGGAGTCGGTGAGCCGGGCCCTCTGCCGGCTGTACCTGGACGAGTTCGGTAAGATCCTCCATCACAACACCGACGAGACCCAGGTCGTCGGGGGCGGCTCGGAGCCGAAGTTCGGGGGGGGCCGGGTGACGAGCCCGATCTATATCCTGCTGGTCGGCCGGGCCACGACCGAGGTCAACGGCGAGAAGCTCCCGTACCGCGACGTGGCGATCGATGCGGCGAAGAAGTACGTCCAGTCCGTCTGCGCGCACATCGACATCGACAAGCACGTCGAGTTCGACTGCAAGATCGGACAGGGGTCGGTCGACCTGCGCGGGGTCTTCGACCAGAAAGCGGTCCTCGCGAACGACACGAGCTTCGGGGTCGGCTTCGCCCCACTGTCGGACACCGAGCGTCTGGTCCTGGAGAGCGAGCGGTTCCTCACCCTCAAGCTGAAGAAGAAGCTCCCCGCGCTGGGGGAGGATGTCAAGGTGATGGGCTACCGCCAAGGCGACGACATTCACCTCACGGTCGCCGCCGCTCTGGTCGACAGCGAGGTCCGCACTCCCCAGGAGTACCGCTCGGTCTGCGACGAGATTCAGGAGAAGCTCGCCGACCAGGCCGCGAAGCTCACCCGCCGCAAGGTCACGATCGACGTCAACACCGCCGATGACCCCGAGCTCGGCCGGTACTACCTCACCGTCACCGGCTGCTCCATGGAGGCCGGCGACGACGGCTCGGTCGGTCGTGGTAACCGGGCGAACGGTCTCATCACCCCCTGCCGCCCGATGAGCCTCGAGGCGTCGGCGGGCAAGAACCCCGTCAACCACGTCGGCAAGATCTACAACCTGCTCGGCAACCTGATCGCGAACGACATCGTGAAGGAGGCCGGGGGCGACGTACGGGAGGTCCACGTCCGGATCCTCTCCCAGATCGGTAAGCCGGTCGATCAGCCGCAGGTCGCGAGCCTCCAGGTACTGCCGGCGGACGGCGTCAAGCTCGCCCAGGTCCGCACCCAGGCGGAAGCCGTCGCGCAGGGCTGGTTCGACCAGATCGACTCGATCCCGCGGCGGCTGCTCACCGACAAGCTGTCGGTCTTCTGAGGTCGCCTTCACTGGGGAGGGGGCGACCCGTGCGGGTCTACGTCGAGAGCTACGGTTGCTCCCAGAACCAGGGCGAAGGGTCGGCGATCGCCCGCGACCTCGCGCATCACGGCCATGAGGTCGTCGGAGACCCGGGCCGCGCCGAGGCCGGGGTTCTCGTCACCTGTGGCGTGATCGGGTCGACGGAGGCGCGCATGGTCCGTCGTTGGGAGGCGCTTTCCGCGCGGATCCCCCGCCTCTACGTCACCGGCTGCCTTGTCCCGCTGAGGACCGGCCTCTTCGCGGGGCCCGGCCGGACCCGGACGACGTTCGTACCGATCCGCGAGCAGAACGCCCTCCCGAAACTCCTCGCCGGGACGCCCGCGTCCCCGACCGAGGTGCCGGACACCACAGGGTCACGACTCGGGGTGGCGCTCGACCCGCCGGCGCCCCCCGCCACCGCGTCCGAGGAGGTGGTGCTCGCCCAGGGATGCGCGAGCGGCTGTGCCTACTGCTTCAGTCGCCTGGCCCGCGGACCGCTTTCGAGCGTCCCCCTGGCCGAGGTCGTCGCGCGCGTCCGGGCGGCCATCTCGCGCGGGGCGCGCGAGGTCCGCCTGACCTCGCTCGACACGTCCGCGTGGGGGCTCGACGCTGTCGACGGACCCCGGCTCCCGGAGCTCCTTCGGGCGATCGCGGAGATCCCGGGGGACTTCTCGGTCCGCGTCGGCATGATGAGCCCCCAGACCTTGGCGCCGATCCGCTCGGAGCACGTCGCGGCGCTGGCCGATCCCCGCTTCTACCGCTTCCTCCACCTCCCGCTCCAGAGCGGCTCGGACCACGTCCTTTCGTCGATGCACCGCGGGTACGACGCACGGGAATTCGAGCGGTCGGTGGGCGAGGCCCGAAGCCGTCTCCCCGATCTGATGCTGTCGACCGACGTCATCGTCGGGTACCCCGGGGAGACCGAGGAGGACCACCGGGCGACCCGGGAGCTTCTCGAGCGGGTCCAACCCGAGAACGTCAACGTCACGCGCTTCTCGCCGCGACCGGGGACCCCGGCCGCGCGCGCCGCCGCAGTCGGGGCAACGATCGCAAAGCGGCGCTCGCGGGAGCTCGCGGCGCTCCGCCAGCGGATCGCCCGGGAGCGGTTCGAGCGCTGGATCGGCCGGGAAGGCTTGGCGAGGGTCGTCGAGTACGGCCCCGGAACGAGCGCGGTCGCCCGTCTCCCCAACTACCTACCGGTGGTGCTCGAAGAGCGGCCGCCGCTCGGCCGGGTGGTCCCCGTCCGCATCGACGGGGCGCGCTCGACCTACCTCCTCGGCCGACCGGTTCGCAAACCGTTCTAAATAGACCGACCGGCCCTAGTGGGTGCCACAGCCCCGCACTCGCTCGCGGGACCGAACGCTCGGAGCGACGATGACCCCTTCACTGACGTCGGAAGATCTTCTGGGGATCGCGGCCATCATCGTCCTTGCGGCCATCCTCCTAGGCCTCTTCCTATACCTCCGGACGCGGCTGAGGCGCCGCAGAACCCAGCTCTTGAGGGAGCTCCAAGACCGTCCCGATCTCGTTCAGGACCGGGCATTCAACCGCATCGCCATGGCCCGGCGGGAGTCGGACGTACTGGCCGGGCAGGGCACGGATGTCGGCCGGGCGCGGGAGCTGATCGCCCAGGCGCAGGGCGAGTTCGACACTCGGCACTACGACCAGGCCTACCAGACGGCCCAGCGGGCGCACGAAGCCCTCGTGAACGTGCGTCGGGACCGAGGCGCGGCCCGAGCTCCTCCGGCCCCGCTGAGCGGTCCCCTCCCCTCGAACCCGCCGGGAACGGCCCCGGCGCCCGCGCCGGCCACTTCCGCCCCCGCCGTTCCAGGACTCGCGAAGAACCGTGCCGAGTCGCAGTTCCAGCTCCGGCTGCTCGACCGGGAGATCGCGGCCGGCGGCCCGGGCGCCCCCGACCACGTCGTGGCCGCCGACCTCCGCGTCCAGGCCGGGCGTGCGTTCGACCGGGCGGAGTATTCCGAGGCGTTTCGGCTTGCGCTTCGGGGCCGGCGGACTCTTGGAGGCGCCGTGGAGGCTCTTCCCCCTTCCCCCAAGACATCGACCTCGACCCCTCCGACACGCCCCGACCCGGGCGCGGAGCCGCCCGATGGAGCCGAAGGGACCGCCGCCCAGGCCGCAAGCGCCGAGCGCTGCGCCGATTGTGGCTATCCTGCGCTGGCGGGCGATACGTTCTGCCGGGGCTGCGGTCGCCCCCGAACGCCCCCGGCGTGTCCCCAGTGCGGAGCACCGCGTGCGACGATCGACACCTTTTGCGGCCGGTGCGGCGCCCGGTTCGCCTAGCCGCGTGGTTCACGCCAGCGGAGCCGGGCGCAGCCACTCGTCGAGCCGTCGCTGGGTCCGGGCCTCGTGCAGGACGGCGCTCGCCGTCCGCCAACGCTCGAGCGGGATCGCGAAGCTGGCCCGGATCCGGTCCTCAAGGGCCGGCAGGTCCGAAAGGTGCTCCGGTGCGGTCCGCATCGCCTGCCGCACGTGCTCCCGCACGTTCCACACTCCGAGGGGGAGGATCTCTCCGGGGTGAACCTCGCGGAGCACGACGACCCCGGCCTGGCGTCCGAGCCGGAGCAGCGCTTCGCTCGTCGCGAGGCGGGCGGCGTAGTAGCAGCCCCCGATCGACGCGTACGTCGTGCGCCCGTCGTGCCCCTCGTGGTCCCCCATCACCACGATCTGGTTCGGGTCAGGATTCCAGAGCGTGTTCGGGTACCACGCTTCGATCGATTCGTACCGGTAGGCGCCGGGGAGCAGCACGATCAGCCAGCGATTGTCGAGGGCGGTGAACCGGTGAAGGAGGATCTCCGAGAGCTCGGGAAGTCCCCGTACCGCGTCGAGGTTCCGTTTGGAGAGCAGATCGTCGACGGCCGTGATGCTCCACCGGGTCGGGACGAGGCGGCGCCGCCCACGACGTCCGAGAACCCCCACGCTGAAGGCGCGCTGGATCCGGCTGACCCGGACTCCGCGCCCGTAGAGCTCCGTGACCGCGATGCGCGCGTTCGCGTCCGTGTCGGAGGCCAGGCGGTCGAGGTGAGGGTCGACCCGTCGCACGTCGAGACGCACCCGCTCGATCGGGGCCGACGGGCCGAACGGCGGCGTCGAGTCCGAGAGCGCAAGATGCCCTCGGGGGGGGCGACGGAACGTCGCCTCGGTCTCGACCGATTCGCCCGCGATACCGAGGAGCTGGAGCTCTTCGAGCATCGGGACCGGCTGTTCGGCGTCGGTGACCCGGAGTCGCGTCGTACCCCGGACGAGCCCCGTGCGGAACGCCACCACCTCCGCCACGGACCGACCGACCCACTCCTCGGGGGTATCGAACAATTCGGTCGAACCGTGCTCCGGGCTCAGGAGCGGACCCACCGAGACCTTGGGATAGCCGAACCGGCCGACGAAGAGACCGGGGGGGGACGAGCCCTCCATCCGAACACCGTCGACCATCGGGAGGGTGCGTTCGAAGGCCCGGTACTTGAGCAGGATTGGACAGATGGGCTTGCCGCAAAGGAGCTGGGCCGAGCGGCACCGCAGGCACATCGTGGGGTCCTCCCGGAGGCCAGGAATGCTCCAGGAGAGCGCAGGCATCGGGGCGAGCCCCGGTATCGGCGGAGCGTGCGTCGCCTCGGACATCGATCATCCCTACGATGGTGGCGTAGGATGTAAGGGGTTCCGCGAAGGTCCTGAAACACCCGTTTCCCAAAGGGTCGCGGGCAACGCCCCATGGTCGCGCGCCTCGAAGAGCTGGGGAGGGCGTGCGAGCGTTCCACCCCGCAGGGACCCGACCGACGGGCCCGCCACGCCCCGGGCCAGGCTCGCCAGGGCCGGTCCGCCGCCGCCCGGCCCGTGCCCGTGTCCATCCTTGCTGCTTCCACGCCGACGAGCCGCGGGATGTGGCCGGGCCCCTCTTTTCGGCCCATCTACTCGAGCCTCCGGCACGTCGCTCACGACGGATTCTATCGCCCGTCCGAGGAAGCGGTGGATGTCGGAGGTTGGCCCGGGCCAACTACGCTCAAATAGCGCGTAGTTTGAGGGACCAACGCGGGACTGTGGGGTAGCTTGGTCCCATTATAAAGGGACTAATAGTTCACGATTCGGGTACCCGTGAGGGCATCTCAAGAATCCGTGGCCCGCGGACCTTCAGGCACGCATCACGAGTTTGCTGGGATTTGATTAACTACTTATTCGAACTCTCGACTGTATCCGGTCCTAGACTCGTTCTGCCAGACCCGCCGCACCGTCCGGATTGCCTCCGATCGGAGCGGCCTGAGGACCCGCGCCGCGCGTCGGGCACGGCGGAGCGACTCGCGGTGTTCCTTCGCTGAAACGAGGAGTTGCCCGGGAGATGCGAGACGCCCGCTCGCTACGAGCCTTTCGACCTCTTCCCGGTAGGCCCGCACGCTGGTCGTCTGTTTCTCGTGGAGCCCCGAGAGCCCCATGGCGGTCTCCTCCTCCGGGGCGAGGTATCCATGGACCAGCTCGGATGCGAGAGCCCCGGCGCGGTAGCCCACCGTGTGTGACTCGCTGAGCCCTTCGGTCGTTTCGATCCCGGCATTGTTGTATCGACCGAAGAAGTATCCATGTGACTTGGCCCGCTCGAGGATGCGTCGGTCAATCGCTCGGATCCAAAGGCCAAGGGTCGTCGCCAACTCCAGGCTCAGCCAGTCGGCCGCGACCAGCCACTCGCGGTCGCCAGCCCCCGTGCCGTCCGGGGGAATGTCGAGGAGGCGGATTCCCCGGTTGAGGAGTTCTTCCAGGTTCGCTCGCAGGGCGTAGAACGGGTAGAGGGGCGGGTCGAGGGCTTGGTAGCCTTCGATGGTCTTCTCAATCCAGCCTTCGGCGCGAAGCCGGTTGATCGCCCGCTGCGCCGTCACCCGTCGCCACGTCGTGTCGTTAGATCCGGGCGGAGGGGAGAGCCGCTTAGTGATCTCCCGGAAGCGCACCGGGAGCCGTTCCCCGTTGCCGAGAGTGCGGATAATCTCGTAGACCTCGTGGGTGTGCTTCTCGCTTTCCAGGCGACCGCCCGTCAACGACATCGGCTTGCGTCCGGGTGTACCCGTCATTGTATCAAGGTTACAAACACGAGCATATATTGGTTTCCGCGTCCTATTTACAAACGGTGGACCGATGCTCCTGCGCGAACACCGCAAAGTGAACCGAGCCGGGCGACCGGGGAACTCCCTCGTGATGCGCCTTCCAAGGGCATGGGCGCTCTCTGCGGGGGTCGCCGACGGCTGCGAGGTCCTCGTCGCGTTCGGCCTGGGCAACCTCCTCCTTGTCGCGCCGCCGGGCAAAGAGGCCGAGATCGACCGACTCGTCAAGGCCGCGGGAGGGAGCCTTTGACCGCAGGCCCGGAGTTCCGCCGCGCGCTCGCCCGGCTCGAGGCTGCCGACCCGATCCGTGCCTTGGTCGAACTCGCGGCCGAAGACGACGACCCGGCGCTGACGGCTGCGGTCGCGCGGAAGCTGCTCGGAGAGATTCGCGTCGAGAAGGAAGGACATCATGCGGGACGCGTCTGACCTTCTTGCGCCGAAACGGACGGCGGCTCTCGTCGTCCGAGGCCGACTCGACCGCGTAGAGCGTTTCCTCGCTGAGCTGGGCCCGCTCGCCGCCAGGGAAGACATACTCATCGTTTTCACCAAGACCAGCCCGGGCCGGCTCACCGTTGTCGAGGAGGGAGGACGGCTGTGAGGTGCGCTCGGTGCGACCGCGAACTCTCGCCCACGGTGGCGCGATGGCACGAAGCGCGGACCGGAACCGAGGTCTGTTGGGCGTGTGGAACGAGAGAGATCGAGCGTGGTCTTGCGCTGCGGTACGTCCCGTCGTTCCGGGGGGTGCGAGCGTGACCGACTCGCCCTGGCCTCTGCTTGCTCTCGCGTGGGACGCCCTGTGGCCTGGCCGGCTCGGGATCGTCCCGGTGCGCGACGCGGGTCCCGGGGACCTTCGCCCGATGATCCGATGGGAAGGGGACGGGCCTCTACTTGGCGCGGACCGAATTCGCGGCTTCGCACACGCGCACCCCGAAGCTGCGGGCTTCGCCATCGTGCTCGACGATTCCCGATGGGGAGGCCCGAGGCTCGGCTGCGTCGACGACGACTCGGGCAAGCACGACCCCGGTCAGTTTTCGAGGCCGAAACCTCTCGGCGGCTACCGTGAATCGACCCGCAGCGGCGGAACGCACGACCTGTTCCGCTACCGCACGTCGCTCCCGCCGGGCGTTCCCTCTCGGGTGACCGGGCTCGGTGGGTTCGTCGACGTGCTGGTCGGCGGCCTGATGTACGTCGCCCCGACGGTCAACCGCGGTCGAGGCGAATACCGTGTGCTCGTAGGCCTGGACGCTCCGATCCCGGAGTTCGACGCCGTCGGTCTCGCGCTCGACGCGGCGGCGCCCTGGCTCCGGGACGCATGGCGCGCGGCAATCCGCGGATCTCCGACAGCCGGCCCGGGCACAACGGTAAGAGTTGATCCACGGGCCGTCCCTTCCGGCGCGGCCGAGGTCCTACTCCGCATGAAGGAGTCGGGGCGAGCCGGCGAGCTCGTCGCCTGGATCGCGGGGCACACTACCGGGGACTCGCGGGACTTCGCCCTTTGCTTCGCGCTCGCCGGTCACGCGGTCGTGGCCGGAGCCAACGCAGAGCAGGTCCGGGAGATCGTCAACTGCCCGCACCCCGAGTGGGCTCCGGGCCCGAGTCTCGACCGTACCATTGCCCGCATGCGAACGCGGCCGCCGGCGGGCGTCGCGGCGCTCCTCCGTTACGGTGAGGGGCAAGCCGCGGCCGCGGCTTGCCCGGAGCCCGCGTACCACCCCGTCAGGAACGACCTCGCCTCGCTCGCCCGACGATGGAGGGTCCGCCGGTGATCGCCCCTCCGAAGTCCGGGGAGAATCGCCCGATGTTTCGTCGCGAGGACGTTCCCAAGCAGTTTGGCACCTGGCTCGAGTCTGTCGCGTTCGAGGCCCAGAAGGCGGGCGCCACCCACATCCGGGCGTCGGACGTGGAAACGGCCCTCGTCGAAGCTGCGAACCTCCCCGAGGCACTCGCCAAGCCATCGGACAGCTCGAGGTGGAGGGAAGCTCAGGCGATTGTCCACAAGCAGCTCGTCGAGGTGCGACGTGATGCTGCGTCGGCCGCTGACGGCGGTCGATTCTCGACCAGCGAAGTCCTCCCGGATGGCCGCGTAATCGAAGAAATCCTGACCCCAGGCGGGCCCGCATTCATCGCATACAGCGCTGCCCGAATCGGTGCCAAGGAACACTGGGAGGTTGTGAGCGAGGTCGCCGTTCCCGGGGGGCGTGTGCTACCTCAGCCCGTCGTAGACGCACTGCGGCCGGTGCTCACCCTCCCCGACGGGGTCGAGGAATATGGGACGGTCCACGATCTGCTGCGGGACGCCGAGGCGCTGGCTCTCGAGGTCTACGATCCGGGAAAGGAACTGCCCGTGTTCAGACTCTGGAACCACATCGCGCTATCGACCTGGGCGTACGGGCCGTTCTACGACAAGGCGGTTGAGCGATTCGCCCCGATCCTCCGGGCCACCGGGCCATCGGAGAGCGGCAAGAAGCGCCTCCTGACAGTCTGTCGCTTCACGACGTACCGCGCGATGTACTTCCTAAAGACGAATCGCGTGCCCTCCATCGCTCGGACGCTCGACCCATGGCCGGGGGCGACCTTGCTGTTGGACGAGGCCGATGTTCGCGATTCGAGTGAGTCCTCGGACCTGATCGAGTTCCTGAACTCCCGCGCCGACGGTGCGGTCATGCCGCGCTACTCGACGGAGTCGGGGAGCGTGCAGTATCTCTCGAGTTTCGGGACGACCGTTGTCGCGATCCGAAAGGCGTACGACGACGACGGCTTCAACAGCCGCGGGGTCCCGCTCAAGGCCGAGACTACCTCGAGGGACATCGACCTCATCCCCCCGGCCGACTGGGTAGTCCGCGCGAGGAGGCTCCAGCGGCAACTACTCCTGTTTCGCGTACGGTTGCTGGCCCGGGCTCGAGACGGAAAGCTCGAGCTACCGACGCGGGTTCCCCTGCCCCGTGTCAGATCGCACCGGATCCGTGAGACGTTCCTCATCGTGAACGCGATTGCCCAGGCGGAGGGTGATCCCGACCTGGTACAAGGTCTCGCGTCGGTCGCTGAGGAGCTCGGCCGGCGGTTGGTCGAAGAGAAGTCGCACACTCCCGAGGGCGTGATTCTCAACCTCGTCTACTCGGCTTTGGACGAGGGATGGGACGTAGCCGCCGAGTCCCCCGGGTTCTACCTCGTCCGCACTCGGAACGACGACGGACCGCAACACGACGAGGCGCTGACGGCGTCGCTTCTCTCCGAGAGAACGACCAAGGCACTCAGCTCGAAGTCGATCATCGGGTGGTGGCGGGGGCTCGTCGGGGAGCCGGGCGTTAAGAGGTTCCGCATCCGCGACGGGAAGGTCGCGCGCAGCGTCCTCATCGTGACCGATGTCCCGGCGTTGAACCGCCTTTTCGCCCGGTTCGTCCCCGGGGCGGCCGACGTGCGCAGTCGCTTCCCCGTTGCCCAAGCGACCTTGGACGGGGTCGCGGTGGACGTGTCACAAGTGGCACAGGGCGCCAGCAGTGAGAACGATTCTGTGCCACTTGTGCCACTTGTGCCGCTTGCTATGCCACACCCCCCCTCGCAAGAGAACACGCATTCGAAGGGGGGGTCAGATGTGGGAGGCGTCACAAGTGGCACAGGCGTCACAAAGCATGCGGACGTGCCGCTCTTGCCGCATCAAGAACCGGACCCTGGCCCGGACCCCGGGGACCTCTTCGGTGGCAAGCCAACACGAGCGGATCGGGCAAGGTCCCACCTCGAGCGGGAGGGGGGTGGGACGTGACCGCGGCCCACCGTCCATCCCGCGTCGCCCCCGAGTTCGCGCGTCTCGGCCTCAACGAGTGGGCGTTCATCCGGGAGTGCAGCCGCGCCGGACGATGCAGCGTCAACACGTGTCCCCTCGATCCGCTCGTCGCGCTCCGAGCGTCGGACCCGCTCGACCGAGAGACTCGGTGCCCGGCCTCGAAGCCGGACCGCGAGCGGTTCTTCTCGCGCCTGAAACCCGAGATGCAGGCGCTCCTCCCGTTCAGCGGGCTCCTCGAGTCGGAATGGAATCGACGGGCGGCCGCCCGAACCCGCTTCGCATCGATGACCGAGGAACAGCGGGCACGGGTGCAGGCAGGCCGCGAAAAGGGCATGGCCGCGCTCAAAGAGGCCCGTTTGAAAGCCCT
>JAKAVQ010000016.1 GCA_021817245.1 Thermoplasmata archaeon
GCACCCGCCTCCGCGTACGGCACGACTGCGCCGACCGCGATGAACTTCGATTGCACGGCGACCCCCCACGTGCGGGTCTCCTTCTCGTACGCGACGATCGAGAACGTTCCGAACCTCGGAGGGGACATCGACCGGCGGGACGGTGCATCTCGGCTTAAGCTGGTGGCCCGCCCCTCTCGCCGGTGAGCCGGTCGAGCGCGGCGAGGAGGCGCTCGACGAGCTCCGTGGCGGTCCGGCGGTCGTTGTGGGAGAGCGCCTGCTCGGCCGCCCGGAGCTCGGCCACCTCCGCGTCGACCTCCCGGCCCTGGGCTCGGAGCAGGGCGAGGAGCCGACCGGCGAGCAAGATCCGGTTCCGGGTCCGGTCCTCTTCGATGGACGCCGTGCCTTCGTCCGATCCTTTCGGCACGTACGCCACGAGCCCCCGGGGCCACTCGGTGACCTCGCCCTCGCCCCGCCGGACGCGGCGGCGGGTGGGGGTGGGCTCGGGGTCCGTCACGGCGGAGTCGTCACGCGTCGCCGACGGGCTCCGGTGCGGCGGTCGCGGACGGGGCGGCACGCGCGCGACCCACGGGATCGGGGAGCCGCTCGCGGACGGCGCGCCAGAACGCGTCGATCGCCTCGTAGACCGCGACGGAGACCCCCGAGGTCCCGAGTTCGGTGCGGGCGGCCGCAAGCCGAGGCGCGAACTCTCCGATCTCCACCCCGTGGGCCGCGGCCCAGGCGAGCGTACCGTCCGCGAGCGCGAGCTGGTCCTCGGCGGCCCGGTGCGCCCGGCGGGCCTCCCGCTCGCCCGGCGCGAGCCCGTGCTCGGGATCCCAATGCGGCGGTACCGGGGTCGGGATCGCGACGCGAAGGCGGCGGAACGGCTCCGGGAACGACGGCCACCGAGGCTCGGCGAACCGGATCGACAGGAGGTCGAGCGCGCTCACCGCGTCCTCGTAATCTCCCGCCGCGAACGCCGCTTCGGCCCGGGCGTACGGTACGGTGAGCTCGGGGCTCGGCGAACCCTTCCAGATCTCGAGGAGGAGGGCGACGCGCGACGGCGCGAGGCGCCGCAGGGCCCTCTGCGCGGGAGTCTCGGGGACCGGCGGAGCGACCGGTACCTCGACCGGTTTCTCGGGAGGACGGTTCGGAGCACCGGGCATCGGGATCCCCCGGCGTTCAGAGGAACGCCTCGAACTCCCTCGTGACGTCCGGGTGCTTGTCGCGGACGGCCTTCAGGATGTTGTGGACGCTCAGCTTCTCGAGTCGGACGTCCTGGAGGGCGTCGATCACTTTGTCGAACGTCTCGTCGCTCAGGGTGACGAGCTTCTCCTTCGCGAGCCAGTTGCGGTAGAGCTTCTCCTCGATGCGCGCGCGCCAGCCCTTCTCGTACTTCTGGAGGAACTCCTTCGAGACGTCCCCGGCGGCGACCGCTTCGGCCGCGACGGTGCCGCAGATCTTGCCCGCGATGCAACCGTTCGCGATCCCGCCCCCCGTCAGGGGGTCGATCATCCGGGCGGCATCGCCGACCAGCATGATCCCGTCGCCGACGGTCTGCTTGAGCGGAGGCGAGATCGAGACCCCGCCACCGACCATGTCGATCTTCTTCCCTTTCGCATAGCCCGGGTGCTTGTCGATCCACCGGTCGAGGTACGTCCGGGCGTCCGCCGGGTTCGCCACCTGGCTCACCTGGACCCCGATCCCGACGTTCGCGAGTCCCTCGGCCTTCGGAAAGATCCACACGTAGCCGCCGGGGGCGCACTTTCCGAGGTAGAAGTCGCAGTACCGCAGGTCGGAGTCGACGTTCGTCATGCGGTACTGGAGGCAGGTATCCATGTCGCGGGTCGCGATGTTCGTCGGGATGCCGGCCCAGCGGCCGACCTGGCTCTCGAAGCCGTCGGCCCCGACCGTGATCGGAGCGCGGACCTCGTAGGTCTGCCCGAACTCCTTCACTTTCGCCCCGACGACGCGGCCGTGCTCCTTGAGGATCGCGACCGCCGCGGTCTTGAGCTTGACCTCGACGCCGGCGTTCGCCGCGTCGATCGCGAGCTGCTTGTCAAAGCCGTCCCGCTCGACGACGTAGCCGACCTCATTCCCCGCGTGCTTCTCGTTGATCTCGAAGACCTTCTCGTTCGGCGCGAAGATGCGGGCCCCTTCGACCTCGACGTTGATCCAGCGTCCGGGACGGATGCCGACGTCATGGAGCCACTCCTTGCTCATGCCCTCCCCGCACCGGACGGGGCTGCCGATCTCCTGGCGCTTCTCGATCATCAGCACGTTCGCGCCGTGCTTCGCCGCCCACTTGGCGGTCATGCTGCCGGCCGGGCCGGCCCCAATCACGAGCACGTCGGTCTTACGGTCCTCCATGGTTCCTTCGCCCCGTCGAATCGAACGGCTCCGTGCTACCCGATCTCGATGGCGCCGACCGGGCAGGCTTTCACGCAGATCTCGCAACGCGTGCAGACCCGCTCGTCGAACGTGATCCGGGTCTCGTCGAGGTAAATGCAGTTGAGGGGGCAGATGCCGACGCACGCCCCGCAGTAGACGCAGAGCTGCCCGGACGACTCGATGTGCAGGCTCTTCTTGTTCGGCACGCGGGCCCTCGGCGCGGACCGGCGCCGGGCGCTCTTAAAGTCTATGCCGCAGGGGCCGGGGCGTGCGACTCGGACGGCCGGACGGAGGGATGCTCGGCGAGCCAGCGCTGCACGTCGATCGCGGCCATGCAGCCGGAGCCGGCGGCCGTCACGGCCTGGCGGTAGTGGCGGTCGTGGACGTCTCCCGCGGCAAAGACTCCCTCCACGCTCGTGCGGGTGTGGTCGTGGACCCTCAGATATCCGTCCTTGTCCCGGTCGAGCGAGCCCGCGAACACTTCCGTCGCGGGGACGTGCCCTATCGCGACGAACAGCCCCCCGACCTTGAGCTCGGAAAGCGCTCCCGTGTGCCGGTCCCGGAGGCGGAGCCCCTCGACCGTCTCCTTTCCGAGCACCTCGTCGACCTCGGCATCGAGCCGGAAGGTGATCTTCGGGTGCGACCGGGCCCGCTCCTGCATGATCGGGCTCGCGCGGAGCTCGGGCCGCCGATGGACGATCGTGACGTGGGTCGCGAAGTTCGTGAGGAAGAGCGCCTCCTCCATCGCGGTGTCGCCGCCGCCGACGACCGCGACCTCCTTGCCCTTGAAGAAGAACCCGTCGCACGTCGCGCAGGCCGAGACCCCGTGGCCCTTCAAACGGCCTTCCGACGGCAGCTCGAGCCAGCGCGCGTTGGCGCCGGTCGCGACGATCACCGCGTCCGCAACGACCGTGCCCTCCGATCCGGTCTCGATACGGAAGGGTCGGTGCGAGAGATCGACGCGAGTGACGTTGTCGTCCAGGAACTCCGTCCCGAACCGCTCCGCCTGACGGCGCATCCGCTCGATGAGATCGGGCCCCTGAATCCCCTCGGGGAAGCCGGGGAAATTCTCGACGTCAGTCGTGATGATCAGCTGGCCCCCCGCGGGCACCCCGGAAACGACGAGGGGCTTCAGCTCGGCGCGCGCGCAGTAGAGCGCGGCGGTGAGACCGGCCGCCCCGCTCCCGATGATGACGACCCGGACGGACCGCACGGCCTCCGACATGAACCGATCGAGCCAGCAAGAGGATAAATGGACGCTCCCCGGCGTTTCCGATCCTGCGAACGCTCAGGGAGGTGGGGCCGGGGGAGGGAAGCGCACGAGGCCTCCGCCCGTCTCCTCGCCGTAGCCGCTCCGGAAAAAGAGGAGAGGGGGTGCCTCTCGTCCCTCCTCCTGGTACACGACCTCGCCGAGCAGCAGGAGGTGGTCGTACGCCGGGGTCTTCGAGACGACCCGGCACTCGATCGCGGCGAGGCTTCCGTCGATCAGCGCGAGGCCGGCCGGGCCCCGGTGGACCCGGAGCTCTTGGAACTTCTCCTCGGAGGGCAGGGCGCGCGCGAAGCGCTCGCTGACCGCCCGTTGGTCCGCCGCCAGGAAGCTCACCGCGAAATGGCCGCTGCGCTCGATGAGCGGCGTGGTGTCCGCATCCCGCGTGAGACTGACGAGGACCGACGGCGGTGCGAGGGAGACGGAGAGAAGCGCGTTGACGGTCAGGCCGGCGTCCCGGTCGAACTCCCGGGCGGTGACGATGGAGACCCCGGTCGCCCACCGGCCCATGAGCCTTCGGAACGCCGGTCCGTTAAGGGGTGCTGGGCCCATCCTCTCACTCATCCCGCCACTTGAAGAACCGGATCGCCGCGAGGAAGACCAGGACCGATCCGACCAGGACGACGGTGAGGTCGTAGAGCGCCTGCGGGGTGTTCGAGAAGAGCATCACCTGGTTCATGCCGTCGATCACGTAGTACAGCGGAAGGAAGTGGGCGAACGTCTGGAGCCCTGCCGGCATGGAGGAGACCTGGAAGAACGTCCCGGAGAGGAACATCATCGGGAACGTGATGATGTTGCCGATCAGCGCGGCGCTCTCCGGCGTCTTCGCGATGGAGCCGGCGAGCATGCCGAGGGAGACGAAGAAGAACGGGCCGACGACCAGGAACGGGAGCAACCCGAGGGTGAACGTCACGTGCGCTCCGAAGAGCTCGATCCCGGCGCCGAGCATGATCCCGGCGGTCACGAGGGTGATCGCGACGTACCACAGGACGCGCGAAGTGAGCCATTCGGCCCGGGAGAGCGGCGTGAGGGACAGCTCCCGAAAGATCCCGTCCTTGCGATAGGAGGAGGCGATGTCGACCATCGAGAACATCGGGCTCGTCAGGATCGAGAACCCGATCAGTCCCGGGATGAGGTAGTCGATGTAGGTGTAGACGGGGCTGCCGATGTTCGACGTGGAGAAGCCCAGGATCGGGGTCCCGTTCGCCGCGCGCAGGTTGAACCCGTTGACGACTCCCTGGACGGCGCCGAGGACGGTGCCGGAGCTGGCCGCGTCCTGCGGGTTCGTGAACACCGTCACATTCGAGGGCTGGAGATGCGTGTAGTTCTGTCCGAACCCGGGCGGGACGATCAGGCCCACGGTGTAATCCTTCTGACCGAGCCAGCTGGCGAAGCTGTCGGGCGCGACCGAGACGACGTCCACCCTCACCGCATGGGTGCTATTGAGGGCCGCGAAGAACTCCTGGCAGTACGTCGTGGTGTTGTGCGTCGCCGGGTCGAGCGGGCAGCCCGGGTCGGCGTTGACGACCGGAAGCGTCACCGGTCCTCCGCCGGCCCCGGAGAGGATCAGGCCAAACAGGGAGACCAGGATGATCGGGAAGATCAGGGAGAAGAACAGCGCGATCGGGTTGCGGAAATACGACCGGGCCACGACCTTGAAGTCGGCGCCGATGTGCCGGAACTTCATGGGGTCGCCTCCGACTTGAGCGCTCCGTCGTCCATGCGGCCGACCAGGCGCACGAAGACGTCCTCTAAAGTATCCTGGAGGGTCTGGAACGACTGCCAGGGAAGCCCGCTGGTCTCGACCGCGCTCAGGATCTTGAGCGCGTCCCGCTTGTCGGAAAGCTCGATCTCGGCACGACCCGCCTCGTAGGTGACGTTGAGCCCGAGCGCAAGCCGAAGGTGCTCGGCAAGCTGGGGCGGTCCCTCGAGACTGATGCGCGCCGGGAGCCCGTGGGCCCGGATGATCTCGCTCGGAGGCCCGGCCGCGATGATCCGGCCGTGGTGGATGATCGCGACCTGCTCGGCCAGGAGCTCGGCCTCCTCGAGATAGTGCGTCGTGAGGAACACGGTCCGGCCTTCCCGCTTCAGCTCCCGGATCACGGCCCAGATGGCACGACGTGCGTGCGGGTCGAGCCCGGTCGTCGGCTCGTCCAAAAAGCAGATCTCGGGATTGTTCGTCAGCGCAAGCGCGAGGCCGAGCTTCTGCTTCTGCCCCCCGGAGAGGGTGTCGAAGCGCGCGTGCATCTTGTCGAGCAGTTCCACCTTGGCCAGAAGCTCGCCCGGGTCGACCGCGGTGTGGAACAGCGCCCGGTAGTACTCGATCGCCTCCTTGGGGGTGATCTTCTCGAAGAAGCGGAAGTCCTGGGGGATCACCCCGATCCGTCGATGGAGCGGTCGCCCCTCGGTCCACGGGTCGAGGCCGAGGACCCGGACATCGCCGGACGTACGGCGGCGCAGCCCCTCCAGGATCTCGGTGGTCGTCGTCTTGCCGGCGCCGTTCGGGCCGAGGAAGGCGAAGACCGCGCCCGACCCGACCGTGAAATCGATCCCATCGACGGCCGCGAGCGATCCGTACCGCTTGACAAGGCCGTGAACCTCGATCGCGGAGGCCATCGGGACCGCGTGGTCCGCGAGGTTATGAAAGCTCCGCCGAGGCCGACTCCTTCGGGACCCCGCCGAAGGCAAGGCGCTCGCCGGTGCGTGTCACTCGCGAGCCCGCGTCCCGAGCGCTCGTAAGCGTCCCGGAGCGGGGCCGGTGCGGGGGCGGTTCGGCCCGAGCAGCGGCGCGACCGGTCGGTAACGGCGCGTCGGCCGCGGGCTCCGGGGGTGGGGGAACGGGGGGCCGGGTCCATTGGGCGCACCGGGACTCCGCCCCATCGCACGTCCCTTCGGCCACGACCGATCGGTCGTCTTCGGCACCGGGTACGCCGACGCCCGATGGGACCCGAGCTCCCCCCGGGGTCCGATCGGTCCGTTCGCAGGCTCCACGAACGTTCCATAATCGGTGGATTATTTGATAGTTGTAATGTTACACTCGTTACACGCGGTAATTAAGTTCCATGCCGGAGGACTTCTGACCGAACAGAGCGACCGCGAGTCGCCCTTGGTGAGTGAGCTGGACCCGCGCCCGCGGGCCCGGCGCTTCGGACCGAACGAACCCCCACCGGTGCTCGAGCGGGTCGAGGCGGCGGCGCAGGCGCCCGTGCTGTGCTTGGGTGGAGGCGGCCCGACCGCCGTCCGGGCCGGGCCGGTCCAGCCCCAGTTCTCGGATCAGTTCGTGCTTGCGGAGCGAGCCTCCGCGCCGCTCGAGGGCTTCGAGGACGGCGACGAGGTCGGCGGAGGGCGGTCGCAGTTCGTAGACGTTCACCGGGTCGACCCGCTCGACCACATCGTGCACCGCGCCGACCTTCGGCGGCCGGTCGGAGTACCAAGTGCGGGAGACCTGCACGTAGTACGGCTCGCCCTTCCACAGCATGCAGGCTAACGTGCCGGCGATCGCGGTGATCTTGGTACCGGTGGAGACGTTGACCCGCAAGGGGAGCAGGTCCGGGGCGGTCCGGTCGGTCCGCCGTTCGGCGGAAAAGATCGAGCGCAGAGTACCGAGCGCACCGAAGACATCCCAGAGCTCGGTCCGGACCAGGCGCACATCGATCGGCCAGGGAGCGCGGAGGAGCCGGCGTCGGACCTCCTCCACGAACGGGGCCGCGACGTCGCGCTCCGCCCGGGTAAGGAGGTACACGCGGTCCGCCCGCTCACTCAGCAGCGGGTCCACGACCCGCTCGACCTCGAACCCGACGGGGGCGATGTGGACGCGGGCGCGCGGATCCCCCAGTCGGGGTCCCGCGGTGGGACCTGCGCGTCGCTTTCCGGGCGGCACGCGCATGGCAGGAGCGACGCGCGCTTGAACCTGCGGGTCGGATCGCGGGGCGCCGGGCGGCCTCCCCCGCGCCGAGCGGCGCGATTGCTCGGCGCGGCGGTCGATTACGTGCACTGCAACCCCCTCTCCGGACCAAACGATTTATCGCGCGTCGGGTCCGGATCGGGAGACGCGGGCCCGAACTTGACCGAGAGTCGTCCGCTGAGGGAAGCGCTCGGGTCGTTCCCGCTCCTCTTCGAGCCGACGCCTCCGCTCGCACGGGTCCAGGCCGCGCGGGTCGAGGAACGCCTCGACTCCGTCGCCCGCCTCGTGGCGAGCGTTCCCCGGGCCGATGCGCTCCTGGTCCCCGAGCTCGTGGACGAGAATCACGAGGGTAAGCCGCACTACCGCTCGGGAGACATCCGGCCGTTCGCCCGGGCCCTTCAGAGCCGGACCGGCCGGGCGACGATCGTGAACAAGGTCGTGGCGTATCTGTCCGACCCCGGCACGCTCGGGCGGTGGGCCGAGGAGACCACGGAGCAGGGCCTGACGTCGCTGGTGCTGGTCGGGGGGGCAAGTCGCTTCATTCCGTACCCGGGCCCGTCCGTCATCGAGGCGAACCGGGCCTGCCGGCCGATCGTGCAGCGCGCCGGAGGGCTTCTCGGCAACATCGCGATCCCGCAGCGCGTCGGCGAGCCGCATCGAATGCTGTCGAAGACCCGGGTGGGCGCGGCCTTCTTCACGACGCAGATCGTCTTCGACGCGGACCAGGTCGTGCAGATGGTCCGGCAGTACGATCTCCTCTGTCGCCAGGCCGCGACACCACCGGCCACGGTGCTCCTCAGCGTCGCTCCCCTCGCCGATGAGCAGGATGTCGAGTTCGTGCGCTGGCTCGGCGCCGACCTCCCCGACGCCGCCGAGCGCGCGATCCTTGAGGGGGACGACGCGGAGGCCCTGCGACGGAGCGAGGAGCGGGCCCTCGAGGTCTGGGAAACGGTGCGCGAGGTTGCGGCGCGAGAGTCGCTCGAGGTCCCGCTCGGCATCAACGTCGAGCAGATCTCGGTCCGCCACCTGGAGGCGGCAGGACACCTGCTCGGGGAGTTCGCCGGTCGATTCTCCGGCCTCGCCCGGTCCTCGGTGCCGGCGGCGCCTCGGGGCTAGCGGCGGCGCGCATCGCGGCCCCCGTCCGCCCCTCGGGCGCCCTGGAGGCTGCCGGTGGGGTCGACCGGCCGTCCGTGGCGCCAGGCCGGACGACCGTCCACATCGACGTCGGCGCCGGAGAGCTCGGTGAGGTGGGAGAAGCGGGCCCGATGGGGCCCGCCGATCCGACGATCGTCGCCGAGGAGCAGCCCGACCGTGCCCCGGGCGAGAGCCCCGACCTCGGGGGCACGGTGCACGGCCGGGTTGAGGCCGACCGTGACTGCGGTCAACCGCCCGGCGCCGCGGCCCCCCCGCGCGAACGCCGCGGCGAACGCTCGCCCTCCCCGTTCAAAGGCGAACTCGACGAGCCGACCTCGGGCGAGGCGGAACCGCCCCCCCACCCAGACCGGCGGAGACGCGAACCGATCGAACGAGGGGCGGTTCGACTCCCACCGCCCTTGCGCCGTTCCCTCGCGCGGTCCCACGGCGACCATGCCGCTCGGCAGCTCGGCCCAGACCGGAAAGGCCCGGTTTCGAGCCGGACGAAATCGACCGTCCGCGACGTAGGGGGGCCCCGCGGCGAGCTCGACGGAGAGATCGGTGCCGTTCGGGTGCCGGATGCGCACCCTCCGAGCGCCGGCCAGCCGACGGACCACCGCGTCCGCGGCCCGGGCCAGGCGCTCGGGGGGCACGAGGCTTGCCCGGAGGAGCTCGCGGCGCCAGGACTCCGGGTCCACTCCGTACCGAGCCGCTGCCGGGGGACCCGCGGCTGCGATGTTGACCCGCAGGGCCCGCAGACCTCGGCCCCGCGCCCGGCGCTCCCAGGCCGGACCATGGCGAATGCGGATCGCTTCGAGCTCCTCGAACGGGAGGCCCAAGAGCCGGAGGAACGCCTCGGGTCCGGGGAGGTACACGTACGCGTCCGTCTCCGCCGCGAGCGCGCCGGTCGATGGGGCCGGTAGACGGCGGATCGGCAGCGACAGGCTGCGGAAGAACGTCTCTTCGTCCTCGTAGACAAGGGTTCCGGCAACGCCGCGGCGTCGGGCCTCGAGGAGGATCGCGCGGGCCCAAGCGATCCCGGAGCTCCACGTCTCCACCGTGAGGGTCTCCCCACGCCGCAGCCGGAGGTGGCGTCCCACCACGGCGTGGGCGACGGCGTCTTCGGGTAGCGGCATCGCTCAGCCCCGGACCGAACTGGCGCGGCGACTCCCGGTACTCGGCCAAACGGGGCTTCGGTCGACGCGGATCGGATTACCTCCCGCCGAGCGAATGGTGATCGCGATCTCCCAACAGCGACCGTTCGTGCCGGAAGGGCCCTCTGCG
Source organism: Thermoplasmata archaeon (assembly GCA_021817245.1). GTDB lineage: Archaea > Thermoplasmatota > Thermoplasmata > Lutacidiplasmatales > UBA184 > Lutacidiplasma. Next base: position 9,960 of record JAKAVQ010000016.1, read on the forward strand.
CCGGGGGCGAACGACCCTCGGGAAACGGGACGATCCTTCTCCTGGGAGCCCCGGGCGTCGGCCGGAACGTCGTGAGCTCCCGAACGCGCCGAGCGGGCTCTCGGAGTGCTGTCGGGAAGGGAGTGGCCCGGCCGGCGGCACGCGGGAGCGGGCCGGGAGGGCGGAAAGAGCGCCAAGATCCGTTCGCGCCCGGACGACGAGGATGGCCGCTCGTTCGGGCCGGACCGAGGCCGCAGCATCCCAGATGAGAGGGGGGGCGCGGTTCATAACGGTCGTGACGATTGGCGCCGCGTGCCGCCCACCTCCGAGCGCTACTGGAGGGCTTTCGTGAGCACCGCCGTCGCCGCGGCGAGATCGTCGTGGTGGAGAAGGAAGATCGTATCGGTGTAGCAGGAGAGCGCTTCGACGATGTTGATGTCCTGTGCCGCGAGGACACCGGTGAGATGCCGAAGGAGGCCCGGGGTCTCTTCGATGCTCTCCGGGCTGGTGACCGCGACCTCGACAAGGCCCCGGCGCACCGAGATGACCTGACTCTCACGGAGCGCCCGGGTCACGCGGGAGACCGAGTCCTCGTCCACGAGGACGACTGTCCCTCTCGAGACCTGGATCAGGCGGCAGAGCGAGTTCTCGTCCAGCAGCTCCTCGACCACGTCGCCCAGTCGCTGCAGCACATCGATGCCTTGGGTGACCGTCACCGCCGCGACCCGGGACCGGGTCTCGATCCGGCTCTTGCGGAGGACCCGATGGATCCCCTGCTCGCGGAATGCCTCCCCGCGACGGGGGTACCGACGGCACGCGACGAGGATCGCATCGGTCGAGCGAAGGCCCAGGTCCGCGGAGAGGCGGCGCGCGATCGCGGAGTAGTTCCCGATCCGCAACCGGATCGCATCGGCGATCACGGGGTGGGCGTCGAGATACTCTCGCACCTGCTGGGCCACCGAGCTATCGGTCATGGATGTCCGAAATCAAACAAACGTGACCGGAACTGTCCGACCACGGTCGCATGGTATAAATCGTTGGCCTTTGCTCTTCGCCCCGGTCCGGGAGAGCTTCGTGACGCAACCCAAGGTCGTACTCGCCTATTCCGGAGGTCTCGATACCTCGGTCGCGATTCCGTGGCTGCGGGAATCGAAGGGGACGGACGTGATCGCCGTGACGGTCGACGTCGGACAGCCGGTCGATCTCGAACGGGTCCGGGCGAAGGCGGAGCGTTCCGGTGCGCTTCGGGCGTACGTCGCCGATGCCCGCGCCGAGTTCGCCGAGGAGTTCCTCCTCCCGGCCCTGCGAGCGAACGCCCTGTACGAGGGCATCTATCCGCTCAGCACCGCGCTCGCGCGGCCGCTGATCGCCCGGCACCTCGTCGCGGTAGCGCGCACCGAGGGTGCGCGGTTCGTCGCGCACGGGTGCACCGGGAAAGGGAACGACCAGGTCCGGTTCGATCTTTCGACGACCGGACTTGCCCCCGAACTCGAAGTGCTCGCGCCGGCGCGGGAGTGGGGGATGACTCGCGAGGAGGAGATCGCCTACGCCGAAGCCCACGGGATCCCCGTGGAAGCGACGAAGTCCTCCCCGTACAGCACCGACGAGAACCTTTGGGGCCGGTCCGTGGAGTGCGGGATCCTGGAGGACCCTGCGGTCGAGCCCCCGGAGGAGGCGTTCGGGTGGACCTGCGCGCCGGCCGCCGCTCCCGATCGGGCCGAGTACGTCCAGATCCTCTTCGAGGAAGGCCGACCGGTCGCCCTGAACGGACGGCACCTGCCGCTGCACGAGCTCATCGCCACCTTGAATCGGACGGCCGGGGCCCACGGTGTCGGTCGGATCGACCATCTCGAGTCGCGCGTCGTCGGCATCAAGTCGCGCGAGGTCTACGAGTGCCCGGCAGCGGCCGTGCTGATCAGCGCCCACCAGGCGCTCGAGTCGCTCGTCCTCCCCCGGGACCTCCTGGACTTCAAGCGGACGGTCGAGCAGCGGTACGCTCAACTCGTGTACGACGGGCTCTGGTACACTCCGCTCCGGGAGTCGCTCGACACCTTCGTGGGATCCACCCAGGGCCGGGTCTCGGGCGAGGTGGCCATGAAGCTGTACAAGGGTTCGGCCCGGGTCGTGGGCCGTCGTTCGCCGAACGCCCTCTACCAAGCCGCGCTCGCGACCTACTCGTCGGGCGACGCCTTCCGACGGCAGATGGCGGAGGGGTTCATCTACGTCTGGGGGCTCCCCGCGCGCACCTGGGCGGCCGTTGGGGCCCAGGCTCGCCCGACCGAACGTCCGACCGTTCCCGCGCCGGGTGCCTAGGCGCGCGGTCGGCGCTTAAGACATGCCCGACGCCTCCCCTGTCCCGCCGAGCTACGTGCGCTCTCCGAGCGTCGCGTTCCTCGGCTCCCTCGCCGTCGACCGGGCGCTCGCGCTCCACGACCTCGCGGGGAGCCTCGCCCACGTCGAGATGCTCGCGCGGGTCGGGCTCCTCTCCGACGAGGAGGCGACCGCGCTCTCCGGCGGCCTGCGACAGATCGGAACGGAGGTCGAAGCGGGCCGGTTCTCCTGGCGGCCCGAGCTCGAGGACGTGCATACGAACCTCGAGGTCCGACTGACCGAACTGATCGGCCCGGTGGGGGGAAAGCTGCATACGGCACGCAGTCGAAACGACCAGATCGCGCTCGACGAGCGATTGTACCTCCGGGAGTGCGTGCACCGGCTCGGCCAGCGGCTGCTCGCGCTCGTCACCGCCCTGGTCGCCCGGGCGGAGGCAGAGACCCGGCAACCGATGCCGGGGTTCACGCATCTCCAGCGCGCCCAGCCGGTCTCGGTCGCCCACTGGCTGCTCGCCCACTTCTGGCGGTTCGACCGGGACCTGGATCGCCTGCTCGCGACCGTAGATCGGGCCGAGGTCTCCCCGCTCGGCGCCGGGGCCCTTGCCGGCTCGACCCTTCCGATCGAGCCGACGATCGTCGCCGACCGCCTCGGGTTCTCGCGAGCGTTCGAGAACTCGATGGACGCCGTGAGCGACCGGGACTTCTTCGCCGAGCTCCTGTTCGACCTGAGCCTGCTCGCCGTGCACGCGAGCGCGCTCGGCGAAGAGGTCGTGCTGTTCGCGTCCACGGAGTTCGGGTACCTCGAACGGAGCCCGGCGCTTGGGACGGGCAGCAGCCTGATGCCCCAGAAGCGCAATCCGGACGTCGCCGAACTCGTTCGGGGAAAGACCGGACGGGTCGTCGGCGATCTCGTCGCGCTCCTGACGACCCTGAAGGGGATCCCGCTCTCGTACGACCGGGACCTTCAGGAAGACAAGGCCCCGGTCCAGGATGCGGTCAGCACCGTCGAAGGCGTCCTGGAGGCGCTCTCCGCGCTCGTGAGCTCCCTGACGATCCAACGGGATCGGATGCTCCGCGCCGCTTCGGACACGGAGTTGCTGGCCACCGATCTGGCCGAGGCTCTGGTTCGTCAGGGGGTCCCGTTCCGAGCGGCCCACGAGTCGGTGGCGGCCGTCGCCCGGTCGAAGGGTGGGCTTCGACCGGAGACGATCGCGCCGCTCCTCGGGCTCGATCCGGACCGGTCGACGACGTGGTGCGGCCCGGCCGAGGCGCTCGAGCGCCGGAGCTCTCCGGGGGGACCCGCCCCCGATCGCGTCGCGCAGCAGCTCGCGGGGGCCCGGTCCCGCCTCGAAGCCCGGCGCCATTCCCTCTCCTCCCTCGGCCGCAGGGTCGAGCGGGTCCAGGAGCTAACGCGGGAGCGAGCGAAATGACGACGCAGTGCCCGGAGTGCGAAGCCGCCGTAGAGAGCCGAACGATGGTGTTGGGCGAGGTCTTCCCCTGCCCGGACTGCGGGACCGAGCTCGAGGTCACGGGCAAGGAACCGTTCCGGATCGAACCTGCCCCGAAAGAGGCCGAGGACTGGGGTGAGTGACGGGTTCCGGCTCGGGATCTTCCTGACGATCGTCCGGCCCGAGGAGAAGGCCCTCCTCGCCGCGGCGCAGGAACGGGGTCTCGAGGTCGTCCGGTACGACGACCGGGACACAACGTTCGCGCTCGAGCCACCGTCCGACCTCCCGGACGTCCTGGTCAACCGATCGGTCAGTCACACCCGCTCGGTCTACGCGACGCGCTACTTCGCCCACTACGGCGTCCCGACGGTGAACGAGCCCGAGGTCCTGGAGCTGGCGGGCGACAAGATCCGCACGTCGATGCGGCTCTACGCGCGTGGGGTCCCCACGCCCCGGACCGTCGTCGCCCTCTCTCCGGAGGCGGCTCCCCGCGCCGTGGAGGCCGTGGGATACCCGGCGGTGTTGAAGCCGGCGGTCGGATCGTGGGGCCGGCTGATGGCCAAGGTCGACAGCGCGGAGTCGGCGGAGCAGGTCATCGAGCACAAGAGCGCGCTCGGCGCGCCCATCCACTCGGTCTTCTACGCGCAGGAGTACGTGACGAAGCCCGGCCGTGACCTCCGCGCGTTCGTCGTGGGTGACGAAGTGGTCGCCGCGATGTACCGACGTTCGGAAGGCTGGAGGACCAACGCGGCGCGCGGGGGGAGCGTGGAGGCCGCTCCCCTCACGCCCGAGCTCACCGAGCTCTCGCTGCGGGCGGCCGCTGCGGTAGGCGGGGGCGTCCTTGCGGTCGACCTGATGGAATCCTCCGGGGGGCTCGTGGTCCACGAGGTCAATCCCACCCCCGAGTTCAAGGCGCTCGCCGGGGCCACAGGGGCCGACATCGCGGGCCGGATCGTCGACTACGCCGAGCGGATCGGACGACAATGACGCGGCAGGTCGCGGTGGTCGGAGGCTCCGGCTATGTCGGCGGGGAGCTCCTCCGCCTCCTCTTGCGGCATCCGGCGGTCGAGGTCGTCCAGGTGACGTCGGACTCGATGGCCGGCCAGCCGATCGCGCGGGCGCACCCGAACCTTCGGAAGGTCTCCTCCCTGTCCTTCGTGCGCCACCAAGAGATCACCTCGGCCGACGCGGTGTTCGTTGCGACCCCGCACGGGGAGTCGATGGAGCGGATGCCCGAGCTCCTCAAGGGCTCGGGCGTGGTGGTCGACCTCTCCGCCGACTTCCGCCTCCACGACGCCGCGCTCTATCCCCTCTACTACCACCGGACGCATCCCCACCCGGAGCTGCTCGAGCGCGCGGTCTTGGGTCTGCCCGAGCTCTACCGCGACCGGATCCGATCCGCGTCGCTCATCGCGGTCCCGGGGTGCATCGCGACCGCATCCATCCTCGCGCTGCGGCCGCTCGCTCGGGCGGGCCGGGTGCGCGCGATGCCCGTGGTCGTCGACGCGAAGAGCGGCTCCTCGGCCAGCGGGCGTGACGCCGGGCCTGCCGGCCTTCACCCCGAGCGATCGGGGGTGATGCGGGCGTACGCCCCCGCCGGTCATCGCCACACGGCCGAGATCGAGCAAGAGACGGGGCTCTCGGTGGCCCTCTCGTGCCACGCCGTCGAGGCCGTCCGAGGGGTGCTCGCCACGGTGCACGCGTTCGTCGACCCTCCGGTCGACGAGAAGGAGCTCTGGCGGATCTATCGGGCCGCCTACGGCGGCGAGCCGTTCGTGCGGCTCGTCCACGAGACGACGGGGATCTACCGGGAGCCCGAGCCGAAGATCCTGGCCGGCACGAACTACTGCGACGTCGGCTTCGCCTCCGATCCGCGCACGAACCGGGTCGTCGCGCTCGCCGCGCTCGACAACCTGATGAAAGGGGCGGCCGGCAACGCCGTCCAGTGCTTCAACCTCCGGATCGGCGAGGCCGAAACGACCGGCCTCGACTACCTCGGTCTCCACCCGGTATAGGACCGATGACGCTCGTCGTGAAGGTCGGTGGTGCCGACGGGAACGCGATCGCCCCGGTGCTCGACGAGCTGGCCCACCGGACCGACTGCGTCCTCGTGCACGGCGGGTCGTCGGAGGTCGACCGTCTCGGAGAGGCGCTGGGACGCCCGTCCGAGTACTACACGTCGCCGAGCGGGGTCGTCTCCCGCCGCTCCGATCCCGCCCACCTCGAGGTCCTGGTCCTCGCCCTCGCGGGCCGGGTCCAGACCGAGCTGGTCCGCGGGCTCCTCGCCCGGGGGGCCCGCGCGGTGGGTCTGTCGGGGGTCGACGGTGGTCTCCTCCGAGCGAAGCGGAAGGAGGGGGCCCGGGCCGTGATCGACGGCCACGTCGTGCGCCTCCACGACGATCGCTCGGGCAGCGTCGAGGCTGTGCGCGCGGAGCTCCTCACGGTGCTCCTACGCTCCGGCTACTTACCGGTCGTCGGTCCCCCGGCGGTCACCGATGCGGGCGAGGTCGTGAACGTCGACGCCGACCGTGCGGCCGCGCGCGTGGCCGGGGCCCTCGGCGCGGAGGCCCTGGTCCTGCTGACGAACGTTCCCGGGCTGTTGCGAGACCCGGACGACCCCGCGAGCCGCATCCCCCGGATCCCTCGGGCGGAGTGGGAAACGGCGCTTGCGTACGCGAAGGGACGGATGCGGAAGAAGCTCCTCGCCGCGCGCGACGCGGTCGAGGCCGGCGTCCCGCGTGCGGTCATCGGACCGTCCGATCGGCCCGATCCCGTCCGCAAGGCCCTCGATGGCGAGGGAACGGTGATCGAGTGATCGCACCGGAGCGCTCCCATGAGTTCGGTGTTCCCCCCCTCCCCCGGCTCTCCCTCGTTCGCGGCGAAGGAGCCCGGTTCTGGGATGCGCGCGGACGATCGTACGTCGACCTCGGGGCGTCCCACGGGGTCGGGAACCTCGGTGCCTGCCCGCCCGAGGTCGTCCGGGCGATCACCGAGCAGGCCCGAGAGCTCATCCATCTCGGGAGCGGGTACGCAAACCCGGTGCGCACGGCCTTCCTCGAGCGCCTCCTCGCCCTGCTCCCGGCCTCGTTCTCGCGGGTCTTCCTGTCGAACTCGGGGACCGAGGCCGTCGAGGCGGCGATCAAGATCGCGCGGTCCGCGACCGGCCGCACGAAGGTCGTCGCCGCGATGCGTGGGTTCCACGGTCGCACGATGGGGTCGCTGAGCGCCACGTGGCGACGGGAGCTGCGGGAACCCTTCGAGCCGCTCGTCCCGGGATTCGTGCACGTGGCGTTCAATGACGCGGCGGCCCTCGAGGCGGCGGTCGACGATTCGACCGCCCTCGTCCTGCTCGAGCCCGTCCAGGGGGAGGGCGGGGTCCACGTCGCGACCGCGGAGTTCCTCGAGCGGGCCCGATCGGCGACCGAACGGGCGGGCGCGCTGCTCGCTTTCGACGAGGTGCAGACCGGTATCGCCCGCACGGGGCGGCTGTTTGCCTTCGAGCGGTGGGGGATCGTCCCGGACCTTCTGCTGCTCGCCAAGTCGCTCGCGGGCGGGGTCCCGATCGGGGCGACGGTGACGACGAACGAGGTCGCGGGTCGATTTCGGGGAACCCATCACTCGACGTTCGGCGGGAGCCCTCTCGCCTGCGCCGCGGGTCTTGCCGCGCTCGAGCTCACGGTGCGGGAGCGGCTTGCCGAGCGGGCCGAACGGCTCGGAGAGGTCGGTCGGCGGGCGCTCGTGTCGCTTCCCCCCGAGCGGGTCCGGGACGTCCGGGGGCTCGGTCTCCTCCTCGGCATCGAGCTGCGGGAGAAGGTCGCGCCGTACCTCGCGGCGCTCCAGGAGCGAGGCTTCCTCGCGATCCCGGCGGGGGCCACGGTCCTCCGGCTCCTTCCCCCGCTCGTGATCTCCGAGCCCGACTGGCAGGCCGGTCTCGCCGCGGTCCAGGGGGTGATCTCGGGTGGATGAGCTCGACCGGCTGGCGCGGCTCCTCCGAAGGTACAGTCCGTCGGGTCGGGAGGCCGCGGCCGTTCGTGAGTTCCTCCGACAGGCTCGCGAGCTCGGCTACGCGACCCGCGTCGACGGCGTCGGGAACGGGATCGCTCGCATCGGCTCCGGCCGTCCCCGGGTGGTCTTTCTCGGACACATCGACACCGTCGAGGGCAAGCTTCCGGTGCTCCGGCGGGGTGAGCGGCTCTTCGGGCGCGGCGCGGTCGACGCGAAGGGCCCCCTGCTTGCGGCGTTGCTCGCGGGGCGGGCCCGGGGCGCGGCGGGGATGTTCGAAGTGGTCGCGGCCGTGGGAGAGGAGACCGACAGCCGGGGGACCCGCCATCTCCTGCGACGAGCGCCGCCGGACGCTCTCATCGCGGGAGAGCCGAGCGGCTGGGACGGGATCGCCCTCGGCTACAAAGGCGCCCTCGGGGTCCGGGCCACGTTCCGGGGGGCTCGCACGCACTCCTCCTCGCCCGTGCCGACCGCCTCGGACCGCGCGGTGTCGTGGATCATCGCCGTTCGATCGCTCGTCGCGGGACGGGACGGGGGGTCGCCGTTCCGATCCCTCACCGCGAAGACGACCGGTCTCGCCAGCGCCCCTCGCGGGCCGATCGAATTGGCCGAGGTCTGCCTCGACCTGCGACTGCCGCCAGGAACGGATACCGCGGGGGTCGAGCGGGAGCTCCGGGCCCTCGAGGGGCCTGACGCCCTCGAGGTGACGGGGCGGGTCGAACCGATCGAGGTGGAGCGGTCGAACCCGGTGGTCACCGCGCTGGTCGCGGGGGTCCGCGAGGTCGGTGGGCGGCCGACGCTCTACCGCAAGGGAGGTACCTCCGACCTCAACCTCGCGGTCCGCGCGTGGGGGGTACCGGGAGCCGCCTACGGCCCCGGAGATCCTCACCTCGACCACACCGACCAAGAGCGTCTCTCCCTCGCCGATCTGGGCCGGGCGGTCCGGGTCCTCGAGGTCGCGCGGGAGCGCCTGGGGCGCTCGCTGCTCACTCCTCGACGATCGGACGAGAATGCTTGATGAAGTCCCCGCGGTCGAGCTCGCGCATCGCCTGGAGGAGCTCCTCCCGTCGGTTCATGACGATCGGGCCGTACCAGGCGACCGGCTCGTGAAGCGGCCGACCCGAAACGAGAAGGAAGCGCAACCCACGATCCCCCGCCGTCGCCCGAACCCGCCCCTCGGGGCCGAAGAGGGCCGTCTCACCGCCGGTCACGGGAGCGGAGTCTCCGCCGTCGAAGCTCCCCTCGCCGTCCACGGCGTGCGCGAAGACGGTGTACCCGCGGGAGGTCGGGAGCTCGAACGTTCCGCCCGGGACGACGGAGACGTCGAGGTATGTCGGATCGACCGAGATCCCCCGGACCGGACCCTCGACGCTCCCGAAGCGCCCGGCGACGACCCGGATCCGGTCGCCGGCATCGTTCGTGACGACGGGAAATTCGCCGGCCGAGAGTCCTCGGTAGGCCGGGACGCTCATCTTCTCCGCCGAAGGGACGTTCACCCAGAGCTGGAAGCCCGACATCGTGCCGTCGGTCTTCTGGGGCATCTCCTGGTGGATGATGCCGCTCCCCGAGTTCATCCACTGCACGTCGCCCGCGCCGATCACCCCGCGGTTGCCGAGGGTATCGCCGTGGGCGACCTGGCCATCGAGGACGTAGGTGACGGTCTCGATTCCGCGATGGGGATGCCAGGGAAAGCCCGCGAGGTAGTCCTCGGGATTGCTCGAGCCGAAGCGGTCGAGCAGCAGGAACGGGTCGAAGAGCGGGACCTCGTTGTTCGAGAACGACCGCTTCAGTCGGACGCCGGCCCCCTCGAGCGTCGGGACTCCGGGGAAGCGGTGCGTGATGGACCGTACGGGTTCGGGCATGGTCGTAACCTCAAACCATCGAATTACTTTGGGTAACTTAAAGGGGAGGGGGCGTCGAGGTTACTCGGCGGCGGTCCCGGAACGCGGTCCCCCCCGGATCATCCCGCACCGACCCCGTCCCGGGTTTATCTGGGAGAACGGCCTTTCACCCACCCATGGCGACCCGCTTCTGCAGTAGCTGCGGCCGGCCGCTCGTGACCGGGGCTGCGTTCTGCCCCAACTGCGGCGCGGCGGTCGCGCCCGGACCGACCCCGACCGGCGGTGCGACGGTGGCGGGGGCCGCGGGCGGAGTGCCGTTCGCGTACGCGCCCGCACCGGCGGGAAACTATCCGGGGACCGTCATGGCCGGCCTGCCGAACGGTCCGACGCCCGCGAGCCGCTCGAACGACCTCTCGGCGCTGTCCGCGGCGAACCTCGCCGCGATCCTCGCGCTGATCGCTGCCGTGGTCTCGTTCCTCGACCTCACGGCCGGCCGTATCGGTACCGCGCTTACGGTCGCTCCGGGCGGGACAACGAGTACCTCGGTCACCCTACCCGACCCCCGCCTGCTCGCGGTTCTCCTCATCGCGGGGGCGGCCTTCCTGATCGCCGAACTCCTCCTCTGGCGTGTCGGCTTCCGCCACCTCGCCCATGTCGACCCGCGGTTTGGGAGCCCCGCGACCCTCGCCCTTGTCGCGATCGTCGGTTTCGTGGTCGTGTGGGTGGGGGTCGCACTGCTGCTCAACGGTCTCTACAGCGCCGTCGCGTGCGCCGGATCGGGCGGCCCGCTCACCGTCTCGTGCCTCAACACCTCGACCTTCTGGATCGGGCTCGCCCTGGTCGTGATCGGGGCGATCGCAGCCCTGGTCGGCGAGATCGGGGTGCTGATCGGGATCTGGCGGCTCGGGACGCGCTACGACGATCCCCTGTTCAAGGCGGCCGCGATCCTGACCCTGATCCCGATTCTCAGCATCGTCGCCGCGATCCTCATCCTCGTCGGGGTCCACAACGCGCGAGAGCGGGTCCAGCGATTGGCCGTGGGGGTCCCGCCCGCGACGCTGTAGCGGCCGGGTCGCCCCGGCCGTCCGGTCCAACTCCGTCCCCCGACCCGACCATCGGTCTAGGGAACACGGGCGGAGCGTAGAGACACGAGCGGACGCGGGCGCGCTCCCGCTTCGGACCGGGGGATCCACCCTCAGAGGACGCCGATCTCGCCCTCCCGAAGACTCGCTCGCCTCGGCGAGCGGTGCCCACCGAAGGTCGCCACGAGTGGCGTCGGAGGCCGGGCGCCGATGCGGAGAACGAAGCTTAGGGTCTCGGGGCACAGCGGCGATCGGCATCGACCTCGACGCTTCGCGGCCCCCGGGCCCACGCTCCGAAGTCCGCACTCGACGAAGGCGGCGGACCGGAGGGTCGCAGGTGGACCGTCGTAGGAGGGCGGTACCCGGACCGAGGCGGATTGCCGCTCGAGCTAGAGCCGGACGTCGATGCCGAGCCCCCGAGACCGGGCCTCTCGGGCGACCCACTGTGCGGCCGCCAGGTCCTCGACCGCGAGGCCGAGGGACTTGAACAGGGTGATCTCGTCGGGGGCGCGCCGGCCGGGGACCTGGCCGAGGAGGAGCTCGCCGAGCTCCCCCACGACGTGGTCGGGGGCGATTGCCCCCTCGTCCCGAGGAATACGGAGGTCGTCGGCCTCGGTCCATGCCGACTCCCGTCGGTCGACGTACACTCGCGCGCGGGCGACGGCCGCAGTCGTGAGCTCCCGCGCTCCGGGCGCGGAGGCGCCCACGGCGTTGATGTGGATGCCCGGCCCGAGCCAGCTCCCGTCGACGATCGGCGCGGAGCTTCCCGAGACGGTGCAGAGGATCTCCGCGGAACGGACCGCGGCCTCCCGATCCTCTGTGGCATCGACCGGGAGGTCGTCGCGGGCCAGCAACCCGGCGAGGGCGCGCGCCCGTTCCGGCCGTCGGTCCCAGACGCGGATCTCGTCGAGGGTCCGGGTGGCCGCGAGGGCGCGAACATGCGCTGCCGCTTGGGCGCCGCTGCCGAGGAGGGTGAGCCGGGTCGCCTCCGGGCGCGCGAGGAGGCGCGTCGCGAGCGTGCTCACGGCCGCGGTCCGGATCTCGGTGATCGCGGTGCCGTCCACGAAGGCGGCCAAGGTCCCATCGGCCGGGTCGAAGAGTGCCACGAACCCCTGGTGGCTCGCACGTCCGAGGTCGCGGTTCGATGGGAGCACGCTCACCACCTTGAGCCCCACCGCCGCCGGTTCGAGCAGGGCGCCGGGCATCGTCACCACGGCGATCGGTGGGTGCGGCATGCGGACGACGCTGCGCAGCGGCTGCACGGCCTTCCCGCTCGCGAGCGCACGGAGGGCCCCCTCCATGAGCCCGACGCAGGTCGGGTAATCGAGCAGCTCCCGCACCGTCCGTTCGTCGACGAGCCGCATGGGGTTACCGTCTCCTTCCGGGATCCGAACGTCCCGCCGTCCGGCGATCCCGCCGCCCGCCGGGCCGCGCTGAGGCGTTCCGCTTACCCCCCTCGCCCCTCTTATTAGGCGCGGCTTCGAGACGGGCGGGTGCCCGACACGTCCGCGATCGCTCCCCTCCGGTCCTCGGAGAGCGCGCGTCCACCGGGAGGACGGCCGGCGGATCCGCCTCCGCCCGCTGCGTCGGCTCGGGAGGTGGGACTTCGACGATCGATCCGGACCCGTCACGCGGTGGCGCTGTACGTGAGCTCCGTGCTCGGCTCGGGGATCCTGGTGCTTCCGGGCCTTGCGGCGCGCATCGCAGGGCCCGGCTCGCTCGTGGCTTGGGGGTTCCTCGCGTTCGCCACCCTTCCGTTCGCCTTCACCTTCGCCTCGCTCTCGGCGCGTCGCCCGGAGTCGGGCGGGATCTACGGGTTCGTCAAAGAGGCGTTCGGGTCTCGCGCCGGCGTCGTCACGGGATGGCTGTTCGCCCTGTGGGTCATTACCGGGGTTCCCGCGGTCGCGCTGATCGCGGCCTCGTACCTTGGCTACGCGTTCCCCCTGAGCCGGCCCGAGACGTACGTGCTCGGCTACCTGATCGTGGGGGCAGCGTACGCCGTGAACCTCCGGGGCATCGTCGTGAGCAACCGGGTCCAGCTCGCGGTCATCGGCGCGATCGTCGCACTGCTCATCGGGGCGATCGCCTTCTCGGGGGCGCGGGTCCACGCCGCCAATTTCCAACCGTTCCTTCCGTTCGGCTGGCTGCCCATCGGGACCGCGGCGGCGCTGATCTTCTGGTCGTTCCTCGGGTACGAGAACGTCTCGAACGTGGCCGAAGAGTTCCAGGACCCGGCGCGGGACTTCCCGCGCAGTGTCTCGATCAGCGTCGCCCTGGTCGGCGGACTCTACTTCGCGGCCGCCTTCGTCACCGTCGGCACGGCCGCGTACTCGGCGGGAGGGAGCGTCGCTCCGTTCGCGGCACTCCTCGGAAACCTCGTCGGTCCCTACGGTGAGGACGGCACGGCGATCCTCGCCGTCTTCATCATCTTCGGGGTCGTGAACGCCTACACCACCGGAATGTCCCGGGTCATGTACGCGGTCGCGCGCGACGGAGGATTCCCGAGCGCCCTCGCCCATCTCGATCCCCGCACTCGGGCCCCCGACCGGGCGTTGTACGTGCTCCTGGGGGGGTCGACCGTCGTCTTCACGGCGTACTACTTCGCGGGCGTCGACCTCACCGCCGCCCTGCTCGTCGCGAGCGGAGCCGCCCTCCTCACCTACGTCCTCGGCTCGGCGGCCGGCGTCCGCTTGCGCCCTCCGATCCTCGGTGCGCCCTGGGCCTCCCGCTGGTTCCCGGCGATCTCCCTTGCGATCTCGCTGGTCGTCCTTCCGTTCATCGGCCCGCTGGTCTTCGTAGGTCTCGGCACGGTCCTCGCCGCCGTCGCCTATTCCGCCGTTTCGCCCCGTTCCCGGAGGGGACGGCGCGGCGACCGAGCTCCCGAAAAGTCCGGGGAGCCGTAGGGCACGCTGGGTCGGCCCTTCCCCGATGGGACGGGAGGAGTACGTCTCGCCCCGCGGACGGTCCGGTTCGTACACCCCAGATTAAACCCGAGGGGGGGTCGTTCGACGCTGAACGATGGCCTCCGCTTCCGTTCCTCTGGCTCGGTCCGGCCCTTCGGTGCCGGTCTCCCCACCGGTCGCTCGGGGGGTTCCGGCCGACCGCGTTCCCGGCGAGGCGGCTCCCCGGCTGGTGGCGGTCGAGTGGTCGCTCGCGACCACGGGACTCGCGACGCTTGAAGCGATCGACCGGCGGCTCGCGATACCTGCGCTTAGGGAGTGCTTCGAGCACCGGCTCGCGGTCCAGGAGCTCCTCCCCCTGCGGACCTGTCATCGCTTCGAGCTGTACTGCTGGACGGCCGACCCTGAGACCGCCCTCGCTGCCCTCGCCGAGCTCGGAGGCCGGCCGACTGCGGCGCGGGTACATCGGGGCCTGGACGCCGTGGTCCACCTGTTCCAGGTCACCGCGGGCCTCGAATCGACCGCGGTCGGCGAGCGGGAGGTGCGGGACCAGGTTCGGGCCGCATCGCGCCGCGGGTGGAGCCGCGCTCCCCGGGCGGTACTGCGGCCGCTCTTCGAGCGGGCCGTCGCGGCCGCGGGATCCGTCGCCCCGAGCGTCCCGCCGAGCCGATCGATCGCGGCGCTGGCCGCGGCCCGGGCGCTCGCCGAGGCGCCCGTACCGTTCCCGCGGGTGCTGGTCGTCGGCACGGGGGTCGTGGGGCGCGCGGTCGCCGAGCAGCTCGCTTCGTACGGTCGCGTCACCCTCGTCTATCGCAGCCGCCCGCCCGAGGCGGAGTTCCTCCGGGCGACCGACGCCCGCGCGGTGCCGTGGGACGGTCTCGGGGCGGAGATCGCGCTCGCCGACGTGCTCGTGACCGCGGTCAAGACCGCCGGACGCATCATCGGCCCCGCGGAGGTCGAGGGCCGGCGACGCCCGCTGGTTGCGATCGACCTCGGCATGCCGAGGAACGTCGATCCGTCGCTCGAGCTTCGTCCCGGAGTCCGGCGGATCGACCTCGAGCGCCTTCGAGACCGCCTCCCCGCAACGCCTCCCCCGAACGCCACCGACCAAGTCGCGTCGCTCGCTCGGGAGGCCGCGCTCGACCTGGTGCGCGCCGGCCATGAGGCCTGGATCGACACCTTCCGACGCGCCTCCGAGCAGCTCCGGCGGCAGCTCCTCGCGGAGCCGGACCCGACGCTGGGGACCCTCTCCGAGAGCCAGCGTGCGGCCGTCGACCGCCTCACCCGAAAGCTCACCACCCGCCTCCTCGAGGCCCCCACGGAAGAGCTCCGGGCGCTTCCCCCCGGCCCCGAAGGCGACGAACGCCGCCGCTGGGCGGCGGAGCTCCTGCGCCTCCCGCGACCCCGGTCGTGACCGGCCCTCTCCGCGTCGGGACGCGTGGCAGTCCGCTCGCGCTGCGCCAGACGGCGCTCGTCATCCGCGCCCTCCGCCGACCGCTCGGGGAACGCGCCGTCGAGACGGTGGAGATCCGCACCCAGGGCGACCGAGATCCGCGACGCACGACCGATATCGACTTCACCGCGGCGATCGACCGGGCGCTCGAAAAGGGACGGATCGATATCGCGGTCCATAGCGCGAAGGACCTTCCGGCGCGCCCACCCCGGGGCCTACGGCTCGCCGCCGTACTCCCCCGGGCCGACCCGAGGGATTGCCTCGTGCTCCGATCGGCGGCCGGGCTCGACACCCTGCCCTCCGGGGCCGTGATCGGCTCGAGCAGCAGCCGGCGGCGGGCCGAGCTCCTGCGAGCCCGGCCGGACCTCGCCGTGGTGAACGTACGGGGGAACGTCGACACCCGCCTCGAGCTCGTACGGACGGGCCGAGTCGACGGAGCGATCCTCGCGCGGTCCGGCCTCTCCCGGCTCGGGAGACTGGACGCGGTCAGCGAGATCCTCGACCCTCGACGGTTCGTTCCGGCGCCCGGGCAGGGGGCCCTTGCGGTCACGGCCCGGAAGCACGACCGGACCGTCGGTCGCCTGCTCGCCCAGATCGATCACTCCCCGAGCCACCTGGCCGTCCGCGCCGAGCGTGCGCTCGTGGAGGCGCTGGGCGGCAATTGCGACGCGCCGCTCGGGGCATGGGCCCGCTGCCGCGGAGACCGTCTCACCCTCCGAGCGGTGGTGCTCTCGCGGGACGGCCGTCGTGCGGTCGAGGCGACCCTCGCCGCCTCGTGCTCGACCCCCCGAGCCCTCGGCCGGGCGGTCGCACGACGGCTGCTGCGGGGAGGCGCCGGTGCGCTCCTTCCTCCTCGCCCGGGGAGAGAAGGGAGACCGTGACGCGTCGCGCCCAGCCCCGCGTCGTGCTCGTCGGAGGGCCCGAAACCCTCTTGGGCGCCGAACGGGGTCTGCGCGACCATGGGGTCCGGGTCGACCGGGTCCCGGTCCTGCGATATGTCCCGATCCCGTCCCACCGGCTGCAAAGGCAGCTCGACCGCTTCGGTCCGTACGATCTTCTGCTGCTCACGAGCCCGGCCGCGGTACGGGCGATGGCGCGCGCGCGCGCCCTTCCTCCGGTCCGGTCCCCCCACCGGACTCCCTCGGTCCTTGCCGGGGGGCCGGCGACCGCGCGCGCGGCCCGGGTTGCCGGTCTCTCGGTACGCTGGCGCACCGCCGAGGGGGTGGGGCGCGCGGTGATCCGTCCCCTCCGATCCGGCGGACCTCGGCGGATCGTCTACCCGAGGTCGAACCGGGCCGGTCCCGAGCTTGCCGCGCGGCTCCGAGGGCAGGGTCACACGGTCCTCGATCTCGTGGCGTACCGGGTCCTGCCGGTCTCCCGTTTGAACCGGGAGGCCCAGCTTCACCTCCTCGGGGCCGATCGTCTGGTGGCGACCAGCCCGTCGGCGCTCTCCTCGTTGCGCCGTGCGATCGCGCCGAGGACGTTCCGCCAGCTCCGAGACCGCCGGAACCTGGTCGTGCTGGGCGAACGCAGCGCGCGGGCCGCCCGGGGTCACGGTTTCGCGGGGGTCCGGACGCTCGCGAACGTGCGGGACGAGGCGGTCGTCCGCGCGCTCCGAAGGGGGTTCGAGCGTGACCGCTGAACCCGGCCCCTCGTCGGTCCGTCTGCGTCGCCTGCGGCGCACTCCGCGTCTGCGCGAGTGGGTCGCCGAGACACGGCTCTCGGCCCGACAGCTGGTGCTGCCGATCTTCGTGCGTCCCGGGCGGGGGCCGCCGATCGCGGTCGAGTCGATGCCGGGGGTCGACCGCCTTTCGGTCGACGACGCCGCCGTTCTTGCCTCGCGCGCCGTGGACGACGGGATCGGCGCGGTGCTCCTCTTCGGTCTCCCCCGACGCAAGGACCCGGCGGGACGCGACGCCCTGGCGCCCGATGGGGCGGTGCCCCGGGCGATCCGCGCGATCAAGGACGCCCGGCCCGAGGCGGTCGTCGCGACCGATGTCTGTCTGTGCGCTTACACTTCGCACGGCCACTGCGGGATCCTTCGGGAGGGCCAGGTCGACAACGACGCGACCCTGCCCCGGCTTGCGCGCATGGCCGCGGTCCATGCGCGGGCGGGGGCCGACGTGGTCGCCCCGAGCGCGATGATGGACCACCAGGTCGCCGCGCTGCGATCGACCCTCGACCGGGAAGGGTTCGAACGGACCGCGATCCTCGCGTACGCGGCGAAGTTCGCGTCGGCGTTCTACGGTCCGTTCCGCGAGGCCGCGGAATCGGCGCCGTCGGAGGGCGACCGTCGCGGGTACCAGCTCGACCGCCGCAACGGGCGGGAGGCGCTGCGGGAGATCGCCGAAGACCTCGGGGAGGGTGCGGACATCGCGATGGTCAAACCGGCGCTCCCGTACCTGGACGTCCTCGCCCGGGCCCGGGCCCGGTTCGACGCTCCGCTCGCGGCGTACCAGGTGAGCGGAGAGTACGCGATGATCAAGGCCGCGGCGGCCCGCGGATGGATCGATGAGCCCACGGCCGTGGCCGAGTCGCTCGCCGCGATCCACCGCGCCGGGGCGGACCTGATCGTGACGTACTTCGCCCGGGAGTGGGCGGCCGGCGAGCGGGAGGAGACGCAGTGACGGGCGAGCCGAGCGGAGCGCCGGACGCGGAGGAGGAGGCCCGGGACTTCGTCAAGTACACCCTGCTGCACCTTCGTCCCGAGTGGCGCCGCCTCCCCCGCGCCGAGCGCGCGGCCGGGGCCGACCGGTTCGTCGGCCTCCTCGAGTCCCCGCCGCCGGGGCTGCTTCTCCGCACCTACTCGCTCGTCGGCACGAAGGCCCGCGCCGAGATGCTGGTCTGGATGATCGGCGAACGGATCGAAGCGGTCCAGGAGCTGCACGCCCGGCTCTTCGGGACGCCGGTCGGGGGGTACCTCGACACCGAGTACTCCTACCTCGGCATGGGGCGACGGTCGGAGTACCTCGGCGACCATGCCCATGCGGGTCAGGAGGGGACGGCGTCGACCCGCCGACCGCACGATCTCCCGTATCTCGTCATCTATCCGTTCGTGAAGCGCCGGGACTGGTACGCCCTTCCGTTCGAGCAACGACGGCGGATCATGGGCGAGCACTTCCGCATCGGCCACCGGTATCCTCGGGTGCAGATCCACACGGGCTACTCCTTCGGCCTCGACGACGCCGAGTTCATCCTGGCGTTCGAGGCGGACTCCCTGGCGGACTTCCTCGACCTGGTCGAAGCGCTCCGTCCCTCCGAGGCGAGCCGCTACACCGCGATCGAGACCCCGATCTTCACGGCGACGCGCGTCACGCCGCGGCGGATGTTCGAGCTCGCCGAGGGCCTCGAGTGACGGTGCCGCGCTCGCCCGGATCGCGGTCGAGGGCGCTGTTCCGCCGGGCCGAACGGGTCCTCGCCGGTGGGGTCGACTCGCCGGTCCGTTCGTTCCGTGCGGTCGGAGGCAGCCCCGTCTTCTTCGCACGGGGGCGCGGGGCGTTCCTCTTCGACGTGGACGGTCGTCGGTACCTCGACCTCGTGGGGTCCTGGGGGGCCAACCTCCTCGGCAACGCGCCGGCGTCCGTCGTGCGCGCCGTCGCCCGGACGGCCCGCCGTGGGCTCTCGTTCGGTGCTCCCTCCCCGCTCGAGCACGAGCTTGCCGAGAAGATCCGCGCCGCCGTGCCCGAGATGGAACGGCTGCGCTTCGTGAACTCGGGGACCGAAGCGACGATGTCGGCGGTGCGGCTCGCCCGGGGCGCGACCGGCCGGTCCAAGGTGGTGATGTTCGCGGGCGGCTACCACGGCCACTCGGACGGGCTCCTCGCTCGGGCCGGCTCGGGCGTCGCGACGCAGGCCTTACCCGGCTCGGCGGGCGTGCCGGCCTCGATCGTCCGGGAGACCCTCGTCGCCCCGTACAACGACCTGGACGCCGTTCGGCGGTGTTTCGAACGCTGGCCGGATCGGATCGCCGCGGTCCTGGTCGAGCCGGTGGCGGGCAACATGAACGTGGTCCCGCCCGAGCCCGGCTTCCTCTCCGGGCTCTCCCGCCTTGCGCACCGTCACGGAGCGCTCGTGATCGCGGACGAAGTGATCACGGGCTTCCGTCTGCGCCGAGGGATCGCGATCGGCCGCTGGCAGGGCCGCGCCGACCTCGTGACGCTGGGGAAGGTGATCGGCGGCGGGCTGCCGATCGGGGCCTACGGAGGGTCGGCCGCCCTGATGGCCCACGTCGCTCCGCTCGGAGAGGTCTACCAGGCCGGCACGCTGGCGGGGAACCCGATCGCGATGGCGGCCGGCCGCGCGGTCCTCGAGGAGCTCTCGACGGAACGGTACCGGCGGCTCGAACGCACGAGCGCCTTCCTCGAGCGACGGCTGATGATGCTGGCCGAGGAGGAGGGAGCGGCACCGTTCCGCGTACAACGCGTCGGGTCGATGCTCGGTCTCGCGTTCTCGGCCGAGCCGCTCCGCGACGAGGCGAGCGCCCGCAACGTCGACCGGGACCGCTACGCGCGGTTCTTTCACGCCGCGCTCGAGGCGGGGATCGCCCTCCCGCCCTCGCCCCTCGAGACGACGTTCGTCTCGATGGCCCATTCCGAGCGGGAGGTCGACGGCGCGTTGCCCGGGTTCCGCTCGGCCTTCCGCGCGAGTCGGAAACGACCGGGACGCGTCCGATGAGCGACCGATTCCTCCGGGCCCTGCGGGGGGAACCGACCGACACGGTGCCGATCTGGCTGATGCGCCAGGCCGGGCGCTACCTGCCGGGATACCGGGAGCTGCGGAAGGCGCACTCTCTGCTGGAGATCGCGGGAACTCCCGAGCTCGCCGTGGCGGCGATGCTCGAGCCGGTCCGCCGGTTCGACCTGGACGCGGCCGTCGTCTTCGCCGACATCATGCTTCCTCTCCGTGCGGTGGGGATCGAGTTCGGGATCGACCCGGTGCGCGGCCCGCACGTTCCCGAACCGGTGCGCGGCGCCGCGGGGCTCGAGCGATTCCGACCGTTCGACGGGCGCGCGGTCGAGCCGGTCGCCGAGACGATCCGCCGGTTCCGGGAGGTCGAGCCGGATCGGCCCGTGGTCGGGTTCGCGGGGGGGCCGTTCACCCTCGCCGCCTACCTCGTCGAAGGGCGGGGGTCCCGGGACTTTCCCGTGGCCCGGGAGATGCTCTACGCCGACCCCGAGGGGTTCGGCCGGCTGCTCGACCTCCTGACCGAGATGACCGTCCGTTACCTCCGCCTCCAGGCGGCGGCGGGAGCCGACGCGCTCCAGCTCTTTGACACCTGGGTCGGCCTCCTGCCGGTCCCCGAGTTCCGTCGGCTCGTGCTTCCGCGACTCGTCCGCCTCTTCGAGGAGCTCCGGGGCACGCCGGCGTCGACGATCTACTTCTCGACCGGGTCGGACCACCTTCTCGGGGCGCTCGACGGCCTCGGGGTCGACGCCTTCGGTGTGGACTGGCGAACGCCGTTACGCGAGGTCCGCACCCGACTCGCTCGGCCGTACGCCCTGCAGGGGAACCTCGACCCAGCCGTGCTCCTCGGTCCCGCGCCGGAGATCCGGCGGGCCGCGCGAGCGGTGCTCGACGAGCTGCCCGACCACCGGGGGCACGTGTTCAATCTCGGCCACGGGGTCCTCCCCGCGACATCACCGGACGCGGTCGAAACGCTCGTGCGCATCGTCCGTGAGCGGGGCCGGGCGCGATGAGCCCGGGGGCCGTTGCGGGCTCGGGGGACCCGTTCGGGTTCCACCGGACCACCGGTGCCGAGGCGAAGGGAGTTCCCGCGACTAGGGGCCGTCCGCGGGCACCGCGCGCCGAACCGCATGGGCCAGGGCCTCGATGAGGAGCGGGTCGTCGTTCAACGAGTCGGTCCGCTCGAAGCCCAGCCCGAGCCGGCCCGCGAGGTCCCGCATCTCGAGGTCAACGTCGAACAGGATCTCGAGATTGTCCGACACGAAGCCGTACGGTACGACCAGGACCGAGCCCTCTCCCTCCGCCGCCAGTCGCTCGATCTCCCCCTCCGCGGGGGGGCCGAGCCAGGGCCCCTCGCGGCGGCCCACGCTCTGGTAGGCCATCCGGGAGCGCATCGGGCCGGCCCGGCGCTCGATCTCCCGGCGCGTCTCGGCGAGCTCGAGCACGTACGGTTCCCGCTCCGGGTCCGTGACGCCGGGGAGGCTGTGGGCGGTGAAGAGGATCCGAGGGTCCGGGAAACCGCGCTCGGCCATCGCGGCCCGCCGCCCGACGATCCGCTCGGCGAACGCGGGGGCCAATGTGGGCGCGTCGTGCCAGTGGTCGACCGGTCGGATCCGCACGGAGGGATCCACCTCGGCGACGGCGGCCCGAAGGGCGGCGTGGTACCCTCCCACGCTCCAGGCGGAGTAGTACGGAGTCAGGCAGAGGCCGGTGAGGTCGCGGTACCCGTCATCGACCAGCCGGCGGACCGCGTCGACGATGCTCGGACGCCAGTGCCGCATCCCGAACTCGCAGCGCGCGGCGGCGGTCGAACCCTCCAAGCGGCGCTCGAGCGCGGCGGCTTGGGACCGGGTCACCGCGACCAGGGGCGATCCCCCACCGATGCGTCGGTACCGCTCGCGGAACTCGTCCACGAGCTCCGGAGGGGTCGGGCGGCCCCCGCGGAGATCGCGGAGGTACGGCTCGACGTCGGCGAGCGAGGTCGGACCCCCGAGCGCCATCAGGACGACAGCCCGCCGGTCGGGCTCCGGCGCGTTCACTCCCGCCTCCCGGCCCAAAGCCATGTCGAGTCGGTCCAAGGGGGGCGCCGGGGCGAGACGGCGTCGCGCGCGCCCCGCGCCGACGCGCTCCGACGAACGTGGCCCGTGCCCGGGGGATCGGTCCGTCGCGTCATGCGACCATCTGAAGCGAGACCGCGAAGCCGAGGATGGCGAGCATCAGCCCGAGGTTCGCGTAGGCGACGACGCGGCTCTTGCGTCGAAGGTCGCGCAGCGCGTCGACCTGCCCTTCTCGGGCCAACCGGCTGATCCGGCGTCCGAAGTAGAGCCCGTGAACGTAGACGAGCGCGACGAGGACCGCCACGAGCACGGCTTTCACGACGAGCAGTCGGCCGGGCAGGGTCGCCCAGGGGTCGGTCCAGGATGGGAGGTACCAGCTCGCGTTGTAGAGCCCGGTGGCGATGAGGATGACCAAGAGCGCGGTCGAGAGCCGGCCGAACCCACCCGCGATGCGACCGACGAGCCGGGTCCGGGCCGCCTCGTCGAAGCCGAGGCGACGCGAGACCGGGTCGATCACCAGCCACATGAAGAACGACCCGCCGATGAAGAGCACGGCCGAGAACAGGTGCACTGCGAGTACCGCGCCGTCGATCCAGGCGATCGCCGGCGAGCTCACGAGCCCCTCGGGCGCGGTCGGGCCCCTGCGGCACGCATCGGTCGGTCGCCTCTCCTTCGTTCAGGCGGCCACCGCGGGAGCCGCGGTGAGCGGGCAGGCCGGGTCGCTCGCCAGCGCGTCGTGCGAGTGCGCGAACGCGCGCGCCCGGCTCCCTCCGCAGTCGAACCGATACGGGCAGCGTCCGCACGCCCCGTTGAGGGCGCGGTCGCGGATCCGTACGAGCAGTTCCGACCGCCGGTAGAGGTCGACCGGGTCGTCGCGCCGTACGTTCCCGAGCGGCTCGGGGAGGAATCCGCCGGGATAAACGGTCCCGTCGTACGCCACGAAGAGGATCCCGTCGCCGTCCAGCGTGCCTTTCGGGGAGAGCGACGATGCTCCCACGCCGGAGCCGAGCCGTTCTTCGAGCTCTCCGCGGAGGCTTCGGTAGAGCGGGCCGCCCTCGTACGCGTCGTCCGCCTGCCGTTGCCGCAGGATCCGGCGTACGAACGGGGCCTCGACCGGGCGCACCAGCACGCCGCGCCGGGACGCTTCGTAGAGGAAGTGGCCGACGTCCTCCGCTTCCGACGGCGCGAGCTCGGAGAGGTCGCTCCCACGTCCCGTGCGGATCAGGAAGAAGACCTCCCAGGTCCGCACGCCGCGGGAGCGCACCAGGTCGAAGAGGCGGGCGAACTCCGCCGCGTTGCCGGCCATGACCGTGGAGTTGACCTGGACCCGCATCTCTTCCCGGAGGGCCGTCGCCAGGACCTCGAGCGAGCGATCGAAGATCCCCGGCACACCCCGCACTCGGTCGTGGACTCGGTCGTGGACGGCCGCCCGACCGCCATCGAGGCTGATCGAGAGCGCCGAGACTCCCGCCTCCCGGAACCGCGCGAACGTGCGGGCATCGAGGCGCTCGGAGACCGCCGGCGACACGGCCACGTGGAGTCCTCGGCCGCGGGCGTGGTCGATGAGATCGAAGAGGTCCGGCCGCTCCAGAGGGTCGCCACCGGTGAGGACGAGCGTGGGCGGCGGCCGGCCGAAGTCGAGCAATCGGTCGATCAACGTCCGTCCTTCCTCGGTCGTGAGCTCTCCCGGGAGCCGTTGCGGAATCGCCGACGCCCGGCAGTGGGCGCAGGAGAGCGGGCAGGCCCGGGTCATCTCCCAGAAGAGGAGCACCGGCCGTTCGGGAAATCCCGGCACGACTTCGAACCCCCTATGGCCCCTGCGGCTCGTGCCCGCCCGAGCGGGGCGGGGAGAAAAGCGCTTGCCCCCCGGGTCCCCTCGGACCGTCCTGCCGCAGTCCCGAGGCGACGAGGCCCGGCAAAGACGGCGGATGCCCTCACCTCCCGAGCGCGCCGGCGCACCCCTCCCGCTCCTGCCGCTGTGCCCATCGAAGGCCGGGGGATCGATCCCCGTCGGGGGATCGCCCTCCAGTGTTCCGCCGGGGGGACCTCGGTGGGTCTCGCTCAACCGGGCTTCAGGGAGTCGCCTTAACGGCCCCCGCTGCTCGAAGGGACGTGCCCGAGGCTTCCTCGTCCTTCGGCCCTGCACCGAGCGCCGGCCCGCTTTCGCCGGAGGAGCGTCGCTGGCTTCACGATAAGTACGAGCGACTGGCCGCCGAGGAGGGCCAACTGGCCGCGGGCCGCACCTCCTACTTTGCCGCCATCGCGAGCGTGCTCTTCACCGGCATGGTGGTGGCGACGGCGTACTTCTCGAACCGTCCCGAGGTTCTCGCGCTCGTGGCGACCTTCCTTTCGGTGGTCGGGATCCTGATCTCGTTCGTATGGGTGGTGCTCTTGCACCGGACGAACGATGCCCAGTTGCTCTGGCGGGAGGCCGCGGCCCGGCTGGAGGAGGTCGCGCCGCCCCTCATGGGCGAACTGGAAGGCGCCATCACGCTGCGGTCCGGGCGCGCGCTGAAGGTCAATCTCCTGACCCCGTACCACGCCCACCGAGCTCGGTTCGCTCGGAAGGACGAGATCGGCTGGATGGATCGCATCCAGCCCGGACGGATCTCGGAGTTCCTCCCGGTCGCCTTCCTGATCATTTGGGCAGCGGTGACGGTGATCGTCTGGGTGTGGTACGCGACCGGTTAGGAAGGGCCGTCGCGCCGGCGGGCCCGGGTCCGGCGGAGCGGTGGTCGCCTTCGGGGGGGTGGCCCGAGAGCAGGTCGGCCCGATTTTGGCCCCCGCCAGCGGAATTGTTTCAAGCCGCGGGCTCCGATGCCGGGTTCGGCCGCATATGGCGCTCAAGGAGACGCACGCACGGCCCCCTCGCCGGCCGGTGCTCCGTCGTCGGTCACGGGCCATCGTGGAAGGAACCCGGGGGCGGCACGAACAAAAACGACGTGCCGCTTCCGCGTGGGCTTCAGCGACCCGCCGTAGGATCGGAGGGAGATCGATACGCGTCGGACGGATCTGGTTACGACCGATCGGCTACGTGCGCTCTCCGATCCGATCGGTGGAGGAGGCCCCCCGCTTCTACACTGAGGGTGCACCGAACGCCTTCCTCGAAGTGTACCCGCGATTCCGCCCGGCGCTTACGGGCCTTCGAGTCGGAGGGGAAGTGATCGTGCTCACGTGGCTGCATCTGGCGCGGCGGGATGTCCTCAAGACGCATCCGCGGGGCGATCGTTCCCGGCCGCTCGAGGGGGTCTTCCACACGCGATCCCCCGGTCGGCCCAACCCGATCGGTCTGCACCGGTGTCGGATCCTCGCGGTCCGGCGGGATGGGCTCCGCCTGGGCCCGATCGAGGTGGTGGACGGGACCCCCGTCCTCGACCTGAAACGGGTGGTGGCGGAGGCGGACGACTCCTGAGGAGTTGGGGACTCCACGGGCCCATCCGAGCTTCGCGGGTGGGCCGCAACACAAGCTCGCTCGGGCCGAGGTCGAACGGGAGTCGGAGTTCCGGTAGGGCGGCCTTGGCGGCGCGGGTCCTCATTATCTTCCCCCGCTCGCCTCCCCCGAGAGAGCATGCCGCCGGTCTGGGACTCCGTGCAGTACCTCCGATTCGAAGCCGAGCGGACCCGGCCCTGTATCGACCTGATCTCGCGGATCGAGCTCGACGCACCGACGCGGATCGTCGATCTCGGTTGCGGGCCCGGAACCAGCAGTGCACTCCTGGCCCGGCGGTGGCCCGAGGCCGAGGTCGTCGGGGTGGATAGTTCGGTCGAGATGCTCACCGCCGCACGTCGGGCGCATCCTTCCTTCCGGTGGGTCGAGAGCGATCTTCGCACCTGGACTCCGGACCGTCCGGTCGACCTGGTCTTCTCCAACGCGGCCCTACAATGGGTCCCCGACCACCCGCGGGAGATCCTGCGTCTCTGGGAAGAGGTCGCTGCCGGTGGTGCGCTCGCTTTCCAGGTTCCCGTGCGGGGCCGCCCGGTCCCCGACTGGGCCCGCGTGTACGCGGAGGTGCGGGCCCGACCGTACTGGCACACTCGGTCCGGCCTTCCGCCGGATCGATCGCCGGTGCTCGAACCGGGTCAGTACTTCGACCTCCTGGCCGGCACCGCCCGAAGGATCGACCTCTGGGACACCGAGTACTCCCACGTCCTTCCCGGACCGAGATCGATCGTCGAGTGGGGTCGGGGGACCGCCCTTCGCCCATTCTTGGAGAGCCTCGAGAGCGAGGACGACCGCGCCCGCTTCCTGCGAGAGTACCTCGAGGAGCTCGAGCGGGTCTATCCCTGTCATCACCACGACGCCGTGATCTTCCCGTTCCTCCGGCGCTTTCTGGTTGCGTACCGCTAGCGCTACTGCTGAAATGCCGAATGGCTTTCTCCCGGGGCATGACGTCCGACCGCCGCTTCTTGAGGTTCACTCGAATGGAGGAAGGCCATCCGCACGGTCTCCGATGGGACCAGTCCGGGGGGTTCTGCATTTCCACGTTCCTGATCCTGAGCGAGGAGGGACGCCCGTCCTCGGTCCTGGTCGGCCGACTGAACCCGAACGCCCCGTGGGACCACCTGGAAGGGCTTGATCCCGAGCGGGTCGCCGCGCACCGCGGCGGATGGCTGCTACCGGCGTCCCAGCTGGTGCTGCGGGAGTCTCGGGAGGAGTCTGCGCAGCGGATCCTGAAGGAGATGCTCGGGAGTCCTAGCGCCACCCTTGAGCCCGCGCGCGTGATCTCGGAGATCTATACCCCCCGCCGGTTTCCCGAGATCCACAACCACTGGGATCTCCCCTTCCTTTACCGGGGCACCCTCCCCGGGCGCGCGCCGTCGGTCCCTTCGGTCTGGGAGGAGATGCGATTCGTCGACGTGAATCTCGTCCGTCGCTCGGAGTTCGCGCGCTCCCACGAGGAAGTGCTGGAACACGTCGGCCTGCGCGTCGAGCACCCTTGAGGCCGCCGGCCCCCCCGAAGACGCGCGAGCACGCCCCCCCGTCCTTGTCCGGGGGGCGTCGGGGTGGTCCCCTTCCCATCGCGGGGGTTCGGTTCCCGCCCATGGGGCCACCCACAACCCGGGTCTCGAGTGCCCGACCGCAAGGGCCGGGCCGGGTCTGGTCGCTCCTACGGCTCGTGCCGGGACGGGAGCCGAGCCCCTACCCGAGAGGGACCGAGGACTGGCCACGGCCTTCCCCGACGGGCGGCGCATGACCGAGAAGTTCGACGTCACGATCCTCGGAACCGGCCTCTTCGGGGCCGCGCTGGCCTACCACTTGGCGCAGGGCACCCGGCGGCGAGTGCTTGCACTGGATACCGCTCGGGGCCCCCGGCAGCCGAGCGCGACGGCGACCAGTGCAGGGATCCTTTCCGTCCAAGGATGGGATCCGTGGGACCTGGTTCTCGTGCGCGAAAGCGTCGCGGAGTACGCTCGACTCGCCGAAGAGGAGGGGGTCGAGCCCGTCCGTCCGAACGGCGGACTGCGGGTCGCCCGGTCGGCGGAGGGGGCCCGTTGGCTTGCCCGGGTCCACCGGGTCCTCGAGCAGGAGGGTGAAGAGGTCCGTACGGTCGGGCCCCGAGAAGCACGGGAGCTCCTCCCGTTCGCCGACATGGACGACGTGCAGGCGGCCCTCTACACTCCGCTGGACGCCGTTACCGAGCCGAGCGCGCTCCAGTCGGCGTATCTCCGTGCGGCCGACCGGGCGGGCGCCGTGCACCGCCGGGAGGAGACGCCGCCCGAGGTAGAGCGCCTCCCGGGCGGCGGATGGAAGGTCGGGGGCGAGCGGGGAGGCATCTCGGAGACGCTCGTGGTCGCCGCGGGCGCGTGGTCGAAGTCGGTGCTGACGGATCTGGGACACCGTTTGCCGCTCGCCCCGTTCCGAGCCCAGGTCCTCCGAGTGCGTCCCCACCCCTTGTTGCCGGTATTTCCCTCGCTCCACGACCTCGACCTGAACGTCTACGTTCGCCCGGCGGACCACGGTCGACTGCTCATCGGCGACGGGACCGGAACGCGGGAAGAGGACCCGTCACGATGGGCACCCGAAGCCGATCGCCCGTGGGTCGAGCAAACGGTCGCGACCCTACGAACGGTGATCCGCGGTCTTCCCGATGCTCCCGTGGAGGCGGCCTGGGCCGGGCTCTGCGTGGCGTCGCCCGATCGGTTCCCCGTGGTCGGCCGGGTCCCCGGAGAGGCGCACCTGATCGTCGCATCCGGGTTCAACGGTCTCGGATCGATGCGCGCCGCGGGCCTCGCGCGCCGGCTGGCCGACGCCCTCGGGTCGGGCGCCTGGGACCCCCTTCGACCGGCGGATCCCGCACGGTTCGCTGCCGCGTGGAGGTCGTTCGAGCCCCGACCCCAGTTCCCCCTCGAGGGGGAGTCCGACGGTCCGGCCCGGGAGGTCGCCGGAACCTTCCGCGATCTCCCCCCGGAAGCGCGCGCGAGCCACGAGATTCGCTATCGCCTTCTCGCCGGTGCGGAAGAGGCAGACGGCCTTCGCTGGACCTCCCTCTCCGACTGGTTCGACCCGTTCCTCGGGCAGTTCGCGAAGGATGCGCTCCGCACGGGGGGCACCGTTGAGGTCGCCGAAGAGGCCGGTCGGGTTCGGGGGCTATTGCTCGCGGGCTCGAGCGAGGGGGTGGGATCCGGGTTCACCCGGACGCGCGTGATCGCCGAGCGCTACCTCTCCCGGATGGATCCCGGTGGTCTCTACCTCGATGCGGCGTGGCGTCCGGGAGGGGAGCCGGTCGAGATCTTCGCGGCGGACCTCCGCGACTGGAGATCGGAGGAACGGCTGCGGAATCCCGTTCGCCTCGCCGGGCCGGAGGACCTCCCTCGGGTCCGGGCGCTGATGCATGAGGAGCTCGGCCCCAGCGTCGACCGCTGGTTCGCTACCCTCCCTCGCCCCGAGGAGAACGCCTTTCTCTGCGAGGTGGGGGGCCGTGTGGTCGGCGTGAGCTGGATCACGCGGGTCGGGCCGTTCGCGCGCGGCCACTCGTTCTCGGTCCACCCGCGCTATCGGGGGCTCGGCATCGGATCGGACCTTCTCACCGCGCGGATGCTCTGGCTCCGACGGACGGGAGGCCGGCAGGTCGTGAGCGAGATCTACGACGGCAACCTCGCCTCCCGGACGGCGGCCGAGCGGGCCGGGATGTCGCTCGTCGACCGGATGTATCACTTCCGGCCGATCACCGGCCCGTAGGTCACGTCCGTGCCGCTCCGCAGCTCGGACACCGGGTGGCGGTAGAATCGATGAGCGTGCCGCAGTAGGCACACGGTACCTTGACCACCTCTCGGACCACCACCTGCTGGACCGGCGGCTGGTCCCTCGGAGTGAGGTTGAGGGGAGGCGGCGGGGCGTACGTCGGCATCGTATGGGGAGCCGGCGAGGTCGGGTGGCGGGGCAGCACCGGTCGCGCCCGACGACGGCGAACGGCGATCAGGATCGCGACGACGGCCACCACCAGGACGACTCCGAGCCCCACCGCGATGAGGGGCCCGGGGAGCGAGGCCGGTCCCGAGGTCGTCGGGGCCGGAGGCGCCGCGACGGGCGAGAGGGCGAACGACGTCCCCGTGTCGGAGAGCGTGTCGGTGTACGTGAACCCGTCACCGGCCGAGTTGGAGTCCGTCTCGGTGTAGACGTAGCCGACGATGTATCCCGTTCCGGGGTCGAAGTACGTCTTCCAGTTGTACGTCGCGGTGAAGGTCCCGTAGCTGTCGCTCCTTAGGTAACTTCCGTTCCCCTCCGCAAAGATCGTCGCGACGTATCCCGTGGAGCTCGAGGCCATGGGGAAGGGGACCGCCGTTCCGACGACCGTCATCTCGGTGTTCAGGAGCGCGAATGAGGCCCCCCGCGGCAAGGTGTTGTTCATGTAGAACCAGACGTACGGGTTCACGTAGCCGGTCTGGTTGTCCGTCCCCGTGACGTAGTGGAAGCTCGTGGCGGAGAAGGTGAACGACCCGCTCTCCGACCAGGGGTAGTCCGCGCCCAGACTGTTCTGGTACGTTCCCGACGCCCGGTAGGTCGCAGCCGCGGTCTCGTTCGGCGCGACCGCGGTGATCGACATCGATCCGGAGTAGTGACTGTTCTCGGAGTATCCGGTGTAGTTGCCCTGCCCGTTCGTGACGGTGATGGTCTCGGCGTAGGCGAACTGGTCTCCCGCCACGGGCAGGTAGTGGCCGGAGGTGGCGACGGCCGCCGTGGGGATCCAGAAGAGAACGGCGAGGACCACCGCGAGGCCCGCGAGAACGGGTCTCATCCCCCGAAGCCTCCGCCCCCCCCTCCCCCGCCGACCGCGTGAACGTGGCCCGGGTGGAACCCTCCGATCGCGCTGAAAGTGGAGTAGTAGCCTCCGTGCACGATGAATACGGGGACCCAGAGGCGGGGGGCTGCGTTGTAGTACGAGAAGCTCGGGTACGTCACCGGCTTCGTCTGGGTGGGGTCGAGCTCGTTCACGCTCCGAACGCTCACGCCGTGGATCGTCCGGACCGCGAGGGTGATCAGCTCGGCGGACGACATCGGGCCGGTGCGCTGTCCGAGGATCTCGTACGCCTTCTCCAGAAGGTTCAGGGTCTCGTTCGCCTCGAGGACCGGGATCGAGGCCAGGATCGCGGCGGCGACGAGCGGGTACTCGAGGTAGGCACCGACGCCGCGGGAGAGGATCGCCATCTTCGTGCCCAACGTGTCGAGCGGGAGGTCGGACGTGGTCAGGTAGGCCGACGCGAGCTCGGTGTCTTCGCTCACGGAGTACCCCCAGGAGGCGAACTGGACCTTGAGCTGCCCGAACGCCGTCTGGAGGTCCGCGAACGGCTTATTCACGATCGCAAGGAGGGCGGCGCTCTCGTACGAAGGTGTAACTCGAAGGAACTGGGCCAGCGTATCGGTCGCGTACGTTCCGTCGCCCCGCCTCCCCGAGAGGAGGACCGCGGCCACTCCGGGTGCCGAGTCGCCGGGCACCCCGAGTTCTCGCACGGCAGAGGTCAACGCGCCGAGGTCGCCCGAGAGGCTCTGGATCGGCGCGTTCAAGGCCGCGAGCACCTCCGAGGCCAGAAGACGGTTCTCGACGTTGCTCGTCAACGAGCCCACGGCACGGTAGGCCTCCAGGAAGGCGGGGACCTGCTGATCGGGCGTGCCGCGCTGCTTCGCCAGCCCGATCGCCACTGCCCAAAGGTACACCGGCTCGACCTCCGGGAACTGCGCGGACAACGACTGGTGGATCGAGGCGGAGTGGTCCGCGATCGCGCCGAGTTCAGTATCGAGGGCCTGGGCCTGGGTCCAGTACGACGAGAACTCCTGGTCGCCCACACGGTACCGGGCGACACTCAGGTCCCGCAACGCCACTCGGCCCGCCGTGGTGATCGCGACGAACCGGCCATCGAACGGACACGCTTGGTCAAGCTCTCCCTTCTTCACCAGGAGCTGCGCGAAGTCGGACTGCCGCTTCGCTTCATCCGCTTGGAGCGACTGGAGCGCCTGCTGCTCCTCGTGCAAGCGGTCGACGGTGGCTTCCTCTTTATCGACGCCCTGGAGGTGGAACAGGATCGAATGCGTCCGGCGGGTATCGGTACGGACCGCCTCCGTGAGTTGGGCGATCCGCGCCTGCTCCTGCTCGATCGCCGCCTGGGCGGCCTGAAGCTGGGCCACCTCGGTCTCGAGTTGCTGCATCGCATCCGGGGCGAGGATGCGGAGGAGTCCCAGCTGCTCGAGCTGGCCGAGGTCGGCGTCCGCCAGCGTCCCCTGCGCCGAACGCCGGCTCACGCTCCCCAGGAAATCCGCCACGTGGTTGCAATCCGTCATGTCAAGTGTCCACGAGCGGAAAATTGGTATAAAGTTCCTCGTCGCGGAGCGCGTTGCGGATCTCGAGCGCGGTCTGCCGTGGACCGACGACCACGCGAACGAAGCGGTCCTGCGCGAGCGCGCGCTGGAGCAGCGAGACGAACTGCGCCTTCCGGCCGGTGGGGCCGCCGAAACGACGCAGGCGCTCCCGATCGATCTGCTCGTAGGCGAAAAGGAGCTCGTAGAGCGAGCGGTAGACCTGGTCCTCGATCCGCTCTTTCACCTGGTCCCGGTCCACCCCGTCCTCCTCGATCCCCTCCAGATCTACGAAGTACACGGTGCCGTCCGGGGCGATCACCGCATCCTTGTCGAGCCACACGTCGTGGAAGTCGAGACCGTAGTACCTACGTTTTTCGGGGTCGTACCGCAGCGTTCGGGAGAACAGGGTAAGCAGGGGTACGGTGGAGCGCAGGAACGCCACCTCGAACGCGAGCGCCCGCTCGAGCGAGTCAATGCCGAACCGGTCGAAGACCTCCCGCACGCCGGCGCCGATCGTGCTCTTGGCGTGGAAGTAGATGCGGACGTTCGAGGGCACCAGACGGATCTCCTGGACGAACGGCCCGGGAAACCGACGGAACCAGTGGAGGGCACGGAGCCGCTCCTCGAGATCGACGGGAAAACGGGCGATCCGGACGACCGGGGCGAGTCGAAACCCCTCGAGCGAGGTCAGGTCGGCCCGTTCGGAGACCGCGAGGGCGATCTGGGCGTGTCCGAGACCCTGGCCGCCGTAGGGGGAACCCCGGAGCCACACCTCGCCCGTGATGTAGCGGTCCGGGTCCCGGGGGTCGGGGGGGACCACCGGCGTTCCAAGGCGGCGACGGAGGTCCGGATCATCCGTCAATTCCTCGACCGAGGCGCGGTCGAGCGGCGCGGCGGCAAAGGGATCCACCGTGGAACCGATGCCCTTGACCGAAAGGTGGAACGCGGTCCCGTCCAGCGAGGCCACCGGCTCCGGCGAGATAGCGCCTCGATTGTCGTCCTCCAAGAACGAGCGAACAGCTAACGGAGCGGTGTCGACCAGACCGGTCAGCGCGGGGGGGAGGAAGAGCCGGTCGAGCGGGGAGAGGTCGAGGTGGGCGAACCGGCGGTTCGTCCACGTCCGTGCCGGGTACTCGGCGAGGCGGACGGGCATTCCGGCGAGCTGCATCGGACGCTCCGGGCCCGCGAAGCGGGCGGACCGCAAAAGGCCGCGGTCGGGCCCCACGGGGCTGGGCTAGGGGCGGGCGGTAGGGGTTCGAGCGGAAACGGTCCTAGAGAGTCCATCGACAGGAGCGCGGTACGAAGCACCCGGGTCGGTCGGCGCGGGGGGCCGGTAGGGCGCCAGCGAGACGCCCGATTTTGGCTGGAGCCGGAGCC
>JAKAVQ010000017.1 GCA_021817245.1 Thermoplasmata archaeon
AGAGGAACGGGGAATCGGCGCCTCTAGTCCATCAGTTGTCCGGCAGGGCATCGCTGAGCAGCCACGCGCTACGGGATAAGGGCTGAAAGCATCTAAGCCCGAAACCCCCTCGAAAAAGAGAGACCTCTGAGGACATTCGTAGAAGACGAGCTCGATAGAGCCGGGGTGTACGCGGAAAGCCTTCGGGCGATCCGTTCAGCCCGCGGCCACTAACGTCCGCAGCTACATCAACTGGTTGCGCTTGGCAGTTAAGCAGAACGCGTGTGGTTTCTATTTTCCCCGGAACCGAACGACGGCGGGCCGAGAGGCCCGACGGAGTTTTCCCGTGCGACGGCTCGGGGACGCCGTGCCGTCGTTCGGGGTGAGCCGGACCCGCTGGCCGGTCGTCGCCTGGATCCGCCTGCGGCTCGAGGCGCCACCTCCGCCGATGCTGCTGATGCCGGGACCTCCGCCGCCGCCCGAGCCGCCGCTCGAGATCCTCGAGCCGAACCCGGTCCCGACCGACCCGCGGCGGCGGGTCTTCGCCTACGAGGAGGACCACGGCGACTGGGTCCTCCGGCTCGTCTGGGACACGGACGACCCTCTCCTCCTCGAGATCGAGTGCCGTGCGCCGCTCTACCGGCAGCGCGTCCCGCCCGAGATGGTCGGGACGTTCTGGACGGAGGCGAAGCGCCTGGTCGCCCCGATCTCTCCGGTCGAGGTCGAGGCCGCGGACCCGTACCCCTGAGCCTCCTTCGCGAACGCTAAAGTGGCGGGGCTCTTCCCGCCTCGTTGTGCTCCGGGCGACGTTCCAGCACCTCGCCGGGATCGGCCCCGTGACGGAGGCCGAGCTCTGGCGCTCGGGCGTGCGCGACTGGTCGGACCTCGTCGAGCGCGCGCCGTCGCTCGGCCTCTCGGGCCCGGCGCGCACCCGGCTCGAGCGGGAGATCGCGGCGAGCGAACGGGCCCTCGGCGCCGGCGACGCGGGGTGGTTCGGCCGCCGGCTGCCGGACGGGGAGCACTGGCGCGTCCACCCCGAGTTCGCGCGGGAGACGGCCTACCTCGACATCGAGACCACCGGCCTCTCTCCGTACCAAGGGATCGTTACCGTCGTGAGCGTCCACGGCCGAGGCGCGACCCGCTCGTTCGTCGCCGGCGAGGACCTCGAGGAGCTTCCGGCGTACCTCGCCCGGTTCGGGGTCCTCGTCACGTTCAACGGCAGTCGCTTTGACGTTCCGTTCCTCGCGATCGCCTTCCCGGATCTGGCGGTCCCCCCCGTGCACATCGACCTGCGGTTCCTGTTCTACCGCCTCGGGCTCTCGGGCGGTCTCAAGCGGATCGAGGAGCGGCTCGGTCTCGGGGACCGCTCCGGGGTCGAGGGGATCCATGGGCTCGACGCGGTCCGTCTGTGGCAGGAGTACCGTCGGGGGAACTCGGGTGCGCTCGACCGGCTGGTCCGGTACAACCGGGCCGACACCGTGAACCTCGAACCGCTGCTCGAGCGCGCGGTGAGGGATCTCTCGGTCCGACTCCTTCCGACGCGGGCCTTTCCCTCCCGCCCCCCGTCCGCGCCGCCCAGAGGTTCCTAGCGGGAGCTCCGCGTCCCCGTCGTCGCAGGAGCTGCCCGGCCCTTCGTGCGGGCACCCTCGGGGACGGAGAGGACCGCGGCCTCGCCGGTTCGTGGTGACGCCCCGATCGGCGCCGCCCGGTCGAGACGGGGCGGAGGGATCGGCGCGTCAGCCGGCGGCATCACCGACGCGACCCGCTCGGCGGCCGCCCGACAGTACTCCTCGGAGCTGTCGATGTGAAGATAGTGCCGGCCGAGCCGACGGGCGACCGCGGCGACCGTGCCGGTGCCTCCGAACATGTCGAGCACGACGTTGCCCCGGTAGCTGTAGAACTTCACGAGCCGTTCGATCAGCTCCTCGGGGAACGGCGCCGGGTGCCCATGACGCCGGCGCTCCGGGGGGATCGACCAGAACCCGTCGGAGAACCGCTCGAACTCTCTCGCGGTGATGTCGACCGCGGCCGGGTCGCCGGGCAGCCTCCACTGGCCCTTCGAGAAGACGAGGACGTACTCCCACGAGGGGACGATGTGCGGGTTCGAGGGGCTCCGCCAGCTTCCCCACGCCGTGCGCCGGCCCATCGTCTGCTTGTACCAGATGATCTCGGTGCGCATGATGTAGCCGAGGTCGCGCAGATCGCGCGAAAGGTCGTGGTGGATCGGTCGGAAGTCCTTGATCGACGTCGGCGCGACGTTGAGCACGAACCTCCCGCCGGGCACGAGCACGCGGAAGAGCGCGCGCCAGACCTCCTTGAGCCAGGCCAGGTAGTCCTCTGGCGGAAGGTCGTCGGAGTATCCACGGTACGGGATCCGGACGTTGTAGGGCGGACTCGTGATCGCGAGATGCACGCTCTCCTCCGGGAGCGAACCCAGGACCTCGCGCGCGTCCCCCTCGACCACGCGATCGAACGGACGGTCGGGTCGCCGAGAGGCCCGCTCCGCCATCCTCCGTTCCAGAGACGACGTCCTGATGAGCCTTCGCTCTACGGCGCCGGGCCGGGTGCGGTCCGGTCGACCGGACCGGTGACCGCGTCCGCGATCCGCTCCGCGATCGCCAACGAGGCCGTTGCCGCGGGCGAGGGGGCGTTCAGCACGTGGAGGGCCCCGGGTCCCCGCGTGAGGACGAAGTCGTCCTCGAGCGAGCCGTCGGGCCGGACGGCCTGCGCCCGGACCCCACTCGAGCGGATACCGAGGTCCGCCCGCTCGGCCCCCGGCCAGATCGACCGCACGGCCTCGAGGTACGCCGCCGGGCTCCACGAACGGAGCCATTCGCGCGCCGCGTACCGTCCGTACCGGCGGGCGAGGCCGAACGTCCCGCGGTAGCTCGCGAGCCGGAAGAGCTCCTCCGCCTCCCAGCGGCCGGGACGGTACCCTTCGCGGGCGAGCGCGAGCGCCGCGTTCGGACCGGCCCGCAGCGCTCCTCCGATCGTGGGGGTCAGGTGGACGCCGAGGAACGGCACTTCGGGATCCGGTACCGGGTAGACGAGGCACGGCACGGCCGCGCGCAGCCGGTCGGACAGCTGATAATAGTCCCCCCGGAACGCGACGATACGGATCGGGGGTTCCGCCCCCATCCGGCGGGCGACCAGATCGCACCCGAGCCCGGCACAGTTCACGACGAATCCCGCGCGCACGGTCCCCGCGGCGGTGGCGAGCTCCCAGTCCCCGTCCGCCCGGTGACCCGCCCGGAGCTCCGCGTCGGTCCGGACGAACGCGCCGCGGGCAGTGAGGTCGTGGGCCAGCGCCCGGGCCACGGCCGCGTAGTCGATGATCGCGGCCGACGGGACCGCGAGCGCTCCGAGGCCCGCGACGCCCGGGAGCCGCCGTTCGAGCTCCCGACGGTCGAGCCGGGCGACGGCCGGGACCCCGTTCTCAACGGCGCGCCGGGCAAGCTCGCCGAGGGTCGTCAGCTCGCGGGGCCGCGTCGCAACGATCAGCTTGCCGATCGCGCGGACGGGATCCCGTGCTCGTCCACGAACCTCGTGAGCCGTGCCCGCCCTTCGAGACAGAGCCGGGCCTTGAGCGAACCCGGCCGGTAGTATACCCCCGAGTGCAGCACCCCGCTGTTGTGGCCGGTCTGGTGGCGACCGACCTCGGATTCCTTCTCGAGGACGGCGATGGAGGCGTGCGGCTCGCGGTCGACCAGGGCCCGGGCCGTCGCGAGGCCCACGATACCGCCCCCGATCACCACCCGATCAAACCGGTCGCCCATCCCTCCTCCGCCGCGGGTCCGCCCCGGCATCCGGCGGGGGGCCGGGCTCCGTTCCTCCCCTCTTCGGCCCCCGCCCGGGAGTCCGTCGGTACTCCGGTAAACCTCTCCTCACGCGTCCCCGCGGCTGTGCATTGACGACGGCGAAAAGGTTACCTTATAAATCCGACCCGAGTCCCGCGTCGAATCTCTATGGCGATTCAGATCTCGGTCCCGAAGGAGACCGCCGTGGGGGAGCGCCGGGTCGCGCTCGTCCCCGAGGTCGTGAAGGCGCTCTCGAAGTCGGGCGTCTCGATCGTGGTGGCGCCCGGTGCCGGGCTGCGCGCCGGCTACCCCGACTCCGCGTACACGGCCGCCGGAGCGACGCTCGAGGCGGACCGCGCGAAGCTCCTCGGCTCGGCCGCGCTGCTCCTCAAGGTCCAGCCTCCGAGCGTGGAGGAGGTCCGATCGATCCCCGAGGGGGCCGTGGTGGTGGCGCTCGTGAACGCGAGCCGCAGCCTCGAGGAGGTCGCGGCGATGCGGGACCGACGGCTGACCGTCTTCGCGCTCGAGCTGCTCCCCCGCATCACCCGCGCGCAGAGCATGGACGTGCTCAGCTCGCAGGCGACGGTCGCCGGCTATCGCTCCGCCCTCATCGGCGCCGAGCTCACGCCGAAGTTCCTTCCGATGCTCACGACGGCCGCCGGCACGATCCGACCGGCGAAGGTCCTCGTGCTCGGCGCCGGGGTCGCCGGACTGATGGCGATCGCCACCGCCCGGCGCCTCGGAGCGATCGTGGAGGGGTACGACGTGCGCCGGGCCGCCGGCGAGCAGGTCCGCAGTCTCGGCGCGAAGTTCCTCGAGCTCCAGATCAATGCGGAGGGTGCGGGCGGCTACGCCCGAGAGCTCACGGACGAGGAGAAGAAGCAGGAGGCCGAGATGGTCGCGAAGGCCGTCGCCGACGCGGACATCGTGATCACGACGGCGGCGATCCCCGGACGACGCGCTCCGATCCTGGTGCGGGAGGAGATGGTCGCGCGCATGCGGCCGGGCTCGGTCATCGTCGACCTTGCGGCAGAGACCGGCGGCAACTGTGCCCTGACGAAGCCGGGCGAGCAGGTCGTCGCGCACGACGTGACGATCGCGGGGCCGCTCAATCTCCCGAGCCAGCTGCCGTTCCACGCGAGCCAGATGTACTCGAAGAACGTCCAGTCGTTCCTTTCGCTCCTGCTCACGCCCACCGGCACTCTCGTGACCGACTACTCGGACGAGATCCTCAAGGGAACCCTCCTCTGCCAGGGCGGCACGGTGGTCCACGCGCCGACAGCCGCGCTCCTCGCGGGAGGGAAGTGAGCCGATGGCGGCGGATCTCTGGACGGCGCTGTTCATCGCGCTGCTCGCGGTCTTCACCGGTTACGAAGTGATCAGCCGGGTGCCGGTGCTGCTCCACACCCCGCTCATGAGCGGGTCGAACTTCATCCACGGGATCGTGCTCGTCGGCGCGATCGTCGCCCTCGGCCTCGCGACGAACCCGGTCGAGCAGGCGATCGGTCTCGTGGCCGTCGTCATGGGCGCGCTCAACGTGACGGGTGGCTACGTCGTCACCGAGCGGATCCTCGCGATGTTCGACCGCTCGAAGCAGAAGAAGGGGGGCGCCGCATGAGCCCGCCCGGCGTCCAGGACGCGATCAACGCCGTCTACGTCGTCGCCGTCCTCGTCTTCATCCTGGGTCTCAAGGCATTGAGCGGTCCCTCGACCGCCCGCCGCGGGATCCTGTATGCCGGGATCGCGATGCTCCTCGCCGTGATCGCCACCTTCTTCAGCCCGGGTCTCTCGAACTTCGGACTGATCGCGCTCGGGGTCATCGTCGGCGGCCTCGGAGGATGGTACTGGGCCCGGGTCGTCAAGATGACCGCGATGCCCCAGATGGTCGCGATGTTCAACGGGATGGGTGCCGGTGCGGCCGCCGCGATCGCCGCGGTCGAGCTGCTCTCGAACCTCTCCGACCGCGCGACCGCCGGCCTGAGCATCGCCGGGGCGATCATCGGATCGATCTCGATCGCGGCGAGCGTCATCGCGTTCCTCAAGCTCCAGGGATGGCTCCCGTCGAAGCCGATCGTCCTCCCCGCGCGCCAAGTGGTCAACACCGCCGTGCTCGGGGTCGGCGTCGCGTTCGGGATCTACGCGCTCCTCACCGCCGTCACCGTCTGGCTCCTGCCGTTCTTCGTCCTGCTCCTGCTCTACGGGATCCTCCTCGCGCTCCCGATCGGCGGCGCCGACATGCCGGTCGTGATCAGTCTCACGAACGCGCTCACTGGCGTCGCGGTCGGGCTCGACGGATTCGCCCTCGTGAACGGTCCGCTGGGGGATGCCGGCTACGCCATGGTGATCGCGGGCGTTCTGGTCGGTTCGGCCGGATCGCTCCTCACGCTCCTGATGGCCCGGGCGATGAACCGGTCGATCTCGAACGTCTTCTTCGGAGCGTTCGGGGCCACCGAGGAGACCGGCGTGACGGTCCAGGGCCAGCTCAAGCCGATCGTGGCGTCCGACGTCGCGGTGATGATGGCCTACGCGAACCAGGTGATCATCGTCCCCGGCTACGGCATGGCCGTCGCCCAGGCCCAGCAGAAGGTCAAGGAGCTCGCCGATCTCCTCGAGTCGAAAGGGGTCTCGGTGAAATTCGGGATCCACCCGGTCGCGGGGCGGATGCCCGGCCACATGAACGTACTCTTGGCGGAGGTCGGAATCTCCTACGACAAGCTCTTCGACCGCGACGAGATCAACGCCGAGTTCCCGGCAACGGACGTCGTGCTCGTCATCGGGGCGAACGATGTCGTGAACCCGGCCGCGCACCGTCAGGGCAGCCCGATCTACGGGATGCCGATCCTGGACGTCGAGAAGGCGAAAAGCGTCATCGTCAACAAGCGCGGGCAGGGCAAGGGGTTCGCGGGGATCGAGAACGATCTGTTCTACCGCGAGAACTGCCACATGCTCTACGGTGACGCGCAGAAGGCGATCGGCGACATCGTGAGCGAGCTCAAGAAGGCCGCGTAGGGGTCGATGGCGCCCGCGCGCACGCCTCCGCGAACGGGCGACCGTGCCCCCCCGTCCCGGCTCGGTACGGTCGAGCGCGCCGGCCCGGGCGATCTCGCGATCCTGGTCGCGCACCGGCGCCGGATGTGGCACGACATCGGTGCCGCCCGGGCCCGGGCGGAGCTCGACCGCGCGGACGCGGCCTACCGTCGGTGGGTGGTGCGCGAGACCCGGGCCGGACGGTTCGTGGGCTTCCTCGTGCGGGGCTCCGACGGTCGCGTTGCTGGGAGCGGCGCGATCTGGCTCCAGCCGGTGCAGCCCCGACCCGGCCGGCTTGCGCGTCTCGAGATGCCGTACATCCTGTCGATGTACACCGAACCCGACCTCCGCGGTCGGGGGGTCGCCTCCCGTCTCGTGCGGGCGATGGTCCGCTGGGCCCGGGAGCGGGGCTACCGCCGGGTCTTCCTGCACGCCTCGAAAGCGGGCCGGCCGGTCTATGCCGGCCTCGGCTTCGTGGAGGGGAACGAGATGCGCCGCGACCTACCCACCCCGCGCCGGCGCGGGCGTTGACCCCGTTCCGGCCGCCGCCGGCCCCGGGTCGCTGCGGGCTTGCCGCCAGAGCTCCACGAACAGCGCGAGCAGGAGGCCCGTGAGCACGAGGTCGAGGGCGGCGCTCGGCCAGGTGATCCCATCGTCCCAGGCCCAGACGTTGAGGGCCACGTCATAGTTGAACGAGCCGACGGTCGCGATCCCCCAGAGCCACCATCGGGCGCGCGCCGCGGCCAGCGCGACCGGTAGCAGCCAGATGAGAATGTTGTACGACAGGAACGGCGTCAGCAGGGAGAACCCGGTGACCACGATCGCGATCCCGAGGAGCGGCGAGCGGACCCGCAGGAACACGACGAGCACCAGCGCGAGCGTGAGCCCGGCCTGGAGCCCCTCGACCGCCAGCGAGGAGGGGAGCGCGTTCGCGAACAGAAGGGGGCCGTACAGGTTGAGCGAGAAGGAGCGCCGGCCGACCTGGCTCAGGAAGACCGGCCCGAGGAACTCCTCTCGGTAGACGAGATAGGTGAGGAGGGTCACGGCGCCGAACGTCAGCCCCGCGGCGAGGAACGCGACGACCCGGCGCCGACGGTAGGCGCCGGTGCTGCCGAGGAGGGGAAAGAGGTTCGGGAACCGCGCGGTCGAGAGGAAACCGGCGGCCACGGCGCTCAGGAGCTCGCTACGACGGGCGAGGTAGACGGAGAGAAGGAGGACCGCCGGCACGAGGGCGTTCGTGGCGCCGTCGATCTGGGAGGAGATCAGGGGGACGAGAAGGACCGACGTCCCGACGTAGAGCAGCACTTCACGGCGGTCCGCTCCCCCGAGGGCCCAGACGAGCGGGACGACGCTGAACGCGACGAGGCCCCAGACCACGTAGATCCCCGCGAGGCCACCGAGGCTCCCGAGCGCGTCGAGGAGCACCGCGACGAGGCCGTAGGGGACCTGGATCCGACCGCCGCAGTCGGGGACCGTGAACGGGTTCTGGCCGCGGAGAAACGCCCGACCGGAGCTGAGGAGCCCGACCGGGTCGCTCACCCCCGGAGGATGACAGCCGTAGGCGCCGGACAGGAGCCCGTAGGCGCTCACACCGGCAAAGGCGATGAGGCCCGCGGCGAGAACGGGCTCCCAGTCGAGCCAGTCGAGATCCCTCCTCCGGGAGACCCAGCGGAGCGCGGCGCGAGCCATGGGCACGAGGTGCCGGGCCCCCCATTCGGTGCGAT
Organism: Thermoplasmata archaeon; assembly: GCA_021817245.1. Lineage (GTDB taxonomy): Archaea > Thermoplasmatota > Thermoplasmata > Lutacidiplasmatales > UBA184 > Lutacidiplasma. The sequence goes on from JAKAVQ010000017.1 coordinate 8,528, forward strand.
AGGCCGCGAGCACCGCGAGGTTGACCGCGGAGAGCGCGCCAAAGACGACCCAGCTGATCGTGTTGAAGTAGGACGCGGCCGACATCCGAGCGAAGCGCGCGCGCGACCGCGATGAGCCTATTTCAGCGCTGGCCCCCCGGGCACAGCCCCTTTCGACCGGGCGGGCCCGCGGCGTCCCCTCCGAAGGTTCAAGCCCTCGTCGTCCTCCGCGGTACGGCCTCGCGACCGCCGTCGCGGGCGACGGAAGGAGACCTACGACGACCCCGAAACGCGTCCTCGACTGGCTGCTCGACGAGCAGCAGCCGTCCGTCCGTTACCTCACGCTCACCGAGCTCCTCGGCCGACCGGCGAGCGACGGCGAGGTGCGGGGGGCGAGGAAGGCGATCCCGGAACGCGGCTGGGTCGCCGACCTGTACGGGGAGCGCCGGCCGGAGGGCTGGTGGGTCTCGGGCGAGAGCCTCTACCGACCGAAGTACCTTGCCACGAACTGGCGCATGATCGTGCTCGCCGACCTCGGCGCCTCGCGCGACGTTCCCTGGGTGCGGGACTCCGCCGAGCTCTGGATGGACCGGTTCCCGCTCGAGGGCGGGGGGGTCGGAGGGAACTCGAAGGGCATCGGCCACCACTGTATCGTCGGCAACATGGCCCGCGCGCTCTCGCGGCTCGGCTACGCCGACGATCCGCGCGTGCGGCGGAGCCTCGAGTGGCTCGTCGATACCGCGGACCCGAAGGGCGGCTGGTCGTGCTTCGGCCGCGGACGCAACCTGGACTCCTGGGAAGGGCTCGGGGCCCTGGCCGCCTATCCCCGCTCGAAGTGGACGGCCCCGATGCAAGGAACGGCGGAGCGGGCGGCCGAGTTCTTTCTCGAGCACGAGCTCCACCGACAGGGCGAGCGGTACGCCCCGTGGTATCGGTTTCACTACCCGGTCCACTACTACTACGACGTCCTGGTCGGGCTCGATCTCCTGACCTCGTTGGGCTACTCGGCCGATCCCCGCCTCCGCTACGCCCTCTCGGTCCTCGAGCGACGCCGGCGACGCGACGGGCGATGGAACCTCGACGCGGTCCACCCGGATATCGAAGGGGGCGCCGACCGGTGGTTCCGGGAGCACCCGGCGCAGCGTCCGACGCCCTGGGCGCTCGAGGCAGCGGGCGCTCCGAGCAAGATGGTCACCCTGACCGCGGAGAAGGTCCGGGCTCGGGTCGAGGGAACGATCTGACCGACCGCGGTCCTCGCGGAGTGGTTTCTCGAACCGTTGCCCAGCCCGATCGAGGCCCGCTCGGAACTTGTCGCGTACGTTCCGCACCGAGATCGGAAGCCTTACTTCGACCGCGGGGGCGTGCGGTTCGCCGCCACGCCTTGACCCGCCGTGCGAAGATCTTTCGGGTCCGGGCCAGAAGGCGAACCGCACCGACGCGGGATGGGTACCGCCCCGATCGACGAGTGGGCGCGGCCAGATTCGAACTGGCGACCTTCACCGTGTCAGGGTGACGTCATAACCACTAGACTACGCGCCCGTGGCGGCGGCCACCGAGGGGCGGTTCTTATGCCTGACGGCCCGGCCGACCGTCCTAGCCGTAGCCGCCCGGGTACTGGTTCGCGTCGGGGTGGTCGTTCCAGTGGTAGTAGCCCATCGTTTGTCGCTGCGACTCGGTCGACTCCTGGCGGAGCCCTCCCTGGAAGGAGCCGTAGACCTCGCGCACCTGCTCCTCGATCGAGCGCGCCCGCTCGAGCGCCTCGACGACGTGCCGCGCGTCGAGGTAGGCGCTGCCCGAGACCCGGGCGAGGTCCCCGGCCGTGCGGATGAGGCCGCCGAGCTCGCGCAGGCGGAGCGTGAGGGCGTTGCGGCGGCCGTCGAGCGCGTCGGCGCGGCGGCGGGCCTCCTTGATCAGCTCGACCACGGCGGCCCGCGTCGCCGGTCGGATCCGGCCGTCAACGGCGATCTCCTGAGCGCAGAACTGGGCGAGGCGCAGGCGGTTCGCGTCGGTATCGGGCATCGCGGTCTCGAGGAGCACCTCGTAGCCGGAGCCCGCGATCCGGGAGCGGAGCGGCGAGAGGATCCGGTGGAGGTCCTGGATGTTCGCGGCGGCGACGAGGATGAAGTCGCAGGGGACGTTGTCGACCCGCACCGCGGCGCCGCCGGACTGCGGGTTCCGCCCCGAGATCGGGAACCGCTTCTCCTGCATCGCGGTCAGGATGTGGCGCTGGAGGAAGCCGAGGTGCGGGAGCTCGTCGATGAAGAGGACCCCCTCGTGGGCCTCGTGGATCGCCCCCGCGATCACCCGCTCGTACGGCAGCGTGCCGAGCTGCGGATGGCCCCCGTAGGGGTCGTGCCGCACGTCGCCAAGGAGCTCGGTCTCGCTCGCTCCGGTCGCCATCACGAACGTGTTGCGGTCGAGCTTCACCAGCACCTTGCGGGGGCTTTCGTGCTGGAGCGTGCGGCGGCGCTCGAGCGCGCGCTGGTCGAGGACCTTGATGCGGTCCCCGGCCCGCTCGTACGCGACGACCTCTTCCACGCCGTTCCGCAGGCGCGTCGTGCGGACCGACTCCTGGGGGTTCCCGCCGGGGCTCACCGTGAGCTCGAGGATCCCCCCGACGAGGTCGCGGAACGGGTTACCGCTTCCCGCGACGCCCGGGAGCACCTGCTTCACATTCCCGCAGCTGGGGCAGTACCGCTCGCTCGAGAGCGAATAGAAGTTGCACCGCGGGCACCGGTACCCGAGCCGCTCGGCGACCGAGGCGGGGGCCTCCGTCGGGAGGATCAGCTCGCCCTCCACCGAGCGCGCCGCCTCCCGTTCGTGGTAGACCTCGTCGCGGGTCACGATCTCGATGCTCGGCCGCTCGGGGTTCTCGGGATTGTGGACGACCCGCAGCTCCGTGGCGGGTCGGTCGAGGTGCAGCGCGAGCGCCTGTGCGGTCATCGATTTCCCGATGCCGGGCGGGCCGACCAGCAGGAGGTGGCGTCGCTGGTAGGCGGCGATCCGGGCGATCTCGACCGCCTTCTCCTGCCCGATGACCCGCTCGAGCGGGTCGCTCGGGATCGGGATGTCCTCCGTGGTCTCGATCTCGTCCACGGCGGCGGGCCGCCGTGGGGTCCCCTCCGCGTTCGCGGGCGTCACGGTCCCTCGGAAAGAGCGCGGGGATGGGTTATAGGTTCGTCGCGGAGACCTAGGGCCCCCGCGACGGGAAGATGGTTCGATCCCTCCGGCGGCCGACCTAGTGCCCGCCCGCGGGGGCGACCAGGTCGGCCTTGGTGTAGATCCGGACCTGGTCGGGGATCTTTCCGACCGGGCCAAGGCGGTTCGCCACGACCGTGGCGATCCCCTTCTCCTGCACGACGTCGAGCAGGCGCTGGCTGACGATGCCGTCAAAGACAACGGCCTTCGCGGGGCTCGCGAGGCTGGCGAGCGCCTCGATCATCTCCTTCACCGGCGCCTCGCCGACGACCGTGTCGTCCGCCCCGACGAAGAGGCTCTTCGAGGTGTTCTCGACCCCGTTCAGGAGGTCGAAGTAGTGCTGGAGCTCCGGCGGGAGCGGGACCGGCAGCGGGGGCGGCGACGGGGAGGCCGGAGGCGGCGTGGGCGCCCGGGGCGGCGGGCTCCGCTCGCGCTCGTCGCGCCGCGGGGCCCCTCCTCCACCGCGCTCCTCGCGCCGGTCGGGCCGTACGGCGCCGCTGGTGTCGCCCCGTTCCTCCCGCGGCTCGCGGGAGGCGCCGGTCGACTCGAACCCGCTCATCTCGAGGTACTGGTTGATCGGGATCTTGTTCCGCAGGCACTTCAGGAGTTGCTTCTGGGTCAGTTCCTCGACCTCGCTGCCGCGCGGCGCGCGGGCGACGAAGTCGACGTCCATCGTCTGCAGCATCTCCCGCAGGATCAGCTCACCGGCTCGGTCGCCGTCCGTGAACGCGGTGACGGTCTTCCCGCGCGAGAGGTCCTTCACGGTCTGCGGGACGCTCGTCCCCTCGACCGCGATCACGTTCTTGATCCCGCAGCGCAGGAGGTTCAGCACATCGGACCGGCCCTCGACGACGATCAGGGCGTCGGCCTGGTCCACGTTGGGTCCGGCGGGGAGGTGCTCGGAGCCGTAGGTCGTGATCTCCTCGACCTGCACGGCCTTGCGGACGGCCTCGGTGAGATCGACGCCGACGCCCTTCGACTCTTCCTGGAGCCGGGCGAGGATCTCCTTCGCGCGCTCCACGACCTTCTGGCGCTTGGTCACGCGGATATCGTTCACGCCGACGATCTCGATCTTGGCCCGGCACGGGCCGATCCGGTCGACGGTCTCAAGGCCGGAGGCGAGGATCGCGGTCTCGACCTGGTCGAGCGAGGAGGGGATGACGATCTCCCCCTCGCTCTTCCCCTTACGGCTGTCGATCTCCACCTCGATCCGGCCGATGCGGCCCGACTTCTGCAGGTCCCGGAGGTCGAGCTCGTCGCCGAGCAGTCCCTCCGTTTGGCCGAAGACCGCGCCGACGACGTCGGGCTTGTCGATCACTCCCTCGGCGGCGATGCGGGCTCGGATCTCATATTTGGCGGCACTGGGGTCGTTCGTCATGGGTATGGTTCTTCCTTTCGGAAAGTCCCCGCTTCGGGGAGCCCTCCGGCCGGACAGAGTCAGACAGACCCGGCGTCGCCGGACGATGCGCGGAGATTACGACAAGGACGCGAGCGGATCATGAGTCGTGATTCCGGATCTCCTGGCGACGTCGGGAGGGTCCTCCTGCCGTCCCCGGAGGGTGCTTTCCGTCCGATTGTACTCGAGGAGCGTATTTAAGCGGGACGGCGAGCCCTCCGGAGGAGCGGGGGAGCGGCTCCGGTCGCCGAGAAGAATGCGCTCCTCCGCCAATACAGTCTTTATAGCGGTCCCCTCTACGCCGCCGGCGGAGCTACGTTCCATGCCTCGTCGAGCGGCGCAGAAGGCCCCCATCGTCCGTGATGTTCCCGAGCCGAACACCCCCTCACCGGAGCCCCCCCTGGCGGACGACGATTTCGTGAGCGCGCTCAAGCAGGAACTGCAGAAGACCCAGGCCAGCGCCGGCGCAAAGACCGGCGAGGACCTCACGTACCGGGCGGAGCTCAACCGACGCATCCTCCAGGACCTCTGGGAGGTCCACAACCAGTTCGAGGAGGTCAGCGTCCATCTCACGATCGACCCGTCCCAGACCCTCTTCGCCACGTTCGCCGAGTACCCGACCAAGTGGACGTTCAAGGAGAACTTCGACTTCGGCGCGGTCAAGACGATCGAACTCGCCGACCGGGCGGCCGGCTGGGTCGGGTTCACGCTCCGCTTCTGGTACTATCGTACGCCGGAGGGCAAGCCCCACCTGCGCGGGATCTTCGAGTGGTGCGACGGGGAGAGCTACCACCGCTACTCCGGCTGGATGCGCATGATGAGCCAGGCCGTCCTCTTCGATGCCGCGGAGGACGACGTGAAGGTCGCCGACCTGCACCGGGTCCTCAAGGACGTCGTCGTGCGGTGGTACGCCGCCCACCTCGAGCGGTCGCCCGACGCCTTCGTCGCGCACCTCAAGGAGAAGTACCCGAAAGGGGCCTCCTACGCGAAGGAATCGTACCGCTAGCGCCCCGGTGGCCTCGCCGCCCTCCGGTCCTCGGCGAGAGTTGAAATAACCGGGCTCTCCTCGCGCGGAGGGAGATCGCGCGGACCCGTGTCAGGGCTCCGGTCCGCCCGGTCCGGCGGGAGCACGCGCGTGGAAGGGGATCTGAGGTCGCACCTCGTGCACTACTTCGAAGAGCACCACAAGCTCGTCGAGTCGGGGGCCCTCCAGCTGCTCCTGACCGACCACCAGCCGCTGATCGTCTCGCGCGAGCTTCTCGAGCGCTCCGGTGCGGAGAGCCCGTTCGTGACCCGCGAGATGGTCGAGGAGGTGATCGCCCGCCGCCGGCGACTCCCGACCCCGACGGTTCCCGCGGGCCGGGAGGAGATGCTCGCGAGCGCTCCCCGACGCGCCGTGCCGTTCGAGCTGCTGAGCGAGGGGTTCTCGGGCCCCCCCGTCGCGACGCAGCCTCTCGCCGCGTACGAGGCGCTCTTCCACTCGCGCTACCGCGCGCTCGCCCGCCTCCTCCGGGGTCGCCCGTCCCTTCCGAACCTCCGTCCGATCCAGGAGCTCCGGGCCTCGGACGGCGTCGCGTCGGTGATCGGGATGGTCCGCGAGGTCCGGGAGACCCCGCAGCGGCACCACCTGATCCTGACCCTCGACGACGAGTCCGGCTCGGTGGAGCTCCTCGTACCGAAGGACTCGCCCGGGAGCCGGGTCCCGATCCTCCCGGACGAGGTCCTCGGCGCGACGCTCCAGTTCGCGAAGGAGCCGGGTCGGCTCCCGCGGGTCGCGTCGATCGATCGGCCCGACGTGCCCGCGTCCCGCACCCTCGGCCGGTCCCCTCGGCCCCGGCGCGTGCTCTTCCTCTCCGACCTCCACATCGGCAGCCGTTCGTTCCTGGCCGAGGCCTGGAAAGAGCTCGTCGGCTTCCTCCGGGGGCAAGGTCCGCGGCCCGAGCTCGCGGCGTCGATCGATCACGTCGTGATCGCCGGCGACCTCGTCGACGGGATCGGGATCTATCCCCGGCAGGAGCGGGATCTCGCGATCTCGGACGTCGTCGAGCAGTACGCCGAGCTCGGCCGCCGCCTCGCGGAGCTACCCGAGCGCCTCGGGATCGTCGCGGTGCCGGGGAACCATGACGCCGTCTGCCCGGCCGAGCCGCAGCCCGCGCTCTCCGACTCGCTCACGAGGGGATTGCCGCCGAACGTCCGGATCCTCGCGAACCCGTCGACGTTCGCGCTCGAGGGCGTCGTGGTCGAAGCGTACCACGGCCGGAGCTTCGACGACCTGATCCCGGCCCTTCCCGGCGCCTCGTACGCGCGGCCGACCGAGGTGATGAAGCGGATGCTCCTGATGCGCCACCTTGCGCCGATCTACGGCGACCGTACCCCGCTCGCCCCCCTGCCTCGGGACGGCCTCGTGATCGACCCCGCGCCGGACATCCTCGTTACGGGGCACGCCCACACCTACGGCGTCGACCGGTACCGCGGCGTGCTCCTCCTGAACGCCTCCACCTGGCAGGCGGAGACCGAGTACCAGCGGATGCGGAACATCACCCCCGTGCCGGCGCGGGCCGCCGTGGTCGATCTCGCGACCCTCAACCTCCTCTCGCTCGACTTCTCCCGAGGTCCGCCGACCTTCGACGGGGCCGGCGCGTGAGCCCCTATCCCCTCGATCCGGTCCGCGCGGTCGGACCGATGCGGATCCTCCTGAGCGCCTACCCGTCCCGCGACGCCGCGCTCGACGCGATCGCGGGGGCGCTCGAACGTCGTCTGGCGACCTGCGCCAACGTCCTGCCGATCGACTCCCGATACTGGTGGCGGGGCCGGGTCGAGACCTCGTCGGAGAGCTTGGTGCTGTTCAAGACCGTGCCGAAGCGGGTCGGCGCACTGGTGCAGTTCCTCGCCGAGGGCCATCCGTACGAGGTCCCCGAGATCGCCGAGATCGACGTCCCGCGCGTCGGTCCGGCGTACCTGCGGTACCTCGCGGAAACCCTCGACCCGGTCGCTCCGCCCCCGCCGCTCGGAGGGGGCGCTAGGCGTCGGGCAGCACCGCGAGGCCGGGGAGCTCAACGCCCTGGACGAACTCGAGCGCGGCGCCCCCCCCGGTCGAGATGAAGCCGAAGCTACCCGTCACGCCGAGGTCGGCGGCGATGCGGGCCGAGTCCCCTCCGGCCGCCACGTGGTAGCCCGATACCGAGCCGAGCCGCGAGAGCACTTCCCGCGTCCCCTCCCGGAACCGGGAGTCCTCCGCCCGGCCGAGCGGTCCGTTCCAGAAGACCGTACGGGACGAGGAGAGCTGACGGGAGAACCGGTCGCGGGTCGCGGCTCCGATGTCCTGCGCGTTCGCGTCCCGGGGGATCGCGCCGACGGGGTGGGTCTCCGCTCCGACGACCCCCGGGCGGTCGACCACCAGGTCCTCGGGCAGGATGACCTCCGTGCCGGCCGACGCGGCGCGCCGGAAGAACTCGTCGACCGCCCGCTCGAGCCCGCGCTCGACCGGGGTCGCTCCGAGGTCGAAGCCCCGGCCCTCAAGGAACGGGAACGCCAGCGCGCCCCCGATCAGCAGCGCGCGGGCCCGGCCGAGGAAGCTCGCGAGGAACGGGAGCTTGTCGTTGACCTTCGCGCCCCCGAGCAGGACGTCGTACGGGGGCTCGGGACCCTCGCGCAGCCGCGAGAGCTCCCGGACCTCCCGTTGGACCAGCAGCCCGGCGCACGACGGTAGCCGCTTCGGCACTCCGACGGTCGAGGCATGGGCGCGGTGCACCGTCCCGAACGCGTCCTCGACGAACGCCTCGCCGAGGTGGGCCAACTGGGCGGCGAACGCCGGGTCGTTCGCCTCCTCGCCGGGATGGAAGCGGAGGTTCTCGAGCAGGAGGAACTGCCCGTTCTCGAGCCGGGCGGATTGTTCGAGGGCGTGGATCCCCACGAGGTCGTCCGCGAGCGGCACCGATTGTCCGAGGATGGCGCTCAGGCGGTGCACGATCGGACGCAGCGAGTACTTCGGATCGCGCCGGCCTTCGGGGCGTCCGAGGTGGGTCAGGAGGATCGTGCGGGCTCCCGCCGCCCGGAGGTGGTTCAGAGTCGGCAGCGCTTCGACGATCCGTCGGTCGTCGGCGACCTGCCCGTTCGGGTCCTGCGGTACGTTGAAGTCGACGCGGACCAGCACCCGGCGTCCCCGCACGGGGAACGCCTCCAGTCCCTTCTTCTCCGCCATCGTTTCGTCCGAGGTGCCGCGCGCTAAGAGCGTTGTGGCGGACGAGCGCGGCCGGCGGTTCGGCGAAGCAGCTCGTCCCGCACGGCCCGCGTCGCCGGCAGGTCGAGACCGTGCTCGCGGCCGACCTCGAGCAAGGCTCCCGAGATCGCCTCGATCTCGGTCGGTCGCCCCCGCTCGAGGTCCTGGAGCATGCTCGAACGGTTGGTCGCGGTCGCCGTCGCCACCCGTTCGAAGTCGCTCCGCGCCTCCTCCTCCGAGAAGCGATGGCCGGCCGCGGCCGCCGCGGCCACCGCTTCCCCGAGCAGCGCGAGGGCTTCGGATCGCCACGGTTCCTCGAGGAGCCGGCCGTTCGGCACGCCGCGGACCGCGGAGAGCGGGTTGATCGCCGCGTTCACGAGCGCCTTGCGCCAGACCTCCCGCTCGAACTCCGGGACCCGACGGACGCGGAATCCTGCGGAGCGGAACAGCTCCTCGAATCGGTCGGCGGCGACCCGGGCGGGTCCGGCCCCGGGAAGGAGCAGCTCGCCCTCCCCTCCGACCCGCACGCGACCGGGAGCGAGCAGCGTCGCGGGGATGGAGTGGACGGCACGGACGAGCCACGGCCCGGGGTCCTTCCACCCCGCATCGACCGCGCTCGCCCGGGCGACCGTCTCGATTCCGAGCCCGTTCTGGGGGAGCAGGGTCGGCAGGGGGTCCGGTCGGGATCGGGCGAGGTCGGCGGAGGCCCGGCCCACGTCGAACGTCTTCACAGTGAGCAGCGCGAGGTCGAACGGACCCTCCCGGGGGATCGTGGTGGCCGCCACGACGCGGACCGACATGCGGGTGCGGTCCTCGACGACGAGCCCGTCGGCGCGAATCGACCGCACGGCGGCGGGCCGCCCGATCACGGTCACCGCGTGGCCGGACGAAGCGAACCGGGCGGCAAAGAGGCCGCCGGTCGCCCCGACGCCGACGACGAGGACTTTCACGGGCCGGTGTCCGCGTCAGCCGAGCTTGCGCACGAGGTCGGAGAGGCCGCGCGTCTTTCCCCAGTCCCGGCGCAGGAGCGTGAGCAGCGCCTCGTAGTAGTGGACCTGCTCGCGGGCCTGCCGGACCTTGAGGAGCAGATACTCCTCCTCCCGCCGCAGGCGATCGAGCTCGGCCACGACCTCTCGCCGGCTCGCGAGGAGCGACTCCTTCCTATCGGAGGGTGACGCGGGGGACACTCGCCGCCTCCGTAGAGCCCGGCACCCGGGAAAGGTCGTAGAACGCTTCGGCCGAGACCCGCATCCGGGTCAGTTCCTTCTTGATACGGCGAAGCCGGCCCTCGAGCCGTCGGCGCCGATCTCGGATCTCCCGGAGCGAACGCTCGAGGAGCTCCATCCGGTGACGCCACTTGTCCCGCTCCTGTACGCTGAGCAGGACCGAGTCGACGTCGACCATCGGCCGCGAACGGGCGGTCTCGCGAATCAATCTTTCGGCCGACCGGACGGAGAGGGTTCCCGGGCCCCGGGCCGCGGCTTTTTAAGCCCCGGGCGGGGTGCGTCGGCCCGCAGGTGGGAATCATGAGTGCGGTCGGTAAGATCGTGGTGCTGGGGGCCGGGAACGTCGGCGGGTCGCTCACGCAGCGCCTCGCGGAAGCCGACATCGCGCGCGAGGTGGTTCTCCTCGATATCATCGACGGGTTGCCCCAGGGGAAGGCGCTCGACATCCAGGAGTCGTCGCCGATCCTCGGCTTCTCGACCCGCGTGACCGGGTCGACGTCGCTCGATGCGATCGCCGGGGCCGACGTCGTCGTCGAGACCGCCGGGCTCGCTCGGAAGCCGGGGATGAGCCGCTCCGACCTTCTCGAGAAGAACGCGGCGATCATCAAGACGCACGCCGAGGCGGTCCGGGCGAAGGCGCCGAACGCGGTCTGCCTCGTCGTGACGAACCCGGTCGATGTGATGACCTACTACTTCCGCGAGCAGAGCGGTCTCCCGCCCGCGCACGTCTTTGGTCAGTCCGGCACGCTCGATACCGCCCGCTTCCGGACGTTCGTCGCCGACGCCCTCCACGTGGCTCCCCGGGACGTCACGGGGTTCGTCCTCGGCACCCACGGGGACACAATGGTGCCGCTGCTCTCGCTCACGAACGTGGGCGGGGTGCCCTTGCGGGGGCTCCTCCCGCCCGAGAAGCTCCGGGCGATCGTGGAGCGGACGAAGCAGGGCGGGGGGGAGATCGTCAACCTCCTCAAGTCGGGCAGCGCCTTCTACGCCCCGAGCGCGGTCCAGGCCGAGCTGGTCACGACGGTCGCGCGGGACGAGCACCGTCTCATTCCGGTGAGCGCGCACGTCGAGGGGGCCTTCGGGGAGAAGGACGTCTACATCGGCGTGCCGGTCGTCCTGGGACGTCAGGGCGTCGAGCGGGTCGTCGAGGTCGAGCTCACCCCCGAGGAGCGCGAGGCGTTCCGCGCGAGCGTCGCGGCGGTGCGCTCCGACCTCGCGATCCTGGCGAAGCAGCCGCGGTGAACCGCACCCAACGATGTCGGACGAGGGGGCCGGCGGTGGGATCGCGTTCGTCGAGGTGAAGCGACGGCTCGGCACCCTCCACTACCAGACCGACGCGAAGGACCACGCGCATATCACCGTCAAGCCCGAGATCTGCGCGAAGTGCCCGCATTCGTTCTGCACGTTTGCCTGCCCGGCGAAGTGCTACGAGCGGATCGAGGGTCGTCTGGTCTTCCGCTACGAGGACTGCGTCGAGTGCGGGGCGTGCGACATCGCCTGCGATCAGGGCTCGGTCACCTGGCATCTCCCCCGGGGCCCCTACGGGGTCCGCTACTCCTTCGGCTGAGCGGGCCGGCCTCGCGCCCGTCGATCCCGCCTAGGGGGCGAGCGCGGCCTCGGCGAACGTGACGCGGTGGTTCCCGGCGAAGCCCACCAGGCTCCCGAGGGCGATCCCGATCGCCTGTCCGTAGAGGGGAGCGAGCACGAAGCTCGCCGCGAACAGGACGACCTCGTTCACCGCGAGCGAACCGAGCGAGATCCCGAAGTACAAGCCGAGCCGTCGATTGAACGGGTGCCGGTGACGCACCACCGGTCGGAACGTCCAGAGGTTGTTCCACGTGAAGTTCCATAGGGTCGCCCCCACGAACGCGACCGCGCTCGCGACAAAGTTCGCGACCGCGCTCGGGCGCGCGGTCGAGGCCGAGCGGAGCAGGCTCCCGTAGAGGTCGAGGGTCGGGCGACCGGAGAGGAGATCCAGGAGCGCCGCAAAGACGACGAGGTTCACGCCGACGCCCGTGAGACCCACCAGCACGAACCGGCCGTACTTCGCGAGGAACGGCAGGGGCCGGCCGCCGGGCACCGGCGCGCCGGTCGCGGTGGTCGTCGCGTCGCTCACTCGGAGGACCCGCGCGGGCAGGGGACCCGTCCCCCTTGAAGATGGCGCCGAACGCGCGGCCGGGCCGCGCGACCTCCCCCGCCTTCGGCCCGTGCCCGTCCGTGGGCGCGAAGGCCGGCGGCGACATAGGCCCGGCGCGGTTTCCCACCGTTCCTGTCAAGGCGCAGCTTAAAGCGCCGACCGGTCGCTCGCGGCCGGCGGAGCCGAGCGTACGTCCCCCACCTCTTCGCCCCCCGAATCCCCCCTCCTGTTCCCGTACCGGGTCCGCCCGGGCCAGGAGGCGATCCTGCGGGAGGTCGGAGAGGTCGCGCTGCGGGGCGGACCGCTGCTCGTGCACGCGCCCACCGGGAGCGGGAAGACCGTCGCGGTCCTGGCACCGCTCCTCGAGCACGCGGAGCGGGAGGACCACCGGATCCTCTACCTCGTGCGCACCCACTCTCAGGAGGTCCAGATCCTCCAGGAGGCCCGGACGATCGCCCACCGGCTCGAGCATCCCCTCCTCGCGATCGGGCTTCAGGGCCGGGCGCGTCGGTGCTTTCTTCTCGAAAGCGTCTCCGAGGTGAAGGGCGCGACGGCCGAGGAGCACGGGAAGCTCTGCGCCGATCGCAAGCGGGCCACCGAGCGGGCCTTCCGGGGCGAGGCGCCCGCACAACCGGCCCCCGAGCTCCCCGAGGGGGGCGAGATCGATCTCACCGATCTCGACGGCTGTCCGTACTACGCCCGCACCCTCCAGACGGACCTTGAGGCGATCGTCGACCGGTTCAGCGCCAAGCTTCCCGCTCCCCACGAGTTCGAGGCGTACTGCCGTGAGGAGAACCTCTGCGCGTACGAGCTCGCGAAGAAGCTCGTACCCCGCTCCCGGATCGTCACCGCCCCGTACGCCTTCTTCTTCCACCCGCACATCCGGCGGGCGCTCCTCCAGTGGATGGGCGTCGAGCCCTCGCGGGTCGACCTCGTGATCGACGAGGCGCACAATCTTCCGCAGCAGCTGCGCGAGCTCTCGTCGGTCTCGCTCCCGCAGGAGTCGGTCCGGCGCGCGCGTGCCGAGGTCGACGAGCGGGGGGATTTCCAGCTGCCGGACGGCCCCAGCGCGAGCCGCTTTCTCGACCTGGTCGGCGCCGCCGTCGAAGAACTGATCCATGCCCTCGCTCGGGACGACGACGCGATCCTGCCGCCGTCGGTCTTCGAGGACGCCCTGCTCACCGCGCTCGGCGGGACGAGCCACCGGCTCGACACCTGGCTCGGGGCGCTCGCCACGTGGGGCGAGAACCTCCGGGAAGAGCGGCGGCGCGAGCGCCGGCTTCCCCGCTCGTGGGTCCACACGGTCGCGCTCACGCTGTTGTCCTGGCCGCAGCTCGAGCCGCCCGGGTACGTGAAGGTCGCGACCCGGCTGCCGCGTCCCGCCCTCGAGGCGTACGCGCTGGACGCGACCGCCGCGGCGCGGCCGGTGCTCGACTGCCATCTCTCCGTCCACCTCTCGGGGACCCTCACGCCCCTCGCGGAGTACCGGGACGCGCTCGGCCTCGGGGCTGACGCCCGGGGGATCGAGGTCGCCTCGCACTTCCCTCCCGAGAACCGCCGGTTCCTCTACGACCCGACCGTGACGACGCGGTTCGAGGAGCTGCGCACCGACCCCCGCGCGATCGCCCGGCTCGCCGACCGGCTGGTCGAGGTCCTCCAGACCCTGCCGGTGAAGACCGCGGTCTTCTTCCCGAGCTTCGAACTGATGCACAAGGTGCTCGAGGCCGGGCTCCAGTCGCAACTTCCCGGGAACGTCTTCATCGAGTACAACAAGATCCCGATGGGCGACCTCTGGAGGTCGGTGGAGGGATGGAAGAAGGACCCCGAGGGAACGATCCTCATCGGGGTCGCGGGCGGCCGTCTCTCCGAGGGGATCGACTACCCCGACGAGGAGCTCGAGGCCGTCGTGCTCGTGGGCATCCCGTACCCGCGTCCGACCGCCAAGCGCGAGGCGCTGCGTCGCTACCTGGACGCGACCTCCGGAAAGGGCTGGCAGTACACGATGGAAGCGCCCGCCCAGCGCGCGATCCTCCAGGCGACCGGACGGATGATCCGGTCGGAGCACGATCGCGGGATCGCGATCATCCTCGACCGACGGGCGACCTCGTTCGCGAGCGTGCTGCCCGGTCTCGAGCCCCTCAAGAACCTCGCCGAGGTCACCCGCGCCTTCTACGGCCGGCGCGCCCGTTGGTCCGCGACGCCGAGCCGGGAGCCCGGGACGTCCGGCGCGACGGATGCGCCGGCGCCCGGACACAATCGATAAGAGGGGTCGCGAGGGCTTTCGGGTCCGGATGATCATCACCCGGACCCCCCTGCGCATCAGCTTCGCGGGAGGCGGCACGGACCTGCCGTCGTTCTACCGGCAGTACGGCGGCGGGGCGGTGACGAGCGCCGCGATCGACCGGTACGTCCACGTGCTCGTGAACACGAAGTTCGACCGGTCGATCCGGGTCGCCTACTCCCGGACCGAGAACGTCGAACGGATGGACGACCTCCAGCATCCCCTCGTCCGCGAGGCGATGCGGCTCACCGGAGTCCACGAGGCGATCGAGGTCCATTCGATCGCCGACATCCCGTCGGAGGGGACCGGGCTCGGCTCGTCGTCGACCTTCACCGTCGGCCTGTTGAACGCCCTCTACGCCCACCGGGGGATCCTCAAGGACCCGGCCGAGCTGGCCGAGGAGGCCTGCCGGATCGAGATCGACCGGGTCGGCGGCACCGTCGGCAAACAGGACCAGTACATCGCCGCGTTCGGAGGCGTCCAGTACTTCGACTTCCGGCCGGACGACACGGTCCGGGTCTCCCCGGTTCCTCTGACGACCCTCGACCGGGAGGCGCTCGGCGACCGGATCTCGCTGTTCTACACGGGGATCACGCGGAGGGCCGAAGGGATCCTGCGCCAGCAGGACTCGCGCACCGAGGCGAACCGAGACTCCCTCTTCCGTCTCCGCGACCTCGCGACCGAGGCCCGACGGGCGCTCCTGAGCCGGGACTGGGAGGGGCTCGGAGGCGTTCTCGACGAGGGATGGCAGCTCAAGCGCGGGCTCACCAGCGGGATCTCGAGCTCCGAGATCGACCGGTCGTACGCCGCGGCTCGCGCCGCCGGCGCCTGGGGCGGCAAGATCACGGGAGCGGGCGGCGGCGGGTTCCTGCTCCTCCTGCACCCGCCCGAGCGGAGCCGTCAAATAGCGGACGCTCTGTCGCCGATGGAGCGACATCCCGTGCGGATCACGCCCGAGGGTTCGCGGATTCTGTTCGTGGGCCGATGACCGACACGCTGAGCGGCTTGGACCCCTACGTACGGCGCTACCTCTCCGAAGAGAAGGCTGCGCTCCAGGAGCCGTACCTGCTCGAGGCGATGCGGCGGATCGTTCCGTTGCTCCTCGGCGCCCGGACGACCGAGCGTACGATCTTCTTCTTCGGCAACGGAGGGAGCGCCTCGACGGCCTCCCACTTCGTGGTCGACATCGGCAAAGCGACGATCCGCGGCGACGGCAAGCGCTTCCGATGCGTGGCGCTGGTCGACAACGTCGAGAGCGTCACGGCCTGGGCGAACGATGCCGACTACTCCAAGGTCTTCTCCGAGCAGTTGAAGGGGCTGGCGGGGCCGGGCGACGTGGCCGTCGGGATCTCGGGCAGCGGGAACTCCCCGAACGTGCTCGAGGCGATGCGGACCGCGCGCGCGCTGGGCCTCGCCACGGTCGGCCTCACGGGGATGGGCGGAGGGAAGCTCAAGGACCTCGTGGATGTCCCCGTGGTCGTCCCCTCGAACAGCATGCAGCATATCGAGGACGTCCACCTCCTCGTCTGCCATCTCCTGACCGCCTACCTTCGGGACGAGCAGCCCGGCACGCCCCGATGACCGTCCGCGTCCGGGACTACATGGTGCTCGAGGTCGAGCACCTGCGGGAGACGGCCACGATCCGCGAGGCGATCGAACGGCTCACGCGGAGCCGGCACCACGGTCTTCCGGTCACCGACCCGCGGGGCCATCTCGTCGGTTTCGTGAGCGCGAAGGAGCTTCTCCGCCACTCGGCGGAGGGCACGACGGCGCTCGCGAAGATCATCCGGCCGGGGACGTACACCGCGTATCCCGATACGGCGCTCGACGATGCGGCGCGCATTATGTTCCGCTTCGGATTGCGGGACCTGCCCATCATCGACCCGGACGGTCGGCTCTCGGGAATCCTCTCGAACCTCGACATCGTCCGCTCCCACTTCGAGCGCGCGTCGCCCGCGAAGGCCGACACGCTGAAGCGACTGCTCGCCGACCGCTACAGTCTCCCGTTCTCGTTCCACCGCGGCCTCGTGCCGATCGACCGCCTCACCCCGACCCAGTGGAAGGTCTTCGAGGACGAGCTCGAGGGCCGCCGCTACGAGCTCGAGCGGGGGTTCGCCGAGCCGGTGCTGGTCCTCCACAAGGGCGACTCCTGGATCCTGGTCGACGGTCACCACCGGGCGCTCGCCGCGCGCGAAATGGGGCTCGCGCAGCTCCAGGCGTTCGTGCTCACCTGCGATCGGCCCGAGCAGTTCGCGACGGTCGAGACCGGCTTCGAACGGATCGCGAAGCAGCACCATCTCGGCTCGGTCGGGGACATCGAGATCGACCGGTCGAGCCACCACCCGTTGATCGAGGTCACGACCCAGCTGATCCGCCGGTTCGAGGGCGGTTAGCGGATCCGCCGTCCCAAGACGCCCGACCCGGTCGGAACCGGGGGAATAAGAAACTCCTCCCTCTCGCTCTCCGGGCCCATGGACCTGCCCCTGCCCCCCATCGCGTTCAACGGGACGCTGCTCCCGCTCGCGGTCGTCGCGATCGCGATGATCGGCGTCACGATCTTCCTCCTCGGCAAGGTCCTGCCCGTGGACGGCCGACCCCCGCTCGTCTCTCAGGTGGTCCTCGCGCTCGCGGTGCTCGGAGGGGGAAGCCTGCTCCTCCTCTCGCTGCTCCTCGTCTTCGTGAACCCGAACGGCTACGACGCCTGGACGTGGGTCCTGATGTCGTTCAACTTCATGATGATGGCTCCGATCGGGATCTGGTTCATCGGGGTCATCGCCTTTCGGGACCGGAGGATCCGGACCCAGGTGTGGACCTGGCCGGTGACGATCGCGATCGTCACGACCGGTTCGGAGGGTCTGATGGGCTTCCTCTTCGCGCAGGGAACCGCCTCGTCCCCGCTCACCTTGCTGGCCGTGGGGGCTCAGGGTCTCGCGTCCGTCTGGTTCTTCTGGTCGATGGCTGGCGTCATGACGGCGCTCATCCTCTGGGCGCCGGTCTCGAAGGTCGAACGGCGGGCCCTCCTCGCACTCATGGTCTCCGCGGTCGTCGGACCGTGGGTCACCGCCTACCCCACGATCGGCGGTGCGGCGATGGGCGGCGTGATGGCACTCTTCTTCGCGCTCCTTCTCCGCCCGCTCGTTCGCGGCGAGGTCGCCCGGGAGGAGGTGGGACTCCTCTTCGGGCTGGCGGGTGCCTTCCTTGCGACGGCCCTCGCCGGATTCACGGTGGCCGCAGGGAACGGATCGCCCGTCACCGACCTCGTCTTCGGGATCACGATGGCCGTGGTCATGGCGGTCGAGATCGCCTACCTGTTCCGCCGCTTCTACCACGGTGCGCCGTTCGCGCCGTGGGTCCCGCGGACGCGATCGAAGGGCCGAAAGGAGTGGTCGGCCGGGACGACCGCGCTTCCGATGGACCGGTAGTCCGCCGCGTCCGGCCCGGGGCCGGTTCGGACAGCCCCACCGGCGACCGGGCGTGATTCGTACACTACGCATATCAACGGCCCCCAGGTCTCCGCGCCGTCAGGGGCGATCGTGACCGAAGTGCCCGGGTTCCGTCGGTACCGGCCCCTCCGCCGGGCGCTGCCGTTCCTCGTCGCCGCGCTGCTCGTCGCCACCATCGGCCTCCCTTCGGTCGCCGCCCTCGGCCCGATACCGGTCGCGCCGTTCGTGGGCCACGCGCGACCTCTCGCGGGTCCGGTCGCGCTCTCGGTCAACCTGACCGACCGGCCGGGGTACTCCCCGCAGTTCCTGAGCCTCCCGGCCGGCTCGAACGTCTCGATCCACCTCGACAACGTGGGCAACTACACGCACACGTTCACCCTCGTGTCGAAGCCGGACATCTCGCTCTCCCCGACCCTCGATCCCGCCGGGGTGTACGCCTTCTTCCGGACCAACGGCTCGCTCGCGAACGTCTCGCTCGCCCCCGGGGCCGAGGGGTGGGCGAACCTCTCGTTCAACGCCTCGCTCGGATTGAGCTCGTTCGAATTCGTTTCCGTGGTCCCGTACCAGTTCCAGGCCGGGATGTACGGCTACCTCAACCTCACGTCAGTGGGCCCGGGCCTCCTATTGTCGGACAACACGACGAACTCCCTATCGTTCGTGCCGAACGTACTCGCCGCGGCGCCGACGCATTACCCGGTCAATGTCGACGTGCTCGTGACGAACCTCGGGGGCAGCTTCCCGCATACGTTCACCCTCGCGCCGCAAACGAACGTGTCGCTTTCGCCCGCGAACTTCACGCAGTACTTCGCGCAGCATCCCCCCCTGGTCCGCGCTTCCGTACCGATCGGGGCCGGCTCATCGGTCTGGGCGAACTTTACGGTCGCCGCGCCCGGGGTCTACGAGTACATCTGCGAAGTGCCGGGGCACTTTGCGAGCGGGATGTTCGGCTTCCTCTACGTCGGCGTCACGCCCACCCCTCCGCCGCCGCCGCCGAGCACCGCGGTCGTCGAGTCCTGGGTACTGGCGGGATCGCTCGGCCTCCTCGGTATTGGGGTCGTGCTCGCGGTCGTGGCCTCCTTCTCGGGAAGGTTCCCCCGCGCCCCGGGGTCTCACGGCGGTCAATCGCACTGAGCGGCGGACGAAGGACCCCGCCGACCGATGGTCACGGGGTCCCACCGCGCACGGTCGGGCGCGGAGCGGGTCCCTTCGACACCACCCCGGTCGCCCGGCTTCGGGCGCGGTCGGTCGGATCCGTAGGGACGATCCTCGCTCGGAAAGGGGGCGGGCCGCCGTGAGCGGTGAGCGACGCTCCGGCCGACGATCCTCCCGAGACTACCGGCTCGAGATCGAACTCCGCGCAGAACCCCCGCGCGCGTCTCGATCAGGTCAGAACCAGGAACGAGCGCATCGTGCCGTGGAAGGTGCCGCAGAACTCCGTGCACTGGATGAGGTACTGCGTGCCCGGCGCCGCGCTCGGGACGGTGAAGGCGAAGTGGTTCGTGCGCCCGGGGATTGCGTCGATGCGGACGCCGAGCTGAGGGATGTTGAAGGAATGGATCACATCGGCCCCGGTGACGTTGATCTGCACGACCGCTCCCGGGGTCGCCCATAATGCCCCGCCGCTGACGGAGTTGGTCGTCGGGTCGTAGCTCGAGTTGAAGCACGTGTCGTTGGCCGGGTAGCAGAACTCCCAGTACCACTGGTGCCCGATCACCTCGACGTACTCGCTCGGGTTGGAGGGCAGGCTGTCGAGATGGTAGAGGAGCACGGTCGAGTAGGCGGCGACGCCCGCGAGCAGCGCAACGACGATGAGGGTCCAGGCGACCTCGAGTTTGTTAACCATATCGTCGTCCCTTCACTTTCGGGTCGCGGAACTTCCAGACCGCGTAGACGAGGAAGGCGAACGTCACGATCGCCCCGGCCGCGGAGATCGCGATCAGGACCCACACGAGACTGTTCGTCTGCTGGAGGTTCGTCTGGCCCGTCGCGGGGAGCGCGCCGAGGCCGAGCGTTAGGGCGGCCAGCGCGCCGCCGCTTCGGTACCGACCGGGGGGGACCACGTCCCGAAGGGGGAACCCCGCCTACATATTGCCGGCGTACGAACCGCACCGGTAGGGGCCTGGGCTCCGGACCGGCGGCCGTACGTACGCAGGGGCTTTGAACCGCACGTCCCGTCCCGCCCTCAACCGAACCGGAGTGAAGCATCGTGTCCCGTACCCGCCTCTCGCACAGCCTCTCGATCGCGGTCGTGGCGCTCCTGCTCCTCGGCCTGGTCCTGACCGTCGGCACCGGGCGCGCGAGCACCGTGTCGGGCGTCGTCACCGACACCTCGAGCTCGTTTTCGGTGACCGCGGCCTCCGGCTTCAAGTTCGTCAGCGCCGAGTACCAGGGTCTCCCGACCGCCGCGACGGTCAACGTCACGTTCACCGACGCGGACACTCTGGCCCACACGTTCTCGATCCTCGACCGACAGGGAGTGGTCATCCCTACGTCGACCACCACCGCGCAGCTCGAGGGCCTCTTTGCGCAGTACGGGGCGCTCGTCAGTTTCAACGTCACCGGCGCCGGCGACCAGGCGACGCACAGCTTCGCGTCGCCGGCCGCGAAGGGCTGGTACGAGTTCGTGTGCCTCGAGCCGGGCCACTTCCAGGAAGGAATGTACGGCTTCATCGCCTTCGGTATGAACCTCCCGGCGAACCTGACCATCTCGGCCCCCTCGACCGGGCCGGGCGCCGGAGTCTTCATCATCAGCGGCACCATCGTCGCGCTGGTCGTGATCGCTCTCGTCCTCGGATTCGTCGTCGGCCAGCGTCGGGGCGCACAGCACGAGATGCCCCCCGAACGCCTCGGTTATCCCGAGCCGATCGGTACCCCCGAGCCTCTCCCGCCTCCCGCGTCCGGGGCGCCGCCCCCGCACTGACGGGCCCGAGCGCCCGGAGTTTCCGGGCCCCATAGGCTCAAATGGGGGAGTCCGCATAAGCTACGGACCTCGTAGTAGGTTGGGAACAGTGCAATGGCGTGGGGAACCCCGAACCGAGAGCGACGCGTCCTGAAGGCCGGACACTCTTCCATCGCCGTGACGCTGCCGAAGCCGTGGGCCGAGGCGATGAACCTCCGGCCCGGTGACCTGATCGTGTTCGACCAGAACGATGACGGCACGCTTTATCTGAAGCCCGCGCCGCTCCCCGGGGCGAGCCCGGCGGCGTCGCCGTATCTCGTACAGGCGCGGGCGTTCGAGTCGCCCGGAGTCCTCGAGCGGCTCATCGTCGGTGCGTACCGGGTCGGCCACGATGCGATCGAGGTTCGGACCGACGTCCCGCTCGCGCCCGAGCGCGTCGAGGAGGTCCTGCAGGCGGCTCGGGGACTCCTCGGGGTCAGCGTCGTCGCCCAGGAATCGAACCGGATGGTCCTGCAGAACTTCATCGATCCGTCGAAGTACGAGCTGCCCCAGCTCGTCCAGCGCATGAAGATGATCCTCGTGGCTTTCCTCGAAGAGATGGAGGAGGTGCTCCGGCGCCGCGCGCATCGGGGGCGGCCCACGACGCTCGAGGAAGAGGCCAACAAGGTGCTCGCGTTGCTCGTGCGCCAGCTCTTCCTCGCGAGCCGGGACTGGTCGCTCGCCCGTCGGATCGGGAGCCCCGACCCGCGCCAGCTCCTCGAGTGGCGCGTGGTCGTCCACGCTCTCGACGAGCTCGCGGAGCTGTTCGGCGAGGCGCTTGCGAGCCTCCACGACGAGCTCCCCCTGCTCGGCGCTCCGGCCCGCGAGGCGCTCTCGGCCCAGCTCCCCGAGCTCAAGGCCGAGCTGAAGTCAGTCGTCGAGACCCTCATGCACCCCTCGCTCGATCGCGCGTGCGAGGTCTACCACCAGAGCGTCCGCCTCGGGGAGACCTGGCCCATGCCGGGGCGCGCCGGCCGCCGATCGAAGTCGTCCGGCCCGAGCGCGTCCGTCTCCCGCCTTCTCCAGCGGGGCACCGGCCACATCGCGCACCTGGCCGAGGTCGCGATCGACCGGGCGGTCGCCGCCGGTACCGAGACGATCCTGGTCGAGGCGGCGTAGGGCCCTTTATCCGCCCGGGGTTGGGACAGACCGTACGCGTCCGGTCCTCTTGTACGAACGCCATATCGTTCAAGGTCGGGTGGACCCGCGGGGGTAGACGGTGTTCGACTCCATCGATGACTGGCTGATCATCGCCGTGGTGGCCGGGATCCTGTTCTACGGGTCCAGCAAGATTCCCCAGCTGGCCCGCAGTCTGGGACGATCGGTGGGGGAGTTCAAGAAGGGACGGCTCGAGGTCGAGCGGGAGATGAAGGCCGAGGCGGCCAGCCCGCCCGCCGCGCCCGGACCGTCCGGTCCGGCCCACTAGCGCCGACCGTTCCCGATCGGCATGTCCGAGACCCTATTCCTACGCGGCCCTGCGAGGTACCCGAGCCGGGGGGCGGCTCCGGGACGGAGGTGCCCGGGTGACTGATGGGCGACCTCGACCGGATCCTTTCGGTCCTGGGGGAGGTCCGACACCGGCTGGTCCGCCTCGCCCTCGTCCTCGGGCCGCTCTTCGGCTCGATGCTCTTCTTCGAGCTGAGACCGATCTCGCTCCCGTTCTTCGGGACGACGCTGCCGTTCGCAATCCCCTGGCCGAGCCCGTTCTACAACGTCACCGCCCAGGTGTTCCGCGCGATGGAGCGCTGGATGCTCCCCTCCGGGGTGACGCTGCTCAACGTCGGGGTCGGCGATTCGATCGTCGTCCAGATGGAGGTCGCTCTGCTCCTGACGGCGATGGTCGGCATGCCCTGGGTCGTGCACGAGGTCGGAACCTTCCTCGTCCCGGCGCTCCGCCGGAACGAGCGAGTCCTCTTGCGCCAGGTCGGGATCCCGGCGACCGCGCTCTTCGTACTCGGGACCGCGATCGGCCTGTTCTTCCTCACGCCGTTCACGTTCCGGCTGCTCTTCCGGTACGTCGCCGCGATGGGGCTCGCGCCGGTGCTCGGGGTCCAGGCGTTCGTGACCTTCGCGCTCGTCTATTCGCTCGCCTTCGGGGTCGTCTTCGAGCTTCCGGTCTTCATCTACGCGCTTACCCGGCTGGGGGTCGTCCGAGCGGAGGCCTGGCGCCGGCACTGGCGCGGAGCGGTGCTCGGCTCGCTCGTCTTCGGGATGATCGTCACGCCGGACAACTCCGGGATCACCATGCTGTTGATCGCGCTGCCGATGGTGGCGCTGTACTTCGGGGGCACCTACTTCGCGGGCCGGTGGGAGCGGCGGGCGGATCGGACCTCGAGGCCCCGGGCGGCGCTCGGCGCCGGGTGAGGTGAAAGGGCCATGGCGCTGTTCTCGGACGTCGACTGGATCATCCTCCTCGCGGCCGCCGCGTTCCTCTTGTTCGGCCGGGACAGTGGCGAGACGCTGCGCACGTTCGGCCGTTGGTACGGCCGGGCCGGTCGGTTGAAGCAGGAGCTCCTCGCGGAGTTCACCAAGGCGGCGGATCTTCCGAGCCCACCCCCGGGCGCTCCGCTCACCGTCCGCGGGGCTCTTCTCGGTCTGGAGCCCGTGCCGACCCGCACGAGCGGTATCCCGGCGGTAGTTCGCACTCCGCCCGCGATCCGCCCGCCCACGATCTCGCCGCCCCCTGCGCCCGAGGGCGCGTGGGCCGGCGGGGCCCCGGTGCCCACGTGGACGATGACGACTCCGATCGTACCCGCCGACCTCGAGAGGTCCCGATGAGCGCGCTGTCGGTCGACCAGATCGTCTCCCTCACGGAGGTCCTCGTGATCCTGATGGGGATCGGGATCATCTGGGCCGTCTACTACGGAAGCGACCGCGCGGAGCTGCCCGGCGACGCCCAGATCCCCGAGCCGGACGAGGTGGACGACTCGGTGCCGGACACCCGGGGGAGGACCCTATGAGTTTCTCCCACGGACCGGGGTGCGATCTGGCCTGTCAGTTTGCCCAGGGACAATCGCTGCCGCTCGACTTCCCCGTCGGACAGGTCCGTCGGGTCGCTCCCGCCCGGGGCGACGACGGGGACGTCGACGAGACCAAGCGCAACGTGCTGAAGCTGCTCGCCGTCGCCGGCCTCGTGGGGGCCGGCGCCGGGGGGCTCGCCGGTGGGGTGATCCAGTACGTCCAACCCCCTACGATCGGGATCTCGAGCTATCCTCGCGTGCAGCTGATCGACATCGACGGGAGCCCGCTGACGGTCGCCAAGGTCGAATCGGAATACAACGCCGGGACCCCCAACGACCTGATCTTCAACTACCCGCTCCGCAACGAGCCGAACTTCCTGCTCAATCTCTTCCCGGCCAGCGGGACGCCCGATGGGACGAACGGCGCAGAGAACGTCCCCGGCGGCGTCGGGACCCACAAGTCGATCGTCGCGTACAGCGCGATCTGCCAGCACCTCGGCTGCCCGGCGCCCGCGATCTCCTACTACCCACCGGGAACCTGTCCGAAGACGTTCTCGAACAACACCTATCCGACGCTCTCGTTCTACATCCACTGCTCCTGCCACGGTTCCACCTACGACGTCACGAACTCGGCCTCGAACCTCACCGGGCCCGCGGTCCTGCCGCTGCCGCAGGTGACGCTCGATGTCGACGCGAGCGGGAACATCTATGCCATCGGCGAGCAGGGCCCGCCGGTGAACGGCCATCTCAACACCCTGCAGGGCGACTACGGGGTCGGCTCGACGTCCCAGCTCGTGAAGGAGACCCCCGTCATCCTCTGCTCGTTCCCGACGTGAGGCCACGATGACGTTCGCGCGGTGGTACAATCGGTCCCTCAACAAGATCTGGGGGTTCGTCGAGGACCGGACCTCGATGAAGAAGTGGGCGCTCCGCCCCCAGCCGGACTTCACGTTCAAGCCGTCGTACTGGACCGGCGCCTTCGTCGTGAACGCCTTCCTCTATCAGGTCATCTCGGGCGCGCTCCTTCTCCTCTACTACCAGCCGAGCACCGCCCCGACCCTCACCGCGTGCGGACAGACGGCCGGAGCGTTCTCCGTCGCCCCCGCCGCGTGGTGCTCCACGTACTACATCATCAACTCGGTGCCGATGGGTTCGCTGCTGCTCTCGACCCACCTCTACGGCGCCTACGCGATGATCTTCCTGATGTTCCTCCACTTTTTCCGGGGCTACTACGTCGGCGTCTACAAGGCGCCGCGCGAGTTCTCCTGGATGGTCGGCACCCTCCTTCTCCTCGCGACGCTCGGGATGGGGTTCACCGGATATCTCCTACCGTACACCCAGCTCTCGCTGAACGCGACGAACGTCGGCATCGTCCTCGCGCTCCGACTGCCGACGGTCGGTCCGCTCATCGGGCCGTTCATTCTCGCCGACGGAACCTCCCAGGGGCTCCTCTCCCGGATGTTCGACGCGCACGTGCTGCTGATCCCCGTCGCGCTCGCCGCGCTCCTGTACGCCCACATCGCGCTGTTCGAGTCGCACGGGATCGCCCCGCCCGCGACGTCGGACCCGCTCCAGCGCCGGCGCTTCACCGAGAAGGAGGACAAGAAGCACGTCCCGTTCATGCCCCACATCTTCTTCTACATCACGAAGTGGGGCTTGCTCTACGTCGGGGTGCTCTTCGGGATCGCGGCCCTCTGGCCCTGGCAGCTCACGGCCTACGCGGGGAACGTCGCCGCCGCGGGGATCGTGACCGAGCCCGACTGGTACTTCCTCTGGCTGTTCAAGCTCGTCGACTTCACCGGCGTGACGCCCGTGATCGCGGTCGCGGTCACCAACGTGCTCCTCGTCTACGTCCTCCTCCTGCCGTTCCTCGACCGGTCGAAGCGGACGCATCCGCGCGACCGTCCGTTCTTCATCTGGATCGCGACGTCCCTCCTCGGGTTCTTCGTCCTGATGACCGTCTGGGGCGGAGAGACGCCCGGAGTCCAGATCGCCCCGATGCAGGTCGCGACGACGATCGGGCCGATCTTCCTCGTGAACGCGGTCGTGATCGGACTCTTCCACTGGAGGTACCGCCAGAGCTACCGGCGGCGGCTCGCCTCCCGGGCGGAGCCGTTCGCGGGGCCCTTCCCGAGCGGACGGCCCGCGCCGGCGGCCCCGGTCGGGACGACCGAGGTGGGCGCCCGTGAGTAGCGGCGCGCCCGAGACCCCCCGCTGGAGCACGGGGACGCTCTGGGCGATCCTTGCGGTCTTCCTGGTCTTCGGGACGGTCGGCAGCGCCACGGTCGTCTACGGGGTCCTCGGGCTGCTCTCGGGCAGCTTTCTCTACCTCGTCGCGGTCGGCATCGGTGGGATCGTCGCGTTCCTCTCCTTCCTGTTCATGGCCGGCATCCTCTACCGCGTGGACCGGTACCGCGGAGCGAACCAGCGGAGGCTCGAGTTCTTTGAGTGAGACGGCCCCCGACGAGCGCGACCTGACCCGCCTGCGCAACCGGGTCGCCGACCTCTACACCGCGGTCCAGGTCCTGATGCTGCTCGGGATCGCGGTGCTCATCGTCTACGCGATCCGTCTCGGACCGCTCACGAGCCCCGGCGCGGAGGAGTCGTTCGGACTCTCCGTCGCCCTGATCTTCCTGATGGGCGCCCTGGTCGTTCACCTGGTGGATCGGGTCTACCGGGTGTGGCCGTTCGGCCGCCGGTTCCGTCCGAAGGACCCGGGCCCGGTGACGGTCCGGGCCCAGGCCCGGTTCCTCAAGGTACTCGTGGTCGTCCTCGCGGCGGCCGCGATCGCGTACATACTAGGGGGACTTATCGCGTGAGCGCGAGGACGGGAAGATGACCGACTTCTCGACCCCGGTGGCCGTCATCGGGATCATCGCCGCCGTGGCGGCATTCTTCCTCTGGGCCCTGAGCTACCACGGCGAGTGGACGGTCCGGACGGTGAAGAAGTGGCTCTTCACGTCCGACCACCGGCTGATCGGTCTGATGTACATCACGACCGGCATCGTGTTCTTCTTCATCGGCGGGATCTACGCGACCCTGATCCGCACCGACCTCGGGTTCATCCAGGGGCTCGGACTCGATCCCCAGACGACCCTCGGAATCACGCCGGAGGTCTACTCCGTGCTGTTCACGATGCACGGGGTGCTGATGATCTTCATGTTCATCATGCCGACCCTGGCGGGGTTCGGCAACCTCCTCATCCCGTCGATGATCGGGTCGCGGGAGATGGCCCTCCCGAGGATCAACGCGATCGCGTTCTGGCTGATCCCGCCCGCGGGCATCATCCTCATCCTGTCGAACGCGAACGCCGGCTGGACCGGCTACGTCCCGCTCTCGGTCCAAGCTCCGGGGTACGGCATCGACCTCTGGATCCTAGGGCTCCACATCCTGACCGTCTCCTCGATGCTCGGCGCCGTGAACTTCCTGGTCACGATCCTGAAGCACCGGGCGCCGGGCGTGCACTACTGGAACATGCCCCTCTTCGTCTGGTCGATCCTCATCAACTCGGTGCTCCTGATCTTCGCGCTCCCGTCGCTATCGATCGGACTCACGATGGTCCTCTCCGACCGGAACTTCGGGACCCATCTCCTCGCGTCGGCCAACGGGACGCCGCTCGGCGGCGCGCTCCTCTATCAGAACGTCTTCTGGTTCTTCGCGCACCCCGAGGTCTACATCATGGTGCTGCCGGCCTTCGGCATCATCTCGACGATCCTTCCGAAGCTCGCCCGCAAGGACATCTTCGGGTACGGCGCGATGGCCGTGGCGCTCGGCGCGTTCGCGGTGCTCTCCTTTGCGGTCTGGGAGCACCACATGTTCGTCACGGGGATCGGGACCAACATCCGCTTCGTCTTCATGCTGGCGACGATGGCGATCGCGGTCCCGTCGGCGGTCAAGACGTTCAACTGGATCGCCACCCTCTGGGGCGGCCGGATCTGGATGGCCGTCCCGATGTGGTTCTGCGTCGCGTTCATCACCGGCTTCGTCATCGGTGGTCTGTCGGGGGTCATGCTCGCCTCGATCCCGGTCGACTACCTCTACCACGGCACCTACTTCGTCGTGGCGCACTTCCACTACATCCTGCTCGGGGGCACCCTGATGGCGATCTTCGCGGGCATCTACTTCTACTTCCCGATCCTGACCCGCCGCTGGTACAGCCAGCGCCTCGGTCAGGCGCACTTCCTGCTCACCTACGTCGGCGTCAACCTCCTGCTCTTCCCGATGTATATCCTGGGAGCGGAAGGGATGCCCCGGCGCGTCTACACCTATCTCTGGACCGGGAATTTCCAGGCGCTCAACTTCCTCTCGACCCTCGGCGCCTTCATCCTCGGGATCGGCCAGCTCGTCTTCGCCTTCAACATGATCTACAGCTACGTCGCGGGCACCCCGGTGACGGCGGACGATCCGTGGGGAGAGGAGCTCGCGGTGAAGATGACCGGGCCCGTCGCGCCGAGCCCGACGCGCCTGCCGACCCCGCTGCCGACCGCGAGCCCTCCCGAGGCGTCGTAGGAGGTGCCGTGCGGGGTCACGACCTCTTCCGCTTCGCCGCGGTCATCGCCTGTCTCCTCTGCTACCTGACGATCATCCTCGGCGGGAACGTGATGGCGAGCGACAACGGGCTCGCCTGCCCGGACTGGCCGTCGTGTTTCGGGAACGGGAACTTCTTCCCGGCGCTCCAGGGCGGGGTCGCGCTCGAGTGGGGCCACCGACTCGGGGCGTTCTTCCTCTCCCTTTCCACGCTCGTCCTCGCCCTCCTCGGGGTGGCGTACGAACGCGGCCGTCGGGCGCTGATGCGCATGTCCCTCGCGGCCCTCGCGCTCGTCATCACCGAGGCCCTGCTTGGGGCGGTGGTGGTGGAGAGCCGTCTCGATACTCCCTTCATCCTGGTCCATCTCGGCATCGCGACCGCGCTCTTCGGCCTCTTATTGGTCACGGCGCTCCTCGCCAACCTGCGCGAGATGCCCCGCCGATGGATCGAGTGGGCGCGCCAGGCCGCCGACGAGTCCCCCCCCGGGGCACCGGCGGATTTGCCGGAGCCGTACACTCCGTTCGGCGGCGAAGCGCCCGTGGCCCGGCGGCCCCGGGAAGGCTAAGCTCCCCCGCGGCTCCCGAGTGGGCAGCATGGCGGCATCGTCCGGGTCGGTCCCCCCCGCGGTTCCCGCTCCGGAGGGCGCGGCCGGAGATCGAAAGCTCAGGGACGCCTTTGCGCTCGTCAAGCCGGGGATCACGGCCTTGATCTGCCTCGTGGCCGTCGGCGGCTTCCTCCTCGCCGATCCCCGCTCGATCGACTTCGGACGGCTTGGACTCCTGGTCGGCACCGGGGCCCTCTCCTCCGCCGGCGCGGCGGCGCTCAACCACTACCTCGACCGGGACCTCGATGCCGAGATGCGGCGGACCCGGGGGCGCCCGCTTCCTTCCGGGCGCATCCGGCCGAGCGGCGCGGTCGCCGCGTTCGGCCTCGTCCTCCTCGGGTTCGGCGTGGGCGCCGCGAGCGTGCTCCTAAATCCTCTCACTGGGTTCTCGATATTTCTCGGTGGACTCACCTACGTCGTCGTCTACACGGCGTGGCTCAAGCGACGGTCCAGTTGGAACATCGTCATCGGCGGTTTCGCCGGGAGCGCCCCGGCGCTCGCCGGCAGCGCCGCCGCGATCGGGAGCTGGACGCCCGGCGTCCTCGCGTTCGCGCTCCTCGTCTTCCTCTGGACCCCGCCGCACTTCTGGAGCCTCGCGCTCCTGTTGAAGGACGACTACGCCCGTGCGCAGCTCCCGATGCTGCCGCGCATGGACGATCTTGCGTTCTCGGGGAAGGTGGTGGTCCTTTCCGCGGCACTGCTCGTCCCGGCGACCGTGCTCCTCGGCTGGTCGGGCGCGGTGACCTGGCCCGTCCTGCTCGTGCTGGTCGTCCTCGGAGTCCTGTTCGTCGCCCTGACGGCCCCGCTCTGGCGTCACGTCACTCCTCGGACCGCCCGCAGGGGGTTCGTCTACTCCGGGCCGTACCTGCTGCTGGTGGTGCTCGCGATCGCCGCGAACGCGCCGCTCGTGCTTAGGGGCGTTCCGGCCGGGCTCTGAGCGCACGCCTCCTCCGCTCGTTCGGTGAGCTTATCTCGCTCCTCCGACTCTCTTCGGAACGATGCCGGGTTCCGAACGGGGGTCGCCCCCCGAATTCCAGCGCACCGCCGAATCGGTCCTGAAGCGACTGGGGTACTCGAGGGTACCGCCCGTCCGGCGCGAACGGACGGTCGAGCCGGCGTTCTGGGTCCAGGAGGCCGGCGTGCCCCGTCGCACCTTCCCGGTCTTCCTCTCGAGCGGCACCCCGGCGAACGCGACGGAAGGGGTCGAGCGCTGGGTCGCGGAGCTCGGTCGCGAGCGCGCGAGCCCTTCCCGGGCGATCTTCGTCGTCCCGACCGACGCGGCCGCCGACGAGGCCTGGGACCGGATCGTGCGCTCCCCGGGAACCCCGATCGACCACGAGGTCTCCGTCCTGGTCGTACCGCCGGCCGCTCGCGCCGAGTCGGCGGCGCACTTCCATCTCCGTCAGGCCGACCCCCGGGAGATCCTCCGGGTCGCGACCGGCATCGTGGTCGGGCTGTTCCGGCGGGCCCAGGCCTCCGAGGGGTCGAGCCAGGTCGATTTCGAGGAGATGCTCGCGCTGCTCAAGGGGCGCTTCGGGATCGACGTCCAGCGCTCGCTCCACGTGACCTCCGACGAGGACGCGCTGTTTCTGCTCTACCAGCTCGCGATGCGCGACGCGTACGCACCGGGAGAGCCCGGGACGAGCCTCCACATGCTCGTACTGAAGCCGACCGGACCGGCGGCCCGTCTGCCCTGGTTCGGCGCCTAGGCCGCCCGCACGAACGGAGTCTTAAAGAATCCCCGCCCGGTCCTCGGGGCGATGGTTGCGGACGCCGAGTCGTACCGATCCCCGTACACCCCCTACCCCGGCAGTTCGACGCCCTCCCCCGAGGTCCCCCCGACCGAGGGGATCGGCGACTTGTGGGCGTTCTTCGGCCTCTCGGTCGCCAGCACCGTCATCATCGCGGTCTCCGGCATCGTCGTCTGGTGGTACGTCCACCACGGATAGGACGCCCCTCGACGCCGTCGGCGGGAACCATTATCTGCGCTGCCCGGGTCGGCGGGCGCGGCGTGGGGCCGTGGGGTAGCTTGGACCATCCTTCTTGCTTGGGGTGCAAGAGACTCCGATTCAAATTCGGACGGCCCCATCAGCCCCCGGGCGGCCGCATCGCCCGCGCGCCGTGAAGTAGCCGACCGCGTTCGCGGGAACGACCATGCCGCGCCGGTTCGTGGACGAACGCCGCCGCGACCCGTACTACCGCGCGGCGCAGCGGGAGGGGTTGCGATCGCGCGCCGCGTTCAAGTTCGCCTACCTCGACGACCGGTTCCACCTCCTGCGGCCGGGGCTGCGCGTGCTCGACCTCGGGGCGGCTCCGGGGGGCTGGTCCCTCGTCGCGCGAGAGCGCCTCGGGACGCGCGGCGAGGTCGTGGCCGTCGATCCGCGACCGATCGAGCTGATCGCCGGAGTGCGCGTCGTCCGTGGACGCGTGGGAGATCCGTCGCTCCTCGGCGCGCTCGGGCCGACGCCGTTCGACGTCGTCCTCTCCGACATGTCCCCGCGGATCAGCGGGGCGTACGCCACGGATCATGCGCGCTCGGTCGACCTCGTCCGTGCCGGACTCGCCCTCGCCCGACAGGTCCTGCGTCCGGGCGGTGCCTATGTCGCGAAGGTCTTCGCCGGCGATCTCCTTGACGGGCTCGTGGAGGAGGTCGGACGCTCCTTCGAGGAGGTCCGTCGTACGAAGCCGCCGGCCTCGCGCGAACCGTCGTCGGAGCTCTATCTCGTCGCGCGCGGATTCCGCGCCGTGGCCCCCGAATCCCCCCGGGCGGGGGAAAGGGAACGGTCGGCGTCCGATATATACGGACGGAGTTTACCCCGCTCCCCGTTTTGAGGCTTGGTTACTCGTGATCCGTTTCGGACCCGCGGGGATCCCTCTGTCCTGCAAAGGCCGCACGCTCCGGGACGGGATCGCCGACATCCACCATCTGGGGCTCACCGCGATGGAGGTCCAGTTCATCAAGGTCAATCCGCTGACCCGCCTCGCGCTCGACGAAGAGGTGGGCAAGCTCCCCCGCGAGCTCGTGCAGCAGCTCCCCGTCAGCGTCGGGCCGGCCGACCACCAGGGTGGCGCGCCGAGCCTCGAGGCGCTGACGAGCCCGATCCGCCGCCGGGACTCGCTCACGACGCTCACCTGGAGCCTCGCGAAGGACTACCCCGATCTCCAGCTGACGAGCGCCCTCGCCCGCGCGCTCGACACGGAGCTCACGCTGCACGCCCCGTACTACGTCGACTTCTTCGGCTCGAGCGACGCGCGCGAGCAGTCGACGCGCCAGATCCAGTGGGCGGGGGTCCTCGCCCAAGGGCTCGGGGCCCGGCTCACCGTCACCCACCTCGGCTTCTACGGCCCGGGCGACCGCGCCGACTCGATCCAGCAGCTCGGCGAGATCGTCACCGACCTTTCCGCCTGGCTCAGCAAGTTCTCGAAAGGGGCCGTGCGCCTCGCGATCGAACCGAGCGGCCATCCCGACGTCTTCGGCTCCCGGGAGGAGGTCCTCGACCTGGTCCGGCGGGTGAAGGGGACGGTGCCGGTCCTGAACCTGCCCCATCTTGCGGCCCGCGAGCGGACGACGTTCGATACGACCGAGCAGCTCGAGCCCCTCGTCCGGCAGTTCGTCGACGCGACCCACGGGCCGCTGTATCTCAACTTCTCCGGGGTCGAGTTCTACGGTCCGGGCGAGTTCCGGCTGACCCCGATCAAGCGCGGCCTCGTCCGGTTCGATGCCGTCGCGGAACTGCTCTCCGAGAGGGACTATGACGTGACCGTAATCTCGAGCTCACCGCTCCTCGAGCACGACGGAATGTACATGAAGCTCCTGTACGAGCGGGCGCTCACCCGGCGGTGGACGAAGCAGCACGCCCCCGCGCCGGCCCGTCCGGTCGCCAAGCCGTCGGCGGCCCGCCCGGCGGCGCCCGTGGCCCGGGCGAAGGCGGCCCCCGCGGTCCGTCGGAGCGTCCGGCCGATCGCCGCCGCGGCCGGCCGAAAGGAGGGACGCTCGCATGTCCGGCCCCACGGACGCTAGCGGGACGACGTTCCTCGGCGCCGAGCGCTACATCGGCGAGCGCGTCACGGAGGCGCTCGGGAAGCTCGACCCTCGCCGGGTCGGCCGCGCCGTCGAGATCCTCCTCGCGGCCTCGCAGGTCTTCGTCTACGGTGCCGGCCGCAGCGGCATCATCGGACGGGCGTTCGCGATGCGACTCGTCCAGGCCGGGCTGCGGGCGTACGTGATCGGGGAGAGCGTCACCCCGATCGTGACGCGGCAGGACGCGGTCTTCATCCTCTCCGGCCAGGGGGAGAGCTTCTCGTCGATCCAGACGGCGAACATCGTCCGGCGCGAGGGGGCCGCGCTGATCGTCGTGACCTCGCGACCGGGTTCGAAGCTCGCGCATACGGCCTCCCTGCTCCTGCCGGTCGAGTTCGGCGAGGACCCCGATCGCCTCCGGTTCGCCCCGCTCGGGACGCTCTTCGAGTCGGCGAGCCTGCGACTGACCGACGGACTGATCGCCGAGCTCATCCGCGCGCGGGGGGAGACCGAGGAATCGATGCGCCGTCGCCACGCGATCATGGTGTGAACGGCTCCCGGTCGCCCGGGCTGTGGGACATATTTCAGACCGGGGGCCCCGTAGGTGAGGGTCGGTCCGTTCCGTAGAGATTGAGCAGGTTGTGCCAGGTGGACTGGCATCGGTCCGCCGTCTCGATCCGATCGCCCCGTCGCTG
>JAKAVQ010000018.1 GCA_021817245.1 Thermoplasmata archaeon
CTCGCCGGAGCGGCCAGGTCGTGGTAGTAAGCCCCTTTCCGTTTCAGGCAGCATTCGACTGCGCGCTCTCCTCGACGGTCGGGGAAACTCCTCATCCCGTCGGTCAGGGCTTGCTCCCGGGGAGACGGCCGTTTCACCATATCCCGAGGGAGCCTCCGGTGCATCACCCTCACCGTCCCCTCGGGCTGTGTCGTTTCTGCTCCGGAGCTCGGACTCTCGCCCGTCGGGCTCCCACCCGTCCCCGTGTTTCCCGGAGAGGGGACTTTCCTCAGCGGCCGGCCGTTGTCGACGCGGACCACCGTCAGCTGCCCTCCACCTCCTGGCGGCACGCCGGACGCCCTCGGAGGGTAAGAGCGTGCCGACGGCCACCCGCCTCGCGGCCGCCCGGGGCCGCCCCGGGGGATCGGGCGCCTAAAGGGCCGAGCGGTCCGCGGTCGGCACCGTCGCGCCCACCGTCGTCGGAGCGCCCGAGAGCGACTCGGCGGTCGCAAGGAAGAGCGGGGCCCGGGCGGGGGAGGAGAAGTTGAAGAAGCAGGAGAGGTTCCCCGCCGAGGCGACCCGGGAGTTCAACGGGGACAGCCCCCAGTTCGCGTCGATGAACTTGAGGACGGCCGCCGGGTCGAGGGTCGTCGAGCAGACCGTGCCCGCCGGGGTCCACGGAGAGAGGACAAGGAACGGGATGCGGAATCCGTCCCGGCCCGTCGAGGTGAGCGGCGGCGGGACCGGGTCCCAGAACCCGCCGTTCTCGTCGAAGAAGATCAGCACCGCCGACGAGTTCGCGACCGGGCTCGCGAAGATCGTGTTCACGGCGGCGATCGTCCACTCTTCTCCGACCGTCACGTTCTCGGGCGGGTGCTCGCTCACCGTCAGGCTGTTCGAGGGGTCGAGGACGACGACGGACGGCGGGGCGGGGGCGGCGAGCTGGCTCGCGAGCCCGGCGGCGCCCGTGATGCGCCCCGACGAGCACGGGTTGCCGGTCAGGGAGGGGAACCAGTAGGGCGCGAGGAAGAACGGGTACCCGGCGTAATCGTAGTACCAAGAGATACCGGCGTGCGTCAGCTGGTCGAGGATCGTCGGGTGGTCGGTGACGTTCGCCGGCGGGGCCGTGTCCGAGTTCCAGCCGCCCACGTAGGCGCTCAGGTCGAAGACACGGTTCGGGTACGTCGGGCCGAGGACCCCGCTGAAGAACCGGTCGCCGAGGGCGTAATCGTGAGCGTAGGCGTAGTAGGCGGGGATCTGGGCCGCCGTGTAGTACCCGACGGCGTCCTGGGGCGACGCCGCCCCCATCGCGCTCGCCTGGGCGACGAAGAGGTTGTTGGCCCCCCCGTTGTAATCGACCAGGGCCGACGCGGCATCGTGCGGGAGATCCGGCGTCGTGTAGCCGGTCAGCGGGAACGGCTCAACGGTCGCGTTGCTCCCGAACGCGAGGGGGAACGTGCCGTTCGGGGGATTCCCGAGAACCCCCGGGAGGGCGCCGAAGTAGTTCTCGAACGCGTGGTTCTCCTTGACGATCACGAAGAGGTGACGGATCGGGGTCGATGTCGCCGGGGAGGCCTCCCACGCGGTCGAGCAGGAGCCCGAAGCCGTTCGTTCGCCCACCGGCCAACCGACGGTCGCGAAGAAGAGGAGGGCGACCACCGCGACCGCCGCCGAGACCACGGCCGCGGAGCGCAGCGGCACGGGCCGGGACGGCCCGTCGGATGCGCGCGGTCGGGGCGGATGCGACGGCGAGGCCTCGGTTTCCACGACATCCCACGGGTCGAGTTCTTGGGGTACGGGCGCCGCGGATATACCCCTGCGGAGGGGCAAAGGCCGAAAAGGGCCCGTCGGTTCGCCTGCCGATGACCGGCGCTCCCCGTCCGCTCGCGTCGTCCCGGCCGGAGGGCCGGGCGACCCCGGGACCGTCGCTCGTCCCGTGCCTTCTCCTCAGGGGCGGGCAGGTACTCCTGCCCGGCGAAGAGGGACCCACGGTAGCCCGAACGGCCACCGGCACTCTGTTCGACCCGTTCGACGTGGTCGACCGCCTGGCGGAATCCTCCCCGCTCCTCTACGTGGTCGACCTCGACGGGATCGAGCGCGGAGACCCCCAGCTCGACTACCTCCAGGAGATCTCCCGCGACGTTTCGATTTGGGTCGACGCCGGCGTCCGGTCGGCGGAGCAGGCGATCGACGTGCTCGTCACCGGAGCCCGGCGCGTCGTCCTATCGAGCGCCCATCTGAACGGGCCCCGGGAGCTCCGACGGACCTGGCGCCTCTCGACCGAGGTCGTCTTCGAACTCGAGCTCGTCGGCGCGAAGCTCGCCCCCGCGCACGAAGGTTGGGGAACGGAGGACCCCGTCGCGCTCGCAGCGACCGTCCGCGACGTGGGCGTGGACCACCTGGTCGTTTCCCCCCGCGGCAGCGACCCGGACTGGCCGACCGTTCGATCGATCGCCGCCGCCGGCCCCACTTGGGTCGACGGTACGTTCTCCCCCGGCGACGCCCGCCGCCTGACCGAGGTCGGCGCCTCGGGGGGGATTTACCATCTGAACGACCTCCTCGCCCGCTGGGAGGAGAAGACGCCTACTCTTGACGATCCGCCCCGTGCGACGCGCGATGATGAGAACCAGAACCAGCTGACGCATGATGAATGATGGGCGAGCTGAGCGCACGTCACGGGGCACGGCACCCTGACCGGGAGTGGGCGCGAGCGACGAAGGAGCGCTGAGGCGGACCGGGTCTTTGCCCCGTGCGGGCAACCGACTCCCCCGGTCGGCCCCAAGCGACGGGCTTGGGTGGAGGGAACGCCGCGACCACCTCGCGGGACGTTACGTGCGCTCGGGCCGGTCGATCGGGGCGGCGGCGACGAACTCCGACCGGTCGACGAGGCCGAGCGCGTAGAGGCGGCTCTCGGGGGCGTCGAGGACGGTCCGCTCGCCGACGGTCGCCCGGTGGGGCCGGAATCCCCAGACCAGGATCAAAAGGAGGCCGACCGATCCGGACACGAACGAAGCCGCGCGCAGCGTGACGACGAAGGTGGTGCGGAGGAGGTCCATCGTGCCGATCACGCTCACCACGCCCGTGAAGACGTAGCCGACGAGCATGAGCGTGAAGAGGGCCGCGAACCGCGTCCGTCGCTCGTTGAGGTAGACGATGTACGCGAGCGAATCCCTCAGCTCGCCGGCCCCCCACACCTGTAGGAACCGGACGACCCCGACGGCGAGGAGGAGGGTGAAGAGCCCCATCAGCCCGATATCGACCGCGAAAAGGATCGGATTCATGGCGAACCGTCCCCAGAGTTTCGACGATTCCCCTCTTTAAGCATTTGTCCAGATTCGACAGCCGGCCGATCTGTCGGCGGGGTTCGCTGGGCCGACCTGGGCCCGACGGCCCCCCGGCACGAGCGGTTCCTTCCGGCAAAGGATTTTAGGCGGCAGGGGGACTGAGGCGGCTCCGAGGACGATGGCGGACGCATCGCGGCTCACGGTCTCGTTCCCGGACGGTCGGCATCTTACGGTCGACCGGGGCACCTCCGTGGGGGCGGCGCTCGCCGAATGGGCCCCCGAGCGTTCGGCTTCGTTCCTCGCCGCGCTCCTGAACGGCCGGCCGGTCGACCTCACGACCCCGCTCCAGCATGACGCCGCTCTCTCTCCGCTCTCGTTCGCCGACCGGGCCGGCCGCGAGATCCTGCAGCACTCCGCGGCGCACCTCGTCGCGAAGGGGATCGTCGAGACGATCCCGGGCGCCCGGCCGACGGTCGGTCCCCCGACCGACGAGGGGTTCTACTACGACTTCGACGTCCGCCCGCTCACCCCCGCCGACCTCGACGCCGTGCGCGCAGCGATGGACCGTGCCGTCCGGGCGCGCGAGCCGTACGTGCGCCGCGAGGTCTCGAAGGCGGAGGCCGAACGCCTGTTCGCCGCGAATCCCTTCAAGCTGCGGTACATCTCCGAGGTACCGGCGGGCGAGCCGGTCTCGGTCTACGACACCGGTGCGTTCACCGACCTCTGCCGGGGCCCGCACGTTCCGCACACCGGGTGGCTCGAGGGCGTCCACATCCTCGGGTTCTCCGCGATCACCCCGGAGGGCGAGGGTGCCGTTCCCCTCCAGCGGGTCCGGGGGGTCGGCTACCCGACGAGGTCCGAGCTCGACGACTACCTCAAGCTCCGCGCGGAGGCGGAGGCCCGCGACCACCGGACGATCGGCGCGAAGCAGGAACTCTTCCTCTTCGTCGACGAGGCCCCGGGGTTCCCTTTCTGGCTGCCGAAAGGGATGATCGTCGTCCGGGAGCTCGAGAAGTTCGTCCAGGAGCACCTCGCCAAGGCCGGTTACTCCGAGGTCCGGACCCCCCTTCTGTTCGCCCAGTCGGTCTACGAGACGAGCGGCCACTGGGAACATTACCGGGAGAACATGTTCCTCTCGACGGTCGAGAACCGGGTCTTCGGCTGGAAACCGATGAACTGCCCCGGTTCGATGCTCCTCTTCCGCTCCCGCGCGCGCAGCTACCGCGAGCTGCCGCTCCGCCTCGCCGAGTTCGCCCCGCTCCACCGGCTCGAGGCGAGCGGGACGCTTCACGGGCTGACCCGGGTCCGCGAGCTCGTCCAGGACGACGCCCACATCTTCGTGAGCGAGGAACAGGTCGCGGGCGAGGTCCGGACGCTGCTCGAGTGGATCCGGGAGGCGTTCTTGACGTTCCGCCTCCGCTGGTCGTACGAGCTCTCGACACGCCCGGCGAAGTTCCTCGGCGACCCCGCCGAGTGGGACCGGGCCGAGGCGACCCTCGAGGCGCTCCTGAAAGAGTCGAAGGTCGGATACCGGGTCTCTCCCGGCGAAGGCGCGTTCTACGGGCCGAAGATCGACATCCACGTCCGGGACTCGCTCGGCCGTCCCTGGCAGACCGGCACGATCCAGCTCGACTACCAGCTTCCGCTCCGCTTCGGACTCGAGTACCAGGGAGCGGACGGCCAGCTCCACACCCCGGTGGTCGTTCACCGGACGATCCTCGGCACTTGGGAGCGGTTCCTCGGCGTGCTCATCGAGCACTGCGCGGGCCGGTTTCCCCCGTGGCTCGCTCCCGTGCAGGTGCGGATCCTCCCCGTCACGGAGCAGCACGCGACCGGCGCGCGGGGGCTCGAGGAGGAGCTCCGGGCGGCCTCGGTCCGTACCGAGCTCGCGGGGACCGAGGAGTCGCTCGCGAAGCGCGTGCGCTCCGCGGAGCTCGACCGCATCCCGTACGTCGCCGTCCTCGGCGACCGAGAGCTCGCCGACGGAACGGTCTCGGTGAGGGTCCGGGGGTCGAAGGGGAACCGATCGATGTCGCGCGGCGAGTTCCTCGGCTACGTGACGGACCGCATCCGCCGTCGCGAGTTCGATCCCTAGGACCGGTGGGAGCGGCGGGCGCGTCGCGCCTCGACCCGTGCGTCGAGGTACAAACCTTCGAGCCGCGCCGAGTCGACCTGGTGGTCGGCGCGCAGGTGCTCGCGCATCCGCACGAGGTCGATCGGTCGGCCGCAGATGCGGCAGGCGACCCTCTGCCGCCGCGACGCGGCCTCCCACGACCCCGTCGGTTGCATCGCTTCCCCCTGCACGCCCGAGCGTATAGAGTCGACGGCGGAGTCTCCTCGGGGGGCCGGGGGGCCTCGGGGGCGACGGCAGTCTTTAATTACCGACCCTCTTGAGCCGCCTCGAACCCTCGAGGGACGCCCCATGGGACTTTCAACCGGACAACTGGAGCTGTTGATCTTCCTGGCCGCGATCGTCGGCCTCGTCTACGCCGCCGTCCAGACGGTGCTCGTGCTGCGGGAGGACGAAGGGGACGAGCGGATGCGGGAGATCGCGAGCGCGATCCGCGAAGGAGCGATCGCCTTCCTTCGTCGGGAGTACACGTTCGTCTTCCTCGTCGCAGCGGTCCTCGCGGTGATCATCGCCTTCGCCTTCGGGATCACCGGAGAGGGCGGACGCCTCGCCGTCGGGTTCGTCTTCGGCGTCGGCGGGAGCGCTCTCGCGGGCGCCGTCGGGATGCTCGTGAGCATCCGCGCGAACGTGCGCACCGCGGCCCGGGCCCGGCGGGGCGACCTCGGGACGACGATGAGTTACGCCTTCCGCGGCGGGAGCGTGACCGGCATGTCGGTCGCGGGTCTCGCCCTCCTCGAGCTGATCGGCTTCTACTGGGCGTTCGGCGGCAACGTCCTCGACATGGTCGGCGTGCTCTTCGGAGCGTCGCTGATGAGCCTGTTCGCGCGCGTCGGCGGCGGTATCTACACGAAAGGTGCGGACGTCGGGACCGACCTCGTCGGCAAGGTCGAGGCCGGGATCCCCGAGGACGACCCGCGCAACCCCGGCGTCATCGCGGACAACGTCGGCGACAACGTCGGAGACTGCGCCGGGATGGCCGCCGACCTCTTCGAGACCTACGTCGTCACCGCGCTCTCCGCGATGCTCCTCGCCTACCTGATCAACACGGTCGCGGGCGCGACGCCGCTCCTGACGCTCTTCCCGAACGCGATCCTCTTCCCGCTCCTCGTCTGCGCGTGGGCGATCGTCGCGACGATCGTGGGGGCCCTCTTCGTGCGCATGCGGCCCGGCGGCTCGATCATGGGGGCCCTCTACCAGGGGCTCGCCGCCACGACGGTGGTCGGCCTCGTCGGCCTCTACGCGCTGGACGCGTCGTTCATGGGCGGCAACGTGGGGATCTTCGTCGCGACCGCGGTCGGCCTGGTCGTGATGGTCCTCATCGTCGTCGTCACGGACTACTACACGAGCACGAAGTACCGGCCGGTCCAGAAGATCGCCGAGTCGGCCCAGGCCGGCGCCGGCCCGACCGTGATCAGCGGGCTCTCGGTCGGCCTCGAGTCCGCCTGGGTCCCGGGGCTCGTCATCATCTCGGGCACCCTCATCGCCTACGCGGCGGCCGGGTGGTACAACGGCTTTTCCGCAGGTCACGGCCCGGACGCCTACCTCGGGCTCTACGGGATCGGGCTCGCCGCGGCGAGCATGCTCAGCGTCACGGGGATGATCATCTCGATCGACGCGTTCGGCCCGATCACCGACAACGCCGGCGGGATCGCCGAGATGGCGCACCTCCCCGAGGAGGCCCGGGCGATCACCGACCCGCTCGACGCGGTCGGCAACACGACGAAGGCGATCACGAAGGGGTACGCGATCGGCTCGGCCGTCCTCGCGGCGCTCGCGCTCTTTGCGGCGTACACGTTCGCCGCGGCGAACGCCTGGGGCCCGACCCACACCTGGGCGTCGTTCACCGGCCTGCTCACCCTCTCGACCCCGCTCGTCGTGGCGGGGCTCTTCATCGGCGCGGTCCTTCCGTTCTTCTTCACTTCGTTCCTGATGAACGCGGTGGGCGTCGCCGCCGAGAAGATGGTCTTCGAGATCCGCCGCCAGTTCCGGGAGATCCCGGGGATCCTCGCGGGGACCGCGAAACCCGACTACGGCACGTGCGTCGACATCGTGACGCTCACCGCGCTCCAGCAGCTCGCGGTACCGGCGATCATCGCGGTCGCGACCCCCCTCGCGGTCGGGTTCCTCCTCGGACCGGTCGCGCTCGCGGGCCTCCTGCTCGGGACGATCGTCTCGGGGTTCCCGCTCGCCCTCATGATGACGACCGGAGGGGCCGCGTGGGACAACGGCAAGAAGTACATCGAGAGCGGCCACTTCGGCGGCAAGCGCTCGGACGCCCACAAGGCCGCGGTCGTCGGCGACACCGTCGGCGACGCGACGAAGGACACGGCGGGCCCCGCCATCAATCCGCTCATCAAGGTCGTGAACACGATCTCGATCCTGTTCATCGTCCTGATCGTCGCCCACTCGGTGATCGGCATCTAGGCTGCCGAGGGGCTCCTCCTCTCCGCGGGACCATCGGGGCGCGGAAACCGCACGGGTGCGGGCGCCCGGGACCCCCTCCGGCCCGCGGCCGAGAGGTTGATAGGGGGGGAGCGTATCTCCCGGGTCGAGGTGCCCTCGATGTGCGACACGTGCGGGTGCAAGTCCAAGAAGAAGCCGTAGGGGCTCGCGCCCGAAGGGGCTGCCGCGGGGCGCCCTCGGGTAACTCCTTCCCTCGACCCCGGGTCGATCGAACGGTCCCCCGACGGTAGGGTTTTTCTACCGGGGGCCTCACCTTCGGCCGTGTTCGACGTCCGTGGGTACGTCGTCCTCGTCACGGGCGGTTCGCGCGGGATCGGTCGTGCGATCGCGCTCGAGCTCGCGCGCGGCGGGGCCGACGTGGCGGTCCACTTCCGGGCCGAGTCCGCCCGCGCCGAGGAGGTCGTCCGCGCGGCGAAGGCGCTCGGCGTCGACGCACGGAGGTTCGGTGCCGATCTGACCGACCGCGAGGCGGTGGCCGGCGTCGTCGGGGCCGCGGCGCGGTGGAAAGGACGCCTCGACGGGCTCGTGACCTCCGCGGGGATCTACCGCGGGCCGTCGCTCGAGGAGGTCGACGCGCGCGGGTGGGAGGAAACGGAGCGGACCGACCTCGAAGGGACGTTCTGGTCGGTACAGGCCGCGGCGCCGTTCCTTCGCAAGAGCGACCGCGCGGCGATCGTCACGATCTCCTCCGTTTTCGGGGCGCACGCCGCGGTCGGCGGGGCGCCGTACCAGGCCACCAAGGCGGCGGTCGAGCAGCTGACGCGCGCTCTCGCCCTCGAGCTCGCCCCGTCGATCCGGGTGAACTCGGTCGCCCCCGGGTTCGTCCGCACCGACATGAACCGCGCGGGCCACGAGGATCCGGTCTTCCGCCAGAAGGTCGCCGACTCTACCCCGCTCGGGCGCTGGGGGGAGCCGGACGACATCGCGCCGGTCGTCCGGTACCTCTTGAGCCGACAGGCCTCCTGGGTCACGGGCACCGTCGTCGGGGTCGACGGGGGGATCGCGCTCCGATGAGCGGGTCCGCCCCCGACCCCCCGCGCGTCGCGCTCGTGACCGGCGGCGCCCGCGGGATCGGCCGGGCGATCGTCCTCGCGCTCGCGCGCGACGGGCTCGACGTCGCGTTCACATACGCCCGCGACGCGGACGCGGCGGCTCGCACCGCTCGGGAGGTGGAGGCGCTCGGGCGCCGGGTCCTCGCTCGGCCGAGCGACGCCGCCCGGCGGGACGAGGCGGAGACGGCCGTCGCGGCGACCCGGGCCGGCCTCGGGCGGATCGACGTCGTCGTGGCGAACGCCGGGATCACGGGACCGGACGGCTGGGAGGGGGTCTCCACGGACGCCTGGCACCGCGTCCTCGACGTGAACCTCCTCGGCCCGTACTTCACGGTCGCCTCGGCGGCGGCCGAGCTTCGTCGGACGCGCGGTTCGGCGATCCTCGTCGCGTCGATCGCCGCCTCCTCGGCGTACCCGGAGGAGCTCGTCTACTCGGCGTCGAAAGCCGGCGTGGTCTCGCTCGCCCGGAGCCTCGCCTACGCGCTCGCGCCCGAGGTGCGCGTGAACGCGCTCGCGCCCGGCTGGGTCCGCACCGACATGACCCGCGCCCTCCACACCCGCCCCAAGGCGGCCGCCGCGATCGCCCGGGGTATCCCCGCCGGCCGCTGGGGAGAGCCCGAGGACGTGGCCGAGGCGGTGGTCTTTCTCGCGAGCGACGGCGCCCGCTTCGTCACGGGGGAGACGCTGGTCGTGGACGGCGGCGACTCGCTCGTCTGGACGATCGGTGCCGAACGGTAGCGGGACCCGTCAGGCGTAGTGGCTCAGGCTCGAGCGTTCCTTCTTGGCCGCCTCGCGCATCTCGCCCCGCTCTTCGCGCTTACGTTCCTTCTCGCACTCCTCCTCCGTCACCCACTTGAAGGTGACGTCCTCGGGGTGGTCGTGGGCGATGAACGCGCCCGCTTCGAACGCGCTCGAGAGAAGTTCCTCGAGGTTGTCGGCCTCGTTCCCCTCGAGGTGGCCGGCGGTTCGCCAGTACCAGTCCGGGGCCTTGCCCGACGCCTGGAGGTACTCGGTGATGAGGTCGTAGATCGAGCTCTGCTCGTCCGAGAGGCGCACGTGGACGTGGCGGCTCCGGTCGGCCGTTTCGGGCGCATCCGCGGGGGTCATCGGGCGTTCAAGGTCCCACGGCCTATAACGGCTCGGACGGCGCCCTCGGCCACGACATTTCAAATGGCACGGCGGAATAGGGGCCGGGTCGTGTACGCTCCGGACTCCGCGTCCCCGCCGACCGCGCCCCCGCCGGGCGGCGACGCCCAGCGGAACGCGCGCTACGTGTTCCTCGTCACCCGCCTGCGCAATCGCCAGATGACGATGGAGGAGGCGACGGAGCTCTTCGCCCTCATGCAGGCGATGCTGCGGGCGAGC
This sequence comes from Thermoplasmata archaeon, assembly GCA_021817245.1. Lineage (GTDB taxonomy): Archaea > Thermoplasmatota > Thermoplasmata > Lutacidiplasmatales > UBA184 > Lutacidiplasma. The sequence goes on from JAKAVQ010000018.1 coordinate 10,275, forward strand.
GAGTCGGCGCGCCTGGCCCTCGCCCGGTCCCCGATGGCCGCCCCGACCCTGCCGGCAGAGTCCCGGCCGGCGCCGCTGGTCGTTTCCGCACCGTCGGCCGGAGGCGCCGACGAGTTCCTCCTGATGGGACTTCTCGCCATGGGCGCGGGAGCGGGATTGATGGCCGCGATGGCGAAGCGGATGCAGGACTTCGGGCCCGTCGCCCCGCCCGGGTCCTCGGCCCCGCCCGCGCGCCGCGCCGGCTCCTCGACGCCCCCGTCGTAGGCCGCGAACGATGGCCTTGGAGCGATTCGTCTTCGCCCATCTCGCCGATGCCCATGTGGGCGCTTGGCCGCGGGACCCGGCGATCCGGGCCGCCCTCCGCGAGAGCCTCCTGCGCGCTCTCGAGGTCGTCGAGGAACGGAACGCCGAGTTCCTCCTCATCTCGGGGGACCTCTTCCACACTCCTGTGCCCGACCCGGGAGAGGTCGCCCCCGTCGCGGCCGCGCTGCGCCGTCTCGTGGACCGCGGCCGGCGGATCTACGTGATCTACGGCTCGCACGACTACGTCGCGCACCGGACGAGTTGGCTCGACGTCCTCGCGGAGACCGGCGTCTTCCTGCGCGTGGCCCCCGAAGCGGTCCGCTCCGAGGGGACCCGCTGGACGCTGCCGTTCTGCGTCGACGCGCCGACCGGAGTTCGCGTCGCGGGGATCTCGGGCCGGTCGCACGGCCTCGACCGCGAGTACTTCCGCGCGGTCGACTCGGAGGCGTTCCGTTCCGAGCCGGGGTTCAAGGTCTTCCAGTTCCACGCCGCGGTCGAGGAGTACCTGCCCGCGACGCTGCGCGAGCACATCCACGGCATCCGCCGGGACGACCTTCCGGCCGGGTGCGATTACTACGCGGGCGGCCACATCCACTACACCTACGAGGGCGAGGGTCCCGAGGGCGGGCTCCTCGTGAACCCGGGGGCGGTCTTCGGCACGAGCCGGACCGACCTCGAGAACGGCCTCGCGGGCCGGACCCACCAGGGGGTCGTGATCGTGACGGTCGACGCCGGTCGGCCGACGGTCGAGTTCGTCGACACCGCCCCCCGCGATGCGGTGAAGCTGGTCGACGTCGACGTCTCGGGAAAGACGGTCGAGTCGGCCCTCGCCGACCTCTCGGACCGTCTGCGCGCCGAATCGACGCCCGGGACGCTCCTCTTCCCGCGCGTTCACGGCGAGCTCGTCGACGGCACCGCGGCGAGCCTCTCGCTCTCGGAGCTGAGCCGCGCGGTCGAGCGCGGGGGCGCGAGCGTCCACTGGGACGTCCGCGACCTCGCGAGCTTGCCCGCGGGGGGCGGCGCCCCGCTCACCGAGGCGGACATCGAAGCGCACGAGATCGCCCGCCTCCTCGAGGAGACGGCCGCCTCGGCCCCGTGGCCGGCGGGTCCGGACGCCGAGCGCCGGGTCCGCGAGCTCGTCGCCGAGCTCGGACTCCCGAAGGCCGACGGCGAGTCGCGGCAGGACTACTCGAACGCGCGGGTCGAGAGCGGGCGTCGCCTGCTCCGGGTCCGCGCCGACGACGAGGCCTAGGAGGTCCGGGTCGGTGCAGCTGCGTCGCGTGCGGGTCAAGAACATCCGCAGCTACGAGTCGGCCCAGGTCGCTTTTCCGCCCGGCACGACCCTCCTGAGCGGCGACGTCGGCGCCGGCAAGACGAGCCTCCTCTACGCGATCGAGATGGCGCTCTTCGGCGTCGCGGAGGTCGAGGCCGCCTTCCTCGTCCGCCACGGCGCGGCCCACGCCGAGGTCGAGGTGGAGTTCGACGACGGCGAGCACCGGTACGCGATCGTGCGGAAGTTCCGCCGCGTCGGGCGCAAGGGAAAGCCGGCCATCGAGCCCGAATCGATCGCGTTCAGCGCCGACGGGGCGAAGACGACGTACTCGGCGACCGAGCTTCGCCAGCGGGTCATCGAGCTCCTCGGCTTTCCCGACAACCCGAACCCCCAGGCGCACTCGGACCTCTGGAGGTGGGCGGTCTACGTCCCGCAGGAGCGGATGCGCGACATCCTCGCCGCGAAGCCCCAGGATCGCCTCGAGACCGTCCGCAAGGCGCTCGGAGTGGAACGGTACCGGACCGCCGCCGAGAACGCCCAGGAGCTCGCCGCCGACCTCCGAAGAAGCGTGGTGCAGCGGCGCGTCCAGGCGGAACGCCTGAAGCACTACGACGCCGAGTACGCGGACTGGAGCCGGGAGGCCGACCGGTTGCACGCTGAGCGCGCGCGGCTCGCGTCGTCCCTCCGCGAGCTCGCGAGCGAGCGCGAGCGGCGGGCCGCGGAGGCCGCGACCGCCGAAGAGGCGGTCCGCCGCACCGAGTCCGACCGGCGGCTGAAGGAGAGCCTCGAGAACGAACAGGCGGCGGACGGGCGGGCCCGGACGGAACAGGCGCGCGTCCGGGCCGAGCGGCTCGAGGAGATCCGTCGTCGCGAGGCGCTCGCCGAGGCCGCCCGACCGGTCGCGAGCGCGCTCCCCGCCCACCGCGATCGCCTCGCGATCGCCGACCGCGACCTCGTCGCCCGGCGCCAGGGGCTCGACCGGACGATCGCCGGGCTCCACGAGCTCGTCCGGGCGCGGGCGCAGCGATCGGCGGCCGAACGCCAGGCGGCGGACGCCGAAGAGGCGCTCCGCCGGGCCGGCCAGGAGGCGGAGGAGGCCGAGCGGGCCCGGGACGCGGCGCGAAAGGAAGCGCCCGTACGCGAGCCGCCGGAGCCCACGTCGCGAACGACCCGCGAGCTCGCGAGCGCGCTCGAAGCGGCGCGGGGTCGAGAGACGGAAACGCTCACCGCGCTCGCCCAGGCCCGGAGCGAACTCACCGGCCTCGACCGGCTCCTTTCCGCCGGAACGTGCCCGACCTGCGGGCAATCGGTCCGCGCCGAGGAGTTCGCCGCGCACCGCGAGGAGGCGGCCGCACACGTCGGCCGGGCCGAGGGGCGGCACCGCGACGCCGTCACGGCGCGCGAACGGCTCGAGGAGGAACGCGGATCCCGGGAGCGGTACGAGCGCTCGCACGAACGATTCGTCGAGGTCGAGAAGCGCCGGGCGCTCGCCGACGCGACGCTCGCGAGGGCCCGGGAATCCGCGGACCGGGCGCGGGCCGCGCGGCGGGAGGCCGAGGCACGGCTCGCGGAGGCCCGGGCGCGCGTCGACCAGCTCGCGCCCGGGGAGGCGGAGGAGCGCCGCCTCCGCGAGGCCCTCGCCGCGGCCGTCGCCGAACGCGAACGGCTCGCCGCCGCGGAGCACGAGGCGAGCCAGGCGGCCCGCGAGCTCGCGAGCGCGACCGCCGCCCTCGAGACGCTCCGGGCCGAGCTCGAGCGGCTGGACCGCGAGGCCGACCTGGTCCGGGCCCGGATCGACTCGCGCAGTCTCCAGCTCGACGAGCTCGCGCGCGCGCTCGCGGAGGCGCCGGACGGGACCCGGGCGCTCGGCGAGGCCCGCGACCGGCTCGCCCGGGCGGAGGAGACGCTGCGCGCGGAGACGGACCTCGCCGTCCGCACCGAGACTCGTCTCGACGAAGCGGCGCGCCGGCTGCGCGATGCGGAGCGGGGCCGGGCCGAGCGCACGCACCTAATGTCCGAAGCCGAGGAGGTCGAGCGGAAGGCCGCGTGGGTCTCGGGACCGTTCCGACTCGCCGTGCTGAACATGGAACGGAAGCTCCTCGCCCACGCCCAGGGAGCCTTCGAGCGCAACTTCGCCCGGTACTTCGCCTCGCTCGTCGACGATCCGGGCCTCGTCGCGCGGACCGACGTCACGTTCACGCCCGGGGTCTCGATCGACGGCGAGTGGACGCCGGCCGAGGCGTTGAGCGGCGGCGAGCGCACGAGCCTCGCGCTCGCGTTCCGCCTCGCGCTCACGCAGGTCGTCCGGTCGCTCGGCGACCTGCGGCTCGAGACGATCCTGCTCGACGAGCCGACCGACGGGTTCTCGCCGGAGCAGGTCGTTCGGATGGGCGAGCTGCTCGACGAGCTCGCGCTGCCCCAGGTGATCGTCGTCTCGCACGAGAGCGAGCTCGCGGCGATCGCGGACCGGGTCGTCCGGATTGCCAAGCACGACGGCCGCTCGTCGGTGAGCGGCCCGTCCGTCCCCGGGGCCGCGCCGGCACCCGAGCCCGCGGAGGCCGCGAGCGTCCCGCCGCCGACCCGACGTTCGCGCCGGCCGGGCCCCTCGGTGCCTCGGTCGGAAGCCGCCGCCGCGCCCGAGCCCGGGGCGGACGGATCGGCGGCGGGCCGGACGCCGGTTTAGGCGATCAGGGCGTCGAACGCCCCGGCCGCCCACGGGCGGTGGGCCGCGACCTGCAGGTTCTCCGAAAGGTGCTCCGACGTCTTCTGACCGACCAGGGCACCGAGGTTCCCGGGCGCGGAGCGAGCGAACTGGAGCGCCGTCTGGGCGGGCGTGAACCCGTTGCGCTTCGGCCCTCCCCGGGCGAGCTGTCCCTGAAAGAGGGGGACGCTCGTGAAGCAGCCGACGCGGAGCTTCTCGGCCGCGGCGAAGAGGGTCAACTTCTCCGAGCCGACGCGCTGGGTCCGCTCGGTCGCGGCCTCGGGCATCACCAGGTTGAACGGGAACTGCACGAACCGCAGGCCGTGGTCCGCCCCCCCGACCCTGCGCGCGATGCGCACCGCCCGCTCGAGGTCGAAGTGCCTCGGGTCGTCCGGTCGGGTCCGCAGGCAGTCCCAGGTCGCGAGCCCGTAGGCGCCCAGTCGGCCCCTCGAGCGCTCGCTCTCGTAAAAGCCGAACGCCGACGACAGGCGCCGCTCGAACTCCTCGGCTCCCACGACCGCCAGCTGCGCGTCGGGGGCGTTGTGCAGGTAGAGAAGGTCGACCGACTCGACCCCCAGGTTCCGTCGCGTCCGCTCGAACTGGTCGGCGAGGTACGACGGGCTCATCGCGTGGCACCCGTCCACGATGTCCGACGGGTCGAGCACGCCGGTCCGAACGAGCTCCTCCTCGACCCACAGCTCGGGCGAGAGCTTCGACTCCGAGTCGGGGGCGAAGTACCCGTTCTTCGACGCGAGGAAGACCTCGTCGCGCGCGACCTCCCCCCGTTTGACGAGCTGCCCGAGGGCCCGGCCGATGCTCCGCTCGGCGCGCTGGTGGCGGTAGTTGATCGCGGTGTCGAGCACGTTGACCCGACCCGAGGTGAGGCAGACCGTTACCGCCTGTTCGACCGCGAGGTCGGTCGCGGCGTCCGGAGGTCCGATGTACGTCCCGAGACCGATCGAGCTCAGGGAGAGGTCGCCCGGGGCGGTGCGAAAGTGCTCGGCGGGAAGGTGGCGGTCGCGGACCGCCCGGTCGCGGAACCGACCGGTTCCCCCCGGATTCGCCGACCCTTCGAGCTCGGACACGTCGGGACGCAGGCCGGGACCCTCCAAAAGCCGACCGGGTGCCGGGCGACCGGGCGCCGCCACGACAGCCTGATGAAGGACACAGGGCTACCCGCCGCTTCCCGATGCCCCGTCGCAAGTACGGTCGAATGCAGAAACCGATCCCCCCGGTGAAGCCGGAAAAGTGCCGGCTCTGCCGGCTCTCGAAGCCGTGCCCGGTCCACGGCCGCGGGTCGAGGACGTAGGCCGGGCTCACTCGGTCCGACGGGCGCGACCCCGGACCGCACGCCCCCCCGAGAGCGCTCCGACCGGGCAGTACGGGACGCACCAGCCGCAGTCCGTGCAGTTCGGCCGCACCTCGAGTCGATGCGACGTCAGCTCGAGCGCGTTCGGCGGGCAGACCCCGGTACAGAGGCCGCAGAGCACGCAGAGGTCATGATCCACGAGAATCACGCGTTCCCTCTCGGCGACGATCGTCCGCCGGCCGCACCGGACGGCCGAGGCTAATAAGAGCTGGCGAGGGGCGGGGCCGGCCCGGACGAGGGTGACGAGCGCGGCCGGCCCGCGAAGCGGGAGCCTCCCAGGAACCGAAGACCCGGCAGCACGGAGCCGGACGCTCCCCGAGTCGGCGAACCGGCAGGCCCCCCGCGCGAAGCGGGTCCGTATCCCCGGTGACGCGACCGGGGGGAAAGCGTATGTCGCGTCGCGGCGCTTCCCCCCTCGGAGGAGGGCGTGCTACCGAAGGACGGGGTGCCGGTCCCCTCGAGCGCGACCGGTCGCCTCGGCCCCGTCCGGGCCGCCGGGCCGCCCGGCCGACTCCGGGGCTCGCCGCTCGAGCTCCTCGAGTTCCCGGCGACCTCGGTCACGAACCCCCAGTTCCTCCGCTTCGACCTCGGGCGATGGGACCGGTTCTTCCTCCCGCCGGGGATGGCGGCGCTCTGCGACGACCGCGCGCTCGGCGCCCTCGAAATGATCGAGGACGACAATCGCACGGCGATCCTCCCCGAGCCGGTGGCGACGCTCGATGGCCTCCCGTTCTACCTGTCCGTCAAGGGGGTCGGTTCGTCGCTGGATCCGTTCTCGCACCGGCGGCTCGACCGCCGCTTTGCCGCCGAGCTCAGCGAAGACTCGGACGTGCGCGCCCGCCTTTCGCACGCCGGGGGCACGGACTCGGGTGGGATCATCACCGGCGAGCTCTGGTTGCGGGGCTCGCCGTACGGGGGCCAGGGGCTCGAGCACGCCGAGACCGGTCTCGCCGTCTGCGCGGCCGCCGATCTCACGAACCTCGCGGGATTCCGCATCGCGCCGATCGTGAAGGTCGCCTTCCTTCCTCCCGAGGTCGAGCGACGGGTCCGCACGATCCACTGGTACCGCCGCTTCCCCGGGCGCTTCGTCCAGGAGCTTCGGCTCGTCCCCTCGAACGTACGCATCTACTTCCACGCGCGCACCACCCTCGGCCAGAGTATCGGGCACGTCTTCGACCTCTTCGGCGTCGATTCCTCGGCCCGGGCGCACCGGTTCCAGGTGAACTTCGTGCGGAGCGCGGTGGCCCTCCTCACGCTCTTCGCGCGCACGCTCGAGCACGACGCCGCTCCCGGACGGTTGAGCGGGCTCGACTTCGAGGACGTCTGGCTCGACAAGGACGCGGTCGTCGCGCCGGACGGGACCGTCTTCTTCGTCGACCTCGAGGGAATCCGCCGCACCTCGGTCGAGCGGGCGGACGTCCGGGAGAAGGTCGACGACCAGGTCTACCGGTCCCTGTACGAGTTCATGTTCGCCTACGAACAGATCGCGAACGAATCCGCGCGTCGCTTCGGCGATTTCGGAAACCGTAAGCGACGGTTCGAATCGGTGCTCGTCGAGGCCCTGCGCGACGACCCGTACGCGCGGGTGCGCGAGGAGCCGGGCGGCGTGGTCCTCGAGACGAGAAACCCGCTGAACGACGAATCGTTATATCACCAGTTCTCGTTGGTCGACCGCTAGCATGGCGACGTGCCAAGAGGTCCACGATTTCCTCGTAGCGGTCGGAAGCCGGTCGGCGGCGCCCACGTTCCCGGCGGCCGACCTCCAACGCCTCGCGGAGCTTGGGCTCGTTCGCGCGGTCGACGCGGCGGGGTACCGCCAGCTCCAATCCGACGTCCAGTCCCTCGCCGCCGTCCAGAACGCGGTCGGCCAGGGACAGCTCGCGCGCACCCAGCTTGCCGAACGGCTGACGCACGACGACGAACACACCCACTCCATCCTCTTCCACCTCCACGGGAAGGACAAGCAGAGCCAGGAGATCGACGCGGAAGGGCGCGACCGGGCGTCGCTCCAGTCGCTCGACGGCGACCTCGCGCAGCGGGTCAAGCTCCTCAACGACCTCGTCGCGAAGCGCTCGCTGCTCGACACCCTCGGCCCGTACGGGGATTCGTACCTCGCGCTCACCACCCTCGGCCAGGTCGAATCGAGGAACCTCGCGGTCCGCCTGTACCGGCTCGCGTCCTCGAGCTTCGACGCGTACTGGTCGCAGAGCCAGAAGATCGCCCTCGACTTTGCGCAGCTCGCCGACCGCGGGGCGGCCTACAACGCCCACCTGATCCCGAACGTCGGCGAGGCCGACCGTTCCTACCTCTGGGCGGTATCGATCGGGCTCGCGCGGGACCAGCCGGACCCGGCGATCGGAGTGCCCCGTTTCGGCGAGGCGTTCGTGGGCCTGGGACCGCTCGCCGCGAACGTCGAGAACCGCCTGATGGCCGCCGAGATACTGTTCGCGCTCTCCCAGCCGATCCCGGACGAGGTGGCGGCCCTGCGCCCGCTCGTCGAGGACGTGAAGCGCCTCGGCGTGCCCGGCGAGTCGGCCCTCGGGATCGGGGCGATCCTCCTGTTCGGGCGTCGGGGCGACGGCACCTTCGCCACCGCCAACCTGCCGGCGTTCCTCCAGTGGACCCCCTCGTACGAGACCGCGGCCCTCCTCGCGATCATGAACGCCCCCCGGGACGCGCTCGGCGCGAAGTTCCAGTCGCTGCGCGGGATGTTCGGCGGTTGGGGGTACGAGCCGTCGGAGGACGTCGAGCTCGCCTCCGCGTACCTCGCCGTCTCGGAGGTACCAATCGATGGGGTCGCCGCGAAGCTCGGCATCCTCGCGAAGGGGCTCTCGACGTACCTGCAGTACCCGCTCGTCGCGGCCTCGATCCTCGCGTCGGTGGCGACCCTCGAGGCGAACGAGACGTTGAATCTCCTCGAGCAGGCGTACATGGTGGTTGGGCGCCGGACCGCCGGTGCGCTCTCTCAGGCCGAGCTCATCACCCTCGCCGTCCGGATGGTCCACAGCCTGCGGGACGAGCTCGTCGGCGCGCTCGACACGACGGCGACGGTCCCCGGCGTCGGCGCCCCCACGCCGATGATCCGGCCCGTGTTCCTGCCGCTGATCGTCGCGCACAACTTCTACTTCTCGACCTACAGCGGGTTCTCGGGAGCCCACCCCGGCCACGTCCATGGGTTCGCCGGCGGCGGCGTGGGCGGCGGCGGGGGCATGGGATGATCGGGGCCCGGGCGCTCCTCCTCGCGTCGGTCGTCGTCCTCGGCGTCACCGCGGGGGCGGTCGCCGGCCACTACGTCCCGAAGGTCGGGGACTCGTTCGCCTACACCGAGGCGGTTGTCCTCTCGAACGGGGTCGGCAACTACACGGGCTATTCCGAGGGAACCTACGTGAACGGGACCGTCGCGGTGACCGCGGTCGCCGCCAACGGGACCGAGTCGGCGACCTACTCGAACTCGAACCATTACGCGAACAACACCGGGGCGAGCGAGCGCTGGACCTCGAGCGGCTCGTTCACGTTCTCGGCGGTGACGTTCCACTACGTCCAGGGCACCGACAACCAGACGGGGTACACGAACCCGTACGTCTGGTTCTACATGAACAACTCCCTCGCCGTGGGGTCGACGTTCTACCTGCTCAACACCGGCATGAAGGTGGTCGCGACCGCGGCCGACTACGACCTCTCGGGCTCGTACGTGAAGGCGATCTTTGCGGAAGGGAATGGCTCGTTCCCGCGCAACGACGTCTACGGCGCCTTCACGGCGACGTACACCTGGCGCGAGTGGTTCGACCCGTCGACCGGGTACGTCATCGCCTACCTTTACACCGAGCACGATTCGAACCCGGCGGGGGACGGATTCGACCTCACCGACTCGCTCGCCGTGACCCAGACGTCGTACGCGCTGACGCCCGGCACCGCTCCCCCGCCCCCTCCGTCGGGCGGGGGCTCGGGGGTTTCGGTCCCGCTCCTCCTCGGGGTGGTCGCGGGCGTCGTGCTGATCGCGATCGTCGTCGCCGCCGTCGCGACCCGGCACCGGCGCCGCGGGGCGCTCCCCCGGCACTCGGCCCACGGCGAGGTCGGGTTCACCGTCCCGCCGGTCGCGCTCCCGCCGAGCGGGACGGCCCCCCCTCCGATCCACCTGACGCCGTCCGGGCAGCCCGCGGTCCAGCAGATCGTGATCCAGGAGACCGTCAAGGTGAACTGCCGCTACTGCGGGGCGCTCATCGACTCGACGGTCGCGAAGTGCCCGTTCTGTGGGGCGGCCCGAACGTAGCCCACCCGTCGCGCACCGTAGGGGGCGCGGCTCGGGAGTACAGGGAGATCTCCCCCACGCGGAGCAGGCCCGCGCTCTCGGCGAGGTAGCGCGACACGGGGTTCCGCTCGGAGATCTCGGAGAACACCTCGTCGAGCCCGGCTTCGTGGGCCCAGAGGAGCCGGGCGAAGAGGAGGTCCAGGCCCACGCCGAGCCGGCGGTACCCGGGGCGGACGGTGAGCGAGTGGAGCCGGGCCCGCCGGCCGGCCACCGAGACCCACGCGGCGCCGGCGATGCGGTCGCCGACCTCGACGACGAAGCACGGCTCGGCCTCGAGCGACGCGTGGCGGAGCCACCGGTCGCTCACGGTACCGTAGACCTCGCGGAGGAGTTCCCGAACGCTCTCGGCGTCGGGGGGCGCCGCCGACCGCACCGCGTGGCGGAACGCGTGCACCGGCGGGGGAGAGTCGAGCCCGGCCCCGAAGATCCCGAAGACTTCCCGGGGCGCCGGGAGGGGTTGCTCCGAGTAGACCGCCGCCTCGGGGAGCTCGGCGAAGAGCCGCGCGGCGAGCCCGGGCGAGCGGGTGAACACCGACGCGACCTGCTCCTCGGCGTCGCCGAGGACGACCGCGGCGATGCCCCCGGGCGAGCGAACGGCCCGGACCCGCCCTCCCGAATCGAGCGCCTCGCGGGCGAACTTCGGCAGGAACGGGTCGAACCGGTCGGAGAGGCCGAACGAGCCGAGGCGCGAGAGCTCCTCCGGCGCGATGGGTTCGGTCTCGACCGGCCGATCGGACGGAACGGGGGAGAGCATCGGTGCGACGAGGACTAGCGTCGCGAAGATAAGGGCCCGACGCGTCGCCCGTCGGGGGAGTACGGGTAGGGACCGGACGCCGCGCATCCCGTTCGGCGCGCGTTCGTCCCCCGAGGGCGCGGGTTCACGCGGAAGGGGGGACGGCCTTCGGGTGGAGCGCGCGGCCGAGGGCCGAGAAGCCCGTCAGCGCGCACTTGATCCGCACGGGGGAGAGCGGAATGCCGAGGAGCGCGATCACCTCGTCGCCCGTGAGGTGGCCGGCCTCGTCCAGCGTGAGGCCCTTGACCTTCTCGGTCAGCATTGACGTGCTCGCCATGCTGATCGCGCACCCGTCGCCCTGGAAGCGGACCTCGTCGATCCGCTGCGTGGAGGGGTCCACCTTCAGCCGGAGCGTGATGTGGTCCCCACAGAGAGGGTTCGACTCTTCGCCGACCCGGTCGGCGCCGTCGAGGGGACCGAAGTTCCTCGGTGCCCGGTAGTGCTGGAGGATGACCTCCTGGTACATGTCGTACATACGGAGCGTCCGAACGGAGTCGCCGACATCTTCGCACCGTCGCGGACGTACTAAACGCCTTCCGCGAGAGTGGCGGGGTCCCATGATTCGTCGCGGCCTCTCGAGCGCCCGGCCCGCGCCCACCGATCGAGGTTCCTCGTGACCGTTCCCCCGGCGGCCTCGCGACGCTGCGTCACCGCGCTCTGAGCGCGGAGGAACGCCGCCGGGCCGCGGTCGATCGCCGAGAACGCTCCCTCGACGCTCGCGCGGAAACGATCCGTCGTGCGGACGAGGTCCGGGAGGTGGCGGTACGGGAGGATCATCCGCCGCCCCAACGGATGCCCCTTTGGTCGAGCGTCTGCCCGCCCCTCGGGGCCGAGACGGGGCGACTCGCCGGTGTCGGGCCCGTTGGTCGAGCTCGGTTCGGTCGCGGCGGGCGTCTTCACGAGGCGCCCGCGGTTTCCGGCCTGGCATTGCCCGCGCTATCGAATCGAGGAGTTCGCGTACGGCGAGGGAGCAACTCGGCCGTAGGAGACCACGTTCGTCCTAAGGCCGTTCGACAGCATGCCACCGGTGGGGGGAGACCCCGAGCTCAGCGAGGAGCAGGACCCGCGCCACGAGGGGCGGGGTAGATATTCGGAGCGAGCCTTCGCCTCCGTCGGGACTCTGGCAAGTGGGGCGCGATCCAACCATGGGGCCACGAGCACGCACCGCAGCATCCTACGCACCGGGACTGGTCTTGTTCGTGGTGGGCCTGATCGCTCTGGTCGCTTTTCCGTTGGGAGGCCCCCCACCCTGCACGTGCTCCACCGGACCGAACGGGACCGTCTGTCCGCCGTGCGCGTCGTATGCATACCCTCTCGCCCCGCTCGGGCTCTTGCTCTTGGTTGCCTCTGGCTTCTACACACTGGCTGCGTTCCTCGTTCGGCTCACGCTTCGGCTCAATCCACTCACCGGCAGGTAACCCCGCCTCGTCCGCGCTCCGGCCGCGGCTAGCGGGACCCCGACGGCCCGCACCACGAAGCACGACCCCACGTTAGGCTCGGGCGCATCCGGAGGCGCGCCGGGGCTGCCAGGCACGCGTCGGAGGCCGCGAAGGCCTCCGCGCCCGACCCCACCCCTTCGCTCCGCCCGACTAGGTGGCGCCAGTTATTCCTCCGACCCCCGCTCGGCTCAGCCTCCCAGGGGCTGGACCCCGAAAATCAGCACGACTCCAGTGTCAATCTCATAGGGGTTCGACGCGCCCGGATTGATCGTCTGAAAGTCCCCCGCCCCTTCCCCGGCCGCGATCGCCGCTGTGCTCTCGAAAGGCAAGAAGTTCGGTTGGTGGCTGTAGCTCGCGGTGTAGGCGACGACGAAGAGGAGCCACGGACCCTTCATTTCGCCGGCCGTGCCATTGGTGCCGAAGCCGGGGGCACCTGCCATCACGTGATCGTGGTAGGGAAAGTTGTTCAGCGCCCCGCCGTGAAAGCATGGGTCGCACAGCGGAACGTATCCGCTGGGCAGTTGCTCCGCATGGCAGGTCGATGGAGTCGCCACATTGCACCCCGTGGGGAGCGGGAAGTAGGCGGCGATGTAAATGGGCTCGGCGGTCGCTTTCAGTGCCGGGCTCGGGTTCGTTACGATCTTCGCGATGAATATGCAGTACTCGTGGCCGTTCGCATAGGCCAGCTCCGCGCAGGGGCCTGCGGCTCGGGCGGGCGCCGAGACGCCCCCGAGCACCGCAGCCACCAAGGCCAAGCCGAGGCCAACTACCAGCATCGAGCTCATTCGCTTCTTGGCGATACCCCTTCGTTTCATTCGGTTCTGCGGATCTCTCCGCCCTCCGAAGACGAAACTTCGGGCGGAGGTATAGAGGCAATGAATTCAGCGAGGTACGTTGTCGTACGACTGAAGTATCGCTAGTACGTATCGAGAGGGCGTATGGTCGACGCTCCGAGAAAGACCGTCCTGAGGTCCGTGCGATTCAGCCCCACGGAGGAAGAGATCCTCAGCCAAGAGGCGAAGGCGAATGGGGTCACGTTCAACGCGCTGATTTCGAAGCTGGTCGCCCGGTATGTCGAGTGGGACCGATTCGCCGATAAGTACGGCTACGTCGCGCTCCCACGGCAGTCGTTCCGATACCTGACGTCGCTCCTCAGCGAAGCGCAACTCGAGGACTTTGGAAAGGAGACCGGGCATCGCAACGCGGGGGCCATCACTCAGTTCTGGTTCCAACGCCTCAACCTCGAGACGTTCCTGAGCTTTCTCTCGCTCTCCGCGAAGTACTGTCGGATCTGGCAGTACGAAATCGGTCGTCAAGGAACGAATCTGGTCCTGACCGTGCACAGCGACATAGGACCCGCGTACGCGGCGGTGCACCGGCAGTACTTCGATCAGGCGATTCGTGGCATCCTCGGAGTCGTCCCGAAGGTCGAGCAGAAAGGCGACTCCGTGGTCTTCGTCTTTCCGGAGCCCTCTCTTCGATTCGGACCCCCGGGTACGAGGGAGCGGTAAAAGCCTAGGCTACGAGGGGCTGGTCACGAGGAGGGAATCTAGGACTTCCAACGCGCGTCCCCGATTCGGTTTCTGACGGTAAACGTACCCGGGGGCCGCGTCGTACGTGCTCGTTTCTCGCTCGGATGGTCTCCGAATGAAGTTCACATCCGTGGGCCGATCTTCGCTCGACCCCGAATTGGACGTTTCGACGCGAGCCGAAGAACGTCGCGGTGACCTCTACCGAGCTTCAGCCGTCGCAGTCCCTCCTTGTCGACGAATCGAAGTTCAGACCACCAGGGCGGATCCAGTTTCGGGAGCGCGGCCCGGACCTCGTACACGAAGCAGAGGTCCCAGTGGTTGCGACCGGCTCGATAGATCGATTCACGCTTCCAGCGGGACGATGGCCGGAGGTGGGATTGAACCATGAGGAACCGTGGCGCCGCTCGGCGTAAACCGACCCATCTTCGGGCGATGCGCCGCGCGGCCCGTTCGGGCGGTTCTTCCATCAGGAGATGGGTGGCCGGTAGGAGCCATACGCCATCCTCTTCGAGGACCCGCGCGTGGCGAACCGGCAGACCGCCTTCCAATGCCCAAGCCGCATGAGCGTGGGGCCGGCCCACAAGGATCCGCCCGAAACGATCCCTGGCGATGACAAAGGCGGAGAGGCAGAGACCCGCCTTGGGCGTGTGGATTAGCCAAGACCGATTGGGCGGCCCGATACGAGCCCATCGCTGTGCGGGCGGATTCCGGACCAAGGCCGTAAGGAGCCTCCACTCAGCCGAACAGGCCTGAGACCCGCGTCCTAAAGACGGGTCCAACCGAGGTAGACCAGCTCTCGGCTGATCTTGCCTCCCCTGTTTCAGGGACGCGCAGCAGGTTGAACCGCACCCTCTGCCCGATGAGAACGGAGACCGATCCGTCTCGGGCAATGGTACACGTACGAACGCTTTCGTCAACCACTTTGTCGGCGGTGGCGAATCTCGAAAGGTTCTCGAACTCCGCGTTCTTCGTGCGCGCCCACATGCGCCGATAACTCTCCGCGACGGGGTCCTTCCCTCGGTGGGTCCCGAGCTTCGGGTCGCCGTGCGACTCCCAGAGGATATCGTCCGTGTAGAGTTCGAGCGCTCGTTCCACGTCCTCGGCTCCTTCACTGTGGAAGTGCGCTTCGACCGCCCTGAGATTCTCCTCGATCGCTTTCTCCAGGTTCCCGGGCATGGCTCGAGCCTCCCCGAACTCCGGTGCTATTCCGTTCAAAGCATTGAACCGGTGCGCCCGCAGGAATCCGGGTCGGTGGAGGGTCGACGGGGAGGGGAGACGCCTTAAAGGGCGGGGAGCCGGAGCGTGTGCGAATCGAGAACGTCCCCGATCTGCCTTTGGCCTGGCAGGTAACGAGTTCGGGAGCGCGTAGCGCCCGCTCCCGACTGCGTGGTTGAGACCCCATGGGCGCTTCGTCAATAGAAGACCGATGCGACGTACGCGCCTTGAGGGTCCGCATAGGCTCCCGTCGACATCAGGGTCATCGTCTGAGTCATCCGCAGTCCCGAGGAAAGCGCCCAACGGAGGAGCTCGGCGTTCCGAATCGGTACGAGCATACCCGGTCCCTCGATACTGGGCGCCGCCGTGATGAGGGCCTGAATGTCCAAATTCGACTCTCCGACTTGATGGCCGAAGAACGCGACCGCGGTGGCGTAGCCGGAGATCCTCCCGTCGGTTTCCACGACGGTCGCGGACCCCTGTCGAATCGCATCTTTCAGCTCGCCAGCTCGGTCGAAGCCCAGTACCTGTGTGCATAGTTTCCGACACTCTTCGAGATCGGACTCCATCGCTGCTCTCACGGACCGCCCCGGGATCGGCGATCGAGGAATCGTCCCTTGGAGACACGCGAGGGACTCGCGCGGGTCGTAACCGAGCTTTGTGTAGAGGGCAAGCGACCGGAGGTGATATCCCGCCTGCACGAGTCGGGTTCCGAGCGCGTTCCGGTCTCGGGACCGCTTCAGCACGGCCTCCATCAACCGGCGACCGACCTGTCGGTTCTGGGCTTCGGGAGTGACCGTGATCGGCCCGACGCCCAAGATCGGATTCCGCTCGTCGAGAAAGTTGCTGCCGAGGATGATGCCGTTCCGTTCCGCGACGACGGAGTAGAACCCGGGATGGGAAATGAAGCTCCCCAGCAGCCCCGCAGCGATCTCGGGTGATGGAAAGTCCGGTGGATAGTTGTGGCCTTCGGCGATCGTACGGAAGGCCTCGTAACAGATTCTTCCCAAGACAGGGGCGTCCTTGAGTTCCGCCGCCCGGAGAAGAAGAGCCTCGGGGTGGGCGGCCGATGCACTCATGGCTCACCGTAGAACCCAGAAAAACGTCGCGAGGGGTCGTACCGTTTCCGCAGCTCGTCCAGTCGCTTCCAGGCGGCCGGAGAGAACGACCGGCGGGCCCGTTCGGGGTGCAACTCAATGTCGGCCTCCCCGATGTAGTGACCGATCGACCCGGTCTCGAGGGTGTGCGTGGATCGGGCGTACCACTCCTTCGCCGCGCCGTCGGACTTCGGGTCCTTCCAGACCGCGTAACACGCAACGAACGTCGGACCGATCATGGAGAACGCGGTGTCCGGCGGCGGTACGGCGGGGTCGGGTGGCGGAACCGGTAAGCACAGGAAAAACGAGCGTTCAGGGGCCTCCGTCGCCGGTCCGGCCAGGCGAGGCAGGACGGTCCCCAAGGACTCGTTGTGCCAGAAGTTGTCGGAGCGGTACCGGAAGTTCTCGGGCCACAGCTCCGCCCCCAGCCCCGACAACGCCTCATACGGCGTGGCATCGTTCAGAATCTTTCGTTGGCATCCGGTATCTACCGGCGGCTCGGTCAGGGAGGCGAGGGTCGCCCGCGCCTCTTCCTCGCCGTCACTGAACGAGGTGGCCGTGACGACCACCGCGCGTGAGAGGCGAGCGTCCCCCCCTGTAAGGATTCCCGGAACGTTGCCGAGAATCACTGTGAGTTCGACATGCTTGGGAAGACCGCCTCGTAGTGCGGCGGCCCAGTCCGAGACCTCCCGAATGCGGCTAAGCGGGAAAACGCAGGTGCTTGTCGTGATCGCCTTCGGAAGCGGGAAGAGGCCGATGCGGTACCGAACGACCACTCCAAAGAAGCCATGGCCACCGCCGCGGGCCGCCCAGTACCAATCGGAGTTCTCTTCCGGGGACGCGGTGATCACGTCCCCGTTGGGTGTTACGATGTCGAGCGATCGGACGCTGAAGCAGGCCGGACCCCAGGCCAACGAGTTCCAGCCGAACCCACCGTTCAGGAGATATCCGCTCAAAGGAACGGTGGCGCAATGGCCGACGGGGAACGCAAGACCATGGGGTTCGAGCTTCCGCGCGAGGTCCCGACCGGTCAGGGCGGGCTCGATCACTGCCTCCCGAAGGTCGGTGTCGATCGACACGAGTTCGCGCATCTCTCCGAGGTCAAGGAGCAGTCCGCCGTCGCGCAGTGACGTCCCGAACCAGTTGTGGCCCCCACCACGGACCGTGACGCGCCAGCCTCGCTCGCGGGCGAGATTGAGCCCGTCGACCACGTCACGCACGCTCCGGACCCGCAGGATGAACTCTGGGTAACGAACCGGGACGTCACGATTCCAGATTCCTGCACGGTACTGTTCGTACTCGACGTCGCCCTTCGCTATGAGTCTCGATTCCACGGTGGGCTCTGTCACGCTGGTCATCCACGACCAACCCCACACGGCTCTCCCGGCGAGCCTCGAGTCGGCCATAGGGCCAAGCCGAATAAACCTGCCGAACCACTGTGGTCCCGAAGCGCGCCCTTTTCGCAAGTCCCGCTACCGCCGTCTGTCCCGTCTATCGCATGGCAGGTAGACCCGAGCCGTGCGACCAGAATGCCAAAAGTGTGAGATAGGCGTCTTCTCAGTGCGAGATCTGCGACTCGAACCCACCTCGTCGAGTAGTTCCTCGTCAGAAAATCGACCGTCACCGTGCGTCGAAACTGCTGAGATTGGGTCCGGATTCCCCTAAATCATATAGGAGGGGGAGATCGCGGTGAAGGATGCGCATCGCGCCCCGAATTCGACATTGGCTGACAGAACCGAAGTCCGACCCGAGCGTCCGCGTCCGATACTGGTTGGACGTTGAGGGGCGTTCCCGCAACGACTCTCGGGTCCGAAATGCTTCCCGTTTGGTCGGCCGAACCGGTTGGGCGGCTTCCCTCTTGAAGAACCAGCTCGCGGACGGGCACTGGTACACCGCGGGGACAACGGGCCCCGAACTCTATCGCCCGAAGTACGTTGCCACATTCTGGCATGCCCTAGTCCTGAGCGATCTCGGCATGACCCGCACGGATACCCGGATTCGGAGGCTGGCGGAGCTGATTTTCCGGCGGTTCGACCAGCGGGCTGCAGGAGAGGAACAGTTGGACTATCGACCGCGCGGCCGCTACCGGGAGATTTGCGTGACCGGATTGGTCACCCGCGCCCTGATCCGATTCGGATACCTGGATCATCCTGCGGTCCAGCGGTCCCTCAGTTGGTTAGTCGACTCCCAGCGGTCCGACGGTGGATGGAACGACTCCCCGGCAAACCGGGGGTCGCTCGACGCCTGGGAGCCTCTCGCCGCTCTGGCCGAGGTCCCGGTCGACAAGCGGGACCAAGCGGTGCTGCGGAGCATCGAGCGAGGAGCGGAGTTCTACCTCAAACGTCGCTTGATGAGAGAAGGACGGCGCAGATACGCACCCTGGTTCCGGATCCACTACCCAAACCACTACTATTACGACATTCTGGTGGGACTGAGGACTCTGACAACACTTGGCTATGCATCGGACCCGCGCCTGGCACCCGCGTTACGCTGGCTTCATGGCAAGCGAACCTCGGATGGAAGGTGGGCCCTCGATCTCGCGCACCCGGATCTGGACCCGCGAGGGTCTGGTTACCAACTGAACGAGCTTGTGTTCCCGATGTTGCTGGAACCGCCCGGCGAACCGAGTCGGTGGGCGACCGTGGACGCCTTGAGCGTCTTGGCCCGGGCTCAGCGATGAGAGAGGACCAAAACCAGGAGTTTAGACGCGCTCCCGGGGTCCGCCTACCGTCAGAGATTGCGCCGTGCGGTCGCGTCGTAACTACTTCGTTAGGAAGCGACCGTGCCGAACTATGGAGCTGCTTCACCTGCCCGGCCTCGATCTCTCCGCATGCGCCAGAATCAGGTAAGCGAACCCCAACACGCCTCGGTACCCATTGTAGTACTCTTCCCGGCGTTGCCTCGCGATCCGATCTGCCTGCTGCCCGCGCACCGTCGAAGGTTCCCTGCGTGAGATGTCCTCCAGATCTCGGTTCCAGGCCGTCTCAAAATCGTCCCATTCGCGTAGGTCCGCGATGTCGTGATAATCGACTTTCCAGCCAGCGGACACCGACGCCGCAAGGAGCGCCTCCAGGGTTGCCGGAAGGTCCCCGAACATTTCGACGAGCTCCGGCGAGGGAGACCGACTCCAGAAACCTCCCCCGAAGAGGAGCCGCCCGCTTGGTTCTACGCGCGCCTGCAAGCTCGACAGAGCAGGAACGGGCCCTCCCCACACGTGGTCGGCCCCGATACATATCACCCGGCCCGCGGTTCGGCGGTAGTTCCGCAAGTCTTGTTCGGTGAACGTGACCCGGTCCGCCAGACCGCGCGCGACCGCGGCCGACCTTGCCCGTTCGACGTTCGAGTAATCGAGTTCGACTCCTTCCCCGATGAGTCCCGGCACGTCGGCGACCGCCCGAAGGAGGAGTTCCCCCCGCCCACACCCCAAATCGACAACCCTATCGGCTTCGGTGAGCCGCAAGTTTTCGAGCAATCGATCGGCATGGGACGCGGAAAGCGGAGTGTTCCATGCGAGCTGCGGATGACGTAGATTCCTCAGGAACTGCGTGTCCGAAGCCACGGCGGGGGAATGTTGCGAACAATTAAAGTAACGGGACCGACGCTGAGCCGGAGTTGAGTGGTTCGAGCCGGGCCCAGCCGCCGATCCGCTGAGCCGAATCCACCCCAGGGGGCGAGACCAGAATCCTCGGTTGGTTTCCATTGGATCTGGAACGGATGGCGCGCTTCCCCGGGAGCATGTGTTCTGGTCCGAAGGGAGGTGATTCTACTCAAGGGCCTCCAACGGCCCGGCAGGTTGGGTGCGCCACGGGCAATGGAGTTCGCGGCGGTCGCGTTCGAGCACTCCGTCGACCTTCCGCCCCGTCTCCAATCGCAACCTGGCTCTGGGCCGACCCTAGGCGAAATCGGTTAAAGTGGTCACTGCTCCCGCGGCGACTCGCTGGTGAACTCTCGGGATGGCCGATGTCGGCCGAATCTTAATCGGGGGGGTGGTATCGCCGGCCTCTCTCTGGCTACGGCCTTAGATCGGCAAGGTTACCGCGCGGAGCTCGTCGAGCGTAGCCGAGAGTGGCCGGCCGTTGGGGGAGGAATAATAACCCAGGCAAATGGTGTCCGAGTGCTTCGCGCGCTCGGCGTGGGGGACGCCATCGACCGGAGCTCAGCCGTCCTTCGCAGTTGGAGCTTTGTTGACCAACAGGGAGATCCGCTCTGCGAAACGGACCTCGTCGACATGTGGGGCGAAGTGGGTCCTTGTCTTGGCATTTCTCGCGTTCGGCTGCAGGAAGCGCTACGATCCGGAGCCTCGGGGGTACCGCATCGGTAGGGTACCTCGCTCACCAACCTGACACCGCATCCTGCCCATGTCCTCGCGGGCTTCAGTGACGGCACATCAAGAGATTACGATCTGGTGGTGGGCGCGGACGGCATTCATTCGACGGTGCGAAAGTTAGCGGTCAGCGCATCCTCGTCACCGCACTATGCAGGAACGATGGTTCGGCGGAGCATCGTCGACACGCGCCCCCCCGGCATAGTCGACAACATCGTTATCGTAATGGGCGATGGCGCGTTCTTCGGAGTCGCCCCCATCGGGGGCGGTTCTACCTATGGTTTCGGAGCGGTGGGAGGGGACCAGTTTGAGGATCCCCTCGTCGGACGTCTCGAACGCTTCCGTCGTCGATTTGCCGGATTCGGAGGGCCGATTCCAGCCTACCGCGCCGGCCTGCGGTCAGATGAACCGCCCCACATGGGACCGATCGAATGGGTCGAACTCGACGAGTGGTACCCCGGCCGAGTGGTCTTGATCGGAGATGCGGCCCACGCCGGCCCACCGCACATGACGGAAGGTGGGTGTGTGGCGATGGAGGACGGTCTGGTGCTGGCTGAGGTCCTCCGAGCCGAGGAGAGCGTCGAGCGAGCACTCGAGGCGTACGTCCGCCGGCGCCGGCCTCGGACCGAGTGGGTTCAGGAGCAGAGCCGCGTCGCCGCCCAGGCCTGGGTCCCGCCATCTAAAGTGCGCGACGCCTTGTTTCGCGAGGCGGGAGACCGCATGTTTCGTGAACGCGTCCAAGCTCTCGTCTCGCCCCCGTAGGTGCCCGCTTTCGAGGACTGCCGGAAATCTCCCGCAACGACGGAAGTTCGGGCAGGTCTAGCGTCGCAGACGAGGACTTACGCCTCGGGGCGACGGCCGATTCTAATACGAGAAACGACCCCTCGGGGAACGCTCGAACCGCTGATTCGGAACCGGCAGGAGCTCGAGTCGTGGACCCGCTCCGCCAAGTAGCGCCTCCCGCTCCCGGGTCGGCTGAAGCGGGACCGGGAGCAATCGACTTCATAGGTCACGCGATGGCATGATTCGCCGCGGGGGATGGCTCGATGCAGCGACCCGAAACCTTGTACGCCAGAAGCGGGTCAATCAACATAGCCTACCAAGTCTCCGGAAACGGCCCTTACGATCTGGTCTGGACTCCCGGAATCGTCTCGCACCTCGACCTCGATTGGGAGTGGCCTCCCCGGGCGCGCTTCCTCGACCAACTAGGATCATTCTGCCGAGTGATTCGGTTCGACAAGCGTGGCACGGGCCTCTCAGACCGTCCGACGAGCGCCGCGACATTGGAAGAGCGGGTCGACGACATCCGTGCCGTCATGGACGCTGCCGACAGCGAGACCGCCTCCCTCTTCGGATTCTCGGACGGAGGCTCGATGGCGTGCATGTTCGCCGCGTTGTATCCCCTCCGCACGAAAGCCCTCCTGCTCTGGGGCGTGCAAGCGCGCTGGACGCAAGCTCCGGGCTACCCATGGGGACTTCGGCCGGAGGAGATGCGATCTGTCATCGAGAGCGTTGACCGCACCGGGGTAACACTCCCGTACCTCACCGGCACCGGTCTGGGAGTAGGCAGCGACGCCGATCCTGCCTTCTTGGATTGGTATCTGCGTTACGCCCGAGCGGCCGCGAGTCCTGCCGCTTTGGCCGCGCTCGAGACAATGTGCAGCGAGATTGACATTCGTGGCATTCTATCCAGTGTTCACGCCCCGACCCTTGTCATGAACCGGAGCGGCGATCCCATGGCCAGCGTGGACGCGGCTCGCTACCTCGCCTCCCAGATTCCCGGAGCCGTGTTCCGGGAGTGGCCCGGCAAGACGCACCTGATGTATGACATCGGCGATAGTGTGGTGCAAGTTATCGCGGAATTCGTTACAGGTTCTAGGCAAACGCCGTCGGTCGATCGGGTGTTCGCGGCTATCCTCTTCGTGGACATCGTTGACTCCACGAGCCAGCTCGAAGCGCTCGGAGATCCGGGCTGGAAGATTCGTCTCCAGCAGATCGACGAGATCAGTCGGCGCATACTCGGCACGTTTCGAGGGCAGCTGGTGAAGTACACCGGCGATGGCATCCTCGCCACTTTCGATGGACCGACCCGGGCCGTACAGTGTGCGAGGGAAATCCGAAGGAGCCTTCGGTCGCTCGGACTTGAAACTCGGACCGGTCTTCACGCCGGGGAGTGCGAGATGATTGGCAAGGATATCACGGGTTTCGCAGTTCACCTAGCGGCCCGCATTCAGCAAGCCGCCGATCCTGGAGAGATACTCGTCTCGGGCACGATGCGTGACCTCGTCACCGGCGCCGGAGTCAAGTTCGAGGAGAAGGGGGCCCGGACCTTCAAGGGGTTCACCAAACCCGTACGAGTCTTCGTGGCGGAATAGGGTGGCGTCGCTGGCCTAGAGTGCTCATCATCAGAACCGCATGCGGTCGGAAGTTCGGTAGATATTGGCCCACGACGGTATGGCAACGGCTATGAGCCGGTTACTTTATCGCCCGCTCCAAGGCTCCGGGGAGGGCAGAACTATGGTCTACATCAAGGATGAAGGGAGCACTTTTGATGCTCCCATCGACTTTGTCTGGAAGTATTTGAACGACGGCGATGTCCACGATGCTGTTCACAAGACGGCAAGGAATCCGAAGTTCGAAAAGGTCTCCGATATCACGTTCATCTACTCCTCGGAGCGGCTCCTCCGAGGAGAGTGGGCCCCGGACAAGATGCGCCTGACAATGCTCCCTCCGGTGGGAATCGCCCTCGAGTTCCTCGAGGGCGTTCTGGCCGGTTCCAAGTTTGTATACATTTACTCCCCCAACGGAGAGAAGACGGGAATCGACGTTTATGGCGAGTTCACCTCGAAGCAGGTTCCTCCCGGCAAAGTCGAGTCCGTTGCCAGAGAGTTTCTCGAAAGTGAGTATCGCGACGATGCGCCAGCCATTCGCGCGGCGTACCTCGCCCATAAGGATCGGGCCAAGAAGTAGGGGTAGACCCGCCCGGGCTCGGTCGGCAGAACTGTTTGGACGGGCGCCGCTCGGGGGTGCTCCGGCGCTGATTGGCGCCGCAAGCCAGCACCTGCCCGTTGACATCGAGAACGAAGCCGGGACTTCCAACGCGCGTCCCCGGTTCAGTTTCTGACGGTGAACGTACCCGGGGTCGCGTCGTAAGTGCAGAACATGGGAACGGGTGTCCCTTTCGAGCAGGAGCACGTGGGTCTGGACTAGGTAGAATCCTCGGCTCGACCGCCCGGGGGCGGCCCAAGGGAGATGATTGAGGGGCCTCTACCTTCTCCCGGAGGGATCATGGCTGTGGACCCGCCAACCAGCGGAAGGGCGAAGGCGCCGAGAGCGCCATCCCTGACATGGGCCAGAAAGCTACGCGGAAAGGTTGCACTCGTCACCGGTTCGAGTCGGGGGATAGGCCGTGGGATCGCTCTGGTGCTGGGAGAGGCGGGGGCAACCGTCTACGTTACCGGCCGCACGACCCGGGGCCACAACAGCAGATGGGGGATCGCGGGAACGATCCACGATACTGCGGACGAGGTCAGCGCTCGGGGGGGCGTCGGGATTCCCGTGCGATGCGATCACTCCAAGGACGAAGACACCCGTAAACTCGTGAACCGCATTCGCCGGGAAAGTGGCCGCGTGGATATCCTCGTGAACAACGCGTTTGGCGGTGCGGATGGACAACACGACATCATCTCCTACGATGCGTTTCCGTTTTGGAAACATGATTTCGACGAATGGTGGTACCGGATGTTCACGGCCTACCTACGGTCGACCCTCGCCACGACGTTCTACACGCTTCCTTTGATGCTCCGACGGCGTGACGGGCTGATCGTCAACACGTTGTGGTGGAATCGGGGACGCTACCTGTGGGAGATGTTCTTCGATCTCTCCTCGAACGGAGTCGGGCGGATGGTCTACGGGCTCGACCTCGAACTTCGGACTCGAGGGATCACGGCCGTGGGATTGAGCCCGGGGTGGACACGCACGGAGGCGATGGCCCACTATTCCGAGGAGAAGAAGCGGAAGCTCGCCAGCCCCGAGTACGCTGGGCGAGCGGTGGTGTACCTTGCGACGGACCCACATCGCCATCGATGGTCAGGGAAGATCTGTGAGATCGGCGAGCTGGCGAGAGCGTACGGCTTCCGCGATGTCGACGGTCGATTGATCGACTATCACGCAGAGGTGGCGAAGAAACCGCCGATGGGTGCCCCTCCAGACTGACGAGTTCGGTAGCGCTCGACCTCGGACCTTAGGAGGCGTTTCCGAGCGGCGCTCCCCCCGCCAGGACCTCCGTGCCACCCGGATCACCGGCCGCTGTCAGGAGGGGGAAACGGCGCGTGTACCGGGCCACCCAATGCGTTCTCGCGCGTACCGCCGGGCTCTGTCTTTCGGATTCGGAGAGCGGGTGCTTGGACTCGGCCCCGCTCCTTGTTAGAGCGGCAGGCACCGCCCGCGAGTGTGCGCCAGCGCGATCCGCGCTTAATGTCCGCAAGGCGACCCCATCCAGAAGAGGGGAGAGTCTCGCGACCAAGGGAGGCATTCCGACTCCCATCGGTCAAGGGAGACCGGCGTCGTGGCGTCTCACCGAAGCGCCTGAGAAGAGGGTCTCAACCTCACGCCTCGCGTGCCCAGCCTCGCGCGGAGAAGAGGGTAGCTGTTCTCGAGCAACTTGCGCTGCCCCTTTCTCAGGTGTTCCCCGAAGGTGGATCGGGAAAGCCCTTGAGCCCGTGCGACCGACGCCCAGTTCGACCGTGCCGGGACTTCGAGCAGGCCGGCGTCGCGTGCCGCCACCAGTGAGCGAACTTGCGAATCGGTCAGTCCCTCAAGCAAATGGACCGTCGAGGCGGGCACGGTCCGGACCGAGTCGAGTCCGGCCGTGTCGGTGATCGAGAGGACCTCAACGGCGCCCAGGCGGCGTAGCTTCCGGAACAGACGGTTCAAGCCAGCCCGCGAAGGGGCGAGGAGCCTGTAGGTTTCCTCTCCTCCAAAATAGAGAACGGGATGAAGTACCCAAACCCGTCCCGCCCGAGCCATCCTGGCCACAGAGGGCGGGTCGCGCCACTCGAAGTCGGGAACGATGAGCAGCGCGTCGTTCCCCTCCCGAAGAAGTACCCGGGCGTGGAACCCGCGCTTCCACGCGGCCAGCACATCGCGGAGCTCCTCACGATTCTGGCTTGAGACGAGGACCGTGTCACGGCGGTTGTCGCACCAGAGAAGGAAGAGTGAGTCCGGGAAGCGTGTCGAGAGGTCGCAGTACGGACAGGGGTGGTGAACCCGCACCCGCGCGTCGACAATCGCCATTCCTCGAGACGAGCGCCGTGGCGGTATTTAACCGAGGCCGCCCGGGGGCGGGCCTACCCAGAAGGAGGGGATGGGACTAAGGTCGTGCGAGGGCGACAATGCAGAGTAAGGGGACCAAGAATGCTCCCCGAACCAAGCGCGCCAGAAGAGCCCCGTCCGAGATAGCCCCCAGCGTCTTTGTCGGGAACTGGGCAGACGCCGTCAGGTTCGAGGGGGAACGCTTTTGCGTCTTGGACGAGGCCCCACCGAATCTGCCTCTCGCCACGCACGTCCCGATCTACGATGAGCAGGCGGACCGAGCGGACCGAAGGAACCTCGATCGCCTGGCGAACGCGATGCATGCCGCGCGCGCCAAGGGCAACCCGGTTCTCGTCTTCTGCGGCCATGGGAGATTCCGCTCCCCCCTCGGGGCGGCGTGGTACCTTCACCGAGTGGACGGTGTCCCACTGGACGATGCGTACTCCCGAGTGCGTGCCGCCCGTCCCCAGGCCTCCCGCACCCTCGACTGGATTGGGAACCTGGAGGAGCTCCGCGCTCCCTGATCGGGGTGCTAGCTTGAACGAAGAAAAGGATCCGGACGTGGACTGGGTCGCCGAGCTCGCGGGAGTTCCACCGGCAGCGGCCAGTACGGCGATTAACGATGCCGCGGACGAACGCTCCCTCTTCCGGCATCTCGCCCGGGAGCACCGAGCGGAAGGGCGGAGCTCCTACGTTGAGATCGATGCTCCGCTCGAGCTCCACGCCCTGGTCCGGCTCCTTCAACCGCGCCACGTTATCGAAGTAGGCGTCTCCTCGGGAGTCTCCTCGGCCTACATTCTCGCGGCGCTCGAGCGGAACGGGGCGGGGACCCTCCACTCGGTGGACCGCCCAGCCCGGCCCCGCTCGCCGGCCCGGCCCCGGGGTGGGGCGTCTTGGAGCCTACCGCCTGGCCGAACGTCGGGGTGGGCGGTCCCCTCCAAGCTGAGAGGACGATGGGACCTTCGAATAGGCGACAAGGCGCGGATCATCCCAATCCTCGTGAAGGAACTCCCGGCGACCGAGCTCTTCGTCTACGACGTGCCTCACGATTGCCTCGAGAGCGCGCGCGAGTTCCGCTCGCTCGACCCTCTGCTCCCGAGGGGGGCCGTGGCGGTTGTCGATCACGGCCCGGGAGGAGGGCTCTGCACCGCCCTTCGAGGCTGGGCCGCACGTCGCGGGGGCCGACCGGTCCGGCGCACCGGCCTCGGACTTTTCGGAATGCGATGCAGGACCACGACGAGCGCGGACGCCGTGGCCTGAACGCGGCCGCGGTGCAGTGAAACTGCTTCCCCTGTTCCGACATCGTTCCTCGATGGGCGCGGGGAGAGGGTGCGTGAGCCGAGAACGCTCCGCGATCCGGGCGGGGGGATTCGTTGGAGAGTTAGGCGGCTCGCGGCCGACCCCGCATCCGGTACTTTGTCGTATCTCGAGGGGCCGGTTCTCTGACGGAAAACGGGCCCGCTGGGGTACGCTCGAAGTGCTCAGTTACCGCCCGGTCGGGTCAGCTAGGAGCACCGAGACCGCAGGACCCAGGTGCTCCGCCAATGCGCTCGGGGTCGCTTTCGCGATCGGCTCGATTCTGAGGATGTAACGCGCGATAGCCAGGCCAAGAAGCTGCGATCCGACCAGCGAGAGTCGAAGACGGTCCGCGCGGCCGCCCCTGCGACCAGCTCCGGGCCCTACGATCTCATCAACGATGACCTCGCGCAGCAAGCGGGCAGCAGTCGGCTGAGTCGTGGCCGAGCGAAGCATGATGACCAATACGCTTTCCGGCCCCGCGTTATCCCACACCGTCGCGAATCCCCTCACGATCACATGCCCTGCGTCTTCGCGGGCATGCTCGGTCAATAGGGAGTGGATTCGGGCGGGATTCACCTGCGACCCGATGAGGGCGGTGAACAGGTCGTCCTTGCTCTCGAAATAGTGGTAGACCAGCGCCGGATTCACACGAGCGCGGCGAGCGACCGCGCGAATGGACGCCCGGTCGAACCCTCGGTCTCCGAACTCCTTCTGGGCCGCACGAAGAATGTCGTCACGGGGATTCCCCTGGCCCTTCGGCCTCCTACCGCGTCTAGGCGTCGGCGCTGGTTCCGTCATCCTTCGAGGTCAGGGCCAAGGGTTCAGAGTCCATCAACTCTGCGAACCGTGGCGACGACAAGTGCGCCATTAGGAAGTAGATCGCGAATGCCGCGAGGAATCCGAGGGCCATCGAAAACGAGTAGAGATTGTTACTGAATCCGGAAACAACGAATCCAATCCCAGACTCGAACGCCCAGAAGACGGCGAGAAAGCCACCGACTGCCCACCCTGCAAACCGTCGAAGGAGGGGTTTACGGAACGCGAGGCACGCAACGAGTATTGAGAGACTTAGGAGGACGAACGCGACGCTCATGTGAGCCATCAAAGCCGGATCGCTAGTCGACTGTAGCGCCTGGAGAACGACCGAAGTCGCTGGGAAGGTCCCGAAGAGGTTTGTCGCCATCCCGAGGATGAACTGGACCCCGAGAGTGACGAGGGTAATCCAGACGCTTGTGCGGAGCGTCTTCATCCTCGACGCCCGAAGCGTCACTAGGGTCGAGCGATCCCGTCCAGAAGCCTCCGTCCGTTGCGACATGCCGGTTGCAATTAAACGACTGTTTAAATAATCTCCGGCTCTACACTGTCCCGACAGTCATGGGTGAAGTCTCAGATCTGGGTCTGGCCTTGCTGCTCGCTGCCGCAGTGATGAACGGTTTGCTCGCCGGGGTCAGACTGAACAAGTCCGTGGTTGAGCTGCCCGCGGGCAGGCGGATCGGGTCAGTAGCTTTCGCATCGTTCAGCCGCGCCGCCGACCTTGGAAACGGACTTCCCTTCTACGCGGCCCTTGGCCTGATGACTCCAGCGGTCTCCGTCGCGGCGGCGGTTGACACTGTCGTGGGAGCCGCTCCGTCGATGCTCTTGTTGATCCTCGCAATCGCCATCGCTTGCCTCAGCGCCGCTCATGCCCGGGCCACGGCGGGGGCAGCCCCGAACATGCACCGGATCGGGAGTCTTGGAAACGACGCAGAGGCATTGGACGATACGTACAGACGTTTCCGGGTATGGCACGATGCGAGAGCGATCCTCCAAGTGCTGGCGTTCGGACTGGTGGTGACGCTGATCGGCGTTCTTGCCTGAGCGCATCTGGGCGTCTCAGGTTCCTTCTTGCGAAGGTCCGTGAGCCGATGCGGGCGGGTCGTTCGGAGTCGTGGCCGATGGGCCCCAAGTGAGGACTTCGGTCCCACCCCGAGGGCATGACTCTCGTCCGAGAGGTACCCGTAGCTTCGAGCACGAAGTCCTAGGATGGGTCCGAGGGTCCGCACCGCCGGCATCCGGATCCGGTACCCGCGCCTCAATCGGCCAGCGCGCTGCCGAACCAGGCGCGCGTCGGGGCGTCCACGTCCTGCTGCCAGAACAGCGCGTTGAGCTCTCCTCGATGCTGGAGCTCTTCCTCGACCATGTGCCACACGATCGTGCGAAGGTTCATCCGCGTCTCGAACGGCTGCCCATCGCCACGGGTACCGCGGAGGACGAACCGTCGATTCAATCGGGTCGGGGTGAGCCACTTCGCGAGCCGACGGCTCGACCGGGCGATCCGGCGAGCTTGCCGTCGTATCTCGGCGTCGCTCAGGGACCCCTTGATCTCGTGCTGCGACTCCTGGCGTTCGTGGACCACGCTGTCGAGCCACCATGCGTTGTTGCCGAGGATGTGGAGGAAGATCTCCCGCATCGACGGAAACGACGCGCCCCGGTCGCGAAGGCGCTCCTTCCGGGGCAGCCGGAGCAGAGCGCCAAAGTAGCCGCTCCGGGGGTCGACCCTCCAATCGATACCCGCCCGGGCGAGATCGGCCTCGTCCACCCTCGTGATCTTCGGGGCCATGGGTTCACTCCTTCGGGAAGTGCGAGATCTCCCAGAGGGTCCCTTCCGGGTCCTCGAATAACGTGAATCGCTGACCGTTCGGACGGGTGGCGGGAGGCTGCAGGAACTTGACTCCCTTCGCCCGCAGCGTTTCGTACTCCCGGTCCGCGTCCTCCAGAAACACCGCGACGGAATCGCGCACCAGCGGACTTTCCGCTGCCCGGATCCGCTCGGGCGGGAGTTCCTTTGCCAACCCGTTGGCCCCGATGATCGCCAACACCGGCGACCCCTTCTGAGGGAACGTCAGGTACGCCTCCTCGTCGCTCATCATCCGGACCTCGAGGCCGATCTCGTCCCGGTAGAACGCGGCGCACTTCTTGACATCGCGCACGGTGAGAGCGATGGCGTTCACGTGGTCGATCATCCGGCACGGCGATACGAACCTCACTGCTTACTCTTGTGTGCAAGAGAGCGGGAGTATGCGCCAAACACGAGGACGACCGAAGTACGTCGAGGGTTGGATTTCCGACGGAAGACACACCCCGGGGTTCGAGTCGAAGGGGCTCGAGATCGTGCGAAAAGTCAGCCGACGCGGGGATGAGCCGCCCAGACCGCGCATGTTCTCCCGGAGCCGATGCCAAACTTGCGTACGGGACGGCTCTTTCGGCAGATCATCGGGGCCCGCGGCGACTTTTCAGACAGTTTCGATCGCATCGGTTACGGTGAACTCGAGATCCCTCGGGCCATGACAACAAACGGCGGACCTCCCGCGGAAAAAGCAAGTCCGTCGTGAATGATCTGGAACCCCTCTCGAAGGTAAAGGCGTACGGCCGGGTTCGCCTCCCGGTGGGTGGAAAGCACCGCCGTGCGGTGGGGGACGACTGCTAGGCATTCGCGAAGCAGCGAAGTTCCCCAGCCCCGC
>JAKAVQ010000028.1 GCA_021817245.1 Thermoplasmata archaeon
TTGGGCGAAGTCGGAACGGTCATGCCGTCGCCTCCATCGCTGGCCGCGGCTGGATCTCCGACGGCGCCTCGTCGCCCCATGCGTCCCATCCCTCGCGACGGCGGCGGGCGAAGAGCTCGACCCGAGGAGGCGGCCCGAGGTCCTCCGCCAGGTCGTAGACGGCGTCCGGCTTGCGCGAGTGTTCCCGACGAGCCTCACGCAGGAGCGTTGTCCACCGCGTGCCCCGCTTCGTTACGGTGGGCGGCGGCATTCGACCGCGCACCGCGACGATGAGGTGCTCGGTCTGCCCCTTGAGCCAGACGCCGATACCTGACCTGACCTTGTCCCATGTGAGCAACGTCTTGTACGTGAACCCCCAACAGTCGGCCACGGCCAGGGCGAGCGGGATTGCGGAATTGATTGCCCACAGTAGTAGGAGGCTGTTCGGCGCGGAAATCGAATAGACGCGCATCCCCATCACCTCGGGGTCGGGCATCACCCGGTACGGTGTGCGGTAGCCGACCGCCGGGTTGAACCCCCAGGTCCCAGCGATCTCCCAAGGAGGGTCGACAAGCAGCGTCCCGTACGGCGCATTGGGTACCTCGAATGGGACATGCCGACTCCATTCGTTGACCTCGCGGAGGGAGTCTGCATTCATGCAACCGCCTCTCCGCCACGTCCTGGACCCGCACCGCGTCCGCGCTTGGAGCACGAAGCTCGGGGCTGGTCCGCAGGAGCCGCGCGTAGCGGTGCGCTCAGCGATGCCACCCCAGTGCTCCATGGGATACGCCAGCGGGACCGAGGGTAGCGGCCGCCGGCGCGCCCTTCGCCGTGACAACGTATCCTCCGCAGTCCTTCGCGAGGCCGACTATCACGGAGTAGAAGGAGACGAAGTACCCCACCACCAAGAGCGCGAAGTAGGTGCCGAGCGCCCTCGCGCCGACCCCGAGGTTGCGGTGGAAGGCCCCGTATGCGGTGAACAGGACCACGGGAAACACCACCGGCAGGAGAAGGACGAAGAGCGACGGGCCGGGCCATCCCCAATTGAAGGTCCACTCCGCAGGGTCGAGGGGGAAGAGGAACGGGATGAACGCGACAGTCGGCGTGATCACGAGCGTCGCCACCCACGTCAGAAGGAACAGGATCGAGTCGGCCTTCTCTCGCCGCCGAACGCGCGGGGATCGAAGGAAGGCGCCCAGATGGCGCCGGTACTCCCTCACCGTGGAGGACGTCCAACGGACCTGCTGCTGGACGAAGTGCTTGATGCCGCGTGGCGCCTCGCCGTCACCGACGAGCTCGGGATCGTAGACGATCTTGTGACCTGCCATCTTGAGCCGAAACGACGTATCGAGGTCCTCGTTGACGGTGGAATACGGGGCGAGGCCACCGATCTCCCTGACCGCCGAAAGGCGGTAGAACATCGTAGTCCCCTGCGAGCAGACAAATCCCCCGAGTAGCCACCGGCCGTACAGGAGCCGGTTGGCGAGCCAGTGGGCCGCATACACGAAGGATGCGAGGAGGCTCTTCCCGCCGGTCTTAGCCATGCTGACGGCCTGCCGCTGATACCCCTGGACGATGGACGTGCCGTCGTTGAAGTGGGTCGCCGCTCGGCGCAGGACGTCGCGCGGCACCCGCGCGTCCGCATCGAACACCGCCATCCACTCGGACGACGGCGCGAGCTGCTCCGATGCGTTGCGAAGGGCGCCCCCCTTGAACCCGCTTCGGTCGGAGCGGCGGATGACCCGCACCCACTTCGGATATGTGATCGCCGGCGCCCCGGGGGTGTCGTCCGCGACGACGAGTTCCCAGTTCGGGTAGTCGACCGCAGCCCAAGATGCGAGAGCGGGGAGCAGCGTCTCGGGGCTCTCCTGGTAGACGGGAACGACCACGCTGATGAAGGGAGTCGCGCCGGATCGACCCGCCTTCGGCTTGACGAGATATGACGGGACGAGACAGGTCAGGAGATACGCCCCGAGGAGGAGGATGAGGGCATAGGCGACGGTCTCCCATGCGGAGAGCACGGCGATCAGGTCTGTCAAGCGAGCACCTCGGCCGTTGGTAGGGCCGGGACTGGGACGTCGCGGATCGCGCCAAGCGCGAGCTCCCACTGGTTGATGCGACGCCCCTTTGATCCGGGCCGGCGAGACTTTGGTCGAGCTCGCCCTCCGTCGCCGACTCGCAGGAAGCGCGACCGCGAGAGCGTCCCGTCCGCAAGCCCCCAGAACCACCCGGGGTAGTTCGTGCCGTGAGGGTCCATCACGTCCTGAAGGTCGTTCGCGGTGACGCCGCCGGTCCAGCGGACCTCTACTATCGTCGTTCCGTCCTTTCGGAGACGGATCTCCTCATGGCGAATGATGGGTCCGTTCTCGAGCGCGATCCGAAGAGCTACCTGCTCGACCAGTTTGTACCGTTCGGGATCGCGGGCGTACACCCGCGCCTGGACGGAGACGAACTCCGGGTCCTGCTCAGATGGAGACTCCGCGAAGTCGTCGAGAGTGCGCCCGGCGGCGGTCACGCGAGCGCCTCCGCGGACTTCCAGAGACGATCGTTCCGGGCCGCCTGCCGCCGAACCGCCTGCGGCGCCTCGACCTCCCGGGCGTAGACCGCTGTGAGGAAGCGGAGCCGGTTGCCATACTCCGTCTCGAGTTCCTCGAGCTGCCGTCGCAGGGACGGGCTTCTCGCCGCGCCGTCGCCGAGTATCTTCCGAAGCCTCTTGTTGTATCCCGCGAGGACCAGGATCGTCGCGTCTTTCTCACCGTCGCTGAGCGACGCGATGGAGACGGAAGCGCTCATCCCGCCACGCTCCCGTCG
The DNA here is from genome assembly GCA_021817245.1 of Thermoplasmata archaeon. Lineage (GTDB taxonomy): Archaea > Thermoplasmatota > Thermoplasmata > Lutacidiplasmatales > UBA184 > Lutacidiplasma. Next base: position 2,791 of record JAKAVQ010000028.1, read on the forward strand.
CCGTCGAGCGTGGTCTGGTAGACAACCGGCCCCCAGCCGTAGTAGAGGTCCGGGACCATCGTCGGGAGGACGAGGTCCAGTCGTGACGGATGGCCATCTCCGACCGTGAACCCCGCGATCAGTCGGCGCTCGCAGAAGCCGATGGTCGCGTCGATCCGGCGCTGTGGACGATCGGCTCCTGTCGCTTGGGCGACGACCCGCTCGACCGAGGGTCGGTATGGCAGCAAGCGGGTCGGAAAGCCACGAAAGAGGCGCCCGAAGGCCACCCGGGCCGCGTCGTCGACCCGGCGGAATCGGTCGGATCTGTTCGACGCGCGCGGACGGCGGTGGGAAGCCTCTGCGTTGTCGAGCAGGGCCCGGAAGGCCTCTGCGACCACGGGGGGCCTCCCTCCCACCCTCTTTCCAGTCTCGAGATCGACGCCGGTAGAGGCGATCAGCCCGCTCCGGGCGAACTTCCGTACCATCGCCCGGAACCGTGCCACGTCTTCCGGGTAGGCATGACCGTGGAACTGGAGGGAACGGGGGTGGGTTTGGGTACGGAAACGGGTGGGTTTGGGTACGGAAACTGGGGGGTGTACAAGGGGTTGGGTGGGGTTGGGTGGGGGGTCCTGGGGGGCTGTTACTGACGGAGAGTCGGGTACGGCCGGTATGTGGGTCGCACTCCGGGAGGCTCCGCGCGCGTCGCGCACTTTCAGGCCTCCGGGAGCCGCCGTTGGGTGAGAGAGATGAAGGCGAACGGCTGGGAGAGTCCGTGTATCGGGCAGTAAGAGATTCGGAGGATCTCGTTGCGGACGATCGGCCCACGGCAGCGCTGGCAGACGACTACTTCGCTCACGCGCCCGCCCCCAGCTGTCGCAGCACGACCATCGTCGCCTCAACCTCTCGGATCGCGGCGTCGATGCGGCCGAGGCCCCCCTTGCGGCCGGTCCCTTCGAGCTCGCGCTTCCAGAGCATCAGGTGTCGGACCGTCACGTACAGCTCGCGCAGGGCATCGTCCGCGCCCGCGACCATGATGGCGCGAATCTCCGCGGGATCGGGGCGCGGTGGCCGCAGGGACGGCACGAATCGCAAGGTCTCGACTCTCATCTCCCCCTCCTTCAGTCGGCGTCCGTGCCGCCCAGGATGTCCGCGACGGCGCGCTTCGTCGCTCGGGTCCACGCCTTCGTCAGGGCAAAGTGCTCCCTGCGAGAGAGGTCCCCTGCCTTCTCGCTGATCTCCGAGATGCGGCACGAACCGATGCCGTCGACGAACCGAGCGCCCTTGCTAGCGCGCACTCGCACCCGGAACCGATAGTCCCACTCCCCGCTGTCCGCGAGTTCGACGCGTCCCTCGTCCACGCCTCTCTCCTCGATGTTGAGGCCGAAGGCGACGGCCAGTCTCGTCGCGCCCGTGCGATTCAGCTCCTTCGTGCCCTCGATGACGTCGTAACAGGCGGGGTCGGTGAGGATCACGTCGCGGAACTCGAGCAGAGCGTTCCAGGTCGACTTCGCCTCCTCCAGTCCTACCTCGGCCCTTACGACCAGATCCGCCGATGCCTTCGGCTCCACGGCGTAGCTGAAGCGGGTCGCGGCCGGCTTCGCCAACCGCAGCTCCTCGTCTCGGAGTTCTTTCGCCGTCTGGAAGGCCGCCGCTCTTTCCATTGTTGCGCTCATCTGCTGTCCCGCGGACCATGATTCTGGGACCGAGCCGGTCCCCCCGGCGCGCATGCGCTCGACGATCTCCTCGGCCACGCTGCCGCGCACGCCGGCACCCCCTCGCCGATCCGGTAGTCGTCGAACCACGATGTTCGTCGACGGAGAGGCAGCGTCGCGCTCCGGGCGACCTCTCCGCGGGCCCGTGACCGTTGCAGAGAACGTCGAGGTTCACCGGGAGTGTGCGATCGAACCGGCCTCCGCACACGCCGCAGTATCCGGTGCCGGGTTTGCCCGGTACGGGGACGGCGTTGAAGTGACCGTTGGGACACGGGATCAGCTCCCTCCCGTTGACGATCATCCGGCCCTCCCCCCCATGCTCGGCGCAGCGGACGACGCCAGGTCCTCGTAGATCCGGCGGATCGACTCGCGTAGGTGTCCCCACTCCGCGGGCGACGCCGGCAGCAAACCCCGGCGGTATGCACGGAACGAGACTCGTGCCACGTAGCGGCAGTCGGAGAGCCCCGCGTCGGTGAGGACGCGACGGCCGTAACCGTCCGGATCCCTGCGTGCGAGGCGCGCAGCCCAGTCACGCCGATCCCGCCATGCGTACCCTCCCACCGGTTCGTCTCGCACACGCGCGAACCCCCGGGCTGCGGCGTCCTCGTAATCGGCGGGGCGCAACCTGGCGAGGCCTCGAGTCTCGGTGGCGATCAAGCCCCGGGCCACGAGCTTCATTCCGACGGCCCTCCCTTCTCATGCGGCAGCGGCGAGTAAACGTCTACGTCGGGGTCGTCGCTCGGCCTCTCCCGGAACGCCTCGTAGGGCGCGTATCTCCGGGCTGCGAGCCAGACACGGTTGCCCGGCTCGACCTTGCGGCCGACGGGGTCGTGGAACGGCATCAGGCGCGAGCCCTCCATCGGCGGATCTCTTCGACGCGGACCGGCGCTCCTCCGAGCGAGTTCTCATGTCGGCGCTTGCGCCGGTAGACGCGAGCTGAACGCTTCCCCCAAGTGGGCCCGGGACCGCGACGGCTTGTCATGTGCGGACCGTTCTCCTGTACCTATGGATACGTGGACACGCATCCGGACAGGTTCCTGATTCCCTGAAGGGCACCTGGCCTTTCGGCCATGAACCTCCCTCCTCCACAGGCGTTTACCGTCTCCGCCGAACTGGCGGCGACCCTCGCGAGGTTGCGAGCGGCATTCAGGTCCCGGTCCATCACGAGCCCGCAGACTGGGCACGAATACGTCCGCGCCGACAGCGGCATCTCTTTCAGAGCGCCGCACCCGGAGCAGAGCTTCGTGCTCGGATAGAACCGATCGGCCTTCACCAAGCGCGACCCGTACCACCGACACTTATACTCCAGCTGCCGGCCAAACTCCCCGAAAGACGCATCCGACAGCGAGCGGGCGAGGGGATGGTTCTTTAGCATGTTCTTCGGTCGGAGCGTCTCGACCACGATGACCGGCTTGGTTCTCGCCAGAGTCGTCGTGGCCTGGTGGATCGCGTCCTTCCGTAGGTCCGCCACCTTCGCATGGCACCGCGACAGTCGTCTCTTGGCCTTCTCCCGGTTCTTGCTTCCTTTCTTTTTCCTTGAGACCTCCCTCTGGAGATGCTGGAGCTTCCGAAGACGATGGGCGAGGGCCCGAGGATTCTCGAACACCGTCCCATTGCTCACCGTGGCAAGATGGTTGATGCCAAGGTCCACGCCGACCACCTCTCCCACGGGGAACATCGTGGCGGGGCTATTCTCCTCCACGGCCACGCTGACATACCAACGTCCCGCCCGCTCGGAGGCGTTCGCCGACATCATTCGTCCTCCGTCCGGATCTCGCGACCTCTCTCCGAGGATGGTACGGACGCCGCCGGGGGTGCATTCCCCGCGGCGTCCGCTGGGGCGGCAGCGTGGGAACTCGAATCGAGTCGCGGGCCGCTCATGCGCTCGCCTCTACGGTCGGAGGCCGCAGGTTGGTAGTGCTCGGCCCGATCAAGCGGACGAGCTCGGGGGGGAGGGAGGGAAGAGGCCAGCCGCGAGCGGCATGGAGGGCACGATCCGCTATCAGGGAAGCGATGCGCCGAGACAGGCTATGATCCCGGAGGGCGTGGGTGTACACCCCAGTCGCGTGAGAGTAGGCGCGGCCGCATGCGTCGCATCGGACCGCAGGGTGATTACGCGGAGCGCGGCAGGAGGTGCAGCGATCCGCGCGAGCGGTCACGCCGGCACCTCCGCGAGGCGCGCTTGCGGCTCCGCCTCGTCAAGGCGTCTGTCGTCGTCGACCGGAGGATCTCCGTCTCTCCTCTCCCCGGGTCTCCTCGACCGGCCGTCGGGGACGATCTTGCCGCACACCTTCGCGATGCCGTGCTTCTCGCCGGATATCGGGATGCCCGACCTGCCCTCGCGCTTAACGTGCTCCTGAACGAGCCGGGCCAGGACGTCGTTCAGCGCCTCACGCGGGTGGACCTTGAGCGACTTCAGTTCCTCCAGTGTCGACCGGCTCACGGCGATCGTGGTGCCTTTCCTGATCCCCTCCCCTCGCTCCATAATAATATGTGGCGCGGTATAGAGATGGTAGTATTTGACCTTTATGGGGCTCTTCCGGCTTTGTCGGGGGCTTTGTGTCGATAGTGGGCGGCTGTGTCGAAAGTCGGAGGAGTGTGTCGAAAGCCCGGGTCAGGCCCGATGCTCGCACACCGGGCACCGCGCTTGGAACGGCATGGCAGCTCCGCAGCACGGG
>JAKAVQ010000006.1 GCA_021817245.1 Thermoplasmata archaeon
TCCAGTGCGTTCTCGAGCGCCAGGAAGCCCACGTCGCCCTCGCTTGGCGAGGGCGCGCGGGGCCGGAAAGACCTTACGCTCGAGCAGAATCGGGTCCCTCGGGTGGTTCAGAAAGGTGAATGCCTACGGCGTCGGTGAGCAACGCCGCCGAATTGGCGAAGAGGAACGCCGCTCCGACCGCCTGCACCAGTCGGAACCCGACGAGTTCCCACGCCCCGGTCGTGCCGGCGCTCGGGGTGAAGAACAAGAGGACCGAGCCAGCGGTGAAAATCGCGAATCCCAGATTGTAGATCCGTGCACGGCCGTGGATGTCGGCGAGGCGGCCCGCGTTTACCAGCAGGACGGCCGTCACCACGCCGTAGCCGAGAAGCAACCAGATCAGGATCTCGAAGCTCGACGCGTTGAACGGGTTCACGTCGAGGCCCCGGAAGATGACGGGGATCGAGATCAGAAGGATCGTTCCGTTGATCGACGCCATCAGTCCGCCGATCGTTGTGTTGGAGAGAACGACCCACTTGTAGGCGACCATGAACCGAACCCCCGGCTTCTCAGGGCGTTTCCGGCCCTGCCAGCGCCCAGCGTAGCTCCGCGACTCCCCGGCGGAGCCCTTGGCGAGCCTGGGGGGAGATCATGACCCCTAGGCCCCGAAGCGCCCTCTTCTGGTCTTCCTTGGCCCGGCGAAGGAGTTGGTGTCCCGATTCGGTGAGCGACGCGACACGGGAACGACGATCGGTGGGGTGGGCGGCGAGCCGGATCAGACCTCGCTGCGCGAGGCGTCGCGCGAGATCCGTCGTGGCGGCGGGGGTTACCCCAAGAGTCCGCGTTATCGACTTCAGCGGAACGGGACTCTGCGCGCACACCGCAAGCGCGCCGTACTCGGAAAGGAGAAGTCCGGAAGGGCCGAGGGCCGCTTGAGTCGCGCCCCGGAGGAGCTGATACAGTTCACGGACCGAGTCCCACGGGGGCTCCACGGACCCCGGTCGAGGGGACGTCCTGCTCTCGAGCCCGCGGGAGACTACGGCGCTCGTTGCCATGGGCCGGGATACGAGTCGGTGGAATATTAAGACGTCTTAGTTCGTGGAGCAGACGGGACGTCGAGAGCAACTTCGGAGTATCGGACGCGCACGGCTGGGTACGGTACGCGGCGACGAGAATGACGGAGTCACTGCCGAGAAGGGGCCGCGCGGTGGAAGAGCGTCCTCGGATACCCGTGACCAACGGATCCACGGAGTGGGTTTGGGGTAGGCCGGGAGGGATGTTCTGACGTGCCCCTCGAGCCGGACCGCGCCCTCGACACGTACGCCGGCCCGCCCGGCGATCGTGCTGCCCCGCATCCATCCGGCCGCCTGCGGGAGCCGGAATTTCGGAGGGACGGCCAAGGCGCGCGAGGAGCAACGGCCATGGGCGGCGCGCGAGCACGACCGCCAGCAGCGCGAGCGACGCGGCGTAGCGGGGAACACGGCGGGTCGCGAGTCGAAGGGCGCGCTCGTCGTGAACCGATTCCCGCAACGCGACCGCGACTCGAGTCGGGTCCGTTCCGCTCGTCGACGGAGCGAGCGAGGAGGAAGGGCCCAAGACCGGTCGAAACGCTCCCTGACATAATCAAGTGTCTTAACACTTCCAATCTTTAGGGCGGGTTCTGTCGATGGGCTTCGCTGCTCCGCTCGCGGGACCACCTCCGCCACGGTGCGGAGTCCCGTCCGGTCGGGGCGTCTTGACGGAAGGTTCTTGACTCGCGATCCCGAAGTCAGTCCCGATGACCGCAGACATTCCGACCGCGGCCGACCTGATGCGACGTGCGCCGGTCACGATCGGCCAGGGCGCGTCGGTGCACGAAGCGCTCGCCGCGATGCGTCGCCGGGGGGTCCACGAGATCCCGGTGCTCGACGGACGAACGTATCGCGGGATGGTCTCGCTGGACGATATCGCGCTCCGCACGAACCTCGCCCTCTCGACGAAGGTCGAGAATTTGCTCTCCTTGCCGCCGCGGCTCGCCCCGGAAGAGCCCTGGGGCGAGGTCGCCGCCCAGTTGCTCCGGTCCGGAGCTCGGGCGGCGCCCGTGATCGGGCCCTCCGAGCTGCTGCTCGGGCTCGTATCGCGGAGCGATGTACTGAGGGTGCTACCGTCGGTCGGCGCGCCGGCGGAACTCTATGCCGAGACGGTCATGGGCCCGATGTCGGAGTCGGTCGACGAGCGGAGCGGGATCGGAACGCTCATCGGGCTCGTCCGCAACGATCCCCCGATCGCAATCGTCGATCGTAGGGGACGACTCCAGGGTTCGGTCGGCATCGCGGATCTCTCGCGGGCCTTCTGGCGACCGAAGCGCGCCGGCCGAGGAGACCTTCCGAGGGAAGGCGCCGACCGCGGACAGGTGCTCGGGGTGGAGGCGCGGTCGATCATGCGGACTCCCCCGGTCGCCGTGTCCCCCGAGACTTCGGTCCGCGCGGTGGTGGCCCGCATGCTGCGGGAGCGAGTATCGTCGGTCTTCGTCGTACGCGACGACCGGCCGATCGGGGTGGTGACCCAGACCGACCTCCTTGCGCTCGCCGTGGGAGGGCATCCGACTCGGCGCCCGAGGGACCGTGTGCTCGTCCAGCTCCACGGCTTCCCGCTCCGCGAGGACCCGGAGCTCGTCGCCGACGTCGACGCCGTCGTCGAGCGGGGCCTATCGAGGATCCGGCGACGGCTGCCGATCGCGCTCCTCGACCTCCACCTCGTGCCGCAGGGGATCCACCGCGCGGGCCATGTGACCGTCTCGGCGCGTCTGCACACTCCGCAGGCGATCCTGCACGCCGAACAGACCTCTTGGGACGTCCGGAGCGGGGTCGCCGAGGTTTTGTCTCAGCTCGACCGCCAGGGCCGGGCGCTCGCCGAGCGCCGCCGTCGCTACGCCCGGATCCGGGTCGAGCGTCGGCACGCTCGGGAGACGGCGGTTCTTCCGTCCGAGCCGCTAGTGGCACCGTAGGGCGACCGCGGCGCGGCCGCCGGATCCCCTACACGATGCGGCGGGCCTGACGCGCGCTGTTCTCCGGCGCGAACTCGGGGTCCTCCGCGCGCCCGGCCGGATACGGAAATCGTCCCCGGGAGAGCACGTCGTCGCGAGTGACGATCCCGATCAGTCGGTCGTGATCGAGGACTGGGAGCCGGTTCACTCGGTAGCGCAGCAGCTGGCGCACCACGGTCTCGACCGTCGCGTCGGGCGGCACGGAGCGAACCCGGCGGGACATTACCCGCGAGACCGGCACGTCCCCGAGGATCTCGCGCAACTTCTTCATCGTGGCGTCGGGCCGACGTAGAAGGTACGCGAGCAGAAGCTCGAGGCTGCCGTCCGCGCCTTTCAGGCCCGCCCGCCGTGCGGCGGCGCGGCCGATGTCCCGCTCGCTCAACACCCCAACGACCCGGCCTCCCGCGTCGACCACCGGGAGGCCCGAGACATCCCTCACCCGCAGGATCTCGAGCGCGTCGAGGAGCGAGGCCCGCGAGGGGACGGTCGCCACCTGCGGGCTCATGACGTCCCGGGCGGTCGCGTTGTAGTAAAAGACCGGCCCCTCGAGCGCCCCCAGCGGAGCGAGCCGCGGACGGGGCTCGAAGCCCTTCGGGTTCCGGGGCCGAGACCGTGCGTGCGCGGTCCGTCGCACCGCGCGGATCGGGGTTGCGCCCACCATGGTCATTTGGAGGGGCCCGGGGGGGATATTCGGTCCGTTGAGTTCGGTTTACGACCGGGAGTCCGGGTCCCGCTCCTCGCGCCCCCGCGCCGATCCCGCGGAACTGGGCTCGGGACTCTGCGGTCCCCCTCCTGGGGAGCGCCGGCCGCCCTTACCTCGGGTGTTCGAGCAGGAACCGGTCGAGCACGGCCGCGACCCGGCCCTCCCGGTCGTCGTAGTCGTAGGCGACGGTGAGGATCGGCTGAGGGACATGCACGAGCCGGTGCAGATCGACCGGGCTCCCGTCGAGCACCAGCTCGGCCTCCGAGGCACGGATCGTCGCTTCGAGCTCGTGGACCTGCGCTTCGCCGTAGCCCATCGCCGGCAGCACGCGTCTCAGGTGGGGGTAGGTGGCATAGACCTGAGCGAGCGAGCCGACGGCCGAACGCTGGGCATCGACGATCTCCGCGCCGTGCGCCTGGGCAACGAGGGTGGCCGCTCCGTAGGCCATCCCACCGTGCGTAAGGGTCGGCCCGTCCTCGACGACGATCACCTTACGGCCCCGGATCCGCTCCGGGTCCGCGAGGGAGATCTTGAGCGCACCCTCGATCAGCTGGGCGCGTGGGTTCGCCCGGGCGGCGCTCTCCTCGACCGAGCGCACGTCCTCGGGCTTCGCGGAATCCGTCTTGCTGACCACGATCACGTCGGCCTTCCGGAAGTTCGCTTCCCCGGGATGGTAGGAGAGCTCGTGACCGGCCCGATGCGGGTCCGCGACGACGAAATGGAGATCCGGTGCGAAGAAGGGGAGGTCGTTGTTCCCTCCGTCCCAGAGAACGAGGTCCGCCTCTTTCTCCGCCGCCCGCAGGATCCGCTCGTAGTCGACTCCGGCGAAGACGATCGCCCCCTCACGGAGATGCGGTTCGTACTCCTCGCGCTCCTCGATCGTGCAGTTCGCGCGGTCGAGGTCCTCGAGCGTCGCGAACCGCTGGACGGCCTGCGCCTCGAGGTCCCCGTACGGCATCGGGTGGCGGACGATCGCGACCCTCCGCCCCTTCGCGCGGAGGTAGCGGGAGACATATCGGGTCAGCGGGCTCTTCCCCGCCCCTGTCCGCACGGCGCAGATGCTGATCACTGGCCTCGAAGAGCGGAGCTCGGTCTCCCGCGGTCCGGGGAGCAAAAAGCTCGCCCCGGCCGCGAGCGCGATCGATGCCTTGTGCATCACTTCGAGATGCGGAAGGTCGGAGTACGACAGGACGACCAGGTCGACGTTCTCGCGGCGAACGAGGTCCGTCAGCCCCGCTTCGGGCACGATCGGGATCCCGTGCGGATAGCCGGGGCCGGCGAGCGAGCTCGGATAGGCGCGTCCGCTAATGTTGGGGATCTGGGCCGCCGTGAACGCCACGACTTCGTAGGCCTGGTTTCCGCGGTAGAGCAGGTTGAAATTGTGGAAATCGCGGCCGGCGGCTCCCATCAGAACGACCCGGGTACGCTTCATGGGCCGTCAGTCGCCGCGGGGGCCTTAAAGAGGTTCGGTCGGCCCCGAATTACCCGAGGGGCGACCCGGGGCCGAACCGCGCCGTCAGTTCTCTCCGAAACGTGACGGACCGCGAGGTCAGGCGCCCGTGGTCGAGCGGCCACCGGATCCCGAACGGCCCATTCCGTCTCCCGAACGGATCGGGAAGAGCAGGACCCGACCCTCCTCCTTCGCTCCGAGGTCGTCGACCTCCTTCAGCACGCGAACGGCCTCCCGACCGTTCTCGCTCAGCCGGTACATCTCCTCGGCGTGGAGGATCAGTCCGTCCTCCTGCAGGGTGCGCAAGTGGAAGGAGAGCTTCGGCGAGTCGTCGATGCCGGCGGCCCGCATGACCTCCGTGAACGAGGTAGGACCCTCTTCCAGCCGACGCAGGATGCGGCGTCGCAGAGGGTTCGAGAGGGCGCCGAGCATGCCGTGGACGCGGGCCGCGGAGACCGCCGCCCGGATCTCGAGGACCGCCCGGTCCGGCAGGAGGCCCGGGTCGAAGCCGATCGCGACCGGTCCGCGCCCTTCGACCTTCTCGAGGACCTCTCCCAGGGCCTGGGCGATCTCCTCGGACCGGTGCAGCGTGAAGAGGCGCTCAATCCCGCCCACGACGACCGCCGGCCGGGTATGGGACTCGAAGAAGCGGAGGATCGTCTCCTGGAATCCGACCGAAGAGTCGGTGAAGGGCAGGTCGTTCGCCGTCACGCCGGGGATCGGCCGCTTCGGCGTGACCCCGAGCAGCAGCACCTCCCGATGCTCCTTCGCCCAGCGCTCCGCGAGACGCACCGGGTCGCGCTCTCCTCCGGCGCCCAGGGAGAACGCGCGCTCCTCCTGGATCAGCTCCACGAGATGCTGGACGGACTCGGCGCGGAACGGTTTTCTTAGGTAGTCGAACGCGCCGAGCTTCATCGCCTCGACCGCCGTCTCCACGGTCGCGTAGCCCGTGATCATCACCACGTACATTCGGGGCCAGCGCTCGCGGACCTGACGCAGGAACTCGATGCCGTTCATTCGCGGCATGCGGACGTCGGAGAAGACGGAGTCGAACTCGGCGATCTCGAGCGCCTCCAAGGCCTTCGCGGCGGAGTTCACCGACTCGACCTCGTGCCCCCAGTCGGAAAGGAGCGTCACGAGCTCCTCGCGGAACACTGCATCGTCGTCGACCACGAGGATGCGCACGCTCGCGGAACTCAGCTGCCCATTGATAACGTTCGCGTCGGGTCCGGGATTCCGCGCTCTGGGCTCCCGGGGGAGGAGGGGTCCCGCGGCGGCGGAGGCGCGCCGTCCGCGAGGGGCAGCCGGACGTCGAAGGTCGTCCCGCGGCCGACCTCCGTCTCGAACTGGATCGTCCCCCCGTGGGACTGGAGGATCCCGTGACAGATCGCGAGCCCGAGCCCCGTTCCCTTCCCTTCGGGCTTGGTCGTGAAGAACGGCTCGAAGACGTGAGGTCGGACCTCGGGGGGGATCCCGCTGCCGGTGTCGCTGACCTGAAGATGCGCCCAATCCCGCTGAGCGAAGACCCGCACGACCACCCGGCCCGCGTTCTCCAGCGAGTCGTAGGCGTTGTTGAGGAGGTTCAGCACCACCTGGTTGAGCTGCTCGCGGTCGCCGTGCACGATCAAGGGCTCGGCCGGGACCTCGAGGACGACCTCAACGTCGGCCGACTGCTTTCCCCGCAGGAACTCGATCGCGGTCGTGGCGAGCTCCCCGAGATCGATCGCTCCCAGCCGGGACTCCGGGCGGCGCGCGAAGTCGAGGAGGCCGCGTACGATCCGCGCGGCCGACTCCGTCTGGCTCAGGAGGGAAGTGATCCGCTCCTGGGTCCAGCGGTCGTCGGTCCTCCGCCGGATCGACTCGGCGATCAACATGATGCTCGCGAGCGGGGTATTGATCTCGTGGGCTACCCCCGCGGCGAGCTGTCCGAGCGAGTGCATCCGTTCGGAATGCATCGCCGCGCGTTCCCACGCCCGACGCTCGGTGAGGTCGACCGCAACGCCGAGGAAGTGGGTGATCCCGCCGTTCGCGTCGCGGACGGCATTGATCGCGAGGAGCACCGGATGTTCGGCTCCTTCCCGGTCCCGGTTGATGACCTCGCCCGACCAGGAACCGACGCCGGGATCGAGCAGGTCCCGCCACATCCGGCCGTACGTCGCTCGGTCGGTCCTCCCGCTCGCGACGAGGCTCGGACGATGGCCGATGACCTCGTCCTTACGGTACCCGTAGATCCGTTCGAACGCCGGGTTCACGTCGACGAGATAGCCGTCCCGGTCGGTGAGCTCCATCGCGTTCGTCGAGTGGAGGAACGCCTCGTAGAACAGGCGCGCGGACTCCTCGGAAGACTCGCGCAGCCGCGTCCGATCCTGCACGACGACCAGGGTCCCGGTGACCCCTCCGTGCGCGTCGGTCTGCGGATAGAACTCGGCGTCCACGAGATGGCGCCGATCCCGCTGCGCGGTCTCGAGGGCGACCCCCCGGACCTCCACCTTGCGACGCTCCTGGACCGACTCGCCGCGTGCGGCTTCCAGGCGGTGGTCCCGCCCGGAGAGGAAGTCGGTGAGCGGTCGCCCGAGCGGCTCCCCCGTCTCGCCGAGGAGGTCGCGGAACACGGGGTTCCACCGGAGGACGTGACCGTCCGGGTCCATCAGCGCGGCGCCGGTGGGCCCGCGCGAGAACGTCGCCGCGAACCAGTCGTGCTCGGCCATCGCCCCCGCTCCCCAGAAGGGTTTCGACCCACTTGAAAGCCCGGGGCGACGACGGCCGTCGGGTCAACCCGGCTTCACGAGGGGAGATATACCCCCTCCCCTGGCTGTAATGGCGATGTCGGGGCCGCTCGTGATGGTATTCCGCGAAACGCCGAGCCTCGCGGCCTCGGTGGAGCTCCTCCTCGACACCGTCGGGTTCCGGGTGGTCGGCGAAGGCTCCGTGGACGGGGCCCTCGCCCGCCTTTCGGCCGACGGCGGCGACCCCGTCAGCGCTCTCGTGATCGCCTGCAACCTCCCTCGGTCGCAGATGCTGCGGGCCTTTGCCGACCGCCTGCCCGGACCGGCCCGGTCGATGGGCGTGATCGTCGTGGGGGACCGGGCCCAGAGCGCCCGGGTCGGCTGGCCCGAGAACGTGCGGTTCGTCCGCCTTCCCTTCGATCCGAGCGCCTTCGTCGACCTTGTTACCCGCGTGGTCCGGGGACCCTCCCCCGTCGACGATTTCTTCGTGCCGGGTCCGTGATCAGGTAGGCGGCCCGTCGTCACGCCCGCACGCGGTCCCCGGCCGTTCGGACGGAAGGGGTGTCAGTCCGGCTCGGTGGACGGCGGCGGACGATCCGGGGGCCGGGCGTCGCGTCGAAGGGACGGCACGATCGCGATCAGGCAGAGCACCGCCGAGATCAGGAAGATGAGATGGATCGCGTCCAGGAAGCCGGCGGCGGCGGCAAACGTCGAGCCTTTCGGGACCGTGCCGAGGAAGATCTCCTGGATCGAGCTGCGGGAGAGGACGCTCGTCATGACGATGAGGGTGAGTCCGAGACTGATCGTGGAACCGGTGTTGATGAACGTCGTCCCGATCCCCGACGCGACGCCCCGCTGCGTCGGCGGCACGGCGGTCATCATCGCCGCCCGATTCGGGGAGGCGAAGAGCCCCATCCCCGCCCCGACCAGGACCAACGGGGGCGCGAGGCTTAGGAACGAGTCCGCCGGGCCGATGGTCGCGAGCCAGAGGAAGCCGAACGCCGAGGTCACGAGCCCCACGAGAAGGAACGGCCGTGGACCGAACCGGTCGGAGAGCCAGCCGCTCACGGGACCGAGCGTCGCGAGCGACGCCGAGACCGGGATGAGGAACAGCCCGGCGGTGAACGGATCGAGGAAGCGCGGAGGTCCCTGAAGGTAGAAGACGAGGATGAACGTGAACGCCCCGCGGGCGAGGGCGTTCAGGAGCATCGCGAGCGCGCTGCTCGCGAACTGGCGGATGCGGAAGAGCGTGAGGTCGAGCATCGGGGAGCGCCCCCTCAGCTCGATCCCGAGGAAGGCGACGAGCAGGGCGACCCCCGCGACCACCGCCGCGACCGCGCCGAGGTCCCCGAGCTGACCGAGGGCGCCGAGGGTGATCCCGAGCAGGAGCAGCGTGAGGCCGAGGGCGAAGACGATGTTGCCCAACCAGTCGATCCGGGGCGCTTCCCCGGGCCGGGAGAGCTCGTGGAGGTCCCGGTGCGCCCTCCAGGTGGCGAGGATCCCGATCGGAACGTTCACGAAGAAGATCCACCGCCAGCTGAAGGCGGAGGTGATCACCCCGCCCACGATCAGTCCCGACACGGCCCCGACGACGATCGAGACCTGGTTGATGCCGAGCGCCCTCCCGCGTTCGTTCGGGGGAAAGGCATCGGTGATGATCGCCGCGGAGTTCGAGAAGAGGAAGCCGGCGCCGACCGCCTGCACCAGCCGGAACCCCACGAGCTCGATACCGGTCTCGGAGAACCCGCAGAGCAGGGAGCCGACGGTGAACACCGCGAACCCAAGAACGTAGAGGCGCACGCGGCCGAACATGTCCGACAGTCGGCCGAAGTTGAGGAGGACGACCGCCGTGAGGAGGGAGTAGCCGAGCAGCACCCAGAGCAGCGAGGTCGCGGTCGTCCCGGGAAGCTCCCGGCCGATCGTCGGCAGCGCGATCAGCACGATGTTCGCGTCGAGTGAGCTCATCAAGGTCGCTACGGTCGTGTTCGACAGCACGCGCCACTTGTACTCCATCGCTACCGACCGCCCGGGCCGTCCCGCCCATCGCGCGCGGTCCCGTCGAAGCGCCGCACGGTGCTCGACGGCGGCCGCCGTCGGTCCCGCATCGAGGCCCCGCACACCTCCCCGCTAACCGAGCGGGGGGTGGCTCGACTGGTAGCCCGCGATCTCCCGGGAGAGGCGGTCAATGTACTGGCGGAACGTCGAGAGGACGTTCTTCGCGGTGATGATCCCGACCACCCGGTCGTCCGAGCGGACCACCATCCGCCGGATCCCGAGGTTCGCCATCGTCGCGACGACCTCATCCGTAGGGGTCTCGGGTCGGCAGGAGTGTACGACCTGGGAGGCCAGCGCCTTCAACCGGACCTCGGCAGGAGCGAGCCCTCGGGCGACGACCTTCTCGAGGAAGTCCCACTCGGTCACGATCCCGGCGACCGTGGCCGCAGGGCCCCGCGTGACCACCGCGTACCCGCGACGGTGATCGGCCATCGCCCGGGCGGCGGTCAGGCCGTCCGTCTCTTCGTCCATCGAGAGGAACGTCGTCTCCATGATGTCCTGCGCGACGAGGACCATGCGCTGAGCATCGACCCCCGGCATAAGAGGGTCTAGCGCGACCGCCCCGATCTCTTCCGGCCCTCACCGAAGGGCCATGTACGTCCGCATCGTTCGCCCTGGGGCTGCGGACCGGGAGTCCGAACCGCGGCCGATAGAGATGCCCGCTTCGCTCCCGCTCCTACCGCTCGACCTCGACCTCGTCCGGGGGTTCCGGTTCGCGTGCCGGCCGGACTGCGGCCTCTGCTGCTTCGCCGAGCCGCGGGTCGCGCCGGAGGAGCTCGTCCGTATCACCACCGCCCGTCCGGACGTGCAGCTCCGCGGGCACGGACGGGACCGATTCCTCGCCGCCCGTCCGCGCGGGGGCGCCTGCCAGTTCCTCGCCGCGGACCGATGCGAGCTGCACGCTCTCCGGCCTCGCCCCTGCCGAGAGTACCCGCTGACCGTTCACGCCGGTCGTCGCCTCCAGGTCTCGGTCGTCCTCTCCTGCCCCGGCGTCGGGCTTGAACCACTGACCTCGGACCGTCCCGCTCGCGACCGGCCCGACCCGTTCGGCCTCGGTTCCGAGCTCGGCTCGCTCGAGGAGCGCCGGAAAGCGGCCCGACGCTCGCCGATCTTCGAGACCGAGCATCGAGGTCGCCGGGTCGAGCGGTTCCTCCGAGCGGCCGGCCGCTGGCAGGACGACGACGAGGTCCGGCGCGCGCTCGATCCCCGGCCCCCGCTTCCCGGTCCGGCCGACTATCCGGTCGCGGCCCCGCCGCCGGAGGAAGAGGGGCTCGAGCGTCTCCCGCTATTCTTCGACGGCCGGGCGGGGCCGGTCGCGTTCGCCGGCGCCCTCGGCGGCTGGGACCTCCTCGAGCTGTCCGCCACCGGAGGAGGGCGGAGCCTCGGGCGCTTCGTGCCTCCCGAACGACCTCCCGGGCTCGACGGCGGGGCCGCCCGGCTCCTCTCGGGCTACCTCCGCTACATGCTCGCACGGGACGCCTTCCTCGCTTCGGTCCACCTCGAGATGCTCGACACCGAGAGCGGCTCCGTGACCGACGCGGCTCGCGTCGCCCTTCGGGAGCTCGGCGCGACGGTGCTCGCGCGGGCCGTCGTCCGCTCGAAGCTCGCGAGCCGCGACCGCACGGTCTTGACCGAAGCGGAGGTGGCGGGCGGGATCCGGGCCACCGACCAGGACTGGCTCGACCGGCCGACGTGGGGCGACCGCTGGTGAGCCTCCTCAGACGGCCGGAGGAAAGCGTCGACCGAGCTCGGCCTCGAGCTCCCGTACCAGCGTCGCCTCGTGCTCGGGCGTCCAGGAAGAGACGCTCGGGGCAGGGTTCTGCCGCCACGACGCCGGCGCCGTCTCTCCCGTCGCGTTCCCGAACTCTCGCCGCCAGGCCTCGGGAAGGCGACCTTCCCCTTCGAGGGGCCCGTCGCCCGCGAGGACCGCTCCGGCGCGCGCGAGCACCCGGCTCACCGATGCGGCCCGATACCCCCCTCCACCGGTGACGACGAGCCGGCCGCCGGCGACCTCCTCGGCGAGCGCGAGGACCGTCCGGTCGATCTCCTCGTAGGCAGCCGGTGTGTACTGCAGCTGGGCGAGGGCGTCGCCGACGTGCCCGTCGACGCCGTGCTGCAGGACGATCACCTCGGGCCTAAACTCCCGCAGCAGCGCAGGAACGATCCTGCGGAAGAGCGGAAGGAGCGCCGAGTCCCCCGCGGCCGGCGGCAACGGCACGTTGACCTTGAGCCCCGCGCCGTCCCCACGTCCGGTCTCGGGGGGAAAGCCGGTGCCGGGAAACAGCGTCCGTCCGTCCTGGTGGAAATCGATATCGAGGACCCGGCCGGACTGGTAGTACCCGTACATCACTCCGTCGCCGTGGTGGGCATCGATGTCGAGATAGGCGACCCGCCGTCCCTCCCGGACCGCGCGACCGACGGCGATCGCGACGTCGTTGAAGATGCAGAATCCGCTGGCGCGATCGGGGTGGGCGTGATGCAGGCCGCCGGCCGGATGGAACGCGGGGAGACCCCGGGTCAGGACGAGCTCGAGCGCCCGGTCGGCGCCCGCGACGATCCGGCCCGCCGCCTCGAAGCAACCGGGGAAGCCCGGAGTGTCGCCGGCGTCGAGCAGGGACGGCGCTTCGGCCGCGCTCACCGACGCGACGAACGAGAGGAACTTGCGGCGGTGGAACGTCTCAAGGGTGGCCCACGACGCGGGCTCCACCGCGTCGACCCACTCGATCGCGCCCCCCGAGGCGGCGGGGAGCTCGCGGAGCAGCCGCACGGCGAGTGCCCGACTCCGCTCGGAGAACGGGTGGTCCGGACCGAAGTCGTACGCGCGGAACCGCTCGTCCCAGACCACGGCGAGCCGCGGAGCCGTCGCCATTCCGCTCCGCCGAGGTCGCCCGTCCGTCATAACGGGTTCCCCGGGAGGGGATGCTTCCCCAAGCCGTTAAGAGCCCCACCCCGTCGCGGGAGCGGGGAGCCGGATGGGGATCGAGGACGAGGTGAGCCCGAACGCGGTCAAGATCTACAAGTCGATGAAGGAGATGGCGATGCTCTCGGAAGAGAAGATGGGCACCGCCGAACGGATCACGCAGTCCGCGCGTCTCCCCAAGACGATGGTCATGAACGCGCTCCAGGAGCTCCAGACCAAGGGCTGGGCGCGACGGAAGGTCCGGGAGAAGGCGGCGGGGTACTACCTCGCGAAGTGACGGGCATCCGTCCGCCGCTCGGTTCGGGCGGGCTCACTCCGGCTGGAGGTCGACCGACTTGCGACCCCAGATCCGTTCCACGAGGCGGCTGGTCGATCGCAGTGTGACCTCGGTGACCGAGCTCACGCGCGCCACCTGGGCTCGCGACCGGTGTTCGCCGTTCTGTTCGGCGGCGAGGTAGATCAGCGCCGCCACCAGCCCGTGCGGGCTCAGCCCGGAGAGCTCGGGATCGTCGCGCGCCTGGTCGAGCATCGTCTCGACGGTGGAGCGGACCCTCGGCGAGAGCGCGAGCTCCTGCGCGTAGCGGGTGAGAAACGCCTTTGAACCGACGCTCGGGATCGCGAGACCGCTCCCGCGCTGCACGACCTTGAACGTCCGCCCGACCTCGGAGCGCTTGGCCCCCACGGCCTGGGCGACCTCGCCGAGGGTCCGGGGGATCGAGAAGCGTCGGCACGCCGCGTAGAGGCAGGCGCCGACGCTCGCGGGCAGGCTGCGGCCCCGGAAGAGCCCCCGGACCTTCGCCTCGCGATAGACCCCTTCGGCCTCCGCGATGACCACCGAGGGGAGTCCCATCGATTCGCCCACCGTCTGGATCTCGGTGCGCGCCGGGGTCCGGTCCAACGGCCCATCGACCGTCCTCGAGGTCTGGCGCAGCATCACCCGCTTCAGGTGCTGGAACTCGTACCGGCGGTGCCAATCGAGCCGCTTTCCCTGGCCGTCCCGAGTGAGCGAGAGCGTCGAACCGAGGAACCGCTTGGTGCCCCCGGGGCGGACGAAGGGACCGATCCCGCGACCGCTTCCGTCCGAGCCTCCCGTCTCGAGCGGCGGGGGTGGGGAGGCGAGGATCGCGCTGTCCTCGAACACGAGACCGCACTCGGCACAGTGAGTCTCGGAACGGACCGGGTCGACGATCCGGTGGCTGCTGCGGCACATCGGACAGACCGGAACGACTGCCCGGGGTCGCTCCGCTGTCCCGTTCCCGGTGTCTGTCACGTCATCACACGGAACGTCCGCCAGTATTTACTCATTAACGAGCGCCACCGACCGGCGCCTCACTGGCCCCAGAAGGGGTGGCTGGCCCGGTGCAGGTGAACGATCGCCTCCAGGATCTCGGTCTCGTGCGGGGTGAGCGGCTGGGCCTTGAGCGCCCGGGCGACCGACTCCGGCAGGTCGACGAGCAGGATGTCCCCCTCGTGGAGGTTCCGGCCCACGACCGCGCCCTCGATCGATGCGGCGAGCTCGGTGGACTCTTCGGCCTCCGAAACCGACTGGCCCTCCCGCTGGAGCGACCGGAGCACTCCGACCTCAGCGCCGGACGGATGGATCAGCCGGACCCCGGGGCGCAAGGTCCCGCCGAGCACCTTGATGCCGACGATCGCCGGTTTGCTCGAGCGGAAGACGAAGCCGCTCATCACCTCGAACTTCGCGGGATGGATCAGCTGCTGCCGGGCGGCGACCCGGAGCTCGCGCTCCCGCTCCGCCTTCCAGGCGAGATACTCCTCGATGGCCCGGTACATCACCTCGGCGCGGAAGACCCGCACCGGTCCCGATTCCCCCTCGGGCTGGGCGTCGGGCAGGACCGGCACGTTGAAGGCGAGTACCGCCCGGTGCGTCGGATCCCGAACCATCGCGATCCGGAGGATCGTCGCGTGGCTCACGGGCCCCACCGCCGCTTCGTGGACCGGGATCCCCTTCTCGTGGCACTCGAACGCGAGCGCCTCGAGTCCGCCCAGGGTGTCGGCGAAGATCCCGATTCCCGAGAGCGCGACCTCGGCGACCGGCTGGCTCTCTCGCGCGAGCTCGGCGCGGACGGCCCGCTTCTCGTCGTCCGATCGGACCACCCGGAGAAGTCCCCCCGGCATCGCGGCCTCGATCCCCGGGGCGGCCAGGTAGATCCCGGCGGCAGCCTCCACCTCCTCGAACGGATCGAGGCGGAAGTGCTTGGTTCGCCCGCCCTTCAAGAGGACCGGTCGGTAGATCCCCCGGACGTGGGTCGCGAACGGCTCGGAACGGCCGGTGACGACGATCTCATCGCCGACCTTGAGCCGCCCCCGATAGACGATCACGTTCCCCACCGGGCCGACGCCCTTCTGCTCGCTCCGCTCGAGGATCGTCGCCTCGCCGCCCTCGCCGCCCGCCACGAGCGCGTCTTTCAGGAACCGCTGCGAGAGCCCGACGAGCAACGCGATCAGTTCGGCGACCCCTACGCTGGTCTTGGCCGACACCGGCACGATCCCGACGTTCCGCGTGAAGTCGCTCACCCGGTCGTACCGGTCCGCGCTGAACCCGAGCTCCACGAGGCCCTCCGCCACGGAGTAGAGGCGCTCATCGAGCGTCTTCGTCAGTTCGGGGCCGGACCGGCCGAGATGGTCGAGCAGCTTCACCGGTCCGGTCGGCTTTCGCCAGCCGGAGAGCAGGTCGATCTTCGTCAGCGCGACGGCAAACGGGGTCTTCTCGTGCCGGAGGATCTGAATCGACTCGCGCGTTTGCGGCATGATCCCCTCCCGGGCGTCGACCACGAGGATCGCGAGGTCGGCGAGGGCGCCGCCACGGCGTCGGAGCGTCTCGAAGGAGCGGTGCCCGGGAGTATCGACGAAGAGGAGACCCGGGACGACCAGCTGCTCGGTCCGCAACAGCCCCGCACAGATCTGGCGGACCGTCGACCCCGGCACCTCGATCGCCCCGATGTGCTGGGTGATCCCGCCGGCTTCCTTCTCGGCCCGCACACTGCCCGCGATACGGTCGAGAAGCGTCGTCTTCCCGTGGTCGACGTGACCCAGCAAGGAGACGATCGGCTCGCGCAAATCGGCCACGGCCGGCCGACGGTCGGAGGCCCTTTACGCTTTGGGCGGGGGTCGGCGCCGGCGGGGCGCCCCCGTCACGCCGGGTCCGGGCGCCCGAGCTCCGTGATCGGACCCGCGACGAGCGGCACCAGGAACTCCTCCGGTTCGAGACCCCCGTGCGCTCCGCCCCACCGAAGCGGGCGCGGGGGGGAACCCGGCACACGGTACGTGAGCGACGCCGGGCTCGGCACCAGCACCAGAAGGTCGCCGAGGCGATCGAAGAGCTCGGGGTGAAAGGGCCCCGGCCCGAAGAGGCCGGCGTCGACCGCCGTGGAGGCGGAAAGCACCCGGTGCCCGGGGGGAAGCCGTTGCGCGAGCGCTTCCCGGAGGGCTCCGAGCTGGCCGGGACGGACCGTCAAAAGCAGGGCCCGGCGGTCGCCACCGGGGGGCTGGCGGAGGGTGGGGGCGATCGACGGCTCCCGCTCGAGCGAGATCTCGCTGGCGAGGTCGATGGGAACCTGCCCGTGATCGCTCGTGACCAGGACGGTGGTCCGCCGCGCCCGGCCGGGGTCGAGGCGGCGGACCGCTTGCCGAAGGATCCGTGCGACCTGGTCCGACTCGAACTGAAGGAACGAGGGAAGCGGTCCGTGCACGTGCTGGACGGCATCCAGCTCGTCCCAGTAGGCAAAGACGAGCGGGGGCGGAGTCGGCCGGGAGAGCACTTCTCCGAGCCGGTGCCCGAAGTCGGCGGCGGTGCTGTAGCCGACGTACTCGGCCCCCTCGTAGAGGAGCCGGGTGAAGCCGCTACCCTCGAACCGATCGCGCGAGAGGGCGACGGCCCGGACCCCCCGGCGGAACCAGGAGGGAGCGCCCGACACCAGGGACGGGCTCCACTCCGGGCCGGCGAACGCGTCGAACGCTCCGACCCCGACCGGCGACATCCTCAGCATCTCGGTGACGGCGCCGAAGCGGGGCAGGAAGACCCGGTGGCCGACGACCCCATGACGGCTCGGGCTCTGGCCCGTCGAGAGGCTGGTAAGGGCGACCGCGGTCGTGGTCGGGAAGACCGTCGTGATCGGGCGTGCCCGCTCGCGCCAAGAGGAGGGGTAGCCCGGCCGATCCCCTAGGGAGCCGTCCCCGGACGACGTCCACCCGAGCGCGTCGACCAGGAACAAGACCACGGTGCCCTCCGCCCGGCGACCCCCGAACGGGTCGAGGTCGGCGACGAGCGGTGGGAGGAGCTCCTCCACGTCCCGGAGGGGAACGTCCGCGGCGTCGACGGCGGTCCGCGCGACGTTCGGGATCGATTGCCCGGCGTAGGCCGGAAGTGGCAGCCCGATCCGGGGGTCGGGACGGAGCAGGGCGGCTTCGGCCGACCCGAGCGATGTCGGTCGCGCGACGTCCATGATGCTCCGGCGGCCCCCGCGGTGCCCCGACCCCGGGCCGACTACTTAAACGGAGGTGAGCCGCCGGAGGCCGGGGCGAACCGGTCGAGCGAGACCTGCCGCTGGGATCGCGCGCTCAGCCGCTCGGCTCGGACGGAAACCGTTCGCACGGCACGGCCCGCACCGGCGCGCTCCGTTTCCCAAAGCTCGTGGGCAAGCCGCACGGCTCGCTCGGCGAGTGGGGCCCACCCCTCGCCCGCGGCCGGCAGCGTCCGGAGGCGTTGTGTCCGGGAGAAGTCGGCCCAGCGGAACCCGACACCGACGGCGCCGTACCTCAGGTCCTCCCGGTCGAGCGCGGTGCCGAGGTCGTGGGCCAGCGCGCGCACGGTCTCCTCGATCTCCTCCCAACGGTCGACGTCGACCGCGAACGTATGGTCGGTCGAGCGGGACCGGGGCCCCAAAGCCTCGCTCTCCGTCGTCTCGATCGGATCTCCGCGGGCGATCGCGACGAGCTCGCGACCGAATCCGCCGAGCGTTCGGACGAGGTCGGAGGACCGGGCCGTCGCGAGATCGCCGATCCGATCGAAACCGTGCCGGTGGAGCAGCGCCTCGGTCTTCGGGCCGACCCCGGGCACCGCGCGCACCGGGAGCGGCGCGAGGAAGCTCGCGACCGCCTCCGGCAGGACGACCACGATACCGCCCGGCTTCGCTCGGTCCGTCGCGATCTTGGCGACCACCCGGCTCCTCGCGACCCCGAGCGAGGCCGGGAGCTGGAGCTCCTCCTTGAGCTCCCGCTGGACCGCCTGCGCGACCGCGCGGGCGCCCTCCGCGTCCCCTCTCTCGAGGACCAGCGCGGCCTCGTCGATGCTGTACGGCAGCACCTGCGACGCGTGGCGACGGAGCACCGAGCGCACCTCGGCGCTCGCCCGCTCGTACTTGGGGAAGTCCGGCGGGACCCAGCGCGCATCGGGGCAAAGGCGGGCGGCGAGGCCGACCGGCTGTGCGCTGCGCACCCCGGAGCGCCGAGCCTCGTAGCTCGCCGAGAGAACGACGCCCCGGCTCGGCCCTGTGGTGGGCGGGGGACCGACGATCACCGGCCGCCCGGCGAGCTCGGGCCGCTCCCGGATCTCGCACGCAACGTAGAACGCGTCGAGGTCAACGTAAACGATCCAAGAAGAACGGGCCACCGACTTGCTCTCTTCGTCGAGGGTCCGCATCCTAGGAACCCCGACCTATCGAGCGGCTTTAGGGTCCCGGCCCCCGAGGGGAGCGTGGGAAAGGGGATTCAGAGCGACTTTCTCGCCCTGGGCGGGGTCTATGGGCTCCACGCCGCGCGATGCAGGTTTAGACGACCGTGTCGGGATCAACGACCCCACGCTCAGGGAGCCCTCGTGGGAGGAGAGTCACCCCGCGAGCTCGTCGATCGCGGCGAGGAGAAGGGCCCCGCTCCGAGCCAATGCCGGGGGTTGGACCTTTCCCGGGCCATCGGAGGGTGTGTGGTATCCGCGGCCCCCCGAGCCAAGCCCGACACTAGGGAACCCGACCGCCGCAAACTGCCGATTGTCCGACTGGACTGCCCCGTAAGCGAGCGGAACTCCGATCCGTTTTGCCGCGACGTCCAGTGCTCGGAACAGGGGCAACGAGTTGGCGGATCCCTCCACCACGACGGGGCTGTCGGCGAGGGCCGACAAGTCGAGATTGACCACTATCGGCGAGATCCCCGAGTGGCGGAACTCGGCCGCGAGGGCGCGAGCCCCGTAGGCCCCGGTCTCCTCGGCATCAAAGGCGGCGATCCAGACGGGCCGTGGGAATGCCACTTGATGCTCGCGCAGCGCCCGCGCGACCTCGAGAACGACCGCGACACCCGAAGCGTTGTCCGAGGCGCCCGGGAACCGTCGTCCGTCCGGATCGTCTCCGACCGCGTCGTAGTGGGCTCCCAAGAGCAAGGGCTGGTGGGCGAGGGCACGATCGGAGCCCGCGACTTCGGCAAGAAGGTTCATCCCGGTCAGGGGGAGCCGTCGAACTCGAACGTCAAGGCCGATCTCCGTGGGCCACTCGGAATTGAGCAGCTCCTGTCGGAGAAAGAATGTCGGCAGTGGAAACGGGGCTCCCGCGGGCAATTGCTTAAAGATGACCCCTCCACGGGGGACCGAGAAGGGAATCAGGAAGCCGATCGCGTCTCGTGCGGCAGCTTGGACGATCTGTTGACCAAGCGGAGGCGAACCGGGGTCCGCGCTCGACACGACCCAACGATTCCGGAAGTTCGTGTCACGGTTCCATCGAACGACCGCGCCGCTTAACGGACGGCGATTGGCGCGCTGGCAGGGTGTTCGGCGAAGTCCCGCCGATACGTAAGCCTCCGAGATGCGATTCTTCGGGTCGACGCACTCCCGGTGGGGGATCCGACCACATCGACGACGGAGGTTGGGTATCGGAAAGGGTGCCTCCCAATCTCGTATCCCCAACCCGTCAGCCGAGCCTCGATCCATCGGCGAGCCCGTTCGTGTCCCGCCGTGACCACCCTCCGACCCGCGAATGCCCGTCCGCTGAGCATTCTCACGGTCTCGAACGCTCGATCCCCGTCAAAGTCCCCCACGCCGTCCATCATCGTTCGAAGCCGGACTCACCTCCGGGCCGGATCCGTCGCCAGGAAGCTGTCCTCTGCGGTGGGTCAGCTCCCTCCGCAACAACTCGACGATCCCCTGCCACCGCAGCATCCGCCCGCGGCTCCCGAGCCCCCACAACACTCGCCGCCCGACGTCGCTTTTGATGGGCCCCCACCACAACACGAACCGCCGGAACCGCCCTCCCCGCAACACCCCGAGGAGTTGGCCGTCGACGCGAGTGGACGCGGAGGTCCGTCGAGGAATCCTCCGGTCGATCGGATCGTTCGCTCCGCCCTGTCCACTCCCGCCGATCGCTTCTTGGTCGCGCTCTTCCGATTCATTTTGCTTTCCTCCCTTTTCTCCCTCGGGGGATTCACGGGACCCACAGACCATCTCGGCTCGCCAGTCGATAGTAGACCCACTTGCCCCGGCGCTCTGAGTGGACGAGCCCCGCCCGCTCCAAGAGATGCATGTGGTGACTCACCGTGGGGTGGCGCACCCCGAGCGCCGCCTGGAGTTCGCAGGCGCAGAGTTCCTTTTCACGCCGTAGCAGGGCCAGGATAACGAGACGGCTTTCGTCGGCCATTGCCTGCGCCCGCCGCAGGCTCATCGGGAACGAGGGCGCTTTCCGGATCTGTTCGGCGAGCTCCTGGTAACCCGAGATCGAGCACAGGCATGCCGCATCCTTCTCAACGAGATGTTCGAGCCGGGACGTGAGTTGCGACTCCGGGGATCTGGATAGCGTCATGTAGACAAATATCTACATGAATACTTAAGCTTAACCAGGCCCGATGCCCACCGGAGTGGAGGCTGGAGCGCCGAGTAGTTCGGAGCGTTTCGAGCGTCCAGCTCGACGGAGTGCGCTTTTCGGGAATCCCGCGGCGTCGCGGCCCGGCAGAGTCGCCGCTCCTGCTCGGTCTCTGCCGAGCAACTAGGCCAGCGCGTTGGCGAACGACATGAAGCCCCGGCAAGTTCGGGAAACTCTGAGTCCGGTCCTTCGCAACGGGAGGAACTTCGGGCGGAGTTCCAGCGGCTCAATGTGGGAATTGTTGTTGAGCCTCCCGAGATCCACTCTCCTCTTGGACGGCGGGTTTTCGGCCGGCCCGCGGACGACCTCCACCGGGTCACCGGGGCGCCCCGTCACGGCCGGCCCCCGAGCGGGCACGACGCGGTACCGTTATGGGCCGCCGAAGTCGACGGCCTTCGCGTCGACCTGGATCCCCTTCGGGCCGATCGCATACGGCTGGACCGTGCGCACGTGCGCGGCGCGCCGCATCTTGAGCACGCGCAGGGCGAGACCGACACGGTGGCCGTCGGAACCCGTCCGGTACCCGAGGAGGAGCACGCCATCGGCGACGTACTCGGAGAGCCCGTCCCGGCTCACCTCCGGGTGGATCGGGTCGGCCTCGGCCGTGAGGATCGTCGTCGCACCGGACTCTCGACAGGCCCCTGCGAGCGCGAACAGCGTGGCCCGCCGGCTCGGCTCGTCGTCGCTCAGCATGTTGAGCAGCGAGACGGAGTCGACAACGATCCGCTGCGCCTTGAGCGCCGTGAACTCCTTGCCGAGCTCGCCCTGGATCCGGTGCAGGCTCTGCCGGGTCTCCTTGGGGTCGAGCCGGAGGACCTTCAGCGTCCCGTCCTTGACCGCCGCATCGACCGGCCAGTGGAACTGGCGGCCGCTCTCGAGCAGGGGACCGACGTCCTCTTCCAGCGAGAGAAAGACCCCCCGCTCGCCCCGCGCGACGCCCTCGAGCAGGAACTGGAGACCGAGACAGGTCTTACCGGTGCCGGGGAGTCCCGTGACGAGTACGACGTGGCCGGCCGGAAAGCCCCCGCCGATCATCTCATCGAGCCCGCCGACCCCGGTCGGGACCCGCGGCCGGACCCCGTCAGATTCGCTCATACTGAGTGGTCACCAGCCCGTTCACGGGATTGACGCGGATCACGAACCGGCCCAGGTACTCGGCCGGCAGCCGCGCGAGGACCGGCATCGACTTCTCGATCAGCATCGTCCGCTGGCGGTGCGAGCGGCTGGGGCTGGTCTGCCAGGCGAAGTGAAGCACGACATCGACCGAATCGATGACGGCTTGCTCGATCGAGGGCGGCGCGACGCCCTTCGCGAGCAGCAGGTAGACGATCCCCTCCCACTCCTTCGCTCGACGCCGCAGCCCCTTGAGGAGGGTCAGGAGATCGGCTGACGAGACCCCGTCGCGCACGACGAGATCGGTGAGCGAATCGACGATGAGCAGCCGCCCCGGTCCGTCGCGCTCCGCCGACTCCGCCAGCGCGCGCACCGGGTCCATCGGAGTCGGGCGGCTCCCCGAGTTCTCGGAGAGGAGCGGGCTCCGCACGGAGGCCCACTCCCTCGGGACCACGGTGTCCTGGAAATACGCCGGCGAGAGGTCGCGGAACGTGAGGTGGCGCGCGAGGACACGGGGATAGATCCCGGCGAAGGCCGACCGGAGCTCGTCCATCACTTGCGACTCCGAGCGGCTGGTGCTGAGGTAAGCGACGCCCTCGGGATAACGGAAAGGACCCTTCGCGTTCCCGAGATAGAACTGGTGGAGACGGGGGTCGTCGAACCGCAGCATCAGGTGCGCCGCGCTCGTCAGGGCGAACTCGGGGGCCCCGGCGCCCGGCTCGCCGAAGAGGAGCACGACGGAACCGGAGGGAAGCCCACCGGTCATGTAGTCGAAATCCGGCACGCCGCACGGGATCCGCGGCGGGGCATCCTCGGGCGACGCGGCGGGTCCTGGAGAGAGTCCGGCCGACGGCGCGGGGTAGCGGTACGGACGTGGAGACTCGATCGCCATGGCGGGAAGCTTACGCGATGCGAGGAGCCGGGGACCGGGTATTAGTAGGCTCGTTTGCACCCGCCCCCGTGGTCGCACCGTTCTTCAGGAACTCGCGGAGGTACACGGTGGCGTACGCCCCCTTCGGCAGGGCGAAACGGAACTCGACCGCGGTCGCTTCCGCCCGCAGCGCCGTCGGGGGAACGGGGAGCACGACGGGCCTCCAAGCGCCGCGGCTCGCGACCTCGGGGGCTGCCGGCAGGCGGAAGCCGGCCGGATCGACCCCCTCTTCGGAGAGGACCGCGGCAAGGAGCTCCCCGACGGGCCCGGGAGCGACCCCGGTCTCGAATCCGACGAGCGGCCCGGCGAGGAGCGCGCCGCCCCGGGAGACCAGGTCGGTGCATTCCCGTGCGTTGTCGGTGTCGACCGGCACCGGTTCCTGACTGCGGACGGTGCCGTCGCGGCCGACCCGGAGGATCCGATCGCCGGCCATCGGTCGGTCGAGCGGGAGGCCGAGCGCCTCCCGCCGGCTGACCCACCGGTTGAAGAGGAGCGCCTGGAAGGCGTGGACGAACAGGAGGCGGAGGTCTCGAGAGAGCGCGCGGAATGCCCGCTCGGGAGGGTGGCCCCGCGCCAGGTGCTCGAGCAGCGCCCGCTCGAACCGGTACTCGGACGGGAACTCTCGGAGGGCCCGGGCCGCGTCCCGGTGCTCCGCGAACGCCCGCCGAGCGGCGTCGCCGCTCCCCGGCGAAGCGCCCGCGGGGACCGCGGTGAGGTAGACGTCGACCGCGCCCGCGAGATCCCCGCGGATGAGTGCGCGGCCGACCTCGTGGGTCACCGGGCGGACCTCGCCGAAGCGTTGGGGGCCGAAGAGGTTCGGGAAACCCCCAAGCTCCCTCAGCTCGGCCTCGGTCTCGCGATAGGCGGCGACCGCCGCCTCCGCCGGGCGGTCGAGCTCGCTCACGCGGATCTCGAAGGCGTTCCCGTAGTGGTGACCGAGCACGAGGCCCTCCCGGGCCCGGTACGCCTCCCGGAGCTCCACGCCGGGCAGGCCGAGGTCGGCTGGCGGCAGGGAGCCCGCGTAGGAGAAGAGCCGGTCGGCGACCGCGCGACGGTCCTTCGTGCCGGACCACTTCACCGAGTGCGGCGGGAGCCGGAGCCGCCGGGCGAGCGCTGCGGCGAGCTCGTGCTGTTCCCAGTCCCGGCTCGCCACGCGGAGGACGACGA
Source organism: Thermoplasmata archaeon (assembly GCA_021817245.1). Taxonomy (GTDB): domain Archaea; phylum Thermoplasmatota; class Thermoplasmata; order Lutacidiplasmatales; family UBA184; genus Lutacidiplasma. Next base: position 23,929 of record JAKAVQ010000006.1, read on the forward strand.
ACGCGCCCGACGGGTCCGGGCGTGGATAGGTGGAGATCTCCTGCACGTGGAAGTCGTCGGCGCGGGCCTTGATACGGCCCGGGACGCCCGGAGTTCGCGTGCGATAGAATTCGAGCCCGAGCTCCCGTTCGGCGGCGGGCGGGGTCCAAACGGGCTCCACCACGCCCGGGGAAGCCGGGCCGTCATTATTACGTCAGGGTTGGATTCGCCCCGAGTGGGCCCGATGATCCAGGCGACCGCCCGGGTCCTGAAGAACGTCATCGAGATCGAGGTCGGTCGCGAGACGTGGATCTGCCGTCCCATCGAGGCCGGCCAGGAGGGCCTCGGGCGGCGGATCGCGGCGTTGTTCTCGACGGATTACATCACGTACCGACCCGACGCGCCCGAGGAGGTCTTTTCGACGGTCTCCTATCGGGCGAAGCCGGACCAGATCCGCATCCGAATGGGCGAGGAGCAATGGAAGACCGAGTCGACGGTCTTCGGTCCGATGACGATCGAGTACGGCGGGATCCCGTACACGATCAACGAGCGGCTCACCGGCCGCTTTGCGGTCATGAACGGGGGGCGACCGGTCGCGGTCGGCCAGCTCGGGTTCCGCTCGTGCACGATCCGAGAGTACCCGGCCGAGCTCGAGGTCTTTCTCGCGAATCTCGCGCTCGGCTACGTGATCCGGACCCTAACCTGGGAGATGTTCGGGTAGTCCGTCAGGGCCGGCGCCCGATCGGGACCGGCGGAGGAGGTACCGTTGCCCGGGCGCTCGCGTGCAGGGAATTCCCGCCGGGGTGCAGGTGACGAACCCGGTGCGCGGAGTGATGCGGGAGCTGGAAGAGGTGGTACGGGATCGCGAGCAGCACCCCGGCGCCCACGAGGATCGTGATCGCCGCGATCGAGTAGGCGAGGTGCACCCCGTAGGTCGCGTAGAGCCAGCCGCCGGCAAGGGTACCGAGGAGGCTCCCCGCGCCGGCGAACGCGTTGTAGAGGCCGAGCGCCCGTCCACGGGCCGCCCGCCCGACGAGGCGGACGAGGAAGAGCGTGCTGGCGGTGCTGATGAACGCCCAGGTCACCCCAAGAAGCGCGTTGAGGAGCGTGAGCCACGCGAGGAGTCCGGGGGAGCCGAGGCCGAGAAGGACGTAGATCGGCCCCCACAGGAAGAGGAGCATCAGGACGATCCGGCCGGCCAGCGACTCGAGGAACACCGACTTCGGCGAATGCCGGTCTACGGCCTTGCCCGAGTGGAAGAAGAGCGCGGTCGACGCCGCCGCCGAGCCGAGGTAGACGATGAAGACCCCCGCGTCGGAGAAGTGCGCCGACTTCCACAGGAAGACCGGGAACGGGCCGTAGAAGATGTCGAAGCCGACGCTCATGATCCCGAGCGCGGCGAGGAAGAGGAACTCCCGCCCCGGCAACCGCTCGGAGGTCGGTCGAGTGAGGTCGACGAGCCCAACGACCCGGGCGCGGACGTGGCGGAGACGCTCGACGACCCCACGGTGGAGGTGGACGAGGTCGGCGACGCTGAGACGGTCGACGCGGGCCGCGGCCGGTGGCTCCTCGATCCACGCCCACGCGATCCCGGCCGATACGAGCGCGAGGACGCCGGAGAGGATCAGGAGCGCGGTCATGACCTGGATCGCCGGCTGGTTGAGTCCGACCACGAAGAGCCAGACGAACCCGAGCGCGAGTCCGACGGTCGTGCCGAGGCCCGAGATGAGGCCGAAGAGCCCGATGTCCGCGGGCCACCACCGCCGGTGGCGGGTCTCGAGCAGGAGCATCGTGCCGATCGGCGCGCTCGCGGCGGAGGCGAGCCCCTCGACGACGTTGAGCCAGAAGTAGGTCAGGAGATCGTGGGCGAGCGCGATCAGGATGATGCTGACGCCGGTGGCGAGGAACGATCCGACGAGGAAAAATTTACGATGGGCGATCCGGTCCGAAAGGTTGCCCCAGAGGATCGTGAACGGCACCTGGCTCATCGCGCTCGCCGCGATGATAATCGTGACGGCGAAGGCGGTCGCGCCGAAGTGCTGGAGCGCGAGCAGCGGGATCAGGGGCGTCGCGATCCCGTCCGAGATCGCGAGCGGCAGGTACGCGAGGAACCAGAGGTCGCTCGACGAGGGCCGGACGACGACGTGCGCCTTGATGTCGACCGACACGCCGATCGCCCCCGGAGTAAGTAGTCGAATTCCGGAGTCGGGAGCATAAAGAATCGGTTCTTCGCGCAGCGCGTCCGGTCCGCGCTGGCTCCCGGCGACGGAGAGTGCCCGCGGCGTTCACTTCGCGGGTACGTCGAGCGTCCGCAAGAGTTCGCGATGCTCGCGGTCCGAGATCCACTCGACGCGAAGATAGTCCCGGAGGAACTCGTCCGAGACCCCGAAGCGCCGGGCCTCCACCACGACGAATCGGTACGCCTCGACCTCCGTCCAGCGTCGCACGTAACTGACCCCCGGGGGCCAGAGGTCGGCCCCATCCCGTCGCTGCAGGACGTGGCAGAGCTCGTGATAGATGTCCATGAACAGCATCAGGGGTGAGCTCGTGCGCAGATGGCTCTCGCCGATCACGATGCAATCCTTGTCGGGGGAGAGGACCGGGCGCCACTCCCGTCGCGCGCCCCCCGGCGCCGTGAACGGAGCGACGTACATCCAGAGGTCCTGGGCGACGAGCTCGATCTCGGTCTCGGAGAATAGGCGGTGTCGAGCCTTGGGATCGGCCACCATCCGTTCTGCGGGCGTGAGCCGGTCGAGGCCGGGGAACGCGGCAAGCAACGCGTGCCGCCCGATCGGGAGGTCGCGCGCGACGCGGAAGCCCGGGGGCGCGACCTCGCCGGCCGGAGCCGGGGCGGCAGTACGGCTCATCCGAATCTAGGGAACCCCCGTGAGAGATAAATCCCCGCTGCGCGCACCGCGGTCCACCTAGTGTTTTGGACCGGACCGTGCTGTCGGTCCCGTGGCGGTGCGCCGGATAGATTTCGGTGAGATCCCCGGCGTCGCCGTCGGCCATGCCGAGAGCGAGGACGGCGGCAGCGGAGTGACGGTCGTCCGATTTGACCGACCCGCGCCCACCGTCGTCGACGTGCGGGGGGGTGCCTCGGCGACCTACGACACCGCCTCCCTGTCGCTCGACGCGACGTTCGGGCGTCGCTGGGCGGTCTTCTTCTCCGGCGGAAGCCTCTACGGCTTGGACGCGGCCCGGGGCGTGCGCACGGAGATCCTCCAACGCGGCGGGGGCCACCGCGCGTTCCGCAACCCGAACGTCGTGGTCCCGATCTCCGGCGCTGCGCTGTTCGACCTGCCCGTGCGGTCGGGGTCGTTGCCGGATTATCTGCCGCTCGGCTTCGAGGCGAGCCGACGCTCCCGGGCCGGAAGGGTGGCCACCGGGCGGGTGGGTGCCGGCGCGGGCGCGACGGTCGGAAAGTACCTCGGTCGCGGCCGCGCAATGGCCGGCGGACTCGGCGCGGCGGCGAACCGGGACCCGGCCTACGGTGCCCTCGGCGTCCTCGTGGTCGTGAACGCGGTCGGCGCGGTCCGGGACCCCGGGACGGGTTCGTGGGTCGCCGGCGCTCGGGGCCCACGGGGAGCGATCGTGCCGCCGCAACCGACCCGGGTCCCGCGGGGCGGGGCGGCCCACACGACGCTCGCGATCGTCGTTACCGAACTCGCGGTCGGTCGGCCGGTGCTCGCTCGGGTCGCCGCCATGGTCCACTCCGGTCTCTCCGCCGCGATCGTACCGTTCCACAGCGCGGTCGATGGGGACGTCGTCTTCGCGGCCACGACCGACCGACGGTCCCCCCGGGCCCGGGAGTCTCGTCCCGGGGGCCTCGCCGACCACCTCGGGACCCGGGCCGCCCATCTCGCGATAGAGGCGACCCTGGCCGCGGTCCGGCCGAGACGGTCGCCCTCCCGCCGACGCTCGCTCGGCCGGAGCGCGGGGGATCGCGGTCACGCCGACGCGCCCGTCGGTCGACGGTAGGGGGCGCGCCCGCTCGCCCGGGGAGGCGGTCGGGTGGAGGCGCGCGAGCGCGAGCGGTCCCCGGGGGTCCCTACGATCCGCCCTGCATCGCCTTCGCGTCGTCACGAGCCGGGAGGGCGTCGGGGCTCGATCCGCTCTCCGCGCGCACCCCGCCGTTGTCAGCGAGGAGCCACGAGGGCTCCGAGTCGAGAGGACTCGGAGCCTCGGGCAGCCGAGCGACCCCCTCGAGGGGAACACCCCGCTCGCGACCCCTTGTGAGTCCGACGAACAGCCCCCCGACCACGTAGACGGTCCCCTGGATCTCGAGCAGCGGCACGATGCCGACCGTATTCCCCAGGAACGACGCCAAAAGCGCCCCCGAGGCCATCGTGAGGAGGGCCACCGTCTGCACGAACGAGAGATAGCGTCCCCGGAACTCCGGCCCGACCGCAGTCTGCTGCAGCGACGCGTACGCGGCCCCGAAGCCGGCGGCCGGGAATCCCACGGCCACGACGATCAGGAACGCCCAGCCGATCTGAGGGTCCCAGTACGGATAGTTGAACAGGAGGAGATCGAGCATGCCGAATGTGACGGACGCGATCGGCAGGACACGGTGCGCTCGCCATTGACGGGCTCGAGAGGCGACCAGCGCTCCGCCGAGGATCCCGCCGACCGCCTCGAGCGAGAGAAACCAGCCATAGTCCGGTCCGGAACCGTGGAGCACGGCCACCACGAACGGGGCGGCGAGCGTACCGAAGACCCCTTCGCCGAAATATACGGTCGCGGAGAGAACGAGGAGGATCATCGCGGTGCGCGCGGTCCGGGTCGCGGCGACCCCCCCGAGCCATTCGGCCCTGAGGCGGCGTAGGGCGGAGAGCGTCCGGGATGTCCCGCGTGGGGGGCGCGGAACGCGGTACTGCTCGACCACCGGCAGCAACACCGCAGCGGCGACCACGAAGCTTCCCAGGTCGAGCCAAGCGACCCCGGCGAGGCCATAGACCCCGACGAGGATCCCGCCGATCCCGGCACCCGCAAGCCGGGCGAGCTGGCGGCCGGACCCGTACATCGAGTTGGCCTGCAGCAGGAGCTCCGCGGGGACGATCTCGGGGATCAGGGCCCCTTCGGCGGGGGGAAAGAACGCCCCCACCGCGGATTCGAACCCGAGGACGGCGTAGACGACACCGATCTCCCCGACCGCATGAACGAAAAGGAGGGGCACGAGGCCGGCCGCGAGCAGGAGGTTCGTCGCGATCATCGTCCGGCGCCGCGACCAACGATCGACGTAAACCCCGGCGACACTGCCGACCAGGGCTTGGGGAACCACGGCGGTGAGCAACGCGGCCCCGGTCGCGAGGGTAGACCCGGTGAGGAGATAGACGAAGTACACCAATCCCACCGAGAGCGCCCAGTCGCCCACCTGGGAGACCACGCCGGCCGTGAGCACGAGCCGGAAGCTGGGGCTTCTCAGCGCTCCCCACCGGCCCGGGCGTGTGGCCTCGCTCTCGGACCGATCCACGATGACGGAGGGGACCGCCTGCCCATGGAGCGAACTCACTCGGCGCGCTCACGCAACGTGAGCGACCCGCGACGACCGAGGGTGCGTCCGCGGACGGATGGGTGCGGCGGCGGGCGGGGACCGCCGCCCGGTCGGAGGAGGTCGGGTACGGAAATCGCCCGGCGTCTCGCCGCGACGCCCTCCCGGTGGAGACGCGCGATAGCGCGGGGCCGAGCGGGATCGCTCTAGGGGCGCTCTCCCCCACCGCGACATCGATGAACTACGCGGCCGCCCCCGGAGCGCACGGGGCTAGTGGACCGTCTACGGAAATCGCGCGGGACGTGGGACCCAGCGGGGATCCGAGCCCGCCGGGTCCCCCTCCCTCTCCGGAGCGAGTCCTTGCCGGGCTCCGCGCGACAGGGGACGAGAGAACTTCCGGGCCGGTCCTCTAGCCTTCCGGCTTTCGGCGCAGTGAGGTACCCCGGAGCCCCCGGATCAGATCGGACTTGGTGACGATCCCGCGGATCTCGCCGCGATGGCTCACCAGCACGGCCGCGTACCGGCCCAGGAGCGGGGGAAGAAGCTCGGCGGGAAAGCCCTCCTCGACGACCGGGTACGCGGTCTCGAGCACGTCCCGGACCCGGAGTCGATGGGCGTTCGCCTGGGCGAGCGCGCGAAGCAACGCCGACTCCGAGAGCGCCCCCACCACGCGACCCTCATCGATTACCGGCAGCTGCGAGAACGCACCGGACTCCATCCGCTGCGCGGCCGTGGAGAGCGATGCGGCAGATTCGACGGAGGTCAACGTTCGGTTCATCAGGTCCGCCACCGTGAGCTTCGGTGCGGTGAGCCCTTCCTTCGTCTCAAGATAGCTCAGGATCTGCTGGACCAGTTCGTAGGACGGGCGGATCTGTCCGCGCTCGATCCGCGACAGCGTAGCGTCGCTCCGATCCACCGCCCGAGCCAGCTCTCCGAGCGGGATCCCGAGCGCAGTACGGCGCCGACGGATCTCGCTCAGCGTGTCCATCGGCCGGGCCCACGGGGGTCGGGGTTAATTCCCTTGGGGCGTGCGCAGGGACGGCGGGCATTCTCGGGCAAAACGGTCCAGAGGCTGGATCGGCGGTCCGGGGAAAGGTAATGGACCCCCTCGATGTTGGGGGAATGGCATGGAGTCGCCCCCGCGTCGGATCGCGTGGATCAGTCCGCCACCCGAGATCTGCACGCTCTGCAAGGAGCCGCTCGGCGTCCCCGAGGAGACGAGCTCCTGGAACGGGAACCCGGCGCATCGAGACTGCGTGCGGATCCATCTGCTCCAGCGGGACCCTGCCTTCCACGAGGGCGGGGGGGCCGACGAGACGCCCGAGGAATCGGCCGACGCCCTGGACGGCGTCCTTCCGCGCGACGACGACGAGATGGACTTCGATTAACCCTCCGGCGCCCCGGGCTGCCCTCCAACGCCGTTCGAGGGGGAGAGTCTGTAGCACCTCCGGCTTCGCAACCAATAAAAAGGGCTGCTTCGTGGAGCGACGGGCCCACGTGGCCTACCGTAGGGGAATCGATGCCGGAAGTTGTCATCACCTGCGACTGGACGATGATGAGCAACCACCACGGGAAGGAGTTCCTGGGTTTCGGCACGACGACCCCGGCGTACGTGTTTCCGGAAGGGGTGTACCGGCGCCTCTTCTACCCGGTGATGCCGACGGACGAGCACGGCTACCCGCGGCAGGCCCCGTACGGGATGCGAAAGATCGAGGCATCGCTCATCGACGCCGGGTTCGATGCCCGTATCGTGCATCCGAGCTTCCTCGAGCGGTACATGCCGGGCGAGGCGAAATTGCTCCTCATTTCGGGTCACGACTACTTCGGTCTCAACCCGCCCAGCTCCACGTTCGGGGGCGTGATGCGCCGCGAGACCCTCAACTCGGTCAACTTCCGCAGGATGCTGTCGCAGCCTGCGGTGGTGGAAGCCCGTAAGCGCGGGCTCAAGATCATCGCGGGAGGACCCTGCGCCTGGCAGCTCTCCCCCGCGACGCGACTCAAGCTGCCGTGGATCCAGGAGTTCCTCGATTCCATCGGGGGGATCGACACCGTCGTGGAAGGGGAGAGCGACCTGTTCGTCCGGGAGATCGTGAGCAAGGCCCTCCACGACGAGTTCCTGCCTCCCCACGTCGTGCTCGCCGCGAAGGAGGCGCCGAAGGTCGAGCAGATCTCGTCGATCCGGTATCCGAGCGTCAACGGGCTGGTCGAGATCGGCCGCGGCTGCTGCCGCGGCTGCTCGTTCTGCTCGGTGACGACGCGTCCGACCCGCTGGTATCCTCTCGACAAGATCGAGGAGGAGCTCAAGGTCAACGCGAAGATCGGGATCCGCAAGGGGATCCTCCACTCCGACGACGTCTACTTCTACGGCAGCCCGAACATCATGCCCCACGAGGAGAAGCTGATCCCGCTCCTCCAACTCGCGAAGCGCCACTACGAACAGGTCGGCTGGAGCCACGTCGCGGTCGCGTCCCTCATGACCAAGCCGAAGCTCCTGTCGAAGTGCGCCGAGGTCCTCATCGACGACAAGCAGAGCTGGTGGGGCGTCGAGGTCGGCGTCGAGACCGGCTCCCCCCGCATGATCACGGCGGCCATGCCGGGCAAGGTCGCGCCGTTCAAGGCCTCGCAGTGGCCCGAGCTGGTCGTGCAGGCCGCGGGGCTGATGAACGACAACCACGTCTATCCGGCGTGCACGTTCATCGTGGGCCTCCCGCAGGAGACGGAGGAGGACGTCCGCCGGACGATTGACCTCATTGACGACCTATGGGACTTCAAGGCGCTCCTTGTGCCGATGTTCTTCGTTCCGCTCGGCCACCTCAAGAGCCGGGACTGGTTCCGCCGGGATCGCCTGAGCCCCCTGCAGGAGGAGCTCCTGAAGCGGGCGCTCACGCACGGGCTCCGACAGTCGAAGCGGATGCTGCGCGACTTCTTCGACTGGGAGGGAGCGCACACCGAGCTCTACCGCGGCGTCTTCCGGGGGTTCATCGGCTTCCTCGAGATGATCGCGAAGATGCACGGGCTCTGGAGCGACTCCGTGCGCCCGGGCCGGCCGATCGCCGACCCCAACCGGTCGCCCGAGAGCCTGCCGGTGCCGACGATCCCCGTCCGCGAGTAGGGCGCGGACCCTGGGCCCCCCGCGGGCGGGCCGACGCCCCTTACTCTTCGTCGGACGGGAGCTCTTCGGCGCGCCGCTCGCTCGGTCGGTGGACCGCCCGGGGTCGATACACGGGCAAGGGCCCGCCAAGGGGCCGTCCGCGCTCCCTCACCTCGAGGGTCGTCTCCTCCCCGTTGCTGTCGTAGGCTCTCCAGTTGCCCGGTCCGAACGGCGCGCCGAGGATCAGATGGCGCCGCCCCCAGTTCCGGAAGAGCCGGAGATCGGCGGCCGAGGGATGGAGCGCCCCCGACGGGTGCGAGTGCACGGTCCCAACGATCGAGAGGTCGGCGTGCAGCATGTAGAGGTGGAAGTTCGCGTGGCGCCGACCGGCGGTGCCCCCGGGGACCAGCAGGAGCTCGCCGATCACCCCCGGCGGGTCGGCGCGCAGGACCCCCCCGAACTCGTTCGGGAGCGCGGCCCGGGCGCTGGCGAGGGCGTGGTCGAGAACGTCCCGGGAGATCGCGCGCGGGGTCGCGCCGATCCCCGGGGCCCCTTCGGGGCGCTTACGGTGCGGGCGGAAGATCGGCACCTCTCGCCCCCTCTTCGGAGAACTCTTCGCTCCAGGGAAGGATCCGCTTGCCGCGCAACCGCTGGAAGAACCGGGAACCGAAGCGGACGAGCGTCGCGCGCCGCGGCGCCCGGTACACGGTGACGTACGAAGGGGGCGGGACCGGTACCTCCTCCTGCCCGTCGCAGATCAGCACCGAGGGGCGCTCGCGCTCCACGGACCGGAGGCGGACGGTCCTGAGGGGGTCGACGACGAGCGCCCGGGCCTCGACGCGGAACGGAGCGATGGTCGTCAGCACGAGGGCGTCGATCCCCGGATCGACGATCGGGCCGAGGGAGCTCAGGGAGTAGCCGGTGGAGCCGGTCGGGCTCGCGATGATGATCCCGTCCGCCTGGACCCGCCCGACGACGTGATCGTCGAAGGCGAGCTCGAAGAGGCCCATCTTCCCGACGTGGGCCGCGTGCAGGACGTACTCGTTGACCGCGTCCGGCAGCGGCCGGGGGCCGACCTGGGCGCCGAGCTTCATCCGCTCCTCGAGGTAGTACCGTCCCGCGAGCAGCCGCTCGAGCGCCGCGACGAACTCCGCGGGCCGCTGGGCCTCGACCTCGGCGAGCACGCCCACCGTCCCCGCGTTGATCGGGAGGAGCGGCGCGTCGCAGCGGTGGATGGCGTGAAGGAACGTCCCGTCGCCTCCGATCGCGATCACCACGTCCGGCCGGAGCGACTCGAGCGGCTCGTGCGGGAGCTCGGGGGCGACGTTGAGCGTCTCCTCGCTGAGCACGATCTCCGCCCGGCTGCCGATCTGGGCGACCGCGTGCCGGGCGAGCTCGAGCGCCGCCGGCTTGTGCGGGTTCGCGGCGATCGCGATCTTCATCCCGCCTCGGCCTCCGCGAGATCGCGCCCGAGGTTCGGGTCTCCGAACGCGAGGACGCTCGAACGGGCTTCCACCGTGAGCGGAAAGCGTTCGAGCGACCCTCCGCGCGAGTCGGTCGCTCCGCCCCCCGCTTCGCGGACGATGAGATAGGCGGCCGCGATGTCCGTGGCGCGCAGGTTCCGCCCGGGCTCTGCGTTCTCGAAGAGGTAGGCGTCGGCGCTCCCCTGCGCGACCATGAGCATCTCGAGCGACGCGCAGCCGAGGGACCGGACCCGGCGCGCCCGGCCGGCGATCCGGGCCGCGCGCTCCGTGGCACGCTGACCGAGGTTCACGAAGAATACCTCTCCACGGGGGTTCCACGGGCGGGTGCGGATCGGACGACCCTCGCGGAAAGCGCCCTCGCCCCGGGCCGCTGCCCACGTCGTCCCACGGTAGAGGTCGCGCACGAGTCCGACCTCGATGCCGCCGAGGTCCTTCGTGCCGAGCGCGAGGCTGACCGTGGAGAACGGGAGGTTCCTCAGCGAGTTCATGGTCCCGTCGATCGGGTCGACGACGAGCGTTCGGTGCCCGCCGCGCACTACTCGGCCCGCCTCCTCCGACAACAGGTCCCAGTCGACCCCCTCGGCGTCCAGAACGCGGAGGATCTCCGCCTCGGCGAGCCGGTCGAGCTCCTCGGTCGGCGACCCGTCGGCCCCCATCGCGACGACGTCCGCCCGCAACGGCGAGCTCGCCCAGTCCCGCACGACCCGGTGGACCGCGAGACCGATCCGGTAGAGCACCTCGAGCTCGGGGTGGACCGGTCGGCTCATCGCGTCGGGAACGGCGACGGGATATAGAGACCTGCGACGCCGGGCCCCGTCCGCGCCCCGGCGAGAGGTTATGTGGGCCGACCGCTCGGGCCGTCGATGGATCTCCAGTTCCTCGGAGGAGCCAACGAGGTCGGCTCCCTCGGCCTGGTCGTGCGCGACCAGGGCCGGACGCTCCTCTTCGACTACGGGATCACGCCGTCGGATCCCCCGGCGTATCCCCGGCCCGCGCCGACCAACGTCGATCTCGCCTTCCTTTCCCATGCGCATCTCGACCACTCGGGGATGACGCCGCTGCTGAGCCGGCTCCCGAAGGCCCGGCTGATCGCAACGCCCGTCACGATCGCGGTCGCCGACCTGCTCACGAAGGACGCGCTCAAGGTCGCTCGGCTGGAAGGCTACCTCGCCCCGTACACCCCGAACGACATTCACGCGCTGCACGCCCGGTTCACCGCCGTCGACCGACACGGGACCTTCCGCCACCACGGGATCGAGGTCGAATTCACTCCGGCCGGCCACATCCCCGGCGCGTCCATGATCCTCTATAAGGGTGACAAGGACGTACTGTTCACGGGCGACCTCCAGACGCTGCCGACCCACCTGGTCGGTGGAGCGGAGCCGGTGGAGTGCGACGTCTTGGTGATGGAATCGACGTACGCCGGTCGCGAGCATCCCGACCGGAAGGAGACCGAGCGGCGCTTCCGGGACAAGGTGCAGGAGACGGTCGCCCGGGGAGGGAAGGCGATCGTCCCCGCGTTCGCCGTGGGGCGCGCGCAGGAGGTCCTGATGTCGCTCGCGTCGTCCGGCTTCGAAACCTACCTCGACGGGATGGCCCGCCAGGTCAACGAGATCTACGAGGCGGCACCGGAGTATCTCGCCGATGCCCGTCGGTTCCGCCGGGCGATGGAAGGAGTGCACGTGGTCGAGCACCCCGGCGACCGCAGGAAGGCGCTGCGGGAGGCCGAGGTGATCGTGACGACGGGGGGGATGCTCGACGGCGGCCCGGTGCTGTACTACATCGGGGAGCTCTACCGCGACCCGAAGAGCTCGATCTATCTCACGGGCTTCCAGGTCGAGGGTTCGAACGGTCGGCGCCTGCTCGACGAGGGGTCGCTCGTCATCGACGAGACGGTGCTCCACCCCGCCTGCGAGGTCGTCAAGTTCGATTTCTCCGCCCACGCCGGCCATTCCGACCTCGTCCGGGTCGCGAAGGAGAGCCGCGCGGAGACCGTCGTCCTGATGCACGGCGACCACCGCGAGGCGCTGAGGGATGCCCTCGAGGGGTTCACCTCGGTTGTGCTCCCCGACAACGGCAAGTCGTTCTCGATCTGACGGCGCACGTACGGCGTCGCTCCCGCTCAGCGGTCCGGGAGGTCGACCTCGATCGTTCCGGCTTCGACGCGTACCGCGAACGCGGTGAGCGGTCCGACCCCGTCGAGCGGCGGCTCGATGCCGAACGGGTCGGCGAGCACATGGCCGTCGCGCACGTCAAACGCCGCCGCGTGCTCGGGACAGGTCAGGCGCTCGCCCTCGAGGAGTCCGTCGGCGAGCAGCCCGCCGAGGTGGGGACAGATCGCGTCGAGCGCATAGAGACGACCCTGCGATCGGATCAGCAGGACGGAGGTCGTGCCGAGAAGGACCTCCCGGCTCGCTCCGTCGGCCAAGGTCGCGCCTGCGATGTCGGTCGACCTCCACGTCATGAACTCCCGAGAGCGGGTCGCCTACAAAGGGTCGAGTCCCTCCCCCCGGTCCGCACCGGCCCGACCCCTTGGGGGGTGCCCGTGCGCCTCGGCCTTGGGGGCGAGGGCGCGTCCCTTGGACCCCATCGACCGAGCGTGAAGGCTCGTTCACGTGGGCACCATCTCCCCGTGCGCAGTCCGGCGCTCGGGTGCGGGGCCCGGGTCGGTCGCGCTGCTCTCGCGGAGCCCGACGTCGTGGGGTCCCGGAGGAACCATGAAAGGGTCGAAGGATGCGGGCGTGCCCACGGTGGGGGGCGGCACGAAGGGCGAGCGGACACCCGAGAAACCGAGCTCCTTGCACGGAAAGACCGCGCTCGTGACGGGGGCGACCTCGGGTCTGGGTGAGGCGACCGCGCTCGGGCTGGCCGAGCGGGGGGCCCGGGTCATCCTGGTCGGACGCAGCTCGGAGAAGTGCCAGGCCACGGTCCGGCGACTGAGCGAGCACGTGCCCGATGCCTCCTTCTTGCCGCTCGCCGCCGACTTCGCCTCCTTGGGGCAGGTCCGACGGCTGGCCGACGAAGTCCAACGGATGTCCCCCCGGCTCGACGTGATGGTGAACAACGCCGGCTGCATCCGCTCGGCGAGGATGATCGGCGAGGACGGCTTTGAAGAGACGTGGTCGGTGAACTACATCGCCCCCTGGGTCCTAACCCGACTCCTCGTTCCGCTCATGGAAGCGTCGGCCCCGGCACGTATCGTCAACGTCAGCTCCGAGTGCCATCGGTTCGCCCGTCCGACCTGGCAGGACATCCTTGGGGCGCACCGTTACTCCGGGTTCCGGGCGTATGCCGAATCGAAGCTTGCCCTGCTGATGTTTACCTTCGAGCTGGCGCGCCGCTTGAGCCCGAAAAGGGTGACCGCGAACGCCGTGCATCCGGGCCTCGTTCCGACCCAGATCGCGGTCTACGAAGCCAAGACCGGTCGGTGGTTCCCGCGCCATGCTTCGGCCGGCGCGTACATGAGCCCGGAGGAGGGAGCGCAGACCATCCTCTGCGCCGCGCTGTCGCGGAACTTCAGCGGGGTGACCGGCAAGTATCTCACCCACTGCAAGGTCGCTGTCCCTTCGGAGATCGCTTCCGACGCGGAGCTGGCGGCCCGGCTCTGGCAGATGACGGAGGAACTGCTTCAGTTCCCCGAGTTCGGCCGCCGCTACGACGTCGCGGTGGACGGTAGGGGTCCTCTCCGTGGCTCGATCGAGCCGCCGTACCATACGGGACACCCGCGGCGGTGGGTGGAGCCGCTGCCATCGCGCCGATGAAGGGGCGGCGGCCCCGGCGCGCTTGCGGCCCTCGGCCCCCCTGAGCCGTCCGGTCTCTTCGGCCGTCCCGAAAGGCGCCTCGAGGGCCGGGACGGCCCCGACCGCGGGAGCACGAGCGTGCCGACACCGGTCACGAGGACCGGCGGGACTTGCGGACGCGGCGAGAGGACTCGGCGAGCGCGGCGCGCCTCCGGGGGGCTGCGCGACGCCTTCCGGCGGCAGGCCGCGGCGCGGGGGGCTCCTCCTCGGGCTCCTCGGGCGCGACCACGCTCTCCTCGAGGGGAGGAAGCTCCCCCCGCGGGCGGACGAGGGTGCGGACCTCCTTCCACAGGTCGTCGATCCCTTCGCCCGTGACCGCGGAGACCTTCGGCCGGTCGGACGCTGTCCGCACGAGGTCGCTCTTCGTCTCCACCGCCAGGATCGGCAGGTTGGGAAACTCCTCCTTCCACCGGGCGAGCAGGGACTCCTGCTCCTCGAGCGAGTGCTCGGACCGACCGGAGGGATCGAGCACGAACAGCACGACGCTCGCGGCGCCCCGGACGGTCGTGGTTGCCTCCACCTCGGCCGGGTTCGCCCGGTTCGGCCGGCCGAGGACGCCCGGGGTGTCGACGACCTGCAGCCGGTCAAATCCGAGGTCGGCGTGGCCGACCGCGATCGACAGCGTCGTGAAGGGGTAGTCGGCGACGCGAGGACGGGCCGAGGAGAGACGGGCGACGAGCGAGGACTTTCCGACGTTGGGGAAGCCGGCGACCACGAGCGTCGGGGCGGCCGGCTCGAGGTGCGGACGATCCGACAGGAACCGGGCGATCGTGCGGAGCGCCTCGATATCGACGTCGATCTCCCGGACGAAGCTCGAGAGTCGACCGTAGAACCGGCGGATCATCTCGCCGAGCTCGTCGGGTCCCTCGGCCCGGTGGCTCTCTCGCTCGGCGTCCCGGGCGAGCCCCCGGATCCGCTCCTCCGCCCGGCGGAGGCGGAGGAGATGGCGGTCCAGCGCACCGGCGCCGTACCTCGCGTCGACGAGCGCCCGCTCGAACTCGGTGAGGCCCGGGCGAACGAGAGGTCGGCTCTCGAGCCGCAGGTGACGCACGACCGTCGCGCTGCTCCGGACGACCTTGAGCCGGGCCCGCAACCGGTCCCGAGCCGCCTTGGTCTCCCCGTGGGGAGTCACGAGCGACGCGCGGTGGAACGCGACGTCGAGGATCCCGACGGACGGTGGGGCGCGACCGTCGGGGGACCGGATCGGAGGATGGTGCGGGAGTCGCTCGGGCATACGGATCCTCCCCACGGAGCCGGGGCGTGCGATGAGGCTTGCGGAGGGACCCGCGCGCTGGTTCGGGCGCCCGCCTCGGCCGCGGGAGCGCAGGGCCGAGCGAACTCCTTTATCTTTCCCGATGCTCCCGCCGCCCCGGGGCGCTCTTCGTGAGTCGTTGGATCTCGGACGAGCCCGGCGAGGAGGCGGCGCTGCTCGAATCGCTCGGGATCTCGTCGGTGGACGAGCTGTTTTCCGACGTGCCGAAAAAGGCCCGGATGGGCCGCATCGGGATCGGGCCCGGAATGGACGAGCCGGCCGTCGTCTCCGAGATCGACCGGGTGCTCGGCCGCAACCGCCCGCTCTCCCGGTTCGCCTCGTTCCTCGGCGGACGGATCCGGTCCCGCTATGTTCCGGCCGCCGTCGATGCGATGCTCAGCCGCAGCGAGTTCTACACCGCTTACACCCCCTACCAGGCGGAGGCGAGCCAGGGGATGCTCCGGGCCCTCTTCGAGTTCCAGAGCCTCTGGGTCGAGATGACCGGACTCGACGTCGCGAACGCGTCGCTCTACGACGGGGCGACCGCCGCCGGGGAGGCGCTCCTGTTCTGCCGGCGGATCCACGACGGGACGCGGTTTCTCGTCCCGGCGAGCCTGCCGTGGGAAGAGAAGAGCGTGCTGCGGAACTACGCGAGCGGGCCGAATCTCACGGTCGAGGAGATCCCATTCGACGACCGCACGGGCCGTCTCGATCTCGAGTTCGTGCGCCGCGCGGTCGCCCAGAAGGACGTCTTCGGCCTCCTCGCGGACGTACCGAACGGGTTCGGCCATCTGGACGAGGGGCTGTTCGACCTGAGGCCGATCCTCGGGGACGTGCCGTTCGTGGTCTCGGCCGATCCGCTCTCGCTCGCCGTGCTCGAGCCCCCCGCGACCTACGGGGCCGACGTCGTGGTCGGGGAGGGCCAGGGATTCGGGATCTCTCCGGCCTACGGCGGACCGCTGCTCGGTCTCTTCGCCTGTCGGAAGGAGCACGTCCGAGCCGCCCCGGGCCGGATCGTCGGGGCGACGCAGGACGCCGTGGGGCAGAGGGCCTACGCCCTCACGCTCGTCACCCGCGAGCAACATATCCGACGCTCTCGAGCCACCTCGAACATCTGCACCAACGAGTCGCTGATGGCGCTCGCCTTCGTCGTCTACGCGAGCCTGGTCGGTCCCCGGGGCCTTGCCGAACTCCAACGTTCCCTCGCCGAGAAGGCTCGCACGCTGGCCGGCACGCTCAGCGGAATCGACGGGCTCCGGGCGCCCCGTTTCGACGCGCCGTATCTGGGAGAGTTCACGGTCGAGGTGACCCGGGGGACGGCCTCCGAGTTCCTGGACCGCCTGCGCCGCCGTCGCATCCTGGGCGGACACCCGCTCACGGACCCGCGACCCGGAGCCTCGGGCGCTCCGGAGCGGATCCTCGTCGCGACCACCGAGTTCGTCGGGGACCGGGAGATCCAGAAGTACGGCGCGGCCGCCCGGTCCGCGATGGCCGCGGCCGGGAGGTCGGCATGAGCTTCCGTCAGGCTCGCTGGGACGAGCCATCGCTCTGGGACCTCGCTCCTCCCCGTACCCCCGTGGCCGCCGCCGAGGTGCCGGGGGTCCCGGAGCGATTCCGTCGGAAGGAAGCGATCCGCTGGCCCGAGCTGTCCGAGCCCGAGGTGGTGCGGCACTACACCCGACTGTCTCAGATGAACTTCGGGATCGACACGGCCCCGTACCCTCTCGGCTCCTGCACGATGAAGTATAACCCGAAGGTCTCCGAGATGCTCGCCCGCCGCCCGGGAGCGGCGGACATGCACCCGTACCAGCCCGAGACGACGGCGCAGGGCTCGCTCGAGTTCCTCTGGAAGCTCGAGCGGCTGCTCGGGAAGGTCACCGGCCTTCCCGAGGTCTCGCTCCAGCCCTCGGCGGGAGCCCACGGGGAGTACGCCGCGATGCTGATGGTACGGGCGTACTTCCGGGATCGGGGGGAATCCGAGTCCCGGACCGAGGTCCTTCTGCCCGACACCGCGCACGGGACCAACCCCGCATCGGCCGCGATGGCCGGCTACACCACGCGGGAGATCCCGTCGAAGGACGGCTGCGTCGATGTCGCGGCACTGCGGGCAGCGGTCTCGGCGCGCACCGCCTGCTTCATGCTGACGAACCCGAACACCGCGGGCCTCTTCGAAAGCGACATCCTCGAGATCGCCGAAATCGTCCATGCGGCCGGCGGTATGCTCTACTACGACGGCGCGAACCTCAACGCGATCCTGGGCGTCACGAACCCGGGGCGGATGGGATTTGACGTCGCCCATCTGAACCTCCACAAGACGTTCGCGACGCCTCACGGCGGTGGCGGCCCCGGCGCCGGAGTCCTCGCGGCCGGCGAGACCCTGGCCCCGTACCTCCCGGTGCCGCGGATCGTCAAGGCGGGCCGGAAGTTCCGGCTCGATTACGACCGGCCGAGATCGATCGGAAAGATCCGCTCGGCGTATGGGAGCGCGGGCCTCGACCTTCGGGCCTACGCCTTCGCCCTCTCGCACGGCGAGGAGGGGCTGAAGCACGTGGCCCGACGCTCCGTGCTGAACTCGAACTACGTCGGAGCGAAGCTCGGTCGCTATCTGCCCCGGCCCTTCCGACCGCTCGTCAAGCACGAGTTCGTGCTCTCGGGAGCCCCGCTCAAGGACCGCGGGTTGCGGACGATCGACCTCGCGAAGCGGCTCCTCGACGAAGGGGTCCATGCGCCGACCGTCTACTTTCCGACCCTGGTCGAGGAGTCGCTGATGGTCGAGCTTCCCGAGACGGAGAGCCGACGCGAGCTCGACCAGTTCATCGCGGCGTTCGAGCGGGCGATCTCCGATACGCCCGAGAACCTCCATCGGGCCCCGCAGCACCTCGCCGTCGCGAGGGTCGACGAGGTCCGGGCCGCGCGCGAGCCGCTCCTCTCGTGGAAGGACCTGCGGACGGCCGGCGCAAAAGCTGAAACCCCGTGACGGTTCGCCCGAGACGATGAAAGCCCGCGTGGAGAAGGTCTTCCGACATCTCGATCCGCGTCCCGACGTACTCCTGCTCGCGAACGCGACCGACCCGCACCTCGATCAGACGTTCTTCTACCTGTTCGACGTGCCGGCGGGGCTCTTCGAGGGCTCCGTGGCCATCGCCCACCCCGACGGAGAGCTCGACGTGCTCAGCTCGCCGCTCGAGTCGGAGAGCGCCTACCAGGCCGCGAAGCACGACCCTCACGTCAAGGTCCATGTGGTCGGTCGGGGGGACGAGACGGAGGGGCTGGTCAAGAAACTCGTCGGCAGCGCGGCCGACATCGGCCTCCACTACCGCGAGTTGACCCACGATTGGTTCGTCCGGTTGTCAAAGATGCTTCCCTCGGTCACGTGGTCCGACGCCTCGAACGCCGTCCGTCGGGCGCGGGTCACGAAAGACGCCGAGGAGATCGTGCGTCTGCGCCGCGCGGCCGAGATCGGCTCGGCCGTGGGTCGAGAGATCCCGCCGCTGCTCCAAGAGGGCGTCACCGAGCTCGGCCTGGCGGCGGAGATGGAGTACCGCATGAGCCGACACGGGGCGAGCGGTCGGTCGTTCGCGACAATCGTTGCGTTCGGCGCGCACGGTGCGGAGCCGCACTACTCTCCGGGAGAGACCCGGCTCGCGAGCGGAGACTCGATCGTGTGCGACTTCGGGGCGTACTACCGTCGGTACGCGAGCGACATCACCCGCTCCTTCCACTTCGGCCGGCGCGACGAGGAGCTGAAGAAGATCCACGACACCGTCGAGGCCGCGCAGGCCGCCGCGCTCTCGGTCATCCGGCCCGGGGTGCCGGGCAAGGAGGTCCATCTGGCCGCCCAGCGCGTCATCGACGCGTCTCCGTGGAAGGGTCGGCTGAACCACGGGGTCGGCCACTCGATCGGGCTGAGCGTCCACGACGGCTGGGGCTACAACACCACGGTCGACGATCCGCTCGAGGAAGGCATGGCGATCACGGTCGAGCCGGGGATCTACCTCCCCGGTCGGGGTGGGGTCCGGATCGAGGACGATGTGGTCGTGACGAAGACCGGCTACGAATTCCTCTCGACCGCCCCACGCGCCTACCTCGAGGTCCCCGCGTGAAGTTCGGCGTTCTTACCGGTGGCGGGGACTGCCCCGGGCTCAACCCCGCGATCCGCGCGGTCGTGCTGCGGGCGGCCCGCGCCGGGCACGAGACCCTCGGGTTCCTGGACGGCTGGAAAGGGGTCCGCGACGACCTCACGCGGCCGCTCCTCCCCACGGACGTCACGGGGCTCATCGGGCGCGGCGGCACGGTCCTCGGGAGCTCGCGAACGAACCCGTTCGGAAGGGAGGCCGACGCCGCGAAGGTCCTCGAGACGCTCGACCGGCACCGCCTCGATGCGCTGATCGCGATCGGGGGCGACGACACGCTGAGCGCCGCGCTCGAGCTCCACCGTCGCGGCGGCAGGGTGGTCGGCGTCCCGAAGACGATGGACAACGACGTCACCGGGACCGACTGGACCTTTGGTTTCCACTCCGCGACGGCGG
Source organism: Thermoplasmata archaeon (assembly GCA_021817245.1). Lineage (GTDB taxonomy): Archaea > Thermoplasmatota > Thermoplasmata > Lutacidiplasmatales > UBA184 > Lutacidiplasma. Next base: position 43,558 of record JAKAVQ010000006.1, read on the forward strand.
TGGCGGTCGATGCCCTCGAGCGGCTGCGGGACACGGCGGGGAGCCACCACCGCGCGATCGTCCTCGAGGTCATGGGCCGCCACGCCGGCTGGGTCGCGCTCGCGACCGGTCTCGCGGGCGGGGCCGACGCGACCCTCGTGCCCGAAGAGGGGTACGACGAGTCCGCGCTCCTCGCCCGGGTCCGCGCGGCGGTTCACGCCCGGGGCTACGCCCTCGTGGTCGCCAGTGAGGGGATCGACCTCGGACCTCGCCGGGGCTCGGCGGGAGCGAAAGACGAGTTCGGCCACGAGCTCCTCCGCGAGCGGCAGGTCGGGGTCGAGCTGGCCCGCCGCATCGAGGAGTCGACCGGGATCGAGACCCGCAGCGCGCAGATCGGGCACATCCAGCGCGGCGGAGCTCCGGAGCTCTTCGATCGCATCCTCGCGACCCGTCTCGGGGCCCACGCGGTCGATCTCGCCCTCGCCGGCCGGTTCGGAGAGGTCGCGGTACTGCGGGGTGAGGTCGTCACCGGGATCCCCCTCGCCGACGCGGTCGGGACCTCGAAAGTCGTCACGCCCGCGTGGCTCGACCTCCTCCACACCTTCGACGCCTAGAGACGGTCGGTCGCATGCCGGTCCGAGCGCTCTGGTACCGGGCCGGCACCCTCTCCCTGCTCGACCAGCGTGCGCTCCCCGCACGTACGGTCGTCCTCCGCCTGCGTCGTGCCGAGGACGTCGCGGAGGCGATCCGCACCCTCACCGTCCGGGGCGCGCCGTCCATCGGGGTCGCGGCGGCCTACGGGATGGTGCTCGCGCGGCGCGAGGGCCGGCTCGGTCCGGCGCGCGCGGCGAAGCTCCTCCGCGCGACCCGACCGACCGCCGTCGACCTGTTCGTCGGCATCGAGGCCGTACGCCTCGCCTGGGAGGGCGGGGGCGATGTCGAAGCGGCGGCCGACGAGTACCGTCAGCGGGTCGTCGACGAATGCCACCGGATCGGCAATGCCGGAGCCCACCTGCTGCGTCGAGCGCACCGCGTGCTGACGCACTGCAACGCGGGCGCCCTCGCGACGGTCGAGTGGGGCACCGCCCTCGCTCCGATCCGCGTCGCCCGGGAGCGCGGGGCGCATCTGTTCGTCTGGGTCGATGAGACCCGGCCCCTCCTCCAGGGCTCCCGACTCACCGCCTGGGAGCTCGCGCGCGAGCGGATCCCGCACGCGGTGATCGCCGACAATGCCGCCGGTCACTACCTTGCGACCGGCCAGGTCGACGCCGTCCTCGTGGGCGCGGACCGCATCGCCCGGAACGGTGACTTCGCGAACAAGATCGGCACCTACGAGAAGGCGGTGGTGGCCCACGAGAACGGGGTCCCGTTCTACGTGGCGGCCCCGTGGAGCACGTTCGACGCCCGCCGGCCCAACGGACGCACGATCCCCGTCGAGGAACGCTCGGAGAACGAGGTATTGGAACTGTCCGGTCGGCGGATCGCTCCCGGCCGGTCCCACGCCCGGAACCCCGCATTCGACGTCACGCCCGCGAAGTACGTCACGGCCTTCGTGACTCCGGCGGGAGTGCTTTCGCCCCCCGAGCTCGCGCGAGCGCTCGGACGTCGGGCGTCCCACACTGGTGGGGCGTAGGCCTCCCGGCCGACGCGGCTCCGCGTAGAGCGGGGAAGACGCCGCGCGCTCAGGTCGGGAGGATCGGTTGGGACAGCCAGTGCGCGGTCTCCCGCAGGGTCGATCCGATCGCGGCCGTGAGGTCGACACCCAGGTGGTGCGCGACGATCACGAAGCCCAGCATGGCGAGGACGGACAGGAACCAGCTCATCATTGCGCCCATCGAGGTCACCCCGGTTACGGTGAAGGGAAAAATTCTCGGATCGCGTACATAAACCGCGAGCTCGACTCGCAAGAGGGGTGCCGCCGTCCGGGGAATGCGCCGACTCCGAACGCGCGCGCCGGCGCACGGGCGCGGGCGCGCGGGGCCGGGGAGGCGGACGGCCCGGGCGCGGGTAAGGTTCATAGGGCCGAGCGACTAGGGCTGCGGGGTTGCCCTGGTAGTCTAGTGGTCTAGGATGTAGGTCTGTCGAGCCTGCGACTCGGGTTCGAAGGCGTCGAGGGGTCCTCCCCCTCGACCCGGAACTCCCGACCAGGGCGCCTCCCCCATCTCCCGCAGGGCGTAGCGGGGAGTGGTCGGCTTATCCTCGGCCGTTCCATGACCGGTCCGTGGGAAGCCCGGCACCCAAGAAGGACCCGAACGGCCGGCCGTACCTCTCCCAGATCGTCGGGGACGCCATCCGAGATCTCACCGAGAAGCGGCTCGCCGACCTCATCCGCCAGGAGCCGGTCCCGAAGCATCTCGCGATCATCATGGACGGGAACCGGCGGTTCGCCGAGGCCGAGGGGATCGCGGTCCGGGAGGGGCACGCGAGGGGCCGGGACACGCTCGAGGAGCTCCTCGACTGGTGTCTCGAGCTGGATATCCGCATCCTGACGGTCTACGCCCTCTCCACCGAGAACCTCTCCCGGCCGAAGGAGGAGCTCGACGCGTTGATGGACCTCTTCGACCGGGCGCTCCGCCAGATCGCCGTCGACGAGCGCGTCCACCGCCACCAGATCCGGGTGCGGGTGATTGGAAACCGCGAGCTCCTGCCGGCCCGCGTCCGAGAGGCGATCGACGTCGCCGAAAAGGCCACGGGCAGCTATTCGAAGTACCGGTACAACGTCGCCCTCGGCTACGGCGGCCGCGACGAGATCGTCGAAGCGATCCGCGCGCTCGCGCGGGAGGTGCGCGACGGGCGGATCACTCCGGAGCAGATCGACTCGGAGGCCGTCTCGCGGCATCTGTACACGAAGGACCTGCCCGACCCGGACCTCGTCTTCCGTACGAGCGGAGAGGAGCGGATCTCGAACTTCCTGCTCTGGCAGTCGGCGTACAGCGAGCTGTACTTCTCGGATGTGCTCTGGCCGGGGCTCACCCGGCTCGAGTTCCTGCGGGCGATCCGGGCGTTCCAGCTCCGGCGCCGTCGCTACGGAACCTGACGCCTTCGTCCGCGCGACGTCCCCCTCCGACCCGGGAGGTGAGCGCCGGTCGCTCCCGGCAGGGTCGAAGGATGCCTCGCGGAAGCGCCCGAGGTAACGGTCCCGCCCTTCACTCGCGAACGCGGAAGGGGGAGCTATAGCCTATATCGACCCGCCGGTCTGCCACGGACGGAAGTATGGCCACCGGTGTTGCGGCGGCGGCTCCCCCGCCCGAGTCCGTGGAGGTAGGAAACCTCCGATCGCTCCTCAGTACGACGCGCACCTTGACCTGGATCTGGGCGCTGATCGGACTCCTGGTGGCGATCCTGAGCCTCCTGTCGATCCTGGTCACGCTCGTCACGCTGCGTTTTCCCGGGGGAGGGATCGGAAGCCTAGTGTACGCCATCCTCTGGATCGTGATCGACCTCCTGCTGCTGGAGCGCATGCCCTCCTGGAACTCCCAGCTCGGGACGGGTTCCTACCACGACCTAAAGGAGCCGCTCCTGCTCTGGGCGCTGCTCGGTCTGATCTTCGGCGTTGTCCCGGGGGTGCTGCTCATCCTGGTCTACCTCCGGATCCTGCCCTGGCCCAACTACCGAGGCGCCGTGGCCGGGCCTTCCGTCCCTTCCGCAATCCCCCCGCCCGGGGGGCCGACCCCGGTCCCCCCTCCGGGCGCTTCGGGGGAAGCCTTTCACAGCACCGGCCCTCCGGGGAGCGCGTAACCCCGGGCCGACGACGGCGCACCCCCGCGCCGGGTGCGCCGGGTCGATCCCGGGCGGTTCTCTTCGCCCGGCCCCGTCCGGAACTGGAGTGGCAAAGCCGGCCCGGTGGGGCGGGTCCCGGCCGGGACTTCTCCCGGCAGGGTGGCGGAGCAGGAGGCGCCACCGACCCTCGAACGCGGCCCGGGAGCGACTCTCGACGGGACGAGTCAGTATTAAATAGAACCGCATTTCTACCAAAATTGCACACCGAGAACTCTCGGGGGTAACGAACGATGCTGACCGGACAGACGCCGATTCTGGTGCTGAAGGAAGGAACGAGGCGAGAGAAGGGGCGCGGAGCGCTCTCGAACAACATCCAGGCCGCGAAGGCGATCGCGGACGCGGTGCGCTCGACGCTCGGCCCGCGCGGGCTCGACAAGATGCTGGTCGACTCGATGGGCGACGTGGTCGTGACCAACGACGGCGTCACGATCCTCAAGGAGATGGACGTCGAGCACCCGGCCGCGAAGATGCTGGTCGAGGTCGCGAAGACCCAGGACCAGGAGGCCGGGGATGGGACGACCACGGCGGTCGTGCTGGCCGGCGAGCTCCTGAAGCGGGCGGAGTCGCTCATCGAGCAGAACATCCACCCCACGATCATCTCGCAGGGTTACCGCCTCGCCTCCCAGAAGGCGCTCGAGGTCCTCCAGAAGGTCAGTCAGCCGATCTCGATCAACGACCACGACCTCCTCGGCCGCATCGCGACCACCTCGATGGGTTCGAAGTCGGTCTCGTTCAACCGCGACATGCTCGGGGAGATCGCGGTGAAGGCCGTGACCGCCGTCGCCGAGAAGAAGGGCGAGGGCCACTACGTGGACCTCGACAACATCCAGCTGATCAAGAAGCAAGGCGGGGCCATGGCGGACACCCAGCTCATCGAAGGCGTCATCGTCGACAAGGAGAAGGTCCACTCGGGGATGCCGGCCCGCGTCGAGAACCCGAAGATCGCGCTCCTGGACGCCGCGCTCGAGATCAAGAAGACCGAGATCGATGCCAAGATCGAGATCAACGACCCGTCCCAGCTGAACGCCTTCCTCCAGGAGGAGGAGAACATGCTGCGGCGCATGGTCGAGCAGGTCAAGAAGTCCGGGGCGAACGTCGTCCTCTGCCAGAAGGGGATCGACGACCTGGCCCAGCACTTCCTCGCGAAGGAGGGCATCTACGCCGTCCGCCGTGTGAAGAAGTCGGACATGGAGAAGCTCGCGAAGGCGACCGGGGCGAACATCGTCTCGAAGGTCAGCGAGCTCACCGCGGACGACGTCGGCCACGCGGGGCTCGTCGAGGAGCGCAAGATCGGCGAGGACGCGCTCACCTTCGTGACGGGCGCCAAGAAGGCGAAGGCCGTCTCGATCCTGATCCGCGGCGGCACCGAGCACGTGCTCGACGAGATCGAGCGCTCGCTCGATGACGCGCTCAACGTCGTCGCGGTCGCGGTCGAGGACGGACGCTACGTCTTCGGTGGCGGTGCGACGGCCGAAGAGATCGCGATGCACCTGCGCGACCACGCCGCCAAGGTCGGCGGACGCGAGCAGATCGCCTTCGAGAGCTTTGCCGAGTCGCTCGAATCGGTGCCGCGGACCCTGGCCGAGAACGCCGGGCTCGATCCGATCGACATCCTGATCGAGCTTCGCAAGGCGCACAAGGGCAACCAGCAGCGCGCCGGCGTCAACGTCCTCGCGGGCAAGATCGGCGACATGGGCGAGCTCCACGTGATCGAGCCGATCCGCGTCGGACGGCAGGCGATCGAAAGCGCGACCGATGCGGCGGTCATGATCCTCCGGATCGACGACGTCATCGCCTCGAAGTCCAGCCCGCCCCCCTCGGGCGGCCCGGGCGGCCCCGGCGGCGGCATGGGCGGCATGGGTGGCATGGGCGGGATGGGCGGCGACTTCGGCGAGGACTAGGGCGCTCCTCTCCCCGTTCCCGCGGGACCGAACTCCTTCCCCGACCCCCGGGGCCGATGGCCCCGGGGTCTCCCGGTTTTCCGCAGAGCTTACGTAGGGGGCCCCTCTGCCGCGCGCGGTCCCCCATGGCGAGGCCAACCCGACTGTTCTTCGTGGCGGACCTGCACGGATCCGCGATCTGCTTCCGAAAGTTCGTGAACGCCGCGCGGGTCTATCGCGCCGATGTCCTGCTCGTGGGGGGCGACATCGCGGCGAAGACCATGACCCCGGTCTTCGAGGAAGGGGCCGGCTGGAGCGTCTCGGTCGAGGGCGAGGTTCGCACCGCCCGCTCGGCGGAGGAGCTCGAGGCGGTCGAGAGCTGGGTCCGCAATGCCGCGACCCTGCCTTACCGGACGACCCGGTCGGCCTGGCAGGAGCTCCTCGCCGACCGGAGCCGGGCGGACCGGGCCTTCCTCGAGCTCGAGCTCGCCGATCTCGAGCGCTGGCTCGACTGGGCGAAGCACCGGCTCGAGGGGAGCGGGGCACGGCTTTTGCTCGGGCTCGGTAACGACGACTTCACTCCGATGGAGTCGGTGATCGCCCACGACGGCTTTGCCGAGCTCACGGATCTCTCGGTCCTGCCCCTGGACGACCACCATGAGCTCCTGACCCTTCCCTACTCGAACCCGACGCCCTGGAAGACGAACCGCGAGCTCTCCGAAGGGGAGATCACCCGCTGGATCGACCGGCTCGCCGGTTCGCTAAAGCGGCCAGAGCAGGCCGTCTTCAACCTTCACGTGCCCCCGTACGGCACGCCGCTCGACCTCGCCCCACGGCTCGGTCCCGGCCTCGTCAAGATCATGACCCCCGGCGGCGAGCCGGACATGGTCCATGTCGGCTCCACGGCGGTGCGCGAGGCGCTCGAACGGCATCACCCGCTCCTCGGGCTGCACGGCCACATCCACGAGTCGAAAGGATCGGTCTCCCTCGGGCGTACCCTCTCCCTGAACCCGGGCAGCGCGTACACGGAGGGCACTCTTCTCGGCGCGGTCGTGGACCTGGCGAAGGACGGGATCCGCGCCTCGATGATGACCTCGGGATAACCGGAAGATCAGGAGACCCCGACGGTCGAGTCGACCGACGGCGTCGAGTCGACCTCCTGCCACCACGCCCCGCCGAAGAGCCCGAACCGTCGCTTCGGCCGGAGCGAGGCGACCAGGTCGCGCAGGGCCCGAAGCCTCTCCTCCGCGCGCCCGTGGACCGGGTCCGGCAGTCCGGCGAGGACCTTCGAGCGCGCGACCATCTCAAGGTTGAGGCCGACGGTCTTCCAGAGGCCCCAGTCGGCCACGAGCTCAGCGCGGAGCGCCTCCGCCGAGATCGCTTCGGTCCCCTCGCCGACCGGGTGATCGATCACCAGGGCCAGGATGTCCCGGACGTCCTTCGCCTCCGGCCCGATGACGACCGATCGCTTGCCGAACGGCTCGAGCATCCGATCCGCGACCAGCGCCGAGTCCTCCCTGGGGACCTCCCGGATGAACTGGCTCTTCGCGAGGAGCAACCGGGCGAGAGAGAGCGTCCCACCGCTCGCCGCCGCGGCCTCGACATCCGCACGCACGTCGAACCGGTGGCAGAAGCGGAACTCGTCCGCGACGAGGTCGAGCGTGCCGAGCACGATCTCCGTCCCCTCCTGGGAGGTCACCATGTGCCAGCGAAGCCGCTGGCCCCCGCTCAACGAGTTGTAGATCCGGTCCCCCGACGTCTCGAAGAACGTGAGAGCGCTCCCCTCCCGGTCGGCCACCGACCGCAGGAACTGCTGGACCGCGCGGATCTCCCGAGAGAGCACGGCGATGTCCAGGTCGTGGAGCTCGTGGCGGAGCCCGAGCGCTCGGTCGTTGCTCGTGGGGCAGCGGAGGCGGTGCGCCGTCCCGCCGAAGAGCGCGATCCGGACGGGAGGGTCCGCTCGACGGGCCGCATCGAGCAGGCCGACCGCCTTCGCGACGATCGGATCGGAGAGGTCGATCGTCGGGGGGAGGCCGAGCGACCGTCGGGCCTCCTCGGGGGGGACCCGGGACTCGAGCGGCAGTCGGAGCGAGAGCTTCTCCCGGCGGGCCGGGTCGATGATCAGCTCCACGCGTCCGGCCACGGTACTTGCAGTCGCAGCCCCTCAAAAAGGGCCGGTCCGATCCGATCCGATCAGTCCGGCGGTAGCTCCTTCGCAATGAGGTCGATCGGCACCCCGCGGTGCTTCTGGATCGCGTAGGCGACCCAGTAGAGGACGATCCCCAGGACGAAGACGATCGGGAGGAAGAGGAGGTAGGAGTAGGGGTACGGTCCCGAGATCTCCAGATACTGGATCGTGGACGACGCGTAGCTCACGAACCAGGCCGCGAGCCATCCGGCGATGCCCACGATCGTGAGAATGGGCACCGGCCCGACACGCGCCCGCACGATCCGCGGCGCCTGGGCAAAGAGCTGGCGACGGACGAAGGGGAAGAGCGCACCCCCAAGGCAAACGATCCCGACCGCGAACCAGAAGCCGAAGTTGGAGTACGTGAGGTAGTTGAACAGGGTGGTGTACGTCGCCACGTACAGCGAGATGAATCCGGCGACGCCCAGCGTCAGCACGGCGACGTAGGGGACCCCGCCCCGGCTCACCCGGGTGAAGAAGGCGGGAAGGACCCGGTCGAACGACCAGGCGAACAGGTTGCGGGTCGGGATGATGAAGTAGATGAAGGCGAACCCAAAGAACGTCAGCACGAGCCCGAACGTGAGGAAGGCCGCGAGGAGCGGGCTCGAGACGAGGTAGGCGGCCAGGAACAGGGGGCTCGGCACGACGCCCCCGGGCATCGAGACCTTGCCCGCATAGAGCGAGCCGTAGCTCACCCCTACGAGGAAGTCCCGGCCGAACGAGAAGTAGGTGCCGGCATAGAGCGCACCGATGAGACCGGCAAAAATGATCGGCGCCCCGAAGATCGCGAGGCCCTGCGTCCGCGTCGGGCTCCCCCGGATCTCTCCCGCGAAGTAGGAGCTGTTCGCGTACCCGATGAAGCTCAGCATCGTGTAGACGATCCCGAGGAACGTGCCGGTGGCGGTGATCCCGTCGATCGCCGCCCCTTGCTTCGCGACCGCGATGTAGGACTGGGTCGCGGGGTTCGCGGCGTTCCAATGCGCCGCGAACGTCGCCTGGGTCGTCGTCAGCATCAGGACCATCATCACCACGTAGATGATCGCCGTGAGGACGAAGATCCCAACGGTCGCGCGGAAGACCCACTTGGTGGGCAGGAGGCTGATCAGGATGACCAGGATGAGGACGATCGCGCCGACCAAGAAGATGTCCCCGGTCGACGAGGAGAGCGTGGTCGCCCAGGTGAGCGTCTGAGTTCCCCCCCCCGCGACCGAGTAGCTCGCGAGCATCATCGGCAGGCCGACGGCCGCCACGTACCACGAGAACAGGCCGGCCCACGAAATGAACACGACCGAGAACAGCAGGTTCGTCCCGAGTCCGATGCTCGGGTGGAAGATCCGGCCGAGGAACACGTAGTCCCCGCCCGAGCGCGGCATGGCGCTCGAGAGCATCCAATAGACGTAACCCACGGCGACGTTGATGAGGACCCCGATCCCGACCGTGGTGACGAGGTTCGCGTTCGGGTATCCGGCCGAGGCGTAGACGATCCAGAAGTAGTTCACGATGATCCCCATCGCGACCAGATTCGCGAAGAGGGCGGTCCGGGGGCCCACCGTGCGGACGAGGCCGGAGGCCTGGCGGACGTAGACGTCCTCGCGGACCGTGATCTCTTTCGGCAGGTTCACGACGGCGTTCGACCCCGGTGTCTCGGCCCCGAGCGCGGCTGGCATTCTGTCTTCCCTCTCCGACCGCCCAACCCACCCGCGAGGACGGTCGATGGGGATGCCGAGTGAGCGCCGGTATTAAAACCGTGTGTTACGGGTTAACACGGCCACCCCGCCGGGCCCGGGCGGGAGCGGCCGGGGACCGGCCAAGGTCCGGGGAGGGCCCGACCCGCCGGGCCGAGGGGGGACGAACCCGTCGGGGCCGGCGAAGCCCTGAAATCAGCGGTCGCCTCGGGAGCTCCATGGAGTGGGACACCCGACTCGTGCACGAGGGCCAGACCCCCGACCCGCTGACCGGCTCGGTGAATCCACCGGTCTACCTTACCTCGACCTACGCGCAGTCCGCGCCGGGGCGGGCGAAGGGCTTCGTCTACTCTCGGACCGGGAATCCGACGCGGGCGGTGCTCGAACGGGTCCTCGGGAAGCTCGAGACCGGAGCGGGAGCGCTCGCGTTCTCCTCGGGACTTGCCGCGGCCGCCGCCCTCTTCATGGCCCACCCCTCCGGGAGCCGCATCGTCGCGGGCGACGATCTGTACGCGGGGACGCGACGGCTGCTCGAGGTCGCCCGGTCGCACGGTGCGCAGGTCGACCTGATCGACACCTCCGACCTCGAGAACGTGCGTCGCGCCTTCGCGGAGGGACCGCGGATCGACCTCCTCTATCTCGAGACCCCGACGAACCCGCTCCTGAAGATCACCGACCTCCGCGGCGCGATCGAGATCGCGCACGCCGGTCGCGCGGCGGTCGCTGTCGACAACACGTTCGCCTCACCCGTCCTCCAACGGCCCCTCGAGCTCGGTGCTGACATCGTCCTGCATTCGACCACGAAGTATCTCGGTGGCCACAGCGACCTGATCGGCGGCGCACTCGCCTTCCGTCGGCGGGCGCTCCTCGAGAAGTACCGCTGGTACCAGAACACGGGCGGGGGGATCCCGGGCCCGTTCGATTGCTTCCTCGTGCTCCGGGGCATCCATACCCTCGGACTGCGGGTACGGGCCCATGCGGCGAACGCCGCCCGGGTGGCGGATTTCCTCAACGACCATCCGAGGATCGCCCGGACGCTCTACCCCGGATTGTCCGACCATCCCGGTCACTCGATCGCCCGTCGGCAGATGGACGCGTACGGCGGGATGGTCTCCGCCGAGGTCAAGGGGGGGCTGCCCGCCGCGAAGCGAGTGCTCCGGCGCCTCCGGCTGTTCACCCTGGCGGAGAGCCTGGGCGGGGTCGAGTCGCTCGTCAACCATCCGGCGCTCATGACCCACCGCTCGGTCCCCGAAGAGGTTCGTACCGCTCAGGGGATCACGGGCGGCCTTCTGCGGTTCTCGGTAGGTATCGAGGACGCGAACGATCTCCTCGCGGACCTCCGCCAGGCGCTCGCCTAGTGCCGCGTCCACCAGCGGAGTGCGGGTCGTGAGTTGGTCACGCAGTGGGCGTGGTTGAGCCGGCGGATCGACGCGCGTACAGTCCGGTCGACCTCACCCCAGTCGGTGTAGTTCGTTCGAGTGAAGGCCCACCGACGGATCGTTCGGAAGTGGGTCTCGATCGGATTGAGGTGGCTGGCGTTCGTCGGAGTCGGCACGAAGGTGATGCGGAGGTGTCGGGCCTCGGCCACCGCCGCCGGCGTGGTGTGCGTGGAGAGGTTGTCTTGGATCAGGTAGATCCTCCCCCCGAAGGGGTACTTCGAGCGGACCCAGCGGAGGAACCGTACCCAATCGGCCCCCGTCTTCCTCCGAGAGAGATACCCTCGGAGGCGCTTGTGGTAGTAGTCGTAGGCGCCCATCAGATAGCGAACTCCCCCAAGTCGCTTGTACGTCGCCGGCACGCGGTCGGGGTGCCCCGACCGAGCCCATGTGTGACCGCCGTAGGGTTGCAATGAGATCGGTCCCATCTCATCGACCGAGACGACGATCGGAGGGTTGTGCTGGCGGTTGGTGAGTTCCTCCAGCCGACGGAGCTTCTCCGCGAACTTGGGATCCTTGGAGCTCTTCCACGTCTTGACGAACTGGAAGGTCACTGATTCCTCGATCAGGATCTGGCGAAGGCGCTCCCGACTGATCGACTCCAAGACCCCTTCCTCGACCAAGCTCTCTCGGAGGAGGTCGAGGGACCAACTGGCGGGACCCTGCCACCCATGGTCCTTTGGTCGGGAGAGGGCGAACTGGACGATGACCCGACGGAGGGTCGGAGTGAACTTGGGCTCGGGACCGAGGTTCTTCTTGGGGTACAGCGCGTCGCGCCCCATTCGGTTGTAGTCCTTGATGACCTGACGGACCCACGCCTCGCTCCAGAAGATCATCGAGGCGATCTTGGGCGGGGAGAACCCTGGAAGGAGTGGAGCACGACCATGGCGCGCTTGGCGACGGTGGCCTCATTGGTACGCTTCACCAGTCGGCTGAGCGCCTGGCCCTCCTCGTCGGAGAGCTCGCGGACTCGCAACATCGGGAGAGGCCTATCGCCTCCCCCGGGAAAGTACCTGCGCTAGACCGCCGAAACCTCGAACTGCTCAACTAGACGCGGCACTAGCGGCCGCTTCGCCAGTCCCAAATACCCGCGGACCGTCGCCGGAGCATGCCGCTCTGGAACGACCGACCCGACGCGTGGCACGAGATCCTTCCCGGAGTGAGGCGCCGGATACTGACCCACGGCCACGGCGTGATGCTGGTCCTCTACCACATCGCACCGAGTTCGACCTTTCCGTTGCACTCCCACCCCCACGTCCAGGCTGGGACGTTCCTCGAGGGGGGCGGCCGTTTCCGGGTCGGGGCGGAGGTCTACGAGATGCGTAAGGGCTCCTCCTACTCGGTGGCCGGGGGCATCCCGCACGAGCTCGTGACCCACGCGGACGGTCCGAGCGTCATCCTCGACGTCTTTGTGCCCGACCGGGAGGACTTCCTCAAAGAGGCCCTGCCGGCCGACCGCGCGTAGGCGCGGGGACCGGGGCCTAGCCCACGGACCGGAGGATCGCCCCGTCAACCGGGAGCATGGCGCCGCTGACGTAGCTCGAGAGCTCGCTGCCCAGGAAGAGCACCGCCCGCGCGAGCTCCTCGGGGGTCCCGATCCGACCGAGGGGGATCTGCTGCACGAGGGCCGTGCGCTCCGCTTCGGGCGTGGTCCCTTTGCGACGCGCGGCGTCCGCGAGCACCTCGTGGACGCGGTCGGTCGCGATGTAGCCGGGCAGGATGCCGTTCACCCGAATCCTTTTCGGGCCCAGCTCCCGGGCGAGCGTGCGGACGAGGCCCGCGATAGCGATCCGACAGACGTTCGAGGTGGCGATCGTCGGGATCGGCTCACGGATCGCGACGGAGGTGAGGAAGACCATCCTCCCTCCCGTCCGCTGGGCGAGCATGGTCTCCGCCGCCCGACGCGCCAGGTACGCCGGGCTCACGACCAGCAGTTCGGCCGCCCGCGCCCAATCCTCGTACTCCTGCTCCATGAAGACGCCGGGCCGCGGCGAGCCGGTGACATAGACCAGCGTGTCGAGACCCCCCAAGTGGGCCCGGGTCTCCGCGAGCAGCCGGTCGAGCTCGGTCCGGTCCTTGAGGTTCGCGACCACGCCGTGGACTTCACCGATCGGGGCGAGGCGCCCGACCGCCGCATCGAGCCGGGAGGAGTTCGACGAGTTGATCACGACCCGCGCCCCTTCTTCGAGGAACGCCCGCGCAGCGCCGAACCCGATCCCCTGGCTCGCGGCGGTCACGAGTACCCGAGCGCCCGAGAGCCCCGAGGTCAGCGGCATGAAGGTCCGCCCCTCACTCCTCGAGGGCGAAGACCCGGGCCATCGCACCGCTGGCGCCCCCGATCTTGAGGGGGGCCGCGACCAGGGTGAACGGGTGGTCCTCGCGGAGCTGGTCGAGATGATCGAGCGCCTCGAGGATCCAGATGCCCCGGCCGAGGAGCACCTTGTGCGCCTCGAACTTTGCATTCGAGAACGGGTCGATGCCCAGGGTGTCGGTGCCGATCCCCTGGATCCCCCGATCGGCCACCCACTCCGCGGCCTCGGGCGAGATGCCGGGGAAGCCGTAGAGGTACCGCTTCGTCGGCGCCCTCCCGTGGCTCCAGCCGGTCTCGAGCAGTACGATCTCGGGGCGGAAGGAGGCCGGCCAGTGCTTCTTCACGACGTCCAGCCCGACGACCTCGCCCGAGAGGTCTTTGCGGACGTCGAGGACGGCCGCTCGACCGACCAGCTTCTCGGGCGGGATCCGATCGACCGTGAGCCCCGCCTCGAGCATGTGGTACGGCGCGTCGAGATGCGTCCCCGTGTGGGTCATGCAGCTCACCCGTTCGATGGCATAGCCGTCGCGAGCCACGACGCCGACCGGCTCGAAGACCGGGAGGGGCGAGGTCGGCCAGACCGGCATGTGGGTTTCGAGGGTCGCGGTAAGGTCGTGGATGCGGGGTCGGTCGGTCACGGACACGGGTAGCGAGTCAGGATACAAAAACGGGAAGGGCCCGTCGCGCTAGCGCGCTCCCCGGGAGGCGCCCTGACGCTCTAGGAAGCGGCCGAGCCGTACCATCCCTTCGTCCAGGCGGTCGAGCGAGCTTGAGTAGGAGATGCGCACGTGGCGTTCTCCGGACGGCCCGAAGGAAACCCCGGGAACGAGGGCGAGGTGCTCTTCCTCGAGCAGGCGCAACGCGAAGTCGGTCGAGGAGAGCGGGAGTTCGTAGCGGGGGAAGACATAGAACGCTCCCTCGGGCCGGGTGTAAGAGAGCCCGGGAAGGTCGTCGAGTCGGGAGAGCAGGTGGTCCCGGCGCTCGCGAAACTTCTCGCGAAACCGGGCCTCGTCGGGCCCCGCGTTCTGGAGGGCCCAGAGCGCGGCCCGCTGCACGAACGGGGGCAGGCAGGTGAGCGTGTGCTCCATCACCTTGACGAGCCGGGCCCGGGTCTCCGGGGGGGCCACCGCGTAGCCCGCCCGCCAGCCGGTCATCGCGTAGACCTTGGAGAAGCTCCCGATGGTGATCACCGGGACCGAACCCGCCGCCTCTCGGGCCGGCGGGACGTGCGTCCCCTCGTAGATCAGCGATTCGTAGGTCTCGTCGCTCACGACCGTGAGCCGGTGGCGTCGCGCAACCTCGAGCGCCGCCCGCACCTCGCTCGTCCGCATCACGCGGCCGGTGGGATTTGCGGGGGAGACCAGGATCAAGAGTCGGCTCTTCGGGGAGATCGCGCGTTCCAGGGCCTCGGGGTCGAGGGCGAACTCGCGCCCCAGCGGGAAATAGACCGGTCGGGCCCCCGCGAGCCGGACCGGCTGCTCGAACAGGTACGTCGGATCGGACAGCAAGACCTCCTCGCCCGGGCTCACGGTCGCGAGCAGCGTCGCGTAGATCGCGAACTTCGCCGGCAGGACCACCACGTCATCGGCGGTGGCCGGGATCCGGTGGCGGCCGGCCAGTCGCTCGGCGATCGCGCCCCGCAGGTCGGGCATCCCCTGCGCCGAGACGTAGTGCGTCAGGCCCTCGTTCATCGCGCGGTACGCCGCGTCCCGGATCCCGGACGGGGTATCGAAGTCCGGCTCACCGATATGCAGCCCGAGGACCTCCTCCCCCCGGCGTCGCATCTCAAAGATGCGGTCAATGAGCGAGAGGATCGGCGACTCCCCGATCTCGTCCACGAGCACGCACGGCCGCACGGAGGCGCCGCTTATCTACTGCGCGCTCACCGGCCCGGACCGCGCGGCCGCCCGGGGCCCCCGACGCTGCCGCCGAAGGCGCGACCGGCCGAGAGGGCGTTCCCGACTTTACGGACGGCACGGGCACGATGGGAGATGGCGTTCTTCGCCTCCGCGTCGACCTCGGCGAACGTCTGCTTCCACCCCGTCGGGACGAAGATCGGATCGTAGCCGAAGCCGTTCTTTCCCACGGCACGCCGCGCGATCGATCCCTTCACCTCTCCGACGAAGATCGCCCGCCGGCGCCCCCGCTGGAGGCCGGCCACCGTGCGGAAGAACGCGCGGCGACTGCGACCGCGCAAGAGCTCGAAGATCGGCCCGAACCCCCAGACCTTGAGGAAATGGGCCGAATAGACCCCCGGAAAGCCGGCGAGCGACGGGATGAACAGGCCGGAGTCCTCCACCAGCACGTACCCTCGAAGGTCGCGGACGGCGTCCAGCTTCGACGCCACGACCTCTTCGAGCGTGTCCGCTTGGGGCTCGGGCAGCTCGCGGCGGGTCCACCGGACCCGCACGCCGAACGGTCGCAGCACCGCCGCGACCTCCCGAGACTTCCCCGGGTTCGTGCTGACGAACCGGAGGTCGGTCACGCGCCGCTACCAGGGGTACTCGTTGTACGCGATGATCTCGTCCGGGCTCTTCCGGCCCTCGCCCGGAGGCTTCGCCCCGCCGTTCGCCTCGGCCGGGTACCCGATCGGGATCACCGCGATCGGGTGGATTCCCTCGGGAACGTGCAGGACCGTGCGCACCTTCTCCTCGTTGAACTCGATGATCCAGTTCGTTCCGAGTCCTTCGGCGACGGCCGCGAGCTGGAGGTGGTCAACCGCCCGGGCGACGTCGAGGGGGTACGCCGAGATGTAGCCCCCGATGGTCACGGGGATATCCTCTTCGACCGCGAAGGCGACAATGACCGCCGGCGCCTCGGCCATGAGCTTGCCCCGCGGCGAGGCCTGGGCCAGGAGACGCTTGCGCTCGTCATCCTGGACGACGACGAACCTCCAGGGCTGGAGGTTGTGCTGGCTCGGTGCGAGCCGGGCGGCCGCGAGGACGCTCTTGAGCTTCTCCGGCGGCACCGGCCGGGAGTGGTACTGCTGGCAGGAACGGAACGAGCGGATCGCCTCGATGACGTCCATGCAAGAACCGACCGACGAGGGGCGTAATCAGGGAGCCGAGCGGAGCCCGGCCCGGGTCATGAGGCGACGCATTCGACGCTGCGAGGGGCCTACTCAATAAAAGGGTTTTCGGCTCTCGGGCTCGAGTTCGCGCGCGAGGAGCGCCAGATCCCGCCAGACGTAGGCGGTTTCACCGTGGGTCTCGCCCCCGACCGTCTCCTCGGCCGTGCCGCATCGTTCCCCGCCGAGCCGCTCGTAGAAGCCGCGAGCCGGATTTCGGCTCAGCACCCATACGACCATGGACCGATATCCGGCGGCCCGCAGCGCACGGACATGGGCGGCCACGAGACTCCGCCCTAGGCCGTTACGACGGTGCTCGGCCAGGAGGTAGACCGCACCAAGCTCCCCGTCCGCGCCGAAGTGCGGAGGACGGGCTCGCCCGCCCCGAACGAACCCGACGATCTGACCGTCTTCGGTCGTCCCGACATGCACGTGCTCGGTTCCGGGATTCCCGAGCAACGCGCGCCATCGTTGCTCCCGTTGAGGGAGCTCTCTCGGAAGGCGTTCGAGGAAGGAGTCCGCCACGATTCCCCGGTAGGCGGTCTGCCAACTGCGGAGGTGCACGAGCGCAAGCTCCCGGGCGTCGCCCGGCACGGCCGGACGAACGGCGTAGACCGGCATGGCCGGGCGGAGTGGCCGCGGACGACTTGAGCTCGCGGGCCTTCGGGGATTCGAAAGCCCGCTGAGGAGCCTTCGGAGAGCGAACGGCCCACGAGCGACTTCGGCGGGCCGATGAGGGGGCGGGACCGCGCGACCGAGATCCGCAGAGACCGCGAGCGCCGACCGCGCCATATCGGGCGCCCGTTCAGGGGCCCCGCTCGAGGTCGTACGAGGGGCTCAATTGCTCCGTCGGCTACTCCCCACCGAGGCGCGGCGTTGTCCGAGTACGTGAAGCGGGAGCGAGGAGCACTTCCCATCCTTCAGTGCCCGAAGTGCGGCATGTTCTCCCGGTCCGGCTCGGTCCGGTGTGGGGCCTGCGGACGACCGTTACCCCCGCACCGTACCGAAGGGGGACCGCGCCCCAAGACGGAAACTCCTCTCTCGGAACCTCGGTCCTGAGCCCCGGTACGGTACTCCTCGGCGGCAGTGAGCCGAGGTGGTCGGGACGCGGCTCCAATCCAGTACCGCTCCGCGGATACGGTTAAATATGGCGGACACGGCTCGGGAGCGAGCGCTGACATCCGTCCGACAAACGGGCGGGTTGCGGCGACGGTGTGGTCAGTTCGGAGGCCGGGAAGGGGGTACGCTCAATGCACCTGAAGCGACTGAAACTGAGGAACTTCAAGTCGTTCGCGGGGGCCACCGAGATCCCGTTCCAGCCGGGATTCACGGGAGTGGCCGGCCCGAACGGGATGGGAAAGTCGAACATCTCCGACGCCATCCTGTTCGTGCTGGGACCGACCAGTTCGAAGGCGCTCCGCGCCGAGCGGCTTACCCACCTCTTCTTTAACGGCGGAGCTTCGAAAAAACCGGCCACCGAGTGTGAGGTCTCGCTCGTCTTCGACAATTCGGACAAGCTCCTCCCCTCCGACGCTGGCGAGGTCGAGGTCACCCGGTACGTGAAGCTGGCCCCCAGCGACCCGAACGGGTACTACTCGTACTTTTACGTCAACGGTCGGAGGACGACACAGACCGAGATCGACAGCCTGCTCTCGCACGCCCGCCTCTCGGGCGATGGGTACAACCTGGTCCAGCAGGGCGATGTCAACAAGGTCGTGACGATGGGTCCGGTCCCGCGTCGGGGTCTTCTCGAACGGCTGGCGGGGATCAGCCAGTACGACGAAGAGCTCGAACGGGCGGGGGTCAAGCGCACGGACCTCGACCAGAACCTCGACCGAATCCAGACCCTCCTGACCGACGTCAAAGGACGGCTCTCCGCGCTCGAAAGCCAGCGCCTGCAGGCGATCCAGTACCAGCAGCTCCAGGACGACAAGCGCCGGACCGAAGCCCGGCTTGCCCGGGCCGGCCATCGGATGGCCGAGCAGGAGCTCGCGACCTGTCGCAAGCAGGTCGATGGGGTCCGGTCCGAGATCGAGCGCCTCGACGGCGACCGGGGCCGGCTCGCGCAGCGGCAGTCCGAGCTCGCCGCCGAGATCGATGAGCTCGACCGCCGCATCGCGGAAGCCGGCGGTGCGGCCGCGGTGAAGTTCAAGCAGGAGCTCGACGAGAAGAAGATCTCCTTCGCGCGCCTGGACCAGACGCTGGGCCACCTCACCGAAGCGCTCGAGTCGGTCGAGCGGGAGGCCGCCGAGATCTCGAAGACGATCGACGACGAGACCGCCCAGCGCGATCGCCTGAAGGGCCAGGAGAAGTCCCTTTCGGAGGAGCTCGCCAGCCACGCCGCGCGGTCGGAGTCGCTCGGCCGCGAGATCCAGACGGCGACCGGGGCACCGGGGAAGTCCCAGGAGAAGCTCGCGGCCGCCCGGAAACTCCAGCTCGGTCTCGAACGCGATCTCGACGCCAAGCAGAAGTCCTGGCAGTCGAGCGTCCAGAGCCGGGAAGCCGCGAACGCATCGCTGCAGTCGGCGGAACGCAGCCAGGCGCAGGCGGAGGAGGACCTCCGCGAGCGGGAACTCGAGGTGAGGGACCTCGAGCTCCGCGCGAAGCCGTCCGGCCCCGGAAAGGGGGGTGCCGGCCCGTCCTCGGGCGATCTTCAGAAGGAGCTCTACGCGCTCAAGGCGAAGGAGAAGGGGCTCACGGAGGAGGCCAACCGGCTGAGCCAGGAGGTCCTCGAGCTCAATCGGCGATACCTTGGGCTGGACGCCCGGCTCAAGGCCCGTGCCGAGAGCGGGGGCCGCCCGAACCAGCTGGCCGCGGTCGACTTCCTCCTCTCCCAGCGGAACCTCGGCAAGATCCCGGGGATCCGTGGCACCGTCGAGGAGCTCGCCACTTTCTCGGCCCCACACAAGGTCGCGCTCCAGGTCGCCGGCGGGAACCGGTTCCAGGCTCTGGTCGTAGAGAGCGACCAGGTCGCCGAGGAGTGCATTCGTCTCCTCCGCGCCGAGAAGCGCGGACGGGCGACGTTCCTCCCGCTCAACAAGATGCTGTCCGGGCGACCCCACGGCAAGTCCATGGTCGTCGCGAAGGCGCCGGGCGCGACCGGGTTCGCGATCGACCTCGTGAAGTTCGATGAGGCGATGCGCCCGGCGTTCTGGTACGTCTTCGGCGAGACGGTCGTGATGGAGGACCTCACGCGGGCCCGCGCCCAGATGGGCGGCGTCCGGCTCGTCACCCTGGAAGGGGACCTCATCGAGGCGACCGGAGCCATCTCGGGCGGCTACCTCGACCCATCGAACCAGGGACGGGGGGCCGACAGCGCGGTCGAGCTGAAGCGGCTCGGGGAGGAGCTGCGCGAGAAGAGCGGGGCCGAGAACGCTGCCCGGACCGAGCTCGGGAAGATCGCCGAGCGCGTCCGCGCTCTGGCGGAAGAGCTCTCCAAACGATCGATCCAGGACCAAGCCCAGCGCTCGACCCTCGAGGTCGTAGCCAAGGACCTTGCCGCGGCCCGGGAACGCCTCAGCGCGGCCCGCGACCGGCTCAAGTCCGTCCTCGCCGACCAGAAGAAGGCTGAGTCGGCGCTCGCGACCGCCGACGAGGAGGTCACGCATCTCGGCTCCGAGATCACCGAGCTCAAGTCCCGCATCCAGTCGGCGCAGGAGGAGTACCTGAGCCTGCTGCCGAACACGCTGTCGAGCCGGCTCCGCTCCCTCCAGGAGTCGTCGGAGAAGACGGCGAACGAGCGGGTACGGGTCAACGGCGAGCTCGAGGCGGTCCGTGCCTCGCTCCAGGCCCTCGAAACGAACCTCGAGGGACACCGCCAGGAGCTCGAGAAGCTCCGCAAGGACGCCGCGGGGAAGAAGAAGGAGATCGCCCAGACCGAAAAGGCGGTCACCGCCGCCCGAGAGGCGCTCGACGCGCTGAAGTCGGTCGAGACCCAGCAGACCGAGGCCGCGAAAGGGTTCGCAGAGAAGAAGCGCAAGCTCGACGTCGAGCGGCTCGAAGTGACGGGAAAGCTCGGCCAGGTCGTCGCGAACCTCGAGACCCGACGGTCGATGCAGACCGGGGAGGAGACCCGGCTCGCGCAGGCCGAGGCCCGGTTCCACGAGCTCGAGGAGGCGCTCCGGCAGTTCCCCGAGCCCGAGCCCGACGAGAAGCCGATGAGCATCGAGGAGCTCAAGAAGAAGGTCGCGACGCTCGACCAGGAGCTCTCCGCGCTCGGGAACGTGAACCAGCGGGCCGTCGAGGAGTACGACAGCGAGAAGCTCCGCCTTGACGAGTTCCAGGCCGAAGTCGAGCGGCTCACGACGGAGAAGAACGAGCTGATCGCGCTCGTCGGAGAGATCGAGAAGAAGAAGCGCGAGAAGATCGGCGAGGTCGTGGGCCAGGTCAACACGAACTTCCGGGAGATCTACGGCGAGCTATCCGCGGGCGGCGAGGGCGAGATCGTTCTCGAGAACCCGGACGACCCCCTCGCGGGAGGCCTCCTCATCCGGGCCCGGCCGGTCGGAAAGACCGTGGCCCGGCTCGAGCAGCTGTCGGGCGGGGAGAAGTCGCTCGCCAGCCTCGCCTTCATCTTCGCCATGCAGCGCTACGATCCGAGTCCCCTCTACGTCTTCGACGAGGTCGACATGTCGCTCGACGGCCTGAACGCCGAGTACGTCGGCCGGATGCTCCGACGGAACGCGGAACGAGCCCAGTTCGTCGTGATCTCGCTGCGCAAGGTGACGCTCAAGTTCGCGCACCACCTGTTCGGCGTGACGATGCGCGGCGACGGCTGCTCGCGCGTCGTCGGGATTCACCTCGACGACATCCACGACGTCGAGAGCCGGGAGAACGCTCGGGCGCCGGAGGGCGCCACCCCGACCGTGGAGGCACGATGACGATCTCGCAGGGAGAGGCCGCCGATCTCGCCGCGCCGAACTCCGTGCCTCGGGAGGCCGCCGAGAAGGTGCTCCGCTACCTGGTCTTCCACCGCTCCCTGTTGGGAGAGTCCGAGGACACGTCGGTGCTCCTCGAGCGGTACCTGGCGCTCGTCGAGAACCTGAAGGAGGGAGTGCATATCGTCATTCCCGACCCGTTCCAGAAGGCGATGGCGCTCCTCTTCGAGCTCGTCATGGACGAGGAGTTCGACCCGTGGGAGATCGACCTGGTGAAGTTCACGCAGTCGTACCTCGAGCGCGTCCAGTCGGACGGCGCCGTCAACTTCGCCATCGCCGGCCGGCTCCTCTACATGGCTTGGAGCATCCTCTATCTCCAGTCCGAGGCGCTCCTCAAGCTGCGGACGGCCGAGGATGCCCCCCCGGCGGCGGACGACGGCCTGCTCCCGGCCGACGACGGCTACCTGCCGCTCCTGGAGAGCCCGGAGGCCGTCGACGTCACGACCGCGGTGCTCGGGACCGCGGACCCTTCGCCGCTCCTCGAGATGGTCCGCCACCCCGAAACGCGGCCGGTCTCGCTTCTCGAGCTCGTCCGGGCGTTCGGGGATGCCGAAGCCGACGCCCGACGGTCGATCCGGATCCAGGAGCTGCGCGAGCGCCTGCGGGACGAGCAGCGAGCCCCGCCCGAGGTGCTCGTCCACGGAGACATCCCCGAGCGCGATCTGGTCGACGCCTGGTCGGCCGCGCTGCGCCATCCCGTCGGGGAGCCGTTCCCTTTTCTCGACCTGTGGGACCCCCTCGAGGGGCGGGACCGGCTGGTCGCGACCTTCCTCGCCGTCCTCTTCCTCGCCCGCGAGCGCTCGGTCGAGCTGCGCCAGGAGGTCCTGGGAGAGTCCCCGGTCCTGGTCGTGCGGACCGCGGAGGCGCGAGCGCCCGTGAAGGAGGAGGCGTAAGACCATGCCCTCGAAGCTCGATGACCTTGTCTTTCAGGTCGAGGCCGTGCTGTTCGCCAGCGGCCGCCCGCTCAGCGTCAAGGAACTGACGACCGCGCTCGGTCTCGACGATTACCGGCCCGTCCAGCGGGCGGTCCGCACGCTCGAGAAGACCTACGGCCACCGCCAGTCGGCGCTCGAGGTCCGGCGGGTCGGGGACCGCTACGCGCTCCAGCTGCAGGAGCGGTTCGTCGGCACCGTCCACTCCGTGACGCCGGTCGAGATGGCTCCACGCACGCTGAAAGCCCTCACGCTGATCGCCTACCACCAACCGATCCTGCAGAGCGTGCTCGTCCGCATGATCGGCGAGGTCGCGTACGAGGAGGTCCAGCACCTGCGCGGCCTCGGGCTCGTACGCACCGACCCGAAAGGCGCGACGCTCGAGCTGACGACCACGCGCCGCTTTGCCGAATACTTCGGGATCGCTTCGAGCCGCCCGGAGGAGATCCGCCGTTACCTCGAGCAGAAGCTCGGGGTCGCCCCGGGCGCGCCGCCCTCCCTCGACGCGGCAGCGGTTCCGCCGGGCAGTGCCTCCGCGCCCGCCTCGCCCTCGCCGGAGGTCGACGAGTCCGCCCCAGCGCCCGCTCCGGCCGAGCCTGCGAGCGTCTCGGAGCCCCCCGCGGCGTAGAGCGACCCCCTCGTACGGCGGGCCCGCACGGCCCATCCCCCCGGACCGGGACCGAGAGGCGAGGGGTCCTCCTCGATCTCGGGACGGGTCCCCCCCGGCCGGGTAGTGGGAACCGACTCCGGGACCCGGGTCTCGGCCCTGGCGGGAAAACACGGTCCGGGCCTTGCGCTCCGGCTCCCGTGGCCTCGCCCGTCCCTGGAATGGGACCGGCCCCCCGATACCGCGAACTCCGACCGGATAACCCACGGAGCGCCGCGAGGGAGAGGACCCTGCCTTCGGGTCGGCGCGCGGGAAGCTACGGGGCCCCGCAGCCGGGGCACCGTCCGGCTTCCGCGGGTCGCACAGCGCCACAATACGGGCAGAGAAAGGTAGCGCCCGGATAGATTCCCCCCTGGACCCCGGGCCCGTACGGCGCCCCGGGAAGCCCGTGAACGCCGGCAGGGATCATCGAGGGTCCCGTCCGGCGCGAGGGCCGCAGCATGAGGACGATCAGAACGATCCCCGCCACAAGGCCAACGCCGAAGATCGCGAAGATCACCAGCCACGGCACCGAGGGAGACGGCGTCGACGCGGGGACCGGCAGCCCCGGGATCGGCCCGACGTACTGGTAGCTGCGGACGGTCGCGTTCTCGTCCGCCGCCAGGAAGAGGGGGGCGTCGATCCCGCCCCAGCCCGTGAGCGGATCCCAGCCCGGGGAGGCCGAGAAGACGTAGTTGTGACCGGTCGTGACGCCGAGGAACGGATCCCGGGCCGGATCCGGGAAGGCGGCGTAATAGCTCGCGATCCGGTAGATCTCGGGATCCAGGAACCCGAGCGGTGCCCAGTCGGTGGCGTTGCGCGCGCTCTCTACGGCGATCACGTCGGCCAGCAGTCCCGCGAGCACCGGGCTCGCGATGCTCGTCCCTTCCAGGACCGCGAAGAAGATCGTGCCGGTCGCGTTTGCGAGGACGGTGGCGATCGTGCTGTTGCCGGCCATGGCGAGGTCCGGCTCGGCCCGGCCGAGGCTGGAAGCGCCCTGGAGGGCCGTGGCGTTGACGATCGCCGGCTGCGCCGCCGAGTGGAGCTGCCAGTACGGCTCCGGCGTCACCGTGCTCGCCCCCCCCTCGGTGCCCGCGATCGTCGAGGCACCGGGCGGTGCGTCGTACCAGGCCGTCTGCCCCGCGATCCCGGTCACGTTCGAGTCAAAGCTGAGGTTCAACGAGTTGTTGCCGTAGAAGCCGGTGGGAGAACCGCCCAGGGAGAGACTGACGCCCCCCACGGCGATCGGTCCCGAGACGTTCGTTGCGGCGGTCCCGGGCCACGTCGGCCAGGGACCGGTGCCCCGTCCGGTGAGCGAATCCGGTGCGTTCCCCTGGTCTCCGCTCGCGATCGTCACCGTTACCCCCATCGCCGATGCTTCGAGCAGGTCCGCGTTCCAGAGCGAGTTGTTGAGGTCGGGAAGTCCGAACGAGCCGGTCACCACGCCGAGGTGCTCGGGGGAGTAGTTCTGAGCGAGCGCGGAGGAGAGCGTAGCGGCGAAGTACCCCGCGATGGACTGGGCGTTCGGCGCCTGGGCCAAGAGGCTCCCTGCGAAGTAGAAGTTGTAGACCGACGCCCCGGGGGCGAGGCTTCCTGCCATCTCGAGGTCGAGGGAGTTCTCGAACTCGTCGAGGGTCGAGTCGTTCAGGCTCCCGAACGGGCCCGGAGGAGGCGGCGTCACCGTGCCGATCGTTACGGGGACCCCGTGGATCGAGGGAGCGGGCCAGTTCGTCGGGAAGGTGGCGTTAAAGTAGGCGTCCACGACCGCCGGGTCGAACGCGGGGAGGTCCTGCTGCAGCGTTGTGTTGTACCCCCCGGCGAGCAGCGTCGCGATGGCGACGCCGGTCGGGAACGTCGCGTTCGCGACCGAGCCGCCCGGAAAGAGATCGGTCGCGTTGTAGGCCTGGGTGTAGTCGCTGCCGACGAACCAGTCCGACTGGGTCCGGTTGTCGTGGACGAACGAGGGTGCCGAGGCCAGCTGGCGGACGGGGCGGAGCGCGGAGGCCCGGAGATTGAACGAGAGCCGTCCCGACCCAAGGTCGCTGAGGCCGTTCACGGCGGCCACCGTCCCCGCAAGACCGCGCGGAAGTCTCGGGGTCCCGGTCGACGTGTAGAGCGGGACCGATCTTGCGTGCGCGAGGGCGACCAGGTGCACCCCGAGCAGCGCTTCGACCGCGCCGGTAGACATCGTGGCGAGGACCCCATTGCGGTCCGCGGTGACGGTGACGGAGGTGGCGCCTGCGGCCCGGAGCGCCTGGGTGACGACGGCGACCGACGCCGGGGAGGGGGCGTACTCGTGCTCGTACTCGGCCTGGGTCAAGAAGTGCCGGTACAGAGGAGACGCCGGGTCGTTGACCGATGCGACGAACCGGGCGAGCGCCGAAGGATCCCGTGGGGTCAGGGTGAAGCTCAGGTCGAGCGGATACGACGCGGCCAGGGGAGTCACGGAGGCCCCGGCGGGGATCGGGAGTGCGTCCGTTGTCATTGGGCCCGTGGCCAAGGCGACCGCGACCGGGGCGCGGCCGACCGGGCCCGTCGAAGTGGTCGTGACCAGACCCCCGGCCCAGGCTCCGGTGACCACGACGGAGACGAGGAGGACTGCGAGTGCACGGCGATCGCGAGCTCGACGAGCACTCATGCGCCGGTCCAGAGACGGCCCCCTCTTAATGAGGGTGCGGTCCCGGGGCTCGGGAAATCTTTAGTCACGGCGGCGTCTCCGAGGGAGGATGGCGATCCCGGACGGCGGGAAGGTCACCGCGTGCGTCTTCTGCGATATCGTGGCCCGCCGCGCCCCGGCGTGGATCGTCTACGAGGACGCAACGACGCTGGCGTTCCTCGACATCTTCCCCTTCACCCGGGGGCACCAGCTCGTGATCCCGAAACGACACGGAGCGCGCCTGACCGACCTTCCCTTCGATGACCAGATGGCGCTGATCCGTTCGCTTGACGAGGTCTGCCGACGGTCCGAACGGCTCTCCGCGGATTACAACGTCGCGCTGAACGCCGGCGCGCGGGCCGGCCAGATCGTCTTCCACGTCCACTTTCACGTGATTCCCCGCTACGGCGAAGCGAACCCGTTCCGGTCGACCTCGCGCGCCCCGCTGGCCGAAGCGGAAGCCCGGTCGTTGGTCGCCGAGCTCTCCCGGACGTGACCCGACCGTGGAGCGCTCGTTCCGGCCCCCGGCGGTCGCGGGCCAGTTCTACGAGCGGGACGGGGCCTCGCTCGCCCATCAGGTCGAGCAGTGTTTCCGGGACCCTCGGGGCCCGGGTGGGATCCCGCCTCCGCATCGCGCTTCCGACCGGCGGGTGCGCGGCGCGGTCGTGCCGCACGCGGGGTACGTGTACTCCGGCCCCATCGCGGCCCACGCGTTCTACCACATCGCGGCGGAGCGTCCTCCCGAGTCGGTGCTCGTTCTCGGCGTCGACCATCGTGGCACCTCCCGGGGAGCCGCGCTCTCGGATCGCCCCTGGCTGACCCCGCTCGGCCCGACCGCGGTCGACCATGACCTCGTCCGCGCGCTCGCACGGGGCCCGATCGAGGTCGACGAAGAGGCCCACCGCGGGGAGCATTCGATCGAGGTCGAGCTGCCGTTCCTCGAGTACGTCCTGCCGAAGCCGAAGTTCGTGGCGCTGATGGTCGCCCACGGACCCCTCGAGCTCCTCGAGGAGGTCGGCCGGATCGTCCGCGACGCCGTCGGCGAGCGCGACGTGCTCCTCCTCGCGTCGACGGACTTCTCCCACTACGTTCCGGCGCCCACGGCGGACCGTCTCGATCATCTTGCGATCGATGCGATCCTCTCCCGCGACCCCGGCCGTCTCTACCGGACGGTGGCGCGGGAGCAGATCTCGATGTGCGGGATCGCTCCGACCACCGTGCTCCTCGCGGCGACGCGGGAGGAACCCCTCTCGGCCCGCCTCCTCCGATGGGGCCATTCGGGCGAGGCCGCTCCGATGGGCGAGGTCGTCGGCTACGCCTCGCTCCTCCTCGAGGACGTGCGCGGGGGTCCGCCCGCCCTTAAATAGGGAGGGGCGCTCGGCGCGCCCGTCCCGGCATGATCCTCTCGGATAGCCGCATCCGCGCCGCGATGGCCGAGGGCCGGATCGTAGTCCGTCCGTTCCGTGACGACTGCTTGGGCACGAACTCGTACGACGTGCACCTCGGGCCGTACATCTCGGTGTACCGGACCGCTGCGCTCGACGCCCGTCGGCCGAACCCGGTCGAGGAGTTCCGCATCCCGAAGGAGGGGTTTGTGCTGGTCCCCGGCCAGCTCTACCTCGGAGTGACCGAGGAGTACACCGAGACGCACGGCTACGTGCCCTTCCTCGAGGGGAAATCGAGCGTCGGCCGTCTCGGCATCGACATCCACTCGACGGCCGGTAAAGGGGACGAGGGCTTCTGCAACTACTGGACGCTCGAAATGAGCGTCAAGCTGCCGGTCCGAATCTACGCCGGGATGCCGGTGGGGCAGCTGATCTACTTCGAGATCTCGGGGGAGGTCGCGCGCAGCTACGGAGCGAAGCGTTCGGCGAAGTACCGTCGGGTCTCGCCACACCCGACCCCGTCGCGCATGTACCTCAACTTCCCGGCCCCCCGCTCCCGCCGCCGCCGCGGTCCTCGGAGCCCCTGACCGGGACGGCCGATCCGTGGCCTAGGAGGACGGGCCGGCGCCCGGCTTTACAAGGTAGAACGCGGGACGCCCCGGCCGCGCTCGCTCCCGGCGCCCCAGCGGGTCGCGGGAGGCCGCCTCTGCCTCGCGGAGTACGGAGACCGCGCGGAACCCGAACCGGGCGGCCAGGTACCCCTCCGCCGCCCGCAGGGTCCCGACCTCGTCGACCGCGGGTCCTTCCAACGGCGGCTCGGAGCGCAGGAGCGGGCCGATCCGTTGAACGTAGCGGGCCACCTCGGACCGGTGCGCGGCGACCTCGGGATCGGTCGTTCCCCGCTCGAGGATCGCTCGGATCGAGGGCGACTCGCCGCGCTCGACGGCCTCCCGCATCCACCGTTCGACATTCGACTTCCACGGCTCGGCGACATAGAAGAGCACCTCTTCGGGCACCCGCTCGCCCCGATCGGTGGCGAGTCGGACGACCGACCTTAGGTCGTCCTCGACGCGCTCGAGGTAGGCTTCGCGGGCCTCCGCGACCGGAGAGAGGGGGAAGTCCTCGGGCGACGGGAGCGGCTGGACCGCGACGAGCCCACCGAACCGGCCGGCCCCAAGCTCCTCCGCCAGATGTGGGACGATCGGAGCGACGAGTCGGAGCCACGCCGACCCGACACGGTCGCTCGCGCCCCCGGGCGTCCCGCCGCGGGCGTAGTACCGCTTGAGGAGCGTGGGAAGCGCGACGCACGTAAGCTCGGAGGCGCCGCGGAGGTCGCTCGCCGCGTACGCCGAGCGCACGTCGCCGATCAACCGGTGCATGCGGGAGGCGAGCCAGGCATCCAGTTCAGGGGGGCCCTCTCCATCGCCGCGACTCTCTCGGATCATGCGCTCGACCTCGTTCAGTCGGTCGCGCGCCGCGTCGACGAGCCCGGGGTCCCACGCCGCGTCGTGGGCCGGGGACGTCGCGATGAGGTAGTAGAGGCGGAGCGGGTCCGGCCCCCACTCGGTGAGCGCCGCCTCGATCGAAGGGATCCGCCCCCCCTTCGCGCCGACGTCCTTCTTCGAGAGCTTGTCGCCCGCGGGTCCGGTGATCCAGTTGTGCACGAAGATCCCCTTCGGTCGGAGCTCCTCGGGAAGGAGCTTCGCGTGGGTGTAGAGGAAGACCGGGAAGTGGACCCGCTTGTGCTCCTTCCCACCGAGGTTGAGGTCGAGGGGATACCAGTACAGGAATTCCTCGCGGACCTCCTGCTGGAGCCGTCGGTCGACCGTCGGCTCACCCTCCCCGGAGCCGCGAAAGACGTAGTCGAAGAACGCCTCGCTGAGCTGTTCGGTCTTCAGGCGCCCGGTGCTGACGAACCGCCGGACGACGAAGTACGCCATGTAGAACGTGGAGTCGGCGATCGGCTCGATGGTCCAGTCCGGGTCGAACGGGAACGGAGTGCCGAGCCACCGACCGCGGCGCGTGCACGGCCGGTCGTCATACCAGTCCAGGATCCCGGAGAGCTCGGCTCCGTACTCGGGGGGGACCGTGGTGAGCCGCTCGGCGAGCCCAAGGGTCGCTCGCTTCCAGTCCGGGTCTCCGTAGTGGAGGAACCACTGGTCCGGAACGCGGCGGATCACCACTTCGTGGCCATTGCGGCAGATCACGGGGATCGAGAACTCCTGGAGCTCGAACCCCCGCCCCTCCTTCGTGAGCTCGGATGCGACCCTCTCCCGCGCCTCCCGGACCGGGACGCCCGAAAGCGGGGGGACGTTCATCCGGCCCCGCACGAACTCGAGGCGGTAGAGTCGCTCGGTCGCCGCAGCGAGCTGCTCGCGGTCGGCAAGTCTCATTACGCCGGTCGCCCGGAGCGCGCGCTCCGCGAGCGTGCCTTCCCCCGCCGTGAGCTCCCGCTCGGAGGGAGTGAGTCCCTCGGGCCGGGGGACCTCGATGAGGATCGGCGGAGGGCCAAGCTCCGCGCGCATCGGCTCCGGTAGCTCGGCGATCGCCGCGGCGTCGGCGGGCGCATGCGCCGGTACGCTCATCACGACCCCCGTGCCGATCGTGGGATCGACGAGCGGGCTCTCGAGCACCGGTACCGAAACCTCGCGCAGCGGGACCCGAACGCGCCGACCGACGATCTCGGCGGCCGGGACCTCGTGGCCGAGTCGGCCCCCGTGCTGCTCGACCAGGTGCTCCGCCCCCTTTCGCCCGACGAGGTAGGCGCGCTCTCCGTGATGCCAAACCACGAGCGTAGCGCCGGGCGCGACCCACAGGTTGGTCACGCCGTAGACCGTCTCGGGGCGCAGGGTCGCGGTGAGCAGCGCTCGGCCGTCCTCGAGCGGGAAGGCGACCGCGGTGTAACGCAGCGTTTCCGCGGTCCCGCCCGTGGAGAGGTCGGTCTCGGAGGGATCGACGGCGACCGGTCCGCAGACCGGGCAGACCGGTGAGTAGTGAGTCCCCTGCACGAGGGCTCCTGCTGCGCGGAGGGCGTGGAACTGCCACCGCACGAACGCGCGGTAGTCCTCGTCGATGGTGGTGACGTACGTCGATTCGTCGACCAGCGCGCCGATCGAGCGCAGCACGCGCCGGTACGATTCGCCGAGGAAGCGGGCCGCCGCCTCGGGCTCTTCGAGGGCGGGCCAGTCCGAGGAAGGGACGTGCTCGATCTCGAGCAGGTGCACGGTCGTCGGGTCCCGGTCGCGCACCTTCCGCGAAAAGGTCACCGCCGGTATGCCGGAGGCGTGGACGCCGAACGGAAAGAGGACCTCCTGGCCGAGCATCCGGTGGTATCGGTGGAGGGCATCCGCGTACACGAGGGCGAGCAGATGGCCGACGTGGAAGAACCCGCTCGTGCCCGGATAGGCGACGAGCGCGAAGTACTTCTCCCGGCCGGGCACCCGGTGCCCGCTCGCGAGGCCGGCCTTCGCCCAGGCCTCTTGCCAGTGACGGGCCCTCGCGGGATCCATGATCGGCGCTCGACGCGGCCGCCGTATTTGAGCCCGTTGCGCTGGCCGGCCGGACGGGGCGGAAACGCCAAGAGGCCCGGGCCCCACCGCCTTCCACGATGCGGATCATCGAGGTCTTCCACTCAATCCAGGGAGAAGGTCCGTTCACCGGGTTCCGCACGACGTTCGTACGGACCGCGCGCTGCAACCTCCGCTGCGCCTGGTGCGACACCCCGTACTCCTTTGGGCCGGGGCGCGCCCGCTCGGTCGCGTCGATCGTCCGGGAGGTCGTGCGGAACCGCACCCGCCACGTCTGTCTCACCGGCGGCGAGCCCCTCCTCCAGGCGGAGTCGGTCGAGCTCCTGCGGGAGCTCGGACACCGGGGGGTGGAGAGCGTGGTCGAGACGGGCGGCTCGCTGGATGTCCGACCGTACCTCGAGCTTCCCCACGTCGCGCTGAGCGTCGACGTAAAGTGCCCCTCCTCCCGGATGGAGGACCGCAACCGCTGGACGAACCTCCCCCTCCTGCGGACCGGCGACATCGTGAAGTTCGTGATCGCGGACCGCACGGACTATCTCTATGCGAAGCGCGTGCTCCGACGGTATCCTCTCGCGCCGACGATCGTATTTCAGCCGGTCTGGGGGACGGACGCGGGCCGTCTCGCGGACTGGGTGCTGCGCGACCACCTCGACGTGCGGGTTATGCTTCAGGAGCACAAGGTCCTCTGGGGCGACGTGCCCGGACGCTAGGGCGTGTCTCACGGCGGACCACCGGAAGCCTAAAGAGCCGCGTGTCTAGGTTCGGCCCCTCGACCATGTCCGACGCTCGCACGCTCGCAACGGGGTGGATGCCGAGCGCGGAGAGCGTCTTCGGCAAGGCGAAGGGGATGGTCTTTCCCCGGATCGTGCTGGTCGGCCACGGGGTGATCGACGATCTCGCGCGCACCTGTCACCAGTTCGACTTTCCCCGGCGAGGGTTTGTCGTTACTGGACCGCGGACCGCCGAGCTCGCCGGCCACCGGGCGACCAAGATCCTCAACGAGGGCGGGTTCGAAGCCACCACCGTGATCGCTCACGAGGCGACCGAAGCGGAGGTCGCTCGGGTCGAGAGCGAAGTGCGGGCCGGTGGAGGTCGGTTCGTGATCGGCGTTGGCGGGGGCAGCAAGATCGACGTGACCAAGGTCGTCGCGGCGCACCTCTCGATCCCGTTCGTGAGCCTCCCGACGTCGGCGGCGCACGACGGGATCTCCTCCCCCCGCGCGTCGCTGCACGGCGTGGGGAGCGCGACGAGCACCGAGGCCGCGGTCCCGATCGGTGTCATCGCCGACACCGAACTCATCGTCCAGGCACCGTTCCGTTTGCTCGCCTCGGGCTGCGCCGACGTCATCTCGAACCTCACCGCCGTTCTCGACTGGAAGCTCGCGGTCCGTCTGCGCAACGAGGAGTACTCGAGCACCGCCGCGACGCTGAGCGCGTACGCCGCCGAGGAGATCATGGAGCATGCGGACGCGATCAAACCGAACCTCGAGGAGTCCGTCTGGATCGCGATCCGGCCCATCCTCGTCGCAGGGATCGCGATGAGCGTGGCCGGTTCCTCCCGCCCCTGCTCGGGAAGCGAGCACCTCTTCAGCCACGCCCTCGATCGAGTTTCCGAGCATCCGAGCCTGCACGGCGAGCAGTGCGGCGTCGGAGCGATCATGATGATGTACCTGCACGGAGGCGACTGGCGCCGTCTCAAGGAGGCGCTGCTCGCGATCGGCGCACCCACGACCGCCCGCGAGCTCGGGGTCACCCCCGACGAGATCGTCCGGGCGCTCGTAATGGCCCACTCGATCCGACCGGACCGCTACACGATCCTCGGCGACAATGGGCTCACCCAGCACGCGGCCGAACGGCTCGCGCGGGTGACCGGTGTGGTGGGGTGAGCGGGACCGATGGCCGAGATCACGTTGCTGTCGAAAGCGGAGGCACGCGAGGGATACGAGTTCGTCTACGAGGGGGGAGGCCCGGTGTGCCGGACCTGCCCGTACCGCCACGCCTGCCTTACGCTCGACCCCGGACGGCGGTACACCGTCGTGAAGGTCCGCTCGGTGGCGCACCCCTGCGCCCTCCAGGAGACCGAGGCGAACGTCGTCGAGGTGAAGGCCGTCCCGCGATCGCTCGTGGTCGACCACCGCAGCGCGATCGTCGGGAGCTCGGTCGAGGTCGGACGGTATCCGTGCCGACGGCTGGACTGCCCGAACTGGTGGGACTGCGCCGGCCCATCGCTCCCCGCGAAGCAGCGATACCGGATCGGCGCGGTCACTCCCGGCACGGCCGAGTGCCGGATCGGCCGAACGTTGAAACGGGTCGAGGCCGTCTAGTCCGACCGCGATGCGGGGCTGTGGGGTAGCTACGGGCGCGAGGAAGGCGCCTCCGTCCGCTCTACTGGTCCATCCTTCGGGCTTTGGGAGCCCGGGACCCCGATTCAAATTCGGGCAGCCCCATCGCCGCATCGAGACCGGTCCGTCGGCGTGAGTTCCCCGGTACGGGTGGAGGCTCTTTGGAAGGATCGAATACGACGCCGTCCACGAACGACCGTCGGCCCGGGGGAGACGCTGATCCTTCGGGCGATGCGCTCGAGGGAGCGCGGGCGTTCTACGCTCGCCGACCTCCCATGCCGATCGAGGTCGAGCTCGCGACCAAGCGCCTCCAGTTGCAAGAGGGCGGCCTCCTGACGCGCATCCTCGACGAGGCGGTGGCGGCGACCGGCATGGAATTAGGGACCGTCCTGGACTTCGGTGGACGCTCGGGCGCGAACCTCCAGCTCCTTGCGGACCGTCAGCGAATCCAGCGACGGGTCTGCTTCGACTTCACGCCCCCCGCGACCCCCCTATCGGGTATCGAGTACGTCTCCGGAGCCTGGACGGAGCTCGCGGCGCACGTCCCGCCCCATTCCGTGGACCTCATCCTCGCGGTGGAGGTCATCGAGCACGTCTATGATCCCGACGCCATGCTCGCCTTCTGCCGCCGCCTTTTGCGCCCGGGCGGCGTCCTCCTCCTGACAACACCGAATCTTTCCAGTCTCGTGAGCCGTCTCTCGCTGCTCCTCGGGTGGCAGCCGCTCGACACCGAGGTGAGCACCGTGACGCGATTCGGGTTCCCGGGAGCGACCCGGTGGAGCGTCGTCGGACACATTCGGGTGTTTACGTTCCGGGCCCTGCTCGAGTTCCTGAGGTTCCACGACTGGAGGATCGAGCGGGCGTACACGGTCGCCCAAGGCCGGACCGCGCCGACCGGCGGGCGGCTCTCCGGCGCGCTCGGATTCTACGCGCGGCTCGACCGTTTCGCGGGCCATTTCGGCCGTCGCTTGGCGTCGCACTCGATCGCGGTAGTCCGACCGAACGACCCGCCCCCGGTCCGGGAGGGGACCGGACCAGTCGTTTCCGCGGATCCGCGCGAGCGGACGCCCCCTTCGCCAACGGGAGAGTAGCCGCGTCGCGACTCCCCCGGATGCGCGAAGCGAGCGCATCCGCACGTTACGGGCGCCCCGACGGGTGGGGAGCGGACACCGGAGGCTGCGACTTCGGTGGAAGGGAGCCTGTCGTGGTTTCAGGCCGGGGAAGTCGGACCGGGTCTCGAGGATCGGTCGCTCTACCGCTCGCCGTGGAAGCGCCGGTGAGACTGCCAGAGGCCCGCCAGCCGGACGGCGACTTTCGGCGCGAGCGGATAGCCGAACATCAGCAAGGTCGGTACGGTGAGTGGGCGACGGAGCCCGACCCCATCGAGCAGCGCCCGCATGGTCCTGCGGTACTCGTGGAACCCGGTCTCCCGAGTGTGGAACACGAGATGGAGGATCGCGTTCACGACCGCGGGATTCAGCGTAGCGTGCGCCCCGTCGGACTGCGAGTCCAGAAGGTCCAGCATCCACGCGATGTCCTGATTGGGGTTCCCCGGCCGCGCCCAGATCGAGTTGGCCGCCCGGGCGACCCCCTCCGACACGTTGAGGTGATAGCCGGTGAGAACGCTCTGGTCCATCGCCATCCGCCGGCGCTCCGTGACCGCCATCATGAACACGCTATGGTCGGCGATCGTCAATCGACGGAGATCGCCGAGCCAGGGAAGGATCGCCGTCCGGCGGACGGTGAGACAGCTGGCGATCACGGGCCGTAGGCCACGTCGGTACTGGTTGCCCGAGCGGGTGTCGAACACCTCCACCGGTCCGATCCTGCCCTGCGCGGGAGGAGCGTCCGCGAACGTCGCGTAGCGGTTCGCGTGGAAGACCACCTCAGGATCGGAAAACACCTCCCGCACGCGCGCGATCTTTCCGGGGAGCAGGACGTCATCGTCGTCAAGGAATACGACCACGTCTCCCCGACAGTGATCGATGCCGTCCGCGAACTTGCCGCCGGGATACCCCTCCCGGGTGGGAAAGACCCGGGCGCCGAGCCGAACGAGCTCCGCATCGACCGACGGGTCCCGGGAGAACTCGACGACGACGACTTCGTCCGGGAACTGGCGGGTCGCCGACTCCACCGCCCGCACGAGGTAGCTGAGCCGAGTGTGGGCGATCACGACGACGCTCACGCGAGGCTGCGGCACGTGCCCGTCCCCCCCGGGCACGGGCGGCGTCGAGTCGACGGACCCTGCGGGCTGGCCCTCCCGCGCCGCTGATCCGCTCATGCCGGAGTCGTCCGTGCGAGCCGTTCGGTCGATAAGGGCTGTTCGGTGCGCCGGCCCTACCGCTCCGACCTCGGCGCGGTCCGAAGGACGGAACGGTAGAGGTCGAGGTGACGATCGACCATCCGCTCGGCGGAATAGGCCGGTATCGCGTCGCGGGCCGCCCGCGTGAACGTCTCCCGATGGTCCACCACCTCCGTCAGTCGGGCCGCCATCTCCGAGTCCGAACCGACCACGAAGCCCGCCCCGGTCGCCGCGAGCTCGCGAGCCGCCCCGGCGTCGTAGGCCACGAACGGCAACCCGGCGGCCATCGCTTCGAGCAAGCCGATTCCGAACCCCTCGAACGCGCTGCCCTGCACGTACGCATCCGCCGCGCCGAGCGCGTCGAGCACGTCTTCTCGCGAAGTCGGTCCGAGGAAGCGAACCGGAACGCCGAGGTCACGCGCCAGCGCTTCGCAGTGGGCTCGATCGTAGGCCGAGCCGGGGACATCGACCCCCACGACCACGAGGCCCCAGTCGCCCCGCAGCCGCGCGATCGCACGCACGAGACGGTCGACCCGCTTGTTGTCGTAGAGCCCGCCGACGTAGACGGCGAGGTGCCGGGCCGTTAGCCCCCAGGAGGAACGGGTCGCCACAGGATCTCCGGACGGGAGTGCGAATTCGCCGAGGTCGATACCGTTCGGGATCGTGCGGAGGCGCTCGGGAGGGAACTTCCAGCCGACCACCTGACGGGCCTCCCCTTCGGTCAGCGCGATGTACCGATCGAACGCGCGCAGGCGGCCGGGAAAGTAGTGGTCGTAGTAGAGCCAGCGGATCGTCCCGCGCCGCATCCAGTAGTGGTAGAAACCGTGCGGCGTGATCACCTGCGGCCAGTCGAAGGAGCGGGCGAACGGGAAGTAGTAGTCTGCACACCAGATCCGGTTCCCGTGCAGGTGGAAGACGTCGGCGTCGAGGCCGCGCAGCCGACCGAGGTAGTTCCGAGGGACTCGGAAACCCCCAACATGCCGCATCCGGAGCCGAACCACCGACACGCCGCCGATCTGTTCTTCCGCCGGACAGCCCGGCTCCTCCTGGGTAACGACCGTGACCTCGTGGCCCCGGGCCGCCACTCCCTCGGCGAGAAGCTGCACGACCCGCGTGCTGCCGCCCAAGGCGGGCAGATATCGGAGGACCGCGAGGACGACCCGCACGACCGTGCCCTCGTTGCGTTCGGTCCCGGGAGCTATATCCTTTGGCAAGCCCAGGGTCCCTCGGTGAGCCGCCGAAACGCCGCTCCGCCGGGTCGGATCCCGGCCGGCTCGCCGCGCCCCCTAAGGGGCGGGCGCCCCGGCTATCCTCCCGTATGCGGCGGTGTCCCGGGATGCTGGGAAGCGCTCCGCACGACAGACGTCAGAATCCGCGCGTGAGCCCCTCGGGTTCGCCACCGCCGTCGTGCAGCCGGCGCCCGGGCCGGTCGAAGAGGACGCGGTCGGCGCCCCCTCCACCGGGGACCACGGGGCTCGGCGGGAACGGTTAATAATTCCGCCGGCCCGGTAGGGGAAATGGCGCGGATCGGGATCACCGGGGCCACCGGCTTCGTCGGGGGGGCCCTCGTGCCCCGGCTGCTGCGGCAGGGGCACGACCTACTCCTGCTGGACGACCGGTCGGGCCCGGTCCGCGTCGAACCGGAGGGCGCGACGGCCCTCGACCTCGACTTCGCGAGCGACACGGCGCTGCGGGTCCTCTCGAACGCGGATGTCATTCTCCATCTCGGCGCCGTTTCGGGCGTGATGGTATGCGCGCGAGACCCCGAAGGGTCCGCCCGGAGGAACGTCGAGGGAACCCGTCGGCTCTACGCGATGTGCCGGGAGCGGAAGATCCCGGCGGCCTTCGCGAGCAGCCTGTCGGTCGTCGGCGCCCCCGACCGATTTCCGATCGGGGAAGACACTCCGGCACGACCGACCCATGAGTACGCGAGGCAGAAGGCCGCCGGCGAGGCACTGACCCGCGAGCTGTCGGACCTCGGCGATGTGCCGACGGCGGTGCTCCGACAGAGCAACATCTACGGGGGATACGAAGCCTCGGGAAGATGGATCACCAAGTCCAACGTCCTCGAGCTGTTCGCCCGGCAAGCCGCCCGCGGCGTCCTCGAGGTCAACGCACCCGGAACACAACGCCGGGACTTCGTCCACCTCGACGACGTGCTCTCCCACTGGGAGGCCACGGTCGATTTTCTGCGCCGTCCCTCGACTCCGGCCGCGGCCTCGGTGTTCAACGTCGCGAGCGGCGAGACCCGCTCGGTGCGGGAGCTGGCCGAGCTCGTGGCCCGGGCGTACGCGAAGGCGCACCCGGACCGGGCTCCCCTCCGGATCGAGGTGGTCCCCAACCCGCGCGGAGGGATCGAGCTCGTCGAGCCCGATTTCGAGACCGCGCGGGCCATGACCGAGCGACTTCTGGGAGTGAAGATCCTCCACCATCTCCCCGACGAGATTCCCCGCATCCTCGACCTTGCCGGGCTCGGGGCCCGCGCACCCGGTGCCGCCTAGATCCCCTCTCCCGGGGGTGCGGTTCGGATCGCACCGGGGGCGCCCCCGGGCGAATGGGCGGGCGGAGAAGCGTAAAGTGCCCTAGGAGCAGCTACGGTCCGTGTCCGCGCCGGAGGGACCAGGGACCGCGCCGGAGGGGGCGGAGACGCCTCCGCGCCGAGCGCTACCGCCGCGTTTGCACGCCGCTCAGATCCTCTGCGACACCTGCGGGCGACCCACCCTGCACCGTATCGTTCGGTGGAACCAGCGGGTCTCGGGCGGAGCGGGGGCGGGAAGCGGTCTTGCACGGTGCCGAGAGTGCGGCTGGACCCATGCGTTCGAGGTGCGGCCCCCGGCCGAGGTCGAGGTGGACCTGATCGTCTCGCGGGGTGCGTCCTCGGAACGGTCTCGGCAGCGCTTTCCGGCATCGACGCGCATCGCCGTCGGCGCGGCGCTCCCGGGCTCCGAGCCCGCGCTCGAAGTGCGAAAGATCGAGTCCGCTCAGGGACGCTCGGTGGGGGCGGCCTTGGTCTCCGAAACCCGGACGGTCTGGGCGGTCCCGGAGAGCGAGCCGCGTCTACCGGTTTCGATCGTGGAAGGGAGCCGTACGAGGAGCGTCCGCTGGCCGTTCGACCGGGACGCCTTCGTGGGCGTCGGAGACCGGCTCGTCGTGGACGCGCAGCCGCTCGAGGTCGTCGCCGTTCGGGCTCGGGGTCGCACCTGGCGGGTGCTGGGGGACCGGTTCGCCGTCCTCGAGATCCAGCGGATCTATGGGCGACGGACCGTGAGTCCCCCCGCGGGCAGGAGCGATTGGAGGAGGGTTCGCGGAACGCCGAACTCCTGGACCAGCTCCACCTCCCGAGCCCCCCGTTCGCGCTCGTCGCCCGGAGCGAGGAGCGCCAGGACGGCTCCCTGGCGCCGCAATGCGTCCGGCGGGGCGACGGTCCACCGGGTCTCTCCCGCGTAGACAATCGTCCCGAGCGCGAGCTCGGTCGGCAGGTCGTAAAAGAAGTGCTTCGTACCGTGGATCACCCAGGCGCCGCGGGCCACGAACTCTCCGCTGGCCCCGGACTTCGTCACCTGCTCCGGAGTCGCCCAGAACGCGGATGCCGAGGCTAAACCGGCTCGCCACGCCTTCGAGAACGCGACCGCCCACTGGCTCGCTTCCCGGTACGAGACCTCGGTGACCGGGGCGGCCCCGTCGGCCGCGTGCTTCACGATGACGCTCGCGGCGCCGTGGAGGTCGGCATGGACGTAGACGTCCCCGTCCTTCAGGTGCCGCTTCACGAGGAGGTCGTTGGAGGCGGCATCGCGACCCCCGACGACCACCGCCCCTTCGGAACTGATGAACCAGCGATACCGCTCAAACCAGTGCGTTCGCCCGCGCGCCGGCACGGTCCCCGCGGGGCCGCCGGCGCGGAGCGCCGAGGGGGCGATGGGCTCGGCGCGGCGTCGTGCGGTCTCGGCAAGTGCGGCCCGCGCTCCGGCGAGCTTGGACTGGACCCGCTTGACCTCTTCGAACAGCGACTGGGCCGACTCCCGGGGGGAGCGGTCGGCCCATACGCTCACCGTTCGACCGCCGAGGATCACTTCGACCCGACGCTCCCGGGGCTCCCGTGCGACGGCGGCCACCGCCGCCTCCGCCTCGGCATAGTGGGCGAGGATCGCCTCGGCGTCCTCCCGACGGCGATCGGCCTCGGCCGCGAGATCGGCCACGGCTCGCTCCTGCTCGCCGGCGAGACGTTCGAGCTCCCGGCGGCGCTCCGAAGCGGCCGCTTCCTCGGGAGAGGGGGGGACCGAGGTGAGCGTCGCGAAGTACTCGTGGGCGGCGTCGCTGAACGTCGATCGCTCCGACTCCTCTGCGCCGTACGCACGCCATCGATGCGACGCGTAGGGAGTCGCGTCGACCGCGACGCCTTCACGACGGTAGACGTACCCGCGGGGCGTCGTTCCGATCTCCGCGAGCAGACCCGAAAGCTCGGCGTGCAGCCGCGCGGCCGAGCGCTCGGCTTCGTGGGCGGCGGGAGCTTCGGGAGCGAGGCCGGCTCGCGCGATCAGCTCTTCCGCGATCGGGCCCCCGAGTCCGAGTCGCGCCGCGAGCGTGCTCGCGAGGTCGGTCCGGGATCGTCGGAGTTCGGACTCCACCGCGTCGGCTCCGACGCTCCACGGGTCGATGCGCGAGGGAGGCCGGGCGTACGGCGCCCCGACGCGCACCGAGCGGTGGGCCCATTGCCGGGGATGGCTGACCGCCGCGATCCGTCCGTCCCGGGCAACGATAAGGTTCCCGCTCCCGAAGAGCTCGACCGCGAGCAACAGCTCGGTCGCCTCGTCGCCGCGGCCGAAGTGAAGCTCGAGGAACCGTTCGCCGCCGGGCTCGGCGACCCCACGGAGGATCGCTCCGGTCAGAAGTCGCCGAAGTTCGCGGGCGATCGGTGAGAGCACCTCGGCACGGCCGGCCGCCTCCGGCAAAAGCGCCGCGTATCGACCCGGAAAGATCAGGAGCTCGCGCCGGCCCTCGCCGGGCACTCGGAACGCGATCGACCATCCGCCGCCGACGAGGTCAAAGGCCTTGTCGACCCGGGGCCGCTCGAGGGCGCGCAGCTCTCGCACCACCGCGAGCGTGTCGAGCGCCGTGAACCGGTCCTTCCGGGTGGGTATCCCGCTCCGAGCGACCGCCACAGCCTTCGCCCGTAGGACCCGGCGCCATTCCTTAAGCATTGGTTCTCCTCCCCCGCGCCGTGACGGGGTCGACGCCCGACCTGTCCGCCGAGTGGAGGGAGCGGGCCCGTCGGTTCGCCGAACGGGAGGTCAAGCCCCGCGCGCTTTCGATCGACCGGGAGGACCGGGTGCCGGAGTCCCTGGTCCGGGCCCTCGCGCGCGAGCGGTTCGCCGGCCTCGGGGTCCCCGAGTCCTGGGACGGGGTCGGCGGGGACACCCGATCGACCGTGGCGGTGCTGGAGGAGCTCGCGTACGGGAGCGCGGCGGTGGCGGTCCTCCTCGCGGTGCACCTCTCCGTGTGCGCCGCACCGATCCTCGAGCACGGCACCGACACCCAGCGAGAGCGGTTCCTCCGCCCCCTCGCCCGCGGGGAGCGCATCGGGGCCTTCGGACTCACCGAGCCCGGCGCGGGCTCGGACACGGCTCGGATCGCGACGCGCTACGTTCGCGGATCCGACGGCTTTGTACTGCACGGTACGAAGATG
This sequence comes from Thermoplasmata archaeon, assembly GCA_021817245.1. Classification (GTDB taxonomy): domain Archaea; phylum Thermoplasmatota; class Thermoplasmata; order Lutacidiplasmatales; family UBA184; genus Lutacidiplasma. Next base: position 84,293 of record JAKAVQ010000006.1, read on the forward strand.
TTCACTTCGAACGCGGTGAGCGCCGGAGTGATCCTCGTCTTCGCAACCTCGGACCCCAAGCTCGGAAACCGCGGGATCTCCGCGTTCATCGTGCCGCCCGGGACCGCGGGATTCTCGGTCGCCCAGCGCATGGACAAGCTCGGACTGAGGGGGAGTGAGACGACCGAGCTCGTGCTCGACGACGTGCGGCTCCCGGCCGATGCGCTCCTGGGTGAGGAGGGCACCGGCCTTCGTATCGCCCTCGGGGCGCTCGCGGGGGGCCGCGTGGGGATCGCGAGCTGCGCCCTCGGGGTGGCCCGGGCCGCGTTCGAGGAGATGCGCCGGTCCGTCCGTCGGGTGGATGCCGAGTGGAAGCGGCCGCTCCTTGCGCGCGCCTACGCCGAGCTCTCGGCGGCGCGAGCCCTGGTGGAGCGCGCGGCCGCCCGCAAGGACGCCGGGGTGCCGTTCGTGCAAGAGGCCTCGGTCGCGAAGCTCGTGGCGTCGCGGGCCGCGGTCTCCATCGCGTCGGCCGGCGTGGACGTCGCGGGATTCGAGGGCGTCCGCACCGGAGCCGCCCCCGAACGGCTCCTGCGCGACGCGCGGGTCTTCCCGATCGTCGAGGGCACGACCGAGATCCAGGAGCTCATCCTCGCGCGCTCGCTCCTGCGCGGCGAGCCCGGGCCAAGTCTATAGGCAACCCCGGGCTCGCCGGCTCCGTGCCGGCACGAGACCCGGGGCGACGTACCGATCGGCGGCCGGTCGAGGAACCGAGCGCACCCGTACCGCTCTCCGAGACGGAGATCGACCCGGACTGGCGGCGGCTCCTCGAGCAGGACGGGATCACGAGCCTCTACCCTCCGCAGGCGATGGCCGTTGGGCCCGTCCTTGCCGGCGAGAGCCTCCTCCTCGCCTGTCCCACGGCGAGCGGGAAGTCACTGGTCGCCTACCTCGCGCTGCTCCGGGCGGCCCGCGCGGGACGCACCGGCCTCTACCTCGTCCCGCTCCGCGCGCTCGCCCACGAGAAGGCCGAGGAGCTCGAGAAGTTCGCCGAGCTCGGCCTCAAGGTCGGGCTCTCGATCGGCGACTACGATCTTCCCGCCGAGAAGCTCGAGAAGCTGGACGTCCTGGTCGCGACCAGCGAGAAGGCCGACAGCCTCCTGCGGCGGGGGAGTCCATGGCTCGATCGGCTGGGGGTCGTCGTCGCCGACGAGGTGCACCTCATGCGCGACCCGGACCGGGGACCGACGCTCGAGGTCAGCCTGACCCGGCTCCGACGCGCGTACCCCCACCTCCAGGTCGTGGCGCTCTCGGCGACCGTCCGGAACTCCGAGGAGGTTGCCGAGTGGCTGGATGCACGCCACGTCGCGAGCCGGTACCGGCCCGTCCCGCTCAAGATGGGGGTCTATTACGACGGGCGGATTACCTACGCCGACCTCGCCGTGCGCGACGTCCCCGGACCGGGCGAGCCCGTCCCCCGACTCGTGCGGACGGTCGTCGAAGAGGGGGGGCAGGCGCTCGTCTTCGTGAACAGCCGGCGTGCGAGCGAGCAGGTCGCCGAGTCGCTCGTCCCGACCGTTCGCCGACTCCTCCCGGACGAAGAGCGCCAACGTGCGCGCGCGGCCGCCGCGGAGCTCTCGGCCGTCTCGGACGAGGAGACCGAAGGGATCCGCCGGCTGAGCGGCCTGCTTCCCTACGGAGTGGCGTTCCACAACGCGTCGCTGACGAATCCGGAGCGCCGGGTCGTCGAGCGCGCCTTCCGAGACCGGGCCCTCAAGGCGCTCGTGGCGACCCCCACGCTCGCCGCGGGGATCAACCTCCCCGCGCGCCGGGTGATCGTCCGGGACACGAGCCGGTACGACGATCACCTCGGCCTCCAGGCACCGATCCCCGCCATGGAGGTGCAGCAGATGCTGGGCCGGGCCGGCCGCCCCCGCTACGACCCGGTCGGCGAGGCCCTCCTCGTCGCGCGGGGGCCGGACGACGAGGACCGGCTGCTCGACGACTACCTCTCGGCTCCCCCGGAGCCGATCGTGAGCCGCCTCGCGGCCGAGCCGGCGCTCCGCATGCACCTGTTGGCGCTGGTGGCGAGCGGGGCGGTGGGCACCGAGTCGGAGCTCGAGGGATTCTTCGCGTCGACGTTCTACGGACGAACGCTTCCGTTGCCCGACCTCGAGTCGAAGATCGAGGGAGTCCGCCGCTTTCTCGAGGAGAACGACCTGCTCGAGCCCGGGGCCCGCTTGCGGGCGACGCGGTTCGGACGGCTGACGAGCGAGCTCTACCTCGACCCGCTGAGTGCGATCGTGCTCCGCAAGGTCCTCGAGCGCGCGCCGATCGGGGTGGCGCCGTTCCCGCTCCTCGCCGCGATCGCTGCGACGCCCGACCTACCGCCGATGTTCCTGCGGCGGGGCGAGGAGTCCGACCTGCTCGCGAGGTACACCGACGAGGCGGAGGAGCTGCTGGTGAAGCCCGAGGAGCCTCCGCTCGAGCTCGACCTCGATGGGTTCCTCGCGACGCTCAAGACCGCGACCGTCCTTGAGAGCTGGACGAACGAGGTCCCGCTCGTCGAGCTGACCGCGCGCCACGGCATCGGCGCCGGCGACGTCCGGGCCAAGGTCGAGGACGCCGACTGGTTGCTGTTCGGTCTCTCCCGTCTTTCGAGCCTCGAGCCACGACGTATCGGACGGAGCATCGACGACCTCGCGCTGCGGGTCCGCTACGGCGTTAAGGAGGAGCTGCTCGACCTCGTCCGGCTCCGGGGGATCGGACGGGTGCGGGCCCGGATCCTCTTCCGGGCCGGCTTTCCGGACCGCGAAGCGCTGCGCCAGGCTCCGCTCGACCGAGTCGAGCAGGCGCTCAAGTCCCGGAAGCTCGCGGAAATGGTGCTCAGTCAGGTGCGGCGCCGCGCGGGAGCTCCGTCGGGTCGGGACGAAGAGATCCCGGCCGGTCCTCCGCCGACCACCGCCCATCGTCGTCCCACGGTGCGAACGCTCGAGGAGTACCCGTCCGACGGTCCGCGGTGACCCACTCGTCAATCGGCGTGAGGACCCGCAGAAGCGACACCGTACCGCCGTTCCCCCCGGCCCGGATCTCCCGACGCACGTAGCCGGCCTGCTCGAGCCGGACGATCCGTCGCCAGAGCGTCGTCGCGGGCAGGGGACGCGCGCCCTGAGAGCGCGCCAGCTCCGCCTCGATCCGCTTGACCTCGGCGAGGCGAGCGGCTCGCCCACCCGACGCGGTTCCGATCGCGCGGACGACGCGCGGCTCGATCGGGATCCCGTCGGGAAACGGCGCGGACGGAGCTCCGAGCCCGGCGAACGCCGACGCCCCCAGGAGGCGCCGCTTCAGCAACGCGACCGCACGAGCGGCACCGCCGCCCTCGGTGGCGGTCCGTTCGACCAGCGCTTCGACCTCCGCCGTGGGCAGGGGACGGCCCAGCGCCCGGTTCGCCCGGTCCGCGACGATCGCAGTAAGCTCCTCGGGCGAGTACGGGGGGAGCCGTACGAACGGCGCGAAGGTGAGCCGGCCGCCTTTCGGTCCCTCGACCGCGCGGAGCGATTCGGGCGTCCCCGCGACGAGGGTCCACCACGGCGGCAGCCCACTCTCGCCCTCCGGGAGGAAGCGGTCGGGGGAGCCCACCGCGACGAGGACCGGCGCGACGGAGGGCGCACCGGGCCCGACGTCGTCCAGAACGAGGATCGTCGGACGCCCCTCACGCCGGATCCGCCGCAACACCCCTGCCAGGATCTCGTTCACGCAGAACCCCCGGCCGTCGAACCCTTCGTCGAGGCGCTGGAGCAGCGCGGTGGCGAGCCCATGTGGACCCCGCAGAGCCCCGACCCGCACGGCGAGGACGCGAGGTGGCGGACCCATGGCCTCGGCCCGGAGGCGGTCGGCGACCTCACGCGCCGCCCGCCGGGCGACGACGCTCGTCCCCGAACCGGCCGGTCCCTCGATCCCGATCGTCCACGGAGGAGGCGCGCGGGGCCGGGGCGCGTCGAGCCGCCGGACGACCTCGTCCACCGCCGCCCGTCGGGCGATCGCCACGGGTGGCAGCCAATCGTTCTGGAGAACTTCGGCGTGGGGCACCGGCTGCATAGGTCACTGTAGAACTATCGCTTATAAGAATACTGTTTACCGCGCCCACTGCCGGTGAAAAGTGCTATGGACCACGGCCTTTTCGGAGACGAAGTGGCGAACCCCGAGTCGCCGAGACCGCTGCGGATCCTTCTCCGAGACCTCGGGTTCGCCCTCGCCCTCGGGATCGCCACATACGTCGCGTTCCTGTTCCTGAACAACTACGCCCTCTCTCGGGGGTTCACCGAATACGAGCTCGTCCTGCTCGAGGCCGGGGCGATCGTCGCGGTCGCCTACCTCGTCGCGCGGGCGGTGACGAACGCGACCAACGCGGTCCTCCGGCGGCGGGGAGGCGCGTCCCGCGCCCACCTCGTCCGGATCTTCTTCAACCTGCTCATCGGGGTCGCCGCGGTCCTCGCGCTGTTCAAGCTGGCCGGGGTCTCGATCGAGTCGATCTTCCTCGGGAGCGCGCTCGCCGGTATCGTGCTCGGCCTCGCGGCGCAGACGGTCCTCGCGAACGTGTTCGCCGGACTTTTGCTGGTCGTCGCGGATCCGTTCCGGCCGGGCGACCGGGTCACGTTCGTCTCGTCGAGCTACGCCGCGATCTGGCCGAGCTACCCGCACGAGCTGATGTATCCCGGGTACTCCGGAGTGATCGAGGACGTCGGCCTCATTTACACCGTCCTGCGCGTCGAGACCGGAGGGCTCGCGAAGGTCCCGAACAGCGTGGTTCTCGGCGCGCTCGTCCTGCGCCCGGATCCCCGAGGCGGCCGCTCGCAGCGGGTCCGCATGACGTTCCCCCTCTCCGTCCCCGTCGCCACGGTCGAAGCCGCGGTGGGAGAGCTCGCCGAGGCGCTCGCGCGGTCGGATCCCGCCGCACCCCGCCCGCGGTTCGAGGTCGCGGACATCGCCGCCGCCACCTGGGACGGGGTCGTCGTACTGTGGACCACGTCGCTCGACGAGGCCGGGACTCGGGACGCCGTACTGCGCGCCGTGCTCGCGCACCTGCCCGAGGCGGTCGGCCGCGGATGAACGGAACCGGCTCCGCCACTCCTTAAATCCGCCCGACGCTCGGCGCGGTCGCGAGGGGCTCATGGTCTACCGCGTCACGCTGATCCCAGGGGACGGTATCGGGCCGGAGGTGACGGCCGCCGCACGGCTCGTCGCCGACGCAACGGGTGTTTCCATCGATTGGGAGATCGCCGAGGCCGGCGAAACGGCGATCGAGCGTTCCGGCACCCCCCTTCCGGACGGCGTGCTTGCCTCGATCCGTCGGAACAAGATCGCTCTCAAGGGGCCGATCACGACCCCCATCGGCAGCGGATTCCGATCGGTCAACGTGGCGCTCCGGCAGCAGCTCGACCTCTACGCCTCGGTCCGACCGGCCCGGGCAATCGCGGGCGAGGGGACGCGGTTCCCCGAGACCGACCTCGTGGTCGTGCGCGAGGCGACCGAAGGACTCTATTCCGGCGTCGAGCACTGGGTCGATCGCGATCACGCCGCCGCCGAGACGGTGAACGTCATCACCCGGAAGGCGTCCGACCGGGTCATCCGGTTCGCCTTCGACCTGGCCCGGCGCGAGCACCGGCACCACGTGACCGCCGTCCACAAGGCGAACATCATGAAGACCACCGGGGCGCTCTTCCAGACCGCCTTCCGAGAGATGGCCGCGAAGTACCCGGATATCACCTCGGACGAGCGCCTGATCGACAACATGTGCATGCAGCTCGCGAAGAAGCCGGAGGAGTACGATGTGATCGTGACGACGAACCTCTTCGGCGACATCCTCTCCGATCTCTGCGCGGGGCTCGCCGGCGGCCTCGGGGTCGCCCCGGGCGCCCTCTACGGCGAGGAGCTCGCGGTCTTCGAGCCGGTACATGGCTCCGCGCCCAAGTACGCCGGCCAGGACAAGGCGGATCCGGTCGCGGAGATCCTGTGCGTCGAGCTCCTCCTCCGCCACCTTGGCGAGAAGGAGGCGGCCGAGCGGATCTTCCGCGCCGTGTGGGAGACGATCGCGGAGAAGAAGGTCGTCACCTACGACCTCGCGCTGCCCGGCTACACTCAGCGGCCGGTCCCGGCGTCGAGCTGCTCGGCGATGGCGAAAGAGATCGCGCGGAAGGTCCCGCGCGTCGACCTCTCCGCCCCCCTGCCGCGCCCCCGCGGGGCGGGCCACGCGGACGACCCCCACCTCGTGGCCTAGCCGCGGTCGCCGGATGCGGGCGGGGGGGCCGCAACCTCGAGCCGGTGGGTCCGGTCAGGGGTCCCCGAGCACCTTCACGACGACCCGCTTCGGCCGCTGACCGTCGAACTCGGCGTAGAAAATCTGTTCCCACGGACCGAGGTCGAGGTCGCCTTTGGTGACGGGCAGAAGGACCTGGTGCCCGAGCAGGAGGTTCTTCAGGTGGGCATCCCCGTTCGTCTCCCCCGTACGATGGTGCGCGTACTCCCCCGGGGGCGCGAGTCGGTCGGCCCACGCCGAGATGTCCTCGAGAAGCCCGGACTCGTTGTCGTTGACGTAGACCGCGGCGGTGATGTGCATCGAGGAGACGAGGACCAGGCCCTCCCGGATCCCGCTGGCCCGGACCACGCGACGGACCGGCTCGGTCAGGTTGACGAACTCTCGGAGCTTCTCGGTCCGCATCACGAGGTATTCCGTACGGCTCGCCATGCCGTCGGGAGGGGGCTCCCCACATTTTAAGGGCGGGAACCCCCCGTAAGTGACACGGAGACCGTGAGCGCGATCCCCCGGGCCGTTCGCATCCCTCGCTCGAGGCCCCCCCCCACGGTGGCGGTGGCCGGGAGGGGGCCGCCTCCTCCCCGGACCGGAGGGAGCGCGACCGCGAGCGGCGCTCGGGATGCGCTGGTGCTCCGGCCGAACGTCGCCGGTCGGCAGCGCACCGGGCGCCTCGCGCTCCTCTATCTCGTCACGCTCACCCTCCTCTACGCCGGCTTCCTGGCCTTCGACCTCGCGAGCGCGGGCGGAGCCCGGCCCGGGGTCCGTTCCGATCTCCTCATCTTTGGTCTCGTCGCGGTCGTTCTCGGCGCGGGCGGAGCGATCTACTCGATCGCACCGGCACCGCGTGCGGTGGGCATCGGTCCCCAAGGGCTCGTGCTGGTCGACCGATTCGGCCGACGGTCCGACTGGCCCCCCCTCGGGGTCACTTCGGTTCGGGTCGTCCGTCGTCACCCCGCGGGGAAGCTCGCGCGGGCCCCGGTGGAGTCGGTCGAGCTCTCGGCACCGGGGCGCCGCACGGTCGGCTGTCTCGTCGAAGAAGGACTGCTCCCGTCGAGCCGGTGAGTTTCTGGCGCCCAAGCCGGTCCGATCGACTCGCCGGGGCGTTACTCGAGGAGGTCTTCGAGCTCGCTCGCCACGAGCGTCAAAAGCTGGTCGAGGGAACGATTCTTGAGCTCGGTGATGTGCCCCGCGTCGGTCTCGAGCCGGGCCATGAACTCGTCGCCGTCGCGCACGAAGGAGAGCGAGAGCACGTGGCGTCGTCCGCCCGGAAGCGGTACCTCGAGGGTCGGGGTCGAGGAGGCGGCGGAGGAGGAGCCGGACGGTCGCGCCGTCCCCTTCGCCGGCCGTGCCGGTTTCGACGGCTTGGCGGGGGCCTTGACCGCCGGCTTGGTCGCTCCCTTGGCCCCCGGTTTCGGGTGGGGGACCGGGGACTTGCCCGGGCGGCGGGGCGGCGCTTTCTGACGGCGGGCGGAGGGCATCGCAGCGTCCTTGAGTCGGCCGCACCAACCCCCCCTATTTATGGGTTGGGTCTGCCGCGACCGTCAGGGCCCGAGCTTCGATCGTCCGGGGGCACGCCTATAGATGGGACTCCCTTTTCCGAGGCGATGGGGAGGGCTCCGGTAGCGGTGGATGCGGCCCCGGTGGAACCGGCCCCGACTGCCCGGCCGCCTCCACCGATGCGGCCGGAGACCGCGCTCTTCCTCGTCGGGCTCGCGCTCCTGCTCGTCTTCGTCGCGCTCGAGCCGTACCTCTCGTTCGCGGTGTTCGGCTCGGACTCCGGAGAGTACTACCGACTCACGGCCGACCTCGTGACGACCGGCGCGCTGCCGCACGGAAGCGCGTACACCGGTTGGGGGTCGGCGTACCCGGACTTCCCCGGCATCTTCCTCCTCGCCGCCGCGGGGGCGGGCGCGCTCGGCCTCGACCCCTTCTCGGCGCTGACCCTCCTCATCCCGACGGTCGCGGTCCTGTCGGTCTTCCCGCTCTTCCTCCTCTTCCGGCGGCTCTATCCCCACGACCTGGTCGCCCTGCTGGGCGCCGGCTTCGCCTCCGTCGTGATGCCCCGGCTCTTCTCGATCGCGCACCCCGCCCCGCTCGCCCTCGGGGATTTCCTCTGCGTGACCGCGCTGTGGCTGTTCCTCGAAGGACGCCGGGACCCGCGTTGGTACGTCCCTCTCGCGCTGACGTCGGGGGCCCTCATCGTCACCCACCATTTCTCCTCGTACTTCTTCGCCGTGAGCGCGCTCGGGGGACTCCTGTTCCTCGAGATCTGGCGTCCCGGACTCTGGAGCCGTCGGTTCCCGCGGCGCGAACTCCTCTTCCTGGCGGCGTTCGTCAGCGCGACGTTCCTTTACTGGTTCTACGGAACCACGGCGTTCGTCGCGAAGGTCCTCCTTCCGAGCCTCGGCACCGGGGTCGGCTTCGCGGCGTTCGAGGCGATCGGACTGATCTCGATCGCCGCGGCCGGACTCTTGGTCCGATGGCGCCGGGCGCGCGCGCGGAACCGGCCCCGCCGGCGGTGGGTCCGGCTTCCGACCGACCGCAGCCTATTGCGCGACGCGGTGGCGATCGGGCTCATCGTGTTCGCGCTCATCGCCGTCCTCACCATCGTGCCGGTGCCCGGCACGGGGCAGACGACCCGCCCGGCGGCGATCCTCTGGTTCGCCCCGGTGCTCGGTCTCGGGATCGTCTGCGCCGGCAGCCGGCGGGCCCCGTCGCTCGCGCGCCTCGGTCCGCTCGCGCTCACCTGGACCGGCGCGCTGGGTCTCTCGGCGGGCGTGATGGTCGTGCTCTCGTTCCTCGGACCCGCGTTCCCGAACGATCGCTGGGCGGCGAGCGCGACGAGCGTCGCCGACACGCTCTCTCCGGCCCGCCACGTCGAGTACCTCCTGATTCCGGTGGGCCTGCTGGTGGCGATCGGCGTCGCCCGCCTCGTGAGCCGCGCCGGGGCCGTTGGCGGCCGTCGGGCGCTCGTCGCGGCCGCCCTCGGGGCCGTCGTGCTCCTCGCGGCCAACGCGGCAATCGTCTACCCACCGCCCGCCGATTTCGGGAACTTCCAGGAAGGGTTGACGAACGGCGACGCGGCGCTGTGGCTGTGGGTGGGGGTGGCGGCCCCGCCGACCTGGGCCGTCGCGAGCGACCACCGGCTGAGCTCGATGATCTTCGGTTTCGACGGAAATCCGGCGACGTGGGTGACCACCCCGGCCCTGTTCAACGGGAACTCCTCGGATTGGCCGGCCGCGGAGGCCGAGTTGCGGCTCGCCGAGGCGCCGAACGGGGACCACCTCCACCCGATCGCGCTCGTCGCGATCGATTCCGTCATGTACTCGGGCGTCGCGTTGGACCCGGCATCGCTCGCCGAGCCGCTCAGCCCGGCCGCGATCGCCTGGTTCTCGGGGCTCCCGTTCGTCCCGCTCTACGAGAACGGCCAGAACGTCGTCTACCTGGTCGACGCGCCGTACCTCTCGTACGGGTAAGGTCGGATCGACCCGTCCCGGTCCCACAGGAGCACCGGCACCCGGGCATGGGCCGCCAGCAGCCCGAGCAGCTCGCCGGCCCAGCGAAGCTTCGCCAGCTTGCGCGCTCGCGTGGCCTCCGGCTCCTCGACCCGTTCGAAGTCGAACCCCCACAAAAGGAGGCGGGAAGATCCCAGGTGCTCCGCGAGAAAGGCCGCGCGGTCGCCGTCCGTGAACCCTCCGACGTCGACGAGCGCTTCCCGTGGGGGGCCCGCCCACGATCCGACGAGCTCCCCCGGGAACTCCGGGACCCACTCTCGGAGCGCGGTAGTGTTGTCCCCATGCGCGTGCACGACCACGAGGCTACCCCGCCGGTTCGCGCTGACCTCGCTCGCCACGGGGCCGTCGAGGTCGGTCACGACCAGATCGGGCACGAGGCCCGCCCCGAGGCAGGTCACGGCGGCGCCGTCCGCGGCGAGGATCGCGGGCGGGCGACCCCCCGCGGCCCGCCGCCAGAGCGGGGGGGGGCCGGCCGAGGGGGCCTGGCCGACGACGATCGCGTCCCTCCCCTCGAGCCGCGCCCTCAGGCGGCCGAGCGGGTCGGAGCGGGCGCGGGCGGGAAGGAGGGACTCGAGGAGGTCGGCCGCCGCGCGTTCCCGCTCCATCGAGAAGCCGAACTCAGCCCGGAGGCGCTCGTACTGCGGGGCCCAGTCGCGGTACTCCACGGCCGTGCCGAAAAACGCCTAACGCTTTTATAATGAAGTCTATGCTCCGCCCGAGAGGAGTTCCGCCGTGATGCGACCGCTCGCCCAGGAGATCCTCGCCCACCTTCCCGGAGAGTCCAAGCGTACCCCGGAGGCGCCACCGCCGACCAGCGACGACGCCGAGCTCGAGGCGGTGCTCGCCTCCCTGAAGACGAACATCAAGGTCGTGGGCTGCGGGGGCGGCGGCTGCAACACGATCAACCGGCTGGCCGAGGAGGGACTCTCGGGGGCCGAGATGATCGCGTGCAACACGGACGCGCAGCACCTCCTGACGATCCACGCGCCGCGAAAGATCCTTCTCGGACGGCGGTTGACCCGGGGGCTGGGGGCCGGGGCCCTGCCGCAGGTCGGCGAGCAGGCGGCGCACGAAGCCGAAGAGGAGCTGAAGAAGTCGCTCCAGAACTCCGACATGGTCTTCATCACGCTTGGGCTGGGCGGAGGCACCGGCACCGGTTCGGCCCCGGTCGTGGCGCAGCTGGCCAAGGACGCCGGCGGTGGCAACCCCCTCACGATCGCGGTCTGCACCCTGCCGTTCGCGTCGGAGGGGCTCGTCCGCCAGGAGAACGCGATGTGGGGCCTCGAACGGCTCCGCTCGACGATCGACACAGTGATCACGATCCCGAACGACCGCCTGCTCGAACTCGTCCCGCGCCTGCCGATCCAGACCGCGTTCAAGGTCGCGGACTCGGTCCTGGCCCGGGCGATCCGGGGCATCACCGAGATCATCACGCGACCGGGGCTCGTCAACCTCGACTTCAACGACCTGCGGACGATCATGAAAGGCGGAGGCGTCGCGCTGATCGGCATCGGAGAGTCCGAGAGCGACAACCGGGCCGAGGACGCGGTGCTGGAGGCGATCAACTCCCCGCTCCTTCACGTGGATATCGCCGGCGCGACCGGGGCGCTCATCAACGTCACCGGCGGGCCGGACATGACGGTCAGCGAGGCGCAGAAGGCCGCGGAGGTCGTGCAAAAGGCGGTCAGTCCGACGGCCCGGATCATCTGGGGCGCGGCCGTCGACCCCACGATGCAGAGCACGATCCGGGTCATGCTCGTCGTGACCGGCGTCAAATCCCCCCAGATTTTCGGTACTCAGCCAACGGGTGGTACTGCGCGCCAAGGGGGGCGTCCGGGCGGTGGCGCCCGTGACGAGATCGAGACGGTTCGCTAGCGACACGGGTGCGAGCGCGGTTCCTCGAGGACCCCTTGGTGGTCAGGACTTCCCGGTTTCCACTCGGAGGGCGCATCGCGCTCCATGCTCACGAGACTCTCCTCGCCGCGAGCCCGTTCGGACTTCGTCGCCCGGGGACGAAGCCCCTGAAGCGTTCCTTACCCCTTGGACCAAGGAAGGGAGGAAAGGGTTCGCGAACTCTCACCGACCGAGTCGGCCGCGGTCTTAGAATCCGAAGTGAACGACCTCCGTGCTCCAGACCGACGGGGCCTTGTCGAACTCGGTGACGCCCCACGCGGTCGGGTTGATCGAACCGCTCGGGAAGTAGTATTGGGCCCCAGAGTAGTCCCCGTACCGTTGAGACGTGTCGTACGACACCCCCGAGAACACGAGGGTCGGGCCCCGGAAGGTACCGAACACGTCGGTGGAGAACTGACCCGTGACCGCGACGCTCGGGTAGCTAAGGGGACCCGAGAAGCCGACGATCATGAGGTACCCCGGGCCCAACCCGGGCAGCGCCGTGAGCGCTCCGTAGAAGAGGTAGTACCCGGCCACGCCGGTGTCCGTGTCCTGGGCCATGTAGTTGATATCGGTACTGATCTCGTCCACACGGACGCACGCCCGCGCGGTGTTGTCGCCCACGGGGATGCACGAGGTACTGTAGGTCACCCACAGAGAGCCACCGGATCCGGTGTGCGCCCAACTGACGGACTGCACTCGGCCATCATCGGTGGTGATGAGGGCGGCCGTCCCCGCCTGGGGAGCACCCGGAACGAACCCCGTATTCGCAATCGGATAGACGTAGATCGACTGGAGCGCCACCGACCCCGGAAGCCCGAACGTCGCGTACACCCAGAGACTCGTGGACCCGGAGACGCCGCCGGTGGTCGCCCAGTAGAGGAGGGGACTACCGGTGCCATTGTTCGTCACCGAACGCGCGGGATGGACCGAGGCGTACGAGCTCCCGGTGGAGATGACGCCGACCTGGAAGCTAAACGTCCCTTTCATCATCTTCGCCGCGCCGAACACCGATCCGATCGAGCCGTAGAACGTGGTGAACGTGGAGTCGTACTGATTCGTGTCGACCCCGATATCCTGCGTCGTGAAGCCGAAGACCGGTTGATCCATGTAGTTGGCGTATCCGTTGAAACCCTGGCCGTAGTAGTAGACCCAGCAGGACCCGACCGCCGAGTTGGCCTGCGAGATGGCGATGTAGCCCGTGTTCGTCGTGAAATCGACGGCGGTGAAGATGAACCGTCCCCCGCTGAAACTGTAGCAGAGCGCCTGGACGTCACTGACGCTGTCCGTCGTAGGGAGCGAGAAGAAGGCGTTGAGGGTCACGGGCCCGGCCAAGAGCTTACCGGTGAGTGTGGTCACCCGGAGCTCCGAGTTCACGACCTCGAGGACGGTCGTCTTGTTGACCGCCATCTGGGAGTCTGGGGGGTAAAAGCCGTCGTCGGCGATTCCGGTGAATCTGCTCTTCACGGCCGGGGAGGTCGTCGCGAGCGGCAGGGCAGCCGTGCCCGCTCCCCCGGCACTCGAGCCGGCCGCCTGGACCGTCCCCGAGCTCCCACCGACGGTCTTCGCGGCTCCGACCGGCGGAAGGGTCGTCGCCCCCAGGGGGAAAGAACGCACGCCCTTTGCCCCGCCCTTCCCGACCGCTCGCGCCGTCGCTCCGAATGACCCCGGAGCGACGAGATGACCCCGTTCGTCCAAACCCCCGGCCTTCACCGTGGACCGGGCGTGGATGCCGGCCGTGGCGACCACCAAGCCCCCCTGAAGGGGACCGGCCGTGGCCAGGAGACATCCCACGATCGCCACAGCGAGGGCGGCCACCAGCCACCGTCGCCTCACCTTGCCTCGCATGTTTCCTCTTCTTCTGCCCCCGTCGCCATCACACCGCGATCCCGGGGGGTCGGCAGTGCCAACCTCCTTCGAGGGGCGGAGGCGACGGCAAAACCGGAACAACTCCCCCGTTCAAGCGGGTGCCGCCGACCGGCTCGGCAGAATGGGCGTTTTCTTCCTCCCGGGACCCGTTTCTAAGGGATTCCGAGGCAAAACCCTCAGAACGGCAACGGAGGCGACTTCGCGTAGGTTTTTGAGCCACGTATAACTCCCGGAGCCCCGATGCTCGGGTCCGTGGACGCGGCCATCTACCGCGCCCTCTTCCGGGACTCGGAGGCTCGGTTCTGGGGTTCCCGAGCGGTCGTCGACCCTCGTCTCAGTCTTGCCGAGGTCTCCCGGCGTACGGGGATCGCCCGGACGACGGTGCAGGCGCGATTCTCCCTCTGGCGTCGGGGGGATTCTGGTTGGGTCATGAGGTCTGGGCGAACCCGGCGCTCTTCGGGGCCCGCGTCGCGACCGTGGACCTCGCGGTCGAGAGCCCTTCCGAGGTGGACCGCTTGATGTGCGACCTGTCCGAGGTCGAGGGGGTGCTCTCGGCCCGCGACCTGCAGGACGAGGGCGGACGGACCGTGCGGGTCCACCTGGTGGACGACGGGCCGCGCGAGCTCGCCCGGAGGCTCCGCCACTTGCGGAGGCTGGCCGTGACGGGTCCCGGATCCGGTCGCGCAACCGTTCTGGGTGCCTCGCCCCGCTCGGGAGTTGAGCGGCCTCGATTGGCGGGTCGTGGCGTGCTACCGCACGTTCCCCGGCGCTACGCTTACGGAGGCCGCGGCCAGCCTAGGGATCACGCCGAAGACCCTCGCGCAGCGACGCAGTCAGCTCGTCGAGCAGAACGCCCTCTGGTGGATGCTCAACACGAACACCTCGAAGTTCCCTACGGCGGCGTTCTACCTTCGCCTGCGCGATCCCGCGTTGCGGGAAGAGGTGAAGTCTCGGCTCCTTTCGGAGGTGGTGGGTTGGATACCGTGCGCCGACGATGGGTTCGGTCGGTCGCCAGGCCCCGAGCTCGACATGGTCGCCGGCCTGGCGCTCGTCGAGACCCCGGCCTCGGACGATGACGTCGCGCGACGGATCGCGGGGGTGAGCGGGGTGGCCGCGGTACGCTGGAGAATCCCGAGACGGTTCCGTTCGTATCCCGACTGGTTGGACCGGCAGCTGCGCGCCCAAATGACCGAGCGGACCCTCCGAACCATCCGGACTCGCGTTCCGGATTCCCCGCGGATGCTCGATCCCCTGGGAGTCCTCGCGGCGCCCCAGCGAGGACCGCGGGGACCCGGGCTGATCCCCCCGGCCGCGGCGGGACCCGCTCGACCGAACTAGGGACCGAAGGATTCCGGTGGCTACTCACGCCATCACCACGACCTTCCGGCCCTGCTCGCTCGCCGTGAGGGTTCGGGGGCCGAGATTCAGGGGTCGGTGGCGATATTCGCTCCTGGCGGTCCCAGTGCCCGACGTTCGAGCCCGGGCCGGGGTCGTCGCGACGATCTTGCTACGACCCCTCCGCACCGGGAACGGCAAGGGCTCCAGGTTGAAGGAGTAGGAGCTGAACCCGCCCGTCGCGGAAGAGGGACTCGGGGAGCTCTGCGGGTCATTGACCGACGCGGCGGCCCGAATCCAACGGGACCTGGACGCTTGCCCGGCGAGGGGACAAACCCCCATTCCCGACGGGCCGCGAAGGTCGAAGCTAAGTAGCGTTGCCAATACGGGAATCCTGATGAATCGGGTTAGGGCCTTAATATACCCCCAGATTTTCGGGGATTCCCGGAACGGCCCGGGCCCGGCACGCAAGTCCGGCCCCGAGCTCGACGTCGTACGTTAGGAAGACCCCATGGCATTCCTCGATCGAGCGCGGCGAGTACAGGACGAGTTCGACGGGCGTCTCAGGACCGTCGGGCACGGGAAGTACGGCCGCATCCTCCGCATGGCCCGTCGGCCGACCTCGGAGGAGTACGTGAAGGTGCTCCAGGTCACCTGGCTCGGCGCGATCCTGATCGGGCTCACCGGCTTCGCGATCTACATCTTCTTCACCCAGGCCGGCCCGTGGCTCTGGGCCAACTACCTCTCGGGCCTCTAGGGTCCGAGGAGGCTTTCACGGATGACGAACGGAACCTCGGAAGAGGAGGGCATCGGCCTGCTCACCCCGCAGGCGGAGAAGCCCGTCCCGAAGCCGACGGTGGCGCCGCCCCCGGTCGCCCCCGCGGCGCCGGCCGCTCCGCCGACCCCGCCCGCGCCGCCGAAGGTCGATCTTACCGGCCTCCTTTCGCTCAAGGCCGCCGACGACACGACCCGCGAGGTCACCGCCGGCACGGTCACGACGCTGAGCGCGGTGCTGCTGAGCCGCGCCGCTGAGCCGGTCTCGGTCAGTCTCTCGATCGAGGTGGGGTACACCTCGACCTACCCCGGCGAGGGGGCCGAGTGGCCCGTACGCTGGCTCCCTCCGGGCAAGCGGAGCTCGGTCGAGCTCTTTCCCCGCAAGGAGACCCACGCGATCTCCCTCGCCCCGAACACCGGCCAGCCGCTCTCCTTCGAGATCACCGCGCCGGTCGGCGTGCGCTACGGCGACCGGGTCGAGGTCCGGCTGGGCGTCACCGGTCCGAGCGGCGGCGCGCCGGTCCGGCTCACCCTCGCATGCGTCGCGCGGCAGGCCGTCCTCGCGATCAAGACCTCCCGAGGGTACGAGCGCGAGGTCGCCGACACGCTGCTCGCCCGCGCGGAGGAGAAGGCCGATGTCGTCTTTTCCCTCCTCGTCCCGTCGTCGCTGCGCGGGTACGTCTTTGCCGAAGGAATGAGCTTCGAAGGCGTCCGCGAGATGCTAAAGGGGATCCGCAAGGCGCGTGGCCTCGTCGAGGGCGAGACGACCCTCAAGGAGGTCGAGCCGCTCCTCGTCCCGAAGATCACGGTCGAAGGGTTCGTCGAAGGGGCGATCGTGGAGCTGATCTCGGGCCCGTTCAAGGGCGAGAAGGCTCGGGTCAAGAAGATCGACCAGGCGAAGGAGGAGATCACGGTGGAACTGATCGAGGCCGTCGTCCCGATCCCGGTGACGGTGCGCGGAGACCACGTCCGCATGCTGGAGAGGGGAGGTGCGAAGGGTGGCGGTTGAAGTGAGCATCCTGGTGGAAGGCGGTAAGGCCGCGGCCGGGGCGACCTTGGGCTCGGCGCTCGGGCCACTCGGCGTCAACGTCGGCCAGGTCGTCCAGAAGATCAACGAGGAGACCAAGCAGTTCCTCGGCATGCGGGTCCCGGTCATCATCCGGGTCGACCCGAACACGAAGGCGTTCACGCTCGCGGTGGGCCGTCCGCCGGTCGCCGCGCTCCTCCTGAAGGAGGCGAAGAAGGAGAAGGGAGCCGGCAAGCCGAAGACCGAGGTCGTCGGCGACGTGCCGCTGGAGGCGATCCGGAGGATCGCCGAGGCGAAGGGAGAGGACCTCTACGGGCGGACGATCGAGGAACGGGTCAACCAGGTCCTCGGGACCTGCGTCTCGCTGGGCCTCTCCGTCGGCGGAGAGGACCCGCGGTCGGTCCTGAAGGCACGGATCTCGGCCCGGGGCGCCCGATGATGGGAGCGCCGGGCGGGACTCCGCCCGACCTCTCCAACGCCGAGATCGTCGACTACCAGGTGATCGAGGGCGACGGGCGCGTGCGCCTGAAGCTCAAGGACGGATCGGTCGTCGAGATCCGCCTCGAGATCATGAACATCCTGAGGGCCGGCAACGACCCGAACACGGGCCTTCCCGCCTACATCGTTCAATCGGCGCCGCTCGTGCGGCTCGTCGAATGCCCTAAGGAGCTCCGGAGGCCCCCGCTGCGTCCCGGTGGAAAGCCGGACGGCAAGGCGATCCCGGGGTTCGGTTAAGACCCCCCGCCGACCGTCGGGAGTCCCCATAGACGAAAAACAGGGCTCCGGGAGCCCCAAGCCCCCGGAGCGGGGAAAGGGCCGTCCTACTGGACGGCGATCTTGACCTCGGAGCTCTGCGGCGTCGGGTGCTGCTTCGGCAGCTCGAGTTCGAGGAGTCCGTTCTCCACCTTTGCCTTCGCATCGGTCGCCACGACCGGTTCGGGGAGCTCGAGGCTGCGGTAGTAGCCGGCGTAGGCCCGCTCGCGGTGGACGTACGCCGCTTCCTTCTGCTCGGTCTCGGACGCGCTCTCGCCGCGGATCTCGACGAGGTTCCCACGGACCCGGATGTCGAGCTTCTCCTTCGGGATGCCGGGGATCTCGGCGACGATCTTGTACGCCGAGCCGGTGTCGCTCACGTCGGTCCGGGCCGCGCGGAACAGGCTCGGCTCGGTGGCCCCGATCGCGGAGTACGGTCGCCCGAAGGGAGCGATCTCCCAGCTCTCGAAGAACCGGTTCCGCATCTCGTCGAACCACTGGTCGAGGTCGGTCCACGGGTCGCGCGCCTTCTCACGCTTCTGGATCTCTCTCGTCATGGTACCCTCAAGGGCTCTCACTTCAGATATGTTTGCATTACTATATAATAGATTGTAATGGCCCGGTCCCAACCGCCGTGGATGCCGGGACTCCGGCACTCCACTCGAGCAGGACAAAGCGCGCGAACGCACGCGCACAGTCGAGGGCCCCGGCGGAAAGCGGACCCTCGAGGGTCTCGACCTCGAGACGGAGCGGTCGTGGGTAGACGAACAGGCTACGCGCGCGGCAAGCCTCCTCGATGTCGCCGGCGGCCCCGGGCCGGATCCACCGTTCGGCACGCCGGCGCTCTTCGTCCGTGCGGCCGAGCGGCCCGTAGGTGTCGAACACCACAACGGCCCTCAGGTCCCCCGTGCCGGGTCCGAGACCCCGGACGAAGCGGGCGACCGGCCGGGTCATCCGGCCGAGGTGCGTCGGGCCTCCGAGGAAGAGAAGTTCGGAGCCGGTCGGGACTCCCGATCCCTCCCGAAGGGGCCACATCTCGACCGCATGCCCTTCGTCCCGGACTTCCCCGGCGATCGCCTCGGCGACCGATCGGGTGTTGCCGTAGACGCTGTCGTAGGCGACCGCGACCTTCATCGCACGGTTCCGCGGTACGGAATCTCCCTTCGGAAAGAGCGGGGACCTACCTCTTGAGCGCCCCGTCAACCCCGGCTCACGCGACGGTCCATCGGAGTTTCGGACCCCGCGGCGGAAAGACCATACCTCGAGCGGCCATGCCGCTCGCGACGGCAACGCCGCAGGCCGGCTTCGGAGGGCAGGTCGTGGAGGAGGTGAGGGTCGGCGAGCGGCGCACGCTCGACCGGCAGCGGTTCTCCCGGCTGTTCGAGGCGCTCGCGGGCGCGGGGTACTCGATCGTCGGACCGACCGTGCGCGATGGGGCGATCGTCTACGACCAGATCCGGTCGGTCGAGGACCTTCCGATCGGCTGGACGGACCGCCAGAGTGGGGGGAGCTACCGGCTCGAGCGGCGGGGCGACGCGGCGCTCTTCGGCTACACGGTCGGCCCGTCCTCCTGGAAGAAGTACCTCTTCCCCGCGCGAGAGCGCCTCTGGACAGCGACCCGCATCGGCGACTCGTTCACGGTCCGCCCCGAGCCGGTCGAGCCCACCCGGCTCGCCTTTTTCGGGATGCGGGCGTGCGAGCTTTCGGCGCTCGCCGTGACCGACCGCGTGTTCGCGGGCGGCCCGGTGACCGACCCCGGCTACCGGACCCGGCGCTCCTCGATCCTGCGCATCGCAGTGCAGTGCGGGCAAGCGGGCGGGACCTGCTTCTGCGTCTCGATGGGCACGGGGCCCGGCGTACGGGATGGGGCGGACCTCGTGCTGACCGAGATCCTGGACGCGGGGCCGCACCGCTTCCTGCTCGAGCCACGGACCGAGGAGGGGGCCGCGGTCCTGTCGCGGATCGCCTCGGAGCTCGTGCCCGCCGCGGCGGGGGAGGCCCGCATCGCGGAGGCGATCGTCGCCCGGACGGCGGCGTCGATGGGCCGCACGATGGAGGCGACCGGTCTCCGCGAGCTCCTCCGGGAGAATCTCGAACACCCGCGCTGGCAGCTCGTCGCGGCTCGCTGTCTCTCCTGTACCAACTGCACCATGGTCTGCCCCACGTGCTTTTGCAGCGCGCAGGAGGAGGTGCCGGACCTCGACGTCACGAAGGTCGAGCGCTGGCGACGCTGGGACTCCTGCTTCAACCTCGCGTTCACCGAGCTCCACGGGGCGAGCGTCCGCAAGACCGGCCTCTCCCGGTACCGTCAGTGGCTGACCCACAAGCTCGGGACCTGGCACGACCAGTTCGGCACGTCCGGTTGCGTCGGCTGCGGCCGCTGTATCACCTGGTGCCCGGTCGGGATCGACCTCACGGAAGAGATCGGGGCGATCCGCGCCGGCCCAGGGCCGGCGGCCGCACCGGGAGGGAAGCCGTGAGCTCCCGGACGACGGAGGACTTTCGCGAGGCGGTCCGTCGGCACCCATTCCTCGAGGGCCTCGACCCGGCGTTCCTCGACGCGATGGTCCGCCTTGGGGTCGAACGTCGGTTCCGGGTGGATGAGCATCTGGCGCGCGAAGGTGCGCCCGCGAACGTGCTCTACATCCTCCTCGACGGAAAGGTCGCGCTCGAGGTCGGGGCCGCGGACCATCCGGCCCTCACCGTCCAGACGGTCGGGGCCGGCGAGGTCCTCGGCTGGTCCTGGCTCGTCGCGCCGTACCGCTGGCGCTTCGATGCCCGTGCGGTGAAGCCGGTGCATGCCGTGGAGATCGAAGGGGGGGCGCTGCGTCGTCTCCTCTCCGAGCACCCGGACTGGGGCTACCAGTTCCTGCTGCGATTCCTTCCCGTCCTGGCCGAACGCCTCGAGAACACGCGCATCCAGCTCCTGGACATCCATGCTCGCTGACGTGGCCCCGGACCCCACCAGTTCCGCCGCCGCCGGCCACCCGCTCGCCCCCCTCCCGTACCGGGTGCGCGCCGTGGCGACCGAGACCGCGGACACCACGACCCTCACCATCGAGCCCCGTTCGACCCGTAGCGTTCCGGCCCCCGCCCCCGGCCAGTTCGTAATGTTGTACGCGTTCGGCGTCGGGGAATCCCCGATCGGGGTCAGCGCGCACCGCGCCGACGGCACCCTGGTCCACACGGTGCGGAACGTGGGGAAGGTGACGTCGGCGCTCGCCCGCCTCACTCCCGGAGACACGGTCGGCGTCCGCGGTCCGTACGGGAGGGGCTGGCCGCTTCAAGAGGCCCGGGGCCAGGACCTCGTGATCGTCGCGGGAGGCCTTGGCCTCCCGCCGCTCCGACCGGTACTGTACGAGGTCTTCGAGAACCGGGACCGGTACGGGCGGGTCGAGGTCATCTACGGGGCGCGGACCCCCAAGGACCTCATCTACTACGAGGAGCTCCAGAGCTGGCGGCGACGCAGCGATCTGCGAATCCAGGTCACGGTCGACGCGGCGGGGCGAGACTGGTACGGTGACGTCGGGGTCGTTACGACCCGACTTCCCGACGTGCGGTTCGACGGTTCCCGCACGTCCGCGTTCATCTGCGGCCCCGAGATCATGATGAGACTCACCGCCCAGGCCGTGGTCGCGCGGGGGGTCCGCCCCGAGGCCACCTGGGTCTCGATGGAGCGGAACATGAAATGCGCGGTGGCCCTCTGCGGGCACTGCCAGTTTGGCCCCACGTTCGTCTGCCGGGACGGTCCGGTGCTGAGCTACCGGGCGCTCGAGCCGTTCCTCGCGGTCAAGGAGGTGTAAGCTGGTGCCGGCCCCCCTCCGTCCCCGGTTGGCGGTCTGGAAGTTCGCCTCCTGCGACGGTTGCCAGCTCTCGGTCCTCGACCTCGAGGACGATCTGCTCGCCATCGCCGACCGGCTCGAGATCGCGAACTTCCGCGAGGCGTCGAGCGCCGTCGTCGACGGAC
The DNA here is from genome assembly GCA_021817245.1 of Thermoplasmata archaeon. Taxonomy (GTDB): domain Archaea; phylum Thermoplasmatota; class Thermoplasmata; order Lutacidiplasmatales; family UBA184; genus Lutacidiplasma. The sequence continues at coordinate 105,715 of JAKAVQ010000006.1, forward strand.
CGTACGATCTTTCGCTGGTCGAGGGCTCGGTGACCACCCCCGAAGACGCCCGCCGGATCCGCGAGGTCCGGGCCGAGTCGCGGGTGCTCGTGACGATCGGCGCGTGTGCGACCGCCGGCGGGATCCAGTCGCTGCGCAACTTCGCCGAGTTCGAGGAGTTCCGCCGGGCCGTCTATGCCCGGCCCGAGTACCTCGACACGCTCGCGACATCGACCCCGATCGCCGACCACGTGCCGGTCGACTTCGAGCTGCGCGGTTGTCCGATCTCGAAACACCAGCTCCTCGAGGTCGTCTCGGCGTTCCTCCAGGGGCGCAGCCCGAACACCCCGAACGAGAGCGTCTGCATCGAGTGCAAGCGACGCGGCACGGTCTGCGTCCTCGTCGCGCGGGGTACCCCCTGCCTCGGGCCGGTCACCCAGGCCGGGTGCGGGGCGATCTGTCCCGCATTCGACCGCGGCTGCTACGGCTGCTTCGGACCCCAGGGCTCGCCGAACATTCCCTCCATGGTTGGCCGGCTCCACGAGCTCGGCATGACGCCGGGCGCCGTGCAGCGCGTCTTCCGTACCTACAACGCGATGGCCCCCGCGTTCAAGGGCGCGGCGGACGCCGCCGGAGCGGAGAAGGGGACCGAACCATGACGGAGAGCGAGCGGACGATCACCGTCGACTACCTCGCGCGGGTCGAAGGGGAGGGCTCGCTTCGGGTCCGGCTGAGGGGCGAGACCGTCGAGGACGTCGAGCTGCGGATCTTCGAGCCTCCGCGCTTCTTCGAGGCGTTCCTCCGCGGCCGCTCCTACCTCGAGGCACCCGACATCACCGCGCGGATCTGCGGGATCTGCCCGGTCGCCTACCAGATGAGCAGCGCCCACGCGCTCGAGCGCGCGCTCGGTGTCACGGTCGGGGGTGCCCTCCGTGACCTCCGGCGGATCCTGTACTGCGGGGAGTGGGTGGAGAGCCACGCGCTCCACATCTACCTGCTCCACGCCCCCGACTTCCTCGGATACTCCGACGCCGTCCGGCTCGCGAAGGATCACCCCGACGCCGTCCGTCGGGGCCTGGCCCTGAAGAAGGCGGGCAACCACCTGATGCAGGTCCTGGGCGGGCGGGAGATCCACCCGATCAACGTCCGGGTCGGCGGGTTCTACCGGGCGCCGAGCCGGGCGGAGCTCGACGCGCTGCGGCCCGAGCTCGAGCAGGCGCTCGAGATCGCTGAAGAGACCGTACGATTCACCGCCGGCTTCGATTTCCCCGAGATCGAGGAGGACTACGAGTTCGTCGCGCTGCGCCACCCGGACGAGTATCCGATGAACGAGGGGGAGGTCGTCTCGAGCCACGGCGTTCGCCTGCCGATGGACCGGTTCGAGGAGGTCTTCGAGGAGGTCCAGGCCCCGTACTCGAACGCGCTCCAGTCCGTCCACAAGGGGGAGGGCTCCTACCTGGTGGGGCCGCTCGCGCGCTACGCGCTCAACTCCGATCGACTCCCCCCGCGGGCGAGGACCGCCGCCCGGGCCGCCGGGCTCGCACCGGTCGAGCGGAACCCGTACCGGAGCATCGTCGTGCGGTCGGTCGAGGTCGTCCTTGCGCTCGAGGAGGCGCTCCGCCTGATCGATCGGTACCGGCCGCCGGACGCCCCGTGCGTGCCGCTCCCGGCGACGTTCCCCGCGACCGGTGCCGCCTGGATCACCGAGGCCCCCCGGGGGATGCTCTACCACCGCTACCGGCTCCGGGCGGACGGGCTCATCGAGGAGGCGAAGATCGTCGCGCCGACCTCCCAGAACCAGAAGCGGATCGAGGACGACCTGCGCCACCTGGTGGGAAAGTCGCTTCGGTGGGACGACGCGGCGCTCACCACGGCGTGCGAGCGCGCGGTCCGCAACCACGACCCGTGCATCTCCTGCGCGACGCACTTTCTCACCCTCGAGGTCGAGCGCATCCCGGAGGGGACGGGGGAATCCCCGGAAGCGAACCGGGCGGCGCCGACGCTCGTCGTCGGGCTCGGGCAGGAGGATCGCGGAGACGACCGGGCCGGGATCGAGGTCGTGCGCGTCCTGCGCCGACGGTTCCGCGGGACCGAAGTCGAGTTCCTCGAAGGACCCGCGGATGTCGCGCTGCTTCTCGACCGCTGGTCCGGCCGCGAGCGAACGATCGTGGTCGACGCGGTGCGCTCCGGTCGACCCGCGGGCACGATCCAGGTGCTGGAGGTCCTGGGCGACCGCCTGCCGCCGACCTACGGCGGCTCCTCGACCCACGGGCTCGGCCTTGCCGAGGCCGTGGCGCTCGGCCGGGCGCTGGACCGCATGCCCCGCCACCTCACGATCTGGGGGATTGAGGTCGGCACGATCCGGATCGGGAGCCCCCCCTCCGGGCCGGTCCTCCGGGCGGTCGAGGACGTGACGGACCGCCTGGCGCGCGAGCTCGGCGGCCCCCGGCGCGCCGCGCGGGAGACCTGACGGAGGGCGCTCGGTGCACGAAGAGGCGCTGCTGCGGGACCTCGTCCGCAAGGTGGAAGAGGTTGCCCGGGCCCATCGGGTCGAGCGCGTCGAACGGGTGCGGCTCTGGGTCGGGGCGCTCTCCCACCTGACCGAAGGGACCCTCCGCGCCCGGTGGTCGATGGCGACCATCGGTTCGGTGGCCGAAGGTTCGGGGCTCGAAGTGGAGAGCTCCCTCGACGTCCACGACCCGCGGGCGCAGGGAGTCGTCCTGCAGAGCCTCACTCCCCGGAGCCCGTGGAAAGGGAGCGGGCATCCGCCGTCCGTAAGGGAAAAGCCCCCGGTTTCCCCGTCGAGTTAAAGGGAAGGCGCTCGCATGCGGGATCGGTCGACCGAGAGGGGAACGCCTCCGACGGAGGAACCATGTGCCTGACCGTACCGGGCCGGATCGTGTTGATCGAGGAGAGAGGAACCGAAGGGCGCTCCGCCGAGGTCGACTTCGGCGCCCTGCATCGACGGGCGAGCCTCCTGTACGTTCCCGAGGCGGCCGTCGGAGACTTCGTGCTGGTCCAGGCCGGCTTCGCGGTGCGCCGCCTCACGGTCACCGAAGCGGAGGAGTCGCTCGCCTACCACCGGGAGCTCTCCGCGCTCTCGGCGGAGCCGGCGCGGTCGACGACCCAGGGAAACGCGGCGCGGGACCCCGCCACGCCCCCGCACGCAGGCGATCGATGACCGATCGCGCGTCCTGGGTAGGACCCGGTGTCCTCCTCGTCTTCCTGACCGCGCTCGTGAGCGGGGTCTCCACGTTCGTGAACGCGTTCGCGGTCCAGGGGGCGAGCTCCGACGCCTTCGTCACGATCCGCAATCTGGTCGTCGCGGCCGCCCTCGTGCCGGTCGCCCTCGTCACCCGCCGGGCGCTGCGCGCGCCGTCGCTGCGCCTCGTCGACTGGGCGCGGCTCGTCTCGATCGGACTTCTCGGCGGGGCGATCCCGTTCCTCCTCTTCTTCCACGGGCTCGAGCTCGCGGCCCGCGCCGGGGGCGCCGCCACGGCGTCGTTCGGTTACCGGACCCTGTTCCTCTGGGCGGGCGTGCTCGCCGCGGTCGGGCTCCGCGAACGACTTCCCCGCCGCGCCCTTCTGGCGGCGGGGCTCCTGCTCGCCGGGAACGTTCTCCTCCTCGCGCTCACGAGCCCGATCTGGACCGACGGGACCGCCTACGTCCTGGCCGCGACCGGGCTTTGGGCCGTCGAGTACACGCTGTCCAAGCGGACCCTGCGCGATCTCGCGCCCGCGACCGTCGCGGCCGGGCGGATGGGCTTCGGCGCGCTGTTCCTGGCGGGATACCTCGGGTTCACGGCGCAGTGGGGCCACGTCGCGGACTTCTCGGGCGGCGATTGGGCCTGGGTCGGGATCAGCGCGGCCTTCCTCCTCGCCTTCGTCGCGTGCTGGTACACCGGCCTCCAGCGGGTCGACCTGGGTTCCGCGACGAGCGTCCTCGTCCTCGGCTTCCCCATCACCTGGTGCCTCGGGGTCCTTGTCCAGGGGCAGGGACTGTCGCTCGAGTCCGCGCTGGGGGCGTTGGCCGTGGTGCTCGGCGCCGTGATCGCGGTCGGCTCCACCGCCTTCCGCGCGACCCGCCGGTACCTCTCCGGGGTGCTCCGTCCCTCGGTCGCGGCGACCTAGGATGGCGGAGGACGGGGCCGCGCTCTGCGCCCGCTTCAGCCTCGCGACCAATCGGCTGCAGTACTGCGGCCCGAACGATGCCGAGGGACCGCTCTACCGGGCGATCGTGGAGGGGACCGACCTCGACCGCGCCCGAAACGCGCTGCGGCGCTTCGAGGCGCTGTATCCGTATCTCGCGGCGATCGGGGAGCGGCACCAGCTTGACCCGTTCGACGCCCGGGTCGTCGAGGCGTACTGGATCGGAAACCGACTGCTCGACGACTTCGGGCGCGAGCGGTTCATCGCGCTCCTTCACACGCTCGGCCGTCGGGGCCTTCCCCCCCGCACGGTGGATCGCCTGGTGGCCCACCTCCCCGAGCGCCCGCTGCCGCATCACGCGTTCCACGTGGCGTACGTCGGAGTCGGCGAGGTGACGGGTCATGTGCCGACCACGCTCGCGAACCTTGAGGCGTGCCGTCCGGCACCCGCCCGGGTGACCCGGTGCTTGCCGGGAGAGCTCGAAGTCGAACGACGCCCGCTCGTGGTCGACGGAGGCCGACTGGAGCTGGGACCTCCGACGCGGGAGCGGCGGCCGTTCGACCCGCGCATCGTTCCGGAGCCGAGGGTCGGCGACTGGGTGGCCCTCCACTGGGGCCATCCGGCCCTCCTCCTGCACGAGGCTCAACGGGCCGCGCTCGAGGAGTACACCCGTCGGTCGATCGCCGCGGCGAACGAGGCGCTTCCGGCGCTACGAACGCTGCGGTAAGCCGCCGGGCCCAGCGCTCCCCGGGAGGCAACCGCGGCGGGCCGGGCGCGCGCCCGAGGATCAGAAGGACAGTCGGGAGAGGCCCGGCAGGGTGATCGAGACGAGGCCGGCGACGACGAGCCCGAGCCCGTCCAGCGCCAGGAGCGGCTCGAGAGGCAGCCGGGCGGAGAGTTCGCCGACCACGAGGACCGCGATCGACCCCGAGACCCCCGTGAAGAGGTACAAGTTCGCGCTGAGTCGGCCGAGGAGCTCCGGCGCGTACGACCCCTGGACCCAAGTGTACTTCGCGGTGTACCGGACCGAGACCGCGGCGCCCGCTACCGCCACCAGGAACGCCGGGAGCGCGAGCGGCACGCCCGTGGGAAGGAGGGCGAGAAGGCTGACGCCGGCGAGGACCGGCGTCAGGATCAGCAGTCGACCGACGTGCCGTCGGGGATTGGCGTGACCGACGAGAATGCCGGCGAGGGAGCCCCCGAGCGCGAACGCCGTCACAAGGACCGCGTAGGCCGACGCCGGCGTGCCGAAGCGCTCGAAGGCGATCGCCGGGAGGAGCAGTGGCGGCACCGCCGAGAAGAATCCGAAGAGGACGTCCACGCCCGCCAGCGACCGCAACGATCGACCGGCCCGGCCGCGGAACGCGTCCCACCCCCGGCGGAACGTTTCGAGGAACCTCGTGTCGGGCGGATGCTCGACCCGCAACCGGAGCGGGAGCGCGATGAGGAACGCGCCGAGCAGGAGGACGGCGTAGGCGCTCGCGCCCCCGTAGGGCCCCACGAAGTAGAGGAGCGCGCCGCCGCCCGCGTAGCCGCCGACCTGGGTCCCGACGGACACGACGCTGGAGAGCCCGTCGGCGACGAACAGCTGTCGCTTCGGGAGGACGAGCGGGGGGGCGATCATGAACGTCGCCCAGACGAAGTCCCAGAGCACCGCGAGGACCAGGACGAGACCGAGCAGTACCGGCACCGAGAGCGCGCCGCCACGGAGCTCGACCGCGAGCAGCGCTGCCGCGAGGGCCTGGATCGGATAGCAGACGAGGAGGACGGTGCGCTTGTCGCGCGCCCGATCGACGAGCGGGGCGATGAGGAAGGTCAGCGTGTAGACTCCGTACTCGATGAACAGCACCGCGCCCGCGACGAGAAGGTTCCCCGAGAGCCCGTAGGCCAGGAAGAGAACGGAGACCGAGTAGACCGCGTAACCCGCCCCGGCCAGCGTCCCAGACCCGAGGAGCAAAAGGTAGCGGCGGTTACGGAGGAGCTCGGACCATCCCCCGGTCTGGTACTCGACCTTGTCGCTCCGTGGGGAAGGGCCCGACACCGTCGGCGGATCGTTGCCGGTCGATCGTGCCATCGACGGGCCTCTCCTCACCGACACCCGAGTTCCCCGGGACGGCCGCGTACCCAGAAGCGGCAGACCGGGTCCCCGGCGACCACACGATGGCTCACCCGCACATCGGCGTCGAGAAGGTCCCCGAAGAGACGGCGTTCGACGTCGCAGGCTTCGCCGTACCGCTCGGCGATGGCCACGATCGGGCAGTTGTGCTCGAGGATCGCCTGTCCCCCCTTCGTCGGCCGACCGGCCGACGCCATGTATCCCTCCTCGTCGCGGATGCGGGCAAGCTCGCGGGTGCGGCCCACGAGATCGAGGCCGGCGAGCCGGCGGGAGTGGCGCGTCCGAAGCTCGGAGGCGCGCTCTTGGAGCATCTCGAGGACAGCGCGTCGCCCGTGCCGACGCTCGAGGAAGTCGAGCGCGCTCAGGGACATCTGGCGGTAGGCCTCGGGAAATATCCGTTGGGAATCTGCCGATAGGAAGTAGACCGCGAACGGGCGTCCCCGGCGCCCGTGCTGGTACTCCCGCTCCACGAGCCCCCTCCCCTCGAGCTCGGCGAGATGCTTCCAGGCGGCCGCGCGAGAGACCCCGAGCGCTCCCGCGACCTTGACGAGCGAGGAGGGGGAGCGCTTCAGGAAGAGCAGGATCGCGCGCTTCCCGGCGGAGAATCCGGTGGGGATCCCGGGCGTCGCCGGGGCCGCGGGCAAGATGCAGGAAGGCGGCCCCGATTCATGAACCATGGGGTTGACAAAGTTCACAAAACGGCTCGTTCGGCAGCGCCCCTCCCAAAGACCGCCGGGACCGGGTCCACCGGGCGTAACGACTATACGGCCGCCGCGGGTGGGACCGCTCGTGGTCGACCTTCAGGAGACGCCGGCCGTTCCCCCGATGGAACCGGGCGGGGACGTGCGCGTCGGCTACTTCGCCGCGGGAAGCCTCCTGGTCGTTCTGGGCTGGGGGCTCGCGGTGGTGCTCAACCTTGTCCTCCATGCGCTCGCCGGATCCCAAGGAATGGTGTTGGGGCCGGTCCGCATCACCTCCGCGATCGGCGACTACGCCTGGGCGGTGTTCGGGCTCGGATTGTTCACGGGAGCGCTCGGCGTGGTCCTGATCGGCCTCGGGCGGTCGTCCCCGCGCGGACCGCTCGTGCTGCCCGGGTACGACTACTGAATTCGGCCCGGGGCCGGCCGCGACCGGTGCACCCGTCGGGACGGTGGCTGGCGGGACTCGACCGTGCTCTGGCCGCGGCGCTGGGTCTGCAGGCAGTCGTTGCAGGTGCGCTCGTCCTCGTCGAGGCAGCCGTGGCAGAACGTGCGGCCGCACACCGTACAGGCGAGCGCCGCCGGTGAACCGCACCGAGCGCACTGACCAATGAACACTGGCCCCTCCTCCGGGTAGGAATCGCTCAGGCGAGAAGTCCGCTGGCCTTAAGCCCTTCGACAAAGCCGGCGGCGTACGTCGCCCGGCTCACGTACCGAGCCGCCCGGCGAGCCCGAGGGCTGGCGGAGGCGAAGCTCACCCCGAAGCCGGCGGCGCGCAGCATGCGGACGTCGTTGTCGCCGTCGCCCAGGACCACGCACTGGGAGGTCGAGAGCCCGAGGTGGCCGAGGGCGCGCACCAGCGCCGGAAGCTTGCCGGCGCCCCGTTCCATGAGGTGGATCGCGAATCCGGTCGACTCCACTTCGACCGGGCAGCCCTTGAGGGCGCGACGGATCCGGGCGGCGGCGACCGTCGGCTCGAGCGCGACCTCGCTCTCGCGCCATCGGTCGGTGAAGAGACGCCGCACCGGGATCCCCCCGGCGCGGAGACTTCGATAGGCCCGGCGGGCCGGGGCCGGATCGGCGAGCCGCTCGACGACGTCCCGGCCCAAGCCGTCCCGCCGGTAGAGGATCCCGCCATTCTCGGCCACGATCGGTCCCGAGAGACCGAGCGACCGGTAGAGAGCGAGGGCGATCGGAAGGACGTTGCCGGTCGCAAGGAGGACGGGCACGCCGCGGTCCTCGAGCGCTCGGACGCAGCGGAGCGCCTCGAGGTCGAGGCGTCGGCTCGAGTCGGTAAGCGTCCCGTCCACGTCCGTGACCACCGCGCGGAACTCGGTAGGGCCGTGGGGCCGGCTCCGGAACCTCCGGTCGACCCGGGACCGGCTCATGATCCGGTGCCGGTGGGTGGCGCCTCGCCGTCGGCGATCCGCGCGATCGCTGCGCGGAGCGCATCGGCGACCTCCTTTCCGTCGCGGCGGCCCCGAACCTCTCGCATCACGTCGCCCATCAGCGCCGAGAACGCCTCCTTGCCCCGGCGGCGGACGAGCTCCTCGTTCGCCCGAACGACCCGGTCGACCAGCGCCGCCAGCTCCTCGGCCCGGAATCCCGAGAGCCCCGAGCGCTCGACCGCGGTATCGAGGTCGGGCGCCCCGGCGGCGAGCGCCGACAGGACGGCCGGGATCCCCTCTTTCGCAAATCGGCCCGACTCGACCGCGGTGAGCAAGGCGTCGAGCGTTACCGGTTCGAGCGCGAAGGGTCCGCTTCCCTCCGGGCGAGTGACCGACGGGAGTTCGTGGAGGAGGAGGCGGGCCACGAGCGCGGGAGCGTGGCCGTGCGCGGTGAGCTCCTCGAACGGCTCCTCGTCCTCGCTGTAGACGATCTGCCGGACCACCTCGGGGTCCAGCCCGTGCTCCCGGGCCAGGCGGGCGCGGCGCGCCTCCGGGCGCTCGGGCAGCGAGCGCTCGACGGACCGGATCCGATCCCTGCCGATCGGGATCGGCGGGATGTCGGTCTCGGGGTACATCCGGTCGCGGCCGGGAAGCGGTCGGGAGTAGCGGCTCCGGCCCTCCGCGAGGGGGTCCCGGGTCTCCCCGGGAACTCCCGACCGCGCCGCATTGGCCCGTTGGGCGACCCGCCGGAGGACGAGCTCGGCCCGATCCCTCGACCGCTCCGACACGAGCACGAACGCATCGCCGGCTCCGAGCATCAGGCGGGCCCGGATCTCCCGGACCCGCTCCTCCGTGATTCCGTGCGCGGGGAGCTCGTCCGAGTGAAGGAGCCCCCGGACCCCCAGCGCCCGGGCCTGGTCGGCGAGCTCCCGTCCAAGCCGCTCCTCGGTCCCGGCGGGCGAGCGGAGGAGCCCGTCGAATCCGGGAAGGGCGAGGGCGAGCACCACGGTCGAACCTTTCCCGGCGCCGGCGAGCGGCCCGCTCGTGATGTCGTCGACAAGCCCGGTCAGGTCGACCGGTCGGCCGTCGGGCGGCGGGGCGGACCGGCGGGCGAGTTCGTCCCGGATCTCGAGGAGGAGACGCTGCCGGGCGACCTCGCGGTCGACGTACTCCTGGATCTTGTTGAGCTCCTGGACCCCCTTGATCTCGATACGGTGACCACCGTCCGCGGAGACGTTGAGGTCCTCCCGGATCGTCCCGATGCCTCGGCGCACCCGCCGGGTCGCTCGCAGGAGCGCCCCGATCTCCTGGGCGACCGCGCGGGCCTCGCGTCCCGTGGAGATCTCGGGCCCGGTCGCGATCTCGACGAGCGGGATCCCGAGTCGATCGAGACGGTAGGTAACCTCTTCGCCACTCTCGCGGACCTTGCGTGCCGCATCCTCCTCGAGGCACACGGAAAGGATGGAGATCCGGCGCCCGTCCACGTCGAGATGGCCATCGGTCGCGATGAGCGCGGTCCGTTGGAATCCCGAGGTGTTCGAACCGTCGACTACGATCTTGCGCATGACCGTGATCTCGTCGACCGGTCGAGCGTTCAAGAGGAGCGCGAGCGCAAGCGCCGTATCGAGCGCCGCGGGGTTCAAAGGATGGGGAGGCTCCTCGTCGAGCTCTACGAGACAGCTCGACGGAACGACCTCGTACCGGTAACGCAGCTCCCGGGAAGCCTGGAAGGCCGCGGCCGCATCGATCGCGCGATCTTCTCCACCCGCCGGACGAAGCCGCCGCACGACGGTACCGAGGACCTCCTCGGAGAGCTCGGAGGGGCAGGCGCAGAACAGCTTCGAGAGCGAGAGCTGCTGGTGGACCTCGAGGCCGGCCTTCATGCCGGCTCCCCCCGCGCGGGGTGGCGACCTGGGGACTCGCCGACCTGGTCCTCGCGCATGAGGCGGGTCACTTCGGCCGGGTCGTTCGACCGCCCGAGCGCCCAGACCAGCTTCGCGTACGCCGTCTCGGGCAGAAGGTCGCCGAGGTAGAGCACGCCCGCCCGCAAGAGGTCGCGGCCCGTGGCGTAGACATACGGGTCCGAATCTCCGGCGAGGCACTGGGTCGTCATCCCGACAAGGATCCCCCGCACCGTCGCGGCGCGGATCCAGCCAAGGTGGCGCAACGCGACATGTCCGAGGCCGGTGCCCGCGAGGATCACCCCGCGAAGCGGTCGGACGAACTCCTCCGCGCGATGGGGGTCCAGCCCGGGATAGAACCAGAGGAGACCGGCGCGATCGTCGAGCGGCAGCTCTGCCCTCGCGGGACCCGCTGCCGCCGAACGCACCGGACCGCTCAGGTGGACCTCCCCGTTCTCGACCTCGCCGAGCACGGGCCCGTTCCGGCTCTCGAAGGCATCCCTCCGGCTTGAGTGCATCTTGCGCACCCACGTACCGCGGTGGATCGCGAAGCGGGTATCGGAGAGGCCGGCGTGCATCACCACCACCACTTCCCCGATTCGGCGGTCGCGGGCAACGGCCGCCGCTGCGGCGAGATTGCTCGAGCCGTCCGAGGAGGGGCGATCGGGGGAGCGCTGGGCACCGACCAGCACGACCGGTCCGGGCAGGTCGCGCACGAGGAAGCTGAGCGCGGCCGCGGTAAATCCCAGCGTATCGGTCCCGTGAGGGATGACGATCCCCTCGGCCCCGTCCCGGAACGCGTCGACGACCTTCTCGGCGAGCGTTGCCCAGTCGGCCGGCACGAAGTCTTCGCTCAAGCGATCGAAGACCGGAACGATCCGAACTCGACCGCTCTTCCCGAGGTCCGGATAGAAGGCGAGGATCTCCCGCTCCTCGCGAACCGGACGCACCCCCCCGGTCTCGTAGTCGATACGGGAAGCGATCGTTCCTCCGGTGGCGAGCAAGGTGATCCAGCGGCCGGCCGCGTGCGGTCCACCCTCCGCGGGCGATCGGGGCTCGGCCCTTCGTTCCGGAGTAGGCGTCGGCTCGAGCAGCCGGTAGGAGGCCTCGGCCCCGATCCGGACCCCGACGTTGTACCCGCTTTCGAGCTTCAAGATCAAGATCCGTTCTCCCGAGAGCTCGTGGCGCGGCACGACGCTCCCGACGAAGACTCCACCTCGGCCGTCCGAAAGCTCGATCCGCTGGCCCATCGGGAGGCCCCGCAGCGCTTCCCAGGGATCTACGGCATCACGGACCGACATCGATCGTGCCCCCGCGCTTCCCCCTGCCGCGGGGAGGCGTCCCCGGTAATAAAGCGTCGGGCGGCCGCTCTCCCGTCGGGTCCGGCCTTTTATACCGGACCATCCTCGGCGCGCCCGGTAGGTCCACCACTTCGGATGCCCGTGTGGGGTAGCTACGGGTCCGGGGCAATCCCCCCGGCTCGCTGCAATGGATTATCCTAGAGGCCTGCGGAGCCTCAGACCTGGGTTCGAATCCCAGCACGGGCGTCTAACTCCTTCTTCGAATAGTTCATATCCCCGTTGAACCTACCCCTATCGAATGGCGAAGCGGATTGACCACCGACCCCTGCTCATGGACAAGCAAATCCGCACATGGTACGACGAGAACTCGCTTCGGTCGAGGCTGACCGCAGAGGTTAACCTTCGGCAACTCGGCCTCTTCTGTCACGTCACAGAAACCGATCCTCGACGACTCGTCCAGCTCGGTCAGAGAGATCCCGAGCGGCTGCACGGAACCCTCGTTCGATACGCGAAGACGCTCCAAGGATCGGGCCGGCTTCCGAGTTACATCGCAAAGACGTTCGTGGGAATCAAGGGGTGGCTTCGTTTCAACCGCGTCGAGTTCGACCAGTTTCCCCGACTCCGAGTGGTCCAGGGCGAATCCATCCGAGAGGAGCGCGTCCCCACCCAGGAGGAGCTTCGAAGGATCCTCTCGACCTACTCGGCCAGGGGGCGCGTCGTTTCCCTGCTCATGGCGCACACCGGAGTCAGACCCGGCGTACTTGCAGCGATTGACGGTAGCGATGGCCTCCGGCTCTCCGATTTGAAAGACCTCGAGTTGGGTGCGGACCCCAAGTTCGGGCGTGTGCCCTTTCACTTGGTCGTCCCGGCTCGGCTCTCCAAGACCTCGGTCGAGTACCACACCTTCGGGACGCCCGAACTCGCTGACGCGATCCTAGCGTACCTCGCCGAGCGGCGACAACGAGGGGAGGAACTCAGACCTTCGTCCCCGGTTGTTACCGTCGACGCGATGGGCGCCCGGACAAAGCTACGCGAGAAGTCGAAGACCGGTTTCATCACGACGCCGATGATGATGCGCGCTCTCCGGGACGGCCTCAAGGCGATCCTCCCGAGCGCGCGGACCTACGTGTTCCGCGCCTACTGTTCGACCCAGATGGTCTCGGCACGGATCGACCGAGACGTGCGCGAGGCGATCTTGGGTCACTCCCTCGGAGTGAGCGGCCGGTACAACCTCTCGAAGAAGCTACACCCTTCGGTGGTCGAAGAGCTCCGCCGGGAGTACGCAAGGGCCGTTCCTTACCTCGAGTCGGGCCGCCCCAAGGAGGATCGCGCGACTGTCCTCGAGGGAGTCCTCGCGGCGCTGCTCAAGGAGAAGGGGGTCAAGGACGACAAGATCAGCGAGGTCCTCGAGGGCAAGGTTGCGGGGGACGAACTCGAACGGATCCTGGGCTCACGCAAGGCGGAGCCCATCCAAAGGGTGGTCCCGACGACGGGGGTTTCGGAGCTGCTCTTGCTAGGCTGGGAGTTCGTTTCCCCGCTCGGGACCGACCAGGCAGTTCTCCGGGCGCCCGCGAACGGCACGGCCCCCGTGTGAGACCGCCACCCGGCTCCGGGGGACCCGCCATGAGCACCGACCTTCGGGCAGACGATTGTTACCGAAACGGGTCAACGGTCCACCACTCAGTAGGGTTACTCGACTTTCCGTTCCCACCCCGCCCTCGAATAGATGCGCTGACGTTCGACCACTACCGTCCCGGTCGCTTGTCCAAGCCATCGGAGGTAGGAACGGACGCTCTTTGCCCTCCGTATGGGGGTCGAGCCTCGCAAGTGCGACGTGGCCTCGATGATGCGAGCTACTTCGGAGTCACTCACTCCCTCGGCCCCCCTCTCCCGCACGAGGCTGAACACGCGGTTGAGTAGAGGATTCTTGAGCAATCGTTCGGCGACAAGTAGTTCCCTTCTCTCTTGGGGAAGCCCCACGTACTGCCTTCCCTTGTCGGTGAGTGCGAACACTCCCTCTTCGAGCCGTACGAGCCCGAGTGCTTCCGCGGCTTCGCGGTAGTAACTCCCTTGACGGGTGGTGATCTTGTAGTGGTCCGCCCACCCCTTCGCCGTCGTGATTCCCGATTGGACGAGAAGGGGTAGCTCCACGACCTTCCGCAAGTCATCGGCTTGGGGGACGATATCGACGCTCGGGTCGGGCGTGACGTCACTCAACCAATCTTGGGGAGCCTGCTCTTCGACGACCCGGTATCGGGCCCTGCTTCGGCACCTGATACTCTCGTAGTCGTACGAGTCCGTCCACTCGTATTCCCACACCGAATAGGTCGAGACATCGGGTTCGGCAACGAAGAAGAACGAGCGGACGCTCTTGCCGGGCGACCACTCCCGGAACGTTCGGTAGGGAAAGTAGAGTTGCCGAACGAGAAAGTCGCGGCGGGTGTCGGCCTTTCCTTCGAAGAGCAGAACGTCACGCGGACCTTCGAACCCGGCGTCGAGTTCCATACCGGCTCCCCGAACGTCGAGATTCGGCGAGCCGTCGATTCGAAACGTGAACGTGCCGCTCCCCATCTTTCCCGAGATGGTTTGGTAGAGGGACGGGACGCCCGAGAAGTGGCTCAGGAGGCCCGTGTGGTAGGCGTGGAGGAGAAACCGGTTCTCCCCTTTACCATACGCAAGTGTCGTGAGCGAGATGGGCAGTCGGGCGCGGTAGGCTTGCGGCTCGCCGGGGTCTTCGAGTTCGTGGTAGCCCCTCCCACGAACTACGGCGTACCGAGATCGCGAGAGGGGGACCACGAACACGCCGTTATCGCGGAACAAGGTAGGGAGCTTGTCTTCGGAATCCATCGAAGCGAGCAGGCGGGGCTCGACACCGAGATGGATGTGGATGTCTTGGTTGGTGACGAAATTGACGGGGGCCGTGATGTCGAGATGGAGCTTGTCAATGAGTTCGGACCATCGCTCGTGAAGTACGACCATCGACCTACCCGTAATTCATCACAAGCAACTCGTCAATCGCGCCGCGGGCCGTCCCCTTGGAGTTGATGGCTCGCTTTGCCTTCAACGCCTCAATCCGGAACCCGTCGTAGAGCGTCTTGACGAGCGGCGTCGCGGAGTTGGAGAGCATCACGAGGACCCCCCGCTTGTCGAGCCGGCGATAGGTTTCGGCAAGCTTCCTTTGCTCTCGGTTTCCGAAGTCCTCTTTGGTGTAGCTCGTGAACTTGGACGTTTCGCTCAACGGGTGGTAGGGGGGGTCCAAGTAAACGAAGTCCCCGATCTTGACCCTCGCACACACCTTCTGGTAGTCGGCGAGGACAATGTTCTTACCGCGGAGAAGGGCACTCGTCGCGGGCAAGTTCTCCCGGTCGTAGAGAGTTGGGTTCTTGTAGCCGCCCCACGGGACGTTGAAGTTGCCGTCGGAGTTTACCCGATACAAGCCGTTGAAGCACGTCTTGTTCAGGAAGATGGTTCGTGCGGCTCGCTCGACCGACGAGAGCGTAGATGGGTCCGTGGCTCGAACCTTGTAGAAGTAGGCTTCCTCGGTTCGTTGCGGGAGGTGTTCGTCGAGCGCCCGCATTAGGCCGCCGGGGTCATCGCGAACGATTGTGAACGTGTTGACGAGTTCGGGGTTCGAGTCGGACAACATGGCCTTCTCGGGCTGGAGATGGAAGAAGACGGCCCCTCCCCCGAGGAACGGCTCGAAGTACGTTCGAAAGTCCTTCGGGAAGAACGGCTCCATCTGGGGAATAAGTTGGGCCTTTCCCCCCGCCCACTTGAGAAAGGGGCGCGCCGGGAGGAGGGTCTGGGCCAGCACGCGGGGCCACCAGCAACGGACTACTTACGCGGAACGCTCACCGCCACGTCGAACCCGTAGCCGGCGAGGAATCGGGCGGATCTACCCCCGAAAGAGCGCCGTGGAGCCTCTTTGACGGCCCTGTGAACGAAGGATCTGGGGGTATCGACGGGCGGCCCGTGGGAACAGGAGAGAGAAACGCTCGGGCCCCGTTTTCGGTTCCGACGCGAACTGGGACATGGGCGAGGGCACGATAAGCCTGCGAGGGTCGGGGGTGGCGGGGCGCAGTAAGGGGGGATGTGCGTAGGCATCACCCACTCTTGTGGATGCTCCCCGCAGGAAGCCATGTGTGTACGCGCGTTCGAACCGCGGCACCGGCCGGTGCCCGGGAAGCGTAGGCCGGTGTCGTCCGGTGCCGTCGGGGACCGCGCCCCGTGCCGCTTGGTGCCGCAACGGTGCCGAGCCGGCGTCGGTCCGGTGCCGTCGACAAACCCGGGCGATGTGACGCTCTCCGACACCAAGCCGGTTGCAGATCGCGAAGAGACGGGGGGCGGCACTGGGAGATGCGACGTTACCCGTTACTGTGGAGGCGGCCTGATGTGGCGCGCTCCAACGCGCGCGCGTGAGGACGGAACGGACCGGACCACGCGCTTCCTGCTTTCCAGCAGGCGGCGTGATGTGGCGCGCTCTCTCACGGGCGCGCGAGGGGGGGAGGATCCGGGCCGGACGAGGACGCGCCGGACGAGTGGGACGAGCCGGACGAGTGCTCGCCCCGGACGACTCCCGTTGGCCGGCAGCTGGTCGCCTACCTGGACCGGGAGCAGGCGCTTTCGGCGGCAAAGGATCGCGCCGGGGCGGAGCGACGCAAGCCTCCCGTCTGCGAGGACTGCGGGGCACGATTCAGCCGGAGGGATGCGATGGAGCGCCACCAATGGAGCGTTCACGGGAATGGAGCGTGACGCCCGTGGTGGTGGTGGGCGGGGCGCCCCGCCATATATATATCCCGTGCGCGCGCGAGGACGGACCGGACCACGCGCTTCCTGCTTCCCAGGAGGCGACGTGAAGTGGCGCGCGCTCTCACGCGCGCGTGAGGGGAGCGAGGTCTTCCCCCGGACGAGGACGAGCCGAGGGACAACCTCGTGACACGTTACCAGTAGGAGCGGGCCGGATCGAGACACTCCGGGCACGGGTCGCCAAGTCGCATCGAGCCGCTGGGCGGTCCCGGGTCCCCGGTCCTGACGCGCGAGAACTACACGCGCGAGAGGGGGCGCGGGCTCGTCCGGGCGGGCGGGACGAGGGCGGGTCGCTCGCCCGCACACACAAACGGACACGGCCCGTTCCGGAACGTTGTCGGTGGAGGAAGAGAGCGGACGAGGACGAGTCGGTCATGCGCTCGCCCCTCCCGACGGTGCGCACCGCTTGAGATGGCGGCTCAGATTGTCCCGCCGAACCGAGAGGCCGCACCAGGGGCAGGGAGCGCGGTAGGCACCAGACCAGGCCGAGGGACGGTCAGGGGAGGTGGGCGTGGAGTCCTTCGCTCTCTTGGCCTCTCCTCGAGGCGGAAGGGGAGAGGGTGGCAGTGGTGGTGGGCGAATAGGCGCGGTACGTACCGTATCCGTTGCGGGGACGAGCGAGGGTCGGACGAGTCGGGGCCACCCCCCTCCCCGCTCACACATATGGGACACGGCCCGTTCCGTAACGTTTCCGGACCGGAGGGAATAGGCGGTCGCTCCGCTGCGCTCACAACCGGTGCCCGGTATAGGGCAGGGTCGTCCTCTCCGCGCGCACCGCGTGCACCTTGTGCGCAGACGTCTCCATGCCGTCCGCTCCCACGGAGAGTCCACTTCGTGCGTGCCTCTGGCGTGTGCGGTCATGGGAACAGCCGCAGGCCGAGTGCAACCGGCGGTCGCACGCAGTCCCCGGCGGCGACGACAAGCGATAGACCCACGCGAGATGATGGTGTGAGCAAAGTCCCCGCCCGAGAACCGTCGCCCGAGTCTCGGTGTGACCCAGGGGGTACGACCGAAGGGCTGGGTCCGGGCCCGGGCGGGATCTCGCGCGATCGGTGCCAAGGACCCGGGCCGAAGGAAGGATTTATCATTCAGCGACATATCCCATCCCTCCCGAGGGGATATGTCCGAGAAGAGTCGCCATCTGGTAGAATCCCGACTTGCGCGCATTGAAGGTCACATACACGCCGTCCACCGCATGGCCCATGAAGGAAGGAGTTACCCCGAGATCGTCCACCAGATCTCCGCTATTCGATCTTCCTTGGATGCCGCGGTTCAAGCAATCGTTGACGATCTGGTTCGGAGCTGTATCCACGACGCGTCCGGCAACGAATCCATTGCCTCGACCGTGGAGGAACTTCAGGCCGTCGTCGCCAGCGCTCTCTAGCGAGTACCCTCCCCCCTCCTTCCCGGGTACAAATGCCGATCCTTCAGCACGGAGAGGGAGAAGCCGAAGCCCGCATACTGGTGGGGCTCCGCCTCGCTGTCCAGCTCAGCGTGGTGATTCTTGTGATGGAGGCCCTCGGTGCCTTCTTCTCTCGCAGTCTTTCGCTGACCGTAGACGCCGTTCACGACCTTCCCGACATCTTCGCGTTCCTGCTGTCCTGGGGGGCCTTGAGGTCGACGTCGAAGGGGCCTTCCGAAGGGTTCACTTTCGGCTCGCACCGCTTGGAAACCTTCGCGGGCGTTCTCAACGCGGTGGTCGTTCTGATCGTGGGCGCCGCCTTCGGGGCGGAAGCGTTCTCTGCACTCTGGTCAAGAAGCACCTTCGCCGGCCCCGTGAACGCCGTCTGGCTTCTCGCCGCGGCGGTGCCCACCCTGGTGCTTAGGCTAATCGGTGTCGGCGTTCTGAACCGGCTCCCGGGAAAGGTCCGGGACCTGAATCTCGCGAGCGTTCTCCTCCACATGGCGAGTGATATCGCTATCACGGGGGCGCTTCTCGTCGTAAGCGCCGTCCTCTTCATCCAGCCTGCTTGGGGGGTGGCCGATCCCATTGCCGCCCTCGTCATCGCCGGAGTCCTTGTCTACGAGTCGATTCCACTGCTGCGAGAAGGGTGGAGAATCCTTACCGAACGTGCTCCGAGAGGTATCTCAGTGGAGGCGATTGAGCGAGAGGCCCTCAGCGTCCCGGGTGTTTCGGGACTGCACGATCTCCACGTCTGGTCAGTTTGCAGTTCCCTCGTCTGCCTCACCGCGCATGTAGGAGTGAAGGAAATGTCGCTTCGAGACTGCATGTCGGTCGTCGCAGAGCTGAGGAGCAAAATGGAGCGCGAGTTCGGCATTGTCCACGCCACGTTTGAGATAGAGGGACAGTCGAGCGCGTGAGGAGGTCGTTCCTCCGGGGGCCATTTGGGGGTTGGCTCTTGGTTCGAAACGGATCGAGCCCGATGGGACCGAACCCTCACATCGTTCACCGACTTCGAGATCCTGCGGATGCTGAACCGTACGCTCCGGAGCGTCGGCGGCATGCCCTGTAGGGCAGTCGAGTGCGGATGAACTGACGGCCGGCGCGGTCCCTAGCCGAGTTCGATGGCGACAGATCTTGTCCGTCCGGTTTCGTATCAACTGGGGTCAACCGAGCTTCCTCAAGATGAACCGCCGCGAGAACGGCTTGGCTTTGCCTGGGATCACCTCCCACGAACGTCGCGAAAGCAACTCGCGGAATCGCCGCTCCGATGTCCGCAGGGCCCTACCGCGGCTGGTCAAGCCCGGACCAATCGTCACGAAGGTCACCAAGGCGCGGCCTCCCGGTTTGAGGATTCGCCACATCTCCTCCATCGCTCGCTCCTTGTCGACCAGGCAACAAAGGAGCCCGTTCGAAAGGATGTAATCCACACTGCCGGAGGGGATGGACGGCACCGAAGCTGCGGAGCAATGGATGAACTCCACCCGGTCCGTCACCTCCAAGGTGGTGGCGACCTGCCGCGCCAACGACAGGGCGTCGTCGTCGAGATCGACGGCGTAGATCCGTCCCGCTACCCCGATTCTCCGACTTAGCTCTGCGAGGAAAAACCCGCCTCCGGCACCGAGGTCCGCAACCACGTCCCCCGGCCTGGGCGGGCAGAAGTCAATCAGGCGGCCCGGCTTCTTGAACCACCGTCGAAGCGGGTTGTGGAAGAACCACGTCGGCAGGGTTCGGTCCCGAACACCCAAAGTCGACACGGTTCCGGGCGACCTTCCGAAGAGAGGCACGCGACGTTGGGAGGTTACGGCATGTTCATCGGGCCAGGTCCACCGCAGCAGTCCTCGAGGTTGATGACCGTGACCACCTGTTGCGCATCGTATCCATACTGCACGATCAAGGCCTTGGCCAAGCCCTCATGAGCATAGTAGGCCCAGCACTGGCAGCAGCACCAGCCGTTGTCGTTCGTGTTGCTAGCCGCCGTGTTGAAGATGGCTTGCTGGCTCGAGGTGAGCCCATCGCCGGCATGCGCCACGTCGGCTTTCGCCGTGTGCGCGACCACGTTGTAGGGGTCGGGCGGGATGAGGGAGATCGAAGCGTAGCTCGTGAGCCCCGGAATCTGGGACGAATAGTCCGGGGTGTAGTCCATCGGACTGCAACACGAGCCTTGGATGTAGGTGGTGTCCGCCAATCCGTTGATCCAGTTGACGTACGCCGTTTCATCGCCGAGACTGACTCCCGTCCACACACACGCGTCGGTGGACTGTTGGCTGAGGTAGTTGAATTCAACCTGGGTCCCTGCCGCTCCCGGACCCGGGTTGGTTCCCGGTTTCGGTGGGCCTCCGAAGAGAACGCCCGACGTGAAGATGAGGTAGAGCACCAGGATCAGCACGGTGACGGCGGAACCGCCGATAATGATTGAGCGCAATCGCTTCCGGCCGCCTCGGCCGGCTCGGTCTCCCCCGCGATCGGGACCTCCCGGAGCTTGGGGTCCCGAACGGCTGCTCCGGGAGCGACGCTGGAAATAGAGCGCCCGCAGGGCGCGGCCGGCGTCAGCGCCCGGAGGGGGGTGGAAGCCGGCCTTCCGATCCCTGGCCACCTTGTCCCAACTGACCCCGTCGGCGCGAAGCTGTTCGACACGCTCCCAGTCGGTCATGCGTCGCAACTACCCGGACAACGGATATATAGATTGACCGCGCGCGGGCAACCGACGGGAACGGGCTGCTGGGCCACCCGGTGTCGACGGCCGGATTCTCCCTCCGGACGGTCGGGTTCTTGAACGGCCGCATCAACAAAATGGCAACGCAGGGCCCGACGAGCGTCGCCCCCGCGGTTCGTACCCCCCTGACAAGTAGCGGGATGAGTGGTTGCACTCCCGAGGGAGACGTCCTACCATGACCGGCGTCGCGGAGCAAGGTGAGGGATGGATCCTCCGCCATCGTGGAGCGGTTCGTCGGTCGGCCCGTATGGTCTTCGGATTCGTCTGGGGAATCGATGCCGCGCTCGCGTTCTTCCCGCAGACTCCGTTTTGGTTCTCGGAGAGCGTTCTCGCCGCGAGCATCGGCCAGCCTTCCTGGCTCTCCGGCTGGTATGCCTTCTGGGTGGTCCAAGCCCAGCAGTACGCAGCACTGGACGTGGGGGTCGTCACCTTTCTCGAACTCGCGTTGTGCGTTTCGCTCATCGTGGGACTTTTGAGAAAGACCGCCTACCTCGGGGGGATAGGCCTGAGCTTGTTCATTTGGGCGGTTCCTAATGGGTTCGGAGGCCCGTACGACGTAGGCACTTTTGACGTGGGAGTGGGCGTCATTTACGCGATCGCGTTCCTGTTCCTGATGGTGCTTGACGCCGACCCATCCGCCAAGGTAGGGACCGTCGACGGGTGGATCGAGCGCCGTTGGCCGGGTTGGGCCCGCTGGGCGGAGGTCTCTACTTCGGTATTCCGCGCTCAGGAGAGGGTCTCTCGCAGACCTCATGAGGTCCCAGCAACTCCTCCGGTCCGGCAGGACCCATGACAGCCGGCAAGGAGCATGCCGCAATCGACTCGCCGGCGACCGGCCAGCACCCTCCGGGTCGTCCTCTCGGGCCCGTCGTCGTCGTTCTGGTGGTGGCGATCCTCGTCGGTCTCGCGGGGACTGCCTTCGCCTTTATGATCGTCGAAGCGCCGTCACTGGCTTCGGCAGGATGCCCCTCGGTCGCTCAGTACGACCCTACGGTCTCGACGATCAACAATCAGACGTTCACCGAAGATAACTCCCTGCCCCCGGGGGTCAGCGAAACTCCGGCGATGAATTCGATTACGCTCACGGCGACCGGGGCGACGTTGCTCATCGAGGGGGCGCCCGGGTGGTATCCTCACTCCGGGAACTACTTCCTGAGCTACGGACTCGTGAACCCGCAACTCTCCGTGCCTTCGGGAGAGCCGGTGCGGTTCGAATTCATCAACATGGACAACGAGTCCCACGACTTCGCGCTGACCACCCAGCCGCCGCCGTATCCCTACATGCCGATGATGAGCGGGGGAGGGATGATGGGAATGGGTGGCGGGAGCGGCTGCTGGCTTTCCGTGGGGTCGATGATGGTCAATGGAATAACGGCACCGAGCGCAAACCCGGTCTACCAGACCACCGCTGCCACGCTCAGCTTCGCGGGCCCGGGGACGTTCTGGTATCTCTGTCTGATGCCGGGCCACGCTCAATCGGGGATGTACGGTCAGCTGACCGTCCGAGGCTGACGCCGGATTCCCGCGGTGGTGCGGCGGGCTGCGTCGGGGCCCGGGCTTGAACCAGCCGTTGCCACGCCGGCCATCGCCGTCCCACGGTCGTGTCGAGCGTGAACCGGGGCGGTCCCGAAATCGAGTCGAGATGGAGTAAGGCGAGGAAGACGACAGCGTACAGGATTCCGGTGCCCATGTCGGTGCTCCCGGGACCATAGGGTCCTCCGAAACCCTGGGGTACTGTCCAGAGGAAGATGCTGAGGACCAGACCGAGCAGGTACACGGGCCTGCGCAGCAAGCCTGTGAACAGGCAGAACCCGATTGCGAGTTCCACCAACCCGAAACCGTACCACCAGAAGACCGGGTTCCCTGCGACGATGCCCGCCCAAGCGGAGAACCAGCCCATGAGCCATGGCGGTTGACCGTCTTCGACCATGACCACCGTCCAGTACGAAAGCTGCGAGTAGGTCCCGGGAAGGAATCGGAGCAGGCCATCCGCCATCCAGACACTTCCGAAGAGGATCCGGAGGGCCGTCGTCCGAAGCGACGGGGAGAAGATCTCTCGGAACCGCCCGCCCCACGCGGCGGCCACGGAGGCGAAGACCGTCGCGCCGAGGAGTAGCAGGACGGCCACCTCGAGGGCCAGAGCGATCTCGCTCATTCGTAGATCAACCCCATGCTGTTGTCGGAGGGCGTGGAAACCACGGCTCGCTGGGAGGCTGGGGCTTTGTGTTCCGCCCCACGAAGGCGACGACTTCGCGCGGGCACGGAGGGGCGATCATCGGTCCGACGGACGCTGCGAAGCCAGTGCCACCGTCTCGGACGAAGGGAGGTCAAGGAGGGAGGGGCGGAGGAAGGGCTCCCCACATTGGGCGGAAGACCGGCACCTCCCGGGTCGTGGGAATCGTCCGGAGTCAGCCGACGAAAGGACGCGCCACCGATGATTCGCCATGCCGGCCATCGGCGCTCGAGGGCGGGATCGCCCGCCAGTCGAGCCGGGCCCGATACCGAATCCATCCGGAGGAGGATCAGAAAGAGCACGGCGTACAGCAGGCCCGCGCCGATGTCGGTGTTGGGAGCGGCGTAGGGACCGCCGAATCCGTTCGGGACCGCCCAGAGCATGAGGCTGAAGAGGAATCCCACGACGTACGCCAGTCGACGGGCGACCCCGAGGATGAGGCAAGCGGCAAGGAACGCCGTCAGTACCCCGGTGCCATACCACCAGAACCCGGGATCTGCGGCGATCACGCCGGCCCAATACGAGAACCACCCGGAGAGCGCGGGCTGTTCTTGGCCGGCTCCGACGACGAGCAGGTACGCCAATTGCGTGGGAGCTCCGGGGAGGAACTGGAGAGTCGCATCCACTGCCAGGATTCCCCCCAGCAAGAGGCGGAGGCAGGCAACGCGACTTCCCGGAGACCGCAGACGAAACGTCTCCGGAAACGCGAACAGCGCCCCGAGAACGATCGCGACGAGAGCCATGGTCATTGCCGCAAACTCGGCCGGTACGAACAGCTCCGACATTCCGGAAAGCAACTGCCGGTAGACGTAGGTCGGCCGGAGACAAGAGGCCTGCTCCCCCGCGGAGAAGGTCTCCCCGTCGCTCCGAGCAACACCTAAAGTTAAGTGTCGGGTGCCGATGACAAGACCTTCCACCATGCAACCGGTCTCCGTCGACGCGATCCACGTCCCGACCCGCGGATCTCCGGTAGGCGCGACGATCCGTCACCCGGTCCTCGTGGCCCTGGTTTCGCTGGAACTCGGTTTGTTGGCCGTCCAGTTCGCGCTCGGAATGTTCGTCAATCTGTATGTGACGTTCCCGTCGCCCGTCTTCGGGATGTACGGCTTGATGCAACTGATGTTCCAGCCGGGAATGGGGACCGTAATGGCTCACATGATGACCGGCATGGTCTTGGGCGCCCTCACCCTGCTCACGTTCGCGGCCGCCGCCCTCTCCCGAAACACGCTCCTGATCGCCGCGACCGGGGGGACGTTCGCCGCTGTAGTGGCAGCGGGAATCAGCGGCATGGAGTTCTTGTTCTCCGGGCAGAATAACGCCTACTCGTACGGGATGTCACTGGGGTTCCTCTTGGCGTTTACGATGGCGTTTCTCAGTCTTCTCGTCGCATCGGGCCGGACGAGATAGAGTACGACCCATCCCTCTCGGCGACCAACACGAGGCGGGGAACCTGCCGCCCACGCGCACCACGAAACCATGACTTCTGGGGTGGGTTTCGGGCCGGAGAACTCTCCGAACCCCCGTGCGGAAACGGCACGCGGAGCCGACTCGAGCAGCGTACGGCAGAGGCGCCCCCTCCTGACGGAGGCGAGTTCTCAAGGTGAGCGCAGAGGGCAGGGAATCCTCCGACACCGCGGGCAGCGGCTATACTCTTCCGCCGATTTCGGCCGGAGCCTGGCGATCGCTGTTGTCGTGGGAATCGCCTTGATTCTCATCAACGAAGGTCCGGCCGCCTTCCTCGAAGTCGGACTTGGCCCGCGCGAGGAGAGTCGCATGGCGCTCGACTTTCTCACCCCCTTTCTGGTGGCGACCGTGAGCGCCGTGCTCGCCAACCGGCGTAGGGTGGCGTTTCCCCCGCTCTCCTCGGCAGAACCCCCTTGGCCCTGACGCCGACGGCCGAGTCATTCGAGGTGACGCGCGGAAGAGAACCGCGAGAGGACGCGGTGTCGAACCGAGAGCGGATCGTTGACATCGAGCTTGCCCGGGACCGGACACACCCGCTGGAGCGTTTCGATGACCGGGCAATCACTCGCGATGGGGATCACCAACGACCCGGACCGGGTGGATCCCCGAACTCCTCCTACCTACAGTCCCTCTCGAGTCCATGGGCGAAGGGTTCGTGTGCAAGCCACTTGACCGAACCGAACCTCGAACGGGCGAGGCAGAATCATGGTGACCGAAAAGACCCTGAGGTTCCAGGGGAAGGACCGGGATCTCGCTCAATTGGCGCAGGAGATCGAGGGAACCCAGGGCTGATTGACGAGGTCTGGCAGCTGGTCAGTTGAGGGGGGCAAAGCGGATGATCTTCCTGGAAGACGAGCCGAGGACGTTCTCGATCTTCTGCTCGGCCACATGCGCGTTCTCGCCCCGGCGTGCGGCCGCCCTGGACCTTCAGCCGGGGCAACTACATCGGGTCGCCTCGGAGCCGGACCCCGACGATGTCGACGAGACGAAGCGCAACGTGCTCAAGCTCCTCGCCGTCGCCGGGATCGTGGACGCCGGGGCCGGAGGCTTGGTCGGAGGGACCCTCCAGTACCTCCAGCCGCCGATGATTGGGATCTCGAGCTAGCCGCGTGTACAGCTGATCGACGTGGACGGTAGTCCGCTTACCGTCGCCAGGGTCGAGAGCGAGTACTCCGTCGAGACCGGCGCCGACATCATCTTCTACTATCCCCTCCGCAACGAGCCGAACTTTTTCCTCAACCTGGCCCCTGCGAACGGCCAGGCGCCGAGCGAGAGCAACCCGGGAGCATGGGGGGTCCGGGGCGGTATCGGGACGAACGGCTCGATAGTGGCGTACAGCGCGATCTGCCAGCACCTCGGTTGTCCGGCTCCGGCGATCTCCTACTACCCACCGGGAACCTGTTCCCAGACCTTCAACACGGGTCCGCCGAGCCCGAACTCCAGCCCGAAGCAGCCGTTCTACACCCACTGCTCCTGCCACGGCTCGACCTACGACCCGGTGCATTCGGCGGCCAACCTGACCGGGCCGGCCGTGCTCCCTCTCCCGCAGGTCGTCCTCGAAACAGACGCGAACGGGAACATCTACGCGGTCGGGGAGAACGGGCCACCAGTGAACGGCCATCTCAACACTCTGACGGGAGGTTACGGCGTCGGCTCGACGGTCCCGCTCGCGAAGGAGACCCCGGTCATCCTCTGCAGCTTCCCGGCGTAGACAGGTCTCGTGCGGCCAACTGGCGCCTTCGCCGGCGGGAACCGCCCAACGAGGGATCGCCGGAAAGGTCGAGACACTGGGCCAAGAGTGGAGAGGGCGCCACCCGGCCCGTCTTCGCCTGCGGTTTGGCCGCTTACCGGAAGAGGGCGATCCACCGGGCCAAGTCCCTCCCGTAGACCGGTTCGGGGACCCGTCGTCCACCGATCCGAGAATCTGGGCGGGAAACGTTATCCTCCGCGCGGGCCTACATCACGTACCCGCACGATCACTCAGGTTTTTGCGAAGGACCGCCTCAGGTAATCCGGTAAGTGGGTGGAAGAACCATGAAGGATCAGGATTACTTCAACGCCGTCGCAGGCGTGTCGGTAGTTGCCGTCGTGGTTTTGGCGGCTGTCTTGCTGGTGGCCTTTCCCAGCGGCGGAGGTACGGCAACGACCACGTCGACTTCGGGTCAGACATCGTACGTCAACCTCACGGTCTCGATCAACGCCACGACCGGTTGGCCCCAGTATTCCCCCACGAACTTTGACGTCCCCCAGGGAAAGGTCGTCTTTACGATCACCGATCACGACGCCATCGCGAACTGGACGGGGTGCTCATGTGCCGTGAAGGGGACCGTCAACGGAGTGGAGATGATCAACGGCACGCCGTACAGCACGGTTTCGACCTCCAATGTCGCGCACACGTTCTCGATTCCCGCGCTGGGCCTGAACGCTCCCAGTCCGGGGCAGAGCGTCGTCTCGTTCATGGTGGACGTCACCAACGCGGGGACGTTCTCGTGGTTCTGCATGTCGCCGTGCGGATCCGACCCGGGGGGGTTCACGGGAGGAGCGATGAGCACTCCCGGGTACATGAACGGCACGATGACCGTCTCGTAGCTTTGTGACGAAGCGACACGAGGGTATGCCGGGACACGGACGCGAGCACCCGGCCCTCACCAACCGGTAGTTAAACCGAGGGCGCTACGCGGGCCGGGCATCGATCAAAGGGGTTTTCGTTTGTCAAATCGTCCAGCGGTGGAATGGAGAACAGTCGAGACGAGAGCAAGTCCGAATCGTCCTCCGTGGAGCCTTCCGGACGGACCTGGTACGGACACCTGCGAGACTTGTGGCGATTCGACCCGAAGGGGATGTCCATCGACCTTCTTCGCGTGGGGGTCGGCCTCGTCTGGGTACTGAACCTGATCTTCATCGTGGACCCGGCCAATCAGTTCTTTGCGACATTCCGTGGTACCGTGCTCTCCTTTGCGCCGACGAGTCTTGGCGGACCCAACGTCGCGATTTTTGTCGCGGCCCATGCGACCGCGTTCGCATGGATAACCGCCCTCCTCACGGCCTACCTCGCCATCGCGTTTGTTCTCGGGATTACCACCCGCTTGGCATGCATTGTGGGCGGGGTCGCCTCCGTCATTTTCCTTGCGACCCAATTCCTGAGCACGTTTCAGATTCCCGGTGGGACCGACGTGGGACCGCATCCGCTCTACCTGTTGATCTACCTGATTCTCTTCGTCGGAGGAGCGGGAAAGTACGTGGCCCTCGACCACTGGATTTGGGCGACGGGACGCTCGAGATTCTCAAGGTTGTCGCGCTGGCTGGCGGCACCTCGCCAGTGAAGGGTCCAGTTCCCCAGTCGGCGTCCGCATCCTTCGACGCTACGGTCCACGGGAGTCGACTCTGGGGATGGGAGCCCGCGGTCGTCCCGAATCCGTGCGTTGACCAAGCCGGAAAGGCACGCAGGTCGACGGCGCCCGGGAGATTGGCGCTGGGAACGAATGTAGCGAGACTGTGTGAAAAGTCGTACATAGGTTTATCCGGCAGTACTACTCTCATAGAGCCATCATGGCTCGTGTCGTGCACCTCGAGGCGAAGACCAAGCTGACCGTCGACAACATCGTCGGGTTCATCCGGCGCCCCGTGGTCCCCCACGGGACGGGGGCGAAGGTCACCTGCCCGAAGGAGTTCCTCGGGAAGACCGTCTTCCTCGTCATCACCCACGAGGAGTGGCCCGAGGACCGACCTCGGCGACGGAGGCAGGCGTGAGCGGGTACATCGCCAGCCTTCCCCGCCGCCAGAAGATTCTCTTCCCCGACACCCTCGACGACTACGTCACGGACGACAACCCGGTTCGGTTCCTCGATGCCTTCGTAGACTCGCTCGACCTCGCCCGGCTCGGGTTCACTCACGCGGAGCCTCCCGAGACCGGCCGGCCTCCGTATCGGCCGAGCGACCTCCTCAAGCTCTACCTCTACGGTTACCTCAACAAGGTCCGCTCCAGCCGACGACTCGAGAGGGAATGTCAGCGGAACGTCGAGGTGATCTGGCTGATGCGCAAGCTCGCCCCGGACTTCAAGACGATCGCCGATTTCCGCAAGGACAACGTCGACTGTATCCGCCCCCTCTTCCAGGCCGTCGTGGGGTTCTGCAAGGAGCTTCAGTTGTTGGACAGCGATCGGGTGGCCATTGACGGGAGCAAGTTCCTCGCGGTGAACTCGAAGGACCGGCACTTCGACCCGGACAAGTTGCGGGACAAGCTGAAGCGGATCGAGGAGAAGGTCGAGCGATATCTGCGCGAGCTCGACGAGAACGACGCGAAGGAGGAGGGGGAGGTCCCCTTCCCCTCGCGCGTAGCGAACCTGAAGGAGAAGATCGCGCAGCTCAAGGAACGCCAGGCGAAGTACGAGGGCTACCGGGAGCGGATGGCTCGAACGGGCGAGACCGAGATCTCGCTGACCGACCCCGACAGTCGAATGATGAAATGCAACGACCACCTGGACCTCGCCTACACCGGTGAGATCGCCGTGGAGGTCCGGAACAAGCTGATCGTCGCTTACGATGTCACCAACGATGCGGTCGACCACCATCAACTCGCACCGATGGCCCAGAGTGCCCGCGAGGCGCTCGGGGTCGAGCGCCTGCGGGCCATCGCCGACAAGGGGTTCTTCGACAGCGAACAGATCGGCCGATGCGTAGAGAACGGCATCACACCCTACGTTCCTGAACCCGAGAAGGCGAAGGGCGTCGCCGAGAGGGAGGGAATCGCTCCGGAGTTCTACGCCGACAAGTTCGTCTACGATCCTTCCACGGACACGGTCCTCTGCCCCGCCGGGCATCGAATGGTCCTTCGATCCGTATCGACCCAGCCGCGGCGCCAACGTCCCGACGGCTTGGTCATTCGGCGTTACGCGACGGATCGCTGTTGCTCGTGCCCCCACTTCATGACCCGATGTACTCGCAATCCCCGAGGGCGTTGGATCACCCGCTCGGTCTATGCGGAGACGGTGGAGGCGATGCGCGCTCGAATGAACAGTCCCGAGGGACGGGAGGTCTTCGACCTACGGAAGTCGACCGTCGAGCATCCGTTCGGGACGATGAAGCGAGGGTTCGACCAAGGGTATCTGCTGTTGAAAGGGCTGCGGAAAGTGACCGGGGAACTCGGCCTGACGATGCTGGCCTACAACCTGAGGCGAATCTTCAGCCTGGTAGGGGTCCGAGGACTGAGGGACCAGCTGGACGCTCGGGCGAAGCGGTTGGCGCGAGCAGGTTGAAGGGAGGCCGCATCCTCGGCGGAGCAGCGAGACACATCGGCTCAGCGCCCCGTCTCTACTTTTCACACGGTCTC
>JAKAVQ010000001.1 GCA_021817245.1 Thermoplasmata archaeon
ATCTAAGGAGTCGGCGACGTACATCTATCGGCGGGCGCTCGAGCACAAGGCGACCCGCGGAAAGAAGATCGTCGCGCTGGTCGCGGCGAGCGTCTACGCGGCGTGCCGCCAGTGCCACGTCCCGCGGACAATGAAGGAGATCATCGCCCACTCCAAGGCGACGAAGATCGAGGTCGGGCGCGCGTACACCTTGCTCGCGCGCGAGCTCAAGCTCGGTCTGAAGCCGGTCGAGCCCCGCGACTACCTCGTCCGCTTTACTCAGGACCTGAACCTCTCGAAGGAGGTCCGCCAGAAGGTGCTCGGGCTGCTCGAGCAGGTCGAGCAGGTGTACTCGACGAGCGGCGTGCTGCCGAACGGGATCCTCGCGACGATCATCTACATCGCTTCGAACCTGATGGGCGAGCCCCGCAGCCAGGATCGCATCGCCGCCGTGGCCAACGTCACACCGGTGACGATCCGCAACCACTACAAGGAGCTCCTCGACCTCCTCGGGTTGCCGAAGAACCTGACGAACCCGCAGGCCCGCGGCAACCTTCCGTCCGAGACCGAGGAGAAGCTCGCCGTGGACGCCGCGGCGGCCGGGCACTAGGGCGGACGGCCGCTCGGACCCGACCGGGGCAACGGTCCCCCGGAAACGAAATGAACCTCCGGGCGGCTCGCCGACCGTGACGACGGCGCCAGTGCTGAGCTACTCGTCGTACCGGACGTACCTCGAGTGCCCCCAACGCTGGAAGTTCCTCTACGTCGAAAAGCGTCCCGAGGCACCGCGCAGCTACTTCACCTTCGGCCGGGTCGTGCACACCGTCCTCGAGTCGCTCCTCCGCCCGCTCGTCGTACCGGCGGCCCGCAAGGTCGGGAGCGCCGGGTCCCAGCGGACGCTCGAGGACTGGCAGCCCGCGCGGGTGACCACGGGGGAGGCGCTCTTGATGTCCAAGGAGGAGCTCCTCGCGTGCTACGAGCAAAACTGGTCCGCCGAAGGCTACCTGACACCGGAAGAGGAAGGTCGGTACCGCGCGCTCGGGCGGGATTTGCTGCTCCGCTACCACGATCACCTCGCTCGCGAGCGACCGCGACCGGTGGCCATCGAGGAGCACCTCGAGACCCGATGGGACGGCATCGAGATCCACGGCTACATCGACCGCATCGATCGCACGCCGGCGGGCGGGCTCGAGATCGTCGACTACAAGACCTCCCGCGAGCTCTCGAACGAGGACGTCAAGGACTCTGACCAGTTGAGCCTTTACCAGGTGCTCGTCGAAGGCAACTATGCCGAACCGGTCGAGCGCCTGACCCTAGTCCACTTGAGGTCCCAGACGCCGCTGAGGGGGCGGCCGCGCGCCCGGAGCACGCTCGAACGGCTTCACGACCGCCTCGGCACGGTCCGCGACGGCATCCGGGAGGAGGCGTTCGACCCGAACCCGGGGCGGTATTGCAACCGCTGCGACTTCAAGGAGATCTGCCCGGAGTTCGCCGTCGTCCCCCCGCCGGAAGAGGCCCGGCTCAAGGAGCTCGTCGATAGGTTCGAGCAGCTGCGGGCGGAGGAGCGCCGGCTCGAGTCGGATCTGAAGCGCACGGCCGAGGAGCTCCACCGCTCGGCCGAAGCGATCGGCCTCCACCGAGTGCCCGGCAGCCGTTCGGTCGCCGTGCGGCGGAAGGAGGAGACCTGGCAGTACTCGCTCGACGCGGTCCGGCTGCTCCTGGAGAGCGCAGGGCTCTCGCATCGGGTAGGTTCGGGCAGCCAGGAGGAGATCCGCGCCCTCGTCCGCGACCGCACGATCGATCCGGACGTGCGTCGCCGCATCGCCGAGCTCGGGACCCGCCGGGTGAAGTGGTACTGGGACCTCGACCTGGCCGACGCTCGCCGCTAGCCCCGAGACCCTCGCAAAGGCTATGACGGTGACCCGATACTTCCCCGTATGGGAATCTCTCTCGCCGACTCGAACCGTCTCGCCCCGTTGCGGGACCGGACCCCCTCGGTCACGACCCTCTGCTCGCATTCCTCGCTCCAGATCTTCCACGGCGCCCGCGCCGAGGGGTTCCCGACGCTCGGCCTCGCGGTCGGGACTCCGCCCCGGTTCTACGACGCCTTCCCGCTGGCCCGCCCCGACCGGTTCCTCACGGTCCCCCGAGTGAAGGACCTCTCGGGGGTCACCGACCAGCTGCGGGACGTGGGCGCGATCCTGATCCCCCACGGCTCGTTCGTGGAATACCTCGGACCCGAAGCGTTCGCCGCGCTCGACGTGCCGGTCTTCGGCAACCGTGCCGTTCTCGGCTGGGAGTCGGACCGGCGGAAGGAGCGGGAGTGGCTCGAGAGCGCCGGCGTCTCCATGCCGAAGCGGTTCGAGGACCCTTCGGAGGTCGACGGGCCGGTGATCGTGAAGTACTACGGGGCGAAGGGGGGCAAGGGGTTCTTCCTCGCCAAGAACCGCGAGGCGCTCGGGGACTTCCACCCGACGGGACCCCACGTCATCCAGGAGTACGTGCTCGGAACCCGTTACTACATGCACTTCTTCTACTCGCCGCTCTCGGACCGAGGGTACCGCGTCGGGCACGGCTCGCTCGAGCTGCTCGGCATGGACCGACGGGACGAAGCGAACATCGACGAGCTCTACAAGCTCGGCGCTCAGGAGGAACTGCTCAAGGCCGGGATCCGCCCGACGTTCGTGGTGACGGGGAACGTGCCGGTGATCCTCCGAGAGTCGCTCCTGCCGAAGGCCTTCGAGGTCGGCGCGCGCATCATCGAGCGTTCGATCGAGCTGTTCGGGGGAATGGTCGGGCCGTTCTGCGTCGAGGGGATTATGACCGAGGAGCTCGAGTTCAAGGTCTTCGAGATCTCGACCCGGATCGTCGCGGGAACGAACCTGTTCATCTCGGGAAGCCCGTACTCCGACCTCGTCGCCCCGGGGCTCTCGACCGGGCGCCGGATCGCCCAGGAGATCCACCGGGCCCGGGCCGAGGGACGACTCGGCGAGGTCCTGAGCTAGGCGTCCGGCGCCGGCGCCTCGCCCGAGAGCGCTCCGAGCCCGGTAGCCAAGGCCTCACGGGCCCGGGCCACGAGGTCTGGCCCGAGGGCGAGGGACCCGTTAAGAGCGGGTCCGCTCCTCGGCGGCGTTCATGGTCGCTGCGATCCGCGCCGAGCATCTGCGCAAGGTCTACCCCCAGTCGACGGCGGGGGTCGCGGCGCTCGAGGACCTGACGCTCGAGGTCCCCACCGGCCGGGTCTACGGCCTCATCGGGCGCAACGGCGCCGGCAAGACGACGTTCGTCCGGATCTGCGGGACCCAGCTCAAGTCGACTTCGGGGCGGGTCTCGATCCTCGGCCTCGAGGTCGATCGTGAGGACCGTGAGATCCGCTCCCGCATCGCCTGCATCCCGCAGGAGTCGCGTCCCCTCTACTTCCTCAACGTCGAGGAGGTGGTGCTCCTCTACCTGACGATGCGGGGGATGGATCGCGTCGAGGCTCGCCGACGCACCCGCGACGCCCTCGCCGAGCTCTCGCTCACCGAGTACGCGAAGCGCTCCGTCCAGCGGCTCTCGGGTGGGCTCCGGCGGCGGACCCTGTGCGCGATGGTGCTCGCCTCCGACGCCGACCTCCTCTTCCTCGATGAGCCCACGACCGGTCTCGACCCGATCGCCCGCCGGGAGGTGTGGGAGGCGATCCGTCGGACGAGCCGGGAGCAGCGGACGATTGTGCTCACCACCCATTACCTCGACGAGGCGGAGGCCCTGTCGACGCGTCTCGCGCTCGTGGAGCGGGGTCGTCTGGTCCTCGAAGGGACCCCGGCGGACCTGCGCGGACGCGTGCGGTATCCGTACCGGGTGACGATCCAGGGGTCGTTCCCCCGCGAGGAGCTGGAAGGCTACGGGAAGGTCTCGGAGATCGAGGGGGGGCTGCTGGTCTTCACGCGGGAGGCCGAGGCCCGGGAGATCGCCCGCAAAGCGCTCGAACTCGGGGTCCGGCTCTCTCTCGGCCCGGTGAGCCTCGAGGACATCTTCCTCGATATCGTCGGCCGGTCGATCGAGGAGGACACGCCGAGGGAGGAGGCGGCGGGATGACCGCACGTCATCGGCTGCGCTCGCTCTTCACGCTGGTCCAGCTGAACGGCATCATCCCGATCCGCTCCCAGCCGCTCTATCTCGTGAACCTGCTCGCCTCTCCCCTTTCGTTCCTCTTCTTCATCACGATCGTCTCCCGGGGCGCCTACCTGGCCTACGGGATCACGGGCGGCATGATCCTCACCATGCTGAGCGTGGGCACGGGTCTCCAGAGCGATCTCACGCACTACCGCCACGACCTCAAGTTCCAGGATATCGTGGTCGCTTCGCCGGTCGAGGCGCCCGTCTACGTCGCCGGGATGGCGCTCAGCGAGCTCGTCTACTCGCTGCCGGCGCTCGCGGTCTTCGTGCTGATGTTCATCGCCGAGGGGCTCGCCACCGTCTCGAGCGCGGTCGTCCTCGCCGGGACCCTCGTCCTCGTCTGGGCCTTCGCGAGCGCGCTCGCGTTCACCCTCGCGACCTACTTCCAGGACGTTCGGGAGACGTTCCTGTTCAGCCCGCTCATCTCCCTCGTGCTCACGGTGCTGCCGCCGGTCTACTACCCGCTCTCCGCGCTCCCGGGCTGGGCGCAGGTCATCGCGCACTTCTCCCCCACGACGTACGCCGCGGGCCTCGTCCAGGGCTCGGTCGGGCTCGCGCCCTTCTCGGTCTCGGCGGCCCTCCTCGACTGGGGCGTGCTCGCGGCCTTCACTGCGGGCCTCTTCGTTCTGGCGGCGCTGAAAGCGCGCTGGAAGGAGCCGTGAGGACGCGCGCGAGCCGCGTCCGGAGCGGTGAGACTCGTGCGTCGCGCGAGGGCTTATGTACGGGGCGCATGGTGGAGCCGCCCGATGCTTTCTTTCGCGGACAGTCGCGGCTTCGACTCCTCGGACGAACGCTTCTCGCACTGCCAGTTCTGCGGCCGGAACCTTGTGGTGCTGCCCGACGACCGGCGGGGAGGGAGCTGCTTCGACTGCCTCGCGCTCTCGGTCGCCGCCCCGACGCGGTGTCCCGAGTGCGGCTCGATGATCCCCGGCGAGGAGCGCGGTACGGGATGCGCGAACTGCCGCTGGTTCCCGCTCCGCGAGTGAGCCTCCCCGGCGCGGCCGCTAAGCTTATCGGTCGCTTCCCGTCCTCCGACCTCGGGCGTGCCGAGGTGGCTCAGTCCGGTACGGCGCGAGTCTGGAAAGCTCGTGGCGGAATACGCCTCGGGAGTTCAAACGGCGCGATCGGTCTCCCCGTCGCGCGGGAAAGTCTCCCCCTCGGCGCTCCCCCGGCGGTCATCGGCGAGAGCGGTGTCGCCCCATGACGGTCCCGAGCCGTCGCACGGTGCCAGCCCAGCTCCAGATCGACGCGATCCTCTCCCACCTCGACGGGCGGCAGGCGCTCGAGGAGGTCTGCCGGTTCCTTCACGCCTCGTTCCCGCACTACGCCTGGGTCGGCATCTATCGCACGGAGGGCGCGGAGCTCGCGCTCGTTGCATGGGACGGGCGAGGGCCGACCGAACACACGCGGATACCGATCTCGCGCGGGATCTGCGGCCGGGCGGCCCGCGAGGGGAGGAGCGTGATCGTCGACGATGTGAGGAGCTCGACCGAGTACCTCGCCTGCTTCCTCGAGACCCGGGCGGAGATCGTGGTTCCGATCCGGGGCGAGGGAGCGGTCCTCGGCGAGATCGACATCGACGGCAACGAGGTCGGGGCCTACGACGATTCCGACCGAAGGTTCCTCGAGGCGGTCGCCGCGAAGCTCACGTCCGCCCTCGAGGGGATCTCCTCCGAGCCTCCCGCGTGAGCGTCCGGCCGATCGTACGTAGCGCCTCCGCACGGGCTCCCCGTGCGTCGAAGCGGTCGCGGATTCCCCCGGCGGGGGGGGATCGGACCCGCTCGAGGTCCTCCGCGATGTGCGTCAGGGCGCGGCGCAGCTCGTCGACGATCGGCAGGTCGGCGACGCGACTCGTGCGAGAGAGCGGGTTCAGATCGATCGAGATTACCTTCTGACCTCGCGCCCGCAACGCCTCGGCCCGGTCGCCATCCTCGAGAGGGATGAGACAGAGATCGGCGGCGTAGATCCCGTCGCGATCGACGCGCGCCCGGTCCGAGGGAAGCCCTGCGATCCGCGCGGTCGGACGGACCCCGAGGACAGGGGCGACGCCCGCGGACTCGAGCGCTCGAGCGACGCGCCGCGCGCGGGCGAGAGTACGGTGGAACAGGTTCACTTCGACGCGAATGTGAGGGTCGGCTCGGACGACGCGGGCGATCTCGCGGGCGGCGAGCGCGGCGACGTTGCCGTTGACGCTGATCACGGGCCGCCGTGCGGCGTGGAGCCAGACGGCCGCCGCGCGCTCGGCCCGGCGGGCGCTCGCGCTGGTCCGTTCACCGAGCAGATAGTCGAACGCTTCCCCGCGCCCGTGCGCGATGAGCCCCTCGGCGACCACGAGTCCGGCGGACTGCGCGCGGGCGAGCGCGCCCCGGACCCGAAGGCTTGCGTAGCGGGGGTGGCGCGGAGAGAGCCGCATCGGTCGGGACCGCTACCCGGTCGGCGGACGGTCCGGGCCCGGCGTCGGCGGGTCGTCGGCCGACACGAGCCGGCTCTCGAGCGCCGCGATGCGGTCCTCGAGCGGCGCCAGGCCATCCTCCACCGCCTTCGTCAGGGCGAGCTTCAGGCTCTCCTCGAGCGCCATCAGGTCCCGGCCGAGGTCGATGATGCGGCGCGCGTTCTCGTTGAGCAGAAGGCGGCTCTGGGTGGAGACCCGGTACGTGTCGGAAAGGTCCTTCGTGAGCTGGTGCGAGCTCTGGGCGAACGCTTCGACCGAATCCCCGATGGGCTTCCACTTCGCATCGAGGTTGGTCCAGAGACCCGTCGCGATCCGCTGGGCGGCCGCGTCGACGCCGCTCGACAATTCCTTCGAGACCCTCTCCGAAAGGCCGGTCTCGAACCCCGAGAGCCGTTGCTTGAGATCCTCCCCCAGCGCCTGTTCGCCGGTCTCGACCTTCTGTACGCGCTCTTCGAGCGACTGCAAGCGAGCGAGCAGGTTCGAGTACGCGGTTCCGACCAGCATGTCGAGGTGGGCCTGCTCGGACTCCTGTGCCCGAAGGAGGAGATGCAGGACCCAATGCTCCCGCCCTTTCGTCTCGGCGAGTGGCCCGCGATCCAAGCGGTCGCGGACCTCCCGCTCGTCGAGCAGGCTCTGCAGCTCCTTCAGGACCTCGAGTCGAAGGGACGTCGTGCCGCCGGGACCCGATGTCGGACGCGCCGCCATCGCCGGCGAATGGAGAGCCCGGTGCTATATAGGTTGGTAACGGCGCGCGGGGCCAATCGCCTCGCGATCGCGCTCTTTGCGGCCCGCTCGGCCGAGAGGTATTCGGACGCCCCGGGGCTTGCGGCGCCGTACCGCGTGGGGAGGTACGGTTTGGCGGATTTGGCGGTAGCCCTCCGTGAATCGCGCTCAACCGAGAGTTTTTAATCGTATAGGTTCACCGTGGACTGTGGGACGTGCGACAGGCCGGGTACCCGGGCGGTACGATCCCCGGAGAGTGCATTGAACATGCCGCGACCCCCGAAGAGCAAGGCGAAGCGACGTGTCGGACTGGCCGTCTACCTCGAGCCGGCGATCCTGCGGACCCTGAAGGTCGCCGCGGAGCGAGACCGGCGATCGACGTCCACCCAGGCCGCCCTCTACATCGAGGAGGGCCTCGGCCTGCGAAAGTTGGCGGCGCGCTGATCGGCCGCGAGAGGGCCGGGCGACCGGGCTACGAGAATCCTGGTCCGAGTAGCTCGCGGGCGACGATCAGCCGACGGATCTCCGAGGTCCCGGCGCCGATCTCGAGCAGCTTTGCGTCCCGGACCATCCGCTCGAGCGGAAGGTCGCGCATGTACCCCATGCCGCCGTGCACCTGGACCGCCTCGAGCGCGACGCGCGTCGAGGCTTCGGAGGCGAAGGTGAGGGCCGCGGCGGACGCGCGCAGGCTGCGCCGGTCCTCAGTCACCCGGTGAAGCGCCGCGTACACCAGGAGCCGGGACGCCTCGAGATCCGTGTACATGTTCGCGAGCTTCGCCTGGACCAGCTCGAAGTGGCCGATCTTCTGCCCGAACTGCTCGCGCTCGCGCGCGTAGGCGACCGAGCGCTCGAGGCATTCGGCCATGATGCCGACCGGGATCGCCGCGAGGACCGCCCGCTCGACGTTCAGCCCTCCCATCAGGATCCCGACGCCTCCGTTCTCCTCGCCGAGCCGCTGGTCCGCCGGAACCTCGACGTCGTGGAACACGAGCTCACCGGTCGGAGAGCCGCGCATCCCCATCTTGTCCAGCTTTCGGGCCACCGAGAAGCCGGCGGTCTCCCGACGGACGAGGAACGCGCTGATCCCGTGCGCCCCCTTCTCGGGGGCGGTCTTCGCGTACACGAGCAGTTCGTCCGCGACCGGACCGTTGGTGATGAACTGCTTCGTCCCGTTGAGGACGTAGTGGTCTCCGTGCCGCTCGGCGCGGGTGCGGAGCGACACCGCGTCGGATCCCGCCCCGGGCTCGGTGAGCGCGAGGGCGCCGATTGCCGCCCCGCTCGCGATGGGCGGTAGGAACGCCGACCGTTGCGCATCGGTCCCGTTGCGCGCGACATTGTCCCCGAACAGGTTCGAGTGCGCGCCGGCGGTCAGGGCGAGCGCGGGGCTGGCCCGGGCGATCTCCTCGAGCACCAGGGCCTGGGCGAGGTAGGAGAGCCCGAGCCCGCCCCACTCGGTCGGGATCGTGATCCCGAGGAACCCCTGCTCGCCGAGGCGATGCAGGACATCGCGGGGAAAGTAGTCCTCCCGGTCCATGCGGTCGGCGACCGGGGCGACCTCCTTGCGCACGAAGCGTCGCGCCGCTTCCTTGAGCTCCCGCTCCTCGTCGGAGAGCGCGAGGTCCATGCCGGTGCGACCGCCCCGGGCGCATAACGCTTCCCGGAAGGTTCAGTTCGAGCGAGCGGCGGGCTTGGCCCGGAGGAGCCCGATGTGGCGGCGCCACTCCGGTCGTCGGCGAGGGAAGTCGGCCCGGTAGTGGGCCCCCCGGCTCTCCGTGCGGGTAAGGGCCGCGCGCGCGATGAGGGATGCCGTGAGCGCCGCGTTCGCGAGCGGGCCCGCGGGGTCGTCCGGACGGCCCGGCTCGGCGAGCCGACCGATCCGGTCGAGGTCGCGGAGCGCGGAGCGGAGGCCGTCGGCGGTGCGGACGATGCCGACATCGTCCCAGAGGAGACTTCGGATCTCCGAGACGAGCTCCGGGTCGTCCCGGCGCCCGGCTCCGGAGGGGAGCGGCACCCGGACCAAACGGCCCGGTGCCGGTGGACCGTGCGCCGCGGGGTGGCCGAGCTGACGGGCGACCCGCTCCCCGAAGACGAGCCCTTCGAGGAGGGAGTTGCTCGCGAGGCGGTTCGCCCCGTGGACGCCGGTCGAG
The DNA here is from genome assembly GCA_021817245.1 of Thermoplasmata archaeon. Classification (GTDB taxonomy): domain Archaea; phylum Thermoplasmatota; class Thermoplasmata; order Lutacidiplasmatales; family UBA184; genus Lutacidiplasma. Next base: position 9,460 of record JAKAVQ010000001.1, read on the forward strand.
GCGACCTCTCCGCACGCGTAGAGGCCGGGAAGGCTGGTGTGGCCGTCCAGGTCCGTCGAGATCCCCCCGATCATGTAGTGGGCGGCCGGGGTCACCGGTATCATGTCCCTCGAAGGGTCGAGACCGTAGGTCGAGAGAAAACGACAGATGGACGGGAATCGCACGAAGAGGCGGTCCCTCGGGAGACCGGTCGCGTCGAGGTAGACGCACGGATGGCCCGTGCGATGGATCTCCCGATCGATCGCCCGGGCCACGACATCTCGTGGGGCCAGCTCAGCATCGCGGTGGACGGTCGTCATGAACCGCTCTCCCGCGTCGTTCCGGAGGACCGCCCCTTCCCCCCGGAACGCCTCCGTGATGAGAAACCGGGGCGCGCCCTCCCGCCAGAAAACCGTGGGGTGGAACTGGATGAACTCCATATCGGTGATCAGCCCCCCGGCCCGGAACGCGATGGCGACCCCCTCTCCGGTCGCGATCGACGGGTTCGAGCTCTGTCGGTAGAGGCTCCCGGCCCCCCCGGTCGCGAGCACCACCGGTCCCGGCGCGAGGATCTCCGTTCCGCCTCCGAGGTCGTCCGAGAGGTACGCCCGGGGTCCGTCGCGGCCGGCGGGCTCGAGTCGACGCAGGACCGTCCGCTCGCGCACCTCGATGCCGGCCTCGAGGGTGCGCCGACGCAGCGCCTCCTCGATCGAAAGACCCGTCGCGTCTCCTCCCGCGTGGAGGATGCGGAAGCGCGAGTGCGCCGCCTCGCGTCCCAGGGAGATCTGTCCGTCGACGGTGTCGAACGGCACACCGTACCGGACCAGGTCGGCGATCCGCGCCGGAGCTTCCGACGTGAGGACCCGGGCCGCGTCCCGGTTCACGAGCCCGTCGCCAGCGGACAAAGTGTCCTCGAGGTGCAGGGTCGGAGAGTCGTCCGGGCCGATCGCGGCGGCGATCCCTCCCTGGGCGTACTTCGTGTTGGACTCTTCGAGGCGGGACTTCGTGACCATCGTGGGTCGCAACCCGAGCTCCCGGCAGCGGAGCGCCACATAGAGACCGGCGATCCCGCTGCCGACGATGAGCGGACGATGCGAGGACTCCGGCACGCGCCGGGCACCCTATGGCGCAGTATAGCGGTTCGCGCCCGGGGTCTCGTATACCCCCTCCGGTTCCCCCCGGCATGTCCGGAGGGAGTGCGGTGAGCCGGGAACCCGAGTGGAGGACGGCGGTTCGCGTGCTCGACGAGCCGGACTTGGCCCGCGAGCTCACCGATCGCTGCGGGCAGGCGAGCGGCCTCCGTTCGGTCGGGGTCACGGACCTTCTGGCCGCCCGACCGGCGTTCTGGCGCCTGGCCGCGCCGCCCGTCAGGGTGACCGCGGAGCGGGAGGCCCGGATGCGATCGGGTCGGACCTGGCACCGACGTCTCGGCGAGGCGCTCGCTGCAGAGGGCCAACTCGAGGTCCGGGTCCGGCGGGACGGGATCGTCGGGCGGCTGGACGCGCTCACCGATCGACCGATCGAGGTGAAGACGGCGTCCCTCGCCGTAGGGCCCGAGCTCCTCCTCGCCGAGCGCCCCGAGTACGCCGAGCAGCTCGCCATGTACTGCGCGCTGCTCGGCCGTCCGGACGGCCGCATCCTGGTCCTGGAGGTCCGCGACCGAGAGGTCGGCGCCGTCCGCGCCCTCGATGTTCGGTTCCGACGTCCGGGGGTTCTGCTCGAGGAGATGCGGCGCCGTGCCGCGGCCCTGAGGGCCGCGTGGGACGCCCGCCGGCCCGAGGGGCTCGCGCGATGTCCCTGGTACGACCGAGGCTGCGAATACCGACAGAGCGGGACGTGCGACTGCGGCGGGAACGAGCCGATCGAGTCCGACGCGCTGCGGAGGGAGGTCGAGGCGGTCGACGCCGTGCCCTCGGAAGAGGCTCGGCTCCGGGAGCGGCTGTCGGCCGAACCGGTCCCGGTCTCGTCCTACCCGATCGCCCGCTTCCGCGAGATCGTTTATCCGCGGCGGGCGTTCTTCGAGCGGAGCCGTCCCCCGCCCCCGCCCGAACCGTGGGCCTCGCCGCTCGAGCGCGACCCCGGGAGCTACTCGCGATGGGCCGAGGCGGTCGAGAGTGGACCGGTGGGAGAGGTCGCGCGCCTGCCGTCGCGCGCCGAAGAGCCCGAAGAGGACGTCACCGGCTTTCGCGGGGCGCCGTACCTGCTGCGGAGCTCGGCGGCCCGGGTTCCGCCGACCTCCGCCGAGCTCGTGGGCCGGTTCCCCCAGTACGTTCTCGAGCTGGGGTTCAAGTGCGTGGTCACCGGCACGAACGTGGCGCGGGCGATCATCGCCTACGAGCACCCGGCCCCGAGCTCCGACCGGCTGCGGGTGTTTCGGATCGAGCTCACGTCCCCCGCGACGTTCGCGCGGCTCTGGCGACGACGTTCCTCCGCGCTCGAGCGGGCCCTCCGCAGCGGGGCCCCGCTCGACCTGCCGGCCTGCCCCGAGTGGATGTTCGACCGCTGCCCCTACCGGGGAGAGTGCGGATGCGCTTCGGCCCCCGAGCGTTCCCAGCGGTAGATCGTTGCGGAATTGACGACCCCGAAGCCGTGCTCCTCGTAGAGACGCCGGGCGGGAGCGTTCGCGACCGTGACCCAGAGATGCACGCCGGAGTACCCGAGCGCTCGAAGGGCGCGCAATCCCCACCGGAGGAGGTACCGGCCGAAGCCCCGACCTCGTTCCGCCGGGTCGACCAGGAAGTTGAGGAAGACGGCCCGCTCGGGGGACTGCTCCCCGGTCAATAGCGCGCCGAGGAGCCGCGGGGGCTCCGGCGCGACGAGCGCGGTCGAAGCCTCGGGCAGGAACCGACCGAGCGATCCGTCCAGGATCGCCTCGATGACCCGTCGGTGGTCCTCGAGCCGGGGTCCGACGAGGAGCTCGTCGACGGTCCCCGCGAACGCCCGGACGTCCAGGTCCGCGAGCGACTCGAGGGTGACGTCCGATACCGGCACCAGGAGAAGGCCCGCGGGAGGAGGGCCCGGGCCCGCGTCGTCGGCCGGAACGAGCGGGTGTTCGCGCAACTCCCGCGCGATGACCGTCGCCCCCGGCCGACCGGCGAACGGTCCGAGCATCCGTCCCTCGGCGGATCCCGAGAGACCGGTGAATCCCACGTCCACCGAGCGCGCGTCCGCCGGCAACCCGGCCAAGAGGGTCGAGAGCAGCAGGGCCGCGCGCTCCTCCGCGTCGTCGGACTGTCCTACGTGGACGTGCCCGAACGCCTCCGCGCCGAAGACCGAGTAGAACGCGAGGCCCCCACCCTGGACGAGCGGATAGTACCAGCCCGTGCGCCGGCCCGCCCGCAGATCGTTGGCGACCTCCTCGACCCAGTCTCCTCGCGGCGCTTCGCGGCGCCGGGCGAGCTCGCGGCGAAGGAGCTGGACCATCTCGAGGAGCTCGTCGGCAGGGGCTCCTCGGGTCGGGAGCGGCGCATCCATCCGGCTCACGCCCCCTTACGAGGGCGACTCGCGTCGGAGGATCTGCGCGATGTCCGGTGCTACGGAGGCCTTCTCCGCGGGATTGCCGAGCGTGTCGGTCGAGTAGACCTCGTCGGTCACCGCCTTGATGCGCTCGAAGGCGTCGCGAAGGAAGAGGCCGTGGGTACACGCGGCGCTGATCGCGCCGGCGCCCCGCTTCTTCAGAAGCTTCGCCGCCTCGACGATCGTCCCGCCGGTCGAGATCACGTCGTCAATGAGCACGAGATGCTTCCCCTCGATCGGGAGCGGAAGCTCCGGCGGCAGGGTGAGTTCGACATGCTCGCTGTCGATCCGTTTCTTCTCGAGCGCGAACCAGGGCCGGTCGAGGAGCTGCGCCATCCGGCGGACGCGGTCGATCCCGCCCTTGTCCGGCGAGACCAGGATGTCCGTCGGTCGTTCCCTCAGGAGCCGTGCGATGGCGGGGATCCCGCTCGCCTCGAACGCCGGCTTCGCGAAGTGCGCGAGCGTCTGCGCGGAGTGAAGGTCGACGGTGACCACGATGTCCGCGTCGAGCTCTACGTGGCGGCAGAGCGCGCGGGCGCTCACGGGCTCGCCGGGAAAGAACCGTCGGTCCTGCCGCGCGTAGCCGAAGTACGGGACGACCACGAGGGTCCTTCGGGCCCCGGCTTCCCGAACGGCGTCCTGCAGCAGGAGGAGCTCCAGGAAGTCCTGGTCGGTGCGGGTCGACTGCACGACGACCACGTCGTCGCCCTCGAGCCGACCGCCGACCCGGACGTAGAGCTCCCCGTCCGGAAAGCGCTTCGTAAAGGGGATGCCAAACGGGGCGTTGCCGAGCTCGCGCGAGATCCGTTCGGCGAGCGCAGTCGAGGCGGTACCTCCGATGACGTGCATGCCGGGCCCCCCGGAGTGGGACGAGGTTCCCCACTAAAGGATTGCGACGAGGTGGGGGCCGCTTACAGGTCCTCGTCGCGCGGTCGCCGACCGTGTCTATCGGCCCGGCGCACTTTCGGCGGCGGCCGACCCCGCCGATCCGACCGGGAGGACTTTCGGGGCACCGAGCGCCCCGCGTTCGGTCGCTCGTCCGCGTCGGAACGCTCGTCGCGGTCTGAGGTCTCCCCGCCCCAGGCGCGCAGGGAGGATCCCGAGGACCGTCGTCCACGACCCCGATCCTCCTCGTCGTCCGGATCGTCCTTGGCCCGACGGGCTTCGTCCTCTTCCTTGCGGATCGGGCTCTCGATCCCCTCGGCCCGTAGCGCCCAGTGGACCCCGAACGCCAGCAGGATGACGCCGGCGATCGTCAGTCCCATGAACTGCCAAGATTGCGGTGGGACCATGCTGCTGTGACCCTCGAGCAGCAGCTTCAGCGCACCGAACCAGGGGAGCATCCCTCGCGCCACGCCGATGATCCAGCCGGTCTCGACCAGCGAGCTGATCTGGTAGGGCGTGCCGGTCTGGTCCGGGGTGCCGATGCATCCCGACGGGCCCGAGCAGACGTAGTTGTTGTCCCCCATCGTGACGTACCCCGAGTGTGCCCCGAGCGCCGGCGCGGACAGGTCGATCGACACGTTGACCGCGCGCCAGCCGATACGATACAGCTCGAGGGTCCCGGTGAGGCCGGTGGTGCCGCACCCGGCCGGGGTCCCGGTCGTGCTGTAGACGGCGTTCGGCAGGTTTCCGCAGGGAAGCCCATCGAGCTGCGGAGCGCTGTAGGTCGAGCTGGTCGGGTCCCAGACCAGGTAGACGAGCGCTCGGTGGATCACCGGAGTGGCCCCCGCCCCGTTCGGATGATAGAGGATCACATCGCCGTACTCTCCGTAGGTGGAGAAGCTCGTCGCTAAACCCACGACGTACGGCACGATGGTCGAGGGGGCGACCTTCTGGGCCAGGACGAGGTCGCCGGTGTTGATCAGGCCGACGACGTCGTTCGAGCCGTGCTGCATGCTGTTCGACTCCACGACATAGATCGGCGGCCAGTTCGAGGTATAGGCGTACAGGGAGACGAGAAGGACCACGATGATGGCCAGCGCCACCAGCGGCTCGAAGTAGAGCGAGTCCCGCGCCCGGTAGAAGACCGGGGGTCGGCGGCGAGGACCGGAGCCGGACCAGGTCGGAGGGACCCCGGGCTCCTCGTCCTCCCCGTCGGGGTCGTCCGGCGAGCGCCACCTTCGGGGGGGGGGCCGGTCGCGGTCAGAGGACCGATGGCTCGCCCGCCGGCGGCGCCGGGGCGTCTCCTCTTCGTCCTCTTCGAGATCCTCCCGTGCGTCGGTCTCGTCGTCGAGGTCGTCGTCGATCGAGCGGCGGGAGCGACGGGACGGGGCCATTCGGTCCGCCTCGGCCCGGGCCCGCATAACCCTTCGTCTCGACCGGAACGGTGGGGGAGCCGGGGCCCCGCGTGCGCGACCGCCCCAGTGGCCGAAGCCTTAAGGCGGCGGACGCGCAAGGGCCTCCGACCGACCGGAGTTCCCCGCCATGCGTTGGATCGACATCTCGATGCCGCTGTTCGAGCAGATGCCCTGCTTCCCGGGAGATCCCGAGTTCTCGCTCCGGCCCGTCCATTCCCTGGCGCGGGGGGACGCCTACAGCGTCTCGGCGGTGGCCCTCGGTTCGCACGCCGGGACGCACGTGGACCCGCCGAACCACTTCCTTCCTGACGGGGCATCGATCGACCGCGTCGACCCCGATATCCTGAATGGACCCTGCCGAGTCCTCGAGGTGGCCGGGGCCGATTCCGAGATCGGGCCGGAAGTCATCGACCAGATCCCGGCCGGGACGACGCGCGTCCTGTTCCGGACCCGGAACTCCGAGCGGTGGAGCCGGCGTCTCGAGTTCTTCCCGGATTACGTGAGCGTCGGTCCGGCGGCGGCCGACGCGATCGTCGCACGCGGGATCCGACTGGTCGGGGTGGATTCGCTCTCCGTCGAGCGCGACCTGACCGGACGATTCCCGGTCCATCACCGTCTCCTCGGTCACGGCACGCTGATCATCGAGGGACTCTTGCTCGCCGGAGCGCCGGCGGGAGAGTATCGCCTGCACGCGCTGCCGCTCCGGCTCAAGGGCGGCGATGGCGGGCCGGCCCGCGTCTATCTCACCGACGTGTAGGGGCCGCGGGTGTCGCTCGCCGCTCCAGGCCCCGGCGCCGCGTCGCTCTCGCTCTCCACCCCGTCGTTCTACATCCTGGTCGCCACGCTCGGGTTGTTCGTGGTGATGCTCATCGTCCTTCGCACGCACTACCCGAACCGCAAACGCGGCTTCGAGGGGTACGTCGACGCGGCCGGCGTGAGTCTCGCCTTCCTGGTCTTCTCGGTGGCGCTCGTGGTCGTCCTCGCGGTCGACGATCCGACCGGAAACGGCACGTCGTGGGCGCTGTTCGAGACGGTGATCAACGGCTACTGGCTCGCGTTCGCGATCCCGATCGTGACCGTGGGAAGCTCGGTGCAGGCGCGCAGCCGGGGCGCGATCCGGTGGATGATCCCGTCGGTCGGCGTCGCCGTGCTGATGTTCTTCGCGATCTTCGCCTATTACGCGGCGATGGCCGCGGGGGCCTGATCCTGGGCTCGAGTCTCAGTCGCGCTCGTCGGGCGGCAGAAGGTCGGGTATCCCGTCCGAGATCGGATAGTCGGCCTTGCACGCGCCGCAGCGCAATGACCCCTCGACGACCTCGTTGCCCTCCCGGCTGCGAACGGTGAGCGAGAGCTCGCCCCGGCAGACGGGACAGCGCAGGATCTCGAGTAGGTCCGGCTTCACCGTCCACTCCCTTCGACGATGCCGAAGCCGATCAGACGCCAGGCGTTCAGCCGACGCGAGATCGCGACCCGGCTCCCCGGGAAGACGGTGACCGCCCGGTTGAGCGCCAGCTCGAGCTCGTCTCCGCGCGCGCTCGTCACCTTGCCGCTCGCGACGGTCGTGCCGACGGTGATCGCGAGCAGCTCGCTCGTACGGATCTTCTCGACTTTGATCTCGCGCTGAGCGCCGAGGACCCGCTCGAGGAGGGTCGCCTTGAGCCGGATCTTCTGGCTCACCGGCGGCAGCGTCCCCGCGGTTCCGATCAGGCGCCCGGTGAGCCCGTCGCCCTTCGCGAGGGCGGGGTCGAGACTGGTCCCGACCGCCGCGAGGCCGCCCGGCCTCAACTCCTCCCACTCCTGGCCGCCGGAGACGATGGAGGTGACGTGGGTCATCAGCGATTCCCCTTGGCTACCGGCCGCGCCGGCGCGCCCCGGGCGGATCTCGATCTCCTCGCCCTTCGTGATGCGGCCCTGGAGCAGCGATCCTCCGAGCACGCCGCCCCGGAGCTCGGTGGGGCGGGTTCCCGGCCGGTTCACGTCGAACGACCGGGCGACGTACATGAGCGGCGGTTTTGCGAGGTCGCGCGCCGGCGTCGGGATCGTCTGCTCGACGGCCTCGATGAGCGCATCGATCCCCACCCGATGGTTCGCGCTCACCGGGATCACGGGCGCCCCGGCGAGTGGGGATCCCTTCAGGAACTCGACGATCTCGTGGTAGTTCGCGGCCGCCTCCTCCGCGGACAGCAGGTCGATCTTGTTCTGGACCACCACGACCTTGCGGACTCCGATGATGTCGAGGGCGTAGAGATGCTCCCGGGTCTGGGGCTGCGGGCAGTGCTCGTTGGCCGCGACGAGGAGCAGGGCCCCGTCCATGATCGCCGCCCCCGAGAGCATCGTCTCCATGAGCGTCTCGTGGCCGGGCGCGTCCACGAACGAGACGGCACGGAGGAACTCCGCCTTGCCTCCGCAGGTCGGACAGACCGGTTCGACCGAGTACCCCGAGGGCTCGGGGCAGCTCGGACACTTGTAGAACGCAGCGTCGGCGTAGCCGAGCTTGATCGAGATGCCCCGCTTCAGCTCTTCCGAGTGACGGTCCGTCCACTCTCCGGTGAGCGCCTGCGTCAGCGTCGTCTTGCCGTGGTCGACGTGGCCGACCAGGCCGATGTTGACCTCGGGTTGGCGCGGGACCTTCATGAGGCGCCGAAGAGCTCCGCGAGCGCCTTCGGGCCCTTCTGCTCGACCACGAGATTGATCTGGACGGTGTCCTCGCTGACCGTGTTCCCCCGGAAGGTGCGGCGCCTGCGCATCCCGTTCCGGGGCGCATGGAACCCGAAACCCTCGCCGACGTAGAGTCGGGTCTGGCGAGCTCCCGGGAGGTCGGGCCGGAGCGCGAAGCCACTGCGGTCGGTGCCCCCGGTGATGCGGAACGTGTACCCGCTCGCGCCGATCAGCTCCCCGCCGATCGTCTCGCCGATGCGTTTGCCCAGGAAGCCTGCGGATTGGGGGTCTCCGACGGTGCGGGCGATCGACGTCGCCCGGTCGGAAATCACCAGCTTGTACTCGACCATTCGCCCTCAGGAAGCGGCGGCCGAGGGGTGGGTGGTTTAAATAGCTTTTCTGGCCGACCGCGGTCGAAGGGAGCGGGGCGGCGTCCGGTGCTCTCCCGGAGCGACCGCAGTCCCCCGGGCCGCCGTCGGGCGCTCGCCCTTATGAGCCCCCTCTCGCGTGGCGGCCCGCGACGAGGGCGGCACAGTGGCAGACCTCGGACCGGTGACGCTCGCTTTCGGGGTCCTGCTGCTGGTCGGGGGGTTCGCCTACGCCGCCGCCGCCGACCTGAAGAATCGGGAGGTGTCGGACGTTCTCTGGCAGGTCCTGGGACTGGCCGGTTTCGCGGTCGGCCTTGCCGCAGTGGCCCCCGGCGGGGCGCTACCGGTGCTGCTCTGGTGCGCCGTCGCCGCGCTGACGCTCGAACACATGTTCGGCTGGGACTCCTACCTCGGCCGATGGTCGGACTCGGCGAACCTTGTCGAACTCGCCGCGTACGTCGCGGTCGTCGCGTTCGTGCTGATCGCACTCGACCGGGTGGGGCTGGGGGCGAGCGGGGTGCCGGTGGCGGTGCTCGCGCTACTCGTCAGCGTCGTCTTCGCACGGGGCCTGTTCGAGGCCGGGGTGCTCTACGGAGGGGCCGACGCGAAGGCGCTCATGATCGCCGGGCTCCTCGTGCCGATGTTCCCCACCCCCTGGGTGGTTGGCTCGTCGGGCACGGTCCTCTCTGTCCCGGCGATCCTTCCGTTCCCGGTCGACCTCCTGATGAACGCCGCCCTGATCAGCGTCGTCATCCCGATCGGGATCGCTGTTCGGAACGTCCTCCGGGGGGAGTTTTCGCTCGCCCGGGGGTTCACGGGCTACAGCCTCGGGGTCAAGGAGCTCCCCGATCGCTTCGTCTGGGTCCGCGACCGTTCCCTGCCGTCTCTCGCCGAGCGGGAAGCCGCGGTCGAGACCTCGGCGGAGGACCGACGCTTGCGGGTCGAGCTCGCGCGGGAGCTCTCCCAGCGGGGGGTTCGCCGGGTCTGGGTCAGCCCGCAGCTCCCGTTCCTGGTCCTGATGGCGCTCGGCGCGGTAGCGGCCCTGCTGGCCGGCAACCTCGTGATCGACCTGCTGCAGTGGCTCTGACCGGCCGTCGCCAAAGCTTTTCTCCGCTGCCCTAGTCGGTTCGTGCCGATGTCCGGACCCCGCCGGCCCGCGCGCCGTCATCCGATCCGGGTGCTGATCGCGAAGCCGGGCCTCGACGGCCATGATCGGGGAGCGAAGGTCGTCGCTCGCGCGCTCCGGGACGCGGGGATGGAGGTCATCTACGCCGGTCTCCGTCAGACGCCGGAGGAGATCGTCCGGGCCGCCCTCGAAGAGGACGTCGACCTGATCGGACTGTCGATCCTGTCGGGGGCGCACATGGCCCTCTTCCCGAAGGTCCTGAAGCTCCTGAAGGCGCAGAAGGCCGGCAGCGTACCGGTATTCGCCGGCGGGATCATCCCCGACGAGGACGCGCATCGGCTCAAGAAGGCCGGCATCCGCGCGATCTTCGGACCGGGCACGTCGCTCGAGGAGATCGTGGGCACCGCCCAGAAGCTGGCGCGTCGCCGGGCATGAAGGGGAGCCCCCGGCTTCCGACGGCCGCTCGGGCTATCCTCGCGGGGGACCGGCGGACGCTGGCCCGGGTCATCTCGTGGGTGGAGAACGGTTCTCCCTCCGCGGAGCCGGTGCTGAGGGCGCTCTACCCCCGAACCCACGGCGTTCCGGTCGTAGGGCTGACCGGTCCCCTCGGGGTGGGCAAGTCGAGCCTGATCAGCACGCTCGTGGGCCTTCTTCGGGCCCGCGGGCGGAGCGTGGCGGTGGTCGCGGTCGATCCGTCGAGCCCGTTCTCTGGAGGGTCCGTGCTCGGCGACCGGATCCGGCTCGAGCGGCGTCCGGACGACGCGGGCGTGTTCTTTCGCTCGATGGCGAGCCGCGGGGCCGCGGGAGGCGTCGCCACGGCCACGCTCGAGGTCTGCCGTCTGCTCGACGCCGCGGGGTTCGATGTCGTGTTGGTGGAGACCGTCGGTAGCGGCCAGGTCGATGTGGCGATCCGCGAGATCGCGACCACGAGCATCGTCGTGCTGGTGCCCCATCTCGGCGATGAGGTGCAGACCCTGAAGGCGGGGCTCTTCGAGATCGCGGACATCTTCTGCGTGAACAAGTCCGACCTCCCCGGAGCGGACGTCGCCCGGCGCGACCTCGCCGACCTGGTCGCCCACGGGCCGTACGAGGGTGGGTGGACGCCCGCGATCGTCAGCACCTCGACCACCGCCGCGACGGGGACCGAGGAGCTCTGGAGCGCGGTCGAGGCCCACGAGGCCTTCCTCGACCGGACCGGCGGCCGTCGGGCGGGCGAACGGCGTCGTCTCGCCGCGGAGATCGTCGGGCTCGTGCGCGACCGCGTCGGCCGCGAGCTCACCGGCCGTCTCGAGCGGGACCCCGAGCTTCGTCGCTTGCTCGACGCGGTCACGGCTCGGACCTTGGACCCGCGCAGCGCGGCTCGCCGACTGCGCCTCGCCTCTCCGCCCGGGCCGGAGGGCCGACGATGACGGAGATCTCGCTCGTGATCGCGGGAATCCTTCTGGCCGGAGGGCTCGCCACGGCCTACTTCATCTTCGCGACGTTCCTCTTCGGCGCCGGTTACGAGCCGACCCACGGTCGTGCCGTCGAACGGATGCTCCGCTATGCCGAGGTCGGACCCTCCGACACCGTCTACGACCTCGGGGCCGGCACCGGCGCGATCGTCTTCCGCGCAGCCCGCACCTACCGGGCCCGGGTCGTCGGGATCGAGGTCGAGCCGATCCGGGTCCTCGTGCTCCGGCTGCGTCGCCGGTGGGGCAGCGGTCGCGAGCGCATCTCCATCCGCTGGGGCAACTTCTTCCGTACCGACTTCCGCGACGCGACCGTGGTCACGGCGTTCCTCTGGCCCGGGGCGATGGCGCGTCTCCGTCCGAAGTTCGAAGCGGAACTTCCGGACGGCGCCCGGATCGTCAGCCACTGCCACGCAATCCCCGGGTGGGACCCCGTCCAGTACGACCCGGGGACGGACGTCTACTTCTACCGGTTCCGTCGGGCGACGGCCCCCGGGGACGCCGGGGTCCCTCCGGTCAGGGATGGTACTTGAACCAGAACGCCGCGCCGACCGCGAAGACGCTGAGGATCACGAGCGCGCCCGCGACCCATCCGAGGTTCTGGCCCCGCTCGCTCTCCGGGGCGGTATGCACGGCGGCCGACACGATCGACTGAGCGGCGTCGGGGTTTAAGGGAGTGCGATACGCACCGGGAGCGGTTCAGGGGATCCCGGCACCGATCTGCCCCGTGATGCCGAGGTACGCCACCACGACGCCCACGACGATCGCCGCGGCGAAGATCGCGATCACGAAGGCGCGAGGAACCGGTTCCGGCGGAGTGGCGTGCGACACAGAGACCGACCGGCTCGGGGATTCAAGAGACCGTCGTAGGTGCGGCGCCGGCCGGCGTCAGGGCGCCGCGGCCCCGTGCTTCGCTCCCTTTCCCGCCGGCTTCGAGGGCGCGGGGGCGGGGGTCTCGGGCGCTTCGGAGGCCGACGTCTCCGCCTCAGGGGCCGCCACGGCGGTGGTCGCACCGGCCTTCTCGGCCTCTTTCTTCTCGGGGGTCGGGGTCACGTACTCCTCGACAACGCGGATCATCGACGGGTGGAGGTGCGTGCGGATGCGGTCGATCACCCGAGGCTTCGCGGCCATCCAACCGATGTCGAACTTCGTGCGCTCGGGAAGTCGCAGGGTGATCGCGTGGTCCTCGTGCTCGATGGTGAACTCGGCGGCGCGGCCGTACTGCAGGTCCACGATCGCGCGGGCCCGCTCCACGGGATCGTCGATCCGTTCGAGGATCTTGAACGTCCCCCGGACCTTCCGGCCGGCGAACGGGGGATTGAAGTCGACGCGGACCCGAGCCGCGGTGAGCGTGACGACCCGGCCCCGACGACCCTCGATCGTGAGCAGGGTGCCGACATCGAGATGCGCGTCCTCCCGCCGCATCTCGGGCAGGCGCTCGATCTCGTGCATCGAGAAGAGCTCGATCAGGTTCGGGTCCCGCTCGCCAAACGCTTCGGCGGGCGCGAACTCCCGGGTCACTTCCGCTCCGACCTTGAGGCCGATCAACGCGTTCTCGATCCCGGTCGGGAAGCGGTCGCCCCCGATCTCGTGGGGACGCGGACCGAAGTGGAACCCCTCCGGCGCCGGGATGTTCGCCTTCTGGGCGACCTCCTCGCGCGTGGTGTCGAGGAGCTCGGTCTTCCCACCGGACTCCGACCAGAGCTCGTAGTCGATTCGGACGAGGTCCCCGGAACGTGTGAGGTCGGCCGGGGGGTGCGCCGCAGGAGCCTCGGACGGCATGGTCCCGCCGACACCGGACGCAGGATAAGGTTTGCTTCGCGGGGTCCACCGCCCGGCGGCCGGCCCGCGCCCTCCGGCGTCGTACCGCCCGTCCGCCCGCGGGCCGAACGCGACCGGTTACGGCGGCCCCTGACGGCGAGAGGAGGGAGGGGCGGGGGAGGTTCCGGCCGCGGCGGCACCGCGCGACCGGCGGGACCAGCGGAACCATGCGTGCACGAGCGCGAACGGTTTCATCGCCGCCTCGACGTACCGTAGGGGGTGGCGGATCGGCGGACGATGCTCCCTCAGACGGGCGCCGAGCTCGCGGTGCTTGAAGATCGACATCGCCATCTGGAACAGGTAGAGGTAGCGCTTGCGCGCCCATCGGAGGTAGCTGGTCTCCGAGCTCTTGTCGTGGTAGACCCAGGCATCGGGCAGGTAGACGCCCGAGAAGCCGGCCCGGAGCACCCGGGTCTCGAGGTCATGGTCCTCGGCGGTGACCGACGGGTCGAAGCCGAACCGCCTCAGGACCGTGGTCGACCAGGCCGTGTTCTGGAGGGGCAGGTACGCGATGTGGTTTGGGACGACGTCCTCGTAGATCGACCGCTCGAGCAGTTCCATGTACCGCTCGAGCGACGTCTCGGCCGGCTTGAGCGGCCGGGTGGGACCCCCGCTGAACGCCGCCCGGCCGGATTCGATCGGGGCCACGATCCGCTCGAGCCAGTCCGGCGGCGCGACCTCGTCCGAGTCGAGGAAGACCGTCGTGTCCTCCCGGAGGAGCGCAAGCGAACTCGCCCGGGCGTCGACCGGCCCTCCCGCAAACCGTTCGAGGTCGACCCGCAGCGTCGGGAATCGGTGCGTGGCCGCGTCGGCGAGTTCGGCGGGGGTCGCCGGCGACGCGGCAATCAGGACCCGGTCGGGCCGCCGGGTCTGATCGGCGAGTGAGGCGAGCGCGGCCAGGAGGCGGGGATCGTCGCGCACGGCGATCTCGACACAGACGGAGCCCATCGGAGTTCCGGAGGACCCACCCAACCCCTTAAACTCCCGGCCGCTACCGCCGGCGTGCGGATTCTCCTGCTCGGGGGCGGCGTGCAGCCGATCCCCCCGACGGGGTACGGCGCGGTGGAGCGGATCGTCGCAGAGCTGCGCACCGCGCTCGAAGCCGCCGGTCACGAGGCGGTGGTGGTGAACCGGGTCCGCCGGCGCCGGACGATCGACGAGTATCCCTTCGCCTGGGAGCTCCCGCGGTTGCTGCGCTCGGAGCGGTTCGACGTGCTGCACGCCCACACCCCCGTCGTGGCGAACCGGCTCGCCGGGCGGGGCTTCCCGTTCGTCTACACCTCCCACTCTCGCCACTGGTACTACCGAGAACGCCTGAGCCATCGTTGGGGCTACTGGCTCGAACGCCGCGCGGTCCGGCGGGCCGGGGCCGTGATCGCGCTCACGGCACCGCTGGCGCGAACGATGCGCTCCGTCGTCCGGCCCCCGCTGCCACCGATCTCGGTCATCCCCTCCGGGGTGGACCGGGAGCGGTTCCGGCCGCGCTGGGAGCTACGGAACGGCCGACGGGCGCTCGGCGTCGGGGTGGTGACCCGGTTCAAGCGTTGGGACGTTGCAGCGCGGTCGCTCGTCGGCACCGGGGCGACGCTGACCCTGGTCGGACCGATCGTCGATCCGGTCTACGCCGCGGAGGTTCGGAGCGTCGGCCCGCACGTGGAGCTTCGGGGGGAGGTCGCCCCCGAGGAGCTGGTTCGGCTCTACGCCGAGAGCGACTTCCTCCTCCATCCGAGCGAGGTCGAGATCCTCTCGGCGTCCGTGATCGAGGCTCTCGCCTCCGGATTACCGGTTGTCGGAGGGGCGTCGGTGGAGGGGGTGGTCGAGGAGGGGTCGACCGGTTGGTCCGCTCCCGGCGAGGGGTCGGTGCTCGCCGACGGACTGCGGGACCACGTCCGCGCGTTGCTCGCCGACCCGGCGCTGCGGCGGTCGATGGGGGAAGCGGCCCGCCGTTCGGCGGAAGAGCGGTTCGCGTGGGACCGCATCGCGGCGCGGCACGTCGAGGTCTATCGCTCGTTGCCCGGCGGGGATCGACCGCGCTAGGCGGCCGTCCGATCCCCGATCCCGTGCTCGGCCGCCATCTCTGCGATCGTCCGGTCCATCGCGGCCGAACTCGACCAACGGGGCTCCCAGCCGAGGCGGCGGGCCTTCTCGATCGAGAGGAGCTGCTGCGGGACGTCCCCGACCCAGCCCCGTTCCCCTCCGGTGTAGTCGATGCGGGCCCGGCCCCCGTGGACCCGGACCACCCGCTCGGCGATCTCCCGCACCGAAGTGCGGTCGGCGGTGCCGAGGTTGTAGATGTTCACGCCCGCGGTCGCCCGGTCCCCGATGCGGAGCATGCCGTCGACGCAGTCCTCGGTCCGGAGATAGCTCTTCGACTGACGCCCGTCGCCCAACACCTCGAGGCGGCTCGGGTCCCGGGTCAGCTTGGCGAAGAAGTCGTAGAGGACCCCGTGCGTCATGCGCGGCCCGATGATGTTGGCGAACCGGAAGATGAAGACGCGCATCCCGTAGGTGTGCGCGAACGCGGAACACATCGCCTCGCCCGCGAGCTTTGCGGCCCCGTAGAGCGACTCGGGCTCGAGCGGCCCGTATTCTTCGGGCGTGGGAAGCTCCGAGGGGAACCCGTAGACCGCGCTCGAGGAGGAGTAGAGGAACCTTGGGATGTCCTGGCGACGCGCGGTCTCGAGGAGTTCGTAGGTCGCGAGCGCCCCGTGCTCGAAGTCGAGACTCGGGTCGGCAGAACCGAGACGGATGTCGGTGTTGGCGGCGAGATGCCAGACCTCGGACGCTCCACGCAGCTGGTCCGAGTACTCCCCCGGCCGCCGCACGTCGGCCGAGAGGAGCGTGCAGTGTCCGGTGGCAAGCGGCGCCGTGAGATGGTCGCGCCGCCCCCCCGAGAGGTTGTCGATCACCCGAACTTCGGTGCCCCGTTCGAGCAGGCGTGTCACGAGGTGAGAGCCGATCGCCCCCGCCCCTCCGGTGACGACGCTCGCCCGTTCTCCCGGTGCCCGGGCCATCCGCCGGGCGCGAGTCAGAGAAGCATATATAAACCGACGCTCGCCTAAAGCACGTCACCGACTCTCCCGGTCGGAACGACCATGCGTACGTACGTCCGGATGACCTTCCATTCCGAAGGCGCGAACCCGCTCAAGGTCCTGGAAGCGATGCGAACGCTTGGGTTCGAGGAGTCGATGGGAATGCACGATTTCGTCTACAAGTGGAAGGACAAGGCGTCCCTCGACGACGTGATCCGTCTGATGACGGAGATGCACGAGCGGTTGAACGGGTTGGACGTACACTACGAGATCACGACGATCTCCTGAAGCGCGTTCGGTTCGGAGCATGCCGCAGCAGGCGCTCGAAGCATTGGAGCGGAAACTGCTCCTCCACCTGCTCGAGCACCGGGGCCAGCAGATCCGGTTCGAGGCCTCGCAGTGGACGACCGAGTTCGGCATCTTCCGCAAGTTCTCCGAGGAGGACTCGCTCGAGATCAAGCAGGCCCTGCGCTCGCTCGAGATGTCGCGCATGGTCTATCGACGGACCCAGTACGTGGTCGGCTACTCGGAGCCGAAGCACGTCTACTCGCTGACGCCGAGCGGCCACCGGATGGCGCTCGAGTTCCAGCGCGGGGAGACTCCCCGAGGCCCCGAGGTACCCTCTCCGGAGCCCGCGCTCGACGGCGAGCCGGGCCCCGCGCCGGCGCTGTCCGCCCGGCCGCCGTCGGCCGACGTCTAGCGACCGATGACGGTCCTCGAAGGCAAAGCGGTCCGGCTCCGGCCGCTTTCCGCAACCGAGTACCCTCGGGTCTACGGCTGGTACGCGGACCCGGAGGTCGTCGCTCCGTTCGACCGATACGTCGGCGAGTCGCTGGCCGCGTTCGTCCGCTCCGTCGAGACGGCGCCGGACGACCCGACCTCCCTTGCCCCGCGGTTTGGCATCGAACGCCGTTCGGACCGGGAGCTGGTCGGCGCCGTGGGTCACTATCGCGCGCATCCGGTGCTCGAGTACGAGGATGTCTGGTACCTGCTCGGGGAGCCGTCGGCCCGAGGCCAGGGGATCGGCCGAGAATCGGTCGGGCTGCTGGTCGACTACCTATTCCGCACCCTCGCCGTCGAGCGGGTCGGGGCGACCTGCGACGAGGAGAACGTCGCGTCGTACCGGCTGGTCGAGGGCCTCGGCTTCCGCCCGGAGGGCACGATGCGATCGGCTCTGTTCCATCACGGCCGATGGCACGATGTGCGGACCTACGGGATCACCCGGACGGAGTGGGCGGATCGACCCCGCTAAGCAGGAACCGGACCCGGGTCTTGCCGCTCGGGCGGGGTGCCTCGGGGGGAAATTCGAGCGGACCGATCTCCCCGGTGGAGCGAACGTGCGTCCCTCCGCACGGGCAGACATCGAGCCCCTCGATCTCGATGACACGGACCGGGTCGACGGTCGCGGGCAGGGGAACGAGTCCCGATCGCGCGGACGAGGGATGGCGGTCCCATTCCGCCCGGGAAACGAGGCGGATCGCGACCCGGCGGGGGACCTCGAGCGCCGCGCCGACCCAGGCGGGGAGTCCTTCGGCCCTCTCCCCAGGCATCGCCCCCTCGAGGTCGATCGTCGCGGAGCTCCCCGAGAGGTTCGCCCGTTCGGTCCGGAGCCCCGTGTGGGCGAAGACGAGGGCGCTCACGAGATGCTGGGCCGTGTGAAGACGCATGTGGCGGTGTCGTCGGGACCAGTCGACCGTCCCTTCCACCACGCCGCCGACCTTCAGATCGCGGAGGGCGGAGTTCGGGCCCCGGAGGCGGTGGACGACCGAGCTCCCCGAGCGGATCACGTCGACCACGGCGAGGGGCTGCCCGCCCTCGGTGCGCAGCGATCCCTGGTCGCTCGGCTGCCCGCCCCCGGTCGGGTAGAAGTAGGTTCGGTCGAGCACAACGCCGCCCGGGGGGAGCGCGACGACCCGCCCGGTGAACTGCCGGACGTACGCGGAGGGAAGGTCGGGCAGGTACGCGAGCTCCGTCACGGTCGACCCAGCGCGCCGGGGTCCATGTCGCTTGTGCCGGGACGCCGCCCGAAGCAACCTTTTTAGAGGGGACCGATGTGTCGCGCCGAGGCTTTGGATGTTCAAGCTCCGCATCAAGATGGAGAACCTCCGCGAGGTCGTGGAGGTCGTCTCGACGCTCGTCAGCGAGGTCAAGCTCGCGATCTCCAAGGACGGGCTCGAGGCGAAGGCGGTCGACCCGTCGCACGTCGCAATGCTGGTCCTCAAGCTCCAGAAGGGAGTCTTCGAGGAGTTTACGGGGGAACCCACGGAGATCGGTGTGGACATCGAGAAGCTGAAGGAGGTCCTTCGCCTGGCGAAGCCGGGGGACGTCCTCGATCTGCAGTTCGATGGCAAGAACCGGCTGGTCGCCGGCGTCGGGAGGCTTACCCGGCAGATGGCGGTCGTCGACCCGGCCGGGATCACGGACCCGAAGGTCCCCAACGTCAACCCGCCGGCGAGCGTCACCGTGAAAACCGAGGACATGCGCCAGGGGATTCGCGGAAGCGAGAGCTTCACGGACCATGTCACCCTGAGCCTTGAGCCCGAAGCGTTCACGATGCATTCGGAGGGGGACACCGACCGGCTCGACCTCCGGATCCCCAAGGAGGGCCTTTCGCGGCTCGAGGTGAAGGAGCCGGTGAAGAGCATGTACCCGCTCGACTTCTTCTCGGCGATGGTGAAGTCGATCGTGGCGGAGGAGACCACCCTCCACGTCGGGAACGAATACCCGCTCAAGGTCGAGTTCGCGATGGGTGGGGGGCGTGGGGAGGGCCGATACCTCCTCGCTCCGCGCGTCGAAGAGGACTAGATCTCCCGGCCCCTCCGCTAGCTTCTTTATCCGAGACCGGTCGCGGGACCATGTCCTCGACTTCCGGCACCCGCGTCGCCATCCTGTCGGCCGTACGCACACCGATCGGCAAGTACGGCGGGGCCCTGCGCAGCGTCCCGGCCGCAGGGCTCGGGACGGTCGCGGCGCGGGCGGCGATCGAACGCGCGGGGCTCGAACCCGCCGACGTCGAGGAGGTGCTCCTTGGTCAGGGGATTCAGGCCGGGGCCGGCCAGAATCCCGCCCGTCAGGTCCTTCGGGGGGCCGGGGTGCCGGACACGGTCGGCGCCGCGACCGTCAACATGGTCTGCGGCTCCGGCATGAAGGCACTCCACTGGGGATTCTCCTCGATCCGGGCCGGCGACTTCGACCGGGTGCTCGTCGGTGGGATGGAGAGCATGTCGAACGCCCCTTATCTCCTGCCGGGCGCGATGCGCTGGGGGAGCCCACCCGGTGCCCACACTCTCGACGACGCGATGCAGCGGGACTCCCTTATCGATGCCTACGGGGAGCACGAGATCATGGGGCTCACCGGGGAGCGGGTCGCCCGGAAGTTCGGGCTGACCCGCTCCGATGTCGATGCGTTCGGGCTGAGGAGCCACCTCCGGGCATCGCGGGCGGTCGCGGCCGGCACGTTCGCCTCCGAGATCGTCCCCGTCCCTCCGGGCGTCGTCCCCGGCAGCACCGGGCTCGATCATGACGAGGGGCCCCGCGCCGACACGACGTTCGAAGGTCTCTCCCGGCTACGGCCGGCCTTCGCTCCGGACGGCGTGCTCACGGCCGGCAACTCCTCCCGGCTCTCGGATGGCGCGTCGGCGCTCCTCCTGGCGAGCGAGCGGGAGGTCGAACGTCGGGGCGTCCGCCCGCTCGCGTGGATCCATTCGACCGCCGAGAGCGGCGTCCATCCGAGCGATGTGATGGAGTCGCCGATCCCGACCGTACGCCGACACCTCGCGCGAGTGGGGCTCGCGCCGGCCGACTTCGATCGGGTCGAGCACAACGAGGCCTACGCCTCGGCCTCGCTCGCCGTGCAGCGGACGTTCGACTTCTCCGAGGAGGAGTTCAACGCGAACGGCGGCGCCGTCGCGCTTGGGCACCCGATCGGGATGAGCGGAGCCCGGATCGTCGTCACGCTCGTGCACGAGCTCCTGCGCACGAAGGGCCACCGCGGGCTCGCGACCCTCTGCATGGGCGGCGGGAACGGGCTGAGCGTGATCGTCGAGCGGGCGGAGGAGTGACCCCTTCCTCGCTAGCGCAGACGGATCCCGAGACGCGTTTCGACCTCGGCGAGCGCGTGGGAAGCCGCCCGTCGGTCCCCCCGGGCGATCCCGCCCCGAGGGTCGGCGTCGAGCGACCGAGCGAACGCGCGGATGCGGGCGATCGCCCGGTCGGTCCCGAGGTTGTCGAGGAGGTCCTGGCGGACCCCCTCCGCAAGCGCTTGGGCGGTCCGGACGCCGAGCGGTCCCCGACGCGACGAGCCGAGCCACGCTCCGATCGATCGACGGACGCCGGCGAGCTCGAGCGCCGCAGAGCAGTACGCGTCCCCGTCCCACTCGAGCCGTTCGGAGTATCGTGGGGTAAGGAGGTACCACCGAAGCCCGGGAGCCTCGGCGTCGCGCAGCGCCTCCCGGATCGACACCAGGTTCTGGGTCGACTTCGACATCTTCCGTCCGTCCTGCAGGACGAACGCGGTGTGCAGGAAGAAGCGAGAGAACGGGCGACCGTCGAGTGCCAGCGCAATCTCGTTCTCGGCGTGGTGATGGGGATAGACGAGGTCGAGTCCGCCTCCGTGAAGGTCGACCGGCACGCCGAGGTAGTGTCGGGCCATCGCGTAGCACTCGAGGTGCCAGCCCGGCATCCCGGGACCGTAGGGTCCCCTCCACGATGGGAGCGGCGGCTCCTGACGCTTCCAGACCATGAACTCCGACGCGACCGACTCCCGATCCGGGAACGGGTGGCCGGGCTCGAGAACCGCGTGCTCCGCGAGCTCGGTGCTGACCGGGAAGTTCTCCTCGCGAGGCCGGTCCGGCGGGCGATAGTACCACGCCTCCCCGTCGTGGCGGACGCGCCCGGTCCGCTCGAGACGGGCCGCGACCTGGACCATCCGGGGAATGAAGTCGCTGGCGCGCGGCAGGTAGGTAGGGCGGAGGATCCCGAGGGCGTCGAGGTCGCGCAGGAAGGCGGCCTCCTCGCGCCGGGCGAGGGTTCGCCAGCTCGTACCGAGGAGGGCCGCCCGTCGGTCGATCTTCTCCTCGAAATCGGTGATGTTCATCACGTGGCGGACCGGAACACCGTCGGCCTCGAACGCCCGGCGGACGACGTCGAAGTAGAGGTACGTCCGAGCGTGGCCGACGTGCGCCGGCGCGTAGACGGTCGGTCCGCAGACGTACATGCCCAGGGGGCGGGACGGCCGCCGTCGGACCGGGTGGATCCGCCCGCTCAGGGTGTCGAAGACCCGGAGAACCATGGACCACCGCATCGGCGTCCGACCGCGCTTAACGCTTTGGAGCGCGGTTACCTCCGCGTCGCTCGGCGCGGTGACCGGCCGACGAGGAACGGCTCGGGAGCGGGCCCGAACGCCGACCGCAGCGCCCGGCGGGGGGTCCGGGCCCCCCGACGGCTCGGGCCCGGCCCTCCGGGGCGCCCGCGGGGCTGCGGCGCTCGCGCCCAACGCTAGGTTGAAGAGCGGCGGGCGCCGTGGAGGGACCGCGGATGGAGACCCTCTTCCTCCTGGTCGAAACCGAAGTCGGCCGCCTCGACGAGGTCCTCCGCCGGATCCGGTCGGTGCCCGGCGTGACCGAGGTGCAGGTGGTGACCGGACCGTTCGACGTGATCGTCAAGGTCGAAGCGCCGCACATCAACCAGGCGCTCGACACCGTGGTCCACCGGATCCGGCGGATCGGAGGGATCAAGTCGACCGAAACGCTGGTGACGGTCGCCACGGGTTGAGCCGCCGCCCGGCGTCGTCCGTGGATTGAATAAATACGGGTGGGGCCGTAGGCCCCCGATGGTCGCGGTCGGAGAGAAGGCACCGGAGTTCAAGTCGCGGAACCAGGACGGGTCGCCGTTCGAACTGTCGTCTCTGCGGGGCCACCCGTTCGTCCTCTACTTCTACCCGAAGGCGGACACTCCGGGGTGCACGATCGAGTCGAAGGGGTTCCGCGACGACTACGCAAAGCTGCGGTCGCACCGGGTCCAGGTGGTCGGCGTGAGCGTGGACGACTGCCCGGATCAAAAGGCGTTCGCGGAGAAGTACGGTCTCCCCTTTACCCTGGTCGCCGACCACTCGAAAGAGGTCTCGAAGACGTACGGGGTGCTGAGCCCCCAAGGCTACGCCCGGAGGGTCTCCTTCCTCGTCGACGCCGACGGCAAGGTTGTGGAGATCGTCGACTCCTCCTCCCCCGGTCCTCACCTCGAGCGGGCCCGCGCGCGGTTCCTCAAGGGCTAGCGCGGCGCCGACTCCCCTACTCCTGCCGGCGGGGCCGGCCCATCGGCCTGGCCGGGGGCGCATCCGCCCCGGGAGCGGCCGATCGGGGCGGGGCCGGCTTCGGTCGGCGTCCGCTGAGCGACCAGACCCGGTCGCCGAGCAGCTGAAGGAACGCTGGGACCAGGTAGGTCCGCACGATCATGGCGTCGAGCACGACCGCGATGGCGACCGAGAAGCCGATCGCCCGGATGAGGGTGAACGAGCCGACGAGGAGCGCACCGAAGGCGCTCGCCAGGATGACCGCGGCGGCGGTGATGATCCCCCCGGTGCGGGCGACCGCCTCGACCGCCGCCTCTCCCGACGGCCGACCTCGCAGGCGTTCCTCCCGGACCCGCGTCAGGACGAAGATGTTGTAGTCGATCCCCAGCCCGAGGACGAGCATGATGAGCAGCGTCCGCACGTAGAAGAACAGCGGAAAGCCGAGCAGCTGGTCGAAGATCAGGTGCGTCAGCGCCCAGGCCCAGCTGATCGAGAGGCCGATCGTCGCGACCGCCATGACCGCGATGATCCACGAGCGCAGGACGATCAGGAGGACCGCGATGAGGCCGATCGTGACCGCGACGATCAACAGGTCGGTGGCGCTCGAGGTCTGGTTCGCAAGGTCCCGGATGAGCGGGGCTCCGCCGCCGAAGTGGACCGCCGTGATCTCGGGGTGGCCGGCGGCATACCCCTCGAACGCGCTGCGGACTCCCTCGACCGCGTTCACCGCCGTCTCGCTGAGCCCCGACGCGGCGGGGACGAGGTCGAGGACGACCGTGCGCTGGTCCGTGCCGACGTAGCCCCCGAGGAGGGCCACCAGCGTGGTTCGGGTCGCGACCGGCAGCGAGGAGAGGTTGAGCCACTCTCCGAGCGGGGCGCCGTACGCTCCGACGGGGGAAGTGACCTGGGCGATCCCGCCCGTCGAGCTCGCCTGCGAAGTCAGCGCTGCGATCGCCCCGAACTCGGTCGCGTTCGTGACGTTCCCGGGGCCCAGGAGCGCGGCGGAGAACGTGACGAGGGCGAAGGAGGGGACCGCAAAGCCGGGTCCGAAGTAGTCGCCGAGCACGGCGAGCCCGCGGGTCGCCGAGTGGCCGCTCGGCAGCTGCGCATAGAAATCGTAGGAGAGGGGCGCGTCGAGCGCCACGACGACCAGCGGGACCGAGACCAGGAGCACGAGCCCGACGACCAGGACCGGGTGGCGCTGGGTCGCCCGGCCCGCGCGGTAGAAGTACGTCGACTCGGTCCGGAGGCGCGAGCCGACCCGCTGGGCGTGACGGCTGAACCGATCCCCGGTCGTCGGCCAGAAGATCCTCGGCCCGAGGAGCCGGAGGAGAGCCGGTATCATCGTCAGCGAAACGAGGACCGCGATCAGGATCGCGACGGAGAGGACCGATCCCCACTGGCTGAGGAGGGCGACCCCGCTGAACGCGAGCGCGACGGTCGCGATGATCGCGGTCGAGCCGCTGGTCGCCACCGACTGGCCCGCCCAAGAGACCGACGCGACGATCGCGTCGTCGGACCGCTCCCCCTGGAACAATTCCTCGCGGTAGCGGGCCGTGAGGAAGATCGAGTAGTCGGTCCCGACTCCGAGGACGAAGACCTCCTCGAGCGTGATCGACGTGGTGTCGACGTGGCCGACGACGGTGCCGATCAGGACCGTGGCGCCGAGTCCGAGGACGAGGGCGATGCCGAGGGCCGCGAAGGTGACGAGCGGGGCGATGGGGGAGCGGAAGTAGATCATCGCGATCGCGAGCAGCAGCCCGACCGTGATCGGAAGGACGAGCGCGATCGATTCGTTCACCGACGTCTGGGTCAACCGGTCGAGTGCGCTCGGGCCGGTCTGGACGTACTGGATCGCCCCCGTCGCGTCGTGCGCGTGTACGATGCCGGGGACGAGCGCGTCGATCGCTCCGAGGTCGGAGTAGACCGGCTGACCCCCGCTCGCGTTCGTAAAGGAGTCCGAGACCGTGAAGGCGACGTTGACGATCGACGCCGCCCCGTTCGGGGCCACGTACGGGCCGGAGATCCCGGCCGGGACGGGGAGCGGTTCCCGCGCCAGCGTGGTCGTTGCGACCGTCTGGGCGGCCCAGGCCGAGGCCGGGCCCGGCGCGACCTGGGCCGACGGGAACGCGTCCCAGACCGTGCGGAGAAAGGCCGGCGGCAGCCCGGTCGCCGGTCCGAGGACGGTCACGACGACCCACTGGACGCTCGGCCACGCCGTGAAGTTCCCCACGTCGAGCGCCGCAAGCGCTGTCGCCGCGACCGCCTGGTCGGGAGCCGGCAGCGCAACGAGGAGCGGCGCCTCACCGGTGCGCGCCGCCCCGTTCGTGCACGCGACGAGGTTCGCGAGTCCCTGCCAGCACGGCGCACCGGTCGGGTTCGCGCTCGTGTTGAACGATCCGTAGAAGGCGTTGAGGAAACGGGACGCGGTCGCGTTCGCGAGCGAGGCGTTCGTCGCTTGGAGGGCGAGGTAGGTCGCGGACGCCGGTGACGTACCGTTCACGAGGGCCTCGAAGTTCGCGAGGAACGTCGCCGGAGGTCCCCACAGCAGGCGGGCAGAGGCGTTCACCGCGGGCGGTAGCGCGTTGGGGCCCGAGATCCCCCCCGCGAGCACCCCGCCCGCGAGCTCCGCCTGTCCCGCGAGGTACCCGGCGTACGCGGTGTAGACGCTCGCGACCCCCGCGACGTCCGTGAGCGCTCGGTCGCTCTCGAGAGCGCTCGTGACGTTCAGTACGACCGCCTGGCCGTTCG
Organism: Thermoplasmata archaeon; assembly: GCA_021817245.1. GTDB lineage: Archaea > Thermoplasmatota > Thermoplasmata > Lutacidiplasmatales > UBA184 > Lutacidiplasma. Next base: position 34,751 of record JAKAVQ010000001.1, read on the forward strand.
CGTCGGTGAGGTTGGTCCCGTAGAACAATAGGATCGTCGCGGCCACGCCGGTGGAGTTCGGGAAGAGGCGGGCGAGCTCGACGCTGGCCTCGGCGCTCGGAGAGTTCGAGGGGAGGGAGGTGGTGCTGTTCGTCGTGACAGAACCGAGCAGCGGGAGGAACGGGATCGCGACCAGGAGGAGCGCGATCCAGAACGCGATCGGGTACCACGGGTGCCGGACGATCCAGCGACCCAGCCGGCCGAACCCGCGGGCGCCCCCGGCGCCGCTCCCCCCCGAGCCGCGGGTCATCGGTCGTGCCAGCGGGCGCGGTGCATAACCCTACCTTGCGTCCGAAGGCGCCGCCCGGGAGGACCGGGCCGCGCCGCTCTTCCAGCGGGGAGGGAACCGTGCCGGATCGACGAAGACCCGGGTCTCCGCGACGACCCACCCGTGCCGGACCGAGGCGACCGCGTCGGAATCGGTCTGAGCGACCCCGGTCGCGATGAGCGTCCCTCCGCGGTCGACCAGGGCGACGTGGGCCTCGCGGGAGAACGGCCGGGGGATCGACAGGATACCTCCGCTCGCGAGGCCCGCGCCGTGCGCCAGCGCGCTCGCGGCCCCGTCCTTGACGACGATCGACGGGAACTCCCTCCAGATCTCGGCGATCGGGTGGAGGAGTCCGAGGAGCGGCGCGGGGTCCCCGTCCGCCCGCAGCGCGACCGCGTCGGCGAGCCGCGTCAGCGGAATGGCGTCCCGCTCCTCGAACGGCCCGTTCCCGACGCGGCGCAGCTCCTCGAGGTGAGCGCCCACCCCCAGCGCCTCTCCGAGGTCCACCGCCAGGGTACGGACGTAGGTGCCCGAGTCGGCGACCACGTCGAGCAGGAGCCGGGTGCCCGCCCGCTCGACCGAGCGGAGGCGGTGGATCGTGCGGACCCGCCGCTCGCGCTTTACTGCCGAGCGCACGGGAGGCAGTTGATAGATCGGACCGGTGAACTCCCCGATCACCCGGTCGAGTTCCCCCATCGGTACGTCGGCGTGCAGCGCCACGACCGCGATGTACCGCTTCGGAAACTCCAGCACCAGCGGGAGGAGCTTGAGCGCGGGGCCGACGCCGACCCAGAGGAGGCCCGAGACGTTCGGGTCGAGAGTACCGGCGTGCCCGGCGACCTCCACACCGAGAAGGTCTCGCGCCCATGCCGTGACCTGGTGGGAGGAGGGGCCTCTCGGCTTGTCGATGAGGAGGAACGCCCCGTCCCGGTACCGGGCGAGGACCGGATCGCTCTCGGGGGTGCTCACGGGGCGCTCGCCTCCTCGGCCGCCCGGACGAAGGTGACGATCTTCTCGGCGACCCGGTCGGGCGGGATGTCGGTCGAGTCGACGAGCAGGTCTGGTACCTCCCCGTCGAGGTCCAGGTCATAGTAGTGGCGGTACCGCTCCTGCTCGACGGCCTCCCGGGCACGGACGAGGCGTCGTGCCTCCGAGAGGGTTTGGTGGTCCCGTCCGGCGACGCGCCGCACCCGCTCCTCCTCGCTCGCCGTCACGATCACGTAGTGGACCGGGACGCCGGCCCGTCGGCAGAGCGCGCCCTGGATCCGGCCTTCGAGGAGGCGACCGGCGATGGCGAGGCCCTGCATCGTCCGGTCGAGCTCCCGGTCGACCTCGGGATGTTCTCGCGCGTACTCGCCGAACGCTTCGACGGTGAGCCCGCGCCGCTTCGCCTCTTCTCGGAAGAGCTCCCCGGCCGACCGGAACTCGAGGCCGAGCCGCTCGGCAACGAGCCGGCCGGCGGTCGACTTCCCGCTCCCGGGCGGACCCCCGATCGTGACGACGGACCGGATCACGCGGAGCCCCCGGCCGAGCCCTTCGCGGGGGAGACCGGGGCATGGGGGTGCTCCTCGAGGTAGCGGCGCAGCCAGACATGCTTGAGGACCCGGCGGAAGATCATCGAGGTCGGCACCGTGTAGAGGCTGAAGATGACGAACCACCACGGGATCGGCAGTCCCGAGATGTTGTGGAAGAGGTTGATGTAGGTGCCCCCGAGGTCGATCGTCTGCTGGACCGAGTTGGCGGCCTGGATCACCAGGCCCACCCAGCTGTAGATTAGGATCAGGAGGAAGTACGTGATCGCCATCCCCTTGAATTGGGCGAGGGAGATCTCGCCCGAAAGACGCGTCAGGCGCTCCTGGTGCGGCTTGAGCGCGGCGATCCGGTCCTTCTTCCCCGAGCGGATCGCCTCCATCTGCACCTTGCGGAACGCCGAGCTCCACTTCTGGACCCGCGCCGCCTTCATCCAGTCGGTGGTGTAGTTGTAGGCGAACGCGGTGATCAGCATCTCGATCGATCCGGCAAGGGCCATCGTGACGAGCAGATAGTTCGAGCCGAAGCCGATCGCCGCGTAGAGCGGCCCCGACTGGGTCGGACTGACGCCGAGCGCGGTCGCGATCCCGTTGCGGGTGCCGGTGTCGATCAGCATCAGGAGCCCGAGCAGGCCCAGGAAGACGTAGATGAACGTCGAGACCTTGAACGCGGGACGGGCCATCGGAGGAGCGGGGCGCGGCGCCGGCTCGGGCGTGAGCTCGGTCTCCTCCGCTTCCTCGGTCTCCTCCTCGGCGTCCGAGGAAGGCAGGGGCGCTTTGTCGTCCGGAGCCATCAGCTCTCCCCTCCGAGGAACCGACGGAGGAGGGGGTTCATCTCCATCAGCTGCTCCCGGCCCATCGCCTCATAGAGGTTGATGATGATCCCCACCATCAGGAGCACCCCGGTCCCGCTCGCGTTGCCGAGCGTCCCGATGAGATCGGCCCCCGCGGCGAGCGCCCCGACGGCCGCTCCCGAGATCACCGTGATGACCGGAATGTACCGCTCCAACACGCGTCGCAGGACCCGTGGTTCCCGACGGAACCCCGGGATCTGCATCCCGGACGCTTCGATCTGACGGGCCACGGCCTCCGGTCCCATGTTGGTCGTCTGGATCCAGAACTTCGCGAAGAGGATCGATCCGCCGACCATCGCGCCGAAGTAGATCGCGACGTGGAGGAGCCCCTGCCAGACGTTGTGCGGATAGATGAACTGCCCATAGGTCTGGTAGTTGAAGATTGGCAGGAGCCAGGACTCGAGACCGTTCACGGTGGAGAGGTAGTACGCCCCTCCGCTGATCGGCGTCGTCTGGCTCAACCCGTGCTGGCTGATCTGCGCGGCCGTCGGATACCCCCCGATCCACCACTGATGGCCGAGGAGCGGGAAGTGGACGAGCGCCGGGTTCGTCCAGAGGAGGATCGAGATCATCGACACGTTCGCGAGCAGCGCGCTCATCAGGATGACCGGGATGTTCGACGCGTAGATCAGACGGAGCGGATAGCGGCCGCGCGCCCCCCTCGACTCGGCGTGCGAGAGCGGCAGCTCGATCCGGGTCGACTCGGTCCACGCGACGAGGAAGAAGATCGCCGCGGTGCCGACGAGCGCGACGATCGGGTTCGGCTGCCGGAGCAGGATCTGCTCCCACCCTCCGCCCGCCATCTGGGAGGCGGAAAGGTGGGTGAGGAAGTAGATCGTCTTCGGGATCGTACCGCTCGGGGGGTTCGTGAGCGTGACGCCGAGCGCGGGGTTCTGCGGCACCCAGTTGATCGTGCCCTGGATGATCTGCTGGGAGACCCCGGCCGCGATGAAGAGCGAGATCCCGCTGCCGATCCCCCACTTCGAGACGACCTCGTCCATCAGGAAGACCAGGTAGCTGCCGAAGACGAGCTGCGCGACGATGATTGAGTTCGCGAGGAGGAGACCGTTCCCGGCGGACGCCTGCCCGAGCGACGTGACGAGCGACGCCGACGGGGTCAGGTAGCCGAACACCTGCGGGACCGCCTCGATGAAGATCATCGCGATCACGATGACTTTCTGCGTTCCCTGGTAGACCCCCTTATCCTCGTCGTCCGTGAGGTCGAGGTTGATGATCTTCGCGCCGGTGAAGAGCTGCATGATGATCGACCCGGTCACGATCGGGCCGATCCCGAGGTGCATGAGCGTCCCCTGGGCTCCAGCCAGGATCGCTCGGTAGCTCGCGAAGAGGTCGATGACCGTGGCCTGGTCGACCCCGAAGAGGTAGATGTTCGTGAGCAGGAAGTAGAGGAGAAGGACCCCGATGGTCCAGAACATCTTGGTCCGGAAGTGGACGTGACCCTTCGGCTGGGTAACCGCCGGCAGCCGCGTCGTGAGCGGCTTCAGTCCGTAGAGCTTGGAGCGGGGGCCGTTGTAGGAGAGTCCGAGGTAGAGCAGCGCGAGGACCGCGGCGGTCGCCGCGGCGATCAGGCCGAACGCGAGCGGCGTCGGCTGTTCCCAGAACCAGAGGAGGACGAGAACGATGACCCCGAGGACCAGGAGGGGCAGGGCCCACCGACCGTCGCGGGGAATCTCCTCGTCCGCCATGCAGCCGCTTCGGAGCCGATGGGCAATTTATATAGTCTACGGAGGGGCCGCCGCGGGAGGCGCTCCGGGCGGGGTCTTGAGCACCGTGACCTTCTCCCGGGCGTGCTTGGTCGCGTGCGGTACGTAGACCTTCCAGGTACCGCGCGCCTCCCCACCGCCGAGCAGCCGATCGATCCCGAGCTTCGCGAGGTCGGCGACGACGGTCTCGCCTTCGTGCGAGATCGCTCCGGCGGCCGTCAGGAGATCCCGGAGGCCGTCGAGCTCGCCGACGTTCACCGCGCGGGGGTGTTCGACGATCTCGGGCGGCCGCTTGAAGCCGTGCCGGCCGAAGTGGTCGGGCGCGTAGATGAGCATCGACTTGAACTTGTACTTGTGAAGACCCGCGTTGCCGCGGCCTCCTTGCTTCCCCGCGCCGCGGCCCGCCTTGATGCCGCGACCGTGGGTGCGCAGTCCCCGGAACTTCCGTGTACGACTTGGCATGCTCGTTCCTCCCGGTACGCCTAGATCATCCGTCGCGCGAGGTCGTTGATCGCCCGACCGCGGTAGCCGAGCGCGCCTCCGAGGGAGAACGCCCGCTTCGTCGATCGCCAGCCCCCCTTGGGGGCCTTCAGGCGGAAGAGCGGCCGCACTTCGGGAACCTCGAGCAGGCCCCGTTCGGCGACCTTGCGGCTCGCCTCTCCGAGGGCTTCCTCCGCGAGCGGAGTTCCCGCCACGGTACGGCCGCGCTCGCGCAGGAGCAGCCCAACGGTCTCGGGATCGACCTCGCCCCAGGTGACGTACCCCTGCACCCGGTGCAGCATCCCCACGAACGACGGCACGTCCGGCACGATGGTCGCGTGGTTCGCACGGGTCAGATGGAGGTGACGAAGTGTCTCGACGATCTCCGCGCCGGAATGCACAGTCCCCCGGACTCGCACGACCATCCACGTCATGCGCTAGGGCCTCCCGCCGCCACGACCGGCGCCCGGAGCACCGGGACCCCGACCGCCCGGTCCACCGCGTCCGGGGGGTCCGCCCCGGCCGGGGGGACCGCCCCGACCCGGAGGCCGTCCGCCCGGACCCCGTCCGCGGCCACGACCGCCGCGCACCGGCCGCGGGGCCCCTTCCTCCTTGGGAGGCAGGATCGAGACGCCCGTCGGTCCCCGAACGATCTTCAGGCGCTGGGCATCCTCGGAGGTCACCTTGAGGCCGGCAAGCCCCACCAGCGCCGCGTAGGCGGCCTGAGCGTAGTTCACCGTGGTCTTTGTGTGACCTTCGGTGAACCCCCAGGCGTCGGTGACCCCCGCGAAGCGCAGGATCGGTTTCGCGATATCGCCGACCGCCAGCCCCACGCCCTGCGGAGCCGGCTTGAACGTCACGACGACCGAGCCGGACCGGCCGGCAGCCGAGAACGGCATCGAATGCGCGCGGCCGCAGCCGCACTCCCAGCTGCCGCAGCCGCGGAGCACCTGCACGACCTCGAGCTTCGCCCGGTCGATCGCCCGCCGGATGGTCGGGCCGACCTCGCGGCCCTTCGCGCGGCCCAGGCCGACGAAGCCGTCGCCGTTCCCGACCACGACCGTGACCGCGAACTTGAACCGGCGTCCCGAATCGGTCATGCGCTGCACCATGTTCACGTCGAGGACCTCGTCGTGAAGGTTCGGCAGGAGCTTGTCCACGATCTGGGGCTCGCGCAGCGGGAGCCCGCTCTCGAGCGCCTGGCTCATCGACGTGATCTCGTCGGAGGCGACCCGGCGACCGAGCTCGGTCTTCGGGACCCACGGAGGCGGCGGGGCGGCTCCGGGCCCAGAGCCTCCTCGGAACGGCGGTTGCGGACCGGACATGGCGGCGCTCACGCGGCGACCTCCGCCGGGCGCACGAGGCCCGGCAATTTCAGCTTGTAGGATTCCATGGGCTGGGGAAGTGGCTTCGGAAGATGGGTCCCGTTCAGCCGGTCGGCCTTGGGGAACCCCTCCTCTCCGTGCGGGATGTCGAGACCCGCGTCGAGGAGGCCCTTGAGCGCGGCGGTAAGCCGCCCCCCGGCCGTCGGTCGCCGGAGGCCGACGTCGAGCACCGCCGTCTCGGCACCGGCGGACTTCGATCGCAGGCCCGCGAGGTACCCGGTGAGGTAGGCGGCCGGGGTCGAGCCGAGGCTCGCGGCCGGGAATTCGATCCCGGAAAGTTCACCGGAATCGGCCGTGGCCAGGACGCGGTCGCCGACGGGATCGAACGAGACGATGGCGACCCGCACTCGGCGTTCGGATAGCCGAACGACGGCGCGCGGCCGGCCGCTCTTGAGCAGGCGGAGACGGACCCGATAGTCGGTGCGGCCCTCGCGGCGGCGACGGAAGTGGACGCGGTAGCGCGGTCCCGTGCTCATGGGGTCGCCTCCGGCAGATGGCCGGCCAGTCGAAGGTTCACGAGCAGGTGGGCACGACTGCGGAACATGCCGCCCTTGGCCCGTCGGAAGAACTCCCGGTAGATCGCCGGGGAGATCTTCTCGCCCTCGCGGAGCTCCCGGAGCAGCGCGCGCTGGGCCCGGATGCGTCGCATCCAGCGGGCCTTCCGCGAGACGCGCGAGGTCGGGGTGCCGCGGCGGGAACCGGGGCCGGAGTGCCGGCCCTTGCGGACCTCGAGCGCGTGGCGGCGCGCCCGGACCCGGGAGGTGCCCCGGACGGCCATGCGTCGGATCACACCGGCCTTGATCGCGCTGCGGACGTCGGACCGGGTGACCGCGTCCGCGAGCTCTTCCTGGCTCGCCGGGTCGATCCAGACCCGGCCCTCCCCGCACTTCAACAGGGCAGCGGCGAGGCGACGTTGGTTCGAGAGATCCGGCATGGTCCTACGTCTCCTCCCCGCCCTTGACGATCGGGTTCAGGACACGGATGCCGAGCTTGCGGGCCTCTTCCTCGAGCACGAGGCGACGCCGGGTCCCGACGGTCCGCGCGATGATCGCGGCCTGGGAGCGGCCGTCGAGCGCCTCGAGGTCCCGGCTCGTCCGTACGAGGACCGGTCGGAACCCGCTCGGAACCAGGCCACGAACGCGCGCGGGGGATCGGTAGCCGATGCGGACGATCTTCGGACGGTAGCCGTAGTGACGGCGCTGCTTCGACTGCAGCCCGCGAGGCCGGCGCCAGGCTCCGTCCCGACCGATGCGATAGTAGCGGTTCGCGGCCTGTCGGCCGAAGACGGGTCGGGACCGGTCGAGCCGGTCGCGCGCGGCCAGGAGTTGGCGGTTGCGGGGATCGAGCACGGCGCGCTTCGGCACCCGCGTCTTCTCCTCCTCGGGGACGGCCCGCTTCTCCGGCGCCGCGTCCGACGCCGGGGCCGGAGGGGTCGGGGTCGCGGGGCGTTTCGTGCGGCGGCGCGCGGTCGTCACGGCCGCCTCCGGAGCGGGCACCGGCGTCGTCCCCGCCTCCTTCGCGGGGGCTTCCTCGTCCGGCATCGCCTAGCTCCCCTCCTTCAGGTGCGCCCGCTCGATGAGGTAGATGCCGTCCTGAAAGACCCGCGGGTCGTAGTCCCGAATCCGGGTCACCCGCTCGATGTTCGCCGCGCTCTGGCCGACCTGCTCGACGTCGGTGCCCGAGATCGTCACGATGTCGCCCTCGACCGCGGCTTTCGTGCCGGGCTCGAGGCGCGTGGAGCGGGGATGCTTTTCGCCAAGGAAGTTCTCGATCACAAGCTCCTCGCCGCGGACCTGGACCTTCATCGGGAAGTGCGCCGCCACGACCTTCATGCGGGCCTCGACGCCGCGACTGACGCCGCCCGTGACGTTCCGGAGATGCGCCGCCCACGTCCGCAGGAGCGCCTGCGAGCGCTTGCGGCGGGCCGGGATCCGGAGCTCGAGCGTCGCGGAGGAGCCCGAGACCGCGAGCGAGATGGCGTCCGACGGGAACCCTCGGGCGCTCTCACCGAGGGGACCCTTCGCCTTCAGGGTCCGACCGTCCAGGCGGACCGATACTCCCTTCGGGAGGGCGATCACCTCGCGGCCGAGCGCGGAATCGTCAGTAGACATAGGCGAGGAGCCGACCTCCGATCTTCATCTCGCGGGCCTGCTGGTGGGAGACGAGCCCGCGGTTCGTGGAAAGGACCAGGATCCCGAAGTCCTGCGCGGGAAGGAAGCGCGCCTCGTACCGCTCGAGCCCGTCGTGGGCAACGGCGACGCGCGGCTTGATCACGCCGCAGGAGTTGATCCGGCGCGCGAGGCGCACGTCGTACTTGCCGCCCCGTCCCGTCGGGACGAACGTGAACTCCTCGATGTAGTGGTGCTCGCGGAAGATCCGAAGGACCTCGGCGATCAGCTTCGAGGTCGGGGCGATCTCGACGGACTGCTTGCCGTCTCGGTCCGCGTGCCGCAGCGCGACGAGCGCATCGTTCAGAAGATCGTGTTGCATCGCTCGTCCCCCTCTACTGGTACTTGCGGAACCCGAGGTCCATCGCGACCTCGCGGAAGCACTGACGGCAAAGGTGGAGTCCGTACCGCCGCACGATCCCGCGCTTGCGGTCGCAGCGGAGACACCCTTCCTTGCGTCCGAAATTCTTCTTGGGCTTCATCGCTCGTCTCCGGTCCCCCTCACTCGAGGATCGTCACTCCGAACGCCTTGACCAGGTACTGTCGGGTGTCGTCCGGCGTCGATCGGAGTACGCGCGGCAGCGGCCGGGGACGGACCCGGCGCTGACGGATCCGGTAGCCGGCACGTCCGAGCTCGACCGCCACGTCCATCCCGTGGATTCCGATCTGGGGATCGTACTTCATGCCCGAAAAGTCGGTGTAGTCCGCGATCCCGAACGAGAAGTTGCCGTTCCGGTCGATCGAGTCGACGTCCAGCTGCCGGTCGCGCGCCTCGAACGCGCGGTGGAGGAAATCGATCGCGACGTCGCCCCTCAGGGTCACCTTCGCCCCGATCTCCTGGCCCTGGCGGATCCCGAAGTCGCGGTTCGTTGAGTGGGCCCGGGTCGAGATCGGCTTCTGGTGGGTGACCATCTCGAGAACGCGGGAGGCCTTCGTCCGGGTCTCCCCCGACTCGCCGACGCCGGCGTTGACGACGATCTTGATCACCCGAAGCTCCCGGTGCGGGTTTCCGGTCGGCACGGGGACGTCGGGCCGGGGAGTCGTGGCGGGCGGAGCGCTCATCGATCCGTGCCCTCCCCCAGCGTGACCTCGGGCGAGGTCTGCCCGACCACGAAGACGTACTCCTTCACCGTCGAGAACCCTTCCTTGAAGTGGACCAGGTTCGGCTGGGACGAGTTGCGGACCTCGACCCGGTCGACTCGGGCGAGCTCCCCGACATGCGAACCGCCAGAGACGTACGCAAGCGCCCCCGGCGCGAGCCGGAGGTGCTCTACGACCTTCTGTTCCGGTAGCGACAGCTTCACCGAGTCTCCGACCCGATAGGCAGAACCGGCCGGGACCAGGAGGTTGCGGCCGTCGTGGAGGGTGACCTCGACCTTCCCGCCCTTGACCGCGTGCTTGAACCGGACGCGCCCGAGCTTGACCGACGCCTCGGTCGAGGGGATCGAGATCAGCGCGAACTTGCCGCGCCGGTCCCGCATGACCCGGTAGTGGGCATCGAGGGGAGCGGCGAACGACAGGGTGTCCATGAGCCCGAGTCCGCGGTCGAGGTCCTTCGCGACCTGCCCGTCGACCCGGACGGAGCCCGAGCGCAGGAGGATTCGGGCTTCGCGCGCGGACGCCACGATCCGACGTACGTCCCGCAGCACGAGAAGGAGCGGCATCGACGCGTCCTGGGCGTGCGGGCCGGGCCCGGGACGTTTCAGCCACTTCGTCCCCTTGCGCGGGACCGTCCAGCTGCGGGGAGCCGCGCGGCGCTTCAGACGGAACGTCATGCCGCCTCGTCGCCCTCCTCGTCCGCGGTCGGGCGGGCCTTCTTCGACCGCGCGCGTTTCGTCGGCGCGGAGGTGGAGTCTTCTGCCTCCGGCGCGGCGGCTTCGGGGGCGCCCTCCGCGGGAGCGGACGGTTCGGCCACCGGCGCGGTTTCCTCCGGGGGCACTTCGGCGGTCTCGCCCCGCTCCTCGGGGGTGACGTCCTCCTCCCGGACGCGGAGCGACCGACGTCGCCACGGATCCGAGAGGTTGAGACGGGTGATCACGAGGTGGCTCAGGCGGAGCTCGAGCGGCTTCAGCTTCTCGTCGGCCGTCTTCAGGGTCACGTTGTCGAGCGTAACGGCGTAGTCCCGGCGGTTGACCTTCGCGATGCGCTCCTCGCGCCCGACGAAGCTCCCCGAGAGGACGCGGACCGTGTCCCCCTTGCGGACCGGGACCGAGCGACGATGGAAACGGGCGCGGAGCTCGCGAGAGAGCGGGGCGTTCATCCGACGCCGGCGCTCGAAGGAGTCCGCGGTGAAGTAGGATTTGCGCTGCCGGCGGGGAGCGTGGGGAGAGCGACGCATGGTTCCTCCTACAGGATGATCGACGAGGCGGCCGCGATCCGCGGCCAGCGCTCGGCGGCCTCCTTCGCCACCGGCCCCTTGATCTGCGAGCCCTTGATCTCGCCGATCTCGGTCGTGATGACCGCGGCGTTGTCCTCGAACTGCAGCCGGGAGCCGTCGGCCCGGTGGATCGGCGATCGGGAGCGTACGATGACGGCGGTCAACACCTGGCGGCGCATTTCGGGGGTGCCCTTCTTGACCGACACGATCACGAGGTCGGCGATCCCCGCGCGCGGATAGCGCCGGTGCGTGCCGTGCCAGTTCCGCACCGCGATGATCTCGACGACCTTCGCGCCGGTGTTGTCGACGCACTCGAGCCGAGCCCCCTTGGGGAGGCCCCGGCCCCGCCGGCCCGCGAGACCCTTCATGCCTCCTCCTTCTCGACGGCGGGCTCGTGGGCGGGCGCGGCATCCTCGCCGGCGACCCGGTGGGTGGCCTCGCCGAGGTCCTCGACGACGCAGAAAGAGACATACTTCGAGAGCGGACGGGTCTCCGCGATACGGACCCGGTGGCCCACGGGCGCCGCGAGGCACGGCGGAGCGTGGGCGAGGTAGCGCCGACGGCGCTTCTCGTACCGCTCGAACTTCGGCACGTAGTGCAGGAGCACGCGCTCGACGACCGCGGTCCGCTGCATCGAGGTGGAGACGACCGTGCCCTCGAGGACCTGGCCCCGAAGGGAAAGGCGGCCGTGGAACGGACAGTGGCGGTCCTCGCAGGGGACCTTCGGGGCCCGAACGTCGAGACCGATGTCCCGGGCCCGGCGAGCACGCGTCGTACGGGGGGGCGTCATCGGAACCTCTTCGGACCGGCGACGAGCAGGCGCTTCGTCCGGTCTTCGGGACGCACGCGAAGGGTGTCACCTTTTAACGGTAACTCTCCGCTCGGAAGCCGGAGCGTACCCTCGAGCCCGGTCTTCGCCACGCGGACGAGCCGGCGGCGGCCCGGCACCCGGATCACGAACGTCGAGAGCGACTCGTCGACGAGCGTACCTTCGAGCCCGGCCGCGAGCCCCGGTGCCGTTCGCACGGAGATCGGCGCGCCGAGGATCTCGCCGGCCAGTGCCTCGCGCTCGACGCGCGGGAGCGATGCGAGAGGGCGGTTCGGATCGGACATCGGTTCACCTGGTCGCCCCCTACGGACGGCGTCCCTCCGGCCGGTGGCGAGCGCGCTCGTTGAGGACGGTAAGGGCCCGGGCGACGTTCGTCCGGAGCGCCCGCATGCGGCCCGGGCTCGGCGGCGCGCCGCCCATCGCGGCGACCCCGCGCTCGCGCAGAAGGTCGTTCTCGACGTCGGCGACGCGGCGGCGGAGCTCGTCGTCGGAGAGGGCGCGGAGGTCCTTCATCCGAAGCAGCGTCACGACGCCCCCGTGACCGGAGCGGGGCCGGCCCCCACGATCTCCTCGGCGGTCGGGATCGCCGGGGCCGCCTTCGCGCGCTCTTCGACGCCCTTCACCACGATCTCGTCCGGGAGCTTCGCCGTGGGGCGCATGATCCAGACGTTGACCCCGATGACCCCGGGCTTGAGCCGGGCCTGGTAGAATCCCTTGTCGATCCAGAGATGGACCGCTTCCCCGCAGTACTTGATCGTCCCGGCCTTGAACCGCTCGGTCCGGTGCCGCTCGCCGGTGAGCTTGCCCGAGAGGATCACCTGACAGCCGCGAGCCCCGGACTCCATGATCCGTCGCACCGTCGAGTGTCCCGCCCGTCGGAAGTGCCACCCGCGCTCGAGGGTGGAGGCGAGCTTCTCGCTCATGAGCTGAGCGTTCAGGCTCGGGTTCCGTTCCTCTTGGACCTCGATCTGCGGGTTATCGAGTTGGAAGCGGTGTTGGATGTCCTCGGTCAGACGCTTGATCAGCTCTCCCCGGTGCCCGATCAGGATCCCGGGGCGTTCGCAGATCAGCGTCACGCGCGTGCCCATCGGGGTGCGGACGATGTCGAGGCCCCCGAACCCGGCCCGGGCGCTCTCCTGGACGAGGTAGTCCTTCAGCAGCACGCGCCGCATCTGCTCCTGGATGACCTTGCGCTCGGCGCTCATGCCGTCTCCTTGCGCTCGGCGAGCACGATCTCAACGTTCGTCGTCTGCTCGTTCCAGGCGGTCGAGCGGCCGTGGGCCCGGGGCATCATCGCCTTGCGGATCTGCCCGCGGGAGCTCGCGGCGACCTTCACGAACAGGCGGTCCTCGTCGAGCCCGTCGTACTCCGCGTTCTCCTTCGCGTTCTCGAGCACCTTGAGGACGTTCTTCGCGACCTTCGTCGCGTAACGGCCGGGTCCGGAACCACGGTGGTGGGCCGTCTCCTGGTTGTACCGACGGAACGGGATCGTGTGGCGGAGGGCGATCGCGTCCTCGAGCACCCCACGGGCCCGGTCGAGCGGAAGTCCCCGGATCGCGTTCAGCACCTCGTACGCCTTCTTCGGAGAGATCGGAAGCTCCACTCCGCGCGCCCGGGCGACGTTCACGCCCGGCTCGTCCCGATAGGTGTAGCCCCGCATGGTTTCCCTCCCTTCCTCACTTCAACGGCATGAACTTCGACGATCGCGTGGCCCCGACACCGGGTCCGGAGTGCTTTTCGAACCGGCGCGTCAGCGCGAACTCGCCGTAGTAGTGTCCGATCATCTCGGGACGGATCTCGACCTCGGTGAAGGTCCGCCCATTGTGGATCGCGACCCGTCGCCCGACGTGATCCGGCAGGACGAGCGCGTCGCGGCAGTGCGTGCGAACGACCTTGCCGGCCGGGGTCGAGCGGAGCCGCTCGAAGAAACGCGTGGTCTCGTCGTTGAAGCCGCGCCGGATCGAACGGCGGGCCCGCGCGTTCAGGATCTCGCCCAGTTCGGCCAAACCCAACGCCTGGAGCTCGGGCAGGGTCTTGCCCCGGTACGTGAACTCGCGCTTGCGGCGCGACTCGACCTTCTTGGTCCTGCGGGCCTTCGGCATGGTGCTCTACGTCCCTCCGCGGGCGCCGCCCCGTCGCTTCTTGCGGGTCGAACGGGAGAACCGACCGACCTTGGCACCGGGCCAGGTGCCGCTGTGGACCGTGCTCGGGCGCCCGACGTGCTGGTGGGCCCCGCCTCCGAACGGGTGATTGACCGGGTTCATCGCAACGCCGCGCACCTTGAACGCGGCACGTGCCAGCGACCGGGTCGCCCAGACCTTCTTGCCGGCCTTGATGATCGGGCGTTCGCCGCGCCCGCCTCCGCCGACCGCGCCGACCTGGGCGCGGCAGGTCGCGAGGAACTGCTTGAACGTCCCCGAGGGGAGCTGGACGGTCACTTCGGTGCCGGTGTGCGCGACCACGAGCGCGCTCGACCCGGCCGAGCGTACCAGGCGACCCCCGTCGAACGGCTTCACCTCGAGATTCGAGACGAGGGTCCCATCCGGGATCGTCGCGAGCGGGAGGATCGAGCCCCGGTCGACCTTGCCCTGCTGGAAGGCCACGACATCGCCCGTCGCGAGCCCGGCCGAAGCGAGGATGCGAACCGTCTCACCGTTCGGGGCGCTCACGGAGGCGACCGGGGCCGTGCGTCCCGGGGCCGGCGCGATGTCCACGACCCGACCCTCGCCGACGACCTCGGGCGGGGGATGATAGATCGGACCGTGGTGGCGGTGGCTCGGCGAGCGGTACGTCCCGGTCCCGCTGCCGCGGCGGCGGGAGATGATGCGCTTTCCCATCAGAACACCCCGGCCCGGCTGCCGATGTCCTCGGAGGAATACTCCTTAGTGAACCGGACGGTCGCGATCTTGCCCTGACGGACGATCTTGGTCGTGATCTTGGCGACCTTGCAGTGATAGAGGCTCTCGACGGCCCGCTTGACCTCCGCGCGCGTCGCACGTCGGTCGACGACGAACTCGAGCTTGTTCTGCCGCTCCATTTCGTCCATCGACTTCTCGGTCACGTAGGCGTGCATGATGATGCGGTGGCGCAGCGACGACTCGGGAGCGCTCACGCCGCGACCTCCCCGAGCCGGCTCCGGAGCGACTCGACGGCCGCTTTCGAGTAGAGCGTCAGCCGGCCGGCCACGCCCCCGGGAGCGAGGTCCTCGGTGGCGAGGCGCTGAGCCGGAACGACCTCGACGCCCGAGAGGTTGCGGAAGCCGAGCGCTCGACCGGGCGCGCTCGTCACGACGAGAAGGCTCCGGGGGGTCCGTCGGACGCGCCCCCGCCGACGGGCCTTCCCCGAGGAGGTGAAGTGGGTGCCGTTCTGGGCGCGCTCGACGTCGGACCAGACCTTCAGGCGCACCAGGAGCCGCCGGGCCTCGGCGGCGGTCGCGATCGCCTCGACCGGGTCGGCGACCACGATCGGCAGGTGGAGACCGTGCGGAACGGTGTGGCCTCGCTCCCGGGCGAGAACCTCTTCCCGCGTCGCGGCGAGCGCGGAGCCGAACGCCGCGCGCCGCTCCTTGCGGTTGATCTTCTTCGTCCAGATCCGCTCGATCTTCGGTGGATGGGCGGGACGTCCGCCGACGGTGTTTGGAGCCTGCGCGCCGCGCATGGAGTCCATCAGCCGGGGGGTTCGGGCGACCCCACGGCCCTTCCCCGACCACTCGACCGAGTGGCGGAGTCCCGCCGTCGGGCTGGTCCCGTACGGCTGTCGACGGTGCGACTGCGCCGCCACCACGGCGCGCCGGATGAGGTCCGGTCGAACCGGCAGGGAGAAGGCCAGCGGGAGCGTGATACTCCCGGAGGGCTTGCCGTCGAGATCGAGCAGATGCGCCCGGTGGTGCGGAGAATGACCCGGGGGCGGGGGCGGAGCGCCCCCCGACTCTGCCGACGCCGTCATACTCCCTGCTTCGACCGGGTACTGAGGTAGCGCAGGTCGACCTTCTCGACCGACGCAACGCGGCTGCGCATCGGGGCGCGGAACCTCAACAGGCGCTTCGCGGGGCCCGGCAGCGAGCCGTGGAGAAGGAGGCAAGCGCTTCGCACCTCTCCGTAGTGGAGGAATCCCCCCAGCGGTGTGATCGGGTCGCTGCGGGGGTCCCGCACGACCTTCAGGACGCGCATATTGAACTGGGTACGTCGGTGGTATCCCTGCTGGCCGGCCTGCGGGATCCGGTACGAGACGAAGCTGGGGTTGTGAGGCCCGAGCGTGCCGATCATCCGCCGGTGCTTTGAGTTCTTGCGGGGCTGCAACTTGACCCCCCAGCGCTGGATGTGGCCCTGGAATCCGAAGCCCTTCGTGACGCCGACCACATCGACGAACTCTCCCTCCTTGGTGAGCTGGTCGACGGGGACCTCCTGACCGAGCTTCTCGAGCGCGAACGCCCGCCGCTCCTCGAACTTCTCTCCCGAGACCCGGAGCTCGAACAGCTCGGGGGTCTTCGAGCCGGTGCCCGAAATGAGGTCGGGCTGTGTATGGGCAATCAGGCGGACCTCGTCGCCCGCGACCCGTCCGAAGGCCGCGAGCTTCTCCGGCGAGCTCGACCCGTGTCGTGGGATCCGTCGGCCGAGCCCTTGGGCGAGATCCGACGCCCAGACCTCGCCGACGGGACGTAGACCGTACGGATGTCGCTGGTAGAGCCGGGCGCCGACGATCCGGAGCGGAGGGACCTCCACGACCGTCACCGGGATCGCGACCTCCTGTCCCGCGGTCGTGGAGCGCTTACGGTAGTCGACGATGAACGCATGCGTCATGCCGACCTTGAAGCCGGCGAAGCCCTCGATCGACGGCTGCTTCGGGCCGTCGGGCCAGGAACGGATGCGGGGAAGCGCCCGGACCGACCGGGAGCGGGGCGAGAAGGCGAGGGATCCTCGCCGGGGACGATGCCGTGCCATGGGTCGATAGGGGGTCCTACCTCCGGTGGGGACGGGGGAGAGGGGTGCCCTATATAAGCGCTCGCGCGCGCGCCCTTCGACGACGCGTTCCGGGCACTTTCTCCTCGAGGATTCCCGCGGAGGGTCGGACCACTTCGGACGCGCGCGTAGAGCGCGTCGCGCCGGGGTCGGACCTCCGGGACGCCCGACGGCGCGGAGAACCATTATGTCGCCGCACCCCTCGCTCGGGGGTCGAGGGATCCGTGAAGGCGTACGTGAAGACCCGCCGGGCGCCGGGGGGGGAGATTCGGACCGTGCCGGACCCGACACCGGCGGACGGGGAGGTCCTCGTGCGCGTGCGCGCTTCGTCCGTCTGCGGGACCGACGTCCACATCTGGGCATGGAACGAGTGGGCGCAGTCGAGGGTCCGCCGCATCCCGATGATCTTCGGCCATGAGCTGAGCGGCGAGGTCCTCGAGCTCGGTCCGGGCGTCAAGAGCCTCGCGGTCGGGGACCATGTCTCGGCGGAGACGCACATCGCCGACGGCACCTGCTATCAATGCCGGACCGGCAAGATGCACATCTGCCAGAACGTCCAGGTGCTCGGGGTCGACCGCGACGGGGTCTTCGCGGAGTACGCGGTCCTGCCCGAGCAGAACGCCTGGCGGAACGATCCGTCGCTCGACCCGGCGCTCGCGTCGATCCAGGAGCCGCTCGGCAACGCGATCCACTCCCTCCTGCCCGAGGACAGCATCGAGGACGTGGCGGGCAAGGACGTGCTGATCGCCGGATGCGGTCCCGTGGGGCTCCTCGCGATCGTCGTCGCGCGGAAGCTCGGGGCCCGTAAGGTCTTCGCGACGGAGGTGAGTCCCGTCCGGATCCGGCTCGCCCGCCAGATGGGGGCCGACCACGTTTTCAACCCGACCGAGACCGGGGCCGAGCTGCCGCGGCAGATCTCGGCCGAGACCGAGGGACGGGGGGTCGACGTCGCCTGCGAGATGAGCGGCCACCCGGCGTCGCTGCGGCTCTGTTTCGACGCCCTCACGCCCGGCGGACGTGTCTCGCTGCTCGGCCTCTTCGACCGGGAGTCCGCGCTCAACTTCGACGATGCGATCATCTTCCGGGCCGCCCGGGTCCACGGCATCTTCGGACGGCGGATGTTCGAGACCTGGTTCCAGGCGAAGGGCCTCCTGGCCGAGCCGGACTTCCGTGCGAAGATGGCTCAGATCATTACCCACCGGGTAGCCATCGGGGAGCTTCCCAAGGCGATGGAGCTCATGCAGACGTATCAGGCGGCGAAGGTCTCGCTGGAACCCAGGTGGTGACGGAGATGCGCGATCCCACCGCGTTCCTCGCGGAGGAGTATCGTCAGCTCGTGGACAGCGCGACCGACTGGAAGCTGCGGGTCCTCGAGGGACCGAGCGCCCCGTGGTGCGAGATCGACGGTCGTCGGGTCCTGATGTTTTGCTCGAACAACTATCTCGGGCTGTCGAACCACCCGAAGCTCAAGGAGGCGGCGATCGCCGCCGTCCGGAGCCACGGGGTCGGCTCGGGGTCGGTCCGCCCGATCGCCGGGAACATGGACCTCCATATGGAGCTCGAGCGCCGGCTCGCCCGCTTCAAGGGGGCCGAGGCTTCGCTCGTCTATCAGAGCGGCTTCGCGACGAACTCCGGCCTGATCCCGCAATTGGTCGGCGAAGGGGACCTCGTGGTGAGCGACGAGCTGAACCACGGGAGCATCATCGACGGGGTGCGCCTGAGCCGGGCCGAGCGCGCCGTCTACCGCCACACCGATATGCCGGACCTCGAGCGGGTGCTCGCTACCGCCGAGGAGCACCGGCCGACGTACCGTCGGGTCCTGATCATCACCGACGGGGTCTTCTCCATGGACGGAGACATCGCTCCCCTCGACCGCATCGCAGAGCTCGGGCACCGGCACGGCGCGATGGTGTACGTCGACGACGCCCACGGGGAGGGTGTCCTCGGAGACGGCGGTCGGGGCATCGTCTCCCACTTCCACCTCTCCCGGGACCGCGTCCATGTGGAGATGGGCACCTTCTCGAAGGCGTTCGGGGTCGTCGGTGGCCACATCTCCGGCTCCCGCTCGCTCGTCGATTTCGCGTACAACAAGTCCCGCACCTGGCTGCTCAGCGGGTCGCATCCGCCGCCGGTCGCCGCGGCGTGCCTCGCCGCGATCGACGTGCTGGAACACGAGGCAGAGCACGTGCGCCGGCTTTGGGAGCTGACGCACCGCTTCAAGTCGGCGATGCGGGGGCTCGGCTTCGACATCGGGCAGAGCGAGACCCCGATCACTCCGATCCTCGTCGGGGACAGCCGGAGGGCGAAGGAACTTTCGGAGCGCCTGTTCGCCCTCGGGGTCTTCGCGCTGCCGATCGTCTTTCCGATGGTGGCGAAGGACCGGGCCCGGATCCGCACAATCATGAACGCGGCCCTCACCGACGACGACCTCCATCTCGCCATCTCGGCGTTCGAGAAGGCCGGTCGCGAGCTTCGGATCCTCTAGCCCTCGCCGCGCCGTGGCACGGCTCCCCGAGATCGATCCGGCCCTGGGGACCTCGCGGCGACGGAGCTCGGCCGCGGGTCCGACGGCTCCCGCCGCGTCATGAGGCCACCCGCGGGGGCCTGCGGCGCGGTTACCCGGGGCCCATCGAGTGCGTATATAGGTGGAACGTCATGGTTTCGACGGCAGCATGGACCGGGCCGTGCGACCGAAGGACCGCGAGCGGAGCGAACCGCCCCGACGGTGGACGCCGGAGGATGCGGACCGGCGGCTCGCCGACCTCGCGGAGCTCCTGCCGCGGCTCAAGGGATGGGTCGTGCGCCTCGGCGAGGTCCATCAGGAGCTGAAGCGCCTTCAGCGGTTCTGGGGTTCGGACGTGGACTCGGCCGACCATGTCGACCACCTGTTGAAGCAGCGGCTCGATGCCGAGTGGAAGAACCTGACGCGGCGCCTCGAGGAGGTCGTGACCGCCCTGCGGAACGAGGGCATTGAGATCAAGGACCTCGAGAACGGGCTCGTCGATTTCTACGGAGAGGTCGAGGGCGAGGTCGTCTTCCTCTGCTGGCAGCGCGGGGAGGCCCGGGTCGGCTTCTACCATCCGATCTCGGGCAGCTCCCGGGACCGCCGGCCGATCCCCGCGTCGGCCCGGGCCTACCCGCCGGCGCGTCCGGGCGGCCTCGCCTGAGGACCGACGCGAGCGCGCTTCGCTCGGGCGCTAACCCGTCGTGAGGGCATCGCCCGACTGCGCGATCTGCACCGTGCGCACCCCGAGCGCGAACGCTCCAAGGCCCGAGAGGGCCGCCGTCGCCGCGAGCAAGAGGGGGAACGCCGCGGCGAGACCGAGAAGGTAGAGCGCGACCGGGCCGACCAGCCCGGCGCCACCCCCCACGACCCCGATCGGGGGCCGGTCGGAACGCCAGGTGATCCACGCCGCCAGACCCGCGACGGCGGCGACGACCGCGAGCAGGAGGGCCGCGCCGCCGAGAGATGCGAGGAACGTCTCGAGGTCCGGGAACGGCGAGAGCGACCGGGTGGTCACGCTGCTCGCGCTACCGGGGAGGAGGGTGACGGAGATCCCCTGAGTTCCCGCATCGTACACGGGGCTCGCGAACGAGGTCACGGTCACGGTCGAGTACCCCGCGAGACTGACGTTGAGGACCACTCCTCCCGAGGGCACCCCGCGGAAGAGGAACGAGCCGTCCCCGGCGGTCGACTCCAGGAGCTGGGCGCCGCTGTCCTCGGTGAGGACGACGCGGGCGCCTGCGGCGGGGCCGACCGCTCCCGCCGCCGGCTCGGCGTAGACCGTCCCCGAGACCACGTACGACGCCGGCGCCGTCGCCGCGTCGGCTTCGAAGACGAACACCCCGGCGAAGGCGATCGCGAGGACCACGACGCCGACGAGCGCCGCCGCAACCGCCGGGCGGGCCCGCCAGCGGGGGGGACGGGGCCGGGGAAGGGTGGGGTAAAGCCCTGGATAGACCTCCCAGCTGTACAGCGGCGGGGGGTCGCGCGGAACGACCACCGGCATCGGGGTTCGGCAGTGCGGGCACGGAAACCACTGCGTCGGGGGCGTGGAGGCGAGGACGGCGCGGACCGCGGCACCGCACGACGGACATCGCACGGTGACCGTCGGCACGTCCATCGATCGCGGCCGAGCCGGGCGGAGGTCTTAGCGTTACGGAGAGCGCTCGCGAAGCCGCACCCCCGGATCGCCGCGGTCGACGACGGCGCGTTCGACCGGGACGACCCGACGGCGCCGATCGCGGCGCTTGTGATCTCGGCGCCCGATTACGTGGAGGCGGTCCGCACGCACCGGGTCCGGGTCGACGGCCGGGACGCGACCCGGCGGGTCCTCGAGCTCCTCCGGGCGGTCGGGCCGCTCGACGGGGTGCGGGCGCTCCTCCTCGACGGCGCGGTCCTGGGGGGCTTCAACGTCGTCGACCTCGATGCGCTGCACCGCGCCCTGGGGTTTCCCGTGGTCGCGCTGACCCGCCGGCCCCCGGACTTCGTCCGGATCCGTGCGGCGCTCCGCAAGTATTTTCCTCGCGACTCGGCCCGACGATGGCGGCTCCTCACGGCGCACCGGCTCTTCCGGGTACCCACGGAGGGCGCTCCGCTCCTCGCCGCGGCGGTGGGATGCACCCGCGCCGACGCGGCGCGCCTCGTTCGAGTGACGACGGTCCGAGGGCATTGGCCCGAGCCGCTCCGCCTCGCGCACCTGATCGCGTCCGCCGGCCGCCCGGCGCGCCGACGCCGCCGACCGAAGACTTATGCCCGGAAGCGCCCTTCTGGGGCAGGGCCTGTAGCTTAGCTTGGACAAAGTACTGGCCTTCTAAGCCAGCAAACTCGGGTTCAAAGGTCCCGGCGCCTCGACGGCGCCGGGGCGGAGACTCCCGACAGGCCCGCCCGGCCCCTCACGGCGCCCCGACCTTCGCCGCGCAGCTCGCGCAAAGGATCTCGCGGGGGCCGGACGGGAGGGGGTTCCCGCACAGGGGGCAGGTCGCCCGGGCGTCCGCGGCGGCCAGGAGCTCCTGCACGCTCGTGCGGAGCGCGGGATCCGGCATCGGTTCCGCCCGGTCCGAATGGAGGGTCGGGGCTCCCGAGGATGGGAGGAACGCCTCCGGCCGGGGCCGATACACGCCGAGCCGGTGATCGAAGACGGTCCACCCTCGCGCGACGAGGCCTTGGAGGGCAGAGTCGACGAGCTCCCGCACGCCGCCGAAGACATGGGTCAGCTCGACCGCGTTCAGGCCCGAGGATTCGCTCACCACCTCGAGGCAGCGCGCCATCAATAGGGTGAGGTCGCCCCGGCCCACCGCCCGGTCGACCGCCCAGCTGAACCGGGACGTGCGGCGTACGCGTCGGGCGGCGGAGAGGCGCCCCGCCCTGGGATCGACGAGCAGGTCGGACCGGGGCAGATCGAGCTCGAGCCGGATCCGCTCTTCGGGAAGGTACAGGAGGAGCGCGACCGAGAACGGAAGGAGGGCCCGCTCGCGACAGGCCCCGATGCCCTGAGCGAGCGTGCCCACGAACCCTCCCAACTCGACCCGCTCGCCGCCGGTGGCGGCCCGGTCCTCCTCGACCCTCGAGCGGGGGAGGTAATGCTCGCGCAGGAGGACGCGGAGGATCGCGCGCTCCGTCGGGCCCTCCGAGGTGGGACCGAGCTCGGCCGAGCCGTCGGAGTGGACGACGATCCTTTCGAACGGCCGCAGGAACTCCCAGGCCGGGCCGGCCCCGGGCGGAGCGTGGAGGCGGAGCTCTCCCTCCTCGAAGCGTGCATCCTCGTCGGCGAGCAGGGCGTAGAAGTGGGGGTACTCCCGTCCGTCCGCCCGGAGCGAGAACGGCGCGAGCCGCGGGCGCCGGCGGGAGAGGAACTCCTCGTGGGCGCGCGCGAGCGCGCGTTCCGAGTAAGCATCGTGCCGTTCGCCCGCGAAGCGCAGCGCGAGCGCGTTGAGCTCAGGCAGCGGAACGTCCATCGATCGGACCTCTCCGCTCGCGGGCGAGCGAGTAGACCGAGATAAAGCGACGGGCCATCGTCTCGAGCGAAGCGTTACGGCGGACGAACGCCTCCGCGCTCCGGGCGACCCGGCGGCGTTCCTCGGGCCGGTCCGCGAGCTCCACGAGGGCATCGCCGAGCGCTCCCGGCACGGTCATCGAGACCCGCCGGCCGGTGACGCCGTCCTCGACGATCTCCGCGGGTCCTCCCGTGTCGGGGGCCACGACCGTGGTCCCGCACGCCATCGCCTCAAGCAGCGCGACCGACGCGGTGTCGCTCGTCGACGGCAGCACGAACAGTTCGGTCTGCGCGAGGAGTGCCGGCTTCTCTTCCTCCGCGACGGGGCCGACGTAACGCACCCGGACCTTGAGGCGGGGGTCGCCGGCGATCCGCGCCCGCACGCTCTCCTCCTCCGGACCGAGGCCTCCGATCACGGCCACCAGGTCGGTCCGGTCGATTGCGGTCGAGACCGCGTCGAGGAACCGGTGGATCCCCTTGTCGACCGTCAGTCGTCCAAGGTACGTGACGAGCGTCCCGTCGGGAAGGCCGCAGCGGGTCCGCCAGTCCGGAACCCGAGCGTGGGGACGGAACCGGTCGACATCGACCCCGTTCGGCACGACCTCCACCGGTCGCCGGAACGGCTTTCGCACGCTCTCGACCAGGGCGTCCCGTGCCGCCGCCGTCGGCGCGGTCGTGAGGTCGCAGCGCCAGTAGGTACCGAGGTTGTACCACCAGGCGACTCGGAAGAAGAACGGCACGAGGAACTTCTGCGGGACGGCCGCCCGCATCTCGCGGAGGTTCGTGTGGAACGTGCCGATGAGAGGATGCCGGTACCGACGCGAGGCGAGGAACCCCATGCTCCCGAGCGGTCCGGGGGAGTGGATGTGCACCACATCGGCGTCGGCGACCCCTCGTTTTCCGCGCAGGAGACCGAACGGAAAGACCGGCCAGCGGTACTGGCCGTAGAGCGGCACCGGCACCGACCGGATCCGCCGGACGAACACCCCGTCGACGACCTCTTCCTCGTTCGGAGCCCCCGTGACCGGGTTCGGTGCGAAGACCCGCACCGAGTGGCCCATCCGAACCATGGTGCGCGCAAGGCCGCTCGTGACGGCCGCGACCCCGTCCCGCATCGGCGGGTAGGAATCGGTGTAGTAATCGACCTCCATCGCTGGACGACCCATCGCGTCGCGCGAGTTCCTAACCTTATGGGTCGAGCGGCCGGTGGGCGTACAGGGTCTCGGTCGGCACCCCCGCGAGCGACGCCGAGCTCGACCGCGGGTCCCGACGCCCAGGGGGCCGCGGCCGGATTCCGGGTCTCGCGCTCCGCGTCGTGGTTCCGGGCCGGCCCCCCCTCTTCCACGGATACGGCGGGCGGGACCGGGCCGAGTGGCTCCCCGTCACCGAGCGGTCCGTCTTCGGCATCGCGTCGAGGACCAAGTCGTTGACCGCGGTCGCCCGGTGAGGGACCCCACGACCTACAGGACCGTCTCGAAAGCACGCTCGAGCAGGCTCATCTCCCTCACCTCGAGGGCCCGGCGGTCGAACGAGACGATTAGGGCCGAACCGGTCTCGCGGGCCTGGCCGACCAGCCAGTGCACGAACTTGAGCGTCGTGTCGAGCGAGTACTCCGTCGCGAGGTACTCGAGCGCGTCGACGTAAACGAGAGCACCGCCCGGCGACTCCGTCGGGTCCCGAAGCCGTCCTCCGATCTCCCCCGGAGCGAGGCGCGGCGGAGCCCCGGGCTCGTTGCCGCCCCCACCGCCGACCGTGAGGTCGAGCCGCGGCTGACCGTGGTCCCCCGGCACCTCGGGGGGCCGGAGCGAAACGGTCACGAGCCGGGGGAACGACGGAGCGTTCGCGCGCAGGATTTCGATCGCCCGGGTCGGCCGCTCCTCCCGCACCAACACGCTGTGGCCGGGAGCGAGGCGGAGCGGAGGCGCGGCCGGGCCGCCGACCGGCGCTCCCCAGGGGCGCGCCGCCTGCGGGGCCCGGAGCAGAGAGTTCCAGGCGGGTCGCCGCGGGGGGCCGAGAAGGCTGCGACGCTTGGCCTCGACCTCTTCGGCGAGGCGGGCGAGCCGGCTCTCCGCCAGGATACGAAGCTCTTGGGCGGTGTGGCCCCGGGAGACGTGCTGGAGCACCTCCCGGAGGGCGCTGCGCAGCCCATCCTCGTAGCCGGAGGAGTAGGTTCGGGCGTACTCCTCGTCGGCCGGTGGCTCCTCCGACGGCGGTGGCGGGTTCGGACGGCTGGGGGGGGCGCTCACGCCGGGGCCCGGGGCTGCGCGGAAGGGGGTTCCGCGGGGATGGGGGCCGGCGAGCCTCGCGGCGGAGAGGGTCCCGAGGGCTCCTCGGTCGGCGCAAACTTGTAGCCGTAGTGGATGACGCCGGCCTTTCCCTCTTCCCGCAGCTTGCGGAACGTCGCGTGTACCTGGAGCCCGATCCGCACTTCGGGCGGGTCGACGTCGACGACCTGGCCGGTGAGGATCGGTCCCTCCACGGTCTCGACCAGGGCCACGACATACGGTACCTGCATCTCGAAGCCCTGGGCGGGGTCGTGGACCACGGTGAACGACAGCACTTCGCCGTCGCCCGAGAGCTGGAACGGGACCATCTTCTCGATCGACTGGCGGTGATGGGTACACTCCGGGCAGACCGCCCGGGGCGGGAAGTACACGGTGCTGCAGTTCGTGCACTTCGACCCGCCGAGATTGTAGCGCCGCGGGGTCTCGCGCCAGAAGCGTGCGATCGACATCGATGCTTCCTCCCTCCGATCAGTTCACCCGCTCGAGCAGATGGACCACCGTCGTCGCTCCCGTGCCCCCGACGTCCTGGGCAAGTCCGAGGGTAGCGCCCGAGACCTGTCGGTCCTGGGCCTCTCCCCGGAGCTGGCGGACCAGCTCCACGACCTGGGCGACCCCGACGGCGCCGAACGGCCGGCCCTGCGCCTTGAGCCCGCCCGAGGAGTTCACGGTCGGGGATCCGCCGAGCCCAAACCGGCCGCTCGCGAACTCAGCCCCGGCGCGTCCCTTCGGGACGAACCCGAGGTCCTCGAGGGAGACCAGCGCGCTGATCGAGTAGGCGTCGTGGATCTCCGCGACCTGCACGTCCTTCGGGGTCCGGCGCGCCCGGTCGAAGGCATGGCGCGCGGCGACCACGGTCGATTCGAGGGTCGTCGGCTCCTTGCGGTGCTGCAGCGCCAGCGTGTCGCACGCGACCTGGCTCGCCGCGATGCGGATTGGAGTGTCGGTGTGCCGGCGCGCCTCCTCGAGCGGCCCGAGGACGACCGCGGCCGCACCGTCGGAGAAAGGGGCGCAGTCGAGGACGCCGAGCGGTTCGGCGACCGGGCCCGCGCCCAACACTTGTTCGAGACGCACCCGGTTACGGTAGTGCGCGTTCGGGTTGCGGCTCCCCATCTCGTGCGCGTGGACCGGTACGGCGGCGAGCTCCTCCCGCGAGGTACCGAACAGATGCATGTGGCGTCGCGCCACGAGGGCCCAGAGCGCGGGAAGGGTCGCGCCGAAGACGACCTCCCATTCGTGGTCGGCCGACGAGTTCGCGATCTCGCCGGCGGTCGTGTCCGGGACATCGGTGAGCTTCTCCGCTCCGCCGACGACGACGTAGTCGTAGAGACCGCTCGCGACCGCAAGGTAGCCCTGGTGGAGCGCGAGCGCTCCGGAGGCGCCCCCACCCTCGATGCGGACGCTCGGAAGGTGGCGGCCCGCGAGGCCGGCGTAGTCGAGGATGAGCGGGGCGATGTGCTCCTGGCCGATCAGCGAGCCGGAGGCCATGTTGCCGAGGAAGAGGCCCCCCAGGTCGGCGGAGGAGAGCCGGGCGTCAACGAGCGCCTGGAGGCCGGACTCGATCCCGATCTCTCGGAACGAGCGGTCCCACAGCTCGCCGAACTTCGTCTGTCCGATGCCGAGGACGGCGACGTCCCTCATCCTACTCGCCTCCCATGTGGATCTTTCCGCGGAACTTCGCGTACACCGCGTACGACAGCTCGATGCCGTGCTCCAGGTACCACTCGACCGGGCGGCCGAACGAACGGTCGTAGCTCCGGATCTCCTCCGTGGTTTCGAGGTCGAAAGCGTCGGATCCCGCACCGGAGCCGTACCCGACCATGAGGATCCGCTCGCCGGGGCCCGCGTGGTCGAGGACGTTCGCGAGGCCGATCAGGGCGGCGCCCGAGTAGGTGTTGCCGATGAACGGGGTCACGAGCCCATAGCGCATCTGCTCGTCGGAGAAACCGAGGATCTTGCCGGCCCGCTGCGGGAACTTCCCGTTCGGCTGGTGGAAGACGACGTGTCGGTAGTCCTTCGGGGTCGTCCCCGAGGCCTCCATGATCCCGCGGGCACACTCGGTGACGTGCCGGAAGTACGCGGGCTCCCCCGTGAAGCGGCCGCCGTGGCTCGGGTACTTCTGGCCCTCGCGACGCCAGAAGTCCGGCGTGTCGGTCGTGTAGGAGAGCGTCCGGAGCACTCGGCAGATCACTCGATCCCGGCCGATGACGAACGCCGCGCCGCCGGCGCTCGCGGAGTACTCGAGCGCGTCGCCGGGCGCCCCCTGGGAGGTGTCGGTCCCGATCGCGACGCCGTAGCGGATCATGTCGGCCCCGACGAGTCCGAGACACGTCTGGATCGCCGCGGTGCCGGCCTTGCAGGCGAACTCGAAGTCCGCCGCGGTGAGGTTCGGCGTGGCCCCGACCGCCTGGGCGACCACGGTCGCCGTCGGCTTCACGGCGTAGGGATGCGACTCCGACCCGACGTAGATCGCCCCGATCTGCTGAGGGTCGATCGCACCGCGCACGAGCGCGGTGCGGAGTGACTCGGTCGAGATCGTGATCGTGTCCTCGTCGGGGGAGGGGACGCTCTTGCGGTGGACATTCAGGCTCTGCCCCATCGCGGCCCCGTCGGACCCCCAGACCCGGCCGATCTCCTCGGGCGTGATCCGGTAGCGAGGGACGTAGGCACCGTAGCTCACGATTCCTGCTTGCATTCGATCTCCCTTCTGTTCAGAGTTCCTCGAGCCGTTCGATCAACGCCGGGGCGCTGAACGGGGTCGTGAGGAGAGGAATGTTCTCGACCTCGGAGAGTCGGACCGCGAGCGGGTCCACGCGACCCGGGGCCGCGAAGACGACCGCCGCGGGCTTGAGCGGGTGCGCGCGGATCGCGACCATCGGCGATCGCCCGTACTTCACGTTCGAGAAGATCAGCGCGCGCTGGGTCGTCCAGCCGTAGACCTCGACGAACCGCGAGGCATCGATCGCGAGGATCGCACGAGGGGCGTCGAGCACGGTGAAGCCGTGGATGTCCCGGTGGAGGTCGACCCGGCTCACCGCCCGCGCCTCGAGCCGGTCCGCAAGCGTCTTCAGAGGGATCGCGACCGCGAACTCGCGCATCCCCAGGATCCCGTCCGAGTGGGGACGAATGCCCAGCCGCTGGCCGACCCGGCCGCCGTTCTGGACGTCGAGCGCGAGGAGGGCGTCGACGTATCGGCGGATGAAGCCGGCTCCCGGGCTGGCGCGCCGCTCCGACTCGTAGTCGCTGATCACGGAGGGGACAGTCGAGAGGTGCTTCGCGAGGTCCCGCTGCGAGATCGCGAAGTCCTCCCGCCACTTCCGCAGCGTGCGGCCCGGATGAGGGGAGAGGACGACCTCGCCGGCGATCTTTTCGCGGATCTCCGCTTCCACGAGCTCGGTCGAGGCGTCCTCCGGTATAAATCGCTGCGCGTCCTGTCGGTGCTAAGGCTCGACATCTGCCGAAGGGGCCGCGACCGCCGCCGGGCGGACAGGTGGACCGGGCGAGATGCTCCGGCCCGGGGCGAGCGCTTGCCCCGGACCATTTGAACTCGCGACCTCTACCTTGCCAAGGTAGCGATCTTCCGCTGATCTACCGGCCCACGCCGAGCGGCCGAGGCCCGGGGCGGGATAATACCTTCTCCGTCCCGCCCTTCCGCCGGGTCGCTTTCCGCTCGGGGCCGGCCGTCGCGCAGAGCGCGCGGTACCCTCGACCCGGCGTCTCGCCGGCGCGCGTTGGAGCCAAACGCTTAAGCGGCCGGGTCGGCATCGACTCGCCGCGATGGCGGACGGGGGTGCCTCCGGCGAGCCGATCGACGTGCTCGTGAAGAGCACGCGCGACCTCCTCCGCCCCGAAGAGCTCGTGCGGGAGGCGACCCGCGATATCGTCAAGGACGAGATTCGGCGCCACCTCGAAAAGACGCTGCACGAGGACCCGAAGCTCCAGCAGGCCCTCAAGGACGCGGTCCGCGACCTGCTCGAAGCGCGCGCGAACGAGTACGCGGCGCTCCTCCGGGTGGGGGCCGCGACCGCACGTCTTGGGCTCTCGGCCTTGCCTCCCGACGTGCGCCGGGCGGTCATGAAGGACCTTGTCGACCTCTTGTCGAAGGAGCTCGGCCAGATCGTCGAGAGGTCGCTCTAACCCATGCCGATGGCGCCGGACCAGGTCCGGATCTACGAGATCAAGCGCGTCGACGTCGAGGGCGCGATCGTCATCGACGGTTTCCCTTCCGTCGGTCTGGTCAGCTCGATCGTCGCGAACTACCTCATCGACACGCTCGATATGGAGCAGATCGGGATCGTCGAGTCCCCGGCATTCCCCACGGTCTCGCTCGTGCGGAACGGGAATCCGCAGCATCCCGTGCGGATCTACGCCGGGCGCCCTCCGGCCGACCGGGCCGGGCGGGGCGCCGACAAGATCGTCGCGTTCGTCTCCGAGTTCCACCCCGCGCCGACGATCATCCATCCCCTCGCCACGACGATCCTCGACTGGGTGCAGGAGCAGCGGTGCTCCCTGCTCGTCTCCCCGGAGGGCCTGGTCGTCGAGGCCGCCCCGACGTCGGGCCGACCGCCGCGGGCGCCGCGCCTCAACGACGTGAAGGTCTACGGGGTTGCGAGCACCCGGAAAGCCCGGGACCTCTACATCGAGCCGAACATGATCCCGTTCGTGGAGGGGGTCATCACCGGGATCGCCGGCGTCCTCCTGAACGAGGGACGCCGCCGCGGCTTTGACGTCCTGACGTTCCTCGCCGAGGCGCAGTCCGACTACCCGGACGCGCGCGCGGCGGCGAAGGTCATCGAGACGATCAACCGGATCCTGCTCCGGACGCCGCTCGACCCGGTGCCGCTCTACGCGGAGGCGGAGCGGATCGAGCAGCAACTCCTGTCGATCCAGCGGCATGCGGCCGACCGGACGCGCGCCGAGACGGCAACGCCGCAGTCCCAGCCGATGTACCGCTGATCCGGCGGTCCCCGACTCGCTCCAGGAGCTCGCGAACCCCCCGCACGAGCGCGTCCGCGTCGTCCGCGCCGTTGTAGAGATAGAACGAGGCGCGCAGGTTGCCGGGCAGCCCTCGGGCCGCATAGAACGAGTGGACGCAGTGCATGCCGGAACGGACCATCACCCCGTGGCCCTCGTCGAGGAAGATCGCCGCGTCGTGGGGATCGACCCCTTCCAGCGAGAAGGCGAAGATGCTCGGGCGATCCTGGGGGTCCTCGGGCCCCCAGCGCCGGACCCGCGGGTCCCCGGCGAACGCCGCGGAGACCCGACGGTTGACCCGGAGCTCCCGCGCGCGCACCTCGTCGAGCCCGACCGCTTCGAGGTAGTCGAGGCCGGCGTGCGCGCCGAGGACGCCGGCGTAGTTCTGCAGGCCTGCTTCGAAGCGGTGCGGCGCCGGACGGAGCGCGTGGTCGGTGAGGGTGCTCCACTCCACCGTCTCGCCGCCGACCACGAGCGGGCGGAGGTCCTCGAGCACTTCGGGCCGGCCCGCGAGGACCCCGACCCCGCTCGGGCCGAGCATCTTGTGCGCCGATAGCGCGTAGAAGTCGATCCCGATGCGATCGAGCTCGGGTCGTTCGTGGGGGGCAGCCTGGCATCCATCGATCAGCACGAGCGCCCCGCGATCGTGCGCCCGTTCGGTGATCTCGCGCACGGGCAGCGACCGGCCGTCGAGGTTCGACGTGTGGAAGAGGCTCACGAGACGCACCGAGGGGACGAGGTGTCGCTCGAGCTCCTCGGGATCGAACGCGCCGTCCTCGCGGAGCGGGAGCACCTCGATCCGGATCCCGCGTTCTCGGGCGAGACGCTGCCACAGGATCAGGTTCGAGTTGTGCTCCCGGTCGGAGATGAGCACCCGCTCTCCTCGCTTCCAGCGCAGCCCTTCTCCGACCTGGTGGATCGCCTCTGTCGCGTTGCGGAGGAAGACGATCCCGCGCGGGTCGGAGCGTCCGAGGTAACGCGCGAACGCGCGCCGCGCCCCCTCGAACCGGCGGGAGACCTCCTCCGAGAAGCGGTGCAGGCTACGGCCGGCGCATCCCGGATAGTCGCGGTAGTACTCCTCCATCGCCCGAAGGACGGGCCGCGGGACGAGCGACATGCACGCCGAGTCAAGGTAGACCGGGGGTAGACGGTCCCGATCCCTCGCGAGCGCCGGGAAGTCCGCGGGTCGGCCGCCCCGGCTCACGGGGGGCTCCGCTGAAGACCTTCGGCCGCCGCCGCGAGCGCCGCCGCCCCGATCACGAGCGTCCGCTCGTCCGGAGCGAAAGTGGCACTGTGCAGGCTCGCGGGATGACCGGGGACCCCGACGCCAAGGCGCAGGAAGGTGCCCGGGACCCGCTCGAGGTACCGCGAGAAGTCCTCGGCGCCCATGATCGGGTGGTCGACCTCGATGACGTTGGCCCGCCCGAGCTCCACGGAGAGCGCTTCGGCGACGACGTGCGTCGCGGCGGGGTGGTTGACGAGCGGCGGATAGCCGCGTTCGTAGACGATCCGGAGCCGGGCGCCGAGGCTCGCCGCGATCGCGCGGGCCCGCCGGCGCAGCGCGGCTTCCATCCGGTCCCGGGTGCCCTCCCGGAGTGTTCGTACGGTCCCTTCGAGCACGACCTCGTCCGGCAGGATGTTGTGTCGGGTCCCCCCGTGGATCGACCCGACGCTGACCACGACGGGGTCGAGCGGGTCCCGGACCCGACTTACCAGCGCCTGAAGGCCGGTGACGATCTCCGCGGCGACCAAGATCGCGTCCGGTCCCTGGTGGGGGGTGGCGGCGTGGCCCCCCCGTCCCCGCACGGTGATGCGGAAAAAGTCGGCGGCGGCCATGGTCGGCCCCGTGCGCCATCCGACGCGGCCGAGCGGGAGGCTCGGGTCGACGTGCTGGCCGACGACGTAGGCCACCTTTGGCCGATCGAGCGCGCCCCGCTCGATGAGCGGGAGCGCGCCCCCCCGGTTCCCCTCTTCCTCCGCTGGCTGGAACAGGAGGCGGACCGGTCCGAGGTTGGGGGCGGTAGGCCGGGAAAGGAGGCTCGCCGCCCCCAGCACGCACGTCATGTGCACATCGTGTCCGCACGCATGCATCCGTCCGGGATTGCGGGAAGCGAACGGGAGACCGGTCGCCTCCGTGACGGGGAGTGCGTCCATGTCGGCACGTAGGGCGACCACGGGACCCGAACGGTCGGCCCCAATCGTCGCGACGACGCCCGGGAAATCGTCGAAAGTACGGTAGGGGATCCCGAGCTCGTCGAGGGCCCGGACGATCTTCTCCCGGGTCTTCTGCTCGTGGAGAGAGAGCTCCGGCTCCTCATGGAAGGCGGTCCTCCAGGTGCGCATCGCCGGGAGGATGCGACGAGCGAGTCCGGTCCAGGGATCGTGGAGTCGGGCCATCGGTCGCGCAATCCGGCGGGCGATATAATCCGTCCGAGGTCCGCGCGGATCGGCGCGGGAAGGTACGGGCGCCCGGGTTCCTTCCGGCGTCCGGCCCTCGGTCGACGGGCAGCGCGGGGAGACGGCCGGCGCCCGAGCCTCCCCTCCGGGGCTATATCGGGTGTGCCGCTCGCAGAGGCGGCGAGTCTCGTGTCGATGATCCACGCGGTCGGGCTGACCAAGCGTTTCGGGAACCTGACCGCCGTCGAGGAGCTGAGCCTCGACGTGCACGAGGGGGAGGTGTTCGGGTTCCTCGGCCCGAACGGTGCCGGGAAGACGACCACGGTCCGGATGCTCACGAGCCTCATCTCGAGGTCGAGCGGAACGGCCGAGGTCGCCGGCTGCACGCTCGGTCGGGACGCCGACGAACTCGAGCTGCGGCGCCGGATCGGCCTTCTCCCCGAGAACGTGGGGCTCTACGAGAGCACGAGCGCCGTCCAGAACCTCGAGTACTTCGGACGGCTCCACCGGCTCCCGGAGGCGAAGCTCCGTGCGAACATCGAGCGACTGCTGAGGATGATGGACCTCTGGAACGAGCGCGACCGCCCGATTGCCACCTATTCGAAGGGAATGAAACAGAAGGTCGCGATCGCCCGGGCACTGGTGCACGACCCGGTCCTCCTCTTCCTGGACGAACCGACGGCGAACCTCGACCCCGAGTCCGCGAAGACCGTCCGGGACTTCATCCTCGAGCTGAAGAAGGAGCGCAGGACGATCTTCCTCAACACCCATCACCTGGACGAAGCGGAGCGGATCTGCGATCGGGTGGGGATCCTCCGCACGCGACTCCTGACGGTCGGATCTCCCGAAGCGCTCCGAGACCGTCTGTGGGGGAGCCGCACGGTCGTCCGGGTCGAGCGACCGTCCGAGGCGCTCGTCGTCGCCATCACGGACCGTCTCGGTCCGCGCAAGGTCGAGATCTCGGGCGATACGATGGTCGTCGAAGTGACGGATCCCGACCGCGACAACCCGGAGATCGCCGCCGCGGTGGTCGGTGCGGGGGGGCGTCTCCGCCAGATCTCCCAGCTCTCGCCGTCGCTCGAGGAGGTCTACCTGCGCCTGATCCACGAGCAGGGGAGCGCAGGATGAGGCTCTCGCAGGCCTGGCTGGTCGCGCGCCATGACCTCAACCTCTACCGCCACCGGCGCACGATCCTCTACACCCTCGTCGCGTTCCCGCTCGGGGTCGCGATCGGGTTCCCGGTCCTGGTACGGTACCTCCTCTCCCGCGTCGGCCCCGCGAGCATTCCGAGCCCCGTGCTCGTCGGGCTCATCGACTCCTTCAGCTTCTTCTTCGTGATCGCGTCGGCGACCCTTCCGATCGCGGTGGCGTCCTACAGCATCGTGGGCGAGAAGATCGAGAAGAGCCTCGAGCCGCTGCTCGCGACCCCGACGACCGACGGGGAGATCCTGCTCGGGAAGGCGCTCGCCGCGCTCGTGCCGACCCTGGCCGCGATCTGGGCCAGTTCGGTCCTGTACATGGTCCTCATGGACCGGGTGACGGTCGGTCACCTGGGCTACCTCTTCTACCCCAACGCGGAGATCGCGGTGGTCCTGCTCGCGCTTGCGCCGCTCGCCTGCCTCTTCGCGGTCGAGGTCTCGATCCTGATCTCCGCACGGGTCGCGGACGTGAGGACCGCCCAGCAGATCGGAGGGATCGTCTTCCTGCCGTTCGTCCTTCTCTACGTCGTGAGCGAGGTCGGGATCGTGACGCTGGACACGCTCCACCTCCTCGCCGTCTCGGGCGGGCTCGCCCTCGTGACGCTCGGCCTCTTCGCTCTGAGCCGACGGGCGTTCGAGCGGGAGGAGATCCTGACCCGCTGGAAGTGAGGGGACCCTGCCCTCCGGCCGACCGCGGGCCGGCGACCGACCGCGACGGTCGCGGGACGGTAATCATTTACCTTTTTATATGAGTGCATACTTATCGATAACGCAATCAAGCCGGGCAGACCCGGGCCCGCCCGCGGTCCGCACGGAGGAAGTCACGATATGGCAAAGACCATCGGAATCGACCTCGGAACAAGCAACTCGGCGGCGGCGGTCCTCGAGGGGGGCCGGCCGGTCATCATCCCGAGCGCGGAAGGGACGACCGTCGGCGGCGGGAAGGCGTTCCCGTCGTACGTCGCGTTCACCAAGGACGGACAGCTGATCGTCGGGGAACCGGCCCGACGGCAGGCGATCTCGAACCCGGAGGGGACGGTGACCGCCTTCAAGCGGAAGATGGGGACCGACTACCAGTACACGATCCACGGCAAGAAGTACACGCCGCAACAGCTCTCCGCCTTCTTACTCCAGAAGATCAAGCGGGACGCCGAGGCGTTCCTCGGCGACAAGGTGGAGAAGGCCGTCGTGACCGTACCGGCCTACTTCAACGACAACCAGCGCCAGGCGACGAAGGACGCCGGTGCGATCGCCGGGCTCGACGTCGTCCGCATCATCAACGAGCCGACGGCCGCTTCGCTCGCCTACGGCCTCGACAAGGCCGGCAAGAACCAGAAGATCCTCGTCTTCGACCTCGGAGGCGGAACGCTCGACGTCACGATCATGGAGTTCGGCGACGGGGTCTTCGAGGTCATCTCGACGAGCGGGGACACCCAGCTCGGCGGGACCGACATGGACAGCGTCCTGACCGAGTGGATCGCCGGGGAGTTCCAGAAGGAATCCGGGGTCAACGTGCGCAACGACAAGATGGCGATGCAGCGGGTCCGGGACGCGGCGGAGAAGGCGAAGATCGAGCTGTCGTCCACGATCGAGACCCAGCTGAACCTCCCGTTCCTCACGGCGACGAACGAGGGTCCGAAGCATCTGACCCTCGCCCTCACCCGGGCCAAGCTCGAGGAGCTCGTCCGCCCGATCATCGAGCGGTGCCGCTCACCGGTCGAGCAGTCGCTGCGCGACGCGAAGCTCTCGAAGGAGCAGATCGACCGCGTCGTGCTCGTCGGAGGACCCACGCGCATGCCGGTCGTCCAGAAGTTCCTCGAGCAGTCGATCGGCCGGCCCATCGAGCGGGGCGTCGACCCGATGGAGTGCGTCGCGATGGGCGCGTCGATCCAAGGCGGCGTGCTGGCCGGCGAGGTCAAGGACGTCGTGCTGCTCGACGTGACCCCGCTCTCGCTCGGGGTCGAGACCCTCGGCGGGGTCTTCACCCGCCTCATCGAGCGGAACACGACCATCCCGAGCCGCAAGAGCCAGATCTTCACCACCGCGGCGGACAACCAGTCGTCGGTCGAGATCCAGGTCTTCCAGGGCGAGCGTCCGATGGCGGCCGACAACGTCGCGCTCGGGAGCTTCCTCCTGACCGGCATGCCCCCCGCGCCCCGGGGGGTTCCACAGGTCGAGGTCGGGTTCGACATCGACGCGAACGGTATCCTCAACGTCTCCGCGAAGGACCTCGCGACCGGCCGCAAGCAGGGGATCACGATCACCGCGTCGAACAAGCTCTCGAAAGACGAGGTGCAGCGGATGGTCCACCAGGCCGAGGAGTTCGCCGAGAAGGACCGGGAGCGCGCCGATCTCGTGACCGCGCGCAACCAGGCGGAGTCGCTCGCCTACGAGGCCGAGCGGCTACTCACCGACCAGAAGGACAAGATCGACTCGGCGGACGCGGAGAGCGTCCGGGCGAAGGTACAGGCGGTCCGAGACGTCGTCCAGAAGAAGGACGCGACCAAGGCCGAGATCCAGGCGAAGGCCGACGAGCTGACGCATGCCCTCCACGGGATCTCGCAGAAGCTCTACCAATCCGGGGCCACGCCCCCGGGCGCTCCGAGCCCGCCGCCGACCGAGGAGACGTCGTCGGAGAGCCCGGGCGCCGGGAGCGTCCCCGGGGCCGTCGACGCCGACTTCAAGGTCGTCGACAAAGAGGACGGGAAGGAGCACGGCTCTTCGTGAGCCGGCGCCCCGGCGCTCTCCCCGTTCCTACCGACCCGGGAGGGGCCGGGGCCAGACCCGTCCCTTCGCCGGGCCGACGTACTCGACCTCGGGCCGGATCAGGCGGTTGTCGCGCGCCTGCTCGAGCGCGTGCGCGGCCCAGCCGGCGGTTCGGGCGACGGCGAAGGTCGGAGTGAAGAGCGCGGGCGGGAGCCCGATCGCCTCGAGGACGACCGCGCTGTAGTACTCCACGTTCGTGAAGAGGCGCGCGTTCGGTCGGGCCTGTCGGAGGGCCGCGAGCGCGCTCCGCTCGACGGCCTCGGCGAGCGCGAGCCGGTCGGGGCGCGCCACGGAGCGGGCGATCTCGTGGAGGACGAGACCGCGGGGGTCCTCGGCCTTGTACGCGCGGTGGCCGAAGCCGTAGAGAACCTCCCGCCGGGCGAGCCGCTCCCCGATCCACGCGTCGGCCCGATCCGGCCGGCCGATCGCGTCGAGCATTTCGGAGACTCGCGACGGGGCCCCTCCGTGGACGGGCCCCTTCAGCGTCGCGAGCGCGGCCGTGGCGGCGCTGACGAGGTCCGACTGGGTCGAGATCGCGACGCGGAGCGCGAACGTCGACGCGTTCATCCCGTGGTCGGCGAGGAGATCGAGGTAACCCTCCAGGGCGCGGACCCGGTCGGGCGACGGCGCCTCGCCCGTGATCATGTAAAGGTAGTTCGCCGCATGCGACCATCGGTCCTCCGGCGGGATCGGCGCGAGCCCCCGCGAGCGGCGTACGTGCCGCGCCAGGAGGACGGGTGTCTGGGCGATCAGCCGGAAACCCTGCTCCTCGGTGGGCGGGTAGGCGTAGCTTCCGTCTCCGAGGGCGGAGAGGATCGTGCGCAACGCCTCGAGCGGGGGAAGGTCCGGCGGAAGGGCGTCCACAACCTGCTCGACGGCCGGTGCGACCGTCCGGTGCGCCCGCAGCGCCTCCACGACCCCGGTCGCCGGGTCGGAGGCGGGAGGATCCCCGTAGAGGAGCAGGTGGACGACCGACTCGTACGGCACGCCCGGGACGAGGTCGCGGACATCGAAGCCCCGGTAGACGAGCTCCCCCGTCGAGCCTCCGACCCACGAGATCGCCGACCGGCCGACCGCCACATCGTCGAGACCCTTCGAATAGTGGAGCGCAGACGCCATGGGACGGGCAGGAGGCCCGGAGGCTTAGCCTGCGCGTCGGTCGAGAAAAGGCTAAAGGTCGCGTCTCGGTCGGTTCGCGATGCCGGAAGCGCCGAGCCACCTTCTCGACCGGGTGCTCCAACAGCGCGTCGTGCTCACCCTCAAGGACGCGCGTCGGCTGACGGGAAAGCTCGTCGGCGTCGACGAGCACATGAACCTCGTGCTGGACGACGCCGAAGAGACGACGAGCGAGGCGACCCGTCGGCTCGGTCGCGTCGTCTTGCGCGGGTCCAATCTCGTCGCGCTCAACGCCCCCCCGACCGGCTCGGGTAAGCCGGCCTGACCGTGCCTGCCGCTCCCCCGTCCGCCGAGCTCGGTCGGCTGCGCACCCGCGGCGAGTCGCTCGCGGTGCTGAAGTGCCTCGCGCTCGGCGGAGCGGACCACACCCCGGTGGTCGTCACTTCGCGGGAGCTCGGTGAGAAGATCGGCGTCAGCCAGCAGGCGGCGGACCGCTACCTGGTCGCGCTCGAGAAGCGCGGGCTTGTTTCCCGATCTCTCGCCCAGCGCCGGCAGCGCCTCCTGGTCACCGCGGCCGGGATGGACCAGCTGCGCGCCGAGTACCACTCCTACCGTCGCATCTTCGAGGGTCCGGCCCAGCTCTCGTTCGCGGGCAAGGTCGTCTCGGGCCTCGGGGAGGGCCAGTACTACCTCAGCCAACCGGGCTACGTCGTCCAGTTCACCGAGCGCCTGGGCTACGGGCCGTATCCGGGGACCCTGAACGTCCGGGTGACGGCGGAGGCGCTCCGCAAGATCGACCTCGTGCGCGACTGGACCGGGATCCGGATCGACGGCTTCCAGGCGAGCGGCCGGACCTTCGGCGGGGCCTCCTGCTTTCCGGCGCGGATGAACGGGCACTCCTGCCACCTCATCCACCCGGACCGCACGCACTACCAGGACGTGGTGGAGTTCGTGGCCCCCGAGCGGCTCCGGGACGCCCTCCCCGTGAAGGACGGCGACTCGGTCACGGTCGAGATCGAGGAGCCGTGACGCGGGAATCGCTCGCGCGCACCGTCGCGCGGGACCGCCGACCGCCTCCCGCCCCTCCGTCCGCCGCGTCCCGGTACGTCAACCAGTGGACCGAGGACGAGGCGCTCGGCGGCGAGCGGGTCCGTGCGTTCGTCTTGATCCTGAAGACCCGCGGCTGCTACTGGGCGGACGTCAAGGGCTGCTCGATGTGCGGCTACGCCAAGGACACGCTCGGTCGCTCGGCGACGCCGACCGAGCTCTCCGAGCAGCTCGCGCGGGCGCTCGACCGGTATCGAGAAGAGCCGTACGTGAAGGTCTACACCTCCGGAAGCTTCCTCGACGACCGGGAGGTCGATCCCGAGAGCCGGCTCGCGCTGGTCCGGTCCTTTTCCGGACGGGCCCGACGGCTGCTCTTCGAGACGCTCCCCGAGTTCGCGTCCGAAACCGCGCTCGACCCTCTCCGAGCGTCGTTCCGGGGAGAGCTCGAGGTCGCGCTTGGGCTCGAGACGACCGACCCTACGGTGCTGGCGCGCTACGTCCACAAGAGCGCGTCGCCGGGGGAGTACCTCGACGCCGCCGACCGGGTCCGCGCGGCCGGTCTCCGGGCGAAGGCGTACCTTCTGTTGAAGCCCCCGTACCTGACCGAGCGGGAGGCGGTCGAGGACGTCGTTCGCTCGGTGGGGGAAGCCGCCGGGCACTTCGACGCGCTGTCGGTCAACCCGGTGCACATCCAGAACGGGACGGTCGTCGAGTGGCTCTACCACCGGGGCCGCTACCGGCCTCCGTGGCTCTGGTCGGTGGTCGAGGCGCTCCGCCGAGGCGCGGAGCGTCGCGGCGCCGCCCGTCTCGTCTCGTTCCCGACGGCGGGGGGATTGGCGCGCGGTCCCCACAACTGCGGCGAGTGCGACGCACGCGTGCTCGCGGCGATCCAGGAGGCGTCCCTCCGCCAGGAGTTCGGCTCGCTCGCGGATCTGGACTGCTCCTGTCGCAGCGTCTGGGAGGCGAAAGGTCGGCTCGAACCGCTCGGAGTGGAGGCGTGACCCTCCCGCTCGTCCCTCGCCTGCCGGCGCACGCCGTCCCGACGATCCACCAGTTCCTTCGCGCGCACGCGCTCGCGGACGGGGCCCAGGGGGTCGTGGTCGGGCTCTCGGGCGGGATCGACAGCGCCCTCGTGGCGCGGCTCGCGCGGGATGCGCTCGGCCCGGAGCGGGTGCTCGGCGTGCTGTTGCCGGACGGGGCGTTTCCGCCGGCGCTTCTCGAGGAGACCGAGGCCTACGGCCGCGCGCTGGGGATCGAGCTCCGGGTCGTGCCGGTCGATCCGTTCGTCCGCGCGTTCTCCTTGGCGCTTCCGGAAGTGCACGACCGGGTCGCGCTCGGCAACGCGGTCGCGCGGTTCCGGATGGTCCTGTGGTACACCCTCGCCCGGGAGACCCACCGCCTCGTCGCGGGGACCGGCAACAAGTCCGAGATCCTGCTCGGCTACTTCACAAAGTACGGGGACGGAGGCGTCGACCTGCTACCGATCGGCGACCTCTTCAAGACGGAGGTGCGGGCGCTCGCCGCCGATCTCGGCCTCCCCGAGGCGGTCCGGGCCCGGGCCCCGTCGGCCGGTCTCTGGGAGGGCCAGACGGACGAGGAGGAGCTCGGGATCACGTACGACGATGCCGATCGGATCCTCCGGGGGCTCGAGCAGTTGCTCGACCCGGAGGAGATTGTCGCCGCCACCGGATTCCCGGCCGAACGGGTCCAGCTCGTGATCGACCGGGTGGAGCGGAACCGCCACAAGCGGCGCCCGCCCCCGATCCCGAAGGTCGGCTTAAGGACGGTCGGACTCGACTGGCGCGACTAGCCTCCTCGGTCCCCTCGCGCGACCCCCGGCTTGGCGCGCAACGTTTTTCCCCGCCGGGGGCTCGGGGCACCGTCTTTCGAGTCGGGACCTCCATGGACCGAGCGACCTACCAGCGGCTCTACGACGCCCTCGTCACGTACGAGGACGTGCACCGGATCGCGCACGACGAGCACCGGGACGAGGAGCTCCTCTTCGTGATCCACACGCACCGCGTCACCCGGGACGCGACCCGACGGTTCTACGTCGTCAAGCGGCAGATCCCCCGCCTCGTTGGCCAGTGGAAGCACGGGCGTTCGATCTTCGACATCGCGCGGGAGTGGAACTTCCCTCCGGTCCTCATGGGCCAGCAGATGCTCGGCGAGCTCGGGATCCCCCGGAAGAAGGTCTGGCAGACGTTCCTGCATCCCGAGACCGCGCCGGACCAGCGGATCCGCGACGAGGTCGAGCAGCTCCTCGCGCACGACTTCATCTACTCGCCCCGAGGCATGGAGCTCCAGCGCGAGCGCGGTCGTAAGGGCGAGGATCGCCTCCAGCGGTGGCTCGAGAAGCACGGGATCGGCTACCGGACCGAGAAGGATCTCCGCGGGAAGTACGCGAAGACGCCGGACGCGCTCCTCGACGACCCGATCATCTTCTTCGGCCAGAAGCTGACCTGGATCGAGTCGAAGGCGAACTTCGGGGACGACGTCGAGCTCCGCAAGAACCTGCGGCGCCAACTCGCCCCGTACACCGAGCTCTTCGGCGAGGGGGCGGTCGTCTACTGGTACGGGTACGTCGACGGGGCGGAGTCCCCGCCGGGGATCCTCTTGTGGGACGGGGAGACGTTCGAAGGGATCACGCCGACCGTGCCGCCCCGGACCGAACGATCTCACGCTGCGCACCCGTCGCGAGATCACGCTCGACCACCGACCCCGGGGCCGTCTCCTTCAGCCCCACGATCAGCGCACGACGCGCCCGGCGGCGCGCCGCCTCTTTGAGCTGGCGGGACATCGACCGACCGAGAAGGTCGGCGTCCGCGCTCACGCCGGCGCGACGCAATTCCTCGACGAGCGCGACGGCGTCCGCGTGGAGGGCCGAGTCGACGACCACGACATAGGTGTCGAGCGGGGGCTCTCCTTCCGGCCACCGATTTCCGCTCCGCAGGAGGAGCTCGAGCGTCTGGTCGCCGATCGCGAGCCCGACGGCGGGCGTCGGGGGGCCCCCGAACAGTTCGACCAGGTGATCGTAGCGGCCGCCCCCGAAAACGGACCGGCCCTCCCCCGAGCGGTCGTACGCCTCGAAGACCGTGGACGTGTAGTAGGCGAGGCCCCGGACCACCGTCGGGTCGAGGACCACGCGGTCGGCGAGGCCCGCCCGCGCGAGCAACGCGAAGAGGGCGCGCAGCCGGTCGGCCCCCGCGCGCCCGGGGACGTCGAGTCCGTCGTGCTCGAGTCCGTCGAGATACGCTCCGACGCGCTCCGGGGAAAGCCCCCCTCCGACCGCTCGCAGGCGGTCGGCGAGCTCCGCCGCCCGATCGGGGACGACGCCAGCGGCGACGAGCTCCTCGACGAACGCGGCCGGGCCGACCTTGCGAAACCGGTCGACCGCGCGGAAGAAGCGGCCCCCGTCCGTCGCCCCGTAGAGGCGGCCGAGCCCCTCCGAGAGGGCGCGGTCGTTGACCCGCAGGGAGTACAGGTCCTTCCCGCCGACTTCGTCCAGCACGAGCGCAGCGGCGGCGAGGAGGTCGGCTTCCGCCTCGATCCCGGCGACGCCGAGGATGTCGAGGTTGAACTGGAGAAACTCGCGCGTCCGGCCGGACTGCGGCTCCTCGTAGCGCCACAACTTGGAGATCGTGAACCACTTGACCGGAAGCGGCTCGGACTTCGCTCGGTCGGCGTACACGCGCACCAGCGACGGGGTCGTTTCCGAGGCGAGCGCGACCGCGCGCCCTCCCTTGTCCGTGAACCCCCAGGTCTGGCCGGCGACCTCGTCGCCGCTCTTCACCTGGTACAGCTCGAAGCTCTCGACCGACGGCGTCTCGAGCTCGGAGTAGCCGGCCCGGCGCGCCGCGGCGCGCATGCGGCGGAGCAGCTCGCTCCGTGCCCCCGCGTCGGGCGGAGGGTAGTCACGGAAGCCTCGCAGTACCGGGAAGGTCACGCAGGGCGGACCGACCCCCCGGTATTTGACTACGCGGACGGCGACGAACGGGCCGGCAAAATCTCGTCCAGCGGTCCCGCACCGTCGGGCGGTGCGGTCCGGTCGAGGAACGACCGCAGTCGCTGGTAGGCCGTCACGGTCCCCACGAAGTTCCGCTGGCGCAGCTCGGCCGCGACGCCCCGCAGCTCCACGAGCGCCGGTGCGACGTCCGCCCCCGCGCTCCGGAACTCGATCATGCGGTCCCGTAGCCGGCGGAGCTCCTCGAAGAACCTCGGCTCGAGCAGCGACCACAGCGCGACCGCCGCCCGCGCGAGGAGGCGCTCGCCCTCGGCGCGTTTCCCCTCACCGAGGAAGCGCCGGCCCTCTTCGAGCGGTCCGGTGGCCGGGCCGGGGTCCCCACCCAAGTCGCGCAGCGTCTGGGCGAGGAGGTCGCACTCCGTCACGAGGATGCGGCCCACCTGCCACTCCTCCTCGAGGCGGGTAAGCTCGTCGCGGACGTGCACGAGTCGGCGCTGGGAGCCCGTGAGGTCGCCGACGAGGGTCGCGCGTCGGATCGCATCGAGCTCGACGTCCGCGCTGGGCGTCGGGACGAGCTGCGCGATCTCGTTCCGGCGTCCGAGCGCGGACTCGTACTCCTCGGTGAGGGCACTCGCGAGATGGACGAACATCTCCCGCGCGAGGACCTCGAGGCTCGCCGTGTCGTCGGCCAGTTGGGCGGCACCCCAGCGGCTTTCGAAGTCGGTGAAGTCGAGCCCGAGCCTTCGCCCGAGCTGGAAGTACTCTTCGATACGGCGCCGCACTTCGGCCGACGAGGCCGCGGCCGGCAGGGCCGGGAGGTCGCCGAGCGGGGCGATCGTCGGAGCGTCCCGGGCGGGCACCGGGGGAACGACCGCGCCGGGTCGGGTCGCCAGGAAACGAGCGGGCCGGCTGAGGAGTCCCTGCGCGGCCGATGGCGCCGGATCGGAAGCGGAGGAAAGGTCCACGGAGGAGAGGATCTCGCCGATCGTGCGCAGGTACGTGGGATCGGCGCCCCCTTCGCTCCCGGCGGCCTCGCGGACCGCGGAGAAGAGGTGGGTCGCGAGATGGCACCGCGGGCATTGGACCGCCGCGTCGGCATCGGGGAGCTCGCCCCCGCACGCCGGGCAGCTCACCATGCGCCCCCGGTGTCTGTCCTACCCATCGGCGTGCGCTCCGCGGCGGGTCGTCGGTCCTCGAACCGTCGGACGGTACGTGAAAGAGGTCCGCATCGCCCGGAGACGGCGAATCCGTTCGTCGATCGGAGGGTGGGTCGAGAAGATCGAGGCGAACCAGGAGCCGCGGAACGGGTTCACGATGTAGAGGCTCGACTGCGCCGGGGAACCCACGCGCATCGGACGGCGCCGGTTCGCCCCTTCGAGCTTGCCGAGCGCGCTCGCGAGCGCCTCGGGATCTCCGACCGTGTGGGCCCCCACCTCGTCCGCGCGGTACTCCCGGGAGCGGCTGATCGCGAGCTGGATCAGCATCGCCGCGATCGGAGCCGTGAGCACGGCGAAGAGCCCGACCAGACCGTTGTTCCGGTTGGCGCCGCCTCCGAAGAGGGTCGAGAAGAAGGCGATCTGGGCCGCGTAGGAGATCGCGCCGGCGAGGGTCGCCGCGAACGTCATCAGCAGCACGTCCCGGTCCTGGATGTGGGCGAGCTCGTGCGCGAGGACCCCCCGGAGCTCCCGATCATCGAGGAGGCGAAGGATCCCCTGGGTCGCCGCGACCACGGCGTGCTTCTCGTTCCGCCCCGTCGCGAAGGCGTTCGGGGTCTCGGTGGGCACGATCGCGAGGCGGGGAGCGGTCAGGTGGAACTTCGGAGCGAGCTCCTCGACGATCTTCGCAAGGCGTGGCGCTTCCTCCGAGGTGACGATCTTCGCCCCGGTCGACCAGAGTATCAGGCGATCGCAAGCGAAGTACGCGCCGACGTTCAGGACGATCGAGAGCCCGAGGGCCATGACGATGCCGGCGAGCCAGGAACCCTGGAAGACGAACTGGCCGACCAGACCCCCGACCCCGACGAAGAGCGCGATGATCGCGGCGAAGAGGACGGCCGTCTTGGTGCGCGCCCAGGCCATGGACCCCGCTCGGACCGAACTACCCTCGACCGCTCAAAAGCATTCGCGAAGCCGAACCGGGTCAGTCGTCCGGTGCGCGGGGGGCGAGATGGCGTCGGGCCGAGGGTGTCGGGTGGTACTCTTTGACCGACAGCGGGGCGACGCGACGCGGTCTCACGGCTTTCTCCGGGGGAAGCCGGTGGTGGCAGCCCGGGCAACGATATCCCCGG
The DNA here is from genome assembly GCA_021817245.1 of Thermoplasmata archaeon. Lineage (GTDB taxonomy): Archaea > Thermoplasmatota > Thermoplasmata > Lutacidiplasmatales > UBA184 > Lutacidiplasma. The sequence goes on from JAKAVQ010000001.1 coordinate 79,390, forward strand.
GACCGGCCGAGGGAGCGCGTCGGGCGCCCGCAACGATCGCACGCAGGAGCGCGCGGTGGGCCCCGGCGTGGCGCGAGGCGGAGGAGCCGGAGCCCCTCGAGCCGGAACGTCGGGTCGGCGCCCCGGCTTCCCCAGACCAGGAGGCGGTCTCCAGGGACGAGCGCCCGGACCACGCGGGGAAGGGTCTTGGTCGGCTCGAACGCGAGGCACGCGAGATCGCTCCCGTCGGCCGCCCGGGTGGAAAGCGCGACGTGCCCGCCCGGTAGGTCGCGCGGCGGCGCCCGGACGGTCACCCGGAGCCGCCCGCTCTCGTACGGTCCGAGGAGGGACGCCCCGGACCGCACGACGAGGTGGTCCCCCGACGCCTGGTTCGTGCAAAAGCGCATCCATCGGTCGACCGGCTCGGAGCGAACGACCCGGAGCGCCCGGGAGAGCCCCGCCGGCCGGTCGGCGCGGAGCCCGTAGAGCACCGGGCACGCGGTGTGCGGGGCGACGAGGAGTCGCCGGGTCCGGCGGTCCTCGCAGAGAAACAGTGACGGCCACCGCGCTGCCGCCCGACGCACGCTCGCCCGGTCCACCTGGCGGGGCGTGCCCTGCCGCTCGGGCCGACGATAGGTGGTGAGCTCCCAGGTCGCCCGCCGGCCCGGCCAGGCGATCGCGGCGGCGGCGCCGACCAGCCCCCGCTCGCTGCCGTGGGTACGCCACCACGCCCCCGCGAGGTCCAGGGCTTGCCGGATCGCGTCGACCGGGACGACCTCGCGGACCGCCCTCCAGTAGAGCGTGCCGGGCAGACGGTGCGAGCTGACGACCATCGCCGGGTCGGTGCCGGGCTCCCCGACGGACGCATTCGCGAGCACCCGCTCCCACGCGGCCGCCCGGAACGACCCGGATTCCTGGGACGACAGCGGCCCGCCCGCTTCGTAGCCCCAGATCCCCCGGCCTCCGACCTCGCCGACCCGTCGCCGCCGGCCCCGACCGTGACCGAAGCGGGCCCCCAACGCCGCGTTTCCGCGCGTCTTCCAGGGAATGTTCGGGTTGAGTCGGACGAGCCAGGGCTCTCCGATCAGGTCCACGCCGAGGTCCCGGGCGAGCCCGACGACCTCGGAGAGCATCCAGGTCGTGCATCCGCCGCGCGGACTATCGGTGTCGTCGATCCCGAGCCAGATCGTCTCCCCTCCCGGACCCCCGCGGGCGCGCGGACCGCCGGTCCCACCGGCGCTACGTCAGGCCCGAAAGGAGCTTCTGATAGGACGCCAGGTTCGGCGCGAGGGCGATGTCCGCCCGGGCCGGCCCCGGCCGGTCCCCCACCAGCTTCGCCTCGAGCCCGTCGTGGCCCGGCTCCTTCGGCCGGTGCATGACCCCGATCGGGATGCGGCCCTGCTCGATCGTCTCGAGGCAGAGTCGGAACATCGTCTTGCGGTCCGTCGGGTCGTAGCCGGGGAGCTTCGAGACATCGAGGACCTTCTCTCGCCAGAGCTTGTACGTGTCGTTGTAGGTCACGCACGGCGACAGGTCCTCCACGAACGCGAATCCGCGGCCCTCGCGGTTGAACCGCAGCGCTTCCTCCAGCACCGCCGTCATGGTCTTCGGGTCCCCCGAGAACGTGCGCGCGATGAAGTTCGGCGCGGGGATCGACAGGGCCGTGAGCATCGCATGGAAGGGGGGCTCAACATTCCCCTCGAAGCCGAGCTGGCTCGTCGGGGATGCCTGACCCTTCGTCAGCCCGTAGGTCTCGTTGTTCATGACGATGTAGAGGATGGAGGCGTTCTTCTTGAACGCGTGGATGAAGTGACCCATCCCGATCGCGTAGCCGTCCCCATCGCCCCCCGCGGCGACCACGGTGAGCGAGGGGTTCGCGAGCTTCACTCCGACAGCCTGTGCGAGCAGACGGCCGTGGAGGGCGTGGATCCCGTTGACCTCGAGGAAGTTGTGGATCGATCCCGAGCATCCGATCCCTCCAACGAGGACCAGATCGTGCACCGAAATCTTCTGGTTCGCCGCCGCCTTCTTGACGGCCGCGAGCACCCCGAAGTCCCCGCAGCCGGGGCACCAGATCGGGGGCACCGGTTTCGCGGACTGCACCATCTTACGCGCCTCCTGTCGCCGCGGCGACGATCTCGGGAGCACGGAACGACGTCCCGTCGTACTTGAGGGTCGAGCGGAGCTTCGCATGCTGGGCCGGCATCGTCTCCCGCAGGAGACGGGCCAGCTGGCCGGTGTAGTTGTGCTCGACGACGTAGCAGACGTCGAGCCCGGCCAGGAAGGGTTCGATCTCGTGCACGGGGACCGGATAGAGGGTTCGGGCCTGCAGGTAGCGCGTCCCGATCCCGCGGCTCTCCAGGATCCGCATCGCCTCGAGGATGGGGCCCGAGGTGTTGCCGAACCCGACGAACCCGATGCGCGCCTCGGACGGTCCGAAGAGCCGGCACGGGGGCAGTTCATTGCGCGCGCGGACCATCTTCTCCATGCGCTTCTGCATCATGCGCACGCGGTTGACCGGGTTCACGGAGACGTGCCCCCATTCGTCGTGCTCGTTGCCGGTGACCTCGGACCAAAGCCCGGGGGTCCCGGGGGGGGCGAAGGGGCTCACTCCGTCGTCGGTGAACTGGTAGACCTTGTACTGCGCGAGTCCCTGGGCCGCGTCGCCGCCGAGTCGCTTTCCGCGGTCGACCCGTACGTTCGACAACTCGAACCGGCGGCACGTCGCCGTGTTCTGGCAGAGCGCCTGGTCCAGAAGGAGGATCACCGGTAGGCGCCAGCGCTCCGCAAGGTTGAGCGCCTCGACCGTGAGGTCGAACGCATCTTCGGGAGTCGCGGGGGCGAGGATGAACCGCGGGTACTCCCCGTGCCCGAGGTTCGCGAGGTGGGAGAGATCGGACTGTTCGTTGCGGGTCGGCTCCCCCGTCGAGGGTCCCACCCGCTGGCAGTCGGCCACGACGATCGGGAGCTCGGCAGTCCCGGCGTGGCCGATCCCCTCGGTCATGAGCGAGAGTCCCGGTCCGCTCGTCGAGGTCATCACTCGCGACCCCGTGTACGAGGCGCCGATCACCATGTTGATCGCGGCGAGCTCGTCCTCCGCCTGCCGGACGATCCCGCCGAACGCGGGAAGGTACCGTTGGAGGTACTCCATGATCTCCGTCGCGGGGGTGATGGGATACCCCGCGAAGAATCGGCCGCCTCCGACGACGAAACCGAGCGCCACGGCCTGATTGCCGGTCGTGAGGATGAGATCGCGCGCGTCCCCCTCGGCGACGGAAAACCGCTGGCCGACCCGGGGATCCTCGAGCGCGACCTTCCGGCCGATCTCGAGCGCCTTGAGGTTCTTCTCCAGCGCTTCCGGGCTGCGCCGCTTGAAGCGCTCCTCGATCACGAGGCGCGTCTGGACGGGGTCGAAGCCGAAAAGCACCGAGAGCGCGCCGTAGGCCGCCGTGTTCTTGAAGATCGGCTGGCCGAGCGGTCCGCCGACGAGCGTCGCGAAAGGGAAGCCGGCCGAATTCGGCAGCTCCGAGTGGAACGTCGTCGAGTCGTACAGGACGAAGCCGTGCGGCGCGAGCTCCGCTTTGCCGATCTCGATCGCCTCGTTGTCGAACGCCACGAGCACGTCGACCTGCGACTTCACCGAAGCGATGGGATCGCGGCTCGCGCGGATCGAGGCGTCGGCGTGACCGCCCCGGATCCGGGAGAGGACGTTGCGCGAAGTGTAAACGTAAAGGCCCCGCTTGCGGAAGTACCGGCCGAGGAGGTCCGAGACGGTGAGGGTGCCGTCGCCTCCCTGGCCCCCGATCATCACGCTCAGGTCCGAGAGTTCCTGCGCAGGCGTCGTCGCCTCCCCACCGGTGGCTGCCGAAAGGGGAGGGTTCCTGACCGCGGGCGTCGTCATAGGTTCACCGAGAACAGGTCGTGACCGACTTGCAGCGTGTTTGAGGTCCGGTCACTATTTAAGAGGTGGCCGGAACCCGTCGTAACTTGCGAGCCGGGGCCTCCGGAAGGGCGAGCGCGCGCGACAAAGGTTAATTCGGCCGGACCCGTAGAAGCGCGGATGGCGGAGCCCGCGCTCGTCGAGAATTACCATTCCGCGACCGCGCTCGCACGACACATTCCCGAGTCTCTGGAGATCTGGGACGAGACGCTGCGCGACGGCGAGCAGATGCCGGGGGTGCATTTCTCGCCGGAAGAGAAGCTCCGGATCGCGGAGAAGCTCTCCGAGGTCGGCGTCGGGGTCCTCAACGCCGGCATCCCGGTGGTGTCGGAGGAGGAGGCGGAGGCCGTCCACCGCGTCGCGCACGCGGGGCTGAAGGCGAAAGTGCTCGCAGCCGCGCGGACCGTGCCGGCCGACGTGGACGCCGTGATTCGCAGCGGAGTGAGCCATATCGCGATCTTCGTCGCGGCGAGCCACGTCCATCTCCGGTACAAGCTGCGCATGACGCAGGACGAGGTGCGCGCGGCCTCGGTCAAGACCGTCCGGCAGGCCAAGGAGGCCGGCCTCCACGTCGCGTACGTCACCGAGGATACGGTCCGGGCCCCATTCGACTTTGTCGAGCGGCTGTATCGGGACGTTCAGGAGGCGGGGGCGGACCGGCTCGTGGTCGCGGACACCGTCGGGATCATGACCCCCCTCACGTTCCGCTGGTTCCTCGAAGAGTTCGTCCGACGCGTACGGCCGAAGGACCTCTCCGTTCACTGCCACAACGACTTCGGCCTCGCGACCGCGAACACGATCACCGCCGTCGAGTGCGGTGCTCGGGCGCCCCAGGTCTGCGTGAACGGCCTCGGCGAACGGGCCGGCAACGCGTCCTTGGAAGAGGTCGTACTGGGCCTCGAAGCGCTCTACGGCGTGCGCACCGGAATCCGCACCGCCCTTCTCCACGAGCTGTCGCGCGAGGTCGAGGAGCTCTCGGGCGTCCCGGTCGCGGCGAACAAGGCCCTCGTGGGCTACAACGCCTTCTCGCACGAGGCCGGTATTCACACCCACGGCATCCTCGCCCATACGCTGACCTACGAGCCCCTCCAGCCCGAGGTCGTCGGGCGGCGCCGCCAGATGATCCTCGGAAAGCACACGGGCAAAGCGGCGGTCGTGGAGAAGCTCAAGGAGCGGGGCATCGTCGCACCCGATCCGCTCCTCCTCGAGCTCCTGCAGCGGATCAAGCGGGAGACGGAGTCCCGATCGAAAGAGGACCTGCGCCGCTTCTTGCATCTGTACCGTGCGCTTTTCGAGCACCCGGGCTTGAGCGATGAGGAGTTCTGGTCCATGGTGGAGGCGGTCGGACTACGGCCGGTGAACGCATGAGCGGCGCCGCGGCCGGCGCGACCCTCGCCGAGAAGGTCCTGGCCCGGGCGGCGGGCCTCGATCGGGTCGTACCGGGACAGATCGTGGAGGGTCAGGTCGACCTCGCGATGATGCACGAGCAGGGGGCCCAGACGGTGGGACCGTTCCATCAGATGGGCGCCGAGCGGGTCTGGGATCCGGACCGGGTCGTGATCGCGATCGATCACTGGGTCCCGGCCTCGACGGAGGGCGCGGCCGTGCTCCACCGGATCCTCCGGAAGTTCGCGGCCGAGACCGGTCTCCCGCATTTCTACGATGTCGGCCAGCACGGCATCTGCCACCAGATCCTGGCCGAGAACGGCTGGGTCGTTCCCGGGGACCTGGCCGTCGGCACCGACTCGCACACGAACATGTTGGGGGCGATGGGGGCCGTCGCGACCGGGATCGGTCCCACGGAGATGGCGGCCGTGCTCGCGCTGGGGCGGCTCTGGCTCAAGGTCCCGCCCACGATCCAGGTCCGGGTTCGGGGACGCCTCGGAAAGGGAGTCACGGCCAAGGACCTGGTGCTCCGGGTCCTGGGGGAGATCCGGACCACCGGTGCGCAGTACCGGGCGGTCGAGTTCTCTGGAGCGACCGTTCGGGGCCTCTCGATGCCCGAACGCTTCACGCTGTGCAACATGACGACCGAGATGGGGGCGAAGACGGGCATGGTCGCTCCGGACGCGACGACCAGGGAGTACCTCGCCGGGATCGCAAAGCATCCGATGCATCCGCTGCTGCCGGACCCCGACGCCCGGTACGAGCGCACGATCGACCTCGACGTCGAGGGGATGCCCCCGATGGTCGCGTGTCCGTACTCTCCCGACAACGTCCGCCCCCTGCCCGACGTCGCCCGAGAGCACGTCCCGATTCACCAGGCCTTTCTCGGTTCCTGCACGAACGCGCGGATCGAGGACCTCCGGGAAGGGGCCGCGCTGATGAAGGGCGCGAAAGTCGCGAAGGGCGTCCGCTTCATCGTCTCGCCGGCGTCGACCTCGATCTACCAGCAGTGCCTCGAGGAGGGGATCATCGAGACGTTCACGCACGCCGGCGCCGTGTTCACGAACTCGAGCTGCTCCGCGTGCTTCGGTGGGAACATGGGTATCCTCGCTCCCGACGAGATCTGCGCTTCCTCCTCGAACCGGAACTTCCCCGGACGGATGGGTCCGAAGGAGGCCCGGATCTACCTCATGTCGCCGGCGGCGGTCGTCGCTTCGGCGATCAAGGGCGAGATCGCCGATCCTCGGGAGCTGCTCTAGGGGGGCGGACGTTGCAGGAGATCATCGAGGGCCGGGTCTGGACGCTCGGGCGCGACGTCGACACCGACCAGATCATCTCGGGCAAGTACCTCACGATCATCGACCCGGAAGAGCTCAAGAAGCACGTCTTCGAGATCGCGCTCCCGGAGTTCGCGAAGGAGGCTCGCTCCGGCGACATTCTGGTCGCGGGGGAGAATTTCGGCTCCGGCTCGAGCCGGGAGCACGCCCCGCAGGCGATGCGGGCGATCGGCGTCGGGGCCGTTGTCGCCGATTCGTTCGCCCGCATCTTCTTCCGCAATGCGATCAACCTCGGCATCCCGGCGATCGAGGCGCCGGGCGTCCGGGCGATCTTCGAGCAGGGCGACCACGCTCGAGTCGAGATGCGAAACGGGGTCGTCCGAAACTTGACGAGGGACCGGTCGGTCTCCTTCCCTCCCCTCCCGCACCACCTCCTCGACCTCCTCGAGGCGGGCGGTCTCGTCGAGAAGGTGCGACGAGAGCTCGCCGCCCGGGGCTCGGCGCCCCGCGCTCCATGAAGGACGCCGGCTACTCCATCGCCGTCTATCCCGGCGACGGCACCGGACCCGAGGTCCTGCGGGAGGGGGAGAAAGTGCTCGCCGCGCTCGCGGAAGGGGGTCCCGCGCCCTGGCACCTCACGCGATATCCGGGCGGAGGAAAGTACTACCTCGAGACGGGGCGCGAGTGGGAACCCGAAGCGGCCGCCGCCGCCGCCTCGGCGGACGCGATCCTCTTGGGGGCGGTCGGATGGCCCGGTGCGACCCTCCCGAACGGGGACATTGCCGGCCGCGCGCTCGTGCTCGGCGTGCGCGAAGAGCTCGACCTCTACGCGAACGTGCGCCCCTGCAAGCTCTACCCCGGGGTCCGCCACCGCATCAGCGGCGCGTACCACGAGGTCTGGTCGCCGAAGAACGTCGACCTGGTCATCGTCCGGGAGAACACCGAGGGCCTGTACACGCCCGCCCACGGCCGCCTCACCCGTGCGCGGGAGACCGAGGTCGCGGTCGACACGCGGGTCATCACACGGAAGGGATCGGAGCGGGTGATCCGGTACGCCTTCGAGCTGGCCCGTTCGCGCGGACGCGGCGCGCCCCTCGACGCGAAGCTCCGAGTGACGTGCGTCGACAAGGCGAACGTCCTCGAGGGTTGCCGGTTCTTCCGGGAGACCTACGACCGAGTGGCGGCCGAGTACCCCGACGTCGAGCGCGACTATGCGTACGTGGACGCCTTCACCCAGTGGCTGATCCGGGAGCCCGAGCGGTTCGACGTCGTGGTCGCGACGAACATGATGGGGGACATCATCAGCGACCTTGCCTCGGTCCTCCAGGGCGGGATGGGGTTCGCGGCGGGGGGCAACGTGGGAGAGTCGCACGCGATGTTCGAGCCGATCCACGGGAGCGCTCCGAAGTACGCGGGCAAGAACCAGGTGAACCCGTTCGCGACGTTCTTCGCGATCGAGCAGATGGTCCGCTGGCTCGGCCAACGGCACTCCGATGCCCGACTCACCGGGCAGGCCGACCGGCTCGAGCGCGCCTTGGCCGCCGTGCTCGCGGGGGGTACTGCCCGCACCTACGATCAGGGGGGCCACGTCTCCACCAGCGCGGCCGGGGACCGGGTCGTCGAGGAGATCCGGGCGGGGCGGCGATGAGCGGTCGCCGGGTCGCGCTGGTCGGGGGTGCGTCCACCCGCTGGGGCGTGCGTTCCGCGACGTGGTCGGAGCTGGCCCAAGAGGTCGGCGCGGCGCTCTTCCGGGCCGTGCCCCGGCTCCGCGCCGAGGACGTAGATTCCCTGTTCGTCGGGGCGGCCGAGCCCGAGCGCTTCGCGTTCCAGTCGCACGTGGCGCCGCTCGCCGCGGAACAGATGGGCCTGCGGCCGCGGAACATCCTCCAGCGGACGGAGCTCGCTTGCGCGTCGGGACAATCGGCGATCCGATCCGCCTACGCCGCGATCGCCGCGGGTCTCTCCGAGGTTGCGGTCGCCGTGGGGGTGGAGAAGATGAACCTGCCTTCGATGAGCGAAGCGAACTCGGCCATGGGGTGCGTGATGGACCGCCCCTGGGACGGCCCCCACGGGGCGACCGCTCCCCCGTTCTTCGCGATGGTCGCGCAGCGCCACATGCTCGAGTACGGGACGACGGAGGAGATGCTCGCGGCCGTCTCCGAGAAGAACCACCGCTTCGCGAACTCGAACCCGAACGCGCAGTTCTACGAGAAGACGTTCCCCCGGGAGAAGCTCCTGCGGCTCCCCCTCGTCGCTCCTCCGCTGAGGCTCGGAGACTGTTCCTCCATGACGGACGGGGCTGCGGCCGTCGTATTGGTCGCCGAGGAACGGGTACGGGAGTACACCGACACCCCCGCATGGATCCGCGGTACAGGGCAGTACTCGAACTTTCACAACCTCGCCCACGCCGGCTCGCTCACGGACTGGGTCGGGCTCAAGCACGCCTCGCGCGAAGCGCTCGGCCGGGCGGGGATCTCCGTCCACGACCTCGACCTCGCGGAGGTCCACGACTGCTTCACGATCTCCGAGATCGTCGAGTACGAGGCGCTCGGACTCTGCCCTCCCGGTGAGGGCGGCCGTTTCGCCGCCGACGGACGGGGGGAGGTCGGGGCCGACCTCGTCGTCAACCCGCGCGGAGGTCTCCTCGGCTGCGGTCATCCGCTGGGGGCGACCGGTATCGCTCAGGCGCTCGAGGTCTTCCAGCAGTTCGCGGGCCAGGTCCCGGCACGCCGGCAGGCCCCGGACCCCGGCTGGGCGCTCGTGCACAATCTGTCCGGGAGCGCGAACGTCCACTCGGTGATGGTCTACGGCCGCGAGGCAGCGTGAGCGCCCCGCCCTCCCGACCGCGGCGGCCCGCGCCGACCCTTGTCCCACCCGACCCGGCAGCCTCTCCTCCCGCTCCGGCGGCTTCCGAGGCGCCCGGGGTCGCCCCGCGGCCTCGGGAGAAGCGGCCGTTCCTGCTCGATTTCTTTCCTCTCGAGAGCGAGAAGGAGACCCGGCTTTCCCGCTTCTACGATCGACTGCGCGAAGGTCGGCTCTCCTCGACCCGCTGTCCGCGCGACGGCGAGCTCCACTGGCCCCCGCGCACCGCATGCCCCGGGTGCCACTCTGAGGAGCTCGAATGGATCGATCTTCCCGAGCACGGGCGGATCTACGCCTTCAGCGCCGTCCTCGCGGGCGCCCCGCTCGGCATGGAGAGCGAGGTCCCGTTCGCGGTCGGTCTCGTCGACCTGGAGGGAGCTCCCCTTCGCCTCTTCGGCCGGATCGACGGCCGGCCGTGGTCGGAGCTTCGGCTCGGCGAGCGGGTCCGGGTGGAAACGTACGATATCGGGGACGGACGTTGGTTCTACCGCTTCCGAGCCCTTCCGTAGGGGGGAGGGCGTTCCCACCGGGATCCGGGGCGAAGGCGTTCCCGAAGGGCGCACGGCCGGCCGCCGTCGATTTCCTGCAGTAGCCTATTTATACAGCTCCTCGGTCTCGCGCGCCGCCAGCTCGGGAGAGCGGCGACGCATGGATTCGTCTCAAACGGGTTGGTGGCGACGTCACGGCTGGACCGTCGCCCTGCTGCTGGCCGCGTTCGGCATCTCCTTCGCGATCCGGACCGTCTGGTCGTACCCGATCATCGCGCAGTGGGGGGCGCTCAACGTCTACGCGGGCGGCTCCGATTCGTACTACCACTCGCGGGTGATGGCGTACATCGCGCTGAACCATCACAACCTGATCACCGACCCGCTGCTGAACTTCCCGCGCGGCCTGATCAACCCGCGGGAGCCGCTGTTCGACTGGATGAACGGTGTCCTCGGAGTCGCGTTCGCGCCGCTCTTCGGGGGGAACCCCGTGACCGCCGGCGCCTGGTTCCTCGATCTCCAGGCCCCCCTCTGGTCGGCGCTCGGCGTCTTTCCGGTCTACCTCATCGGACGGGAGGTCTCCGGCCGTCGGGTCGGGCTCGTGGCCGCCCTGATCTATCCGTTCCTGAGCGCGAACATCGACTCCTCGATCTTCGGCTACGCGAACTACCTCTCCTTCTACACGTTCTTCATCCTCCTCCTCGTCTACGCCTACCTGCGCACGGTCAAGTCCGTCGGGAACCGTCGCTGGGTGGAGAACTACCGGAGCCCACGGTCGGTCCTTGCCGGGCTCCGGGGGTTCCTCCGAACCGAACGAACGGCGGTCAAATGGGCCGTCTTCACCGGGGTCTCGCTCGGCGCGCTCGCGCTCGCCTGGCAGGGGTTCACCTACGGGATCGTCGTCATCGGGATCTCGATCCTCATTACGACGGTCATCGAGCGGATCCGACGGGTCGACTCCTTCGGTCTTTACGTCGCCACGTGGATCGTCGGACTCGTCGGCTTCCCGATGGCGGTCCCGTACTACCTCGTCCAGCACCAGTTCTCGGTGTGGTTCGATCTCCCCCTCCTGCTGTATTTCGGGGTCCTCCTTTTGCTGCTTCCGTTCCTCTTCCTGCGCGACGTTCCGTGGGTGTTCTCGATCCCGGTCCTGATCGGCCTCTTCGTCGCTGCGGGGGCCTTCCTCGCGATCCTCTCTCCCACCTATTTCCAGAACATCATCACGGGGCAGGGCTACTTTGTCAAGAACCTGATCTACTCGACGGTCGCCGAGGCCCAAGCGCCGTCGATCGACCAGCTGATCATCGGCTACGGGGTGGTGACCTTCTTCCTCACGTTCGTGGGCCTCGCCCTCTTCCTCTACCTGCTCGTCCACCACCGCTTCAAGCGTTACCTCGTCGTCTTCCTGGTCTACGGCGTCCTCTCGATCTATCTCCCCGTCTCCGCCGCGAAGTTCTTCCTTGTCGGATCCCCGATCTTCGCGCTGCTCCCCGCCGAGGCGATCGTCCGCTCGCTCGACATCGCCGGCTTTCCCGAGCTGCGCCGCACGGTCGCCTCGCTCTCGGACCGAAGGAGCCAGTTCGGCGCCTTCCGCAAGGCGTTCAAGGTCCGCCACGTCGTGATCCTCTTCCTCGTCGTGGGCCTCGTCCTCCCGAACGTATGGGTCGCGATCGACGCCGGCATCCCGGGGAACACGAAGGGCCAGTTCTCGAGCCAGGTCGCCGCGACATTGCCGCCGTGGCTCCAGTCGAACATCGGGAGCCCCTCGACCCAGTATTTCGGAGCCGCCGGCTCGTCCCTTGACACGCCGAACCAGTACGATAGCGCGGGATACAACTGGCTTGCCCAGCAGGACACGAACCTCGCGCCTTCCCAGCGTCCGGCGCTCGTGAGCTGGTGGGATTACGGGTTCCAGACGATCGCGCAGGGCGGCCATCCGAGCGTCGCCGACAATTTCCAGAACGGGATCGACCCCGCCGGTCAGTTCCTGCTTGCGCAGAACGAGTCGCTCGCCATCGGTGTCCTCACGACCACGCTCCTCCAGGCCGAGCAGCTCCACACCGGCCTACGGTACCTCCCCGCCGGGCTCAACCAGATCCTGGCCGGTGACGGTCTCAACCTGACCGAACTCCACTCGCTGATGGTGAACACGTCCGCCGACTACACGCTCGTCGTCGCGCACCCCGAGCGTTACCTCCCCGTCGACCCGGCGACCCTCACCGACGCGAACGCGATGTACCTCGCGATGGAGTATTTCATCGCGTCGTCGCTCCCGCTCTCGGGGGTCGCGAAGGTCTACAACGACGTCCAGCAGTACACCGGCTGGTCGATCCGCTACGCGATGTCGGACTCTCGCCTCTTCCCCCTCTCGGGTCAGAGCACCGGCATCTTCTACGCTCCGGCGGACCTTACGGGCCGGATCATCAACTCCGCGGGCCTGCCCGTCACGTTCTTCAATGTCACGGTGGCGACGACCCAAGGCACCTTCCCCGCGGGCCAGGTGCCGGCGGGCGCGAGCGTCCTCGCGAACGGGTACCAGATCAACTGGTTCTCGCCGTTCTACAACTCGATGATTTACCACATCTATGTCGGGTACAACGGGACCGACGCGGGGCTCGGGCCGGGGATCCCCGGCCTCGCCGGTTCGCAGCAGGTGGCGACCTCGCCGCTCATGCCGGGCTGGATGCTCCAGCACTTCCGGGTCGTGTACAAGACCGCCTACTACTGCTCGCAGGCGAACGCGACCCCCGGGGCGAGCTGCTACGGGGCGCAGAACCTTCCGATCGCGAACGCGCTTAAGGCGAAGAACGGCGGCTCGGTCGACGCTTCGTCCCAGACGTACTACACCGCCGGCAGCGAGGCGATCCTCGAGTACTATCCGGGCCAGACGCTTCTCGGGCGGGTCGTCCTCCCCGACGGGTCGCCGGTCGCCGCCGCCCGCGTGACCGTGGACGACGGCTGGGGGATCCCGCACATGACGACCCTCACCGCGTCGGACGGCTCCTTCTCCCTCGTCCTTCCGCCGGGCAATGATACCCTCAACATCACGATCGGTTCGTTCGACGGCCTCCGGCAGCAGGGGAACATCGTTCTGAAGTCCGTCCCGATCTACGTGCCGGACTCGATCGGGCTTTCGTACAACGCGCCGGCCCTCTCCGAGACGTACACCCTCGCTCCGGGGACGGTCCAGGGGTTCGTCTACTGGAACGCGAATAACTCCTCGGCCTACGCGCCGGCGCATGACCCGCTCGTGACCGGGGCCGAGGTCCTCCTCTGGGGTTCCAACGGCACCGCCTACCGGGCGGTTCGGACCGACAGTAGCGGATCGTTCCTGCTCTCGAACGTGCCGCCCGGGGTCTACAACTACAACATCCTCTACGGCGGCCGCAACTACTCCGAAACCGCCGTCACGCTGAACGTCGGCGCCACCTACAACGCGACCGTGGGCCTCGATCCGGGTCGGTTCGTGGGAACCGTGACGGACCTCTCGGGCAATCCGGTGGCCGGCGCGAGCGTCACGCTCGCGAACGCGAGCGGGACGCTGGCCGTAGCGACCAGCAACGCGACAGGTGTGTACTCGATCGCCACGGTGGGGGCCGGCAACTACACCCTCACTGCGAGCGGCCCCGAACCCGGTTGGCGCTCGGAGGGCGTCACGGTCGCGACCTCTGTGCCGGGAGCGATCGTCCGGACGAACCTCACGGTGGGTCCTACGGTACCGGTCTCGGTGACCGTGACGGCGCAGGGTGCCCCGGCCGTCGGGATCCCCGTCCGTTTCGTACCTCTCGCGGAGTTCCGCTCCGGCGCCTCCCCCCTCGGAGCGCTCCTGAACGCGAGCGCCGGGGGGCGGGTCTACTCCACCGACGCGAGCGGCGGGGTCCTCGCGAACCTGCCGGCAGGAACCTACTCGGTCTACGCGCTCGGCTTCGTGGGGCCGTCGCTCTACGCCGGCACCGCGACCGTCGAGGTCGGCGGAGCGGGAACCTCTTCCCTTTCGATCTCGCTGGCACCGGCCGAGCGGCTCTCGGGGACGGTCTCCGGTGGGAGCGGCTCGAGCGGAGGGCGGATCGCGGTCACGGCCTACGCCGCGAGCGGGGCCGCGGTCACGACGTGGGCCTCCCCGAACGGTTCCTACGCGCTCCTGCTACCGCCCGGTCGGTACTCGGTCCTCGCGCTGAGCGGGCCGACGACGGGTTCGGTGACCGTGCTGAGCGCGCTCGCCGCGACCAACCTCTCGGGCCCGACGGTGCTTCCGCTCGTGCCGGTGAGCGCGATCTCGAGCGAGTTCACGGTATCGGCGCACCTTCCGAGCGGCGTCTTGTTCCCGGCATCCGGGGCCTCCGTCCGTGTCTCCGTCGGCACCTCGGGACCGTCGGTCCCGGCGATCGCCGACGGGAACGGCACGGTCGGGTTCTACGTACCTTCGACCCTGCCGGGCGGGGGAACGTACTGTATCGTCGCCTCCGCGATCGGATTTGCTGGCGGAACGACGTGCAATGTGGCCCCGAACGGCCTCGCCACGCTTACCGATCTGCCGGTCTCCCTCCAGAACGTCTCGGTCACGCTCACGGTGCGCGGGCTTCCGGCCGGCGTGAAGGTGACCGTGAACCTCACCGCCGAGAGCCCGACCGCGGTGAATCGGACCTACTCGGGCGGACCGGCCTTCGCCTTCTCGCTGCCGCCCGGAGTGTACGGGGTCGGCGCACGCGCGACCGTGGGCGGCGGGGTCGTGTACCTGCCCTCGACGACCCTTTCCACGACGATCCCGGTCGGAGCGACGTACTCGAACCTCACGCTCTACGTCCTGCCGCAGGTCACGGCGAAAGGGACGATCTCGCTACCGCCGGGGGTGCGGCTCGGCGCCGTGAACGTCACCCTGACCTCCCCGCTGCTCAACCTCACCGTCAACGGCACCGCGTACACACAAGGGTTCTACGCGACCCCGGCCACCTACTCGGTCTACGCGAACGCGACCGCGAACGGCACCACGTACGTGGCGCTCTCGCAGCTATCGATCGCCACCAACGGCAGTCTCTCCGGCCCGCTCGTCCTGTCGAACGCCGGCGTCCAGGTCGCGGGGTCGCTCACGGACCCGTCGGGGGGAGCAGTGCCGCTGAACGCGACCGCGACCATCCGCTCCCCGTCCGGCTCCGAGACCGAAGTGGCGGTGGCACAGGGCCACTTCTCCGTCGCCCTTCCCCCCAACGAGGCGTACACGGTCCTCATCAACGGAACCACCCTCACGCCGGGACCGAACGGGAGCTTCTATCAGACCTGGAACAGCCAGAGTGGCGCCGGCTGCACGCCCACCGCGTCGAACGCTTCCTGCCGCGTCACGGTCGTTCCGACGACCGAACGGGTCTGGCTGAACGGCACTCTGACGATGCCGGGGGTCTTCGGGAACCCCGCCGGCACGGTGTCGCTCATCGGGCCGTATCCGTCGACGAACGTCACGGTCGTCCCGGCTCCGAACGGCAGCTTCCGCGTGCTGGTGTTGCCCGGTGCCTACGATGTCTACGCGACGACCGGGGCCACCGGCGGCTCGGGCGCGACGTTCGCGAGCGCCCTCGCGCTTCCCTCCCACTCCGGCGCGCTCACGCTCACGCTCCTACCGACGTGGACCGCGACGATCGTGCTTTCTCCTCCGAACGGGACGTCGGCCGGACTGGGGCCGGCGTCGCTGATCGTCCGTGACGCCTTCGGGCACCGGCTGGTCATCTCGGGTCTCTCGGGGACCTCGACCGTGACGCTCGCGCTCCCTGCCGGAAACTACTCGCTCTCCGCGACCGCGCTCGGGGTCTACGGGGGCATCGCGACCCCGGCCGACGCGTCGACGGCGCTGCGGGTGATGAACGGAAACGTCGGAGCCACGCTCGCGCTCACCTACCGTCTCGTGCCGGCGGTCTCGGGCTCGCTCGTCGGCGCACGGTCCGCGACCGTGACCGCGGGAGGCACCGCGACGTTCTCCTTCTCGGTCGTCAATACGGGGAACCTTCCCGTGACCGTGCGACCCGTGGGAAGCCCCGCGTACTGGACGTTCGACTTCGCTGCCCCGAGCCTCACGCTCGCGCCCGGTCAGTCGGCGTCGAGCGAGGTCGTCGTCCAAGTACCGGCCGGGACCGCGGTCGACCACCCGCCGGTCGGCATCTCGTTCCAGCTCGCCAACGGAACCTCGATCGGGTCGGTGAGCCCGCCGCCGATTGTGAACGTCGTGGGTTACTACGGCGTGCGGGTCGGGAGCCCGACCTCACCGCCCGAGGTGGGCCCGAACGTGAGCACCATCCCGTTCTACGTTGCGAACACGGGGAACACCTACGAGGTCGTGCAGCTCACGATCGTCGACGCCCCCCGGATCACCGGTCTCGGCTGGTCCCTCTCGATGAAGGGACCGGATCAGAAGCCGGCCACCTCCGCGGGGCTCAACGCCGGCGCGAACGAGACGTACTACGTCGTGCTGAACGCGACGGGCGCGATCTTCGTCCCGCCCGGTTCGGTAACCGTGAGCGGTGCGGTCGCGAACTCCAGCGGCGCGGTCCAGTCGACGGCGACGCTGCCGATCCCGCTCCTCTCGGTCCACCCGCGGTCGAGCGCCGGGAGTTCCGGGATCACGGTGACCGGTCCCTCGATCGCCACCCCGCCCGCGAACCTGCCGGACTGGCTGGTCCCGCTGCTCTCGTTCGTTCCGGCGATCGCGCTCGCGCTCGGCATCGTGAGCTGGCGGTGGTGGAAGACCCGCCGGTGGAACCGACGATGAGGCGAGCTGGGCTCCTTTTGTCCATCGTCGGGCTCGCGCTCGTGGCCGTTCTCCTGGTTCCGCTCGGACCGGCGGGCGGGGTCTCGGCCTCCGTTGGGCCGACCGCGTCGTCGACCCCGGTGACCGGCACCGTGACCTATCCGAGCGTAGTCTCGTTGCGCGCCACCGCGACCCTGTCGTTCCTCGCCCACGGCGGTCCGGCGTTCGCCGCGAACGGCACGCAGGTCGGCAACCTGAGCTACTACGCCGCGATCCTGGGAACCAACCTGAGTGGCGTCACCCTTGCCCCTCTCGCGGGCCGCATTCTGGGCAATACGAGCGACCACGCGACGCTGTCCGTCAGCAACATCTCCCAGACCCTGACGTTGAACGTGATGTTCTCCTCGGTCTATCAGGGCCAGAACGAGTCGGTGAACTACTCCTACACGATCGCGGTCGTCCAGCCGTACGTCGTCGCGGCGACGATCGTAAACCCGACCGCGTCGACCGTGCTGCCGTTCCGGGTCGCCGTCGAACTGGACGGAACTCCGGTGGGCTCGGTCCTCGTGCCGTCGCTCACGCCGGGCGCGGAGTACAACCTCTCGTTCCAGTACGCGGTCGCGAACTTGGGGTCCGGGACCCACACGTTCTCGATCTCCCTCGCGAGCGAGCACGGGCTGGTCACCTTCTCCGGTGGGGCCACGCAGTACTCACAGTCGTTCTATATCGAGGGCGGCGCGCCGAACTACACGCTCTGGTACGCGCTCGGCATCGTCGCCTTCGTGGTGGTACTCTTTATATTCGTGACCCGGGTGGCCGCGCGCCGGCGGGGCGCGGTGCGCAGGTAGCGCGCCTCCGGATCGATAGGGGACGAGTATGCAGGCGCGAACGGAGCTGCGATGCACCTCGTGCGGACGCGCCGTCCCGTCGGAGGGCGCCACCCAGTTCCCGTGCCCCAGCTGCGGTGCCGTGACGATCGGGCGGTGCGCCCGCTGCCGGGACCAGAGCGTGACCTTCCACTGTCCGCAATGCGGCTTCGAGGGCCCGTAGGGGGGTGAGATCGCTCGATGGGCTCGGTCGCTGTGCTGTTCCGGGTGATGCCCCAGGGCGTCGAGACCGACATGAACGCCCTCGCAAAGGGCGTGCGCGACGTCGTCCCCACGAGCGTGACGATCCGCGGGATGCAGGTCAAGGACATCGCGTTCGGGCTGAAAGCGCTGCTCGTGTCGGTCGTGATGGCCGACGCGGGCGGGCTGCTCCAGGCGACCGAGGACGCGTTCGCGAAGGTGCCGCACGTGGAGTCGGTCGAGGTGATGGAGGAAGGCCTCCTCTAGGCCGGTCGCTCCGCGGTTGTGGACCTGCTCACGCACGTACTGGTCGCCTACCTTCTCACGGCAGGGATCGTCGGACTCCATCCTCAGTATCTCGCGGCCGGAGCCCTCGCGGGCGGCCTACCGGACGCGGACGCGCTCTTCTTTCCGCTCGCCCGCCGCTTTCCTCTCCTCCGCCATCACGGGATCACCCACTCCGTGTTCGGGGTCTCCGTCATCGCCGTCGCGGGCGCGTTCCTGGCCCCGCTCATCCTTCCCGGCTCCCCACTGCTCTACTTCGTCGTGATGGAGGTCGGCGGGCTCGCGCACGTCCTCCAGGACGGGTTCACCCAGTTCTCGGTCCCCCCGCTCGCCCCGTTCAGCGACAAGCGTCTTCAGATGGATGCCGACCGGGCGGTGAACATCATCACCCTCATCGTGAGCGCGGTCGGCTTCTACGTCCTGCTGGACGTGGAACGGAACCGGGTCACGTACGATGTCTACACGGCCACGCTCTGGGTGCTGGTCGCGTTCTTCGTCGCCTACTTCGGGATCCGGCTCGCGGGTCGACTCGCGATCGGGCGCCGCCTCAAGGAGCTCGGGGAGCTCCACCAGCCCGTCCCGACCTCGAACCCGTTCGTCTGGCTGCTTCTCCGCGAGACGAACACCGAGGGACGGGTCCGGACGAGCTGGGCCCGCTACGTCCTCGGACGCGGGATCGTGGAAGGGCCGCACAGCGTGGACGGGCCGATCGATGCCGCTCCCCACGACGGGGCTCCGGGGTCGGAGCGGGAGGCGCTCGAGTGGTCGTATCCGCTCGCCCGGCGGGCCAGCCGGGTGATCGAGTCGACCTACCATTTCGGGGAGGCATTCCGCGAAGCCTCGGGGGCCTGGGTGGCGGTGTGGTACTCCCTCGAGTTCTCCGCGTTCGGTCGCTCCGCGGCCGTTCGGGTCCGTTTCCCGGCTTCGGGCGGCCCGGCGGAAGTGAAGTCGACCTTCTACCGGCCCCGGCTTCGGCCGGTCTGACCCGCGTCGCCGATCGAACCCCCTCCGCTCCGGTCGTCCGGCGGGCCCCCACGATGGCTTGGGGCCCCGACAGCCCCGCGGGATCGGTACCGGTGTCTTGGGAGGGAGCCTACTTGTACGTCGATTGGTGGGTCGTTCCCTCGTCGTCCACGATCGTGATGCACTCCCCTTCGCACTCGAAGAGACAGGCCTCGCACATGATGCAGTCCGGTCCGTGGATGACCGCGGACTTCTCCGCGCGGAACTGGAACTTCGCCGCGACCGCCGGGTCGTCGACCACGTTCGGCCAGTTCTCACGGGGCTGCATCTCGAAGACCGTCACCGGGCAGACGTCCCGGCAATGGCTGCAACCGGTGCACTTCTCGTGGGCTACCTCGACGCTGACCATGGCCGTACCGCGCCGCTCACCGAGGGAGAATATATTACCTCACGCCGTGCGCCGGTCGTACGAATCCCCGGCGTTTTGTCGCGCGTCGCGCGACGACCTGCACGATCGGCGCGGGGCACGGAGGTCGCTCCTTCTCGCGCGGGTCCGCGGCGGTCGACCCCGGTCAGCGCCGGAGCCGTGGGTCGAACGCGTCCCGGAGCCCGTCCGCGACGAAGCTCACGCTGATGGCGAAGAGGAACAGGGCGAGGCCGGGGAAGAGTGCCTGCCACCATGGGAGGGGGCAGGTCGATCCGGACCCGAGGATGTTGCAGGTCAATAGGATGCTCGGAAGGACCACGGTCGCCTGCGCGGCGATCGACCCCCACTCGGGCCAGAGGACGTTCGGAACGATGGGAAAGCCGATGAAGATCAGCGCCGCAACGTTCAACGGAAACGCGCCGACGTCGAGCGACATCTGCACGAAGACCGGATAGACGCTGTTCGGGAGGACGTGCTTGCGCAGGAGTCGGCCGTTGGTCGCGCCGGCGGCCCGCGCGGCCTCAACGTACTTCTGCTCCCGGACGACGAGGGACTGCCCGCGGACGATGCGGGCGTAGATCGGCCACGACGTTATCGCGAACGCGCTGATCATCAGGAGGATCCGGTCGTTGAACCCGGTGAGGCCGAGCTCGACGCCGGCGATGATCACCACGATCACCAGCAGGATCCCGGGGATCGAGAAGAAGATGTCCGTCGCCCGCATGAGCCCCTCGTCGAGGAGCCCCCCGTAGAACCCCGAGAGCGAGCCGAGGATCGTTCCGCTCACCGCGCCGATCGACACGATCGTGATCGCGATCGAGATCGACCACATCGAGCCCTTGGCGAGCCCGTCGAACAGGTTCTCGAAGTAGGGCGTGCCGACCTGTCCGCCCGCGACGAACGCGCCGAACGGCACCGGCCCGAGGCTGGGCGGATTCAAGGTAATGGTGGGAGCGACGAAGTTGCTGTACGGTTCGCCCGCCACAACGGGCACCACGTAGCACCCGGGAGACGGCGGGGTCGTTCCCTGGGGGTAGGTGCAGACCGTGTGCGGGCCGCCCGGACAGGTCGACGAGACGCCGCCGGTTGCGCACCACAGGTCGAGCTGCTGGTTGTTGACCGGCAGGCTGACTCCGTAGATGAACGCGAAGACGAAGAACGCGACGATCCCGAGCCCGACCATGGCCAGGGTGTTCCGTCGGAAGAAGTACCAGGTGCGGCGGACCTGATCGAGCCTCGGGTGGGGGCGTCGCCGCGCGTCGCGGCGCGGCCCCCGGGTCCGGCGCGATGGAGCGGCCTCGGGAAGGGGGGGCAGGTCCCCGTCGGTCTTGAGGGCCCGGTCGGGCGCGGCGCTCGAACGCTCGCTCACGGACGTTCGACGGGAAGGCAGTATTTATCGAATTCAAGAAATTGGCCCCGCGTTTCGCGCTCCCGGCGGGGGCGCGGAACCGAGGGTCGTGGTCCGCGTGCTCGCCCCAGCGCGGGCCAATTGCGGCGCGGCGTTGACCCCCGGCCGGCGGTACCTGCCCGCGGGCCGTCACCGTCCCCGCGGTCCTACGGGATCTCGGTGGGGTTCCAGGCGCCGACGCGCGCCCCTCCCCGCAGCGCATCGAGGGAGCCGACCTCTCCCGGCGAGAGGGAGAAGTCGAAGATCTGTGCGTTCTCGACGATCCGTTCCCGGTGGACCGACTTCGGGATCTCGAGGAAGCCGTGCTCGATCCCCCAACGGAGGAGGACTTGGGCCGGGGTCCGACGGTGCGCCGCGGCGATCGACCGGACCGTGGGATGGGCGAACTGGGACCCGCGCGTGAGTGGGGCCCACGCTTCGAGGCGGAGACCGTGCGTCTCCGCGAAGGCGACGAGCTCGGGATCGAACACGAAGGGGTGCAGTTCGACCTGGTCGAGCACGGGGGGTATGCGGGCGTGGGGCAGCAGTTCCTCGAGGTGCCGGATCGAGTAGTTGCTCACCCCGATCGCACGGACGGTCCCGTCCCGCTGCAGTTCCTCGAGCGCCCTCCACGAGTCGAGGCGTTCCTGGGACGACCGGGCCCGGGGCCAGTGGATCAGATAGAGGTCGATGTAGTCGAGCCCAAGGCGCTCGAGGCTCGCCCGGGCGGCTCGGCGAGCTCGGTCGTACCCGTGATCGGTGTGCCAGAGCTTGGTGGTGACGAAGACCTCCTCCCGGGGGAGCCCGCTCTCCCGGACGGCCGCACCGACGTCCGCCTCGTTCTCGTAGTAGGTCGCCGTGTCGATGTGGCGGTACCCCGCCTCGAGCGCCCACCCGACGGCTTCACGGGTCGTCGGGCCGGGGGCCGCGTGAAAGACCCCGAGCCCGAGCACGGGGATCTCCACCCCCGGAGCGAGCCGAACGCGGGGAGCAACGGGAGCGGCGGGCGCCATGGGGATCGAGGGACCTCCCGAAACTATCGGGTCTCCGCCGCGTCGGCGGCCCCGGGGCGGTTTACCGGACCGCGGAATCGGCGGCCCCGGCCCCCCGCGGCAAGGCGCTCGTCGATCCGACGCAGCTGGGCCTCGTGCTCCGGACAGAGCGCGAACTCGCGCCAGTCCGAGCTTGCGGGGCTCCCGGCGGACGACGCCGCATAGACCTCTACGCGATGCGGCCGATCGTCGCACGGACCGCCCGAGCCGGCGTCGGGCTCCCCGGCATTGGGCCGGAATGCGTAGTCGTACGCCGCCCCCATATCGCACAGCGGGCGCTGGAAGATCGCGCTCATCGGGCTCCTGATCCTCGCGGGGCCCCCAGGGTCGCACGGCCCGGACGGGGAGTTCTCGGCGGACGTCGGGCCTCGACCTCGGCGCGGTCGACGCACGGCAGCGCCCGGTCGTCCGTCCCGCGGCGGGTTTTCGTTTCCCTCGAGCGCCCGACCGTCACGAACGTCCGCCCCCTCGCGGACACCGCCGCGGCGCGGCCGAGCGGAACGGGCGTACTTGAGGCTTGGCGGGGGGCCGGGAGGCGTCCCGCCAACGTAAGGAGCCGTCGGAGCTCGGCACGGCGCGGACCGGCCCCGACCGGGGTCGGCCGGCCGAGGCGCTCGTTGCCGCAGGTGGACCTGGGACCGGTTCGGCTCTACTACGAACGGACAGCGGCGACCGGCGAGCCCGTCGTCCTCCTGCACGGTTCCTGGACCGATCATCACACCTGGGATGCCCTCGTGCCGCCGCTCGCCCCCGCCCTCGAGGTCGTCGTGGTCGACCGGCGCGGCCACGGGTCGAGTTATGGCCCCCCGCGGGAGCACCCCGTCCGGGACGATGCCCATGACCTGGCGGAGCTCCTCAGCGCGATCGACCTTTTCCCGGTACACCTCGTCGCCCACTCCTATGCCGGAGCGGTCGCGCTCCGGCTTGCTTTCGACCGTCCCGAGATGGTGAGGAGCCTATCGCTGCACGAGCCTCCGTTCGTCGGGCTGCTTCGTCAGGACCCCGCGGGGCGCCCGGAGGCCGACCGGCTGATCGGCGAGACCGAGCGTCTCGCCGACCTCGTCCGGGCCGGAGAGGCGGAGCGCGCGGCGCGCGCTCTCGCGGCGGGGATCTCGATGCGGGAGGACGCGTGGGACCGGCTTCCCGGTACGGCTCGAGGGGCGCTCCTGAAGCATGCCGACCGGTGGGCCGAGGAGCTGGGCGACCCCGAGGCGATCTCGCCGGACCCCGCCGGCCTCGAAGACCTCTGGCTACCGGTCCTCTTGTCCTCGGGGGGACGCTCGCCTCCGTTCCTCCGTCGCATTAACGAGCTGCTCGGCGCGTCGCTCCGTAACGCCCTCCTTCGGGAGCTTCCGGACTGCGGACACCTGCCTCAGGTGAGCTGCCCCGCCCGGTACGCGGGCCTCCTGGGGACGTTCCTCCTCGAGCGGAACGTTCCGGTCAGCTAGGGCGCGCTCGTTGGGGCGCCGTCCGTCGGCGGGCCCCCGAGGAGCGGGGCGCTCGGGCCGCACAGCCCGGGCACGCGCGTTCGCCCCCTTCCGAGGGCGCCGCGTAGAACAGTGGGGACGTGTGGGCACGGCGGTGGCAGACGAACAGCCTCTGATCGACTCCCTTCGCGTCCTGGAAGGGGTACACCCTCCAGTAGACCACCCGGACGGGACGCCGGCGCGGGTCCCTCTCGAGGAGACGCTCGGCCCTCGGTCCAAGCTCGGGACCGTGGCGGGTGGCGAGCCTAAGGTCCGTGGCGCGCACGAGGGACGCCGGCCGCGTACGGGTCCGCAGAAAGGCGGCCACAGACCGGCTGGCGTCCCGCCGCGACCACTCCGAGTACATCGCGACCGAAACCACCCCGGACGGGCAGGCGAGGACCTGGAAGACCCCCGGCAGAGGGGTCGCGGCGGTCCGGGCTCGCACGCCCTGATCGCAGTGTCGATAGCATCGCCCCTCCGAGGCGCGAAGGGCGCGGACGAGGGGAAGACTGAGCGTGCCGGCCCGCGTCATGACGCCCTCGGCCGGAGGAGCGCCTTGAGCCACGCGCTCGCGAAGAGGTCACGCCACGCACGGTCGGTCCGCGCCGTCTGCTCGGAGAATCCGGTAAAGAGGTGGTCGATCGCTCCGTCCGACCACTCGAGGAATACCTGCGGGATCAGGTAATCCGGCGACGCGTCCCCGTGCTCCCGTACGATCCGGTCCGCGAGCCGCACTTCCCCCCGCCGGTCGATGTCGAGGATGCGGAGCGGCACCTTGAGCCGGGCCGCGAGGCGGCGGGCGTGGTCCTGGCTGAGCGGGACACAGTGCGGGCACCATTGGGCCAGCACGACGGTGAGGCGCTGCGGACGGCGGGGGGCAGTGGGGTGGGCCATGAGCCTGGCAGGTACCGGCCGAACTTAGGATGGTCGGTCCGCCCGACCGGTCGCTACAGCGACTTCATAGAGGAGTGCCGGCCCTCCGGGGGAGGATGCCCGACCGCTTCGGGGTGCGCGACGAGGGCCCGGCGAAGTGGTTCACGGCGGGGCCGGGGCTCCAGATGCGCCCCATGGTCGAGGGGAGCGGGGCCGCGATCATCCTCTATCGAATCGCGCCCGGGATCGAGTTCGACCTTCACCGGCACGAGTACTCCGAGCTCGCGGTGGTTCTTGCCGGCGGGGGCGAACTCCGTATCGACACCGAGTTCCGTGAGCTGCGGGCCGGTGACTCCTACTTCGTGCCAGGGAACACTCCCCACTCCTTTTCGGTGCCGCCCGACGGGACCGCCACCGTACTGATGGACGTGAGCGTGGGCCTTCCGGCCGACACCCCGGGGCCGTCCACCGCCCAGCTCCTCCGGCAGGTCGAGCCGCTGGTCCATCGAACCTCGACCGCTCGGCCCACGTTCCGGTAGCGCCGAGGGTCGGCGGCCCTCGCTCGACTTCGAGCTCAGTCGCCCCGCTTCGCACTCCCGGGGGCGAAGGTCTCGAGGAGCGGCATGACCCCTTGGCCCAGCCACTGGCCACCGTCCACGGCGAGGACCTGGCCGGTGATGTAGCTGGCCCGGGGGCTCGCGAGGAACCGGACGGCCTCCGCGATCTCCTCGACGGTCCCGAACCGTCCGAGCGGCACCCCCCGGGTCACGGCCGACACGACCGCCTCGCTGACCCAGAGCTGTCGATCGGTCCCCTCGGTCCGGACCGGACCCGGCGCCACGGCGTTGACCCGGATCCCGTAGCGGGCCCACTCGACGGCCAGGGACCGGGTCAGCGCGAGCACTCCCGCCTTCGCCGCGGCAGAGTGGGACGTCCCGGGCCCGGCCATCCACGCGTAGGAGGCGATGATGTTCACGATCGCGGGCTGGGGGGAGCGCTGCAGGAGCGGGAACGCTCCCTTGGAGCAGAAAAACGTCCCGTCGAGCACGATCTGGGTGACCGCACGCCAGCCATTCGCCGATATTTGTTCGGCCGGTGCGAAGAAGTTCCCGGCGGCGTTGTTCACCAGGACGTCGAGCCGCCCGTACTCCTTCCGGACCGCCTCGAACAGACGGTCGACCTGGTCCGGGTGGCGAACGTCGGTCGGAACCTCGAGCACTCGGGCTCTCCGGCCCCGCAGGTCCGCCGCCCCCTCGGCGAGATGATCGGCCGACCGGCTGGCGATGCACAGGTGATAGCCGTCCTCGGCGAGGGCCCGGCCGATCGCACGGCCGATCCCGGTGCCTCCTCCCGTGATGAGCGCAACCGGCTTCGCGTCATGGTGGGAGGAGGAGCCGCTGCTGGACGGGCGCGAGGGGGTGTCACCCATGGGGTCGCCAACCCCGGAGGAGCAGAAAAGCTACCGGACGGCCGAGGGCGTCGAGGAGGCCGCCCGACGGATCCGGTCGAGGTCGTCGGGGCCGAGTCCGGCGCCGGGCTGTCCGTCGAACCGTTCGGCCGCTCGACCGTCCCGGAAGATGATCACCGTCGGCACCACCTCGATGGAGAACTGGTCCCAGAGAGGACTCTCCTCGTCGGTGACGTCGGCGATGGCGAAGCGGGAGATGCTCCCGTCCAGCGCGGCGAAATGCGGGGCGAACGCCCGGCAGTAGGGGCACCAGTCTGCGAGGAATGCGATCGTCCAGGTTCCGGGCCGCCCCAGGCGAGGGCCGCGGAACGCGGAGGCCCCCAGCCGGTCAACGGGGACGTCCGTTCCGACCCGGGGCGGTGCCATCGGTGCGGGTGACGAGCCGTCCCTCTTCATAGCGCCGGCGGTCGCGACCGGCCTGGTCCCGGCGACCCCGTGGGACCCGCCTCTTTCCCCGGTCGGTCCAGTACTCGCCGATCGCCTCGGGCGGGGTCCGGTCGAACGGTCCCACCAGGCGCGAGGGGGCGGATCGAGCGTTCACCCACTTCGACCGTCCGCTCAACACCACCACCGGCACGCCCGCGGCCCGAGCGGAGACGGCGATCCGGCGCGTGCCGACCTTGTGGACCAGCGAACCGTCCGCGTAGACGGCGTCGGCCCCGAGGAGCACGAGGTCGACCCCACGCACGAGCTCGGTCCCTTCGGCGTCGGGGACGAGCCGGGCGCGAACGCCTGCCGTGCGCAACTCCCTCGCGAGAAGTCGTCCCTCCCCGCCGGGGAGGCTTTCGAGCACCAGGACCTCTCGAGGCCGTCGGGACCGGGGAAGACCGCTGAGCGCCGCCCGCACGGAGCTGCTTCGGCTTAAGGTGAGGACGCGTGCGCCGGGCGGCAAGAACCGATGGGCCACCGCGGTGAGACGATCGGGTTCGTCCCTAAGTTGCTGGCCCCAGCGATCGATCCAGCCGCGGAGTTCGCGTCCAAGGTCCCGTTCGTCCGCCCGGCGGGCGAAGTCGGTCCACTCCCGCGACCACTGGCGAAAGATGCCCATCGCCGGCTGGATCCGCGCGAGGACTTTCGCGATCCGTCGCAGCTCGGAACGCCCCGGGCCGGCGGTGGCCGGTCGGTCCGGCGCGACGAGTTCGGAGAGCGCCCGGAGCGCACGGACGGCGAGGCCGTGCGCCCCGGTAGTCCGGTCGCGGCCCACGCGCTCGAGGCGCGTCTCGGCGTGGGCCAGCGAACGGGCCGCGTTCCGCGGACCGGGCATCGGCCTCCGGACCGGCGCCCACCCCCTTGAATACTGCGTGCCGGGTTCTGACTTCGAGGTCGCGGATGTCGATCCGAGTTCCAGTCGAGGCGCGCGCAGAGTCGCAGTTCCCGCTTCCGCTGAAGGGCCGCGTCGAGCGCCATCGATTCCCGAGCCGGAGGCTTGAGGGGAATCCCTGGAACGACCCGGCCGAGCGGGAGCTTCCGGTCTATCTTCCCCCTTCCGGAGTGACCGAGGGGCGGCCGCTGCTGCTCCTGCTCAGCGGGTACACGGGCGCCGGGTGGATGCACTTCGACCGCCCACGTTTCCTGGCCGACTCGATCGTCGGGCGCCTGGACCGGCTCATCCGCACGGGCGCCGCTCCCGAAGCGGTCCTGACCGCTCCGGATTGCCTCACGTCGCTCGGGGGAAGCCAGTATCTCAACTCGATAGCGACCGGGCGCTACGAGGACTACGTTCTCGAGGAGATCCTACCCTGGGTACGGGACCGCTATCGTACCGGGCCGACCGTGGTCCTCGGTACCTCGAGCGGGGGCTACGGCGCGCTGGTCCTGGCCCTGCGGCACCCCGAGCATCTTTCGGCCGCGGCCTCGAATGCCGGCGACGCCTACTTCGAGTACTGCTACCTGCCCGAATTCCCGGTGGCCGCCCGCGAGATCCGGAGGGCCGGGGGCGCCGAGGCGCTCTTGCGGGAGTTCTTCTCGCGCCCGGTCCGAGATTTTGGGCCGCGGAACCCCAAGGTCCAGGCGCTCGAGATGATGGCGTACGCGGCCTGCTACTCCCCGGATGAGGCATCACCGGGACGGTTCGAGCTTCCGTTCGATATCGAGGACGGCGCCCTCCGCTCCGAGGTGTGGGAGCGCTGGCTCGCCTGGGACCCGGTTCGCATGATCCGGACCGATCGGTATCGCGCCGCACTGCGTCGTCTCGCCTATGTCTACGTCGACGGCGGATCGCGGGACGAGTACTTCCTCGACGTGGGCGCACGGCTCTTCGCGCGGGAGGCGAGCCGTCAGGAGGTCTCGGTCGATTTCGAGGAGTTCGACGGGGGCCATGCTGACGGCCGTCCCCGGTACGACGTCATGATCCCGCGCCTGCTTGCGGCGGTCGGCTTCCCCCCGCCGAGCGGGGATGCCCGACGCCTTTAGTAGGCGACGGAACTGCGTCGGCCGGGACCGCGCCGGTCCCTCACGGAACTCCGCGATGCTGAAGGACGCTCAACTCGTCTGCGACGCCTGCCGGTCCGTGATCACCCGCGTCACCGAGGTGCCGGACGAAGGCTGGCCCCAGCTGCACAACCTCTGCTCGAAGTGCTACGCGGAGCTTCGTCAACGGGCACTACCGCGCTGACGTCCCAGGCCGGCTCCCGGCCGGCGGCGAAACGTCCGGACCGGCGAGCGGCGTGAGCGCCTCGTCCTCGAACCAGGCGAGCACGATGAAGTACCAGCCGAGTACGACGAGCAGGAGCAGCTCGGAAAGGTCCACCGAACCCGGAGAGATCACCACCGCGCCGGCCTCGAGCCGCCGACCTTCCCGCACCGGCTCGATGTGCACGAGCTCCCGACCCTCGTCGGTCGAAACGGTCCACGCCGGCACGAGCAGCCCCGCCCGATGGAACCGGTACGCCCGGCCCCCGGCAAGCTCCACCCGGTGGTAGTTCAGGTGGACGGTCAGGCGGGCGAGGTCCGCCCCACCGGACGACGGCCGCACGGTGACGATCGGGTTCAGGAACCCCCCCCGCTTGAGGGTCCAGGCTCCGGTCCCGGTCTCGGCGACCGCTAGCGAGCCCGGGTGCTCCTTCCACCGCAGGGTGGCGACCTCGGCCTCGCCGGAGGAGAGTGTGAAGCCGATCGGTCGGTCGGAGGTCTTGAGCCATCGCAGCGCCGAACGGTCGACCGCGGAGAAGGCGACGAGCGTCATCGGCCCGAGACCGCCGCCGCACCTCATAAGCCCGCCGTGCCGCGCGGGCCTCTCCGCTCACCGGCCCGCGACGAGGTAGACAACGCCGCCGACGAGCGTGAGGACCGTCCCGAGGAGCGCGAGGAGACCGCTCCCGAACCCGAGGAGGAGCCACCCCACGACCGCGAGCACCACGAGGACCGCTCCGCTGACATGGCCCCGTTCCCCGGGCCCGGACCGGCCGAAGAGCGCGAAGAACCCGATCAGACCCCCGACCACCAGGAAGAGGATCCCTCCCTCCCAGGCGCCGATCGCACGGCCCGCGTGCCCGAGGGCGAGTTCGAGCGTTCCACCGATCGCGCGGACGATTCCGGCCACGACGATCAGCGCGGCGCCCAAAAGTCCGAAGATCATTCCGAGCCGACGTTCCTCCGGCATCCGGTGCGGTCTCCTCCGGATTAGGCAGGGAGCCCCTCCGCGCATGAAGGTTGCCCCGCCCGGTCCCCGCGGAACCGATAAGGTCGGAGGCGCATCCGGGGTCGATGGCCGGGGCGCGCGCGACTCCGAACTTGCGAGAGGAGTTCGATCGCGAGGCCCCGGACTACGACCGCACGGCCCTCGCGTCGATGCCGGGCTACGCGGATCTGCACCGGGCGCTCCTGTTCGGTATCCCGTACCTCCCGACCCGTTCGTTCCGCGCTCTTGAGCTCGGTACGGGGACCGGTACCTTGACGGCACTCGTGCTCCGGGAGTTCCCCCACGCGACCGTGACGGGGATCGACCTCTCCCGTCGGATGATCGCGAAGGCGCGGGCCAAGCTTCGGCCGTTCCGCAACCGGGTCGAGCTGCTCACCGGCGACCTCGGCGACTTTCCGCTCGCCGAGTACGACGCCGTGATCTCCGCGCTCGCGATCCACCACCTCCCCGACCGGGAGAAGTGGCGCCTCTTCCGCCGCATCTACCGATGTCTTCCGCGCGGGGGATACTTTGGGGACGCCGACGATCATCTTCCCGAGGACGCGGTCTTTGACAGTCGCTACGTCCAGGTCGCCGCACGTTTCACGGCCGGAGGAACGGGGCCAGGAGCGTGGACGAGCCCTCAGGAGGTCTGGCACGAGCACGAGCGATTCGACCGGCCGTGCACGATCGCCGCGGAGATCGCGGCGCTCGCGCGAGCCGGGTTTGCGCACGTCGGGAACCCTTGGCGCTTCTACGGCCAGGCGGTCGTCTGGGCGTACAAGTGATGGGGTCCCGGCCGTTCCCCTGGCCGGAGGGCGCGGCCGGTGGTACTACGGGAAACGACGTTCTTCGTCGGCGGCGTCTTGACGATCGGGCTCGGGATCGCCTTCGGCTACGGTCTCTACAGCGCCGGCGTCGGCTTCGAGTTCCTCGGTGCCTGGCTGGCCGCCGGGATCGCCGTGGGGTTCGGGGCGTTCTTCATCTACGTCTCCCGCGGCGAGCGCCGGGAGCGGCAGCGGCTCCTCCGAACGTTCGAGCCCTCCCCCTCGACCGGCGAAGAGGAGTCCCGGCCCTGACTCCCGGGACGCGCCGGGGCCGTGGGAGCCGGGCCCTCGCGCCGACGGAAAGCCTTTTGTCGGCCGCGCTCCGTCAACCGCTGTGGCCGGGATGGGGTAGTTTGGCCTATCCTGGGGGACTGTGGATCCCTCGACCCGGGTTCAAAGCGACGCGGGGCCGCCCCCCGCGTCCTGAGATTCTCGGTCCCGGCCCTACCGCCGACGTCGGGCGGCCGCCTTCGGGCGTCCGTCGCGCGGCGGACGACGTCGAGCGAGGCGCTCGAGCACCGCGGGAAGCTCGCTGAGGGAATAGTCGGCCCAGGCCGCGCCCCACTTTTCGAGGTCCGAGGGCGCAAGCGTCCACGCCGGGAGTCGCGAGGCCCGCCCGAGCGCGACGACGCCCGGCGCCGAGAGCGCGGCCTCCATGTCGAAGCGCGAATCTCCAACGAGGAAGAGCGGGGCGTGGGGGTACCGACGACGGTATTCCCGCAGGTGCTCGCGCTTCGTCCCTTCGCCCGAGCCGAGGACGGCGTCGAACCAGAACCTCAAGCCTTCCCGCTCGAGGATCAGCTCCGCCATCTCGGTCTCCGCCCCGGTGGATACCGCGAGGGTCCATCGGGCCTGCCCGAGCCGCTTCAAGAGCTTCGGTACCTCGGGGAACGGCTTCGCTCGTGCGTACGCCTCGGTGACCTTCCGCTGGTGGAACGCCCGAGCCGTACGGGCGCGCAGCTCGGTCGGCGCGTGGGGGTAGAGCTGGGCCAGCTGCGCCTCGAACGGCATGCCGGTCGTGGCGAGGTAGTGGATTCGCGCCTCCTCCGGTGGGGTGTCAAACGCTCCGGACATCACGTCGGCCGCGAGCTGGCTGATCGCGGGGAGGTCGTCGAGGATCGTGCCGTCCAGGTCGAAAACGACGACCCCTCGCTCGACCTCGCTCGGGGGCACGATCTCCGCGCTCCGAAGGACGGGGTGGGCGACCTCTGCGAACTGGCTCGGAGCCGCCACCATCGGAAGCGCGACCGGACGACCCTCGGGGGTCGCCCCTCCCGCTTCGGTGCGTCCCGAAGAGCTGGCGCTGCGACCGGAGGGAGGCGGCACGCTGCCCCGAGGGCCCGGGGGGTTTAAAGACGGCCACGCGGCATGGGTAGGAGGGAGCCCGCCGGATCCTACGGGACCTCCGGAGGGGCGAACGCGCATGCATCCGAGCCGGGTGATCCGGGGTCGAACGACCGAACTGCTCGCGGGGAAGAGGATCGTCGTCGGTGTCGCGGGGTCGATCGCGGCGATCGAGGTCCCCCGGATCGTACGGGAACTGATCCGCCACGGCGCGGACGTGCGGGCCGTGATGTCCGGCGAGGCGGCGCGCCTGATCGGACCCGAGACCCTCGAGTGGGCGACGGGGCACCCCCCGGTTCTCCAGCTCACCGGTAACGTCGAGCACGTGACCCTGCTCGGTCCGGGAGAGGGTCAGGCCGACCTCTACCTCGTCGCTCCCGCGACCGCGAACTCGATCTCTAAGATCGCGCACGGCATCGGCGACACCCCGGTGACCTCCTGCGCCTCGGTCGCCCTCGGGGGCCGGGTGCCGATGATGCTCGCACCCGCGATGCACGCGCACATGGGGATCAATCCCGCCATCCGGGAGAACCTCGAGAAGCTCGCCGGCTGGGGAGTGGGGATCATCGCGGGACCGGCGGCGGAGGGCGAAGAGAAGATCGCGAGCCCGGAGGAGATCGCGGCGGCCGTGCTGCATCGCCTTGCCCGAGGCCCGTGGGCCGGTCGCAAAGTGGTCGTGATCGGCGGGGCCTCCCGAGAAGCGATCGACGCGGTCCGGTCGATCACGAACGAGAGCTCGGGCCGCTCGGCGGTCGCGCTCGCGAGCCAGGCGTACTATCGGGGCGCCGACACGGTCCTCTGGGCGGGGAGCCTCGAGGTTCCCGTCCCTCCCTGGGTGAGGGTGGAACGGTGGCGCGGGGTCCGGGACCTCCTCGCGCTGGCGCGTCGACACCGCGCGGAGCTCGGAGCGGCGGCGGCGGTCCTCGTGCCGGCCGCCCTCTCCGACTTCACGCTCGAGCCCCGGGCCGGGAAGATCCCCTCCCGCGATACGGCGAGCCTGACCCTGACGTTGGAGCGGGCACCGAAGGTACTTCCTGAGCTGCGGCGTCTCGGGCCTCGGCCGACCCGGCTGGTGGCGTTCAAGCTCGACGTAGGGGCCCCCGGCGAGGAGCTCGAGAGGAAGTCACGGGAGCTCGCCCGGGAGACGGGGGCCGACTGGGTCGTCGCGAACGATGTCGACTCGATGGGAAGGGATGCGACCAACGCCCTCGTCCTTCCTCCCAGCGGGGAGCGGCGGTGGATCCGCGGTCCGAAGTCCGAGTTCGCGGGGAAGCTGCTCGACGACCTCGGCCGGGACCTTGCGAACCTCTCGGGCAGCTCACCGCGCGAATCGCGTCCCCGCCGGTCGCGCGGCGCGCACCGACGCCGAGGGCACGGGCCCGCGCGCGGATGAACCCGGACGCCGCATCGTCCCTTACGACGCGGTTCTCCGTGGTGCGCTAGATCGCGTTCACGAGGAACCCGGCGAGGAATCCGACGAGGATCCCGAGGTACGTCAGTCGCTGCTTCAGGTACGTCGCCTCGGGCGGTTGCGCGGGTCGGAACGCCATGCGCATCATCGGAATGATCGAATAGAGGATCGCGCCGATCGCGAGCGAGGAGAAGACGAGGTCGAGCGTGGCGTCGTTGTAGTAGAACCCCGAGATGCCTCCGACCACCGCCGGCAGGCCCCCGATCAGGAAGAAGGCGGCGATGAGGCCGAACCGGCGATCGACGCTCCCGACGAACGGGGCGGCGATCGGGAATCCCTCGGTGACGTTCTGGAGGAAGAATCCTACGAAGACGACCGTGGTGAGGCCGGCGGCCCCGCCGGCCCACGAAGCGCCCAGCACGAGACCCTCGGTGAGGTTCTGGAAACCGATCGCGAGCGCGACGACGAGCGCGAGGCGCTCCGGGCGCAAGCTCCCCCCCCGGGAACGGTGCTCGGCGAAGAAGAGGAGCAAAAAGCAGGCTCCGACCGCGACGGCGAAGACGGCGGCCGGGGTTGCGTCCGCGAGGAACGCGTTCGACGGATTGTGGTAGATCGTCGGTCCGACGTCGAGGAACAGGTCGGCGAGAAGGAAGAGCAGGATCCCGATCGCCGCCGAGTTGAGGAGCGTGATCGTGCGCGACCCTATCGACTTACGGAAGAGGATAGGCATCGAAAGGTAGATCGAAAAGCCCATCGCCACGGCGAGGGCGACCAGCGGCGGTAGGTCGGCCATCTCGGGTCCGGCGGGCGGCCCGGAGTACTTAAGCCCGGGGGTTCCGCGAGGGCCTCGGCCGGGGCGTCCACGCGCCGGCGCGGAGGCACCGGTGCGCGCGTCGGCCGGCGCGGTCCGTTCCGCTTAATATCCGGCAAAGCTCGGCGCGCCGAGGATTGGTTCCGATGGTGAAGCTCGCCGAGTGGCGCGGGAAGGAAGTCTTCCGAAAGTATGGCCTCCCCCTCCCCCGGGGGTCGGTCGCGCGCTCCCCCGAAGAAGCGGAGTCCCTGGTCCGGTCGGGGCGCGTGCCGGTCCCGTGCGTGGTGAAGGCGCAGGTGCTCGCCGGCGGGCGCGGTAAGGGAGGCGCCGTGAAGTTCGCGAACTCGGCGGAGGAGGCCCGGACCGCCGCGGCGTCGATCCTGGGCCTCGATTTCAAGGGCGAGGTCGTGAGGGAGCTCCTCCTGGAGGAGAAGCTCGCGATCTCCCGCGAACTGTACGTTGCGATCGCGCTCGACCGCGCCGCCCGCCTCCCGATCCTCATCGCGAGCGCGGACGGGGGGGTCGAGATCGAGTCGGTGGGGGACGACCGAATCGACCGTCAGCCGGTCCACCCTTTCCCCGGGCTCACCTCGTACGAACGGCGGCGGGCCGCGAAGGCCCTCGGTCTCTCGGGGGCCCCGGCGAAGGCGCTCGAGCCCCTGCTCGACGGCCTGTGGAAGGCGTTCATGGCGGAAGACGCCGAGCTCGTCGAGATCAATCCCCTCGCGGTGGTCGGCGACCGGTTGGTCGCCCTTGACGCGAAAGTGATCATCGAGGACGACGCCGCGTTCCGCCACGCGGAGTACGCCGAGATCCGGGACGACCGGACGCCCCTCGAAGAGATTGCGCGGGAGAAGGAGATCGCCTTCGTCCAGCTGGACGGCAACATCGGCGTGATCGCGAACGGCGCCGGCCTGACGATGGCGACGCTCGACGTACTGAAGGAGTTCGGCGGGCACCCCGGGGTCTTCTTGGACCTCGGGGGGACCGACGACCCAAAGAAGGTCACCGAGGCGTTCCTTTTGATGGCGCAGGCGAAGCCGACGGCGGTGTTCCTGAACATCTTCGGCGGGGTCACGAAGTGCGACACCGTGGCGAAGGGTCTCGTGGAAGCGATGTCCCAGGTCCCCGCGGCCGACCGATTTCCCCTGGTCGCTCGGATCCGGGGCAACAACGAGAAGGAGGGGATCGAGATCCTCCGGGCCGCCGGCGTCACTTCCGTTCCGAGCCTGAAGGAGTCCGCGCAGGCGGTCGTCGCCGCCGCGGGAGGTCGGATATGAGCGTCCTCATCGATCGCGAGACCCGGGTCGTGGTCCAGGGGATCACGGGCCACCAGGGCACGACCCACGCGCGGCAGATGAAGGCGTTCGGGACCCAGGTCGTCGCCGGCGTCACTCCCGGAAAGGGAGGCACCGAGGTCGAAGGGATCCCGGTCTTCGAATCGGTCCGGGAGGCCGTCGAGAAGACCGCCGCGAACGCCTCCTGCATCTTCGTGCCGGCGCCGTGGGCGAAGGACGCGCTGCTCGAGGCGGTGGATGCCGGGATCCGTCTCGCGACCGTCGTCACCGAGCACATCCCGTTCCACGACATGCTCGTGATGTACCACTACGCGAAGGAGAAGGGCGCCCGGATCATCGGCCCCAACTGCCCGGGGATCGCCGCGCCCGGCAAGTCGAAGGTGGGGATCATCCCGAACGTCGTCTTCCGTCCGGGGCGGGTCGGCGTCGTCTCCCGCAGCGGCACGCTGACCTACGAGATCGTGAACGGGATCCGGGAGCACGGCCTCGGCCAGTCGACTTGCATCGGCCTCGGAGGCGACCCGGTGGTCGGGACCTCGTTCGTCGACGCCCTTCCGCTGTTCGAGGCGGATCCCGATACGGACCTGGTCGTCCTCGTCGGGGAGATCGGCGGGACCGCCGAGGAAGATGCGGCCGAGTTCGTGAAGCACCACTTCTCAAAGCCGGTGATCGCCTACATCGCCGGACGCGCCGCCCCGGCCGGTAAGCGCATGGGACACGCCGGGGCGATCATCACCCGGGGCAAAGGGACCGCCGCGACGAAGGTCGCCGCCCTCGAGGCGGCCGGGGCGAAGGTCGCCCGGTTCCCGTACGACGTGCCCGACCTCGTCGCCGCAGCGCTGAAGCAGGACGCGCGGCGATGAGCGCGCCGGCCCGTCCTGAGCGCACGGAGGCCGAGAGCGAGCCGTGCATCGTTCCGGGCTGCGGGGCGGACTCCGTCCGCCACCTCGCGCTCGCCGAGGCGAAGAAGGCGTTCTCGAGCCTCCCCGACAAGGGCCGGCGCGCGCCGTTGTGCCGGGACCACTATCGGGAGTGGAAGAAGACCACCAAGGCGGCCCGCAAGCTCGACCGACTCGGCTGGTAAGGGCGCGGGTCTCGAAAGGGGAAGGGGTTCGGTCCCCGATACGCATCGGGGGCGTTACTGCTTGCGCATCTTCTGGGCGCGCATGCGGCGGCGCATCCGCTTCTTGCGCCACTTCCAGCGCATGTGGCCGCGCTTCTTCCAGACCCGCGAGGAGCGTTTCATTCCGAGGAACCGGTGGGGCGCGGGTAGGTGAGACCCTTCAAAAGGTTTGCCCGAGCCCGGCCCCCACCGGCGGGCGGACGGGGCCGGCGTCCGGGCCCGCCGCGCGGGCGCGCCTCCGAGGTTATCTCTCCCCGCGGTTCCTCCCGTGCGTGCTGACCGCCTCCGACCTCGAGATCAATGTGCTCGAGTTCCGCCAGCGGGCGTTCCAGTTCGAGCGTCTCGCGGACTTCGAAGGGACCGACTTCGCGGTCTTCTCGCGGACGGAGACGGAGAGCGAGAGCCAGTTCCGGCCCCGTCTCGTGCACCTGAAGCTCGTCGTCCCCCAATCCTGGGTGGTCTACGACGAGCCGAACGATCTCCTGGCGATCTCGAGGGACGGCCGCACGATTCCGGCCCGTCTCACCGAGCCGGTCGTCGAGATCGCTGCCGAGCGCCCCGAGTTCTCCGAGCAAGGGATCGACTGGAGGCGGGCGAAGGGCTCCGCCGGGAACTGGGTCTACGTTCCCGAGGAGATCGCCCCGCTCGTCCTCTCCGGAGAAGGGCGCGACGCCCTCGGTCTCACCGGAGACCCGGACGCCGCGGGCTCCCTGCCCCGCTAGCCGGCCCGCGGCCGCAGGAGCCGCTCGATCCCGGCGGCGATCAGGGCGCCGACGATCGGCGCGACCCAGAACAGCCAGTCCTGCTGGAGCGCCCAGTGGTCGGGCGAGAAGGCATACGAGAGGAGCGCCGGGGCGAAGCTGCGCGCCGGGTTGATGGAGGCCCCGTCGATCGGGATCGCGACGAGGTTCGTCATCACGAGCGTGAGGCCGATCCCGAGCGGGGCGAGGTTCTTCGAGAAGTTCTCCGGACGGGTCGCGAAGAGGGCGACCTCGACCAGGAGGAAGGTGAAGACGACCTCCAAAAGGAAGACCGAGCCGAGGCCTACCGTGTACGGCGAGCCACCGCCCGAGAAGCCCTGCGATGCGAGCGCGACGCCGCCCGAGCTGGCCGACGACCAGAGCGTGCCGGAACCATACGCGACGCCGGCGATGACGGCGAGCCCGAGGATGCCGCCGAGGAGCTGCGCGACGATGTACGGCACCACGTCGCGCGCCTTCAGTCGCCCGCTCAGCCAGAACCCGATGGTCACGGCGGGGTTGAAGTGCGCCCCCGAGAGGTCCCCGAAGGCGTAGACCGCGCCGATCACGCCGAGGCCGAGGGCGAAGCTGATCAGCACGACCCGGGAGATCGGATCGATCACGGGCACGTTCAGCGAGAGCAGCGCCGCCCCCGATACCGAGAGCAGCAGGGTGAAGGTCCCGAGGAACTCGGCGAGGTAGCGCTGGCCCGAACTCCACGACATGGCCGCTGCCGAGCGGCCCATCCCTTGTAAGCCTTGCTCCGGGACCGGTAAGGGCGACGGGATTACAGGACGCCCATCTCGCGCAGCTTGTCCGGAAGATAGTGCTCCGTGACGTAGTTGAGCCCGTACTTCGCGAGCGACTGCTGCTCGGCCTTCTTTCCGTTCTTCAGCATCAGCTCGATCTCGGCCCGCCAGTCGGCGGTCGCGAAGCGCGGGTCGGTGAGCTCGGCCTGGAGCGCCCGGACGTCCTGGTCGGTGAGCTTATCGGACGGGAGGTCGTAGTTCTCAATGTCCGATGCGGTGACGCCGAGGAACTCGGCGCTCGGGGTCGCGAGATAGTTCGAGAGGTGCGCCGTCTTGATCGCCCCGAACGCGACGCTCGCGAAGATGCGGAACGACCACGGGTCGCCGTCAGTGAAGACGACCACGGGCAGCTTGAGCTCCTCGGTCATCCGCTTCAGGAACCGGCGCGTCGAGCGGGCCGGTTGGCCTTTCAGGTGCACGAGGACCGCTTCCTGGTCTTCGTCGAAGCCGTTCTCGGCGAGGCGATCGAACATGCCCCCGCACTCGATCGCGATGACGAACTTCGCGTTCGTGCTGAGGAACTCGATCTTCTCCTTCTCGACGTTGAACGGCAGCGAGTACCCGCCGTCCCCGACGTCGTCGCGGCAGTTGATCTTCTTGACGATTCCCTTGCGGTTGCGCTCGCGGATCGTGAGGTCGCCGATCACGCTCGCACCGTTCTCCTCCGGGTGGACCCGGAACTCCTCGCGGAGGCGCTCGCACAGGACCTCGAGGTCCTCGATCAGAAGGTTCGACTCGTCCTCGCTGTGGAACTTCCCCTCCTCCCAGCCCTCGCTGATGTAGTAGAGCTCGCGCAGGGTCGACGTCTTCTGGTCGCGGGCCATCTCGTTGATGAAGTCGACGAGATAGAACGTGCGCAGGAGCATCAGGGCCCCGTCGAGCTTTCGCGCGCTGCGGGTCCCGAGCGCGCGGCCGAGCTTCCAGACCCCCTCGCGCGCCTGGAAGGCGATGTTTTGCTTGGTCCGGAGCGGCAGGCGCATCCGCGGGATCTCGCCGTTCGCGAGCTGGCCGTAGATCTGCGCGGCGAGGTCGAGGGTCGGCTGGAGGGCGTCCGCCCGGATCTTCGGGGCGTCCGCCTCCTCACTCTTCGTCGGCGGCGTGCGCGCTCGCTTCGGCGGCATCGTAATCCACCTCCTCTTCGCTCGTCCCACCGCCCGCCGCCGCGTCCGCGGCGGCCTGCTCGGCGGCCTCGACGATCGTGCGGGGGAGGCGCACGTCCCAGTCTCCCGGCAGGGGATCGGCGCCGAGGACATGGGCCTCGTCGATCCCCGCGACATACCAGTCGAGATCGTTCGTGTCGAGGTCGGTCGCCGGGGGGAAGGAGATCGCGACCTGGGCGCGGCCGTTCGGCGGGAGCTTCGGAAGCGTCCACCACGCCCGACCGAGCGCGGCGTCGGTCCCGTCCGGGGCCGGCGAGAACCCGGCGTTCGCGAAGAGGTCGGGAGGGACCTCGACGAACAGTTCGAGGACGCGGGCCCGCGGGGTGTAGTTCGTGATCTCGACGGGCACGCGGACGCCCTTCGGATCGGAGAGTAGGCGCGACTCGACGTTCACGACGTCCATGATCCGGGTCACCACCGGGGTGAGGTCGGGGACCGGTTTCCCCACGAGCTGGCTCGTCTTCTCGGCGAGTTTCGGGAGGATCTTGAGAATGATGGCGAACTTGTCGCCCGCGAACTCCCGTCGGCTCTTCCGAGAGAGGTGCGTCCGGAGGTGGCGCGCCGCCGCCTGGAGCGCCAGCGTCACCTCCCGGTCGAGCTCGGGATCCTCGGCGATCGCCTCCTTCGCCTCGCTCGTGAACGGGATCTTGGTCGACGCGACGTGCACGAGGACGAGCATCGGGCCGACCGGGACCCCCGAGCCGCCCTTCTGGTCGAGGCCGTAGCGCCGCCAGTCGAGGTTCGAGACCGCGCCGGTGATCGCGCAGGCGCCCTGCTGAAAGAGGAGGGGGACGCGGTTCGCGAACCGAAGGATCTGGACGGCCTGGTCGGAGGGAAGCCCGCCGCCGTAGACGAGCCCGACCTCGACCATGAACGGGAATCCTCCCCGGACCTTCGGCGGGCGGCTCACTGGGGGGGCGAAGAACTCCGGCTTGAGCTCTCCCAGGACGTTCCTCAGTCCCCGCTTGATCAGCATCGACCCGATCGGGGAGAGGCCCTCGGCGGACGGCGCGATGAGCGGAGCGTCGTGGAGCGCCTTCAAAAGGCGCTCTTGCGCCTCGCCGTGGATGCCCGAGGGGGAGTCGCCGGTCCGGAGCCCCACCGACGCGACGACCTCGCGCGCGGTCCGCGCGCTCACTCCTTGGAGGTCCTTGGTCAGGAACTCGACGAGCGACGGGCGTTTCGAGGCCTTGAGGAGGTAACCGAGCTCTCCGAGCTCGAGCCCGAACGGGTGCGGCGCGGTCTCGCGGGAGGGGGCCGGGAGCTCCGTCGAGGCGCGCTCGAAGGTGACCCGGGTGCCGTCCGGCTCGACGAAGACGATGCGAGCGTGGGGGTTGACGATCGCGGTGCCCTTGAGGTATTCGAGCGCGGACTGCCGGCCCCGAACGTACTTCGCCTTGAGCACCAGCTCGACCTTGGTGCCGTGGGGCCGGTCCCAGAGGACGACGTCCTCGGAGACGACCCGCGGCTGGTTCTTCTGGGTGTCGATCGAGAGCTCCAGGACGTGCGCCGCCTCCTCTTCCTCGACCTTCGAGGTGATCCGGGCGGGCCGGGCCGTGGTCAGGTTCGCGTACAGGACCGCCGCAGAGATCCCGATCCCCTGCTGGCCCCGGGCCTGCCGGTTCTGGTGAAAGCGCGAGCCGTACAGGAGGCGAGCGAAGACGTTCGGGATCTCCCGCCGCAGGATCCCCGGCCCATTGTCGGTGACCGCAACGCGATAGCGGTCCTCGCCCTCCTTGGAGACCTCGACCAGGATCTCGGGGAGGATACGAGCGTCCTCGGCGGCATCGAGGCTGTTGTCGACGCTCTCCTTGACCGTGGTGAGGAGCGCGCGCTGGAGATTGTCGAAGCCGAGGATCTGGCGGTTCCGCTCGAAGAACTCGGCGACGGAGATCTCGCGCTGCTTGGCCGCGAGCTGCTGGGCGATCGAGGGCGGGGACACCGGCACAACGGGGGGTCGAGGAGCGCTATAAGCGCCGCGTTCGAGTTGAACCGTGGCGTGCTACAGCGAGGCGGGCGGCGCCGGCGGGGGCCGGCTCGCGAGGTCGCGCAGCACCGGACGGAACGGGCGCCACCGGGCGGACTCTCCCGGGTCGATCTCGACCACCGAGAGGCTCTCCTCGTTCGCCAGCGATGGGAACGGTACCGAGGTCGCGTCGCGGATCTCCCCTCGGGCGTCCCAGGCGCCGGAGCCGCCGCCGAAGACCACCCCGTCCTCGACACCGACTCGGTTCACGTAGACGACCGGGAAGGCGTTCTCGATCGCCCGCGCCGGCAGGAGCCGCTCGAAGAGGCGGCGGCTCGTCACCGGCGAGGCGCTGATCACGAGGAGAAGCTCAGCGCCGCCGAGCGCGAGCTGTCGGGAGACCTCGGGAAAGAAGGCGTCGTAGCAGATCTCGATCCCGACCGGGTGCTCGCCGAGAAGGACCGGTCGGCTCGCGTCGGTCGCCGTGAAGAGGACCCCTTCCTCGAACGGTCCGAACGTCGGGAGGTACCGCTTCACTTGGACGAACAGCTCCTCGGTCGGGAGGAAGGCGAGCGCCGCGTTGTGGATCTCCCCTTTGCGCTCGGCGGAAACGAGCGGAGCGCCGACGACGACCGTGCACCGGGTTTCCCGGGCGATCTCGCGCAACGCCTCGGTCGTGCGATCCCCGTCCCGGAGGGCGAGCCGGTGGAAGCGATCCCCGACGCGGTACCCCGAGAGGAAGAGCTCGGGAAAGACGGCGACGTCGGCCCGCGCCTCCCGGACGGACTCCCCGACCCGCGCGACGTTGCGCGCGAGATCGCCCGGGACCGGCGCCAGCTGGGCGAGCGCGATCCGCATCAGTAGAAGAACCGGCGGACCGAAATGAGGTAGACGAAGAGCGCGACGAAGAGGAGGAAGAGGACCGTGATCGAGCCCGTGAAGAACAGATAGGCCGACGTGCCGAAGACAAGGACGATCGTCGTCCAGAGCGCCCAGGTCTCCTGGCGCCAGAGCGACGTCGCGACCCCGAGGAGGGTCGCGCCCAGCACGACCAGGATCGCGGCGCCGTAGGGGTCGATCGCCTGGAAGATCTCGAGCGACGCCGGGACGAAGGCCCCCTCGTACAGCGCGAGAAGGAACAGGATCCCGCCGAGGACCATCACGACCCCGAGGACGGCGAGGACCACCGAAACGACCGCGATGCCGATCGGGAGGCGGGGCCGCACCGGCGTCGGCTCCCACCGCGGAGGCAGATGGTCGAAGCGCATCGGCGCGTCCGCCGGGCCGGCGCCGACATTCGAGGTTCCGCTCATGGGTCGATCGACTCGGGGACGAACGATTCGACCCCGCGGGGGGAAGATGTAGCTTTCGTTCGAAAGGCGCGGCTAGAAGCGACGCTCGGCTGCGCCGTGGGCGAGCCGCTCGAGGAGGCGCCGGTACGGGCCCGGGGGGATCGGTTCGAGCGCCCGGACCGCCCGGTCGGTCCAGTTCGCCGCTTCCTGCGCGACGGACGTTGCGGCGTCGGTGAGGTCGGTGAGCTCCTTCAGCCGGAGCACGTGCTTCGTCCGCTTGCGACGCAGCTGGAACAGCTTCTCGTACTCGGCCTGGCGCCGGGGGTCGAGGCGGAGGAACGTCTCGAGGGAGAGGAGGGTCGGGTTCCCCTCGCGGAAGTCGGTGTAGAGCGGCTTGCCGAGGAGGTCG
Source organism: Thermoplasmata archaeon (assembly GCA_021817245.1). GTDB lineage: Archaea > Thermoplasmatota > Thermoplasmata > Lutacidiplasmatales > UBA184 > Lutacidiplasma. Next base: position 121,852 of record JAKAVQ010000001.1, read on the forward strand.
GGGTCGCCGTAGACGTCGAGCAGGTCGTCCCGGATCTGGAAGGCGACCCCGAGCGCCTTTCCGTACGTCTCGAGGGCGTTCATCACGGGCGCGGTGGCCTCGGCGACCTCCGCGACCGACGCGAGCCCGGAGGCGATGATCGCCGCGGTCTTGCGCTCGACCACGCGGAAGTAATGCTCGCGGCCGCTCGAGAGGTCGAAGCGCGACGCGTCCTGGAGGACCTCCCCTTCCACGAGGTCGGCGCACGCTTCCCCGCTGCGGAGGATGATCGACTTCGAGTACTCGGCCGCCAGCTCGAAGGCCCGCACGAACAGGTAGTCGCCTGAGACGATGGCGAGCGCGGTGCCGAAGGCGCGTGGCATCGACGGCCGACCCCGCCGCGTCTCGGCGTGGTCGATGACGTCATCGTGGACGAGCGTCGCGGTGTGGATCAGCTGGAAGGCGGCGGCGAGCGAGTGGATCGGCCCGGTCGACTCCTCGCCCAGCGCCCGGAAGGCCGCGGACATCACGAGCGGGCGGACCCGCTTTCCCCCGGTCGAACAGGCATAGCGGGCCGCCTCGGTCAGACGGGCGTAGGTCGATCCGAGGACCTGGTGGAGGCGCCAGTCGATGTCGCTGACGTCCCGCACGAGCACCGGAAGGACCTGGGCGAGCTCCTCGGCGGTCGCCTCGCCGAGCGCCTGGGCGACCAGCGCCTCGAGCGTCGGCTCGATACCTGGGTCGGGGGAGGGCATGGTCAGGAGCTCCTCCCGAAGTGGAACGGCCAGCGCAGCCGCATCATCGCGTCCAGACCCGCCGCCCCGATATAGCGCATGCCCAGGGCGAGGAGGAGGTCCGTCCCCGCGACCCGGTCGCTGAACCGCTGGATCTGGGCCGCCCGAGCGAGCGGCGCGTACAGGACCGTCTTCCACGCGCGGTCGTACTCGGCGAGCGGGGTGCCACCGCGGACGTGGCGGGCCGCCGCGCTCCCGGCGAGCCACCCACTGAGCATCGCGGTCGGGATCCCGCCGCCGTTGGTCGCCATGACGAGGTTCGCCGCGTCCCCGGCGAGCAGGGCTTGGCCCCAGACCAGCCGCTCGGGCGGGGGGCCGATCGGCACCCACCAGTGGGTCCGCTCGCGGGCGGTGCCGAGGCCCTCCCGCTCGAGGAACCGGTCGAGCAGCCGGTCGAGCGATCGACCCGGGGGGAGCCGGTCGACCCCCAGGCCCACGTTCGCGTCGGTCGCCCGAGGGAAGAGCCACGCGTACCCGTGCGGCGCCGCGCCCCCGAAGTAAAGGTCGATCCGGTCGGAAAGGGGGCCGTCGACCGTCGCGGTGACCATCCGGAACATCGTTCGGGTCGGGGAGAACCCGACCGCCCGGCCGACGGTCGACATCGGTCCGTCGGCGCCGATCACCACTTTCGCTTCGAGCCGACGCCCGCCCGTGAGCGTCAGCGTGCCCTCGCGCACCGCCGTGACACCGACGGGGTAGCGAAGCTCCGCGCCCGACCCTTCGGCCCGCACCGCGAGCGCCTTGTCGAACGCCCGGCGGGAGACGGTATACCCCACGAGCGGGAACCGGAACCGGTGCCCGTACGGGGAGACACAGGCCATCCACCGGGTCTCCCGGAGCACGGTGTTCGGGGGGATGTCGAACGCGGTCCCGATGAGCTCGGGCGCGCCGAACAGGTCCCCCAGCTCCCGGGGCGAGGGGAGGAACTCGCCGCACTGGACCGGGTGGCCGAGCTCGGGCCGGTGGTCGAGAAGGACGGTACGGGCGCCGCCCTCCGCCGCCGCGCGGGCCGCCGAAGCACCGGCCGGACCGGCGCCGACCACCGCGACGTCGTACCGCTCGACCGCGCTCACGGTCCGAGGCTCACGAACTGCTGCGCGGCCGCCTGGATCGCCCCGAGGACCGGTTGCGGATAGACCCCCACCGCGACGATGACGATGACCGCGAGCGCGATCGCGGTCGCCCGGCCGTAGCCGAAGCCGCCGGCGGGCAGCACTTCGGGCTCGGAGGCGCCGGCCACGACCCCGAGGGGCTCGGAGCGGGGCGCGGGAGCCTCGAAGAAGATCACCTTGAGGACGCGCGCGTAGTAGAACACCGACAGGGCGCTGTTGAGAAGGCCCGCGACCGCGAGCCAGACGAAGTACCCCTGGGCCTGCACGGCGGCGCTGAAGAGGACGAACTTCGAGACGAAGCCGATCGTGAGCGGGACCCCGGCGAGGGAGAGCAGCATCAGCGCGAACGCGACGGCGGTGAGCGGCCGCCGCGTACCAAGGCCCCGCCAGTCCTCGATCAGCGGACCGACGCCCCACGCCGCGACCCCCGCGACGAGAAGGAACGCGGCGCCCTTCATGAAGACATGCGCGAACATCTGCAGGGTCGCGCCCGCCAGCGCCGGGGCGGTGCCGATGGCGACCCCGATCAGCATGTAGCCGGCCTGGCTGATCGAGGAGTAGGCGAGCATGCGTTTCATCTCCTTCTGGAGGAGCGCGAGGACGTTCCCCACCGTCATGGTGACGACGGCAAGCACCGAGAGCGTCACCTGCAGCACCGGTCCGAGAGCGACCGCGCCGTTCGTGAACGGGCCCCCCGACGGTGCGGTGCGGGCGAGGAGCACCGGCCCGAGGAAGACGAGGAAGAAGGCGAAGAGCCCGACCTTCTTCGACCCGCCCGCGAGGAACGCGGTGACGTCGGTCGGGGCGCCGTCGTAGACGTCGACTGCCCACGCGTGGAACGGCACGAGCGTGGCCTTGAACGCGAGGCCGACGATGAGGAAGCCGTAGCCGAGGAGGACGAGTACGGGATAACCGCCCGTCCCCGCGACCGCACGGATCGCGTAGAGGTTCGTTGTCCCGTACGCCCCGTACAGCAGCGAGGCGCCAAAGAAGGAGAGCGTGGTCGAGAGCGCGCCGATGATGTACATCTTCATCGCCGCCTCCATCGACCGGGCATCGCGCCGGGTGTACGCCACGAGGAGGTAGGTCGCAATGCTCGTGATCTCGATCGAGAGCAGGAGGAAGATCAGGTCGGAGGCGATCGCGACGAGCAGCATGCCGAGGGTGGCGAGCGAGAGCAATCCGAAGAAGATCGGCGCCCCCCGCTCGCGGCTCGGTCGGCTCAGCGACGCGAGCGCGACGAGGAGCCCCGCCAAGAGGAAGATCGCCTGAAAGACGAGCCCGAGCGACGTGACCGCGTAGAGGGGGGTTCCCGAAGGGACGGTGTCGATCCCGCCGGAGGAGATCGTGGCGAGGCCGGCGATCGGCGCGAAGCCGAGGTCGGCGAGCACGAACAGGAGGGCGAGCGCCATGCCGAGGACGGTGACGGCGCCGACGACCTCGTTCCGGCGGACGCGGACCACGTCGAGGAGGAAGACGAGGAGCGTTCCCGCGAGCAGGAGGATCTCGGGGAGGAATGGGCCGGCGAAGCTCGCGACGTCCATCGTCCTAAGGTCCCGGCCAGCCGTGGATCGGCGAGCTCACGATCACGTTCACGAGGAGTCCCGGCAGGATCCCGAAGAGGACGGTGAAGGCGACCAGGATCCCCATCCCCGCCCCTTCGTACCACGGGATGTCGTGCGCTCCCGCCGGGATCCCTCTCGGCGTGCCGAACAGGAGGCGCTGCATCATCCACAGGTAGAACGCGGCGGTCACGACGAGGATCGCGAGAGGGAGGAAGACCCAGTACGACAGGCCGTTCCACGTTGCGAGCAGCGCGGTGAACTCGGCGGGGAAGCTGATGAGCGCTGGGAGCCCGAGCGACGCGAGGGAACCGGTCATGATGAGGGTCGACAGGGCCGGCGTGGTCGGGGTGATCCCGCCGATCGACGCGATGTCGCGGCTGCCGAAGGTATGGTGCACGCTGCCGGACGACATGAAGAGGAGACCGCTCACGATCCCGTGGGCGAACATCAGGAGCACCGCCGCGATGAGTCCGAGGGACGAGTCGAGCGCGATCGCGAGGAGGACGATCCCCATGTGGTTGATCGACGAGTAGGCGACGAGTCGCTTCAGGTCCCGCTGGGAGAGCGAGAGCACCGACCCCCATACGATCGAGAGGAACGCCACGAAGAACAGGATCGGTTGGGCGGTGTGGAGGCCGCTCGGCAGCACCTCGACCGCCCACCGGATGAGTCCGTAACCCCCGAGCTTCAACAGAAGGCCGGCGAGCAGTACCGAACCGCCGGTCGGTGCCTCGACGTGCGCGTCGGGCAGCCACGTGTGGAACGGCACCATCGGGAACTTGACGCCGAAGCCGAAGAACAGCGCGAGGAACAGGAACGTCTGGGGGACCGCGGAGAGCGAGCGGGCCCCGGCGTAGACGCTCGAGAAGTCGAAGGAGCTCGACCCCGAGTAGAAGACGAGGGCGAGCAGGCCCACCAGCATCACGATCGAGGCGACGTGGGTGTAGATGAAGAACTTCAGCGCGGCGTACCGGCGTTGGGGTCCGCCCCAGAACCCGATCAGGAAGAACATCGGGACGAGCACCGCTTCCCAGAAGAGGAAGAACAGGAGGATGTCGAGGGCCACGAAGACGCCGAACGAGCCGAGGCAGGTGAGCAGGAGCAGGCCGAAGTACGCCGCCGGACGCTTCGACTCGCCCCAGGAGTAGATGACGGTCGCGACCTGGAGGATCCCGGTAAGGAGGATCAGGACGAGGGAGATCCCGTCGACGCCGACCGTGTAGTTGATCCGCATCCACGACAGGTGGATCCAAACGTACGACTCACTCTCCGAGAAGCCGGGAACGAGCGCCCCGTTGTACCCCGGCCAGCCCGAGAATCCGAGGAAGATGAGCGCGATCTCCCCGAGGAATACGGCCGACGTCGCGAGCGCGACCCACCGGGCGCGGGACCCGGCGAGGAACGTCGCGACCGTGCCGACGAGCAGGGTCAGGATCGTGAGGGAGAGGATCGGGAGCGTCACCGTTACCCACCTCCGAACTTCGCGACGAGGTACGGGGCGACGAATAGGAGGAGGACGAAGACCGCGATCAGTCCCGCCACGACGTAGGCGGCGTAGTCGGAAACGACCCCGGTCTGGATCCGCCGCAGGCGATCGCTGAGCTCCGCGAACATCCGCTCGAAACCGTGGACGGTCCCGTCGATCACGAACCGATCGACGAAGTCCGCCGCGCGCGCGACGGTGTAGACGCCCTTAGCGCCGATCCAGTCGAATCCGACCTTGAAGTAGTAGCGGTTCAGGAGGAGCCGGCGGAGCGGTTGCACGGGGCTCGAATCGGCCAGGACGAAGACCTTGCCGTGACCCCAGAGCGCCCACGCGAGACCGATCCCCGCGACCCCGAGGAACACGCTCGTGGCGCTCAGGGCGAGATCGGCCGGGCCGTAGACGGGCGGGATCCCCGCCGCGCCGGCGCCGTGGAGCAACAGTCCCTGGAAGTTCGGCCAGAAGATGAAGAGGCCCGCGCCCACCGCGAACGCCGACAGGACCACGAGCGGGACCTGCATGACCCAGGGTCCCTCGTGCGCGTGGGGCAGCGTAGGGTCGCGCGGTTTGTCCCCCGAGAAGGCGAGGAACCAGGCGCGGAAGATGTAGTAGGCGGTCAGGAAGACCGCCGCGACCGCGAGCACGAAGAACGGCCAGTACGCCGGGTGGCTCGGGAGCTGGGAGTAGACGGCGCTAAGGACGTCGTCCTTGCTCCAGAACCCGGCGAACGGCGGGATGCCGGCGAGCGCGAGCCCCCCGATCGCGAACGCGGCCGCGGTCACGCGCATCGACTTGCGGAGCCCGCCCATCTTGAACAGGTCCTGCGTTCCGACCGCGTGGATGACCGAGCCGGCGGCGAGGAAGAGCAGCGCTTTGAAGAACGCGTGGGTGAAGAGGTGGAAGAGCCCCACCATGGCGAAGCCGGCGCCGACGGCGAGGACCATGTAGCCGAGCTGGCTGATGGTCGAGTAGGCGATGACCCGTTTGATGTCGGGGTGCACGACCGCCATCGTAGCGGCAAAGAACGTTGTGAATCCGCCCACCGCGACGATCGCCAGCTGGTCGGTCGACGTGAACCCGATGAAGAGGCTCGTGACCGCGAGCAGGTAGACGCCGGCGGCGACCATCGTCGCGGCGTGGATGAGCGCGGAGACCGTGGTCGGACCTTCCATCGCGTCGGGGAGCCAGACGTGGAGGGGGAACTGGGCGCTCTTGCCGGCCGCGCCGCCGAGGATCATGATCCCCGCGACCGTGAGGACCGTCGACTGGCCGCCCATCGCCCCCGCGAGGAACGGCGTCGTGCCGCGCACGAACACGAACCCGTTCGCGGCCCAGCCGCCCGAGGGGCCGGTGGTCGCGTAGTAGTAGAAGTAAATGAAGATCCCGAGGAGGAACATCACGTCCCCCACGCGCGTGACGAGGAACGCCTCCTTCGCGGCGCTCGACGCGCTCGGCTTCTCGTAATAGAACCCGATGAGGAAGTACGAGCAGACGCCGACCAGCTCCCAGAACAGGAAGAACTCGAACAGGTTGTTCGCGATGACGAGGCCGCTCATCGCCGCGAGGAAGAGGGAGAGCTCCGCGTAGTAGCGGGGCAGTCCGTGATCGTGGTGCATGTACCCGATCGAGTACAGCATCACGAGGAAGCCGACGACCGTCACAACGAGCAGCATGAGCGCCGAGATCGGGTCGACGAGCGTCCCGGCGACCAGCGAGAAGCCGTTCGGGAAGACCCCCGGGGCCGCCGGGAGGTGGAACCAGGTGAACTGGACGTTCGTGTAACGGCTCGGGTCCATGAGCTCCGCCGCGGCGATCAGGACGCCGACCACGAGCGCGGCGCCGGCGAACCCGACCGCAAGCCATCCGCCCCACTCGAACCGCTTGAGGCGCGTCCCCGCGAGCCCGACGATCACGAAGGAGAGGACCATGAGGAGCGGAACGAGGAACGCGTATCCGAAGAGGTCGGCGAGCGAGACCATGCGTCGTTCCTCCTACCGCCGGAGCTCCGTGGCCTCGGCGACGTTGATCGATCCGCGCAGTCGGTTCAGGGCCAGGACGATCGCGAGCCCCACCGCGACCTCGGTCGCGGCAAAGCCGACCAGAACGACGGCGATCGCCTGCCCCGTGAGCCCCGCCGTTCCGCCGGTGTACGCGGCGAAATAGACGAAGTTGAGGATTCCCGCGTTCATCGCGATCTCGATCGCGATCAGGAGGAGGATGAAGTTCCGCCGAGTCAGGATCCCGAAGATCCCCACCGCAAGGAGGGCCGCGGAGAGACCGACGAAGCCGACGATCGGGAGCCCGCTCACTCGCGCCCCTCCCGGACCAGGTAGATCGCGCCGCCGACGGCCCCGAGCATGATCAGCCCGAGGAGGAGGAGCCAGGGACCGTTGACGTTGAAAAGGTTCTGGGAGAGGTACGTGGGATCGTAGGCGTGGACCGTGGCTCCGGCGGAGAACTCGCCGACGGAGGCGATGACGAAGATGAACGTCACGAGCGCGAGCGCGAGCGGCACCGCGCCGATCCCGGTCGTCGCCTCGCGGGAGAAGATCCGCTTGCGCGTGACCATGATGCCGAAAAGGAGCAGCACGGTCACGGCCCCGGCGTAGACGCCGAGCTGGAGCACCCCGAGGAACGGCGCCTCCAAGAGGAAGTAGATCGCCGAGAGGTCGACGAAGAAGACCGCGATCCAGAGGATCGTATGCACGAGCTCCCGCACGAGGAGCGCGAGGAGCGCCGTCGCGAGGGCGACGACGGCGAGCGCGAGGAATGCCAGTTCCTCGAGGATCACTTGCGAGTCCCCCAGAAGAGGCATTCCTTCGGGCAGACGCTGATGCACGTGCCGCAGCGGACGCAGTCGGAGTCGTTCACGACCGGTTCCTTCCAGATGCGCTTCGGGAGCTTCTCGCCGGGCTTCGCCTCCGGCTTCGGCACGTCGAGCATCGTGATGCACTGCGTGGGGCAGTCGCGGGCGCACGCGTTGCAGCCGATGCACAGCGGCGGGTCGAGCAGGATCGCGTCCTCGTTCTCCGGCCGCGCGAGCCGGATCGGGTTCATCGGGAGCTTCGAGCGGAAGACCTCGAAGAGCCGCTCGGGCGGATAGATCATGTCCGAGCGCTTCGAGACCGACAGCTCGTAGCGGGTCGTCATCGTGAGGCAGCCCTCGGGGCAGGCGTCCGAGCAGAATCCGCAGTAGCTGCACTTACCGTAGTCGATCTGGGGGCACTTCTTCGGATGCTTGGGGTCGCTGCCCGCCGTCGTGACCATGTCGATGCAGACGTCCGGACAGCTGAACGCGCAGAGGTTGCAACTGATGCAGGTCGCGATGTTGAGCGCGTGAACGCCCCTATAGTTGTCCCAGACCTGACCGACACCGAACGGCTTTCCCGACGCCACGTCGAGCCGGTCGCGGAACTTCGGGTCCTCGAGCCGCTCGTACGGGTAGACGATCGTCGACGGACGGAACAGACTCTTCGCGAACTGTCGGGCCGCCGTCGCCATCGGGCGCGCGACCCAGAGGATCGGGTTCTCGTCGGGCTTCTCGGTCGCGGTCACGTCGCTCATCGTGCTTCTCTCCCTACGTACGATTAAATTCCCGGCGACGGGAGGCAACCGAACACCGGCACGCACTTCACCGTGACGAGCGCCGCGGCGAGGAACACCGCCAATAGCGAGAGCGGGATCATCCGGTTCCAACCGACCCTGAGGAGCTGGTCGGTCCGCACGCGCGGAAGCGCGGCCCGGATCCAGACGAAGACGGCGAAGACCAGGTAGGTCTTCAGCATGAACCAGAAGATCCCGGCGAGCGGGAACGAGGTCGCGGCGCTCGGGACCCAGCTCGGCATCGTCCAGCCGCCGAGGAAGAGGAGCACCACCAGGATGCTCCCGATCAGCGAGCGCAGGTAGTCGGCGAGCATGAAGAACGCGAAGAGCATCCCGCCGTACTCGGTGTTCCAGCCTTCGACAAGCTCCGCCTCCGCTTCGGGCAGGTCGAACGGGATCCGCTCCATCTCGGCGAGCATCCCGGCGACGAAGACGACGAGCGCGACGAACAGCGGGCCCCAGAACCAGTAGTTCTGCTGCTCGTACACGATCGTCGTGAGGTCGAAGCTGCCCGCGACGATCACGACCGCCACGACCGCGAGCAGCAGCGGGACCTCGTAGGCGATCATCTGGGCGGCCGAGCGCATCCCGCCCATCAGCGAGTACTTGTTGTTGCTCGACCAGGCGCTGACGAAGATGAAGAGCGGCGCGAAGGAGAAGATCGCGAGGGCGAGCAGCAGGCTCAGCGGGAGGGCTCCCGAATTCCAGCCGGAAGAGATCGGAAGGACGCCGAACAGGATCATCGACGTCACCATGTAGGCCGTGGGGCCGGTGAAGAATCCGAGCGCGTCCGCCTCGCGCGGCTGGACGGTGGTCTTGCGGAACAGCTTGAATCCGTCGGCGAAGTTCTGGAGGAGCCCCGCGTAGCCGACGTGCATCGCCCCTCGACGGTCCATGAACCGGCCGAGCAGCTTGCGCTCCCACCAGATCAGCAGGATCGTGTTGAGCATGCTCGCGGCGAGGAGCAGCGCCGCGAAGATCAGCACCGCGAGGCCGGTGATCACGTTCCCGTTCGAGATCCAGGCACGGAGCGGGTCCGGGAAGACGGAGGCGATCCCGCCGAGGAGGAGATGGGACAGATCGTACGAAACGGAGTACAGGGTGGCGCTCGCCATCGCCCGGACGACCTAGCGGTCGACCTCCCCGACGCAGACGTCGACACTGCCCATGATCGGTGGAATGTCGGCCACACGGTAGCCGACCAGGTAATGCCGGGACGCGGCGAGGTTCGCAAAGACCGGCGAGCGGAACTTGACGCGGTACGGGTGCTCGCCCCCTTCGTTCACGACGTACGCGAGGGCCTCGCCGTGGGGCTCCTCGATCGCGGAGAAGCCGACACCCTTCGGGTAGTTGCGCTTCAGGAGGTAGCCCTCCCGGCCGACCGGGGCGTACGGGGCGCCGAGCCAGCGGGGCAATTGATCGGCCATCACCGGTCCCGGGTGTCGGTCGAGCCAGTCAAGGACCTGGTAGAGGATCCGCACGGACTGGCGCATCTCCTCCATCCGGACGAGGTAGCGACCCGTGACGTCGGCGCCGTCCGCCACGGCCACCTCGAAGTCGAGCTGGTCGTACACCGCGTACGGTCGGTCCCGGCGCAGGTCCCGCTTTCTGCCGGCCGACCGGAGCATCGGCCCGGTGACGCCGTGGCGGATGCACTCCTCCGCCGAGAGCTTCCCGAGGCCATCGCACCGCTTGTGGAAGATGTCGGATCCGAGGCAGAGCTGGTCGTACTCGTGGAACCGCGGGAGGAGCCAGTCGAGGACCTTGCGGGCCCGGTCGGTGAACCCGGGCGGGAGGTCGTTGCGGACCCCGCCGGCCCGCATGTACTCGTAGGTCATCCGGGCGCCGGTGTAGCTCTGGAAAAGGTCGAGGATGAGATCGCGGTCCCGCATTCCGTAGAGGAAGGGGCTCATGAGCCCGATGTCCTGCACGAACGCGGCATACCACATCAGGTGCGAGGCGATCCGCTGGAACTCCTCGCAGAGCACGCGAAGGTACTGGGCGCGCTCGGGGGGTCGAATATGGAGCGCTTCCTCCGCGGCGAGCATGTAGAGGTGCTCCCAGGCGAGGCCCGCGACGTAGCAGGTCCGGTCCATGAGGGTGATGACCTCGTTGTAGTGCCGGTCCTCGCTGATCTTCTCGATCCCGCGGTGGAGGTAGCCCATCTCGGGGTCGACGTCGAGGATCACCTCGCCCTCGATGCGCACCCTGAGGTTCCAGAGGCCGTGGGTCATGGGGTGCTGGGGCCCCATGTTGATCCACATCTCAGACATGGCGCGCCTTGACCTCCAGCTCCTCGGGCTCGTGGAGCTTGAACGAGCGGAGAAGCGGGTGGAACGCATACCCATCGGGCGTCAGGAGATGCCGCAGGTCGGGGTGATGATCGAACGTGATGTCGACGAGCTCCCACGTTTCGCGCTCGTGCCAGTTCGCGCTCGGCCAGACCGGGGTCGCGGACTCGACGTGGGCGTCGCTCGCGGGAACGTCCGTCGAGAGGACGACGTACTGGCGCGTGTCGTCCGACCAAAGGATGTAGAAAACCTCGCGATGGTCGACCCAGTCGATGCCGCCGACCGTGGAGAGGTGGTGGAACCCGAGCGCGTGGACGCTCCGGAAGACGTCGAGCGCGGCCTCCCGGCGGAAGCGGACCCGCCCGGCAGTGTCGGGGAACGCTTCGACGGATGTGATGCGGTCGCCGAGGGACGGGCGGAGGGTGCGCTCCAGTTCGTCGGTCTGCACGTCGCTCCTCTTCGTCCCTGCCCGGCAGACCAGGCGTCTACTCCTTGCGCTCGCGGATCAGCGTTTCCAGCCGGAGGATCCCGTCCAGCATCGCCTCCGGACGTGGCGGACAGCCGGCGATGTAGACATCGACCGGCACGAGCTTGTCCACGCCCGGCACGACCGAGTAAGCCGTGCGGAACGGGCCGCCGCCGGTGGCGCAGTTGCCCATCGCGATGACCCACTTCGGCTCGGGCATCTGCTCGTAGAGGGTGATGAGCTTGTGCGCGACCTTCCAGGTCACCGTGCCGTTCACGATCATGAGGTCGCACTGCCGGGGCGAAGAGCGGGGGACCACGCCGAACCGCTCGGCGTCCCACCGGGCACCAAAGGCAGCGGCGAACTCGATCGCGCAGCAGGCGAGCCCCCAGTGGAGCGGAAAGAGCGAATTGCGCCCCGCCCAGTTGAAGACCGGCCGGATGAGCTTCGATTGTCCCTGCTCCGCGATCAGGTCGGTGAGCGCCTCCTTCGCGGCCGGGATGAACTCCTTCACCCGGAGCGCCTCGATCTCCACGAACGGGACCGCCGGCTGCCCGGCCATCAGGAGGTCCCCATCCGCCCGGAACGACTCGGGCTGGGTCGCCGACCTCGCGAGCCGCGGCGCGGACGCGGGGGTCGTCACACGACCCACCTCTTCTCGCCGCTGAGCGCGTAGTAGATGCCCGCGATCGCGAGCCCGGTGAAGGCGGTCGCGATAAAGATCGGGTACCAGCCCGAGTTGACGCCCCGGAACGTGAGTCCCCAGAGCGCGAGGATAAAGCCGAGGACATCGACGGCGACGAAGACGATCGCGAAGGTGTAGTGCTGCGTCGGGAAGTCGATCTGGGCCTCGCCCTCGGCCTCCTCCCCACACTCGTAGGTCGTGAGCTGCAGGTACGACTTCCGCCGCTTCGCACCCAGCATCCGGTTCGCCGCGAGCGAACCGCCTCCGAAGACGGCGGCGATGAGGGCGAATACCAGGAAGGTCGTGACCCCCGCGTCCATGGTCGGTACCGTGCGGCCGTCCGCGCAGGTCTTGCGACCCTCCCGCGTTATTTAACCTCAACTTGGGGAGCCCTCCTCCTGAGGGGAGAATCACGTCGGGGACGCGCGGGCCGGGCGTCCGGACGGCTATAAGATGGCTCGGATACCCGCCGACCGAATGCGCGACGACAGCCTGCGCCGCCCAGTGACCCTTCGGGGAAAGTGGGTTCAGCTCGTCCCGCTGGACGCGTCCCTGGCCGACGCGCTCTACGAGGCCGGAAAGGACCCGGAGGTGGGGCGGTACGTGCTCGAGGGTCCGGGTCCCGAACGCGCGTCCATGGACCGGCTCATCGAGCGGCTGCTCCGGCGGCAGGAGGAGGGTACCGATCTTCCGTTCGCCACCTTCCGCGTCGCCGACGGGCGACCGATCGGGATGACCCGATACCTCCACATCGATCGGCCGAACGAGCAGGTCGAGGTGGGGGGAACGTGGCTCGACCGACGATGCTGGCGCACCCCGTACAACACCGAGGCGAAGTTCCTGCTCTTCCGCCACGCCTTCGAGGTCGAAGGGCTGCACCGGGTCTACCTCAAGACCGACCTGCGCAACGAGCGCAGCCAGCGGGCGATCGAGCGGATCGGGGCGCTGCGGGAGGCCGTGCTGCGCGAGCATCTTCTCTTGACGAGCGGCGAGTACCGCTCCTCCGTCTTTTACAGCATCCTGGCGGCCGAGTGGCCCCGGGTGAAACTCGGGCTCGAGCAGAAACTGAGCCGTCCGTGGAGCGCGCCCTCCCTAGCGGAGATCCCGCCGGACGGGAGTCCTCCGCTCGGCCGGTCACCGCAAACGTGACCGCGCGCGGCTTTCGACCTCCCGTGACCCTGCGCGGGCGGTACGTCAACCTGGAACCGCTCTCGGCGGCGGACGTCCCCGGCCTGGCGCGGGCAGGTCGGGATCCCGACGTGTGGCGGCTGCTGCGGATCGGCCCGGCGCGCACCGAGCCCGAGATGGCCGAACTGGTCGACCAGTTCCTGTCCGCGCAAGCGAACGGGACCCTGCTCCCCTTCGTGGTGCGTGAGCCCTCCGGGCGTCCGGTGGGGATGTTCCGCTACTTCGATATCGATCGCGAGCACCGCTCGGTCGAGATCGGTACCTGGCTCGACCCCGTGGTGTGGAGGACCCCGGTCAACACCGAGGTGAAGTACCTTGGGCTTCGGCATGCCTTCGAAGCGGAGTCGGTCCATCGTGTGCAGCTGCGCACCGACGCGCGGAACGTACGGTCGCAGGCCGCGATCGCCCGGCTCGGCGCGGTCCGGGAAGGAGAGCACCGGGAGCACTACCGGCTGCGGGACGGAAGCTTTCGTACCTCAATCATCTACAGCATCCTCGCGTCGGAGTGGCCGATGGTCCGTCGGTCCCTCGAGGAAAGGCTGGCCCGACCCTGGAACCGATGAGATAGATCCTTCCCTGCCGCGTCGGCGACCAACGGCGGGACGTCTCGGGTGCCCCCCCGGACGCGTCCGCGGCACCGGGGTCAGGCGCCTTTCGGACCGGAGCGGAAGTTCGGTTTCCGCTTCTCCCGGAACGCTCGGATCCCTTCGGGGAGCTCCTCGCGGCGCGCCGCTTCGACCGCGGCCCGTCGCTCGAGCATCATCTGGGATTCTGCGCTCTCGCGGAAGGCGGCGTGGAGGAGCCGCTTCGTCGCACCGTAGGCGAACGTCGGGCCGTCCGCGAGCTCCGTCGTCCGCTCGAGGGCGCGGCGAAGGAGGTCGGCCGCGGGCACGATCTCGTGGAGGAGGCCGAGCTCCCGCGCGCGGGCGGCCGGAAGGCGGGTCGTAGAGAAGAGGAGCTCCTGCGCGAGCCCGATGCCAAGGTAATGGGGAAGGAAGTAGGTGAGGCCCCCGTCGGGGACCGCGCCCAGGCTCGGGAACGCCGGCACGAGCGTCGCCTCCTCCGCAGCGATCCGCCAGTCGGCCGCGAGCGCGAGCGAGAGGCCGCCTCCCGCCGCGACCCCCGGCAGCGCGGCGACCACCGGCTTCGGCATCCCGAGCACCTCCCCGATCGCCCGCTCCATCTCCCCGGTCAGGGCATGGAACAGCTCGGGCAGATCGCCCCGATCGAGCGACTCGTTCATGACGCCGACGTCGCCGCCGGCCGAGAACGCCGAGCCGGCGCCGGTCAGGAGAACCGCCCGGACGGCACGGTCGGTGGCCACGGTTTCGAGCGTGGTCCGGAGCGCCCGCATGGAGGCGACGTCCAGAGCGTTCCTCCGCTCAGGGCGGTCGATCGTCACGACCTCGACGTTGCCGCGGCGCTCGATACGGATCGGCTCCATCGGTGGACGGCACCGGTGGTCGGGGACTTAAGGAGCCCCCTTCGCACGTCGTGACGGTTCTAGGAGGAGGGCGCCGGGGGCCGACGCCGGGCGTCGGTCGAGGGCGGCGGGCTCGCCGGGGGTGGCGCCCCGGGACCGGGCGCCGTCGACGCGGGCGGGGGGCGGCTCGAGGGAGGTGGTGCGATCTCGTCGGCCGCCGGAAGGACGGGCATCGACGCGGTCTTCGTCCCCTTGCCGTAGGTGCTGACCATCGAGGTGGACTCGTCGGACTCGGCCTTGATCTCGTCCTCGATCGACTTAATCTCGGTCAGGAGCTCGTCCTGCCGGGGGATCGGCCCGAGGATGGTGTCCATGGAGCCGATCCGCTTCTCGAGGTCGTCGAGCGTGTTGAGGCTCCGGTCCGGGACCTGCCGGCTCGTGCCGAGGTAATCGCTCGCTCCTTCCATCAGGCGAGAGAACTCGAACGGGAACAGGATCTTCGTGGCCTGACCGTCCCCGACCTTTGCGACCGTGTCGAGCGAGAGCACGGTGAGGGCCTTGGCGTCGAGGACCCCGGCGCCGAGCGAGAGGATCCGCAGGCGCTGGGACTCGCCCTGGGCCTCGAGGATCGTCGCGACTCGGGCGCCCTCGGCCTCCAGGATCTGGGACTGCCGTACTCCTTCGGCCTGCAGGATCCGAGAACGCTTCTGCCCTTCCGCGACCAGGATCGCGCTCCGCTTCTCCCCGTCCGCCCGAAGTACCGCCGCCCGCCGCTGCCGCTCGGCGGCGGTCTGCTCCTCCATGGCGGTCTTGACCGGACCGACCGGGTCGACCTCCTTGATCTCGACCGCGTCGACGCGGACGCCCCACTTGTCGGTCGCCTCGTCGAGGATGTCGCGGAGCCGGGTGTTGATCCGCTCGCGGTTGTACAGGATCTCGTCGAGCTCCATGTCGCCGATGATCGACCGCAGGGTCGTCTGGGCGAGGGCGACCGTCGCCACGTGGTAATCCTGTACCTGGAAGATCGCTTTCGGGGCGTCGACGACCTTGATGTAGATGATCGCATCGACATTCGTCGGCGAGTTGTCCTTGGTGATGACCTCCTGGCGGGGGACCTCGAGCACCTGGGTCCGCAGATCGATCTTGAGGACGTTTGCGAGCGGACTCACCAGATTGAATCCGGGGTTGATCATGCGCTTGTACGAGCCGAGGAGCGTGACGATCCCCTGCTGGTACGGCTGGATCGTGTAGATCATCCGGGTCAGGATGACCAGGAGCAGGATGAACGCGAGAACGACGCCGACGATAACCCCCGTGTAGTCCATGGAATGCTCTCCGACCCGGTGAGGGTCGCCGCAGGCAAGCCACTCCGCCTTTTGAAACCCCGCCTACCCCGGGCGAAGCTCCACGGGCGCGCGTCTACGCGGACTTCGGCGGTTCGACCGGCTCGACCGACACCGAGACGCCCTCGCCGTGGACGATCTTCACCCGGGTCCCGACGGGGATCGGGATCGTCGACCGCGCGGACCAGACCTCCGAGCGCACCCGCACCTTCCCTCGGAGGGTGTTCGGCTCGACCGGGGCGATCACGATCGCCTCGTCCCCCACGAGACCCCCGCTCGTCGTCGAGAGGGGGCGATGGGTTGGCGCGACCCACCGATAGTACGGGATCTCGATCAGCGCCGCGAGGATCGCCGTCACGACGATCACCACCGGTCCGATGTAGCTGTCGAGGAGCGTGTTGGGGAGGAAAAGGTAGAGGAATCCCGCGACGAGCAGGATCGACCCCGGGATCAGGAGGAGCGCGCCCGGGTGGATGAGCTCGAAGGCAAGGAGCACGAGTCCCGCGACCACGAGCGCGATGCCGATCGCCGGGTCGATGACCGTCATGCCTACGGGACGCGGAGGCGGGGCCGGGGATAAAACAAGAGCGCCCGTCGCGCGGTCAGCGAATGTAGCGTTCGGTCGTGTCCCGGTCGAACCCGCGCACCACCTTGAGCCGCCGTCCGTTACCGGAGGGCGCCTCGGCGAGGAACGGATAGAGTCGCCAGAGGTCTCCCTCCGCCATCCGGGTCGCCGGGTGGTCCGCTCCGAACGCCGCCCGCGTGACGTACGCAGTGACCGGCCGCACGGCCGACTCGGCGAGGTAACCCAGCGCGTGCAGGTACTCGTGGGCGAGGATCACGTAGACGAACGAGTTGAACTCGACCGCCGAGCGCGCGTGGTGACGCATCGTCTCGACGAGCCCCTCGTTGAGGACGATGAGGTTCCCCGCGATCTGCCAGTACGCCCCGAGCTGAGGAGGAAGGTTCGAGAGACCGAGCCCGAGACCCGGCCGCTCGAGCCCGAGGACGTGGCGGACCGCCCCTCGGACGACGCGGAAGACCGTGTCGAAATCGGCCGGCGATTCCAGCGCGCGGGCCAGGGGGAACGGCGCAGCGGTGGCGGGCCCGCCCGGTGGAGTACCGGAGGGGCCGACTGGGGAACGCTGGGGGGCGAGGGGCGCGATCGCCATCGCCTCGGGGAGGCCCCCCGGGGGCATATAGCCGTGGTTACGCCCGCATCACGAGCCTACCGTGAGGGGGATCTCGCCGTTCCGGCCGGCCCCCGAGCCTATGAGCCCGTGCCCGGTGGAGGGGGACATCATGCCTCGCCCCGAGGACGTCGTCTTTCCCGGCCGCGAACGGTTCGAGGACCGTCGCAAGGAGCGCGAGCAGCGCAAGCTCCTCGACGAGTTCTTCGACCACGCGACCTTGCTCGCGGTCTCCCGCGTGATCAATCGCGGTCTCTTCGACGCGATCGACTACCCGATCTCGACCGGGAAGGAGGGCGGGGTGTTCCGGGCGACGAAGGACGCGGGATGGCGAGCCGTCAAGATCTACCGGATCTCGAACGCGACCTTCCGCAACCTGCCGCCCTACGCGCTCGAGGCGCTGCGGCGCGAAGCGAGCGCGAAGAACTACGGCGGCCTTATCTTCGCATGGACCCGTAGGGAGCATACGATCCTCGGCCGCCTCCAGGACGCCGGGGTCCGCTCGCCCGTCCCGTTCGGCCACTACCGGAACGTGCTGGTCATGGAGTACATCGGGACCTCGGAAGGCGCCGCACCCCGGCTCCGGGACGCCCGGATCGACGATCCGCAGGCCGTCTACGACGACCTCGTGGTCCAAATCGGCCGGATGGTGCGGGAGGCCCGGCTCGTGCACGGCGACCTCTCTCCGTACAACACCCTTTACTTCGACGGTCGCCCGGTGCTGATCGATGTCGCACAGTCGGTGGCGGCCGACCACCCCGAGGCGCTTCGGTTGCTGACCCGCGATCTTGCCAACTATGCGAAGTTCTTCCGGCGGCTCGGGGTGCCCGTGGAGACCGACGAGTTCTTGAAGGCCGTCGGGGCCGACCGGGTCGGCCCTCCGCCCGCAGAGGTGGACTAGCCGTGCCGACGCTCTACGCTCGGATCCCGGACGATCGCGTCGGGGTCCTGATCGGTCCCGGCGGCCGGACCCGACGGGAGATCGCGACGGCGACCGGTACGACGATCGCGGTCGACACCGAGGAGGGCGAGGTCCGCCTCGTGGGCCCCGACACCGACCCGATCTCGGTGCTGAAGGCCCGCGACATCGTCCTCGCGATCGGGCGCGGCTTCTCGCCGGTTCGCGCGATGCGTCTCCTCAAGGAGAACACCTTCCTCGGGATCCTCGACATCAAGTTCACCACCGGTCACCGCGAGAAGGCGGCGTTGCGCCGGATCCGGTCGCGGGTGATCGGCACCCGGGGGCGGGCCCGGTCCCGCATCGAGGAGCTCTCCGGCTGCTCGGTCAGCGTCTACGGATCGACGGTCGCCCTGATCGGCGAGGAGGAGGAGCTCGAGCGGGCGACGCGCGCGGTCGAGCTTTTGCTCAAAGGCAGCGAGCACTCGACGGTCTTCCACCTCCTGGCCCGACTCCGCCGCGATGCCGCGGTGGCGGAGGCGGTCTCACCGGCGGAACCGGGAGACTGACCCCATCGATGGCGAAGACCGTCCCGCTGGACGCGCGGACCCTGGGCTGGGCCCGCGAGGTCTTCGCGGAGTACTATGCCGCGAACGAGGTTCCCCCGCCGGATCGGCTCACGCGGCGCGAGTTCGCCGCCTTCCCGTTCGCGACCGAGACGATCATGCGCCGGCACGCCACCCTTCGGACCCCGGAGGAGTTTGCCGCTTTCCTGCGTCGGGAGGTGCCGCGGCACGTCTACTACTCCTCCGCCTACTACCGGCGGCCGGCCGAACCCACGATGGCGGCCAAGGAGTGGCTCGGGGCCGACCTCATCTTCGACCTCGACTCCGACCACCTCCGGGGCGCGGAGGCGCTCGACTACGCCGGCCAGCTCGCGCTCGTCAAGACCCGCCTCATCGACCTCGTCGACGACTTCCTCTTCGGCGACTTCGGTGTGGATCCGGCGGCGACCTCCTTCGTCTTCTCGGGCGGGCGGGGCTATCACGTCCACGTGCACGACCCCCGCTTCCTCTCGCTCTCGAGCCCCGAGCGGCGCGAGCTCGTCGACTACGTCCTCGGGACCGGGGTCGACCCGATGCGGGCGGTCGAGGAGCGCCGCGAGGATGTGCGCGCCGGTCGGACGCTCTCCGCGCTCGACGACGAGGTCGGGTCGGCGACGCCCGGCGCTTCGGCCGCCCCCCGCACCCGTCGGCTCGCGCCGCCGGACGCTCCGGGCTGGCGCGGCCGGACGACCCGCGCCCTGCTCGAGGTCCTCCGTCGCTGGGAGTCGGCCGGGAAGGGGGCGGCCGTCGAGGAGCTCGTCCACCTGGGGATCGAGCCGACGAAGGCGCGTCGATGGGCGAAACTGATCGTCGACGAGGGCGGGGCCGCCCGGATCCGGGGATCACTGACGCTCGACGTCTTCAAGAAGGACCTGCCGCCCGAGTTCCTCGAGGCGGTGATCGCGCGGGCGAAGATCGAGGTCCAGGGCGAGACCGACGCGCCGGTCACGACCGACATCCACCGGCTCATCCGGCTCCCGGGGTCGCTCCACGGCGGCACCGGATTTCGCGTGGTGCCGCTCGCGCGGGACGCCATTACCGCCTTCGACCCGTTCCGGGACGCGCTCGTCGCGCCGATCGACGGGGCGACGACTCGCGTGACCTTCACCTCGGAGGTGCGCTACCCGTTCCCCCCCGGGGGGCTCGCGGGAACCCCCGGGGCGGTCGGCGAGCTGCCTACGCCACTCGCGCTGTTCCTGGTGCTGCGGGGGGAGGCGGAGCTTCCGCCCGGACCGGGATCACGAGCCGACCGATCTTCTCGATCGACGCTTCGATCTGGTCCCCCGGCTTGAGCTTGCGGCTCTCCTTCCCGAACTCATAGCCCGGTGATCCGCCGAGGCCCCCGAGCGAGATCACGTCGCCCGGCAGTAGGGTGATCCCGCGGGAAAGGTGCGCGAGGATATCGGGGATCCGGAAGACGTAGTCGGACGAGTCGCCCCGCTGGCGGGTCGTGCCGCCGATCTTGAGCTCCATCGCGAGCGGATACGGCTCGCCGATCTCCTCCTTGGGGACGACCCAAGGTCCGACCGCCATGGTCGCGTCGAACCCCTTGCCCATCACCCAGTCGACCGGTCCTTCGCCCGGGTACTGGAGGTCCCGGTAGCCCATGTCGAGGGCGATCGTGTACCCCGCTACGTGCTCCAGCGCCTTGGCCTCGGGGATTCCCTTGCCGCGGCGTCCGACGATGACAGCCAGCTCGAGCTCGACATCGGGGAACGTGCCGTTGGGGTTCAGGACCAGGGGCTCGCTCGGCCCGACGAGGCTGTTGTCGAAGCGGGTGAAGACGTACGGCTGCTTCGGGCGCGGTTTGCCCTGCTCGAGGAGATGGGAGTGGGAGTTCGAGGCAAGGCAGTAGATCTTCGAACCGTGCACGATCGGCGCGAGGAGCTTCACGCCCTCCTCGGGCTTGAAGAGGTAGCGCGCCCCGGTCGCCGCGCGTGGGGTCCAGCCCATCTTGCGCCGACGGTCGATGTAATCGAGGATCTTCTTCGTGAGCTCGACGGAGTCCGGGCCCCCCGAGAAGAACTGCTGCATGTCCCGGAAGCGGCTCGGGTCGGCCCCCTTCACGGGATTGACGCCGTAGTAGTCGCGGCAGGCCGTGTCGAGGTCGATGAACTCGTTCGCGTCGGTGATCATCCCGAAGTGGAACTGGTCCTGCAGGGTGAAGTGGACGAGCTTCATGATCCGGCTCCGTCGACCCCCGACGCCCCCGGGCGGATAACGGATGCGCGTGGTCGGGCGCGGAGCGCCGAAGAGCGGGTCGGCGCCGGGCGCTGGGCCCGGGGAGGTGGCCGCCCTAGTGGAAGTGCCGGTGGACAGCGAGCAGATAGACGAAGAGGATGAGCGAGAAGACGAACCCGACGGTCGCGATCTGGCCGGAGAGCCCGTAGCTCAGCATCTCGAGGAACGTGAAGATGAGCGCGAGGACGAGCGCCCAGAGCCGGAGGTGCCAGAGGCCCAACGCGGCCGCGAGGATGATGAGGCCGCCGATCAGGAAGATCGCGCCGAAGACGACCAGCGGGAGCCCGAAGAGGCTCCGGCCGTGCCCGAGCACGGAGAAGGCGACCCCTCCCACGAGCACCAGCGCCCCGCTCAGGATGAGCAGGATCGCGAACAGCCCGACCAGGACCGCGAGGATCGCGACCCCGAGCGGCCGGGACGGAGGCGGAGGGGCCATCGGCGAATAGTTCTGCGCCGCCATGCTCTGCACAATTCACGCTTTTCCCACTAGATGAACCTATGGCCGGCGCCGTCCGAAGGTGGCAGCATTCACGTCGGCGCGGGGCCCGGGCGGCGCGGGACGTACGTCGCGACGTACCCTTCCCCCAGCCGCTCGAGCCCGACGAGCGAGAGCGGCACCGCGTCGGCCGCCCCGCGGGTCTCGGAGCCCGTCGCGACCGGGGGCGCGGTCGTCCCACCGATGACCACGGGTGCGTAGTAGATCGTCAGGCGATCGAAGAGCCCTCCCCGCAGGGTGCTCGCGATCACATCAGCGCCGCCTTCGACCATCAGACGGCGTATCCCGATCTCGTAGAGGAGGGGAAGGAGGGACGCGAGGTCGACGCGGGTCCGCCCGACGACGATGGCGTGCACGTGGGAGGGGAACACGCGCGTCGATCGTTCCGACGTCGCGACGACCGTCGGGGCGGTCCCGTCGAGGACCTTCGCCGTCGCCGGGGTCCGACCGGTCGAGTCGAGGACGACGCGGGTCGGGTCGCGCCGCGGCCGCTCGCCGAGGAGCTCCCAGTGGACGCGGAGCGAGGGATCGTCGTGGAGTACGGTCCCGACGCCGACGAGGATCGCGTCGGAGAACGCGCGCAGCCGCTGCACCCGGACGAGGTCCTCCGCCGCGGAGAGCCGCGCCCGCGCCCCGCCCGCGTAGGCGAGCCGGCCGTCGAGCGACGCGGCGCAGTTCACCCAGACCGACGGCCGCCGGGCCGGGAACTCCCCGGGACCGATCACGCCCACCTCTAGCCCGAGCTCCGCAGCCGGGCGATCTCGGTCTCGTAGCGCTCGGTCGCTCGTCCCTCGGTCCGCAGGTCTGCCAGGTTAACGGTGACGTTCGCGAGCGCGCCCTCCACCGCCGCCCGAAAGAGGGCGAGGGAGGTGACCAGATCGCTCCGCAGCGCCGCCTTGGTCCGGCCCTCGACCGAGGCGAACCGCTCGGCCAGCCCGGCCGCCGACCGGGCGGTTTCGAGGGGGACCGACGCCGCATGCTCGAGCGCGTCCGCGACCGCCGTGCGCCGCTCCGGGTCGTCCGGTGCCTCCTTGCGGGCCCGCCGCGCCGTCCGCACGCCGTCGTACGACCGAGAGTCCTCGTCGGCGAGCTCGAGGAACCGTCGACGGCCCTCGGTGAGGGCTCGAGCGACTGCCGCGAGCTCCTCGGAGGGTCGGGCCGGATCCATCGAGTAGGCGAGGACCATCTCGCCAAGAGCGCAGGCGAGCGTCGCGGCGACCGCGGCGGCGCTTCCTCCCCCGGGGGTCGGGGTGCGCGCGGCGAGCCGCGCCGCGAACGAGGCGATCGGTTCGTGGCCGGGCGCCGCGGCCTCCGCGAGGCGGACCTTCCGCTCGAGCACCGCATCCCGATCGAACGCGTGGAGCTGAAGGTAGTACTCGGCCGCGGCGATCAACGCCTCCTCGGGGACGAGCCCGACGATCTCGGACTCCTCGATCCCGACGCCGTAGCGCGCCGCCTCGTGGCGAACGGCCTCGAGGGCCCGGTGGGGAGGGGTGATCCGGTAGTCGGTGAGGTTCATCGAGACCTGCGCCCGCGCGCGCTCGCGGATCTCGAAGCCGAGCGCCTTGACCTCGGGAAGTCCCCCGTCCCGCGCCCGGACGGCCCGGGCGATCTTCTTCGCGACGGCCACGTCGGGCGTGGTGAGGTACGCGTTGTAGGCGATCAGCACCGGCCGCGCGCCGATCGCGACCGCGCCCGCGGTCGGATGCACCCGCAGCTCCCCGAAATCCGGGGCCCGGGCCGGATCGCTCCCGATCGATGCCCGGATCCCCTCGAACTGACCCTCGCGCACTTTCGCGAGGTCCTGCCGTTCGGGGCGACGGGCGGCGCCGGCGTAGAGGTAGACCGGGATCCCCAGCTCCTTCGCGACCCGTTCGCCGAGGCGCTCGGCGAGGCGGACCGCCTCGGCCATCGTGGAGGCGCCGAGCGGAACGAACGGGACGACGTCGGTGGCTCCCATCCGCGGGTGCTCGCCCTGGTGCTGGGTGAGGTCGATCTCCCGGGTGGCGACGCGCATCATGCCGAGGACCGCTTCGAGGAGAGGCTCTCCCTCGCCGACGAGCGTGACCACCGAGCGATGGTGATCCGCGTTCCGCTCGACATCGAGCACTGTGACGCCGGCGATCCCGCGGGCGGCGTCGACGATCCGGGCGATCTTTCCCTCGTCCCGACCTTCCGAGAAGTTCGGCACGCACTCGAACGGGCTCATTCGGGCGAACCTCCAAACGTTTCGAGGAGGGTCTGATGGCCGCGGGTCTCGGCGGGGTTCGTGCTGGCGCGGGGACGCTGCCGTGCCCGCTGGACCGCTGCCCGGACCCGGGCCTCCGCGAAGCCGTGCCCGCCCACCAGGAGGCGGACGACCGCCTCCTCGTCCACCGGCCCGAACGAGGGGGCCGGGACATCGATCGCGTTCGGGTGCCGGAAGATCTCCGCGACCTCTCGGCTCTCCGCGGCGTCGAGACCAGCTTTCGCGACCGTGGCGTCGAACCCGAGATGCTCCCGGACCAGCTTGAGCGCCTTCTTGGGGCCGTATCCCGGGGCCCCGTCGTTGAAGTCGGTGCCGACGAGAAGGCCGATCAGGATCAGCTCGTCCCCGTCGATCCCGAGCGCGGTCAGTAGCTCGTGCCGGTCGATCAGCTGGGCTCCGGGGCTTGCCCCCCCACGCCCCCGGGCAGCCAGCCCCCGAACGAGGCGGGGGGCACCGAAGAGAAGGCTGTCGTAGTCCTCCGACGCCGCGGCCCAAACAGAGCCCCGCGCGGCCATCGCTGCGGCCTGCGCCTCGCCTTCCCCCGGTGCCTGGATCGCGGGGACCCCGAGGGACTGGAGGAGGGTCGTGATCTCGTCGACCATGGGGCGGGTGAGCCGGCTCGTCTGCGCCGCCTTCCGCCGCGCCGTCTCGAGGTCGCCCGCGGCGAGCGCCTGCTGCCACTCCGCTTCGGCCTTTTCCTTGATCTCGATGCGCTGCCGGATCGTGCCGGCCTTGCGCTCCGGCGGCTTTCCGTCGAAGACCCAGATCGGGAGAACCCCCTCGCGGAGCAGCGAGGTCGTCCGGTAGAACACTCCCATCAGGTGGCTCGTCACCCGGCCCTCGGCGTCGCAGAAGAGCTGCCCGTCCCGCTGGCGGATCGTAGCGAGGAACTGGTACGCGGCGTTGTAGCCGTCGACCGCAAGGGTGCGGCCCGCGAGCGCCTCCCACGGGATCTCCTGGGGGGTGACGATGTCCTTGAGCGGGAGCCCCACGCCGTCCGCGAGGCGGCGCGGAGTACTTGGCACTTTTCGCGCCGCGGACGCACCCTCATTAGGGCCGGCGGGTGTGGTCGTCGAGGTGAGGGCAGTGGTAGAGTTCACCTGGCGGGAGGAGGTTCCCCCCTCCGCAAGCTACGGTCCGGGGTCGGTCGTCGTCTCCGCGTTCCCGAGCGCCGGGCTCGCGACGATCGTGGCCGCCCACTACATGATCCGCGCCCTCAAGCTACCCCGTATCAGCCGATTCGACTCCCCGGACGTTTCGCCGATCGCGATCGTCCAGAGCGGCGAGGTCAACCCGATGGTCCGCGCGTACGGACAGCCGAACCTCGCCCTCGTCCTATCTGAGTTCCCGCCGACGCCGGCCCAGGCGAACGCGCTCGCGCGGTCGATCATCGACAGCGCCGAGCGCCACCGGGCCCGCCTGATCGTCTGTCTCGAGGGGGTCGTCCCTCACCCCCTCGGCGAAGAGGAGGGCGAGGGGACGGAGGAGGAAGGTGGGGCCGTCGCGGGCCTCGAGGACCAGACTCCCGAGCAGGTCTGGGTCGCCTTCTCCCATCGAGACGCCGCGCTCGCCAAGCTCTTCGAGGGGGCGGGAGCCCGCCCACTCGAGGACGGAGTGATCGGCGGCGTTTCGGGGGCCCTGCTCGTTCAGAGCATCGGCCGACCGATCCCGGTTGCGGTATTGCTGGTGAGCGCACGCGTGGCCGGCGGGCTTCCCGACCATCGGGCGGGCGCCGCGCTGATCGAGACGCTCGACCGGCTCCTGCCCGAGATCCGCATCGATACGACCCCGCTCCGCGCCCAGGCTGAGCAGATCGAGAAGGCGTTGCGTGCCGCGATGAAGTCGCGGCCGAGCTCGGCGCCGGCAGAGGTTCCGGCGACGCCCTCCCCCGAGATGTACCGCTGACCGGGCGCGGTCGAACGGGACCGTGGTCCGGAGGTCCTCGAGACCCACCTCAGGCGAACGTCTCGGTGTACGAGAGCAGGTAGAACGCACCGGCGATCATCACGGCGATGAGCGCGAAGATCGCGACGGGGTTCGAGCTGAACGCGATCACGGTGACCCCAAGCAGGATCGCCGGAAGCACGAGGGTGAGCAGTACCGTCGTGAGGCGTCCGTCCATCGGACCGGCCCGGAACCTCCCCCTCACTTAAGGTTGAGCGACGGGGGTCGGAGCGTGCCTTTCGGTCCCGCCCCGGTTCCCCGTCCCTCGAGGGGTCCGTCCGGGGGGCGCACGTCCCGCCTACGAGATCGTCGGCGGTCGCGCGCCAGCGTCGACCTCGAACGTGAGCTCCGCTTCGACGCCTCCGAGTGAGACGCCGGGAAGCGGTGAGGGGATCTCGGGAAGGACCGGGGGTACCGGTGGGACGACGCCGAGCGCGGGGATCTCGACCGCCGGGAGGCGGTTCATCGGCGGTTCGTTCACGGCCCGGGTCAGCTGCATCGCTTCGAGAATGGCCTCGGCGGGCGCAAGGAACGACTGCTCGATGTGGTCCTCGATGACGTTGGCCCAGTGCTGGCTGAGCCGGGAGATGGCCAGCCGGCCCTCGCTGCGAGCCAGTGCCTCGTTGTCGAGGATCTGGAGCGAGGCGCATCCGCGCTCCCGCTTCTCCACGAACGATTCGACGAAGTGAAGCCGGCCGATCGACCGGTCCGCAAGCGCTCGTCGCTCGCCTTCGGCGCGGAACGGCTTCACGACGAACGCGCTCACGACTTCGGCATTGCGGGAAGCGACCTCGAGGATGTAGGGGAACGCACCGCTCCCGGCCCCGCCGCCCATACTGCCGACCAGGATGACGAAGGTCGCGCCGTGGAAGATCCGTTGGAGCGCGGGCTCTGAGGCACGGGCCAGCATCCCCCCGACGAACGGCGAACCGCCGGTGTCGACGTCGGCGCCCGAGTCGGGTCCGAGATAGACCCTTCGATCGAACTCGTCGAAGCCCTGGACCTTGGGGTCGCAGTTGATCGCCACGCACTCGAGATGCCGGATATGCTGGCGTGCGATCTCCCGTGCGATCCGGATCGCCCCGCCCCCGACCGCAGCGAGGACGAATCGCACGTCCTGTCCGAGCCGCAGAGGGGGGTCCCACTCCGCGCTTCCGGGATCGCTGTAGCCTAGGCTGGCGCTTCGGTCTCCTCGTGTCCGCTCGGCCTCGTAGGTCCCCAAACCCCACCCCTTGGCTGCGGGCTCGACCGCTCCGTGGACGTCACCGGCCGACGACCCCCTTCCTCTCGAGGTCCTTGCCGCTCTCTTGGAGGGCTCCGACCTGGGTCCGGGTCTCCACCGCCTCGCGCACCGTTGCCCGAGCTCGTTGGACGAGCTCGTGGACCTTCAGCTCCATCTCGCCCCGACGGACCACTTCCGCGAGGGTGTCCCTCACGGGGCGGCCGTTGCCGATATGGCGGCTGTAGGTCTCGAGGTCGGCGTACTCTTCCGGTCGCAGACGCACGGTGACTTCCACGAAGCCATCGGCGTCCACGGGGGGAGTCGGCGCGGTCGACATCGCGCGGGAGCGGAGGAACGCGTGCAGCGCCGCCCGCATGAGATCCGACCGGGTCGGGAACTCGCCGCTCGAAACGAACGAGTCGACCAGGCGAAGCTCGCTGCGGTTGCACCGTAGGGCGATGCGCGCGTCCTCCCGCTCCTCCCGGAACTCCTCGGGCGCAGGAGCGCCTTCCTTTTTCCGGTGGGATGCGTTGTCGAACACAGCCGAGCATGGACATGGAAAGTTCCTCTACTTAAACGCGAGGCTGACTCGCTGACTATATTTCCGCAATGTTTCCCAACATCGGTTTTCTGACGTGTCGAACAGTCCCCCACAGCTGTCGAACGCAGAATCGATCGGCATGTCTAGGAGTATAACCACGCGCGACCGGGTGCCGGATGGGAGTTCGGGCCGGGGCCGCGCTCCCTTTCGTCGCCATCTCCCGCAAGAGGCCGAACTTGGGCTGTTCTGTGCAAGTAGGGTGGGGAGATCGCCGACCCGCCCTGGGCGGTCGACCCACGCAGAAGGGCGGCTCGGCGACCGCACTTTGCCCAGTGGGGCGCCTCGAGGCGAGCGAGCTGGGAGCACGAGGGGCTCGGACGGCCCGACGCGCCCCAGGAACCGCGAGTTCAAGTACTACGTCCCGGGCTGATGCGCTTCTGTCAAGGCGACACGCGACCCGGGCCGCATCCGGCGCTCATCTAGCCCCGGCTATGGTCGTGCGCGATTATGCGCATTAGTGTGTATATCGTTGATTGGCGAATGTGGCATCGTTG
This sequence comes from Thermoplasmata archaeon, assembly GCA_021817245.1. GTDB lineage: Archaea > Thermoplasmatota > Thermoplasmata > Lutacidiplasmatales > UBA184 > Lutacidiplasma. The sequence continues at coordinate 149,723 of JAKAVQ010000001.1, forward strand.
AACGCCGTCCATAGGGCCTCAGGCTTGAAATAGTAGGTCCCGGCCATACGGAGACCCGCGGGTCAATTGGGCCCTCGGAGGAAGAACGAGAATGAACGTCTTGGGAAAGAGAGAGCGTAGCTGGCGAAAGGCGCGGAAGCGCGGGGTGTCACCGATCATCGCGACCATCTTGCTCGTCGCGATCACGGTCGTGTTGGCCGCCGTGTTGTACGTGCTGATCTCCGGACTCACGACCGGGCCAGGAAACGCCCCGCTGGGGTCCCACTTCGGGTGGGGAGCTCCGTCCAACACATCCGCGGGCACCGCCCTGACCTACACGGTCGGGATCGCCTCGGCCAGTGGGGTTAGCGTCTCGAACCTGAACCTGGGTCTCCACAGCCCCGGTGGGAACTCCCTCGCGCTGGCGACGTACGTCTCGACGATCGTGCTCGTGAACGCCCAGGGAAGCACGATCGCGACTTACTCCACCTCGAACGGAGCAGGCACGGCCGCGACGGGCTTCAACGGCGTGCTGTCGGCGGGCATGAGCATCCAGATCACGGCCGCGACGGGTCTCTTCGGCGACTCGCTGGTCGGGATCGGGGTCGGCTCGTACTCGGGCACGGTGACGTCGAGCGCGTTCCCGTAAAGGGTCACCCCGAGTCACGGCAGCCCCCGAAGGGGCGACCAAACCATTTCCTGCTTCTTTACTTCAGGACTCCTCCGGGCATCCCGCGACGGGGGGCACGGGCAGCCTATTCTTCTGTCCGGCCCGTGCCCCAAACCAACCACGGCCTCGTCATGGGGAGACCTGAGACTCGATGCTTGTTCCGACGAGCGCTCCTGCAGTGGTCGGCCCGCTTGGTGTTCCCTTCGGCGGAGCACGCACCTGCGAGTCTCTAGACACTGGGTTGTTTGATCCCTTACTACCTAGCCGGTCCCCTGCGCTGTACGATGTGCTGCGCGCCGCAACTGGTCCCGCAAACCTGCCCGCCCCAGGAACCGTAAGTTCAAGTACTACGTCCCGGGCTGATGCGCTTCTGTCAAGGCGACACGCGACCCGGGCCGCATCCGGCGCTCATCTAGCCCCGGCTATGGTCGTGCGCGATTATGCGCATTAGTGTGTATATCGTTGATTGGCGAATGTGGCATCGTTGAACGCCGTCCATAGGGCCTCAGGCTTGAAATAGTAGGTCCCGGCCATACGGAGACCCGCGGGTCAATTGGGCCCTCGGAGGAAGAACGAGAATGAACGTCTTGGGAAAGAGAGAGCGTAGCTGGCGAAAGGCGCGGAAGCGCGGGGTGTCACCGATCATCGCGACCATCTTGCTCGTCGCGATCACGGTCGTGTTGGCCGCCGTGTTGTACGTGCTGATCTCCGGACTCACGACCGGGCCAGGAAACGCCCCGCTGGGGTCCCACTTCGGGTGGGGAGCTCCGTCCAACACATCCGCGGGCACCGCCCTGACCTACACGGTCGGGATCGCCTCGGCCAGTGGGGTTAGCGTCTCGAACCTGAACCTGGGTCTCCACAGCCCCGGTGGGAACTCCCTCGCGCTGGCGACGTACGTCTCGACGATCGTGCTCGTGAACGCCCAGGGAAGCACGATCGCGACTTACTCCACCTCGAACGGAGCAGGCACGGCCGCGACGGGCTTCAACGGCGTGCTGTCGGCGGGCATGAGCATCCAGATCACGGCCGCGACGGGTCTCTTCGGCGACTCGCTGGTCGGGATCGGGGTCGGCTCGTACTCGGGCACGGTGACGTCGAGCGCGTTCCCGTAGGGAAGCTCCGGCGACCGGGGCTGGCCCTCCCGTGAAAGCGGGAAGGGTAGCGCCAAACCATTTCCTTCCGCTCCCCTTCATGTCTCGGGCGTAGACAGTTGCGCTCCAGCCACGAGTTTCGGTGAGTGGCCCTAACACCCGCTCGAGGCAGATCGGTGCGCCCTACCGACCGAGCGTGGGCCTGCTACCCCCGAGAACTCACTCTGTGCTCGAGCGAGGGTACCCGCGGAACGATAACGTCTAAATAGCGGGGTCCCGCCTCTAAATCGACGAGGACCGCAGCGCCCTCGGGTCGACTAAGAATGGTGATTGGAAAGGCGCGAACCCGCGGTGGCGATCGAAGCGGGCTCGAGCCAGCTTTTCGGGGCCGGCGATGGAACAGGAAGCGGAGGGGTGTGTCGGACGTCGTGGCCACGATCCTCCTGCTTGCCCTCACGGTCACCCTCTTCTCTGCAATTTTCGCGTTCGTAACCTCGTTCCCCCCACCGCCGGCCCAGAACACCCAACAGTTCCAGGCGAATCTGGTGCTGACGTCCAACGGTACGTGGATCACGGGCGTCAACATCACGCACCTCGCGGGCGCGCCGGTTCCGAGCAACGCCCTCATTTACTTCAAGTCGTCCCGAAATCCCGGGCGGTGCCCGTTCATCGCCCCCGCCTCCGTGAGTCAGGGAATCGGTAGCTCGGTGTGGAGCCTCGGCCAGACCTGGAGTCTTCCGTTCAACACGTTCTGTAAGACCTCCTCTTGGGATCCGGTTCCGGACAACATCACCGTCTACGTCGTCAGCCAGGCGAACCTGATCTTTAGCGTGGTCTTGCCGGGACAGCAGCTCATCACTTCGCCCGCGGTGACGTCCACTTGGGTGTCGCCGAATCCGGTGGCGGTCGCGAGGAGCTTCACCGTGTACGCGACGATCACCGGCGCGGTGAATCCGGACTCGGTCTACGTGAACCTCGCGAGTCTCGGGATTCCGGGCCTCTCCACCCCTCAACCCATGACGCTCTCGGAGGGGCAGTGGACCTACGCCGTCAGCTCCGGGGCCCCGAAGGCCGGGTCCTACACGGGCCTTATCAATCTCACCGGTGCCGCGGGCCAGACGGATGTGGCTACCGTGACCATCTCGGTGACGAGCTCGGGTAGTTCCTTCTTCGTGAGCGTAGCCGCGAACCCGACGTCCGGTACGGCACCCCTAACCGTCACGTTCGTCACCTCCCAGAACGGCGGGACTCCGCCGTTCAACTACTCGTGGTCCTTCGGGGACGGGTCCGGTGCGTACACCATGAACCCCACCCACACCTACAGCACGGTCGGAACGTACCTCGCCGGCTTGGTCGTGACGGATAAGAACGGGAACATCTCGTCCGCCTCCGTTTCGATCACGGTGAACCCCTCCACCCCCACGTGCTCGGGCGAGACTGTGGCGGCAAACCGAAGCCAGACGTACTCCTGCTCACTGAACCCGAGCCAGTACATGGTGTTCACCTTCACGGTGAGCCCGCCTCAGTGGTCCAACTCCAACTACGTCAACCTCTACGAGGTCGACAGCACGACAAGCGGATCCCAGCCAGTCTTCAGAATGGGTACGGGCCTAGGGGGGACCCCTAGCTACTCTTCGGCGTCGTTGCAAGGTAGCGGGCCGAATGCCTACATTCCGATCCCCTTGAGCAATCCGAACGCCAATGTCTTCGGAGGCTCGGGAACGTACTGGGTCGTGATCCAGACGGGCGCCGGCGACACCGGCGGCTTCTGTTTCAAGTGGACCCTCTCTGGCTCGCAGCAGCCGAATGGAGGGCCTACGTGTTCGGCTCCCTTCATCGGCGTGCGCGGGTCCGGTGGTAGCGTGAGCTCGAGCGTTTCGTCAAAGGTCCCGTTTGCATCGACGATCGGCGCGGCAGCCCTCCCTCCGGCCGGTCCGTCATGGACCCCGAGCCCGGTGCTGCAGGCACCGAGATCGGTGGAGCACGGCCGGCAGATCCCGTACTTCCCCCCACGTCTCGAGTCACGAGCGGCATAGAAGCACTCTCAATGGGGGAGAGCGCGTCGGGGACGCTTTCCGGTGGGCCGCAAGCAGTCGTGCATCGAGTACTATCGCGATCGGTGGAAGGGAATCTTACCCGGTGGGCGACCACGAAGTGGCGCCCTGGCCGCCCTGCCGGATCGATCCTCGAACCGTCGACTCCAGGAAGATTGACGTGAAGTGATCACGCGGGGGTCGTGAGGGTGGCGCCGCACTTCCAGCAGGTGGTCTCGTTCTCGTAAACCACGGCCGTGCAGCTGGGACAGGTCCTCTCCTTCACCGAGGGAAGTGGCGCGGATGGAGCGCCGGCGGACTTGGAGAGCGGCGGCGGGGCCGGGGCGACGGAGGTGTCGGTACCGCCCGGTCCGCTCGCGGAAGGAACGGGGCCGGCCGCGCGGGCTGCGGCGTCCTTCCGCCGCTGCTCGCGGTTCTTGAAGAGCAGGTAGAGAAGCAGGATGAAGTAATACGGAGCCCCCAGGAAGAGGAAGTCGTCGAAGTACAGGGTCGGAAGGATCGATCCGTACGTGGTCCAGTAGCCGCCCACGACCGGCCCCTCGAGGGCGTTGTACGTGGGATCGCCGACCAGGTTCTGGTAGAAGGGTCGGTGGGTCGTGCTGTTGCTGGTGTACACCCCCATCTGCCAGTCCCAGATCCCGTCGGACGGGATGGTGTGATGGAAGGTCACGGTGAGCGGGGTCGCGTTCAGGGGCTGGTGGAACGTGTAGTTCAGGAGGATGAACGGGTAGCCGGCACTGCACCAGCTCGGTGGGGAGGTCCCGCTCGTTGCCCCGGGACATGTGCTGATGTACAGATTGAGCCAGAGCGGCGTGGAGTTGTTCCCGCTCGGTATTCCCGCACGGTAGAGGGTCACGGTCCAAGTGAAGTTGGTCGAGGTGTCGCCCGTGTACGGCGAGACGCTCGCGTTCTGCAAGAGGGAGGTTCCGCCGGTGCCGGGGATCGTGGCCAGCGAATCGGCCGGCGAGATCGGGGTACGGATATCCTGCGTGATCACGAGCGAGGAGATGGGGGCAACGACGAGGATGACGACGAGGCCCGAGAGCGCAAGGTACCGGGGGCGCTTCAGCCCGGCCCAGATCGGCAGCGCGAGGCCGAACAGGAGGAACGCCGGGATGGCAATGATCGCTTCGACGTAGACGTACACTGCGAAGACGACCAGGATCGTGACGGCGATCAGGAGAACTTTTCCGAGAGGCTTCTGGACGAAATCCCTAAAGCCACGGGTCATCTGTTGCTGCACGGAACGGGAGGGCAGACTTTCCTCCCCTTATAAGTAAATGGCAACGGTTGACCGGCCCGGGGCGACGAAGGGCCGCGTCTACGCCCTGATCGTCCTGGACGGCCTGGGAGATCGCCCGCACCCCGACACGGGCGGGCAGAGCCCGGTCGAGGCCGCGACCACGCCCCATCTCGACCGCCTGTCGGGACTCGGTCGGCGCGGCAGTGTAATGGTCGTGGGCGCGGGGATAGCCCCGGAGTCGGACGCCGGAGTCTTCGCGCTACTGGGCTACGACCCGGTCCACGATTCCCCGGGGCGGGGCGTGCTCGAGGCGCTGGGCGTCGAGGTCCCCCTGGCAACGGGCGACGTCGCGCTCCGTCTCAACTTTGCCACGGCCGAGGGTGACGGGACAATCCTCGATGCCCGGGTCGGCCGCTCGCTCTCCACGGCAGAGGCGAGAGACCTTGCCCGCGGAGTCACCGAGGCCGACCTGCTGGCGGGGCTCGGAATCCGGGCCGAGGTTCGTGCGACGGTCGGGCACCGGGGGGTACTCTGGCTCCACCCGGTGTCGGGCGGCCCCCTCTCGCCGAACATCTCGAACGCCGACCCGTTCTACGAGAAGGTGGGCGGAATGGGCCAAGCCCGGCGCCCCGAACATCCCCGGATCCTCCGGGTCGAACCGCTCGACGGCACCGGCGAGGCCCAGCGCACGGCCGATGCCGTGAACCTCCTGGTTGAGCGCGCCGGAGGGGTGCTCGCCGGGCACCGGGTCAACGCCCGTCGCGCCATGGGCGGCAAGAAGATCGGCAACGCGCTGCTCGTCCGGAACGCGGGAGGCCTGCCCACTCCCCCGCCGCGACCGTTCTCCGAGCGGCACGGCCTCTCGGGGGCCGCGCTCACGGAGATGCCGGTGGAGCGGGGGATCGCCCGCATCCTCGGGCTCGCCGACGAGTACGTCGGTCCGATGGGGGCCGACCGAGAGACCGGATACCGGGAGCGGGCACGGCGGACTCGCGAGCTCGTCGAGCGCCACGAGTTCGTCTACGTGCATCTCAAGGGCCCCGACGAGCCCGGGCACGATGGCGATGCCGTGCGCAAGCGCGAGATCGTCGAGTCGATCGACCGATCGTTCTTCGGCCCGTTCCTCGAGGGACTTGACCTCGGAAGGGTGCGGGTCGCGGTGACGGCCGACCACGCAACGCCTGCGGTGCTGAAGGGTCATTCCGACGACCCGGTCCCGCTGGTCATCGCGGGCGCCGGGGTCTGGCCGGAGCCGCCCGGCGCTGCCGTCAAGTTCGGGGAGCGGTCTTCCGCGGCCGGGGCGCTCGGCCTTCGTCGAGGCTCCGAGGTCCTCGAGCTGCTCATCCACACTCCGGCCCTTGGCGCCCCGACCGCATGATCCGAGAGGGGCTGCGCGTTCCCCGACGTCAAGGGGAGGAGGTCCGGCGGGCGATGGTCGACGCCGGATTCTTTGAGGGAGGGTTCGGGATCCTCCGCGAGGGGGAGTCTCTCGTCCTGCCGCTCGCTGCCGGGGCGAAGCCCCCGCCCGCGTGGGGAGAGATCGTCCAGCGCGACTTCCCGTCGTTCGAGACCTCTGGAAGTACCGACTACCGGGACATGCTCCGCTGGACCCCCGAGGACCGCGCCCGGCTTCCCCGCTCGTTCGATGTGGTGGGGGACATCGTGCTCGTCCGGCTGCCCTCCGAGCTCGAGGATCGGCGGGAGGAGGTCGGCGAAGCGCTGCTCGCCTTCGTTCCCTCCGCGCGTCTGGTCGGTCTCGACCGCGGGGTCCAGGGACCCGAGCGGCGACGGGCGGTGGAGCGCATCGCGGGGAAGGGCCCCTGGTCGACCCGCCACCGGGAGAACGGCCTCGCGTTCGACGTCGACGTCGCCCGGGCGTACTTCTCTCCCCGGCTCGCCCGGGAGCACGAGCGGGTCGCCGCCCAGGTCACCGAGGGGGACCGGGTCTACGACCTCTGCTGCGGCGTGGGGCCGTTCGCCGTGACGATCGCGCGGGACCGGCGGGCCAAGGTCGTCACGGCGGTCGACGCGAACCCGGCGGCCATCGAGCTCCTGCGGGGGACGCTGCGGCGGTGCTCCTTTCGCGACCGGGTGGAGCCGGTGGAGTCCCGGCTCGAAGAGTTCCTGCCCCGCGCCGAGCCTCGAGAGCGGGTCGTGTTGAATCTCCCTCTCGAAGGGATTAAGTATCTACCCTCGGTGGCACGGGCAGTCTCCCCGCTCGGCTGCCTGTACTACTATGAGGTCGTGGGCCGCGCCGACGCGGAGACGCGAACGGAGGCGATCGTGAGCGCGCTTGGCGGCAGTGCGGCGTGGCGCGTGGCGGACCGCCATGTGGTCCACCCGTACTCCCCGGCCTCGGACCTCGTCGCCTTCGTGCTGGCGCGTTCGGGAGACTGACGAGGTTCCGATGGCGTACGTGGTCGATCTTGCAGAGGTCTCGGTGTCCGACCTCCCCCTCGTGGGGGGAAAGGCGAGCAAGCTGGGCGAGCTCGTCCGGCAGGGGCTGCCCGTCCCTCCCGGTTTCGTGGTGACGACCGAGGCCTACCAAGCCTTCGTCGATGCGACGGTCCTGAAGACCGAGATCCCCGAAGCCCTCGGTTCGATCCGGACGGAGAAGCCGGAGACGGTCGAGCGGGCTTCCCAACGGATCCGGGCCGCGTTCGAGCGTACCGAGTTCCCGAAGGAGCTCTCGGACGTGATCTCCCGGGCGTACGAGGCGTACGTTCGCCGCCACCAGGTCCGCTTCTCGGCCGTCCGGTCGAGCGCTACCGCGGAGGACCTCGAGGGCGCGTCGTTCGCGGGGCTCCAGGATACCTACCTCAACGTCACGGGCGTAGAGAACATCCTCACCGGCGTGCGCAAGTGCTGGGGCTCGCTCTTCACCCCGCGGGTGCTCGTGTACCGTCAGAAGAAGGGGTTCGATCACGGAGCGGTCCGACTGGCCGTGCTCGTGCAGAAGATGGTCGATGCGACCGTGAGCGGGATCCTGTTCACGCGCGACCCCAACACGGGCGAGAACCACATGATCGTCGAGGCCGGCTACGGTCTCGGCGAGGCGATCGTCGGCGGTGAGGTGACGCCCGACCATTACGTGGTCGACGGGGCCACGCAGAAGCTCGTCCACAAGCAGCTCTCCGAGCAGAAGATTCGGCTCGTCCGCGCGGAGGGCGGGGGCAATCGACGCGAGGAGGTCCCGGTGGCCGAGCGTTCGGCCCAGAAGCTCTCCGACCCACGGTTGAACCAGTTGGTCTCTCTCGCGCGGCTCATCGAGTCGCACTACCGTCGTCCGATGGACGTCGAGTGGTGCGGGGACGCCGAATCGCTCTACATCGTGCAGGCGAGGCCCGTGACCACCATACCTACGTCCACAGCGCCGGGAGCCAAGTCCGAACACGCCGCCGAAGGGCCGAGCGAGGAGGCTCCGATCCTCCGCGGGTTCGGGGCGAGCCCCGGGGTCGCGGTCGGCACGGCCCGGCTCCTTCACGGGGCCGCGGAGCTCGACAAGCTCAGCGCCGGCGAAGTGCTGGTGACGTCGATGACGACGCCGGACATGGTCCCTGCGATGTCGCGAGCGGCCGCGATCGTGACGGACGAAGGCGGCATGACGTGCCATGCGGCGATCGTCTCCCGGGAGCTCGGGGTGCCGTGCGTGGTCGGGACCCGGGAGGCCACCGCGAAGCTCAGCGACGGCATGGAAGTGACCGTCGACGGGAAGGCCGGGCTCGTCTTCCGCGGCAACACCGCGCGCGCGCGGCCCGCGGCGTCCTCCCCGGCGGTCGGCGGAACGAATGTCGTGCATGCCCACGAGGGGGCACCGGTCACGGCGACCAAGATCTACGTGAACGTCGGGGTCCCCGAGAAGGCCGAGGAGTACGCCCGATTGCCGGTCTCGGGGGTCGGTCTCCTCCGGATCGAGTTCATCTTCACGGCCCACGTCCGGGAGCATCCCCTCGCCCTCCTCAAGAAGGGGAAGAAGGAGGAGCTCGTCCGTCGGCTGGCCGACGGCATCGGCAAGGTCTGCCAGGCGTTCGCGCCGCGGCCGGTCATCATCCGGACGTCCGACTTCAAGACGAACGAGTACCGCGGCATGCCGGGCGGAGCGGAGTTCGAGCCGTCGGAGGAGAACCCCATGATCGGCTGGCGGGGCTGCTCCCGGTACATCTCGCCGGTCTACCGGCCGGCGTTCCTGGCCGAGCTCGAGGCGATCCGACGCGTCCGCACCGACATGGGGCTCAAGAACGCGATGGTGATGCTGCCGTTCGTCCGCAACACTTGGGAGCTCGAGGAGATCGCCGAGATCATGCGGGCGGAGGGACTCCGCCGGTCGCGGGACTTCCAGCTCTACCTGATGGCGGAAGTTCCTTCGACCGTTCTTCTCGCCCGGGAGTTTTCGAAGCATTGCGACGGGTTCTCGATCGGGTCGAACGATCTGACGCAGCTCGTCCTCGGCGCCGACCGGGATTCCGAGACGCTCGGGCGAATGGGATACTTCGACGAACGCGACCCCGCCGTCCTGCGGGCGATCTCGCTCCTGATCGAGGGGGCGCACGCCGAGGGCCGGACGGTCGGGATCTGCGGGCAGGGCCCGAGCGTCTATCCCGAGTTCGCGGAGTTCCTCGTCCGCGAGGGGATCGATTCCATCTCGCTCAATGCGGACACGGTCGTTCCGACCATCCGAACGATCGCCTCGCTCGAGCAGCGGATGAAGCTCGCGAGCGTGCGCGGTCGGTAGACCCGGAACGTCTCTCGCCCACGTTGCGATGGGCCCGCCCGTTCCCGGTGCCCCGGCGCCTCAGGCCCTCGGCGGCCTCCATCGCGGAGCTCCCGGCGGACCCGGTGTCGGGAGCGCCAGGACCGCTTCGGGAGGAAGCTCGTACTCGACGAACCGCCGGACGACGTGGAACCCCAGCGCTCCGAGCCGGGTCTCGAGGCGCGGGGAGTCGGTGAACATCGAGTAGCGCACACCAGGACCGGCCGTACCGTGCTCGATCGCGTAGTGGACGAGCGCGCTCGCCGCGCCCTGGCCGCGCGCCTCCCTCCGCGTCGCGACCGCGTGGATCCCGGCCGTCGTGCGGTACCGGTAGACGAGCGCCGAGGCGACCGGCGCCCCCCCGACCTCCGCGAGCAGCGGCACCAGCCGCTCGGTCGGGTTGGGATGGTTCCACGCGAGGTCGAGCGCGCTCCGCAGCTCCGGCCGCTCGCGCTCGTTCGACCAGAAGGACGCGAGGAGCTCGATCTCCGGGGTCCGGGCGGGCCGAACCGCGACGCCTTCCGCGGGACCCGCCCCAAGCGGCGCGTCGGCGAGCAGCAGCGCGAGGGAACCCTCCCGAGGACGGAAGCCGAATCGCCGGAGGCCGGCGTCGAGGTGATCGGGAACGGGGGGCGCGACCCGGAACGTCGGACGGAGGGCCCGTTGGAAGTAGTGGTCGAGCGCTCGCTCGAAGAAGGCGGTCTGCCGCTCCGGTCCGACCCCCGTCGCCTGAACGAAGTTGAACCGCGGCACGGGGAGCTTCTCGTGCGTGACGAGCGTCGCGCCCGGGACCTCGAGCGCATACCCCCCGAGCGTCAGGACGAACTGGCGTTCGGCCTCCAGCGCCGCGTCGCTCGCCGCCTCGCGACCCAAAGACTCCACAGCCGCCTCTAGGCATACGGGTAGAGAGGCATTTCGCCCGCGCGGGTCCGCCGGATCGCCGCGACCCGCCACGTCCCGGGCGAACCGTTATCTCTCGGTCCCCCTCGTCCGCGCGCGGTCGCTCTTCCGAGGGCGCCCGGGAGAACGTAGGCAATGGTCGCGCGAAGGCTCGAGCTCCCCGGTCCCGTGGCGGTCCTGGGGGGCGGGAACATGGGAAGCGGGATCGCCCAGGCGTGCGCCCAGGCCGGTTTCACCGTTCGGGTCCGGGACGTCGATGCCGCCGCGGTCGCCCGAGGCCGCGCGCTTCTCGAAAAGATGCTCGCCGGCGCCGTCGAGCGGAAGAAGATGACGCCGGCGAAGCGCGACGAGGTCCTCGGTCGGATCTCCTTCGGGACCGATCTCGCGGCCGCCGTGAGCGGGTGCTCCCTGGTCGTGGAGGCGGTCTTCGAGGAGGAGACCGTGAAGCGGCGCCTCTTCGAGGAGATCGCGCCGCTCGTCGGACCGGAGACGATCGTCGCGACCAATACCTCCTCCCTCTCGGTGGAGTCCCTCGGCGCCGGGTTCCCCCACCCGGGACGCTTCGCCGGGCTCCACTTCTTCTACCCGGCGGCGATCAACAAGCTCGTCGAGATCATCGGGGCGCCGACGACCGACCCCGGAACGCTCGAAGAGCTCGAACGCTTCGGCTACCGGTTGCGCAAGATCCCGATCACCACGCGGGACGCATCGGGGTTCTGCGTGAACCGCTACTTCGTCCCGTATCTGAACGAGTCCGCCCGCCTCGCCGAGGAAGGCGTCGCGAGCCTCGCGACCATCGAGGAGGTGGGGCGGGAACTTTTCGGCGCGACGCTGGGCCCGTTCGAGCTGATGAACGTGACCGGGATCCCGATCGCCTACCACGCCGAGTCCTCGCTCTTCCGGGCCTTCGGGCCGGCGTACGCGCCCGCGGCACTCCTCGAGCAGCAGTTCCGGGCCGGTCGGCCCTGGGCGTGGAAAGAGACCTCGGTCGAGCCGGAGAAAAAGCCGGCGGTGCGCCGGCGTCTTCTCGGACTCACGATCGGCATCGCGACCCGGCTCGTGGAAGAGGGGGTCGCGTCGGCCGAGGCGACCGACCGCGGAGCGACGGTCGGTCTACGACGGCGCGCGGGACCGTTCGCGCAGCTCTCGTCGGTCGGGCTCCCCGAGGGCCTCGACATGGTCGAGGAGTACGCGCGGCGATGGCCGGGAAACTTCCCGGTCTCGAAGGAGCTCGCCGCCCGGGCGAAGCGGGGCGAGCACGCCTGGCCGATGCGCCTCGTCCGCGTCGAACGGAAGGGCCCGGTCGCCTGGGTCCTGCTCGACCGTCCTGAGGTACTGAACTCCCTCGACTCCGGGGTCCTCCGCGCGGTCGAGGACGCCTTTCGCGCCCTCGCGGAGGAGCCGAAGCCGCCGGTCGTGGTCCTGGCCGGTTCCTCGCCGGTCTTCGCGGCGGGCGCCGACATCGCCGAGATGGAGCAGAAGACGGTCGGCGAAGGGATCGCCTTCGGCTTCCTCGGCCAGCGCGTCGCCGAGACCGTCGAGCGGTTCCCGGCGCCGGTGATCGCGCTCGTGGAAGGGTACGCGCTCGGTGGAGGGCTCGAGTTGGCCCTGGCCGCAGACTTCATCGTCGCGGCGGAGGGCGCGCAGCTCGGTCTGCCCGAGGTCACCGTCGGCATCCATCCGGGGATGGGCGGGGCGACGCGCCTCTCCCGATTGATCGGCCGGGGACGGGCGAAGCTCCTCACGTACACCGGCACGCCAGTCAGCGCCGAGGAAGCGTACCGGATCGGGTTCGTCGCGAAGGTCGTCACGGCCGCCGCGGCGCGGGAGGAGGTCCAGGCGCTCGCCGAGACGATCGCGTCCCGGGCGCCCCTCGGCGTCCGCTGGATCAAGCAGGTGATCGACCGGGGGCTCGACGCGTCGCTCGCCAGTGCCCTCTACCTGGAGGCGGAGTCGGCCGGCCACACCTTCGGGACCGAGGATCGGAAGGAGGGGATGCGGGCGTTCCTCGAACGCCGGCCGCCCCGGTTCCAGGGAAAATAGGTGGGTCGGGGAGCCCCCGCCCGACGGGCGGATCCTACGCGTGGCCGCCCGCGATCTCGGCCCGGTACGCCTCGGCGGTCAGGTACTCCTTCGGGTCCGCGGCCGCCGCGAGCTTCATGCGAAAGAGCCATCCCCGGCCGTACGGGTCCTGGTTGACGAGTTCGGGGTGCTTCGTGAGCTCCGCGTTCGCCTCGACGATCGACCCGTTCGCCGGCGCGTAGACGTCGGCGACGGTCTTCACGGACTCGAGCACCATCGTGCTCGCGTCCTTCGTCAGGAGCTTGCCGGCCGCGGGAAGGTCGACGAAGACGATGTCCGTCAGTTCGGCCTGGGCGTGGTCGGTAACGCCGACCGTCGCGGTGTCGCCGTCGACCCGCACCCATTCGTGGCTCTTCGTGTACCACCGGTCGTCCGGCACCTTCGTTTCGCTCATCGTTCAGGTCCCTCCTTCCCACTCTGCGGCGTAGCGCACCTGCTCCGGGGTCGGCGTGTCGATCCGCACGCCCATCGAGGGCAGCGCGGCCTCGGCGACCGCGCGATCGAGCTCCCGGGGGACCGCGTGGACGCGGGCCTCCATCGTCCGGCCGTTCCGGGCGAGGTGCTCGGCGCTCAGCGCCTGCAGCGCAAAGGAGAGGTCCATGATCTCGACCGGGTGGCCTTGCCCCGCAGCGAGGTTGATGAGCCGCCCTTCCCCGAGGAGGTAGACCCGGCGGCCGTCGGCGAAGGCGTACTCCTCCACGTGGGGCCGGGCCGCCCGGTGGCTCTGCGCGATCCCCTCGAGCTCGGAGCGGGCGACCTCGACGTCGAAATGGCCCGCGTTCGCGAGCAGGCAGCCGTCCTTGAGGATGCGGAAGTGCTCGGACCGCACGACGCCCGTGTTGCCCGTCACGGTGACGATCAGGTCGGCCTCACGGGCCGCTTCGAACATCGGCATCACCCGAAAGCCGTCCATCCGGGCCTCGAGCGCGCGCACGGGGTCAATCTCGGTCACGACGACGTCGCCCCCGAGCCCCCGCAGGCGGGAGGCGACGCCCCGGCCGCACCATCCGTACCCCGCGACCACGCAGACCTTGCCCGCGATCAGCAGGTTCGTCGCGGTGAGGATCCCGTCGACCGTGGACTGGCCGGTGCCGTAGCGGTTGTCGAAGAGGTGCTTCATCTCCGCGTTGTTGACGTCGATCGCGGGGAAGAGGAGCCGGCCGGACCGTTCGAGGGCCCGCAGGCGGGTGACCCCGGTCGTCGTCTCCTCGGTCGAGCCGCGGATCCGGCCCCGATCCCGACGGTCGGTGTGGACGAGCGCGACCAGGTCGGCGCCGTCGTCGACGATCACGTCCGGGTCGGCGTCCAGCATCGCGCGCACCCCGGCCTTGTACTCGGCGACCGATTCGCCCTTCCGAGCGAACGTCTCGACCCCCCCCTCGCGGACCGCCGCGACGGCGTCGTCATCGGTCGAGAGGGGGTTGCTTGCGGCCAGGCGGACGTCCCCCCCTCCGGCCTTGAGCGCGAGGGCCAGGGCGCACGTCTTCGCTTCCACGTGGAGCACGGCCGAGATCGTGAGCCCCGAGAACGGACGCTCGGTCTCGAACCGGCGGCGGATCCCTTCAAGGACCGGCATGTGGCGGCGCGCCCATTCGATCTTGAGCCGTCCCCGCTCGAGGTCTCCGACCATCGCGATTCCGGGTTCGGATACGTGGGACGGCATAAAGCCTGAGGCGCGCGGGCCGCATCCCTCGGCCGACGGGTGCGGGAAGGGGTCGGACGCTCCGGCGGGTTCGCCGGGATCGTTCCTACTGCGTCACGGAGCCGCAGAACGGGCAGACGAGGTACTCGGGCGGGATCTCCTTGCCGCAGTTGGGGCACGGCTTCAAGCTCCCTCCGGCCGCCGTCGACGGAGCGCTCGCGGGCGGGGCCGCTGCGGACGCGGCCGGGGCGGCCGATGCGGCCGGCGGCGCGCGCGATCCTCCCGCACCGCCGCGCGGCGGGCGGCCGGTGGCCTCGGGGGCCTCGACCGAGCTCGCGGGCGGGGCGGTCATGCCGGCGCGCGGCGTCCCCGTGCCCTGCTGGAGCTTCCACTGACCGAACGAGACGTAGCTCGGCTGGCGCTTCCACCAGTCCCAGAAGCTGCCCTCGCTGTAGTTCTCCCCGAGCTCCCGCTTCGCCTCGGCGCGGAACTTCTCGGTGAAGTCCGCGTACCCCTGGCGTTCGGGCTCCGAATCGCCCTCACCGGGCTTTCCGAGGAGCTGGGCAGCGCACTCCGGGCAGTACTGCGAGTTGGCGGGGATCGTCGACGCGCAGCGGCTGCATCGGATGAGGTCGGACTCGAACTCCGCGCCGCACTTCGGGCAGACGGTCGCGGTCTCGGGGATCAGATTGCCGCACTCGCCGCACTCGACGAGCTTACCCGCGGCGGACCGCCGGGCGAACAGGAGGAAGACCGCGATCCCGACCACGACCGCCGCGACGATCGCGATCCAGATCCAGAGCGGTAGACCGAGGAGGGTCTGGGTCAGGAAGTTCTTCGAGGTCGTCGTTCCTCCGCCGACGGTGTAGGTGCTCGGCAGAGTGAAGGTCGCCGAAGTGACGCCGTTGTACGTCGCGTTGACCGCGAGATAGAACGACTCGCCGGGCGAGAGGTACTGGCTGAGCGGATACGACCAGGCGATCGAGAACGACGTCCCCGGGGAGGCGTGGGCGATCCCGATCTCTTCGGGGGTTCCCCCCGAGGTCGGTACCGCCCAGACCGCGACCGTCGCCGCCTGGGAACCGTTGTAGGCGAGGGCCCCGTCCGTGTAGTACTGCTGGCTCAGATCGACGGAGGTCGGGGCCGTGGTGGACGCGGAGGCGACCCGGATCTCGGAGGGCCGGATCGCGACCGTCGCGGTGGTGTTGTAGTACCCCCCACCGAGCGAGGAGATGCCGCCGTTCCAGTCGATGGCGAGGTAGAAGGCGTGGCTGAACGAACCGTGGAGTCCCGTGACCGAGTCGTTGACGACCCAGCTCACAGTGAGGGAATAGTACTCACCGGGCGTCGAGAGGTTGAGCCCGGTCGCGACGAACGACCCGACCGGGGCGCCGAGGCCCGACGAGTTGTACCAGATCGTCCCGCCGATCGAGGTGATCGGGGCCGTGCCCGCATCGGTCGCATTCAGCTCGAATCCGAGGAGCTGGCCGATACGGACCGCGGGTGAGACCGTGGCGTTCGCGGTGACGACCGGGGGCGCGACCGTGACGAGGCCGTAGAAGCCGGTGAACGACTGCGTCGGACCAAAGTCCGGACCGTCGTAGTTCGCCGTGCCGTTCGCGACCCCGGTCGGGTACGGGCTCACCGACCAGTTGAACCAGAGGCTCGGGATCGCGGCGATCGGACCGGCGATGCCGAGGTGGTAGCCGCCGATGAAGATCCCGTCCGGGAGGGTCGGGCCCGTGAGCACTCCGGCGGCGAGGAGGAGCGAGGCCTGACCGAGCGCGTTCGACTCTCCGTAGGCCCGCGCTCCGTGGACCCCGTCCCAGTACTGTACATAGCCCCAGAGCGCCGGGTCGGCCACCGCGAGGTCGTTGAGCCCGTTCGCGGTCGCGTTTCCGGACTGGCTCGCATTGTAGGCCGAGAAGGCCGTCACGGGCGCGTTCTCGAGGGGGACCTTGTTGCCGCCCGTGACGTTGAACTGGGCCCAGCGGTAGAGGTAGACCTGGCTCGAGGCGTCCGGCAGGAAGGCGGAGGAGCTGAACACACCGGGAATGGCCCCGGGCGTGGAGACGTTGGCCAGGTACGCGACGGCGCCGTCCGCGACATTGACCTTGAGCGCGTTCCACGGGTACGGCGGGCTCTGAGAGTACGGGCCGGTCGCGGGGAGGTTCCAGGTCGTGCCGATCGAGGTGTCGACCGCGGTCAGCTCCGAGCCGGCCCCGGCCACGATCATGCCGTAGATGTGGTCGCTCGTGTTCAGCTGGAAGCTGTACTGCGTGATGCCGACGCTCGAGCCCGACGCGATCGCGGCCGTGACGCTGACGGTCGCCGGAACGCCGAAGTCACCGGTGTGGTTGAGGTAGCCGAGCATCCCGCCGGCGGAGATCGCGGAAAGGAGCGCGGCCGAGAACGGCGCGTAGACGGTTCCGACCGTGAGCTTCGGGAACGTCACGCCCCCGAGGGAATAGGCGGTTCCGTTGTACGTCACCGAGACCGTGCCGGTGGAGGTCGTCGTGTTCGCGGTGTAGTCGATCGCCGCGTAACCACTGAGCGCGTTCGCCGCCGGGTACGACCAGTCGAGCGTGAGGTTCGCCGAGTCGTTCGGGCCGTTCACGTTCGCGGTAATGCCGCTGCTGGTGAGCGTCTGCTCGACCCCGCCGAAGTTGTTGACGAGGGCGGCCGGGCGGGCAAAGCCGTTCGTGAGCGTGTTGTCGGCGTAGACGTTCTCGACCCGACTGCCGAAGAGGTTCAGATGCGCCCCGTTGACGACGTCGAGGGTCGGCGCCCACTCCGTGTCCCCGAGGATCGCCGAGAGCTCGTTAAGGGAGGGCACGCTCGGGTTCGACGTGATCGTCGAGCCGTTGAACGTCGCGACCGCGGCGCCGCCCTCCACGAAGAGCCATCCGGGGAACGCGAACGTCGAGTTCCACGCCGTCAGCGTTCCGCTGACCGTGAGGTTCAGCTTCGCGTAGGCGTTGATGACCTGGACATCGGTGGTGAGCGTCGCACCGCGGAACTCCACCGTGCCCGCGTCGAGGAAGTGGTAGATGTGGAGGAGACGCTGCATCGCGGTCCCCGAGTCGGCGACGAACTGGACGAAGGAGAGCGTGACGTTCTCGATGAGGAGGGTGCCGCCCGCATCCACCGTGACGTTCCCGCCCTGGTAGTACGTGCTCTCCCCCGCGACGGGCTGGATCACGTAGGTCTGGCCGGGACCGACCACGAGGTCGCCGTGCGTGACGGGCGTCGCCGCAGCTCCGAGGTGGGCGTTGGGGACCCGGGTCGCGGAACCACCGGGAACGGCCGACGGCGCGAGCGCGGGAAGCAGCGTCAGGCTGCCGACCACCACCACTAGGGCGATCAAGAGGATCGGGAGGGCTCGCAGGCGTTCGTTCGGTGTTCGCGCCGTTCCTCCGGTGCGGGAGGGACCGTCCCTTGAACGGTTCACGACCGAATCAAGGTCGGGTTCCCGTATTTAAAGGTGCTTTTGCGATGACGCGGCGCCGACGGCGAAAACACCCCGAGGACTACGCCGGTCCGCGGGCGGACTCGGGGATCGAAACGACGACCTTGCCGAAGAGGTCGGGCGCGTCGAACCGGGCGAGCGCGTCGGCCGCTCGTTCGAAGGGGACGACCGAATCGACGACCGGCCGAAGGCGACCCGCGGAGAGGTGCCCCAGGACCTCCGCGAACTCCCCCGCGCTCGCCATCGTGCTGCCCCGGATCGAGGCCTGTCGCCAGAACAGGGTCCGCAGGTCGACCTCGACGAGCGGTCCGGCAGTCGCGCCGATCACGACCACCCTTCCGCCCCGGGCGACCGCGCGGAGCGATCGAGGGAGGGTCGGGGCTCCGACCGAGTCGAAGACGACGTCGACGCCCCGCTTCTCGCTCCACTCCCACAGCGCCCGGTCGAGCGGGTGCTCCTCGTCGAACCGCAGCACCTCGTCGGCCCCGAGCGCTCGGCTCCGGGCGAACTTGCCCGCGGAGCGCGAAACGACCGCGACCTTCGCGCCGAGGAGCTTCGCGACCTGCACCGCCGCGGTGGGCACGCCCCCACCGGCGCCCACGATCGCGACCCGGTCGCCCGGTCCGACCTCCCCGATCGTCTTCAGCGCACGCCACGCGGTCTGGAAGACGAGGGGGACGGCCGCCGCCTCTTCGAAGGAGAGCTGGGGGGGGATCGGATGGACGTTCCGCCGGGGAACGACCGCGAGGGCGGTGGCGGTCCCCTGCGTGTGCTCGCCCACGATGCGGTAGTTCCGGCAAAGCGCCTCCCGCCCCGCGCGGCACGCGTCGCACGTGCCGTCCCAGAGCCCCGGGTTCAAGAGGACCCGCGTGCCCAGCGGCGGGTCGGAAACCCCTTCCCCCCACCGGTCCACGACGCCGGCGCCGTCCGAGCCGAGCACATGGGGCCGCTCGACCGGCACCCCCGGGATTCCCGCGAGGGTGAACCGGTCCAGGCGGTTGAACGCCGCGGCGCGGAGTCGGAGGCGGACCTCGCCCCGCCCCGGCGCGGGCTCCGGGACGTCGACGAACTGCAGTCGCTCGAGCCCCCCGTGCTCGGCGAATCCGAATCCCCGCACGGCCCGCTACGACCTCCGTACAGGGTGCCACCGAGTCGCTCCCCCACGGTCCTCAAGCTCGATGCCGGCGGCGGAAAGCTCGGCGCGGATGCGGTCCGCCTCGGCGTAGTCCCCCCGTCCCCGGGCCCGGGCGCGTGCCGCGATCGTCGCCTCGACGACCGGCGCGAGGGGCTCCGACCCCACCGGCTCCCGAACGAACAGCCCAAGGACCTCCTCGCCCCAGCGGTACGGACTCCGAAGCTCCTCGAGCGCGGCGTCGGAGAGTTGCTCGAGGCGGTCGAGCCGCGGAGCGAGGGTTCGGCTCCACCCGAAGAGGAGGGCGATCGCCTCTCGCGTGTTGAAGTCCTCGGCCAGCGTCGCGTCGAGCCGGTCGGCGAGCGCGCCGGCCGCGGCGACGAGCTCCGCCGGGGCCTCGCCGGTCGCCGACCCCTCGGGCCGTTCCCGGCCGAGGATCTCCGCCAAGCGGTCCGCCGGGAGGCTCAGCGTGGCGTACGCCTCCCGGGCCTCCGCGAGGCTCTTCTCCCGGTCGAAGTCGAGCGGGCTGCGGTAGTGGGCGTTGAGGTAGTAGAACCGGAGGACCATCGGGCCGTGCTCGCGGAGCGCGTCCGCGAGGGGGACCACGTTCCCGAGAGACTTCGACATCTTCTCCCCCCGCATCGTGAGCATGCCGCCGTGCATCCAATAGTTCACGAGCGGCGCCTCGCCGGTCGCGCCCTCGGCGAGCGCGATCTCGCTCTCGTGGTGCGGGAAGATCAGATCGAGCCCTCCTCCGTGGAGGTCGTAGCGGGGGCCGAAGAGCCGGAGCGTGATCGCGGTGTCCTCGATGTGCCAGCCCGGTCGCCCGGGTCCCCACGGGCTCTCCCACGCCGGCTCGCCCGGGGTCGCCGCCTTCCAGACCGCGAAGTCCTCCGGGGCCCGCTTCGCCGGGTCGACCTCGATCCGCGCGCCCGGGCGCAGCGCGTCCGTCCGCTGGCCGGAGAGCGCGCCGTACTTCGCGAACTTCGCGACCGTGTAGTAGACGGAACCGGCGGAGGCGTAGGCGTAGCCGCGCTCGATCAGACCGCGGATCTGCGCGAGGATCTCGGGGATGTAGTCGGTGGCGTACGGAAAGTAGTTCACCGTACGGATGCCGAGTTCCTCGGACGACCGCCGCCAGGCGCGAAAGTTGCGGTCGGACAGCGCGAGCGGGTCCGCCCCGCTCGCGGCCGCCCGCTCGATCACCTTGTCGTCGAGGTTCGTGACGTTCTGCACCGAGAGGACCCGGTAGCCCCAACGCCCGAGCGCCCGGGCCACCACGTCGAAGAAGACGAATGTCCGGGCGTGGCCGACGTGAGCTTCGTCCTGGGGAGTGAGGCCGCAGACGAAGAGCCCGACCCGCGGAGGGGAGATCGGCACGAACGGCCGGACCTCTCGGCTCATCGAGTCGTAGACCGAGAACCGGCGCATCGCTAGACCCCTCGCAGCGCCGTCCGGACATCGTCGGCGAGGTCCGAGGGGTCCTCGATCCCGCACGAAAGCCGCACCAGCCCGTCCGTGACGCCGTGCGCCTCGCGTTCCGCCTTCGGAACACTCGCGTGCGTCATCGTCGCCGGGTGGTCGACGAGCGACTCGACCCCCCCGAGGCTCTCGGCGAGGGTGAAGATCTCGAGCCCCTTCAGGAACCGCAGGACGGCGCGGCGGCCCCCTGCGAGGTCGACGCTCACGATCCCTCCGTAGCCCTCCATCTGCCGGCGGGCGAGCGCGTGCTGCGGGTGGCTCGCCAGCCCCGGATAGTGGACCTTCTTCACCTTCGGGTGGCCCTCGAGGACCTCGGCCACGGCCCGTGCGCTCTCCCCGTGCGCGCGCATGCGGACGCCCAGGGTGTGGAGCCCCCGCAGGACCAGGAAGCAGTCGAACGGGCTCGGTACCGCGCCGACCGCGTTCTGGAGCCAGGCAAACCGCTCGGCCTCCTTCTCCTCCCGCACGACGAGCGCGCCGCCGATGATGTCGGAGTGGCCCCCGAGGTACTTGGTCGTAGAGTGGAGCACGAGATCGGCGCCGAGCTCGATCGGTCGCTGGAGCGCCGGCGTCGCGAACGTGTTGTCGACGACCACGAGCGCGCCGGCCCCCTTCCCGAGCCGGGCGACTCGGCGCAGGTCGAGCACTTTGAGGAGCGGGTTCGTCGGGCTCTCCAGGTAGACGAGGTCGGCCTTCGACGCGAGCGACGCCCGGAGGCGCCCGAGGTCGGTCATGTCGACGTAGTCGATCCGGACCCCGAACTGCCGTCGGTGGTGCTCGAAGAGTCGCCAGGTCCCCCCGTAGAGGTCGTCCCCGGCGACGATCCGAGCACCGCTCGGGAACCCCTCGAGCAGGGTGGCGAGCGCCCCAAGCCCGGAGGAGAACGCAAGGCCAGTGCGCCCGCCCTCGACCGCCGCGAGCGCCGCCTCCAGCACGGCCCGCGTCGGGTTGCCGCTGCGGCTGTAGACGTAGCCGGAGTGGACGTTCGGAGCGGACTGGCGGAAGGTGCTCGAGAGGTAGATCGGCGGATTGACGGCCCCCGTGGCGGGGTCGGCGGGTTGGCGTTCATGGATCAGTCGCGTGTTAAAGCGCATGACCGGAGCCCTCCTCGGACAGGAAACCGACCAGGTCGTGGCGGGTGAGCACGCCGATCGGCGTGCCGGTGACCGCATCGCGGACCAGGATCGCGCGCTCCTCTTTGAACCGGCGAATCACGTCGGCGACCGGCGCGTCGGCGCTGATCTCCGTGAACGGAGGGGAGAGGACGGCCGCGACCGAGCGCTCGAGGACCGTCTCGTCTTGGAGACCGCGGCGGAGGATCTCGTCCTCCTGGAGGCTGCCGGCGTTGGTCGTGCCCGCGAGGACCGGCATCTGGGAGATCGAATGGTGCCGCAGGAGCGAGAGCGCGTCGCGGACGACCGTCGTCGGGTCGACGGCCACCAGCGCCGGCGTCGGGGCCTTCCGGCCGAGGAGGTCGCGGGCCGTCGCGCCCGCGTCGAGGAACCCCTTCTCTCGCATCCAGTCGTCCGAGTAGAACCTCGACAGGTACCGGTCCCCGGAATCGGGCAGGATGACCACCACCGTCGAACCCTCGGGCAGCGGCCGGCCCGCGAGCCAGTGCAGGGCGCCGGCGACCGCCGAGCCCGCGGAACCTCCGACGAACATCCCCTCCTCGTGGGCCAGTCGACGGGCCATGAGGAACGACTCGCGGTCGCCGACCTCGACGAACTCGTCGAGGTACTGGAAGTGGATCGACTGCGGGATCATGTCCTCTCCGATCCCCTCGACCTGGTAGGGGACGGGCTTCGGCAGCTGTCGGGTACGGAAGTAGGGCCCGAGGACCGATCCCGCGGGGTCGACCGCCACGATACGGACGCGGGGCCGGTGCTCCTTGAAGTACCGTCCGATGCCGCTCATCGTGCCGCCCGTGCCGACCGTACCGATCACCGCGCCGAGCGGTTCCCCGACGTCCCGGTCGATCTCGGGGCCGGTCGTGCGGTAGTGGGCCTCGGGGTTCGCCTGGTTCGAGTATTGGTCCGGATAGTACGAGTCCGGGATCTCTTTCGCCAGCCGACGGGCGACCGAGTAATGGCTCATCGGGTGCTCCGGAGGCACCCCCGCGGGAGTCACGACGACCCGGGCCCCGAACGCGCGCAGGAGCCGGATCTTCTCTGAGCTCATCTTGTCCGGGATCACGAACACCGCCCGGTACCCCCGGACGGCGGCCACGAGGGCGAGCCCCACTCCCGTGTTTCCGCTCGTCGCCTCGATGATCGTCGTCCCGGACCGGACGAGACCCTTTTGCTCCGCCGTCTCGAGCATGCTCGCCCCGATCCGGTCCTTCACCGAACCCCCGGGATTCAGGTACTCGAGCTTCGCGAGCACTCGGTACGGCACGCCGGCCGCCACGCGGCGCAGCGGCACGAGGGGAGTGTTGCCCACGAGGTCGAGGATGCTCTCGGCGACCGGACGGCCCGGGCTCATCATGTCGGCGAGGAGCGGGCCCCCATTAAGTCTCGCGGCGCCGGCCGCCCGCGGGGGCGGAGTCCCCCCAGACCCCACGTCGTATGCGTTCGGTTCGAACCGGTTCGTTCGTGTCGGACCACCCTCTTAAGGAGTGCGCCCGCTTGATTTCCTGCGGAATCGTCGATGCTCGGCTCGCTGGAGACGGAGGTCCTGGCCGCGCTCCGGGAGCTGAAGGAGGCTCCCGCTCGGGACGTCCGACGGGTGCTCGAACGACGGGGGTTCCGCGTCGCCTACACGACGGTCGCGACGATCCTCTCCCGCCTGTACGAGAAGGACCTGGTCCAGCGGCGTCGCGAGACCTGCCGGGGCGGGGAGCGGTACGTCTACCGGCCCGCGGCCGTCGAGCAGAAATACCTCGTCAACCTCCTCCGCGGCGTCGTGGCCATGTTCGGTCCGGCGGGGGTCGTCCATCTGAACGAGGAACTTGCGAAGCTCGACCCGTCGCAGGAGCGCGAGCTCCGGCGACGGCTCGGTCTCGACTGACCTCGTCCGTCGCGTCATGACGGTCTCCGTCCTCGGCGTCGTCCTCGGCGTCGCCTACCTCCCGGTGCTGGTCTGGATCGGACTGGGCTCGGCACTCCTGGTCGCCTACCGGCGGTCGGGATCGACCACGGTCTTCCGGCTCGCGGCCGTCTTCCTCGGGAGCTGGGCGGTCCTCGCGACGTCGGTCCTGGTCTGGGTCCTCACGAACGGGGGCCTCCCTGCGGTCGAGCGGCTCCTGAGCGCGCCCCTGACGATCTTCGACGACCAGTTCCTGCGGATCTGGCTGATCGGCACGGTCGGCGCCTTCTTGGTCTTCCTCGCCGCGTTCCTCCTCAATCAGCTTGTCGGGCGTGGGTTCCTGCTGGTGCTCCGTCCCCGGGAGCTTCCGTGGCCGCGTCGCCTACCCCGGCCGGCGGCCCCGGTCCGGCTCTTCGTGTTCGACTCCCTCCGGTCGGATGCCTTCACCTTCACCCTGCTCGAGCGGGGGGGTGCCGGCGCTCCGCACCGGGTCGACGTGATCCTGGTCTCGGAGGGATTGCTCCAACAGCTCTCGGGCCCGGAGTGGGAGTCCGTGCTCGCCCACGAGCTCGGACATATCCGGGAGCTCGACGGTCGGTATCTCACGTTCTTCCGCACGCTGGCGCGCATGATGCGCTGGGACCCGGTGCTCGCCTACCTCGCGAACGCGCTGACCCGCCGGGAGGAGTACCGCGCCGACCTGGACGCCGTCGAGCTCACCGGACGGCCCCGCGCCCTCGCGCGGGCGCTCTTCAAGGCCCTTCAGCTTCCGCCCGGGAGCCCCCGCGGCCTCCCCTCGCTGCTCGGGGCCGGTGGGCGCCGCGGGCGTCGGGAGACGGTCGCGCGGATCCGGCGGCTGGTCGCGCTCGCGGAGAGCGGACGGTTCCCGGAGGACGTCGGTGGGTAGCGCCCCCGGGGGCGCCCGCAGGCTGCCCCGCCGGGGCGCCTCCGCGGTCGTCCTCCTGGCCGTCGTCGCCCTCCTCCTCACGGTCGGGAGCGCGCCCGGCGCCGCGGGGAAGGGGTATCCGCCGCTCCCGCTCGCGCTGGACCGGGCGTTCCTCGGCAACCTCTCCTCCCCGACCTTCGGGCCAGGGAGCTCCGGCTCGATCTCCTTCACGGTCGAGGACCCGCTCCCCTCCGCGCTCCAAGCGGTGGTCGTCTCCTTCGGAGTGTACGCCTTCAACGGATTCCCGGGGAACGCGACCGCTTTCGTCCCGGTCGCCGGCGCCCCGGTCCTGACGACCCCGACGAGCTCGGGCCCCACGGCGAGCGTCTCGGTCGGCGCGATCGCCCCGGGTCCCACCGGCACGTACCGGGGCTCGGTCGGCGTCGTGACGTCGGCGTCCACCCCGAGCGGTGCTTTCGCGGTGCGCACGTCGGTCAACTTCTCGCTCGCATCGAACGGCACCGGCTACCGTCTCGCCTCCCGAGGGTGGTTCAACGCGACGACCTGGGCCGCGGCGACCGAGCTCCCCAACGGGAGCACGACCCTGAACCTCTCGGTCCTCGGCGTCTCGGGGATCGTGCCCGAGACGACCGTCTACGTCGCGAACTCGGCTCCCTACGACTGGCTCCTCGGAGGGCTCGCGGTCGGCGGGATCCTCCTCGTCGGCGCCGGGGCGTTCGTCTACTTCCGAAGGGGTCCGGGTTCGAGATCCGGTACCCGGTAAGCCGTCCCCGGCGCGACCCAGGCCCCGAGCGCCTTCGGGAGGAGCCGGAGGAGCGACGGGGAGCGCCCGAGAAGCTCGCGAACGACGTGCGTCGGGAAGTCGATGTCGCCGAAAGCGACGATCGTCGTTTCGGACTCGGAACCCTTGAGCGCCGCGATGACCGCGTCGAGCTCGTCGTCCGAGAGCCGGACGAAGATCCGGCGGAGGTAGAGGGCCCGGCGCAGTTCCTCGCCGAGCTCGGCCCGCCACGCCCGGTCGTACTCGGCGAGCGCGACCGCCGAGAGGTCGCCCCGCTCGAGCCCCTCGTGAACGACGGCCGCCGCGATCTCGGCGCAGCGCATGCCGGTGAAGATCCCTCCTCCGGAGAGCGGCTTCACCTGGGCCGCCGCGTCCCCCACGAGCAAGACCCGGTCCCCGTGCGTCCGGGGCAGGGTCCCGATCGGGATCCCCGACGCGAGGTAGGCGGTCGCGCTGCCGAGCGGGGCGCCGAACCGTCGGGAGAGATGCGCGACCAGCCGGTCGAAGTACGCCTTCGCGGACGTGCCGTCGGCGTCGCACGCGACCCCAACGCGGGCGCCGCCGGCCCCGTCCGGGATCCACCAGCCGAACAGGCCGGGCGAGAGGCGGCGCCCCAAGTACACTTCGACGGTGTCGGCGTCTCCCGGGCTCTTCGGGAATTCCGCTTCGAACGCCGGCAGGATCTCCACCGGTCGTCGGAGTCGATAGGCGCGGGCGACGGCGCTCGAGACGCCGTCGGCCCCGATCACGACCCGGGCCGATAGCTCCCGGATCGATCCGTCCGGGGCCCGGAGCCGGACCCGCTCCCGCACGCCGTCCGCCTCCAGCCGATGCTCGAACGTGGTAGCGGTCCGGTACTCGGCCCCGGCGCGGGCGGCCCGGTCGGCGAGGTAGATGTCAAGCCCGCTACGCTCGATGACGAACGCCCGGGGGAATTCGGCCCGAAAGGAGATCGATCCGAGGGAAGGTCCGAAGACCGAAGCACCTCGCACCGGGGCGCGGACGAACGAGTCGGAGCCGGCCAGGTCGAGGACCCTCTGGGAGACGAGGCCGGCGCACTGGACCGGAAGGCCGACCCGGGGATGCTCCTCCACGACGACCACGCGGTGGCCGTGGGCCGCCAGCCGGAACGCCGCCGTCGACCCGGCCGGACCGGCCCCCACGACGAGGACATCGACGTCGTCCACGGAGCTCGGAGCGGTCCCGACCTCATAACGGGCGGCCTGCCGCGCCGACCGCGCGACCCGGAGGGAAGCGCGGGGCCTCGGGACGGGTCGGGGACGGAGGGGGGCGGACGACGTCCGCTAGTTCCCCCGCCAGGGTGTCGCGACGAGGTCGGTCCGCTGGCGGGGCTCGACCGCCGACGCCTCGACCGGGACCTCACGGCCGGCCCGGTGCGCGAGATGGCCGGTCCAGGCGATCATCGCGCCGTTGTCCACACAGAGGGACCGGGGAGGGGCGTACATCGTTCCGCCGCGCCCCTCGACCATCGCCCGGACCATCGACTTGAGCCGTTCGTTGCAGGCGACCCCGCCCCCCAGGACCACGGCGCCGTGTCCGCGGTGGGCGAGGGCCCGCTCGGTGATCTCGGTGAGCATCGAGTACGCGGTGACCTCGACCGAATACGCGAGGTCCGGTCGCGCAGCCCCCTTCGCGTGGAGCGCGAGCGTCGCGGTCAACATTCCCGAGAACGCGACGTCCATTCCGTGGACCGAGTACGGGAGCGGCCAGAGCTCCTGGCCGGCCAGCGCCTCCTTCTCGATCGCCGGCCCGCCGGGGAAGACCCCTCCGAGCTCGATCCAGAGCTTGTCGAGGAAGTTGCCGATCCCGATGTCGAGCGTCTCGCCGAGGACCCGGTAGCGTCCCCGGGCGTAGGCGATCACCTGCGTGTTCCCGCCGCTCGCGTAGAGTAGGAGCGGGTCGTCGAGGCCGCTCAGGACCCGCGCGATCTCGACGTGCGCGACGCAATGGTTGACGGGCACGAGAGGCTTCGACCAGGCGAGCGAGAGCATCCGCGCGACCGTCGCTCCCGCGCGCAAACAGGGCCCGAGCCCCGGGCCTTGGGCGAACGCGACCGCGTCGATCTCCGACGGGCGTACGCGGGCGGACTCGAGCGCCCGCTCGACCAGTCCGGGAAGGAGCTCGACATGGTGGTTGGCCGCCTCCCGCGGATGAATCCCCCCCTTCGGGGGACGGTACATGTCGGAAGCGAGGCCGAGGACCTCCGCCCGCTCGTCGACGATGCCGACGGACGCGGTGTGGGCCGTCGATTCGATCCCCAGGACGACCATGAACGGTCGGGACGAGCGAGCGGGGGTTTATTAGGGGCCCGAGGGGCGGCCGGGCTCGTCGTCGGTCGACTCGATGCGGAAGTTGACCCGCTTTCCGCGCAGGGTCTCCTGGATGCGATCGGCAAAGCTGAGCGACTCCGCGATCGTCGCCGGGCGCCCCCAGTCGTAGACGAAATCGTATCCTTCGGTCTCGGGCCGGAAGCCGAGGTCCTCGAGCATGGTCGCCACCTCCGAGTACGGGGCGCCCTCGCTGTCAAGCTGAAGGAGGAGGAAGGTCTTGGTCATCGGCAGACCCCGGGGGTTTCGCGGAGCGGCGTAGCTCGAGAGGGCATTAAGCTCGCCCGTCCAGCGGGGGCAAACTTCCGTCGTCGACGGCGTCGTCGCCCGGCTCCGGCAGACCTTCCGGGGCACCGGCATGCGCCGTGACCCGGGCCGCGACCCCCCGGCGCATCCGGGGGATCTCGTGCGGGGCGAGGAGGAGCCGCCCGACCGCAAGCAGTCGGTCGTCCCGGTCCACCAGGAGCGCGGACGCGCCCGGGGCGAGGGCCGGGTCGGCGGCAACGACGAACCGGGAAAAGAGGCTCCGCCCGACCCGCACGAACGGGACCGCGTCGTCCGCGACCACGAGCCGATGTCGACCAAGGGGAACCGCTGCACGGACCCGTTCCGCGCCCCGCAAGCTCGGGCGGAGCACCCCGTCGGTCCCGACGTGGAAGAGGATCGGCCCCTCGCGTCGGAGCGCCTTCAGCCGACCGGATCGCCGCGAGCGCTCGGCCGTGATCCGTTCGGCGAGCCCCGATGCCGCCGCCCGCCCGTAGGTCCACTCGAGCAGGCCCTCGACCTGTCGACGGTTCCACTCCGTGCTCCAGTCGCGGTAGAGCTCCGCATCCGTTCCCAGCCGACGGGCCGCGTCCTGCGCGACGTCGGAGGGAGACCGATGCCGCGGCGGATCCGCGAACTCGTCGACGCCGAGGTACGGACCGACGGGGTAGAGGTCGGTGAGCTCGAGCGGCACCGGTCCGAGGGGGGTCATCGCGTCCCAGTAGATCGGCTTCCCGGCGCGGTCCGAGAGCGGGAGGCGGGAGAGGAACTCCGGGCGGACGGCGATGCGCTCGATCCGGAGCGCCGGCGGTCGTCCGGCACGGTACGCCGATAGTCGGTCGAGGAAACGGCGGACGGCCGGCCGTTCTCGGCTCTCGGGGCCGATCTCGCGGAAGGCGCGGCGGCTTTCCGGTTCGGTGGAGAGGAAGATCTCGGGGTGTCGGAGGGTCTCCGCGAGCGCGGCCCGCAAGGCCGGGTGGCCGGCGGCCCGACGCTCCGCGAGCTCCCAGAGCGTGCCCTCCCGGATCGCCCGACGGATGCGTCCGACCTCCTCGATCGAGACGAGCAGGTTGTGGAAGGCGATCCGACGCTCCCGGTCCGGCCCGGAGAGCCCGGCGACCTCGGTGAGCGGGCGCTCCGCGCAGAGGAAGCAGTGGCAGACCGTGTCCCGGAGCTCGTCGATCGCGACCGTCCCGTCCGGGAACATGAGGCTGCCCCGTCGGGCGAACTTGTGGTAGGCGGAGGAGTCGAACAGGTCGACCCCGAAGAGCGCCGCGAAGGCGAACGTCATCGGATGACCCGTGCCGAAGAGATGCACGGCCGAGCCGGGTCCGAGCGCCGGGCGTGCGGCGATGAGGACGCGGGCGAGGTCGACGAACCGGTAGCGTTCGAGGAGCGGCACCACCCCACCGACCGCGAGAACGTCCCCGAGGTCGCTCGCGGCGGCCGCCGACCGGGCGCGGAGCCCGGGGTGCAGCCCTCCCTGGACCGGGACCGCGAGGAGGCCCGGCCGTTCCCGACGGGCGGCCCGTGCCCGCTCGAGGGTTGTGGCCAGGGCGCGTTCGGCGTCGGCGATCGGGGTATCGGGTTCCGTGAAGAGATCGAGGACGGTCGCGATGTCGGATCCGATCTCCCCCTGGAAGGCCAGGATCTCCTCCGGTCCGACCTCCACGGACCCGTACGCATGCTGCTGGAAGGCGCCGGAGTCGGTCATCACCGGTCCGTCGAAGTCGAGGAGGCCGTGAACCCCCGTGGCCTCGGCGCGCGCCCGCAACGGCGGCGTCCGCCACAGGATGTAGGAGGAGGTGATCACCGCCCGAACGCCGAGCCGTTCCCGCATCTCGCGCGGAGGAACCGGCTGACGTTCGCGGTCCGGGTGGACGACCGGAAGGAGGGCCGGGGTCTCGATCGCGCCGTGGGGGGTCTCGAACCTCCCGAGACGGGCGAGACCGTCCCGTTCGAGGATCTCGAAACCCGACACGGCGCCCCGGGACGCTCCGCCTCCCTTAAGGGGTCGGGGGGTGCCGCGCACCGGTCTCATACGACGCGCGGATGCGCTCGAGCAGCTCGACGAGCATGGCGTGGGAGAGCTTGCCCGTGTTGGTGTTCTGGGGGCTCGGGTGGTACGACCCCCAGAGCAATGGCCGCCCGGCCCCAAGGGGGGCGCAGGCCCCGTGGCCGAACGGGGTCGTCGGCCGAGGTCCCCCGTAAACCTCCGGCAGCGCGTCGCGCAGCGCCTCCCAAGCGAACCCACCGAGGGCGAGGACGGCCCGCACGTTCCCGAGCAGACGGAGCTCGCGCTCGAGGTACGGGGCGCAGTTTGCGCGTTCCGCGGGGAGCGGAAGATTCTCCGGCGGCGCGCACCGGACCGCGGCGGTGAGGTAAAGGTCCCGATACCGCAGGCCGTCGTTGCGGTAGCGGGAGGTCGGCTGGTTCGCGAACCCCGCCGCGTGGAACGCCCGGACGAGGAACGCCGCCGAACGGTCCCCGGTGAAGACGCGACCGGTGCGGTTCGATCCATGCGCGGCGGGTGCCAGACCGACCACGACCAGGCGGGCCGCCGGGTCGCCGAACCCGGGGACCCCCCGGCCCCAGTAGGTCTCCTCGCGGAACTCCCGCTTCTTCTCCCGAGCGATCCGTTCCCGGTACCGCACGAGCCGGGGGCACCGGGCGCAGGCGACGACCTCCTCCCGGATCGCTCCGAGCGTGTCGGTCACGGCTCCGGGAGCCCTCCGGGCTTAAGGGAGTTCGGAGCCGGAACCTACCGCCAGTAGTCACCGGGGGTGACCTACGCCTTTAGAGGACGTGGGCCATGGTTTCTTCGATGTCCGAGACACGGGTACCGCGGGGCGGCCGGGTGCGGCTCGGTGCCGTAGAGGGTGACCTTCGGGCCGAGGAGAACACCCGCATCGAGGCGGACGGGAAGATCTCGGTCGCGGGGGCGGCCCGCTTCGACGGGAACGCCGAGGTTGTGGGGGATCTCGAGTGCCGTTCGCTCACGGCGGCCGATGGGACCGTCCGCGTGACCGGCAATCTCTCCGCCGCGGAGACCGTGCGCGGTGAGGATGCCTCGATCGAGGTCGGGGGAACGTTCCACGCGCGGCGGACGGACGTCGACCGCGGGCTCCGGGTCGAGGGGGCCGCGACCGGTGAAGAGTTCGAGGTGGGAGGAATCCTCGAGGGGGGCGACACTCTCTCGGCGGCGAAGGTCTCGGTCGGAGGGAAGTTCCACCTCGCGGGAAAGCTCTCGGCGCGGTCGGTCGAGGCCGGCGGGTCGGTCGACGTCGCCGATGTCGAGCTCGAGTCGCTCGAAGCCGGCGGGCTCATCCATCTGCGCGGCGGCTCCGTCTCCCGGTCGATTGAGGTCGGGGGACGCTTTGTCGCGGAGGAGTCGCTCACGTTCGGGTCGCTCGAGGCCGGAGGGACCGCCGAGCTGAAGGGGGACGGGAAGGGAGGGTCGGTCGAAGTCGGCGGCGTGCTGACCGTCCGGGGGAACCTCGCCTTCTCCTCGCTCGAAGTCGGCGGGCTGGGGTCGATCGGGGGTGATGGGACCGGCGAGAGCTTCGAGGTCGGAGGCAAGTTCCACGTCGGAGGCTCGCTCCGTGTCTCCCGCGGGATCGAGATCGGTGGTTCGATGGACGTCAAGAACGACCTCACGGCGGACCGCCTCGAGATCGGCGGGGAGGTCACGGCCCGCTCCGCGGTCGTGGCGGCGACGGCCGAGGTGGGGGGACGGGTCCGCACCGAGATCGGCCTCAAGGCGACCCGCGTGGTCCTTCAAAGGAAGTCCCGCGCCGTCGGGCCGATCGTGGGAGGGACCGTCGAGATCGGAGATAAGGCGCGCGCCGAGGACGTCTACGGTGACGCGGTCGAGGTCGGCGAGAAGGCCGAAGTGCGTCGGATCTTCGCGGCGCGCGTGCGCGTGCGAGACGGCGCGTCGGTCGACGAGATCAGCTACACGGAGTCGGTGGACCTCGATGCACGGGCGCACGTCGGTGCTTCCCCGAAGAAGGTCACGGCCCTTCCGACGTTTCCGCTGTAGGACCGGCGCGCCGGAGGACCGGGATGCTGAACGGCCGCGAGGGGAACGCGGGACCCCCCCGCCGACGAGAGGTCAGCGACCTCTACGCGACGGTCCTCGAAGTGGTGAAGCACTACCACGGGGCCGCTCGCATCACGCGGGTCTCCTACGGGGCCGGGATGCCCGTCGACCGATTGCGGGTCCTGGTCGACCGGCTGGTCGCGCTGGGCCTCTTGAAGAGCGAAGAGCTTGACGGACGGCCCGTGTACGAGATCACGGCACGAGGTCAGGAGTTCCTCGACGTCTACTGGAAGCTGAGAGGTTACGTCGACGGTCTGGAGCGGGCTCCCCCGGACGGCCGGACGGGGCGGCGGGGATGACCTCCTCCGACCGGTGGGACGAGAGCCGCTGTTGCGTACCGTCCCGCGGGACGGGCCCGGCCGGACTCCCCGTCGGCGACGCTACGCCGCGAGCTCAATAGTACCGGGGGACGCCGGGATCCACGGTCATCGACCAGGCGTCGATTCCACCGGCGAGATTGGCGACGCTCGTGTACCCCCGGGTCGTGAGGTATCCGGCGACGAGCATCGATCGGGCGCCGCTGTGGCAGTACACCACGACCTCACGGTCTCGAGGCACCTCGGAGAGGCGGGCGGGGATCTCCTGCATGGGGATGTGGAGCGACGGCTCGATCACGGCGTACTCTCGCTCGTACGGCTCGCGCACGTCGAGCAGGAAGACCCGTTCGGGCGACGCTCGAAGTCGGCGGGCCAGTTCGCGCGCCGCAAGCTCCTCGACCATGGGGGACTCCTTCCGGGCGGCCCAGAGATATCGATTGCGCTGCGTGCGCCGACCTTGCACGTCGCACGGGTCCGGCGAGGTATCCCGCAGTGCCATGCGACGGCAGCAGCCTTTTGAGCGTCGGAGGCAGCACCGAAGCCGATGGACCCGAGCTCCCTGCCTTCCGACACGGTTCAGTGGTGGACCGCCGTTCGTCGGCAGCTCCGTTTCTACCTGAGGACGTGGCGGTTCGTCGGCCTCCTCATCTTCGTCATGGTCGTGACGACCGCGTTCACGGCGCTCTCGATCTACTACGGCGACTCCGGCGCTTCGGCGAACAGCTACCTCTACGGAGTGATCAACAGCCTTCCCACCTTTGGGATCATCATCGGCGCATTCATCGGAGGCGACGCGATCGCGATGGACTTCGGGAGCGGCACCGGGTACTTCATGCTCGTGCTCCCGGTCCGGCGGGTCGTCCTGCTCCTCGGTCGGTACGCGGCCGCCTTCCTCGCCTCCTTCGCGTTGATCCTGGTCTATTATGCCTACGCGATCGCGGGGGCCAGCTGGTTCTACGGACTCGGCGGTCTCCCCTGGCTCGACGTGGCCGAGTCCATCGGCCTCGCCGCGCTCTTCGCGCTCGCGGTCCTTGCGACCGCGTTCCTCTTCAGCGCGTTCTTCCGGAGTCCGGCGATCAGCATCGTCGTGACGATCCTCGTGCTCTTCCTGGCGTTCACGATCCTGGACGGAGCGATCGCGGTGACGGGCGTCGAGCCGTTCTTCTCGCTGCCGTACAGCGGCGGGGTCCTCGCGCTCGTCTTCCAGAGCGCGCCCCACCACGTGATCAGCAGCGTCGCGTCCGGGAGGGCCCGGATCACCATCCACACCTGGAACCCGTACATCTGGGAAGGGGTCGTGATCATGCTGGTCTACCTGGGGGTCGGTCTCGGCCTGAGCTCGGCGCTGTACCAGTACAAGGAGTCGAAGGGGTGACCGTGCCGCAGATCGAGGTTCAGGGCCTTTCCAAGAACTACAATCGCGGGCCGCCCGCACTCAACGAGGCGACGTTCCGCTACGAGGGTTCCGGGGCGATCGGCTACCTCGGCCCGAACGGCGCCGGCAAGACCACGACCCTGAAGCTCCTGACGGGCCTCCTCCGGCCCACGGGCGGGAGGGCGCTCCTCAACGGCGTCGACGTCGCGCACGACCGCAAGCGTGCGCTCTCCAACGTCGGCGCGATCATCGAGAGCCCCGAGCCGTACCCGAGCCAGACCGTGGAAGAGGCGATCGAGATGGTATCCGATTTCCGCAGCGGACCGTCGCGGAGTGTCCGCGAGGAGATCCGAGCGCTCAGCGAGAAGCTCGACCTGCCCCCGCTCGACGCTCGGTGCGGGCGCCTCTCGAAGGGACAGCGCCAACGGGTCTCGATCGCCGCCTCTCTCGTGCGCGATCCCCAGGTGATCATCCTCGACGAACCGACGAGCGGCCTCGATCCCAAAGAGCGAATCCTGATCCGCAACCTGCTCAACGACCTCAAGCGCGATCACCTGATCCTGATGAGCTCGCACCTCATGCAGGAGGTGACCGAGATCTGCGACCAGGTGATCTTCATCAACCGGGGGGACATCCTCCTGCGGGACACCGTCCAGAACGTCGCGACACGGTTCCGAACGAGGGCGGTCGATGTCGAGTTCGCGACGCCGATCGTCGTCGACCGGATCAAGGCGCTCGGTCCGCTCGTCCAGGACGCGGTCGTCGTGGGAGAGCGCCGGTTCCGCATCTCGTTCGACGGTTCCGACTCCGCCCGGGCCGAGATCCTGAAGGGGCTGGTCGGCATCGGGCCGGTCCTCTCCTACCAGAACGCCTCGCTTGTCCTCGAGGATGCCTACCTCGCGCTGATGCAGGGCGGCGTCGCGGGGGAGTCGGCGGCCTAGGCCCGAGCGCGACTCGCAGGGGCCCCTCCGGAAGGCGCGGATTTCCAAAACCTTAAGGGCCCAGGCCCGGTCGAGCGGCCGGCCGATGGGCGATCAAGACCTCTCGAACGAGCTCGCCGGCCAGGGCTACCAGCTCGTCGGCAAGCACAGCGCGGTCAAGCTCTGCTACTGGACGCGCGAGTCGCTCGTCCACGGACGGGACTGCTACAAGGGCCGCTTCTACGGCATCGAGAGCCACCGGTGCCTCCAGATGTCCCCCTCGATCGACTCGTGCAACCTGCATTGCCGGTTCTGCTGGAGGAACCAGGGCTGGGAGAACGACGGCGTGATGCCGGAGTACGACGATCCCGAGGGACTCCTCGATCGGTCGATCGGCGCCCAGCAGCGGATCCTTTCGGGGTTCAAGGGCGACGCCGGGACCGACCTCGAGCGCTGGGAGGAGTCCCAGAGTCCCCGTCACATCGCGATCTCGCTGACGGGTGAGCCGACGCTGTACCCGAAGATGAACCGCTTCCTCGAGCTCTGCCATGAGCGAGGGATCACGACGTTCCTCGTCACGAACGGAACCAATCCGGACGCGCTCCGGGCGCTCGACCCCCTCCCGACCCAGCTCTACCTGTCCGTGACCGCGCCGAACCGGGAGGTCTTCCGGCGCCTGACGCTCCCGACCGATGAGGGAGCGTGGGACCGGCTGCTCGAGTCGCTCTCGATCCTGCGCGACCTGAAGACGCGCCGGGTCGTCCGCCACACGCTCGTCAAGGGATGGAATCTCGGCTGGGTCGATGCCTACGCCGAGCTCGACCGGCTCGCCCTCCCGGACTTCATCGAGCCGAAGGGGTACGTCTACATGGGCAAGTCCCGCCAGCGGCTGGGCCGGGACCACGTCCCGGCCCACGAAGAGATCGCGGGATTCGCCCGACGCTTGGCCGCAAAGGTCGGATACCGCGTGCTCGATGAGTCCCCGGAGTCGAAGGTCTTTCTTCTCGGACGAAGTGAGGCAGGGCGATACCTTCCCGGTCGGGCCCCCGCGTTGACGGCGGAGATCCCCTCCGTTTCGGTCTCCGCCTAGATCGGGCGCCAGTTCAGGATCGAGACGAACACCGCGGCGCCGATGCCGAGACCGAGGACGAGGTAGGGGTTGACCTTCAGCGCCCTCGTCTCCTCCATGTCGTAATACTGGATGAGACCGGCGGCGCTCGAAAAGCCGGTACGGCGACTGTCGGGCATGGCAGTGGGTCAAGTCCCGGGCCGCTATTTAACCCTCGCTCGGGGGATCACCGGCTAGCGGCGGAGGGAGAACGCGCCGACGTCGAGCACCGCGTCCTCCACCGACTCGCGGAACCGCCCGAGCAGCCCTCCACCGAGCTCGTTCTGTCCTCCGTTCAGCACGCGGTCGAGCCAGGGCCGGGGCGGCAGGACCCGCACCGTTCGACGGGAGGGTACCCCAGTGAGGCGGGAGAGCTCCTCGAGCACGAGCTCGCGGTCGGCGAGCGCATCCACGAGGCCGAGTCTTAGCGCCTGAGATCCGGTCCAGAACTCGCCGGTCGCGAGCGGGCGGACCTCGTCGACCGGGCGCTTTCGCTCCCGCGCGACCACGTCCACGAAGACCTGGTGGCCCTCGTCGGCGATCGCCTGGAGCTTGACCCGCTCCTCGTCGGTGAGCGGTCGGTATCCCTGGTAGGCGTCCTTGTGGACCCCGGCGTGGATCAGGT
This sequence comes from Thermoplasmata archaeon, assembly GCA_021817245.1. Classification (GTDB taxonomy): domain Archaea; phylum Thermoplasmatota; class Thermoplasmata; order Lutacidiplasmatales; family UBA184; genus Lutacidiplasma. Next base: position 185,994 of record JAKAVQ010000001.1, read on the forward strand.
CGACCGAGATCCCGAGCCGTCGGACGAGGTCTCGGACCGCGAAGTGGGGGAAGATGACGCCGATCGAGCCGACCTCCGACTCGGGATAGGCGAAGATGCGGCGCGCGCCCAGCGCGGCGAGGTACGCGCCCGACGCACCGATCGAGCCGATGCTCGCGAAGACCGGCTTCACCTGGTCGAGCCGCTTCACGGCGAGGTAGAGGTCCATCGACGCGATCGACTCCCCGCCCCCGCTCGAAATGTCGAGGAGGACGCCGCGAACGCGTCCGCGGCTCCGGAGGCCCTTCAGGAGGCGCAGGTACGGTTCCACAGAGCGCTCCCGGATCGTCCCGCGGAACGGCACGTGGGCGAGCACCTCGCGCATGGAGAGCCTTCCCCGCCGGAGCCCCCGGCGGATTATAGGCGTGACCGTCGGCCGTCCGTAAGGACGTTTCAAGTAGGGAGCCCCACCGGTACCTTCCGTGCGCATCCTCCTCTGGCCTCGCGCGCCCGTGGTCGCGCGGCACCTGCTCGCTCCGACGATCCCCGAACTCCTCACCAGTTCGACGCCGGTCTCTACGCTCCTGTTCGATCCGCTACAGTTCCTCGTCTCGTTCGCCGGGATCGTCGGCCTCTACGGCACCGGAGCCCTCCTGATCCGGGAGTCCACGGCGGCCTACCGCAAGGGCTGGGGGACGGTCCTGCTGATGGGCGCCGCCTACGGCATCGCCGAAGAAGGCGTCAAGGTGCGCACTTTCTTCCAGTTGGGCGGCAGTCCGGTTGATGCGCTGGGCTCGTACGGGCACCTCTTCGGCGTCAACTGGCTTTGGGCGCTCGGCCTCACTCTCTTCCACGCGACGTGCTCGATCGGACTCCCGATCCTCCTCACCGGCCTCTGGTTCTCCGAGGTGAGGGGACGTCGCTGGATGGACCGGGGGCGCTGACCGTCGTGGCCGGGGTCTATGTCTCGGTCGTGGCGACCTTCGCGTAGGCCGTCGGGCACGGCCCGACGCCGGCGATGCTCGCGTTCTGGCTCGGTGTCATCGGGCCCCTCCTCTTCCTTGACGCGATCGGTCCCGCGGATCTCCTTTCGGTGCGCCCCGGCCCCCGGCGCACCGGGACTGTCGGGCTCGTGCTCGCCCGCACCTTGGAGTTCGATGCGTGGCTCGCGGTGATCGTCCGCGCGGGAACCCGGGCCCTCCCGGCGGTCGCGGCGGCGGCTCTCGTGATCGCCGCCAGCGTCGGGGCGTTCGGGGTGGTGCGGTACCTCGGGGGCACGGCGGGCCCGGAGCGGGTGAGGTTCGATTTCGCGGTCGGCATGCTCGGGATCCCTTTCGTCTTCGATGGGATCCTCGAGGCATCGGCCCCGGGAATCCTCGCGGTCTCGGCCCTCTTCGCGCACCTCCTCGTCCGCCTCGGTCGGAGCTTGCAGCTCCGGTCGGAGCTCGAAAGCTTCGCTGCCCCCTCGTCTCCGGTATGACGAACGGGGCGCGGGCTCCGGACTACGGATGGCGGTCGAGGAAGTCGCGGACGACACCCATGTACCGGTTCCGTTCCTCCCAGAATGCTGTGTGCGAGCTCTCGGAGAAGACGACCAGCTCGGAGTCCGGGAGGTGCGCATGGATCGACTCGGCGACCGCGGGCGTGACCTCGTCGTACCGCCCGACCGTTACGAGAGCGGGCACGCGGATCTCGCCGAGCCGGTCGGTGACACGGTAGTCCCGGATGTTTCCGAGGATCGTGAACTCGTTCGGCCCGTTCATCGTGAGGTACTTCGGGAGGCTGGTGTGGTCGAGGCTGTAGGTGAGCTCCACGGGCCACGGATCGAGCCGGCAGAGGTGGCGTCGGTAGAACTCCCGGACGGCTCCGAGGTATTCCGGGTGCTGGAAATCTCCCCTCTCCTCGTACCGGGCGAGGGCCTGCCGAACGGGCGGCGGGAGTTCCGACTTGAGCCGTATCATCTCGCGGGACGCGAGGGGCACGTCCGCGAGCCCACTCGCGCTGACGATCGACCGGAGCGGCTCGGGATGGGCGAGCGCGTAGGCGATCGCCAGGAGACCGCCATAGCTCGATCCGATAAGGTGGAACCGCGAGAGAGCGAGGGAGCGGACGAGCTCGTGAAGGTCCTCCACATCGCGGTCGATCGTGTACTCGTCGGTGGACCTTGCGCCGTCGGACCGGCCGCAACCGAGCTGGTCGTAGAAGAGGACCCGGTAGCCGGAGCGCACGAGGTCGACGAACGGCAGGAGGTAGTCGTGGGTCGCCCCGGGTCCTCCGTGCAGCAGCACGGCCGTCCCCTTAGGGCCCGGCGCGCCCATAGTCTTCCAGTACAGTCGATACCCGTGGACGGTCGCGAAGCCCTCCTTTGCCGATGGGCCGGGCGCGGTCATGCGCGGAGCCACCGCGCCGACGTATTTCTTTCGGTACCCTACGGAACCCGGACGATCGACGCGCCGAGCCGGCTCGGCGGCTTGGGGGCCGCGAACGCCTCGGGACACCGTCGCTCGAGGCCCCTGGTTCGTTCGGGGACCTCGGGGGCGAAGCTCCCGGTCGCGAGGCAGGCGGTTCGGAGGACGAGCTGACTCTCGAGGTTCGGTCGGAAGGAGACCGCGTTCATCAAGGGGTAGAGGCGGTATCGTGAGATGGCCGAAACGCACCCCGGCCACTCACGCCGAGTGACCACCGGTCGCACGGAGTCGGGGGATTCGGAGGGCTTCTTAGGCCGGTGCGCCTCGGGAGCGCGTGCCCTCCGCCGATCCGGTCGACTGGCGACGGCCTCCGAGGGGCTTCGACCCCCTCGTGGAGTGGTGGGAGCTCGCGAGCCTTCGGCTCGTCCTGCTCGACGACGTACCGCTCGAAGAGGTGCGGGCCGCCCTACGGCAACTGACCGGGGCGGTCCAGGCGCACTGCGCCGAGTACCGGGTCCTCCTCGATCGGGGGGATCGCGCCGGCACGGCCTCGGTGCCGCTGCTTCGGATCCTGTCGGCCGACCACTACTGGTTCGCGACGTCGCTCGAACAGCTCTGGTGGTTCTACGGGATTGTCGAGCGGGAAAACCATGGAGGGCACCGTCAGGCGCTCGGCCAGTACGGCCGAGTGCTCGCCGAGTCCCTGCGTCGACACCGGGCCGACGAGCAGGCGTTCCTCGGCAGCGTCCCGGACCCGGCGGGGTCGACGGGCGGGGTCCCCCTCCCGAAGAAACCGTAATTAGGGCGGCCGCAAGACCGCCGGGGACCGTCATGGCCGATCGTACGAGCGAAGCGGTCTGGGTGGAGAAGTATCGGCCGACGTCGCTCCGCGAGATGGAGGGACAGGAGTCGATCGTGCCGCTCCTGCGGGCGTATGCCGAGAAGCACTCGATGCCGCACCTCCTCTTCGCCGGACCGCCCGGCACGGGAAAGACGACCGCGGCGCTCGCGCTGGCGAGGGACCTCTACGGCGCGGACTGGCGGCAGAACTTCCTCGAGCTCAACGCGAGCGACTCTCGGGGGATCGACACGGTGCGGACCACGATCAAGGACTACGCGCGCACTGCGCCGTTCGGCACGATCGGCTTCAAGCTGCTGTTCCTCGACGAGGCCGACAACCTGACCTCCGAGGCGCAGGCGTCGCTCCGACGGATGATGGAACGGTACTCGGGCTCGTGCCGGTTCATTCTCTCCTGCAACTACTCCTCACGGATCATCGAGCCGATCCAGTCCCGGTGCGCCGTCTTCCGGTTCCGGGGATACTCCTCGGAGGCGGTGCGCGCCCAGCTCGAACGGGTCGCCAAGGCCGAGGGGAAGAAGGTCTCCGCCGATGCGATGGAGACGATCCTGAGCGCTGCGGGGGGCGACATGCGCCGGGCGGTCAACCTCCTGCAGCTGACGGCGACCCACGTCGACACCGTCACCGCGGAGACCGTGAAGGAGTACGCGACGGTCCCCCTGCGCAAGGAGGTCGAAGCGATGCTCGAGGCGTCGCTCCGCGGGGACTTCCGGGGGGCCCGGGACCGGCTGTACCGCCTCTTCGCCGAGCGAGGTGCGTCGGGCGAGGACATCCTGAAGGCGATCCACAGCTACCTTCCCGACATTCCGGACTCGGTGCTGCCGCCCCGCGACAAGATCCGACTCGTCGAGTACCTGGGGGAGGTTGACTTCCGCCTTGCGCAAGGCGCTTCCGACCGCATCCAGCTCGAAGCGGTCCTCGCCCACCTCGCCGCGCGTCCCCCGCCGTCGGGGTGATCGGCCACGGCGCGTCAGAGGGATGTGGGGGCGAAGCCGCGCGTGCACCGGCTCGCGGTCGCCGTCGGTGAGCTGAGCCTCCGCGCCTCGACCCGGCGCGCGGTCCGGGCCCGTCGCGTGGAGAAGGGGGATCCGATCGCGGCCGGAGAGCTCGCGGGACTTCTCGCGATGAAGCGGACCCCCGAGCTGATTCCGCACTGCCATTCGGTCGCCCTGACCCGCAGCTCCGTCGAACTCCGTCCCTCCGTCCGCGGGATCCGGGTCCGCGCGGAAGCGGAGACCGAGGACCGTACCGGGGTCGAGATGGAGGCGCTGGTCGGAGCGAGCGTCGCGCTCCTGACGGTATGGGACATGGTCAAGTACCTCGAGAAGGATGCGCGGGGCCTCTATCCCGCGACCTCCCTCGGCCCAGTGCGCGTCACCGTCAAGCGGAAGTCGCGGTCGGAGCTTGCATGAACGAAACCCCCCCCGCAGCCCCACGCCGGCATCAGCTCGGAGGCGACCGCTCCTTGGGCTTCGTGGTCCTCTCGGTCTCCGACACCCACACCGAGGACGACGACCCTTCCGGCCACCTCGCGCGCCACCTGCTCACCGGGGGCGGTCACCGGGTCCTCCACTACGCCCTGGTCGCGAACTCGGTCGCCGATGTACGGGAGAAGCTCGAGCCCTGGCTCGCCGACACCGCGGTCGAATGCGCCGTCACCGTCGGGGGCACGGGGGTCAGCTCCCGCGATCTTACGGTCAACGCCCTCGAGATCATGGGCGGGAGAAAGCTCGAAGGATTCGGCGAGCTCTATCGCTCGCTCAGCTTCCAGGAGGTCGGTCCGCTCGCCCTGATCAGCCGAGCGGCGCTCTACCTGCTCTCCGGTAAGCCCGTCTTTGCGCTGCCGGGGAGCGAACGCGCGGTCCGCACGGCCCTCGAGAAGCTGATCCTCCCGTCCTCGATCCACCTGATCGAGGAGCTCGAACGATAGCGCCCGGCCGGGCCGGTCCGGCACCGCGGCCTAGCGGTGCATCACGAGGGCCCCCATCGGGGGGGGGCCGGGGTCGAGCAGCTGGAGAGGCAGGCCTTGCAGTCGACAGAAGTCGGTCCACGCCGGGTTCGCGTCGATGTGGTGCGCGAGCAGGATCCCGTGCTCGCCCAGCGCCTCCCACGCGGCCCGGAGCTCGAAGCGGGCGCGGGCCGCGTCCGGCCCGTTATCGTAGAGGAAGAGGTCGACGCCGCGCGCCGCGCTGAGCAGCTCGCGCAGTCGGTCCTCGGTGTTCCCGAGCGCGAGGGTCCAGCGATCCCTCAGCGCCGGCGCAACGAATTGCCCGACCCCGACCTCGCGCACTCCGGCGGCCCGCCCGGCGACCGGTCCGGGACCGAGGGAGGTAAGCTCCCCGATGCCGTTCGCATGGAGAGCGCCGAGCATCCAGGCGGTCGAGTAGCCGGGCCGTACGCCCGTCTCGATGACGCGGCGGGGTCGCGCGGCCCGCACGATGAGGTAGAGCAGGGCCCCTTGGGGCAACTCACGGGTGAACGCCACCCCGGCGCCCCGCTGAAGCAATAGGTCCGGAAGCGCGCTCTCCTTGAGCTCCCGCCGATACTGCTGGAGCTCTGTCGGGGAAGCTCCGGTGAGTTGAGCGATCCGGTCGAGCGATGCCTGACGAAAGAACAGCATCCGGTGTCGTATATCCTTGCGGGCCGCCGGCGACAGCACGGTTCCGCGGCGACTTCCCCGATCGACGTACGGGACCGCGTCCCCGCTCAACGCGCCCAGCTCCGCACGGGAGGTGGGGGAAGCCCCCGCACGAGAAAGAATCGGCACGGACGAAGTAAGGGCCGTTCGCTACTAAGTCTTTCCCAGAGCTTCCCGGATTCGGGCCCGACCGCACCCGGGGGACGCGAACGCACCTCGGCGTCCCCCGGTGGTTAGGGCGTCAGCGAGCCGATTTATATTGACGGCATCTCATCGAGTCGAGTGGAGTCTCCATGCCCGTTCAAGAGATCGGTAGCGCCAGCTTCGACAAGTTCGCCCAGGACAACAGCGCGGTGGTCATCGACGTCTGGGCACCGTGGTGCGGTCCGTGCCGGATGGTCTCACCGGTCGTCGAGCGATTGAGCGACAAGTACAAGGGAAAGGTCGCCTTCGGAAAGATGAACTCCGACGACAACGGCGAGAAGGCCGGCGCCCTCGGGATCATGAGCATCCCCACCCTCCTGTTCTACAAGCAGGGCAAGCTCGTTGACCGCATCGTGGGAGCCTATCCCGAAGAGGTCATCGACGAGCACGTCCGTCGCCTGCTCTGACTCTCCCGCCCGGGGCACGGGCGCCGGCGCCTGAGGGCGCCCGGCGCGGCGGCCGGGAGCGGCCCGGATCCCGTCGTTAGCGCGTTCCTCCGGAGGGTGCGGGCGTGAGCGACCCCTCGACGCCGGCCTCGTCGGCCGATGTGCAGCTGGCGCGCTACTCGTTCCAGCGTAAGCTGGACGAGATCGGCGCCACGAAAGGTCGCGCGACGGAGTTGATCTCTCTCTACGTCTCGCCGGGAAAGCAGATCTCGGACGTCATCGCCTACCTCCGTAACGAGTACGCCCAGAGCTCGAACATCAAGAGCCGGACGACCCGCAAGAACGTGATGTGGGCGATCGAGTCGCTGATGGGGCGCGTGCGGCAGTTCCGGGAACCCCCGACGAACGGGGTCGCCTTCTTCGTCGGCAACAAGGCCATCGGTGCGGACAAGTCCGAGCCGGTGACGTACATCGTGGAGCCTCCGGAGCCGCTCAACACGTACCTCTACCGCTGCGACTCGTCGTTCTTCCTGGACCCGCTCCTCGCGATGATCCACGAGCCGGACACGTACGGACTCATCGTGATGGACCGGGCCGAGGTCACCCTGGGCCTCCTCCGGGGCAAGCGGATCGAGGTCCTACGGAACCGTCAGTCGCTCGTCCCGAGCAAGCACGGACGCGGGGGGCAGTCGGCGCACCGCTTCGAGCGGATGATCGAGCATGCCGCCCACGAGTTCTTCGTGAAGATCGCGGAGATGTCGACGGAGCTCTATCTCCCCCGGAAGGAACAGCTGAGGGGGATCCTGATCGGAGGTCCCGGTGCGACGAAGGAGTACTTCTACCACGAAGGCTTCCTCCAGTACGAGCTCCAGCAGAAGGTCGTGCTCCCCCTGTTCGACACGGGCTACACGGACGAGTACGGGCTGAAGGAGCTCGTCGAGAAGGCGACCCAGACGCTCCATGGCCTCGAGGTCACGGAAGAGAAGAAGCTCATCCAGCGGCTTCTGGCCGAGATCCGGAAAGCCGAGAGCGGGCTCGCGGCCTACGGGCCGGTGGACGTCAACCACGCGCTCGAGATCGGGGCGGTCGCCACGCTCCTGATCTCCGAAGGGCTCCGTCAACAGCGCGTGACGTTCCGGTGTACCTCGTGCGGCCACGAGTTCGTGCGGACCCTGCCCGACAAGGAGATCGACGTGGTCCTGGATGGGCCCTGCCCTCAGTGCCGCCAGCGCTCGCTGACGGAAGCGACGTCGGAGGACTTCGTGGAGAGCCTCTTCCGGCGGGCCGCAGAGTCGGGGGCCGAGGCCCGTCTGATCTCGACCGAGAGCGAGGAGGGGGAGATGCTCCAGCGGGCCTTCGGGGGTATCGCGGCGCTGCTCCGCTACCCGGTCGTCTCTCCCACGATGGCTGCGCGCGCTCGGAGCTCCAGCTAGCGACGGCGCCGAACCCCCGGGGAGTCTCTCTTCCCGGTTTCCGTCACCAGAGATGGTCGAGAGGGTCCTCTTCGGTCGCCGGTCCGGGGGTGGGTTCTGGACCCCCCGAACCCGGGCCGTCGGTGCCCTTTCCGACGGCGCCGGGCGGATAGAGGCGGGCGTTCGGGTATGCGGGCGGAGGAAGTCGGCGGCGCTCGTGGACGATGACAACCGCCGCGGCCGACACGACCGCGATCACGGCTCCGATCGAGATCGCCGTGGAGAGCAGGGACCGCAGCTCCACGTGCCCCGGTAGGTTCGGACACTGGCTTCCCGAGATCAGGCAGTCGTTGGCCGACTGGGCCTGGTCGACGGGTTGGGGCACGCCCTGGATCGAGCTGTTCGTGACCGGGTTCGGCAGGGCGGTCGCCGAGGGCGTGAGCCCGCCGCCCGAGATCACGCCATCGGCCGGATTCAGCGCGGCGGCGGTGTAGAGCCAGCTTGATGCCGCGACCCCGAAGTGGCCGTCGGCGGTCGGCTTCGCATCGAGCGTCGACATCTGGGCCATCGCCTCGCCGCTCTCGTTGCTCGCCCAAGGCTCGCTCTCACCGCCGAACAGGTTCGCCTCGGCGGGAATGAAGACAAAGCCCTCCCCGACCGCGAACGGTCCGGTCACCCCGATCTCGAGCGCCGGGTAGCTCGTGCCTCCGAAGGATATCGTCGAGGCTGGGGAGTAACTGCCCCGGAGCGACACGTTGCCCGAGGGGGCCATCGAGAGGCTTCCCTGGTCGGGACCGATGACGATGTTCGAGTTCGCGGTGCCGCCCGTCGCGGCGTAGTAGTAGGAGAAGGTGATCGTGGCGTTGGCGGCGAACGCGCTCGTCGCAGACCAGTTCTGCGCGGAGGTCCCGAGCGAGAGGGGGAGAAGATCGAGCGCAGGGGCGAAGGCGACGCTCGCGGATCCGCGGAGATCGGCCGCGAGGTAGCGCTCGCGGACGGTCGGCACGCCTTGGCTCCCCGGAAGCGCCGCGAGAAAGCTGTGCGCGCTCTCCGAGACATTCGCGTGGAGGTAGGAGGTGGAGTTCGTGATCGCGAGCGCGGGCACGATGCCGGAGGCCTCGGTGATCTTCCCGCTCGTGGTGAAATTGATGAACGAACGGCTCGACTCCCACTCGCGGAAGTTGAGCCCCGACGAGGAGGTCGGAGATTTGCACGAGGGCGTGCAGAATTCCACGGCGAAGGAGGCTCCTACGGTACGGTTCACGGTCAGTTCGAAGCCCGACGACGTGTTCTGCTGACTGAGGACCACCGAGTAGCCAATCGTCGCGTTGCCCTCGTAGACCCACCCGCCGGGCGCGAGCGCGGGACCGACCGGGATCGATTTCACGAACCCATAGGCCCAGCTCCCCGTGGCGCTGCCCGTGGCGGTCGCGGGGGCCGCCCCGGCCAGCGAACTCGTCCCAAGGACAAACACCATGAACCCGGCGAGGGCTACCGAACCGACCACCGTGCCGACTCCCGACCTCCGCTGCATTGCTACCCTCACCGCGCGCTGGCGGTATCGAGAGATATCGATGCGACCCCCCGTTCTTAAGCGAAAGTTCCGACCCCCCTCGCTCGGGTTGGACCCCGTGCTACATCGTCGCATGGAGGGGGGCGAACCCCGATGCGCGCGCTGACGGAATCCGAAGCCCGGGTCATTGCGGTCCTGCTCGCCGCTCGACCGGATTCTGAGCGTGATCGGCTGCAGCAGATCGGCGTTCCCCGCTCGACGTATCACGCGGTGCGTCGACGGGCGTACGAGGAGGGGTGGTTGCGCGATCGCTACATCCCCCATCCGGCGCCTCTGGGACGGCCCTGGGTCACCTTCTGGGTTGCCCGTCCGTACGCCGATCGGCTCGAGCGGTTCGTCGAGGTGGTCTCCGCCGATCCGGGCAACGTGTTCCTGTGGTCCGGTGCGCAGGTCTCTCTCGCGGTGTTCTTTCACGCGAACCCCGAGGAAGCCCGGCGCGCGGTCGACCGGATCACTCTGGAGCGCCTCGGCCCCGTCCCGATCTCGGTCTCCGTGAACGCCGATGGGCCGGCGGTTCCGGTCTACTTCGACTTCGAAGGCCTCTGGTCCCACCTGGCCGGGCTCGAAGGGACCCTCGCGTACCCCCACGGTCTCGGCGGGGGGAGTGAGGAGGAGCCTGAGGAGGGAACGACGAGGACCACGCCCCACCAGCTCTGGGCGATCGGAGAGCTCTTACGCCGTCCGTTCGCGACGGTCGAGCAGGGCCGGGGCAGTCATCTCGTGGGCCCGTTCGGTCTCCCGTTCTCCCAACGCAAGATGCTGGCGCGCGGGTGGGTCACCCACCGGACGCTCCTCGACCCGTCTCGGCTTCCCCCGTTCCAAGGGAAGGCGGCGGACCAGGTGGTGTTGCTCTCCGGAACGCCCCGACCGGATCGACGGCCCGAAACGCTCTTCGCCACGCTCACCCGCGAGTCGAGGGTGTATCCGTTCCTGTTCACGGTCGGAGAGGAGCGATGGTTACTCGGGGCGCTCGGTGCCTCCGCGCCCTCGTCCGAGCCGAGAACGGATCGGCGCCCCGTGCTTCCGACGCTGCGCGAGTACCTCGAGGGGATCGAGATCATCCAGGCACCCGCGTCCGAGTTCACCCTTCCGGTCGACCACCGCTACGACCGGCTCCTCGAGAGCCCGCGAAGCTCCTCCGTCACGAAGCCCTGATATGTTCTCATCGGACCTTGTCGAGGGGCGCGTAGCCTAGCCTGGATAGGGCACCGGGTTCCTAACCCGGCGGTCGAGGGTTCAAATCCCTCCGCGCCCGCGTCTCTTGTTCCGTCCGTGCAATCCCTTCTCTCGCAGCGCTGGTTGCGAGGCCGGGGTACGACGTTCGAGGTCGGCCGGCGGACCCGCGATCTTCCTGCGTGGCCAAAGTCCGGCGAGGAGCCGCAGGAGGGCCTCGCTAAGTTGCGATTGGCGAGGCGCCCTCGCCGCCGGAAGCGGGCCGAGCTCAACTCGGGCTTCCATTCGGAGGAGTTCGAGTCGGTCGAGGGAAAGCTCCGGAGTCCAGTACTCCGCCATTGCCCCCCGATGGTCAGTGAGTTCACGGTCGTACCATCCCCCATCGCCTGAGCCGCCGTGGAGGGGGCTTCCGATTGCCCACCTCGCGCACTGTCCCCAGTACGCGTCCCACGCCGATGAATAGGAGGTCGAGGAGGGTCTCGAAGCGCAGCAGTTCCTCGCGGAGCGTCAGTCCGCCGGGCCCTTGCCGCCCCTCACTCGTGGAGAGGAGCCGCAGGACCGTCCACTCGTTCTCGAGCACCAGCGCAACGCCAAGGTAGAGGCGGCCGATCTGGACGCCGACCCTCTCGGCGCCGTGTAGGGCAGCCCGCAGCGCCTCGACCAGTCGTACTCGGTGGTCGAGGTAGTGGGCGGCGACCGTGAAGCGGAAGCCGCGATGGATGATGTCGAGGGTGACGTACCGATAGGCGCGGTGCGTGCCCCGCTCCTCTTTCGTCTTCCCGAACTGCGGGTGCTTCGGGTCGATCGCTTCGCCGTAGTAGGGGGTCTCGTGGAAGTCGTCAGCGACATCGACGGGGTGGGGTGGAAGGTAGGGACGACCCTGTTCCCGGAGGGCCCGCGTGAGGACGCGCTGGGTCTTCCGTCGAACGAGGTGTTCGACGACCCGCTGGGCATGTCGTTCGGAGGGGCCTCGCCGGAATTGGGCGCGGGCTCGAGCGACCGAGGTGTGCCGGCTCGCCGCCCGGAGGATCAGGTTGGCCACTCGTCGAAGGAGCGACGAGGAGAACCGTCTCTTCGGGAGACTGGCGGTGAGCCGCGGGAGGAGCCAGGTGAGGACCCTTCGGCGTGCCTCCCGAACGGTCAGGACCCGCGATGGTCTTCGCCGCTCCCGCAGGCGTGAGTATTTCCGTTCGGCCGGGTCTCTCCCCTTGGGCCAAAGCCCGGCTCCGTGGCGAGTGGTCTTCACACCCGCGCGTCGCGGAGTCTCCCCCTTCAAGCTCGAGTTCCAGAGGAACCCGGAGTGCCCGGAGACGGGCTCAGTTCAGCCGAAGTTCTCTATCGGTGGACGCCAGCGCAAGGAATTCGGTCCCTATGCGTTTTCACGCCAATCAACAACCACCGAGTGATCCGGCCCAGTGCTCGAGTACGAACGCCGCACAGAGGGCCCAGCGGCGCCCTCACACGGTCTTGTTCGCCTTTCGAAGGAGCGACCAGTTTACCCCGGTGAAGATCGCGCCCACGAGAATCAAGACATACCCTACTCCGCCGGCAATGAGGATGGTCCATGCCGTCAGAGCCGAAGCTCCGGATGATGCGACCCACGGCGTCAACCAGTAGTAAACAACCTCGAGAACGATGCCTGCGATCACGAGAGCGAGGCTAACGTGGAAGTCGCGTCGAGTCTTCGTCCAACTCAGATGAATCCGATCGTCTGGGGACGATACCGTGGCTGTCATCGAGCATCCGTTCCCACATCCTCCGTAGACTTGTAAACTCTGTTGACCCCGTCCCCATGGAGATGACCTGATCGCCCAGTGGAAGAGAGGACCCGGAAGTAGGGTCAGTTCACACGAGGTTCTCTAACGGTGGATGTCGGAGTGCGGGAATCTCGGACCCGCCGGGGCCGGGGCCCGTGGTGTGCCCTTTCGAGTCCTTCAGCACCGCACGGCTCCGCTAGGGTCTTACTCGCTACCCCCGCACGTTCGGGCGGTCTACGAGTGAGCGATTCGAAGAGTGGCGAAAGATCCGTTCGCCTCCGGCCCGGCGTACGAAGCAACGCGACCCTCTCGACCGGCAGCAGTCGTCCCTCCGATCGGGGCAACGAAGGTCGACGGGTTCCGCAGGTTCTACGTCGGCGATGGCGACGCCGGGAGGACCGGGGGATCCGGTGATCGCCCGGGTTTCTACCGAAAGCGTTCTCACCTGAGAGTGCGGCATCGCCCCGGCCGAAGAACCGCCGCCGGATCCCCGGCCAGCTCCGGCGCACCTCGACATCCCGAACCGGCCGAAGCCGATGTTGAGTTTCGTGAGTCAGAGAGAGGTCGAGGGCAGGCGGCGCCTGCGACCCGTGGATGCTGGCCGATTCCGCCGGGGCGAGTGAGGCGCCCTCGGTGGAAGTTCGGACTCCGGCCGACAGCGCCACGGCCAGTTCGAAGAGTTCTTCGTGGGCGCCGACTCTCCCGGGGCCGGAGACGACCCGCGGTGGACCTGACCTCCGAGCCGCTCTCGCCGGCCACGTGGCCTGCCTTCGCCCGTCTCGTGGAGAAGCACAACGGTATCTTTGGCGGATGCTGGTGCATCTCCTTCCAGCTTGAACCGGGCGAGAACAAGCGATGGGCGGGAAGGTATCGCGAACTGAAGGAGGCCCGCGTCCGCGAGGGCCGGGCGCACGCAGCCCTGGTCTTCGACGGCCCCGACGCCGTAGGTTGGTGTCAGTTCGGACCCACCGATGAGCTCCCGAACATTCGAAGCCGAAAAGAGTACGAGAGAGGCCGGCCGGAGCCTCCCGACTGGCGCATCACCTGCTTCTTCATCGATCGCGACCGTAGAGGGGAGGGGATCGCCGCGTTCGCCCTGCGCGAGGCACTCCGATACATTGCCCGGGCCGGGGGCGGGACGGTCGAGGCTTACCCCGAGGACTACACCGGCGAAAGAACCTCGAACTCCTTCCTCTGCAGCGGCTCGCTCGGGATGTTCGAAAAGGCCGGGTTCCAGAGGACGCGCAAGATCGCCCTGCGTCGGTGGGTCGCGACACGGAGAGTCCTCCCGTGGCGTGGGGCGGGGGCGACCAACCGCCCTTAGCCGCTCTGTCGCAATGTCTCCCCCGGGGTCCCGTGACGGGGGATCGGCTCCCGAGGTGAGCCGAGAGCCCGGTGGCTCCAGCCGGCCACTCTTGATGATGCGGTCTCTTGCCCGGAGGGAGGCCCTCGAATCGGAAGCATCTTCCGCGCGCAAGGCCCCATCGCCGACGGCTTCGGTATCATGGGTCCCGCGTGCTCCTAGCCGATGGTCTCCTCGGTCCGGCCGACTGAAGGGGCGGTCACGAGAAGGGGACTCCCTCATTTGGACGGGATCCCCCGCCGGTTCGCCATGGCGGAACTGGTCAGCGGGATTCATCGACGGCGCGAGGTTCCCTCCACTCCACGTCGAGGCTCCGGGGCTCGACGAACGTCCCGCAGTGAGTTCGGGCTGCCCGCAGGCATTTTCTACGCGCGGGCCTCGCTCTTTCGGGTGGGACATGAAGTGGGTCACCCGAGAGAACGCGCGAGTGGACCGGATCGCTTGCCCCTGGCTGATCCGGAAGTTTGTCGACAAGGACGCCGAGTTCCTCTACGTCCCTCGGGAGAAGGTGATGGAGGTGGCGAAAACGGAGGGAGCCATCCCCTTCGACGTGCCGGGCGTCGAGCTGTTCCACTATGAGGAGGGCGGAGACGAGTTCGTCAGCTTCGATGCGGTCATCCGAAAGTACAAGCTCCGCGACCCCGCGCTGCTCGAACTGGCCAAGATCGTTCGAGTCGCCGATGGGGGTACGGGGAACGCGATCGAGGCGGCGGGACTCGAGGCGGCCGCGACCGGCTACCGGATCATCGCGAAGGATGACCACGAGAATCAACGACTGCAGTTCCCCCTGTACGACGCCCTCTACGCGTACTGCAAGTGGAGGGTCGACGAGCACGGGACGCTCGAGCACACCGGTCCCTGAACCGTGCCCGCGTCGAACCTTCGGGAGTCATCCCCCCACGCCGAACGCACGGGGGTCCGACCGGATCCCGGTCGACGACCTCGCGGCGGCCTCCACCACGGCTCGTGGTCCGGAGTCCTTGCCCTTGTGAACCGGGTGCCCCCGATCCCCCGGCGTCAGGGCACCAGGAAGGACCTGTGAGAGAGCTCGCCAGGATCCCTCTGCCTCCGCACGCCGCGGACGGGGAGTTCGATCATGCGGCGGTCGATCCCGTGAACGACCGTCTGTACGTCGCGCACCCGTCGGTCGACGCGGTCGAGATCGTCGATCTCCACGCGCGTCGTCATCTCGGGTCGCTCCCCGGGCTCCGGGGCGTCGCGGGAGTCTGGGTCGATGCGCCTAGCCGCCATCTGTTTACCTCGAACCGGGGCGAGGATACGGTGAGCATCTTTCGGCTCGAGGAGGGAGGCAGCCGCGAGCTCTTCCGCTCCCCCACAGGGGTTCGACCGAACGGAATGGCGTTCGATACCGCTCGCAGTACCCTCTTGGTCGCGGGGGTGGGGGATGCGACGCGGGCGGACGCCCCGCCGACCCTCTCGTTCATCGATGCGCGTAGCGGACGCCCTCTCGGTCGCCTCACCGCTCCTGGGCGGACTCGGTGGGCGATCTTCCATCCGCCGACGGACGCGTTCTACGTCAACATCGCGGCTCCCGCGAGCGTGATCGCGATCCGCGCCGGGGAACTGGATCGCATCTCGAGGACCTACCCGATTCCCGCGATGGGGCCGCACGGGCTGGAGCAAGACCCCCGGGGAGACCTGCTCTATTGCGCGTGTGACGCCGGCGTCCTCGTCGCCCTGGACCTCGATCGGGGGTCCCCCCGGGTCGTCGCTCGGCTCTCTGGGCCGCCGGACGTGCTCTGGCTCAACCGAGCGCGTTCCCGCCTCTACGCTGCGATCGGTGAGCCCGGACTCGTCGATGTGTTCGACCTCGACCCGTTCCGTCCCTCCGAGAAGGTCGTGACGGCTGCGGACGCCCACACGCTGACCGTCGACGAGCGACGGGATGAGGTCCACGTGTTCCTTCCCGGGTCCCACGAGGACCTTGTACTGGAGGACCGACCTCGCTAGCGGGACCCGTGCCGGGTCCCTCGGCTCCGAGTATGGGCGCGCCGCAATCGACTCCCCACTTGCCGCCTGAGGTCTCGTGGCGGGGGGATCGCTGGTCCCTCACCACCGCCCGGACCTTTCGGGGCTTCGGCGCCGGCGCGTTGTCCGTGGTGTTTGCCCTCGACCTCGCCCGGGGGGGTCTCACGCCCGTCCAGATCGGCGTGGTGCTCGGACTCGCGATGGGCGCCGCGGCGCTCTGGGCCATCCTGATCCCCGGTCGGCTGGGATGGCTTCCCCACCGAAGCCTGTTCCTCCTCGGAGCACTGGCGGTCTTCGGTGGGGGGCTCCTCCTCTGGTACGACGTCGCAAACCCCTGGGCGCTGCTACCGGCGCTTTTCCTCGGCGGGATCGTGGCCGGGGGGGCGGACATCAGTCCGTTGGGAGCGCTCGAACAGGGAGCGCTCGCCCGGGTCGTCAGCGATCAGGGGCGTACGAGAGCCTTCGCGACGTACAACCTCGCGGGCTACATCGGGACGGCCGCCGGTGCTCTCATCGCCGGCCCGCTCAGCGTGGCCCGGCTCGACCTCGGGGGAATCCCGACCGGTCCCCGGGACGTCACATTCCTCCTGTACGCCGCCGTGGGGCTGGCGCTCGTTCCGGTCTATCTCCACCTCTCTCTGCCCGCGACGTCCCGGACCGGTGCGGGGAAGACGCGCCGTCTCTCCCCCCAGAGCCGCGGACCGATCCGCCGGCTCTCGGGCCTCTTCAGCGTCGACGCGCTCGGCGGAGGGATGACGGCGAACGCCCTGGTCTCCTACTTCTTGGTGCTCCGCTTCGGTGCGACTCCCGCGACGATCGGGATCATCCTGTCGATCGCGAACGTCGCGGCCGGCGTCTCGCTCGTGCTCGCGGTGCCGCTCGCCCGGCGGTTCGGTCTGGTCAACACGATGGTCTTCACGCATATCCCGTCGAGCGTGTTGCTGATCCTCTTCGGCTTCACGCCGTCGATCCTCTTCGCTGCGCTCGCCTGGGTGGCCCGGGCCACGCTCTCGCAGATGGACGTACCCACCCGGCAATCCTACACACAGGCGATCGTTCCCCGGGAGGAGGGCGCCGCGGCCGCCGGTTACACCACGGCTGCACGCAGCGCACAGGCGCTCGGTTCGCCGATTTCGGGAGCGCTGTTCGCCGTCGGCGGCCCGTGGCTTGCGGGTCCGTTCGCCCTGGCCGGGTCGATCAAGATCGCCTACGACCTGGTCCTGTTCCACGGTTTTCGCCATCGGAGGCCCCCGGAGGAGTCGGTGCGAACGCCCGCGGACCCGGGCGGCGGGCGTCCTGCGTCGACCGAAGACGAGCACGGCTGACGGGTCCGCGCTTCGGACCCACTACGTCTTCGTGGCTCGCCCCACGTCGCCGCCCCCCCCGGCGGGACCGGAAGCAGCGCCGCCGTCCGGCGCTTTCCGGGCCGACCGGTGTTCGGGGCCGAACATCGAGGCCGGCGGGGCCCCTGCACCGCTCGCGTCGGGAGTCCGTCCGACCTTCGGAGAAGTCTCGAACACGGCCCGCAGCTCGGAGCCGCGGCCCCCCACGATCGTTCCGAGCGACGCGCTCGCGAGGCCGAGCCTTGTCCCGGGCCGGTCCATTGGCTCGAAGCCCTTCGGGGGACCTGCGTCGGCGAACGCTGACCCCCAGGCTCGACATGGGGTCGAGCCGTGGCGAATGGGAGTCCGGGCGCCGACGTCCCGGGCCCGACTCGGCGGACCGACCGTGTCCTCCGGTCGTGCCGGGCATGCCTCGGACCGACAACCTTTCCGGTATCTCCTTCCTCGCAGGGCATCTACTTGGCGATCGGGAGCGAGGTCACCGTATCGACGGCCTCCTCGGTCCCTCCCGGAACCGTGATCTCCGCGCGCACGTCGACCGGGATCTTGGCCTGTTCGAAAAGCGCACCGATCGGGCAGATCCGCAGGGTGAGCGCCAGTACGGTCTCGACCTCCTCCTTCGGCGCGTCCGTCCGGACCCGGAACACTCCGTGAACCGCCGTGTAGGTGGGTGCCTTGTGGGGCCGGTCTCCCTCGAGTTCCGTACGCATGCGGTCAAAGGCGAGCTTGCGCCGCTTTGCCACGAGGGCGAAGACCGCGTTGATGCAACCGGCCAGGGAGAGGAGCCCGAGCTCGAAGCCTGAGGTTCCCTTGTCCTGCCCCCCTTCGTCTCGGGTCACGTCGATAAGATACGAGTGCCCCCGGCCGTCGTCGAGCTCGTTCGCGACCCCTCCTCGCCAGGTGGCATTGGCCCGAAATGTTGCCATGGCGCTGACTCCTGCCTCCCACGGAACACCGACGCGGGTCTTGGCGTTGACGCTGGGTTCCTGAGGTCGAAGGCGCGTCGCCGGCCCGTCGCGGGACCGGGAAGATCCCCCAGCGCGTCGGTGCCAGACTCTCTCGTGCTCCCCTCGCGTCCATGGTTCATCCCTTCCGGGGCCGGGGGCGCTCGCCGCTGCCCGGAAGCGCGTTCACGTGCCCCGGTGGGGGACCGTCGCGAGCACCGACGGAGTGCGGGTCGACTCTCGTACAAGGTCAGTCGGGTCCCGCAGGGGTCCGGCGTCCGGCCGAACCCGGTCGACCTCAGAAGCGACCGATCATCGCCGCCGAGTGCCGGGCGCCGAGGCGGAAGTCCGTGAGCCGGATGTTCTCGTTCGGTGCGTGATAGTTCGAGCCGTCGTAGGAGACTCCCGGACCGAGCAGGGAGGGGACCCCCAGTACTTCGTTGAAGAACCCGTTCGCCGAGGCGCCCGGAGACCAGGGCCATACCTCGGGATCTCGCCCGCAGGCGTCCCGGGCGCTCTCGATGGCCGCGCGCACGACCCTTTCCTTCAGCGAGATCGCGCTCGGCTGAAGACGTTCCTCGTGGGCAATGATCTCCACGTCGTCGAACCCCTCGACACGGAGATGGTCGCGAAGCTTCTCGAGCTGGGCCTCGATCCGCATCCCCGGGACCAGACGGAAGTCCAGCTTGACCCGGGCGACGGCGGGGTTGACCGTCTTGGTGCCCTCACCCGTGTAGCCGCTCACGAAACCGCAGATGGTGCAGGTGGGCGAGTACACTAGCGTCCGGACCACCCGGTACGAGTCGGATCCGCCGCGGAGGTTTCGGACGCCCCAGTACTCCTTGAGGTCCTCGACCCGGAGCGAGGTCTTGCGAAGGTAGCGAAGCTCGGCGGCCGTCGGCGGCCGCGCGTTCTCGTACCACCGAGGAATGCGGATGCGTCCGTTGGGCGCTCGAAGCCGCTCCAGACACTCGATGAGTCTCCACGCAGCGTTGGGGGAGATCGCCGCGTAGGACGAGTGTTGATCGACCTTCGCGGTCCGACACACCAGGTCCACGTACAGGATCCCCTTGCATCCGAGTTCCAGCCGGGGCCGGCCGTCGGCCAGGTGGTCGCCTCCCTCGATCGTGGCGCCGTCGGCTTTCAAGATCTCACGATGGCGGTCGACGAACGCGGGCAGGTGGGGGCTCCCCACTTCCTCCTCGCCTTCGACCAGGAACTTGAGATTGATGGGCGGCTGTCCCACCGTCTGCCGCCAGGCCCTCACGGCGAGGAGTTGCGCGATAAGGTTGCCCTTCGTGTCCCCGCAACCGCGGGCGAGGAAGCGGTCGCCGTCGATGATGGGGTCGAACGGGTCCCGCCGCCACTCGTCGATCGGGTCGACGGGCTGCACGTCGTAATGCTCGTACATCAATAGCGTCGGGAGCTTCTCGTCGACGATCTGCTGGCCGAAGACGACGGGGGGCCCACCCTCGGTGGAGTACTCCCGAGCCTCGAACCCCTCCTCGGTCAGGAGGCGGCGGACGAAGGCAGCGGTCTCGGACTGGGCCCTTCGTTCCGCCGAGATCGACGGCAGGCGGCAGTACGCCTTGAGGAGCTCGAGCGAAGGAGCGACCCCGGCATCGACCCGGTCGAGCACTTCCGAGAGCGTCACTTGTTTCCTCGCGAGCTGCCGGTAGGGGTCGTACCTATTTCGAGTGGCGCTCCGTTCCTGGCTTCGGACGACCGGCCGTCATTGTCGTCCCCGCGCGGTGCGCCCCGCGTGCCGGGCGCGCGAATCCCGGACAAGAGCGGCCTAGACGCTCATCGGTCCGGTGAGCTGAAAGAGGCCCGTGGGGCCTAGGCGAGCTCGATCAGCGCGCGCGCAGTATCGTCCGGCCGGGTGAGCATCGGCCAGTGTCCCGACTCGAGGATCCGATGAGGTCCACGGAGCTCTCCCCACTTACCGGCAACGATCTCGTCGACCGGATCGCCACTGAGGCTGCAGAAGAGATACGCCTCATTGATCGCCCGGTAGTTCGGGGACAAGGAGATCGAATCCTTTCCGAGGCGCACCGGCCACGGCGTCGCGAGAGACCGCATCCGCTCGAGCGATTCGCCCGAGAGATCCTTCCCGATCTGGGCAATCGTCGCGTCGGTCAAGGGGATCCCAAGGCCCCCTGGCGGTGGAGGTCCGAACTCTCGGGAGGGGTCGAACCCGCCCTGGGGCGTCGTCACCGGGTCCGGTCGGAACGAGTTCACGTACACGACTTTCCGCACCCGCGAGTGCACCCGGTCCGCAACCGCCGCCGCGACCTTGCCCGCAAAGCTATGCCCGACCAGGACGAACTCCCCGACCTCATTGTAGGTGATCGCGTTGAGGACGTCCTGAATCGCGGTCTCCATGCCCACGCTCTCGGTCGCGAGGTGCACCCGGTCCCCCATGCCGGTCAGCGTGATCGGCAGTGCCGAGTGTCCGTTCCTCTCGAGCCGTCGGACAACATCCTTCCAGGCCCACGCCCCGAGCCAAGCTCCCGGGATCAGCACGAAGTTCGTCATCGACCACCTCCCATCGCTCCTCCTCGCGGGCACGGTCGGGTGGCTCCGGAGTCCTTGTCTCGCGTCGGCGCCTGGCCGTCTCGTTCGCCCGTCCGCCGTCGCCGTACCGTCATGGGCGGCGCGACGCAATCTTCGGGCATAACCCAACGCCCGAGGTCCTGAAACACCCCTCTCTTTCGATACCCTCTACGGTGGCGACGGCGCTACCGGACGGGGCCCAGGGTCACGGATCTATCGTCCGCGGCGGCGCCCGTTCCCCGCTCGTCCGCGCGGTCGGTCGCCTACGGTGAACGCCCGCCGCTGCCGGGCGGATTTCAGATCCGAGTCCGTTCGGCCGGAACCCGTAGCGCGTCCGCCTGCACGCAGGCGTCCCGCCGGAAGGAAAGGAGTACCCCCTCCATGCATCGACAGGGTGGGCCGAGGCGCTCGGCGACCTCGCGAGGGCTGGTCGCGGCGACGGCCATCTCCGGGAACCCTCCGTGCGTCACGACGAGGGCCTGCTGATCTTCCGAGAGTCGGCCGAGAAGATCGGAGATCTCCTCGGAGATCGTCCGGGCAACCTCGCGGGCCGTGCTGCTCACGGAGGTCAGCGCGTGGTACTCGCCGAAGCTGAGGGGCCACTCGAGCCCTCGCGTGTCGTGCCAGCTCTCTCGGACCGTGTTGACCGGAAAGCCCATCGCCTGCGCGGTCTCGACGGCTCTCACCGCGGGGCTGGCGACCACCCAGCGGAACGGTCCGCGACTTCGCCCGACCTCTGAGGCCAGCGAGACACCGGGCACGGAGAGGTGTTCCTCGGGAATGTCCCGGATGCTATGCCGCCGGATCTCGATGCGTTTCATGCGACGTCGATGACCCGGGAGCCTTGTAGCCGCTTCGCCCCGGAGACCCGAGGGGCCCGAGGCGGCGGGGCCGCACGCGCGAGAGCCTTCCGAGGGAGCGACCGGAGTCTCCCGCTCTTCAGCCCTCCTGACGGGGCGTCGGCCCTCCCCCCTCGACGGACTTCCCCGCTTCCGGCGCGTCGCCCCCGCCACGAGCCGCGAAGCCTTCACACCACACGGTGGAGTCCGCGTACGATCCGGTAGCGCAGGTTTCCGACCTTGCCGCGGGCAATGCTCCAGAGCGCGGGCCCCGTGCAGGGCCCGTGATAGATGTGGAAGTCGGGGAAGACGTAGACCCCCGGGCCCTTCGCCGCGAGGTGGGCGCCCTCGAGGATGGCATCGAGTCGGCCAGGATCCATCGGAAGGATCCGTTCGTGCGGTTGGTATCGGGCGCCGATCGGGTAATCGATCCCCGGCCTCGCCGTCATCTCGATATGCCCGCCCACGACCGCCGAGACCGGGTGCGTACGGGCGAACCCCACCAGGCGGGCCATGCTGGACCGAAAGGCGGGCATGTCCGCCACGTAGAGCCGGCCCGGGCAGACGGTGTCCCCGGTCAGCAACAGGCCGGTACGGCGGTCGTAGAGGGCGATCGATGCCGGGTGGTGGCCGGGTATCGCAAGTACCTCGATCGGCCGTCCCCCCAGGTCCAATGTCGCGACGGCCGCCGGCCCGTCGGAGAGGCCGAAGTACTCCCGAACGGCGCTCGCGTCTCGGCCCACGACGCGAGTGTTCGGCCGGTCGGCGAACTGGGAGTCCCCGGCCACGTGGTCGCCGTGACCGTGGGTGTGCGCCACCACGAGGGGATACTCGCTGCGAGGATGATCGCTCCGCCAGGCACGGACGAGACCATCCACGGTGCTCCGGAGCGGGCAGCGACGAGGATCGGCGATCGCGCCCGAGTCGACCAGGAGCGCGCGATCGTGGCCGAAGAAGAGGTACAGAAAGGGCGCCTCGAACGAGACGTCCTTGCTTTGCCGGAGGATGAAGGTCTTCGCGTCGTACCGATGTACCTGGACCGGAGGGTCGCGAGGTCCGGGGCCGGGAGGCGACCCATGGATCCACCGGACGGGCCAGTCGCCCGGCCCAAGCGGGGCGGATGGGCGACCGGCGGAGGTTTCCGGCATCTCGGTCATCGGTGAGCCACCCCCCGGAAGGCCGGTGCATCCCGCGCCCGCCGGGATCCCCTCCCCGGGGCCGGATCTCCGACCGATCGGATGGAGTTGACCACCCCGGCCATGATGCGACGGTCCCCCAGCCGGTGCGCCTCCGCGGTCGCCTGCTCGAGGGCGATGCCGTCGAGCACCGCCGCCAGGAGCAGGGCCGGCAGGATGGGGTCAAGGTTCCTCAGGAATCCACGGGACCTCCTCGAGCGATGGGCGGAAACGCCCGACCACTCCTGAAGCGCGGTCGACGATCCGGTCCTGGAGGGCCGCGGGCTCGATCGAGGCCGCCTAGAGCTCGAGGGTCCACCGCAGTCGGGCCGCCGGCCGGAACGACGCGACGAACGTCTCCAGGACCGCGAGGATGCGGTCAAGGCCGCCCTGGTGCGCCTCAGTCGGGACGTCTCCTCGCGAGGGATGAGAGTCGGGGTGCGAGGGGGAACGACTCCCAATCGGCACAAAAGCGGGGTACCTTCGAACCGCGGACTCCGCACGGCCGTGAACGATCCAGCCTATTGAGCGGGCACCGGAGTCACGTCCGGGGACTCCGCCTCGCCGTCCCCTCGTACCCGGGAACGATCGACCGCGAGCCAGCGGTAGCCATCGGCGACCTCCACGTTCGCGATCAGGATCCCCTGGGCGGCGAGCTCCGAGCGGTACCGCAACAGGGAGTCGAAGAGCGCGAAGGCGTCCTCGTGGGTGAGGTGCGAGAGCTCCGACGTCGTCCCCATCCAGTCCCCGTCCCGCACCAGTTGGCGGAATACCCGTACATAGCGGGCCACCGTGGGATCCGAGGGGGGAGGCAATCTCTGGGCGGAGGAGACCGACGCGCGGAAGGTCGGGCGCGACCCCTCGTCGACCGGCCCGAACGGCGCCGGCACCCGAACGGGAGTGCGGGGGTCCGGGACGACGGAGCGAACCGGATCGGACCGTCCGAGGGCGGGCATGAGGCCCCCGGATCGTTCGGGAGCGTACCCCCGGGGGGCTAGGAGCCGGTCCGTCGCTGGGCGTGGGAACCCCACCCGCGCCGCGTCCGGCACTGGACCCGGCTCGACGAGGGGAGCCCGCAACAGGGGGATCTCGACGTCCGGGTCGGAGACCCGGGCCTCGATGACGCGAACGAACTCCTCGATGTCGCCTTCGGGCACCGGACGGACGTTCCGTCGCATCCGGAACCGGTCGAGGGCGCTCCGGAGCTCGGGGCTTGGCACCGAGAAGGCCCTCCGTTGGCTACCGTCACGGAGGACCACCCACGGGCGCGATCGGGCGTCGCGGAACAGCTGGAGTCCCGCGAAGAGCACGAGGTCGGTGTAGAGCTCGTGGGCCGGCGGGCCTCCCATGGCGCTTACCGGGGGCGTCCACTCGCCGGTCCGCAGGCTGACGTCACGGATTTTCACGTCAGAGTAGCTCACGCGCCCACTTCTCCTGCGACCGGGGTCCTGCGCGCGCGAGGATCTCGCGCCGTCCGTTCCTCGGGGACTTAGGGTATAGTTCTTGCGGAGCATCGGAAGCGCAAAGGGAGCCCACCGGTGCGCCGCTCGCCGGCCCGGCGGCGCGTTCCGGAGCGGCGAAGAGGGCGGTCCGTCGACCCGGAGGGACGGGGACCTAACGGAGTCCGAGCCTCCGCTGTGCCGCGCCGATCTCGGCGAGCCGCAGGTCGAGGCCATGGAGGCGGAAGGCGATCGGATCCTCGCCCAGGACCGTCGCGCGCAGCCCGCGCTCCTCGGCGGCCCGATACCGGCGAACGGCGGAACGCCAGCCCGCCCAGGCGACCGCGGCGACCACGATGGCCACGACGAGCGCCCCGAACAGCGCGGCGAGTTCGATCTCGGTGAGCGCGACGGACATGGGCCGGCAGGGGCCGGTACCGTTCAGCGAGCGTCGGGGAGTTCGTCCTTGGACGCCTTCAGAACGATCCGGTCCCTCGAGATCTCGGCGATGTCTCCCACGCGGAGCCTTAGCCGTGCGCTCCGGGCATCGCTCGGTCGCACGAGGAACTTCCAGACAAGCCAACCGCCAGCGGGAGCGGTCGAGATCGCGAAATCGTAGGCCCGACCCAGGTACTGCTCATCGCGAGAGTACACTTTCGCTCCCTCGAGCGAACCGAGGACCAGGTGGTCGGGCGTGGAAGTATCGACCGCCTCCTCGTGGATCGGGGTGCGACCCCGCCGAACGAGACGGTGGTCCCGCGCCTCCACCGCCAGCTCGTCGGTCGGCACGTCGAGGCACCGGCGACGGCGTGAGAGACCGTGGGTGAGCACGATCCCGGTCACCGGCCAGCGGCGCGCGGTCGTGTTGACGACAAGGTCCCGGACCGTGCCGATCTTCTCGCCAGTGCCGTACTGGACATCCCAGCCGTTCATTTCCGATTTCAGCAGCATGGTCGTCTCTCCTTCGTTCTCGTTTCCTTCAGAGCGTCAGTTCGAGATGCCCGCAGCGCGGGCACTCCTTCCGATGGTCCTTGAACATCCCGCAAGCGGGGCAAAATGGTTGACCGTGGCGCCGGCGCACCGGACGGGGATCGGGATGGTCCGCGAACAGGCCCGCCTCCCTTCCGCGGAGCTCTTTCTCCCACTCGAGCCGGGACCAGTGGACGAGTACGGAGCGCTCGAGTTCGTCCCGGCTCACGTCTCGGATCCCGCGCGCCCCGAGGTAGCGCGCGAGGTCGTCGAGTCCCTGGGAGAGCTCCGGCTGGCGAGGATGCGACGCGACGTAGCTCGCGACGATCCCGGCAAGGACCCGCGGGTCGGTCGCCCCGAGTCCGGTGGAAGCTCGACGGGCCGCCATCCCCTGCCCCGCCCTCACGACGACTTCTTCTTCGCCGCGCGCTCGACCGCCGCGAGCCGCTCCTCTTGGACCGTCACGTCACGGTCCAGCGTCTGCACGAACACGAGCAGCGCCCCGGAGCGGTTCGTGAGGTCGGAAACGCGCTGATCGCGCAGATGGAGCGCGACCTCGTCGAGCACCCCAAAGTCGCGAAGGTAGTCCGGGAGCGAGGAGTCGAGGAAGCGCTCGATCCGGCGGTCCCAGAGCCGTCGCTCGTAGTGCAGGGTCGTCGCGTCCGCCTCGGCGTACTCGGACCCGGTCGAGAAGAGCTCCTTGAAGCGCTCCCAGAACCCCGGCCCGGTCGGCTCGCTCTCCGGTCCCAATACGATGTTCTCTTCCGCTACTGCCATGATGCTTCACCTCGGTTCTTCGTCACTCTTGCTGGGCGAACAGTTTCGACTCGTTCTGCCGGATCGTGTCGAGCTGCGTGTTCATCTTCGCGATTTCGACCCCTCGCTCGAGCCGGGTAGTCCGCGCGTCGACCTCGGTCATGAGCGCGATCGCCCGCCGCGAGAGCGTCGCGAGATCCTCGTTGATCGCGTCGATCCGCCCGCGCTCGGAGTCGTTCAGGACCACCGCCGCGTTCGAGTACTCGCGGAGCAGGTCGCGCCGCTGGGCCATCTGCAGCTTCGTCTGTTCCATCATCAGCTCCGCCATGCGGACGCGGTGGCGGTTGCTGTGGATGCGGGCGACCACCGCCGCGACGACCGCCGCGACGGCCACCGCGCCTACGGTGACCACGAACAGGACGACGTTGTCGGCCAGGAACGTCCAGAGGTCGGTCACGGAGAGTCCCCCGGTCCGCGAGCGTTCATTCGATCTCTCCGATCCGTTGCTCGAGTCGGTCCATCCGGGAGTCGAGCCCTTGGCGGGCCGTCCCGAGAAGGTCGATGTCGTGGGAGAGCGTGGAGAGCCGCGCCGAGACGTTCCCGGCCCACAGATCGAATCGGCGGGTCGTGACCAGGTCAAAGTCCTCGACGATGTGCGGGAACCGGTCCTTGAAGTAGAGACCCAGGTGGCTGACGCCGGCCCGCTCGTACGCCCGACGCCGGCGGCTGTCCCGCAGTATCCAGGCGACGATCCAAGTGACCGCCGCGGCCAGCGCGACGATCAGGATCGCCACCAGCACCCCGACGACGACCGTGATGGTGTCGACCATGGTTCCTCCCTCACCTCGCCCCTAGGCCGTACTTGACCTCGAGACGCGAGAGCCGCTTCTGGATCGTCTCGAGTCGGCGGACCGAGGCTCCCCGCCAGCCCTCCAGGTCCGCGATCCGGTCGTGGTGGCGACCGATCTGCTCGTCCAGGGGCCGGATACGCTCCTCGGTCGCGAGCTCGTGCTCGCGGATCAGACGGGGCATCTGCTCGGTGAGATACTGGTCGAGCCGGTGGGTGGGACCGCGGTCCCGGACGTAGGCCCGGGTCCGTTCTCCGATGTTCGGCATCTTCACTCCTCTCCTTCGGACGGGAGTTTCTTGGGACGCAGCTTCCGCTCGATGCCGCGGCCGAGGTCCCGCGCGCCTTCGCGCACGATGACCGCCGCAGGGAGGTACGGGCGGATCTCCACCTGCTCCCCGATGGCGACGCCGAGACGCCGCATGTCGGGCTCGCGCAGCAGGATCTCGTCCCTCCCGATCCGCTCGTCGGCGAACAGTCGGAGGGCGAGCGTCCTCTTCCCGAAGTTCACCTCCACGAGCGTGTTCGACGCGAGACCGAGCTCGGCCCGGACGGACTCGTGGATGCGGACCGCCCCGCCGGGGCGGATGTCGCTCGAGCGGACGGTGAGCGGGCGGCCTCCGATCCCCATCTGTGGCGCATGTTCGGGCACCGCTTCCTTCGCTGTGGCCATGAGTTTCCCTCCTGTTTTCCCGGTCCGAAGACCGCGACGCGGGCCGGGGGCCATCGCCCCGCTCGGCCTTCGGCCTCGTCGGGTCTCCCGATCGCTGGTTGTGGGTGCCCATCGGGAGCGCGCGACATAAATGGTCCGTTCACTGTATTTCACGGTGCGATTCCCCCGCAATTCCGGCGCGGAAACGGTCGTCCTATCGTGAGTGAGGATGGCTCCCGGTGCGGCGCTCCCGCCCCCCCGCGGTCGAGCCGTTCGGCTGAAGTGGCGCCGTCCGCCGGGGTCGTCGGGCTCCGGGGGCCAGGGCGCGGAAGATCCTCCCCGCGGGGGCCGAAGGGCGGAGGATGGGCCCGGCACGGTCCCGGCGCGGAGGGCCGAGGTGCGGGTCGCCCCGACCCCCCTTCATCGCGGAACTTCTCTCGGCTCCCCATCGCCGGCGGCCGATTCGCCCTGCGGCACCGAGCGCTCAACAGACCCCTGCGTCCCGGTGGAGGCGCCAGGACCCGGCGGCGGGGCCTCGAAGCCCCGAACCCGACGCTGCCACGCCCAGACCGCCGCAGCCCCGAGCACGATCAGACCCACGACGATGATCGTCCACGCCGCCCACGAACCCGGATTCTCGAGGTCGAGGACCGAGGTGGGGGAGGCGTCGACGGTGAAGCTCACCTCGCTCGAGTCGCGCGCCCCGACCGCGTCCGTGAGGTAGACGGTCACGTCGTGGCTCCCCCAGGTCGAGGTCGGGCAGTCGACGCTCGGGCGATCGTTCGCGACACACCCCTCGGGCAACCCGCTGTAGGCGTACGAGTACGGTTCTACCCCACCGGACACCTCGGTGGTCAGGGAGACGATAGCGCCGGCGCGAACGTGGCCCGCGCTCGCCGCGAACCGGTCGATGTTCGGGAGCGGTTCCACGACGACCGTGACGCTGGTCTCCGACGACGCGCCGATCGTATCGTTGGCCCAGAGGGCGATCGTGTAGGTCCCCGGCTCGCGGAACGCGTGGTAGGCCGTCGCTCCCTCGCCGGATTGCCCGTCGCCGTAGCTCCACTGCCAGGCAAGATCGCCGGTGCCGCCGACGGCGGCCCCGGAGAACTGCACGGGGAAACCGATGTCGGTGTGGTACGGTGCGGCAGAGCTCGCGGAGATCGAGGGGAGTGGGTTGACCACCACGACGGCGGTCGCGGCGGCCGCCTGTTCGAACGCATCGTCGACCTCGAGGTGGACCTCGTAGGTCCCGGAGAGACCGTAGGTATGGGTCGCCTCGGCCGTCTCTCCGACGGCGCCGTCTCCGAACGACCAGTGGGCCCGGTGCGGCCCCACGCCGTCGAAGATATGGGCCGTGAAGTTCACCGGGAACCCGACGTCCGTCTCGAGGTGGGATGCCTGCACCTGGACCGACACGCGGCCCTTCACTTCGATGCCCGCCGCGGAGGAGGAGGCGGTGCCTCCGAAGCTGTGCGCCCCGAAGGTCACCGAGTAGTTGCCCGAGGCACCGAACGTGTGGTTCGTGCTGGCACCGGTCGATCTCGTTCCGTCCCCGAAGTCCCAGTGGGTGCGCACGGGAGGCGCCCCTCCCGAGACCTCGGCGGAGTACGCCCCCGAGACGCCGACCTCCGCATACGATCCTGCGGGGTGCCAGCTCGCCACGAGCGACGGGTAGACCCACGTGGAGAGGGTCCGGCGGCTGACGTTCCCGTTCGCATCGGTGACGGTCAGGCTGACCGGTCGTTCGACCGCGGTCGAGGCCGCGGTCGCGTAGGCGTGGAGCGGCGCAGCCTCCGTGCTCGTGTTCCCATCTCCGAAGTCCCACCCGTACGTGTAGGGGGTCGTCCCGCCGTAGATGGCGACCTGGTACTGCACCTCCACTCCCGCGTCGACGACCGGGTGGGTCAGCATCGGCTGAGCGAGCAGGACGATCCACGCCCACGTGTCGGAACGGACGGACGACCCGTCGAACCCTCCGAACGCGATCAGGTAACCGTCCGAGGGGCTATAGATCGAAGCGCCGCCCGATCGGGGGGCCGGCGAAGTGGCCTCTGTCTCCCCCTCGGTAACCTCCCCGCGACCTTCGGGGGGTCCGCCGCCTCCCTCCGAGGCCGCGGGCGGGATGAGCTCCCAGGTGCCGCCGACGAACTTCCACATGTCGTTGATGGAGGCGTTCGTCAGGTTCGTGCCTCCGACCAGGACCGCACTCGGCGACGGGACCGTCGGATTCCATGCCAGGCTCGCGTTCGAACGCGCGGACGGGCCCGAGTCGGAGAACGCGGTCCACTGCGAGGGGCCGGAGCCGTTCGGCGCGGTGACCTCCCAGGTGTCGCCGAGGTAGCCGCTCTCGCCGAGCCCGCCGAAGATCAGGACCGCGCCGGTCGCGGGGTCGAAGGTCGACGAAGCGAACGCCCGCGCGGACGGGGAGTACTCGTGTCCGGAAGACCCGGCGCGCTCGACCGGGGCCCAGCCCGGGACCGAAGCGTTGAACTGCCAGGTGTCCGAGAGATAGCCGGACGCTCCGAGTCCTCCGTAGAGGAAGAGCGAGCCCGTGGCCCCGTCGGGCGAGAGGACCATCCCGCTCCGCGGGCTGGGGGCGTCGGTCACGGCGAGCGGAGTCCAGGTCCCGTTCGCGTACGCCCAGGTGTCTCCCAGGTAGGCGCCGTCGTACCCTCCGAAGAGAACGACAAACCCCTGCGTGCGGTCGGTTCCGTTCTGCACGTACGCGAGGCCCGCGTTCGCCCGAGGCGGCGGCGCGACCCCGCGGACGGGCGCCGGTGACCATACGCCCCGGGCATAGGTCCACGTGTCACTGAGGTATCCCGTCTCGGAGGAGCCGCCGAAAAGGAGCACCTCGCCGGTCGCGCCGTCCAGCGCGACGCTGGCCCCCGCCCGTGCGGCGATTTGGGCGTCGGCCGACCGTTGTGTCCAGCCGGAGTCCCCGAACAGCCAGACGTCGGCGTAGGCCCCCGAACCGCCGGTGCCGCCGAAAAGGACGACCTGCTCCAGGTTCGGGTCGTAGGCCATCATCGCTCCGGCGCGGGCCGAAGGTCCGGGGGGAAGCAGGTGCCAGCTCGCACCGCGGAACGCCCACGCGTCGCCGAGCGGTCCCGATGCGCCCTGGCCCCCGACCAGGACGATCTGGCGGTTCGCATCGTCCCACGTGACGGCCGCCGAACTACGGGCGGCCGGCGCGACCGCGCCGACGGTCGAGGTGGCGTCCGTCCAGGCGCCCTCCCGGAACGTCCAGGTGTCGTTGAGGGGACGCCCGTTGAAGGCACCCCCGAAGAGGACGAGTTCGCCGAGCGCGGGGTCGTAGACCAGCGACGCATTGGCCCGGGGGCCGGGCGAGATTGCCAGCGGCGCTTGGGTCCAAGAGCCGCCCGCGTAGTACCAGGTGTCGCCGAAGTACGTCGAGCTGACCGCGCCGCCCTGATGGGTCGTCGAGTAGCCCCCGTAGAGCACGACGACATGGTCGGCCGGGTCGTAGGCCAGTGCCGCCCCCGCGCGGGGGGCCGGAGAGACCGGCAGGTCTCGCAGCCAGCTCCAGGCCCCGGACTGGTACGTCCAGGTCTCGGAGAGGTAGTGCGCGCCGCGGTACCCGCCGAACAGGAGGACATAGTCATCGAGGCCATCGTAGGCCATGCTGATGCCGGCATGGACGCTCAGGCTGGAGGCGATGAACAGCCGGGTCCAGTTCCCGTTCTGGTACTCCCAGGTGTCGCCGAGGGCCTCCCCCGATGCGATCCCGCCGAAGAGGATCTCGCTCTGAGTCACTGGATCGTAAACGAAACCGCCCGCACTGCGGGCATGCGCCACCGATAGCCACGTACCATTGCCGACGGCTTCGGTCCCGTTCTCCCCGCCGGTGTCGCCTTCTCCGGGGTTCGTGATCGTGAGGCCGGTGCCGCCTTCGGAACTGCTCGCGCCCGGCCCGCCGAGCACGCTCGGAGACGGGGAGGAACGCGGTGCGCAGACCACCTGCGTCTCGGTGATCGGGACGCAGTCAAGGGTTGCGTCGGACGGCGAGCGCTCGCCGTTGCCGAGAGTTCCCAGCGCGGGGTCCAGCTCCGACGGCGAGGTCGGGTCTCCCGCGCTGACCGCGGCCATCGGTGGCGGACTCGACAAACCTCCCGTGAGCGACCCTCCGACGGGGACCGCCATCAAGACGGCCACAAGGAGGGGAAGGAAGGGAACGGCCGGCGAACGGCGAGCCCAGAGATGAGACGGCGATTCCGCTGCGCGCATCAAAGGAGAATCACCGAGGCCCGCCGATTTACAGCCTCGGTCAACCCCGGTTGATTCGAGGTCTCGGCCGGCGGGGATCGAGGGGACGGCCCGCCTTCGCGGGGCCCCCCCCCCGCCTCCCCTCCAGGAAGAAAGCCGGTCGCGCGGCGGCCGAAAGGAGTTCGGTCGCGCAACACGTCATCTTACGTTGACATGAACCCTTTACGGGGTCCCGCGCTCCACGACGCGATGGCCTATGTTCGCGGGATTGGATTCACCGGTTCGTAGCGTCGTGACGGTTGCGCTGCTGCTGACCGCATCGTTCCTTGGCGCATGGGCGGGAGCGGTGCCGGTCGCCGCGGGGGCCTCGGTGCCGGTCGTTCTCGCCGACTCCTGGGCGTTCGGCGCGGAGAAGTGGTTCAATCTCTCCGTGAGCACGCCTCAGGGGATCCATGTCATCCAGGCGTTCATGGGCTGGTACTCGATCTTCGAGCGCACCAATGTCTCCTCCACGGTCACTCAGCTGAGCGTGGAGAACACCGTCGTCTCCAACTTCTCGGCGCAGTACTGCTCGCCGGATTGCTCCTCGCCCCAGGTCAACGTGATCCTCCAGCACGCCACGTACGAGCACGTGCTCGGCTACCTCAATCTGACCCGCGCCGGCACGGTCTACGAGGGCGGCACGGCGGTGCCGGCGATCGCCCTGCTCGACTCCTCCGCGAGCGCGAACGGATGGGCCCGTTCGTCCGCGGACATCACGGTCGTCACTCCGCAGGGAACGAAGCACGCGACCGAATCGTTCAGTGCCCAGGGCCAAGCGGCCGCGAGCCTCGCGTTCTCTCCGGCGCTCGGGCTGATCCCCTTGACGCTGAATCTCGGCGACACCTGGAACGCCACGAGCGCCTACACGGGCAGCGGCGCCTGGTCGGTAGGGTGGACCTACGAGAAGACCAACGCGAGCGGCGCGACCGTCGTGATCTCGGGAACTCCCTCGGGCAGCCTCAACGCGACCGGTGAGGTCTCGGTCGAAGGCACGGTCGTCGGCTCGATGCCGCTCCCGGGCGGGGTAGTCGTGCCGACGGTCCTCCTGTCGTTCTCGAGCGACCTCGAGGTGCTCGACGGGATGATCATCCTTCCGCGGGGCGCCGGCTTCTTCGACGGCGCAGTCCAGCCGTGGGACCAGTACCGGCTCGGCTTCGCCTCGCTCCAGATGCACCAGCTCGGCGTCCAGTACAACCCGGTCTCGGGCTCCTTCCGCCTTGTCGCGGCGACCGGCCTCTACGGAACGAGCGACACCTCGGTGTCGATGGGCGACCAGATGCGTGCCTCGGTCGGTGTCGGAATGACGCCCTCGGTCGTCAACTCGACCCCCGGGGTCACCGCCACCGAGGTCGCCGCAACCCCGGTGAGCGTCGCCGACGCCGAGACCGCGACGGCGTGCTTCAGCACCGGAGCCTCCTGCGGCGCGACCGCGCCGGCGTCGAGCGGTTCGGGGGACTTCACCTGGGTCTACCTCGCCATCGGGATCGCGGCGGTCCTCATCGTGGTCGCTGCCTCGGGATACCTGGTCCTGAGCCGGCGCCGGCCATAGCCCGGGGAGCGCCCCGAGATCGGCCGCGGGAATTCGCCGGGCAGCCCCGGACGAGACGGCTCCCCGGCGTACCGCGTTGGCCGCGGGTCCGTCCGCCTCACTTCCCGGGGGGAGGGTACGCACACGCGCTCGCGGGGGCCGGACAGGCGCTCGCGGCGACGGGGCGGGCGATTGCGCTCAGGAAGACCCCGTAGGGACTCGACGGGGGAAACTGGTTCCCGCTTCCGAGGTACAGCCCCGCAAGGGAGAAGTACGCACGGAACGCGGCCGCGCCCTGGCAGTTCGTCCCGCACCCGTCGCAGACCTCGGGGTTGCTCCCATCGGCCCGCGGATCGACCGTCATCTCGGCGATCTCGTGGCTGACCGCCTCCGCGTAGAGATCGGTCGGGTCCCCGAGGGCAAAGCCGGACCCGAGCAGGTTCACGAAGCTGTACGGGACGGTCGCGAGGCCGTGGTAGCCGAGCACGCCGACGCCCCCGGATTCCTTCGCGTCGCGATTCACCAGGCCGGGAGGATTGAGCACGAGGATCGCCGCGCCCGGTCCGAGGCGTTCCGCGATCACGAGCGCGTTGACCCACTGCTGGAGGTCGGCGTCGGAGTACTCCCCTCCGACCGTCGCCACCGTCCTCAAGGGAAGCGGGGGGCCCAGCGCGAGGGAGTTCGGACCGTACTGCGACGCGTAGGCCGAGATTGGAGGAAGGACGTGCCCAAGGTACGCCCGTACGACCGCACTGTCGGCGGCAGCGACGGTGGCCGGTGCACCGGCGCCGGTGAACGCGAGGTTCGCGAGATAGACGGTCCCCGAGAGCAGCGGCCCGGACACGCTCGCGGTCGGAGGGGTCGGGGCGCGGCCCAATGCCCGATCGCGGGTCGTCTTCCATCGACGAGTCACGCACACTCGCGCGCCCACCTTGCCCACCCTCGATCGGAATCCCCTGCCGTACCGGTGGCCGGTCGATAAGCTCTCGGTGCGATGGCGCGAGCACGGGCCGTCGCGCCTCCGAGCTCCCCGCGCCGAGGTTCCGCCGGTTTCCGCCCGAGCGGAGGAGCGACCCGGCGCCGGGAACGTCGGAGCGGGGATTATCTCGGGCTAAGGGCTGGGGACCCCGCGAAGGGCATCGACGTGGGAGCGAGCTCCGGCGTCCATCCGCGGGTTCCGTCCGGCCACGACGGCTGCGCCCAAGTCCCGGGGGATCCGCTGGTCCGATTCGAGCTCTCCCGCCTCGATCTCTCCCGGTCGGAGCGGCTCATCTACCGTCTTTTCGAGGAGAGCCGGGCACGATGGCGCGCGCTCGAGACCGACCCGGGGAGCCAGATCCTCTTTCGGCAAGAGGGCACGGACCATTTCCGTAGCGTGGTCTGGGTTAACCCGAGCCGCCTGACCTCGGCGATCGATGTCCGCCGACGGTCTCCCGAAGCGATGATCTCCCACGGCCACCAGCTGCGCGGCGACGAGGTCAACTGCGCGATCCACCGGTACCGGGTCTCGGGAGAGGGAACGTCGGGACAGCTCCGGGAACGGGTCGAGCTGCGGTCGACGAGCCGCGTCGCGACCTTCTACCGAAAGCGGACCGAGCGCGACGCGATCCGCGCGGCGGAAGCGCGCCTCGACGAGCTCCTTCGGGAGTTCCGCGGGGCGTGAGCCGGCCCTACCAGCGGGCCGGACGCGGGCGGCGACCGCCCGAAGGCGCCGGTGCCCCGGACGAGGGCCGCCGCCGGGCGTTTCGGGGGCCGCCGCCCCGGCGATCGCCGCGGCCGAACCGGCCCCGCATGCGGTCGCCCCGGCCCATCGGTTCGGCCAGGCGGGGCGGCGGTGCCTGACGGTAGTCAAACCCCGGCAACGTCGATCGGGGGACCGAGAAGCCGAGCAGACGCTCGATGCCTGCGAAATCGGCCGCCTCTTCGGGCGCCAGGAGCGTGTACGCATCGCCGCGGCGCTGGGCCCGCGCGGTCCGTCCGACCCGATGGATGTACGCCTCGGGTTCGTGCGGCACATCGAAGTTCACGACGTGGGAGACTCCCTCTACATCGATCCCCCGCGCGGCGATGTCGGTCGCGACCAGCACGCGATGCTCCCCTCCCCGGAACCCTTCGAGCGCGCGCTGCCGCTGGCTCTGGCTCCGGTTCCCGTGGATGACCCCGGCCGACAGCCCCCAGTGGCCGAGCTGGCGGGCCAGTCGGTCGGCACGATGCTTCGTGCGGGTGAAGACGAGCACGCTCGTCATCGTCTCGTCGGCGAGGAGCTCGCGGAGCAGGAGGGCCTTGAGGTGGCCGGCCACCGGCAACGCGAGGTGCGAGACTCCGACGGCGGCCACGACCTTCGGGTCGACGTGGACCATCCGCGGGTCGCGCAGGAAATCCCGCGAGAGACGGACGACCTCGGGCGGCATCGTCGCGGAGAACAGCATCGTCTGCCGGTGGGTCGGCAAGGTGGCGAGGATGCGCCGCACATCGGGGAGGAAGCCCATGTCGAGCATCCGGTCGGCCTCGTCGAGGACCAGGATCCGCAGCTCCCGGAAATCGACGTATCCCCGTTCCATGTGGTCGAGCAGGCGCCCCGGCGTAGCGACGATGATCTCGGTCCCCCCGCGCAGCGCGCGGACCTGGGGCTCCATCCCGACCCCCCCGTAGACGGCGGCGCCGCGGACCCGGGTGTACCGACCGAGCTTTCCCAAGAACTGCTCGGCCTGCACCGCAAGCTCGCGCGTCGGGGTGAGGACCAACGCGTGGATCCGGCCGGGCGGCATATCGAGCGTGCGCTCCAGGATCGGCAGCAGGAACGCGGCGGTCTTTCCGGTACCGGTCTGCGCCGTCGCGACGACGTCCCGGCCGAGGACCGCTTCGGGGATCGCCCGGCTCTGGATCGGGGTCGCGGAGTGGTAACCCATCTCCCGAGCGCCTCGGCGGAGTTCCGGACGCAGCGGGAGCTCCTCGATGGGAACGTTCGTCGACTCGGGAGCGTCCCGAGACTGCTCGGTGTCGGACGTGGGCACGGGCTCTGCCCCCTCGACGGCAGATAACGCTTCGGTGTCCCCCACCCCATCGGCCGGTCGACTCGCGTTGACCGAATCCTTACCCGATGGGCGGGGCGGCGCCCCCCCCCGAGGCGTCTCAGGGTGTCGCTCCACGCCAAGATCGGGATCGTCTTCCTTGGGTTCCTGCTCGCCCTCGAGCCCGATCCCGGCCCGGTGCCGACCGACGCGCACGTCGCGTTGGGGATCGGGACCCGCTGGCGCTGGCCTACCGGAACCTCTCGTGCCCCCAGGACGACGCCACCGGCGCGGTTCGAGCGCGTCGCGTCGGCCTCGGCAAGCCTTGCGCTCCCGGCCGCGCTCGTCGGACGGGCCGTCCAATCCGAGGTCGGGAGCTCCGCATCCGTGCGGCCCGGGCGATCCCGTTGGGACCTGCGGACCGTCTTCCTGTCGTGCTGGGGGTCGCGATCATGACCCAATCGGCGGCGGTCGCCATCGCCTTCGACATGGGGGAGAACCGGGAGTTCGAGCCGGAGACCACCCCCGGGGGAGATCCCGCGGCCGGCCCCGCGTCGTTCCGAGGGCTCGATAGCTCCTCCCACGGGCCGCCCCCGCGGCTCGCGATCCGCCCGTGTCCGCGGGTCCGCTCCGGCCGCTCGACCGCCCGACCTCACGGCGGTGCCGCTCCGAAACGCCTTCTAGGGGAGTTCCTTGTCTGTCGGAACTTGGCGGAGATCTGAGGAGCACCATGACCGAGGGACGGAAGGTGGGGATCCTGGGAAGCGGGACGGTCGCGCAGCGCCTGGGCCGCGGGTTCGCCGAGCATCGGTTCGACGTGATGCTCGGGACCCGGGACCCGAAGAAGCTCGAAGAGTGGAAGGCCGCGTCGCACGGAAAGGTATCGGTCGGGAGCTTCGCCGCGGCCGCCGCCCATGGAGAGATCGTGGTCCTCGCGACGGCCGGCAGCGGGACCGAAGCCGCGCTCGACCTCGCGGGCCCAGAGCACTTCATCGGCAAGCTCGTGCTCGACGCGTCGAACCCTCTCGACTTCTCGCACGGAATGCCGCCCGGCCTCCTCTACGGAACGTCCGACTCCCTCGGCGAGCGGGTGCAGCGCAAGCTCTCCCACGCTCGGGTCGTGAAGTGTTTCAACACCGTCAGCCACGCCCAGATGGTCGACCCCCACTTTCGGGAGGGGATCCCGTTGATGATGATCTGCGGGGACGATCCCGGAGCGAAGGCCGAGACCGAGAAGATCCTCCGGGAGCTCGGCTGGCCGGGCGCGCTCGACGTCGGCGGCATCGACGCCGCCCGGTGGCTCGAGGCCCTCGTCCCGCTCTGGGTCCGGGTCGGGGGGCGGCTCGAGACCTACGAACACGCGTTCCGCGCGGTCCGCTAGAGGGCTTCCCGACGCGCGTGGCGGCCGAGCCCCTCTCGAGGTCCGACGCCGTGGCGCGATTCCCGGAACCGATGGACGCGGAGGAGGAGACGAGCGTTGCCGACCTCCTTCCCGACTCTCCGTCGTGCTTCGTCGTCCGGTCGGTCCTGCACCGCCATGCCGGGCGGGCCTGGACGTCCGAGCCCGGGGACCCCCTCCGCGCGCTCGTGGTGGAGCGGGCGAACGGGTCGGGCTCCTGCTACTGCCTCGGAACGGACACGGTCGAGATCGTCCGTCTGCTCGGGGGCGCTCCCGAGTGGCGGTGGATCCGCTGCCTCCCCGAGCAGTCCGGGGCGCTCCGGAACGCGCTCGAGGCCGGCAAAGGCCGCCCGGTCCGGAGCACGCGCGAGCGCGTCCAGCGACTGATCGCGCCGGTGGTCCCCATCGCCCACCCCTGGGTGCGCCGGCTCGGGGAGGACGATGCAGAGCTTCTCGACGGAGCGGCTCCCGCGCTCCGGCCGGTCGGTTTCCAGTCGAGCCTGGCGGCGCTCAGCGGAGGGGTCGCGGCCGGGGCGATCGTCGAGGGGCATCTGGTCGGCTCGGTGTCGATGGGTCTCTCCTCGGCCGATCACGCCGAGCTCACCGGTGGTGTGCTCCTTCCCTGGCGAGGCCGCGGGATCGGGACCGCCTCCATCAGCCTCGTGGCCGCGACCCTCCAGGAGCGGGCTCTCATCCCGGTCTGGACGATCGACGACGACGACCCGATCGCACGTCGGGTCGCGGATAAGCTCGGATTCGAAACGTGCGGCGAAACGGTCCGGTTCGTGCGGGAGCCCCGTTCTTAGGGGGTTGATCGACCGCCCGGGTCGCGGCCCAGACCCGGTCCGCCCGCCGGGGGGGCGCCGAGGCGCCCGGGAGGCTCTCTCGGCCCGGTCCAACGGCTCAGGGCCCGGCGGACCGGCCACCGCGGCGCGGGAGTGGAGCCGCGGTCACCGCATAGTCCCGGCCTTCCCATCGATCGGCGAGCGGCCAGTAGAACGTGAACCGCCAGCTCCTTCCGGACGCGCCGAGCGGCGCGAGGTCGACGTAGTGGAGGTCGAGCCCGGTCGCCCGCGAGTCGAGATCCGAGGAGGACCTCCAGTCGTCCTCGCTCGCGTGGAGCCGGAAGGGTACGTCGGCGACGACCCGCACGACGGCCGAAGGGTCGGCCCCGGCCGGACGTCGCCGGAACGTCCAGACCTCGATCGGGGCGCCCCGGCCCCGACCGTGCGCGTAGCGTTCTGAGACTTCGGGAACCTGGTCGAAGATCCGGCCGTCGGCGACGGAGCGGAGGAGGGAGATGTACTCGGCATGCGCCCACGCGAGCGGCATCGCCGCCTCCGTCGGACGCCCCAGCGCGAGGTGAAGGGCCGGGCGGTCGGTCTCGTCCCAGACCTGCTCGGTCAGGAGGCCGGTCGCCGTCGCGAACCGCTCCATCGCCGAGAGGTACGGGCCGGGATCACGCCCCAGGGCGAGCTCATAATGGCCACGCTCCCCGGTCAAGAGCGGCCATGCCCGGCCCACGCCCCAGTCGGCGTACGGCCCACCGTCGTCGCGTTCTCCGTACCCGTCGTGGTTGTACCGGCGCCACACGGGGCCGTACGGCGTATCGACCCGCAGGAGCCGGTCGACGACCCTCAACGAGTCGGCGACGAGCGAGTCGTCCGGCCGGCGAACGCCGTATCGGACGAGGTCGAGGAAGCCCGCGCTGACGATCTCGCTCGCGCGGAACCGTCGGGGGGCCTCCGGCGGGAGGTTCGGCAGCTCGATCCAGCCGAGGTCCGCGCCCTCGTCGGGTGTTGGGTCATCGGTCGAGACCGGACGGATGCGGACGTAGTGCTCCGGGACTCCCGGTAGGAGCGTGCCCCCGGTCGTGACCGTCCACGGCTCCACGTGGGACTCGAGGAAGTCCGCGTACCTCTGAACGAACTCTGCTGCGACTGCGTCGCCCGCGCTGCGTGCGAACCGGGCCGCCTCGGTGAGCCCCGCGATGCAGGCAGCGAGGGTCGAGGGAGAGTAGCCGCCGACCTCCTCCCAGCGGTCCTGCTGCGTCACCGGTCCGTGCGTGATCAGGAACCGCGCGGCGCGACGGACCATCGGATACGGGTCGAAGTCGGCGAGGCCGCCGGCGCGGGCGAGCTGGCCCGCGAGGAGGATCGGGAGGGCGACCTCGTCCAGCTGCAGGCCTTGCCAGTACGGCGTCCCGTCGACCCAGAAGTTCTGCGGAAAGCCGCCGTCCGGCCGCTGCCGCGTCGCGAGGTAGACGAGCGCCCGTCGCGCGGACTCGGTCGCTCCCGAGGCGAGCAGCGCCCGGGCCGTATGGACCATGTCTCGGGTCCAGACGAGGTGATAGCCGCCGCGGTCCTCGTCGGACTTCGCGGCGCCCCAGGGAATAGAGAGCGAGGCGATGAACGCGCCCGGGAACGCCTTGTCCTCGTGCGCCAGCAGGATCGCGCGGCTCGCTCCGTAGAGCCGACCGCCGTCCCGCGCGGAGGAGGCGAGGGGGCGAGCGCTCGCGGCGGCGCGGTCCCATTGCTCCGCGAACCGACGGGCATGCACGTCGAACGGTTCACTCATCGCCTGGAAGAGCGAGGTCACCGCGGACGGGACCGACGTCCCGAACGCGAGCGCGACCGTGAACTCC
The DNA here is from genome assembly GCA_021817245.1 of Thermoplasmata archaeon. Classification (GTDB taxonomy): domain Archaea; phylum Thermoplasmatota; class Thermoplasmata; order Lutacidiplasmatales; family UBA184; genus Lutacidiplasma. The sequence continues at coordinate 226,109 of JAKAVQ010000001.1, forward strand.
TCGGTCGGCGCCGAGACCGGCAGCTCACCGAGGAGCGCGACGTTCCCGTTCGGCGCCCGGTCGAACTCCCAGGTCATCGAGCGGTGGTGCGCAAGGTCCGTCCAGCCATCGCTCGCCCCCACGTAGCCGACCGAGCTCCGCACGAACGGACGACTGGCCGCAAGGACGAGCGCGACGCCGTCCTTCTCCACCGTGAGGACCTCCTGCCCCGCGATCCGCTGGACCGATGCCGAGTTCCCCCAACCCCCGACGTCCAGATGGGGGGCCCCGAGGAGGAAGAGTCGCAGCCGGTCGGTCAGCTCGGGGCGCCGCACCTCGAGACGGGTGTGGAGGAGCAGGCAGGGAAGATGGGGGGCAGCGATGATGGTCTTCTCGAGCCGGTACCGCCCCTCGGGCTCCTCCGATCGCACGAGGTACCCGAGCGCGTGGTCGGACAGGCGCTCGATCCGACGGACCAGGTGACGCTTCTCCTCATGGAAGAACGTGGCCCCGTCGGTGAAGAGAAACTCGAGGTCCCGCAGCTGGGGGCGGTCGATCCGGGGGAAATAGACCTCGGTGACGATCCCCCGCCAGAGGGTGAACCACAGCGGGGAGTCGGCCGAGTACGCGGTCCCGATCCCGTCCTTGTTGCTGTGGGACCACCGCGGCTCGATCCCCGGCGCACCGAACGCCACCCGGTCTCCCCGCGGTTCCAAAATCCCCCCGTCGCGGCGCCCACCGTCCCGGGGGACTTGAAGCTTCGTGAGGTCGCCGGGCCCGGCGGCCGCGGGGGGGCTTTTCTGTCGGAGATGTTCCCGGCGGCGTGGACCTGTCGCTCTTCCTCGTGCTGATGCTCCTCACCGGCATCGTCGCGGGCATCGTCGGCTCCCTCACCGGGCTCGGGGGTGCGGTGATCGTGATCCCGGTCCTCGTGATCGCCTTCGGGATCGACTTTGCGACGGCCGCCGGGGTCGGATTCGTGACGATCCTCACCACCTCTTCGACGACCGGCGCGGCGTACGTCCGGGACCGTCTCAGCGATCTCCGCATCGGGATGTTCCTCGAGATCGCGACCGTTCCCGGGGCGTTCTTGGGCGCCGCCGGCACCGTGCTCCTCGCCCACGCCGACCTCAACAGCGTGCTCCTGATCGCGCTCGGCGGAGTGCTGCTCGCGATCATCCCCGGCACCCTCGCCCGCCGCAACGTCGAGCTTCCCGCGGGGATCGTCCCCGATCGGCGGTCGCGTCGCCTCGGGTTCGAGGGCAGCTACCACGACGTCGCGCTGAAGCGAGAGGTGGAGTATGCGGCGGGCGACACCTCCTCGGCGCTCGGGGTGATGTTCGGCGCGGGGATCGTTTCGGGCATGTTCGGGATCGGCGCCGGGGTGTTCAAGGTGCTCGCGCTCGAGCGGTACCTCGGGCTGCCGATGAAGGTGGCGACGGCGACCAGCAACTTCATGATCGGCGTCACCGCGGCGGCCGGCGCCGGGATCATGCTCTCCGCGGGGTACATCAATCCGGTCGTCGCGGCACCGGTGGCGATGGGCACCGCCCTCGGGGCGTACCTCGGGAGCCGACTGCTCCCGAAGCTGAAGAACCGCACGGTGCGCCTCCTGTTCGTGCCGGTGGTCGCCGCGCTCGCGATCGAGGTCATTCTCCGAGGGCTCGGATTGCCGTGACGGCCCCGGAGCCGACGGTCGCCGTCCCCTCCCGCGAGCGGTCGCTTCCCCCGGAAGCGTACCGACGGATGACGCTCGTCCTCCGGGCCGGCCTTCTCACCGCGCTCGTCCTGCTCGTGGCCGGGGTGATCGCCTACCGCTTCGTCGACCCCTCGGTGGGGTCGGGGGAGGTCGTCCGCTCGAACCCGATCGCCGGGTACCTCGACCCCCTCGGCCTCGCCCACGGGCTCGCCGCCGGCTCGGTCGAGGCATATCTCACGCTCGGGCTTCTCGCCCTGATCGCGACGCCGATCCTCCGCGTCTTCTCGGGGTTCTACTACTTCCGGCGCGGAAGGGAGCAGACGATGGCGGCCGTGACGCTCACGGTCTTTTTGCTCCTGCTCGCGGGCCTCTTCGTGGTGGGGCCGTTCCTGCGCTAAGCGCGCGGAGACTCCTCCGGCGGGAGTGCGTCCACGGCCGACCGGACGAGCGCGAGCCCGCGCTCCGCGAGCGCCCTCGCGCGCGCCGGCTCCTTCGCCTCGGCGAAGACGCGGAAGAGCGGCTCGGTCCCCGAGGGGCGGAGGAGGAGCCATCCGCCCTCCAGCCACGCCTTGACGCCGTCCAGCGTCTCGACGCGCTCGCTGTCCTTCTGGAGGGCGAGCAAGACCCGTTCGAGGACTGCCGCGCGATGCTCCGCCGGGCAGGCGACCTTCTCCTTGACGAGGGTGTAGTGGGGAAGCTCGGAGAGCACCTCGGCGAGGCCGGAACCCCGCCGCGCGAGCAGATCCAGGACCGCGGCGGCGGTCATCGCGCCATCCCGCGCGAGCTGGTGAGCCGGGAAGATCAGTCCGCCGTTCTCCTCGCCTCCAAACACCGCGCGCCGGGTCTGCATCTCGTGAGTGACCGCCGGCGACCCGATGCGGGTGTAGACGACCGAACCCCCGAAGGGCTGGATCGCCTCTTCGACGGCCTGGGAGCCCGACACCGGTGTCACGACGATCCCGCCGCCCGCCCGGGCGACGGAGTCCCGCGCGAGGAGGGTCAGCGTCTCCTCTCCCGGCACGTACCGTCCGCTCCCATCGACGAAGACCGCGCGGTCGGCGTCGCCGTCGTGCGCGATCCCGAGGTCGGCCCCGACCGTGTGCACGAACCGGGTGAGGTCGACGAGGTTCGCGGGCGTGGGCTCGGAGAGATGGCCGGGGAACGTTCCGTCGACCTGCGCGTTCAGCGAGACGACCCGACAGCCGAGCCGGCGGAGCAGCCGCGGGCTCGTCATCGACGACGCGCCGTTCCCGCAGTCGAGGACGACCGTGAACTTCCGCTCGGAGATCTTCCCGACATCGACCCGGCTCAGGATCCCTTCGACGTACCGCTCCCCGCCGGTCGGATCCGGCAGGATCTCCCCGATCCCCGAGAACCGAGCGGCCGGGGTGGCCGAGCGATCGATCCCGGCCTCGATGCCCTCCTCGAAGGCCCGAGGGACCTCGAGCCCGTCCGGCCCGATGACCTTCACCCCGTTGAACTCGGGGGGATTATGCGACGCCGTCAGGATCACGCCGAGCGCCGCGTCGTGTCGGGGGACGAGGTACTGCACCGCCGGCGTGGGGAGCAGCCCGACCTCCACGACCCGGTGGCCGCCGAGCGCGAGGGTGGCGGTCATGATGCGCGCGAACGCGGGGCTCGAGGTCCGCCCGTCCCAGCCGACCACGATCGGCCGGCCGGGCGGGACCATCGCCGAGATCGCCCCCGCGACCCGCGTGACGAACGGCGCGGTGAGCTTTTCCCCGACGACCTCGCGGATGCCGTTCGTACCGAAGAGCCGCACGGTCGCTCGAGCAACGGCGCACACGTTCCGACCTATAAAGGGCCCGAGGGTGCCCGTCCCGGGCTCGAAGGAGGAGGAATGACGGTACCGCGCTGGCTGGCCGACGAGATGGTCGGACGCCTCGCGCGGTACCTGCGCTTCGTGGGCTGCGACACCCTCTACGTCCGCGGCCTCTCCGACGACAAGATCCTCGCATGGGCGCAGCGGGAGGACCGCGTCCTGCTCACCCGAGACCGTCGGCTCGCGGCCCGCGCTCCGCGGAGCCTCCTCCTCGACAGCCCCGAGATCGGGGCGCAATGGCGCTCCGTCCGCCGCGCCTATCCCGACCTCCCGAACGATGTCCGCTTCGAGCGGTGCACCGAGTGCAACGGCGAGCTGGAACTCTACCGTCCCGGCCCCGAAGCGCCGAGAGAAGGTCCCGTGCCCTGGGACCGGGTCGACCGGGGCCTTCTGCTCTACCGGTGCCGAGCGTGCGGCCACCTCTATTGGGAGGGTTCCCACACCGCCAGCATCCGGAGCCGGCTCGCAGCCTGGGCGGATCTCGGAGCGCGATGATGCGCGTGTACGTCGAGCTCTCCGGCGAGGCGCCGTCGCTCGCGTCGGCCGAAGCGGAGGCGGCGGCCGAGGCGATCGGAGGAGGACCGGCGGCCGACGCGGTCGATCTCCCCGGCACGCGGGCGGTCGAGCTGGCGAGCGCGCGCGACGCCTCCCGGCTCGCCGCGCGGCTGGCGCTCGCCCGTCGATGCCTCGAGCTCCGGGCGGAGGCGGCCGCGGTAGGCGACACGACAGAACGCGAGGGCCGCACCGGACATGCGGCCGCGTTCCGGCGACTGGGACGTCCCACGGGGGGCGGAGACGTCGACCTCCTCGAACTGGGTCGGCGGTACAAGCACGGCGGGGGTCGGATCGACCTCGAGCGACCGGAGCGGTGCTTCTGGCTCGCCCGGAGCACCGAGGGGATCGACGTGCTGCTTGAGGAGATCGCGACGGTCGACCGGCCGGCCGCCGGCCGGCGGCGGATGCCGCTCCTCCCCTTCCAGCGCCCGGTGAGTCTTCCCCCCCGGCTCGCCCGGGCCGCCGCGAACCTCGCCCGGGTGCGGCCGGCCGACCGGGTCGTCGATCCGTTCGTCGGCACCGGCGCGCTGCTCGCGGAGGCCGGGCTCCTCGGGGGCCGTACGTATGGGGTCGACCTCGACGCGGAGATGGTGCGGGGGGCGTTGCGGAACTTCGCCCACCTGAAGGTGGTCGCCGAAGAGCTCCGGGTGGGGGACGCGGGAGAGGTCGAGTTCTCCGAGCCCGCCGCGCCCTTCGACAGCGTCCTCACCGACCCGCCCTACGGTCGCTCGTCGTCCACGGGCGGGGAGACGGCCGACGCGCTCGTGCTCCGGGTGCTGCCCCGCTGGGCCGAGCGGGTCCGCCCCGGGGGCCGGGTCGTGGTCGTGAGCCCGGCCGGCGCCGCCCGGCTGTCGGCTCCTTGGGAGCTGCGGACCGCGGTCCCCGTGCGGGTCCATCGCAGCCTGACCCGGGAGTTCCGGGTCTACGAGCGGTCGGAGGCTCCGGGCGGACCGATCAGCCAAAGACCGGCGTGAACTTCGCGTTGGCCGTGCCCCCGCCGCCGGACGGAGGGCACAGCTGCTCCACGTTGACGTAGAGGGTCGCGGCCCGGGCCGGCTCGGTGTTCCAGAACACCACCAGCAACGGATAGCTGTGGGCACCGGTCGAATTGATCGTGAGGAAGTCGCTCTCGGGCAGCGCGACCGAGGCACCGGACAGTCGGACGACGTTGCCCCCCGGGAGGAAGAACTCCCACGTCGAATTGACGGCCCAGTCCGTCAGATTGGCCCCGGTGAGGTAGTCACCGGTCGAGTTCGTGACGTTCGCGACCGACGCGGAAAGCAGGTAGCCGTGGGGGAGCGGGTCGCCGTTAACGATCGTGACCGAGAGGTTCGCCCCGACGGACGCCCCGATCGGCAGGTGCGCGGGGACCGACGAGGTCGCGCCCTCCGTGGAGAGCGCGCCGGGCGGCACCGCGATCGGGACGACGACGAAGCCGGTCACGAGGATCGCGAGGACGAGCGCACCGACGAGATAGCGGCCGGTGCCGAGCGGGGTCTGGTCGTTGAGCGGGGGCGGATGCCGTAGGCCGAGGAAGAGGACCAGGATCGCGAAGAACCACCAACCCGTGTAGTAGATCCCAAGCGCGAAGAGCAGGATCACGACCCCGTAGCTGACGTAGCGCGTCCGGTCGCCAAAGAGGGCGCGGAAGACGTGGCCGCCGTCGAGCTGGCCCGCGGGGAGGAGGTTGATCGCGGTGACGAAGATGCCGACCCACCCCGCCAGCGCGAGCGGGCTCAAGTTGACGAGTCCGCTCGGTACGAACAACGAGAGCACGCCCCAGAACAGCGGCGTTCCGATGAGGAGGTTCCCGTAGCTCTGGCCGAGGATCGTCGGCCCGCAGTAGCTCGCGGGCAGGACCGGCGCGTGGACCGAGAGGAACAGCCCCGCGATCGCGATCGGGATCGACGCGGCGAACCCCGCCAGCGGTCCGGACGCCCCGATGTCGAAGAGCGCCTTCTTGTCGGGGAACGGCTCCCGGATGCTGACGAACGCGCCGAGCGTTCCGAAGAGGAACGGGGGGGGCACCGGGATGAAGTACGGCAGTGAGGCATCGAGCCGGCGCCGCCGGGCCATGAGGTAGTGGGCGAACTCGTGAAGCCCGAGGATCGCCATCACGGGCAGGCCGAAGTAGAGGCTGCCGTAGAGGAAGTCCGTCGCTCCGAGCTGCATCTGGCCGATGTAGGTGAGCCAGATCACGGCGCCGGCGAACGTCGTGGTCGCGACCGTGCCGGCGAGGAGGAGGAGGTTGATCCACAGGCGCGTGCGACCGGCCTTCGGTCGCCGGACGACCTCGACGAAGTCCTCGCCGGAATCCCGACGGAGCACGGGGACGTACCCCTGCGTCCAGAGCTCCTGGCGCATGCGATCGAACTTGTCGGAGAGCACCGCGCGGTCGACGTGGACCGCGAACAGGACGGACTGTGGCCCGCTACGGGTCTCGTAGACGGGGAAGTAGGTGCTGACCGTCCGGCGCAGGCGGTCGAGCTCGGAGTTGCCGGAGGAGGGGAGCGGTCCGGCGCCGGTGGCCATCCGCTACGCTCCCGGACCGGTGGGGGCCGACGCGGACTTCCGCAGGCGCTTCGCGCGCTCCTTCGAGTTGAACCCGGTGACCTCCTCGAGGAACCGATTGTACCGAGCGATCGTCTCCCGGGCGACGTCCTCGGGGACCTTCGGGTTCATCGTCACGTCGATCTCGAGCTCCCGGCCCACCGCGCGGCAGACGAGCCGGGAGATCGCGCCGAAGGAGGACGTCACCCGGTCCTCGGTGCGTTCGACGGTGTCGAAGTGGGCACGGGCGATCCTTTCGAGCTCCTCGGGGACCAGGTGGGCCCGGTGGCTCGCCCGGACGGGGTACTGCTGCACGGCTCCGCGACGAACCGGGCTCGGTAAATAGGCTCTCTGGGCCGACGCGAAGTCGCCGGGGGGCCCCGCAGGAACTAGACGGTCTCGATCTCGACGAGCACGCGCAGACCCCGCAGCTGACGGGTCAGCTCGTCGGAGAGGTCAAGGATCTGCTCCCGGTTCGCCGGACCCGACCAGTCGTACACGAAGTCGTAGTTGCCCTGCGTCGGCGCGAAACCGCACAGCCGCAGTCGGTCCGCGACGACCGAGGGCTTCGCGCCCTCGCTCGAGAACGTCACCCGGAGGTACGTCTCCATCGCTGGCGGGACGTCGGCGGGCGCACAAAGACCTTGCGGCCGAGATCCGGTCGTACGAGGGCGAGGAGCGTCCCTTCCAGGGCGCCGGCCCCCCCGGGGGGAAACCGGCGCGCCGGAAGCCCGACCCCCGCCGAACGGACCGCGACCGCGCCGCTCCCGCGGGCGGCCCTCGCGACGCCGATCCCGAGATCGGCCCCGTCGATCGCCGATTCGGCGAGATGTCGAGCCCGCGCCGTGGTCCGCGCCCGCGATGAAACCCGGGGGGACCGCGCGGCTCGCACGCGGGGCGCGGGGAACGCCGCGGCGAGCGCGGCGACGATCGCGGGAAGGTCGGCTCCGAGCTCGACCGCGACCCGGATCTCGAGCGGCGCCCGTCGACGTCCCTGGGCATCGATCGTCCCGGCCCGGATCCGGCGGGAGCTGACGGGCTCCAGGTCGTCGGCGAGGGCGACCGGGACGACCACGAGCGGCAGGCGGGATCGACCGAGACGGCGCCGCTCCGCGTTCACGGCCCGGCCGCCGGCGACCGTGTCCGCCGAGACGACCAGCGCATCGACCCCGTCCTCGACCGACCGTCCAAAGCGATTCTCGAGGGGGACGAGCCGCCAGCGCCGGGCCGGGTAGTGCGACCGAAGCCACCGCTCTAGGTTCGCCCGACGTCGTCGGTAAGGCTCGAGCTCGCGCGGGAACGGCTTCGGGTGCTCGGCGAGGTAGGCCTCGGTGGTGAGCCCGATCGACACCGACCGGCCGACCCGGAACGCCGTGGCGAGCAGGGCCTCGTGACCGACGTGCAGGTGGTCGAAGGTCCCCCCCAGCACGGCATGCCGGACGCGACCCACGGACCCTCCTAGGCAAAGAGCCGGCTCAGGAACGCGATCAGCAGGATGGCGATCGCGCCGTAGAGCAGGTAGGTGTACATCCGCCGCGTCGCGATCTGCTGGGCCCGCTTCTCCCGACACGCCCGGCTGCAGGTCTCCTCGTCGACCGCGCAGACCCGTCCGCAGACCCGGCAATGTCGGTGGTCGGTCTCCGAGGGCATGGCGGCGGCAGGAAGGGACTCGGCTTATCGTTGCGGGAGCTCGGGCCGCGGGGGGCCTAGGTCCGGCGAACGCGGCGACGCAGATCACGGTCCGACGGATCCGGCCCCAGCGCCGGCGTCGGGTCCATCGGGTTCGGGGGGTCCGATTCGGCAAAGGAGCGGTACGCCGCCGCCGCCCTCAGCTCCGCGTCGAGCTCGTCGTCGGTCGGGATCGGGGGCGGTGCGGGACGGGAGGGCCGGGCCGCCGGCCGGGGGCCGGCCTTCAGGACATCGTGGGTCTCTGCCGAGAGCTGCTTCAAGAGGTTCAGCCAGATCCGGCCCTGGTGGGCGATCGTCCCCTCGAGGCGATCGCGCAGGTCGCTCGTCTGCTCGAGGAGCTCGCCCTCCACGCGGCGGAGCTCACGGACCAGCTCCCGGCGTAGCTCGTTGACGCGCGACTCGGTCTCCTCGGAGGCCGGACCGCGCTTCTCGAGCTCGGCGACCTTGAGCCAGGTCTTCCGGACGACGGGGAGGACCCGGTCGCTCAGCACCAGCAGGCGCCGGTCGAGGTCGTCGGCCTCCTGCCGGATCGACCGCTCGACCCGCGCGAGGTCGGTCTCGCGCTGCTGCAGCTTCGTCTCGAGCCGCTCGAGCCGAAGGATCGACTCCGCCTGCGCGGCCTTGAGCCGGAGCTCCGCGTCGGCGAGTCCCGCGGCGACCACCTTCTCCTGGTCGCCCCGGGCCGACTCGAGCGCCCGCGCGACCCGGTCCCTCACCGCGGCATCGAACCGGCTCGAGTCGATCGTCTTCGAAAGGGCCTGATCGACGTCGGCCTTGAGCCGCGCGAGCAGCTCGACGTACTTCTCGCGCTCCCGCTCCTGGTTCTCCCTCAGCTTCTGCTCGAAGAACGCCTGGAGCCGGACCTGGAGGCCCGCGACGGCCGACGAGTTCGCGTCCGCGATCTCCGCGATCCGCGCCTCGCGCTCGGTCTCCGCGCGCTTCTCGACGTCGTCGATCCGCTCGTCGGCCAGCTGGAGGAAGTGCTCCCGTTGGTCGGCGATCTGCGTGGCGAGACGGCTCTCGAGGTCCTTCGCGCGCCCCTCGACCAGGATCGCGACCCGTTGCTCGAGCTCGCGGACCTCCCGGACCCTGTGCTGTTCCGCCGCGTCCGACTGGGACTTGAGCAGCTCCCGAACGCGCGCCTCGAGCTCCTCCCGGACGGCGGTGACCTGTTCCTTCGATTCCGCCACCTCGAGGTCGAGCTGGGCGACGAGGGCGGCCCGCAGCTCCTCCTCGGATCGGGCGGACCGTGCCTTGATCTCCTCGAGGTTCTGGCGCAGCTCTTCGCGCAGGCGCTGGGCCCAGAGCTCCCCGGTCGACTGCACCGCCTGCCGGACCTTCTCCGAAAGGTCGGGAAGGGCGGCGTCCAGCGAGGCGCGCAGCCGCTGCTCAAGGTCGGTGGAGAGCGCGGTGACATCGACGGCCGGCCGGGCCTCGAGCGGGGCGAGGCGCGCGCCGAGATCGGTGCCGAGTCGAAGGATCCCCTGGGCGGACCGGTCCGAGACCTCGCGGAGGCGCGTCTCCATCGTTCCGAGGAGCTTCGTTTCGAGCATCGCCGGGTCCGGCGGGGCCGGGGAGCGCTCGAGCGCCGCGACACGAGATTCGAGGAGCCGAAGCGCCTCGCCGTCCGGTTCTCGGGCGGCCGGCGCCAAGGGGCGCGCGGTAGGAAGACCTGTCACCGGGGGGAACGGGCGGTCCGGCTCGGGGGCCGGCGGGGGTGCCACGGAGGCGAGCCCCGTGGGGCGGATCTCGGGAGGAGGGGCCGAGGGCCGGATCGACGGATCGTCGCTCACGGAGACGGGCACCGAGGCGGACGGCGGGACCCGTACCTCGGTCGGACGCTGGAGCCACGGCGGCACCGTCGACGCGACCGGGTCGGAGGGGTCGAGGACCGGTGGGGCGGTCGGAGAGAGACGGCTCTCTTCGAGTCGCGGCAGCAGGACCGATGGCTGCGCCTGCACGTACTCGTTCGCGCGCTTCGCGGTCTCGCCGCTCATCGGGACCGAGCGACCCTTCGGGCGGCTCAGGAGGATCGCGGCGGTCTCCATCGCGGTCGCGATCCGCCACATCTCCTTGCGCCGGTCGCGGCCGCCCTGGCGCTCGGGGTCGTGAAGGTGCGTGACGGAGCGGCCGGACTCGACCACGTCGACCCGCCGGGCGATCTCGGCGAGCTTCGATTCGAGCCCGTCCCGGGCGTACTGGAGAACGAGCGGCAGCGACTCCCGGGCGCGAGCGGTGGGCGGGTGGGTGAGGTCGCGGACGCTGACCGGGGCGAGTTCCCAGGACTGGATCCGCTTGGAGTGCCGGTCCCCCTGAGCCTCCCCCTTCGGCACGCGCATCAGCGCGAGCGTGAGCGGGATCTGCTCGGTGAACTCGTGGGTGTTGACCTTCGCCTCGGGCAGGAAGTAGGGGAAGACGAGGAACGCGCCGAGGGAGAGCAGGGAGCCGGGCAGGAGCCGCACCATGTCCTGGACGACCTGGTTCCCCGCCTCCCACTGGTCGGCGGCAACGACGACGACCGGATCGCTCGTCCCCCGATGGAAGAGGAACCCCTCGCCGACGGCCTGGTAGACCGACGGGTCCGGGTCGACGGTCGGGTGGGTCGGCTGCGCGGGCCCGCCCATCGTCGCGTGGGCCCGCAGCACCGCAGGTCCGAACTCGCCGGTCGCGAGCAGGTCGGCGGTCGCGAAGACGAGCGTCTTCATGCCGAGCCGGGGACGGTCCTCGGTGGAGAGGAACATCCGGCCGACGCACGTGTACCGTCCGTTGGCCGCCGGGTACAGGAACAGGTTGGGGTAGAACGAGAGCGGCTGGGCCGGGTCCGGATCCCAGTAATCGTGGGTGTCGGCGATGTTGATCGTCAGGTTGCCGACGATCCGGATCGCCTCGAGCGTCTCGCGCCGGCCCGGGAACTCCTCGGGGATGGTCGTGTACCCCGGGCTCTCGGCCTCGTTGTCGACCTGGCGGCACCAGACGACCGCGACCGGCGAGAGTCCGGCCGCGACCGGCCCGGATCCGAGCGCCATCAGCTCCCCTTGGTCGCGCGGCGCTCGAGCACCCGCTCGCAGGCGCGGGCGAGGGGGAGGGTCGTGTTGACCATCACCGGTACCCCCATCGTGGGGGTTCCGACGTTCGGCGACTCCTCGCCGGTCTCCCCGACGAACATCGGATGGCCCTCCCCGGTCGAGACGGCGCTCGACACGAGGAAGACGTCCTCGCGGACGGATAGGCCACGACCGTCCTGGGCGACGAGGATCGTCCCCATCCCGGCACCGTCCCGACGGAGGAGGAACTCGACCGGATCGAACGCGCTGTGGTACGTCCGGTCGCGCACCGACTGCTCGACCTCGGAGTAGAAGTCCTTGAGCTTGTCTGCCTTCGAGATCGCGATCACGAGCGGGAGGTTGCGGCTGCGGACATAGCGGAAGACGCCGCGCGCGAGGTTGACCTGCTGGGCCTGGTCGCGGAGCGATGGGAGCGCCGGTGAGAGGAGCAGGATGACGGCGTCGGCCCCCTGGACGAACCGTCCCAGCAGGGTGAGACCCCGACGCCACAGGTCGCGCCGGTCCGGGCGCCAGGAATCGAAGTGCGGGATCACGCGGCAGGTCTTCTCGCTGACCTCGCCCTCGGGGGAATCGATCCAGAGCCGGTCGTAGGTGAAGTAATCCGCGATGATCCCGCCGGCCTCGTCGATCGTGCGGAGCTCCATCGGGCGGGACGCCGCTTCGCCGTTCGGCGCCCCGTAGCGGAAGCGCATCGTCATCTCGACGAACTGGTTGAACTTCGTCGGCAGCGGATACTTCGTCAAGACGCCCTGATCTTCGCGTCCCGCCGCAAGCTCCACCCAGAGCTTCCGCCGGTCCTCCATCGGACGATTCACGTAGTACCGGGTCGTCGTCTCGAGGCTTCCCTCGGGGTCCGTGGGGTCGGTCGTCTCGTACGTCGTCTCCTCGAGGGCGACGTCGTTCTCGAGCTCCCCGTAGAGCGGGAGCGTCCCGTTCTCCGGGCGGGTCGGCACGTAGAGGATCGGCAGGTTGAGGCCGAAGTGGCCCGAGAGGAAGCGGAAGTAGGTCGTCTTGCCGGACGCGGGGATCCCGACCACGGCGATGCGGGCCGTGTCGAACGACGGCTTCGACTCCCGTTCGCGTTTGGACCCGGCTCCCCGGCGGGTGCGCGTCGTGACCTTGACCTCGGGCATCGAACGGCCTAGCGCCTCCTCACCGCATCTCCGCGAGGCATATCTCGATGAAGTCGAGCGCGCCCTCGACGGCGGGCCCGCCGGTCGAGAGCTCGAGGCGCGCGTCCTGCAGGAGGCCGAAGACCTCCTCGACGGCCGACTCGTGCTTCAGTGCGGCGTCCTGGAGATCGCCCTCCCCGGCGAGGCGGGTGAGCTGGTACGTTCCCCGCAGATCGAGCAGCTTGGCGAAGAGGTCCATGAGTTGCGTCCGCGCCCCGGCGTTCCCGTTCGCGAGCGCATGCTCGGTCGAGTCGATGAAGCGCACCAGCGTCTCGGTCTCCTTGTCGTTCTGCATCCGGGCCTGGAGCATCGCGAGCCGGCGGAGGACCGCGCCCTGCGACGGTGACGGGAGCTTCTCCGCTTCGGTCCACGCCTGGAGCAGCGCCCGTGCCGCCTCGACGACGGCATGGCGGGCGTACTGCACCCGGGCCTCCCAGTACAGTCGTGTCACCGCCGGGAGCACCAGTTGGGCTTTCGCGATGCGGGAGAGCGCAAGGTCGTACTCCCCCTGGAGGTACGCCTCGACGATCTCGCCGAGCGGACCGTACCGTTCCTTGAGGTACGCGGGAGGGCCGGCCGCGCTCGCGAGCACGCCGACCTCGAGGTCGGGCGCCTCCGTGTACGCGTTCACGCCGTTCGCCCGGGCCGCGACCTGCGCGCTGCGGATCCGCGCGACCGTCGCGTGCTGCTGCGGCTCTTTCAGCGCGCGGGCGGCGTTCGCGGCATGCCGAGCGAGCTCTTCGGGATGCATCTCTTCGAGTGCAAGGTCGCTGTCGTACGAGACGTCGATGAACGCATGGACCATCTGGGTGAAGAGCGCGGTCCCCGTGGTCACCTCTTGGAATCCGAACGGCGCCGGCAGCCCGAGCGCCTGGGCGCGCGCGGTGAGCTGATCGATCAGCTGGTTCATCCGGCCGGCGTCGACGCCCTTGTCCCGCTCCGTCCCGTTCCCGATGCCGATCAGGCGCAGCGAGAGCCGGGAGTTCGCGGGGAGCAGGTACGGGACGAGATCGACCTTTCCCTCGGGCAACGCGGCCCCGGGCGAAGCCCGGACATCGAAGCGGCCCGAGGCGTTGTCCCATCCGTCCGTCACGAGCACGAGGTTCCCGCGCACGCCGTCCGTGCCCTGGCGCAACAGGTCGGCGCCGGTCGCGATCGCGTCCCAGATGGCGGAGCGGCCGCTCGGCGTCAGGAGCGAGATGAGGTTCTCGATGTAGGGGAGGTTCTCCTTGTGGATCTCCCCGAGCGGTACGGGGACCCGGACCACTTCCGTGAACGTCACGAGACCGAAGAGCGCCCCCGAGTTGGCGGCCTCCTCGAGGATGCGAAAGACGGCGGTCCGGGCGACCTCGACCTTCTGGCGCTCCGGCCGGCTCGTGTCGGGATCCGGTAGCGGCGCGAGCATGCTCTTCGAAAGGTCGAGCAGGAGCACATGGCGCTCGCGGGCAGCGGCCGGTACCGAAGCAGGTGCGTCGTTCAACATCGGATGGTTGCAGGGAATCGGGAGGACGTCACTGGTTTCCTAGAGCCCCACGGTTCCCCGGTCCGCTCTGCCCATGTGCACGCCGTATTTACCTCGGAGAAGGTATTTGTGGCTTCCGACGGTTATACGCCGCGGAGGCCCGAAAGGACGCCAAATCCGTTCCGGCGCGGCTCGGGTAACCTTATAGTCCGGACTCGAAGTGGCCCCGCCCGCATGGGCAACATCCGCCAGACGTACATCAAGCGCGTCGCGATCGAGCTGATCCGTCACTATCCCGAATCGTTCGGCGGGGACTTCGCCCAGAACAAGCAGAAGGTCCTCGAGCTGACCGACCTCGGCGTGTCCGTCGACGGGAAGACGCACGTCACCCACAAGAAGCTCGCGAACCGGATCGCCGGCTATGCGACCCGGTACATGAAGCGCAAGCGCGGCACCTAGCCGTTGCGCTGAACCCGGGTCCCCCGGGCCTAGTCGAGGATCCCCAGCCCTTCCTGCAAGTGGACGATCTCGACCGGGGTGGTGGGCCGGCCGACGAGGAAACCGCGGGAGTTCGCGACGACGCAGGCGCCCACGATCGGTACTCCGAAGTTCGCGGTCGACCGGTGGATCGGGACCTTGAAGATCTCGTGCAAGAGCTCGACCTCTCGCTCGGTCGCCTTCGGATGGACGACGACGCCCCGGTTCGTCGCCACGCCGGCCATGCCGACGGTCCCGAGCCCGGCGATCGTGGCGCGACGGGCGGGGACACCGAGCGCCCGGCCGATCGCGTTGACGGTCTCGGGGGGGAACTCCGGGTGCACGACGGCGCCCGTGTCGTTCGCAAGGATGTTGTTGCCCATCGCGTTCTGCCGCTGGCGCACGATGTGGACCGGGGCGATCTCTTCGAGGCGGCGGCGGTCCGCCGCGTCGACGTCGTCCCCGAGGACGATGCCGTGGGAGTTCGCGGCGACCATCGCGCCCACGACCTCCGAGTCGAAGACCCCGCAGCGAACGAGGCGGATTCCGAGTAGGCGTTCGAGGTCGTGCTCGATGGCGCGCGGAGCGCTCTGCGGTCCGATCGCCACCGCCTCCCCCGCCCGCAGGTAGACCCCGAGATAGGGGCTGCCCGCAAAGAGGGTGCGTCCGACCGGCACTCTAGGCGTCTCCCGGGGAGGGCTACTGGGTCTCGAGGAGGTCGACCTCGATCAGGCCGTCCTCGAAACGGATCGCCTTCACCCGGACCTGGCGCGGAATGTGCTGGACTCCCCGTTCCCATATGCGCTCGTTGAGGCGCGGGTCGATCCAGACGTCCTCGGGCTGGCCCTTCATGTGTCGGACGACGAACCGCCGGACGGTCTCGAGGGCATGACCGGCGCGGCGCCGTCGGGAGGGCTGGTGCTGGCTGGCTCGCAGGGGGATCACGTACTCCCGCTCGAGCTCCTCGGCGTGTCGGGTCGTGGTCTTCGCAGGCACGGTCGTTCTCCTCCGTTACTTGTGCAGGTGGCCCCGCTTCCAGGTATGGCGCTTCGGGTGGCGGGTGACCTGCCGGTTCGTTCGCTGCATGACCCAAGCCGGGACCCGGCGGTTCGAACGCACCAGGCGCAGCAGGCGGGTCTTGCGGGCGAGGCTCTTCCTACGGTTCGCCATCGGTTCGACTCCTCAGCGGCGGGTGATCGTGATCTCGCGGCGGTCCGGCGCGATCCGCTCGAGCAGGGCTCGGAGCGTCGCGTCGTCGACCTGTCGCTGCAACCGCCCGCTCGCCGCCAGCGCGATCAGCTGCTGCTCGACCGTGGAGGCGACATCGGGCTTCGCGAGGCGAATGCGGCCGAGCCGTTCGCGGGCCTCGGGCGTGAGGATCCTCCGGAGCACCTCGCTCCGCTCCGACTCGCGGCGCTGCATCTCGGCCTCTTGGGCCGCGTACGCCTGAGCGTTCGCGCTTTCGGAGACCTGCATCTGCTGGAGCTGCTGAAGGCGACGCCGACGGATCTCGGTGAGCTCGGCATCCTCCCCGTACGCCATCGACCGCTCCCCCCCGCCCCACCGTACGGCCCTCAGAGGTACTTGGCGAGTTCGGGTCGCTCGGACGCCAGCTTCTCGAGGATCCCTTTCGAGATCGACGCGAGCAGCTTCTCGCCCTCCGCGCTGACCCGTCGACCCTGGGTCTTGTAGCGCTGGACCAGGCCGGACTTCTCGAGCTGGTGGACGATCTCCCGCAGGATCGCGCGTGAACCGGTGCGAGCGTGATAGGGGGCGCTGCCCCGGTCCCGCTTGCCGCCGTACTCGCTGCTGAGGCGGGTGACGCCGATGTGACCCTTCACGTAGATCTTCCGAAGGACCGAAGCGCTGCGGAGGTACCACCAGTCCGTGGCCACGGGCGCGCGCTGCTTGTGGACGCCGGTCTTGACGAAGGTCGCCCACTCGGGCGGCTGGACCGCTTGCCGGTTCTTGAGCTCCGTCGCGAGCTGGGGGAGCAGGAGGGACGGAGGGACGTCGTTCGGATGGGTCATGGAGCGGCGCGGCCACTCGGCTGAGGTATTTAAAAACTAACGCCGGTCCACGGAGAGAGGGAGGGCTCCGGTTCCGGCCGTTCCGGTCGCCCGTGCGCCACCGGGAGGCGGGAGAGACGGGGTCGCAGGCCGTCCTCGCCGCCCCCGGAGCGCGGGACTCGAGGTTAACTAGCGGGCGCCGCGTGGGGGATGCGGAGCTCGAACGGAGCGCGATGGCGAACGCGGCGCTCATCCTCGCGGCCGGAGCGTCGAGCCGCTTTGGCGGCTCTCCGAAGGCCCTTCTACCGGTCGACGAGCGCACGGCGGTGCGTCGGATTGCGGAAGTGGCGCTCGCCGAGGGCGCCTCGCCGGTCGTTGTCGTGATCGGGGCGCTCCGAGGTCCGATCGCGCACGAGCTGCGGGGACTGCCAGTTGAGCTGGTCGAGGCGGAGAACTGGTACGAGGGAAGGACCGCATCGATCCAGGCCGGCGTGCGCGCGCTCCCTGAGGAACACGACCTCCTGTTCTGGCCGGTCGACCACCCTTTCGTGACGGAACGCACCGTGGGGACGTTGTTCGCGCTGAAAGAGCGGGACCTCCTTGGGACGTGGTTCATTCCGACGTACCAAGGGCGCGGCGGCCACCCGGTCCTCTGGCGGGCCTGCGTGCGGACGGCCTTGCTCGAGCTGCGCACCGACGCTCCGGTCCGGTCCCTGTTGCCCGAGCTGGGACCCCAGGTCCGGCGCTTTTCGGTCGACGATCCCGGGGTGCTCGAGAACGTCGACGACCCCGAGCAGTTCCGGGCCGCCCACCAAGCGTGGCGTGCTCGCGAGGGGGTCTGACCGCCCGTGGATCGGCGAGAACTGCACGAGGCGCTCCGGCTCGTCGAGGCGCACCGGCCGTTCGTCCGCGCGGTGGTGGTGTCGGCGACGGGCTCCGTGCCGGGGAAGCCGGGGGCCTCGATGCTGGTGCGCGAGGACGGCTCGGCCATCGGGACGGTCGGCGGGGCCGCGCTCGAGGAGCGGGTCAAGGAGCTGGCCCGAGCCGCGTTCGAGCAAGGCTCGGGAGGGCTCCATCACTTCGACCTCGCCGCCTGGAGGTCCGGGGGGCTCCCGAGCCTCTGTGGCGGCTCCGTTGAGATCGCGATCGAGTACGTCGGAGCTCGCCCGCACCTTCTCCTCTGGGGCGGGGGCCACGTGGCACACGCCCTCGCCGCGCTCCTTCCTCCGCTCGAGTACGACTACAGCGTCGCCGACGATCGGGAGGATTGGGTCGGCGAGGAACGGTTCCCCTTGGCGGGGCGACGGGCGGTGGTGGCGCCGACAGCGCTGTGGCAGACGTTCGAGCCCGATGAGTACACGCACCTCTTCGTCCTCGGCTACGACGCACGCAAGGATCTCGAGGTGCTCGCCGCGTCGATCGAACGATTCCCGGGGGCGATCGGGCTCATCGCGAGCGCCGCGAAGCGCGAGCACGTGTTCGCGTCGCTCCGGGATCGAGGGTTCTCCCGGGAGTCGATCGACCGCGTCCGATCCCCGGTCGGGATCGGGATCGGGGCCGAGAGCCCGCCCGAGATCGCCGTGAGCATCGTCGCCGAGCTCGTCGCCGAGCGCCACCCCCCGCGGTTCCGTACTCGAACAGTTGATAGTCGAGCGCAGCTTCGCGAGCGCGATGGCCAGCCCCGACCGCGTTAGCTTCCGGCTGAACGGACAGCCGGTCGAACCGTCCTGCCCACCGGAGCGGATCCTCCTCGATCTCCTCCGCGAGGAGCTGCGGCTCACCGGGACGAAGCGCGGGTGCGACCTCGGCACCTGCGGCTGCTGCACCGTCCTCGTTGACGGTCGGCCGACCTTGAGCTGTCTTACCCTCGCGCGCCTCGTCGACGGTCGGTCGGTCGATACGATCGAGGGCCTGTCGCCGGCCCAAGGCCTCTCGCCGGTCCAGCGGTCGTTCGTCGAGCACGGGGCGACCCAGTGCGGGTTCTGCACGCCCGGGTTCGTCGTGACGGCCACCGCCCTTCTCCGGCGGAACCCGCACCCCTCGCGCGCCGAGATCGAGGGCGCGATCGCGGGCAATCTCTGCCGGTGCACCGGATACCGGAAGATCGTCGAGGCGATCGAGGCGGCCGCCGGAGGACGCTGATGGCGTCGGTGTCGGAGAGTCCGTACCGGTTGCTCGGCCGGCGGATCCCGTACGTGGAAGGGCCTCTCAAGGTCACCGGCCGGGCCGAGTACACGGACGATCTCCAGCGGCCCGGCATGCTGGTCGGCCGCCTGTTGCGGAGCCCCTGGCCGCACGCGCGTCTGCGCTCGATCGACGTCACCGCAGCCCGTGCCGTGCCGGGAGTGCACGCCGTGCTGACGGGCGACCGGTACC
Source organism: Thermoplasmata archaeon (assembly GCA_021817245.1). Classification (GTDB taxonomy): domain Archaea; phylum Thermoplasmatota; class Thermoplasmata; order Lutacidiplasmatales; family UBA184; genus Lutacidiplasma. The sequence continues at coordinate 244,985 of JAKAVQ010000001.1, forward strand.
CGACCCCGTTCGGGGTCCTCCCGATCACGCACGACGAGACGGCGATCGCGGTCGGCAAGGCCCGCTACATCGGCGACATCGTCGCCGCCGTCGCGGCGAGCGACGAGCGTACGGCCGAGCGGGCCCTCTCGCTCGTGCGGTTCGACGTCGAGCCCCTGCCGGAGCACTCGGATCCGCGCATGGGCGTCTCGAAGGTCGACGAACCGATCCACGCCCGGGGGCTTGCCGGTTCCAACGTCCAGAAGGAGGTCGTGCAGCACTTCGGAGATGTCGATCAGGCGTTCGCACGGGCCGCGCACTCGGTCCGGGTCCGCGGCACCTTCGCCGGCGTCACTCACGCATTCACCGAACCGATGGCCACGGTTGCGGAGGCGACGCCGGACGGGCGGCTCACCGTCTATAGCGCGACGCAGGTGCCGCACTACCTCCACCGCGCGCTCTCCGAGGTCCTGGGCCTCCCGATGCACCGGATCCGGGTGATCAAACCCGAGGTCGGCGGCGGGTTCGGAGGGAAGTCCGATCCATTGCCCCACGAGATCGTCTGCGCCGCGCTCGCGATCGAGACCGGGCGCCCGGTGAAGATCCTCTTCGATCGGGAGGACGTCTTCTACACGAACCACGGGCGTCACCCGACCCAGAACGACGTCCGCATCGCGACCGACGCCGACGGAAACCTTCTCGCCTACGACATCGAAGCGCTGATCGACGGCGGCGCCTGGAGCTCGTTCGGGACCGTCACGACATACTACAACGGCGTCCTCTCCATGGGACCGTACCGCGTTCCGAACTTCCGGTACCGGGGACGACGCGTCTACACGAATCGGCCGCCGTCCGGCGCGATGCGCGCGCACGGCGGCACGAACATCCGCTACACCATCGAGGTCGCCCTCGACCGGCTCGCGGAGGAGATCGGGACCGACCCGTTCGACCTCCGCGTGCGGAACGCCCTCCCGCCGGACTCCACGACGATCAACCAGTTCCGCATCACCTCGAGCTCGTTCCTCGAATGCCTTTCCGCCGTCCGGACCGCGAGCGGATGGGACGAGAAGTTCCGAAAGCTCCCCTACGGCCGCGGCGTCGGGCTCGGCTGCGGCTTCTACATCTCGGGATCGAACAGCCCAATCCACTTCACGCCGAAGATGCCCCAGTCGACCGTCCATCTGAAGGTCGACATGGACGGCGGGATCGCGGTGCACTCGATGCAGGCCGACATCGGCCAAGGGTCGAACACGCTCCTCGCGGCGATCGTCGCCGAGGTCCTCGGCGTGGACCTCGATCGGGTGCACGTCCAGCGCGTCGACTCGGACGTGAGCCCGATCGATCTCGGATCGTACTCGAGCCGCGTGACGTTCATGATGGGCAACGCCGCCCGGCGCGCGGCCGAGGAGCTGAAGGAGCGCTTGCTCGCCGCCGCCGCCGAGCTGCTCGGACGGCCGGCGGCCTCCCTCAAGGTCGGCCACGAGCGGTTCGAACTCTCGGAGGACCCGTCGGTCGGCGTGCCGTTCCTCGAAGCCCTCCACCGCGCGATGGAGACGACCGGGGCGCTCACCTCGAGCGGGTCGTACCAGACCGACCCCCGGGGCGGCGCGTTCAAGGGGGCCAAGGCCGGGACGGCCCCGGCCTATTCGTTCGCGGCGTACGTCGCCGAGGTCGAGGTCGATCATGAGACCGGTGAGTACCGGGTCGAGAAGGTCTGGGCCGGGTTCGATTGCGGCCGGCCGCTCAACCGCCTGGCGGTCGAGGGCCAGATCGAGGGGTCGATCCACATGGGCCTCGGGCAGGTGCTCGGCGAGTCGATGAACTACCGGGGGGCCCGCCTGTTCAACCCGTCGCTCCTCGAGTACAAGATCCCGACGCCCCAGCAGATGCCCGAGGTCGAGATCCTCCTGGTGGGACGGGACGACCCGGCCGGGCCGTTCGGCGCGAAGGAGGCGGGGGAAGGGCCGCTGATCGCCACGCTCCCGGCCGTGGGCAACGCGCTGTACGACGCGATCGGCGTGCGGTTCACCGAGCTGCCGATCACTCCGGATCGGGTCCTACGCGGGATCGACCGCCGGCACGCCGAGGGCCGCGGCTGGAAGGGGAGGTAGGCCGGATGCACCTCGATCCGTTCGAGCTCCACCGGCCCACGAGCGTGGAGGAGGCGGTGCGGCTGGCCCGCGAGCTCGCGGGCCGGTGCGACTACCTCGCCGGCGGTACGGACCTCCTGCCCAACTACAAGATGCACCTCAATCTCCGGCCCCACCTCATCGCGCTCGGGGACGTCCGGGAACTTCGCGGACATTCGCTCGACCGCGTCGGGGCCGCCGAACCCCTCGCCGATCTGGAGGCCGACCCGGAGTTCCGCGCCGCGTACCCCGGCGTCGCGGACGCCCTCGGCGAGGTCGCGACCCCCCTCGTGCGGGCGAGCGGGACGCTCGGCGGGAACCTATTGGTCGAGACCCGCTGTTTCTTCTTCAACCAGAGCTACTTCTGGCGCTCGAGCCTCGGCTTCTGCCTCAAGGCCGACGGGGACAAGTGCCACGTCGTTCCGCAGAAGGAACGGTGTTACGCGACGTTCTCGGGCGACCTCGCGCCGGCGTTCCTCACGCTCGACGCGGAGGTCGAGGTCGCCGGTCCCTCGGGCCGCCGACGCCGGCCACTTTCCGAGCTCTACGACGCCGCGGGCGATGGGATACGCCGTCTCTCGCTTGCACCGGGCGAGCTGGTGGTGGCATTGCATCTGCCGAGGGCCGCGCGGGGCCAGCGCGGTCGGTACAAGAAGCTGCGGGTGCGCCCCTCGTTCGACTTCCCCGAGCTCGGGGTCGCGGTCGCGGGTCGCTGGGACGAGCGCTCGGTGGACCGTCTCTCGCTCGCGGTCGGGGGCGTCGAGACCTACCCCCGCCGGTTCGACGAGCTCACCTCGCCGCTCCTCGGCGCCCCCCTCACGACCGACCGCGTGGACGAGCTCGCCGAAGCGGTCCTGAGAAAAGTACGGCCGGTCCACAACACGTTTCTCTTGCCGGATTACCGCCGGCGCATGGTGGCGGTCTACGTCCGACGCGCGCTGGCCGAGGCCCGAGAGGGCGGAGCCGCCGGATGAGCGAGCCGGAGTTCCGACTCGTCCCGATCGCCCACCTGAGGGCCCACGAACAGTACGAGGAGCCGAACGTCCGGGACCTGGTCGAGGAGATCCGGGCGAAGGGGGTCTTCGCCGACCCGATCTGGGTCGCCCGGGACACCTACGTCATCCTCAACGGACACCACCGCGTCGAAGCGGCCCGACGGCTCGGGCTCCGCGAGGTCCCGGCGTGGGTCATCGAGTACGACTGCGATCTGATCTCGCTCGAGCCGTGGTCGCCCGGTCCGCCGATCGCGAAGGCGGAGGTCGTCCGCCGGGCCCTCGCCGGCGAGCTGTTTCCGCCGAAAACCACCCGGCACCGGTTGCGCGTCACGCTGCCGATGCGGTCGATGTCGCTCGGGGAGCTCCTCCGGACGGGCGAGCGCCCCGCCGCTCAGGCCGATCGGGGGGACGTCGCGCCGGCGCGGAAGCTCTCGCCGGGGCGGAGCGGATAGGGCAGCGGAAGCTCCCCGAGCGCGAACCGCCGGATCGTCTCTGAGAGCAGGCGGACCTCGACGGGGTGCACCCGGTCCCGCAAGGTCGCCGGGGTGTCGCCCGGTTCTACCGGTACCGCTTCCTGGACGAGGGCGGGTCCGCCGTCGACCTCCTCGGTGACCAGCTGAACCGTGACTCCGGTCTCCGTCTCGCCACCGGCGAGGACGGCCTCGTGGACGTGCGCGCCGTACATCCCCATGCCTCCGTACTTCGGCAGGAGCGACGGATGGATGTTCAGCGCACGCCCCCGCCAGTGGGCGACCCAGGAGGCGGGGAGGATCGAAAGGAACCCGGTGAGCACGACGAGCCGGACGCCGTGGTCGTCGAGCTCGCGGGTGAGCCGGTCGGACCATTCCTCCCGATCGACGCCCCGCGACGGGAGGAGGAGCGTCGGGAGCTCTCGGCGACGCGCCCGCTCGATCGCGCGCGCGTTCGGCCGGTCAATGACGACGAGGGCGATCGCGGCCGGGAGACGTCCGATGGCGATCTCCTCGGCCAGCGCGTCGAGGGTCGTCCCTTCTCCCGAGGCAAGGACCCCGAAGCGGAACGCCGCGTCCACGTCGCCACGAGCGGTCCCGGTTAAAAGAGCGTGGCGGAAGCGAGGGACCGCGGCGGACGGGCCTTTCGGCGGAGAGGTCCCGTGGTTCCGGGGTCCTTCCCCGACGCCCTCTCTCTGTCCGGGAAGGTCGATCCCTTCTCGGGCCGCTCCGAGGATCCGACGCGAGGACAGGGCGGTTGCCGGCGGGCGCGGCCGGCCGGGGAACGCTCAAGTGGCCGCGCGCTCCGGTCCGGCCGATGCCGGGAGACGAACGGTCGGGAGAGAGCTGGGCGGCGGTGGACCGGTACTTCGAGGAGCGGATGGCGCTCTCCGACCCGGTGCTCGACGCGGCGCTCGAGGACAGCCGGGCCGCGGGGCTGCCCGACATCCAGGTGAGTCCGGCCCAGGGGAAGCTCTTGCAGCTCCTCGCTCGGGCCCTCCGCGCGCGGACGGTACTCGAGGTCGGCACGCTCGGAGGCTACAGTGCGATCTGGCTGGCCCGAGCTCTGCCTCCCGATGGGCGCCTCGTCTCGCTCGAGCTGAGCCCGGTGCATGCGGCCGTTGCGCGCAGGAACCTCGAGCGGGCCGGCGTCTCCGACCGGGTCGCGATCCGAGTCGGGCCGGCGATCGAAACCTTCCCGACGCTCCTCCGGGAGAAGTTCGGGCCGTTCGACCTCGCGTTCATCGACGCGGACAAGCCCTCGACCGCCGACTACTTCGAGTGGGCGCTGCGGCTCGCCCGGCCGGGGAGCGTCATCGTCGTCGACAACGTCGTCCGCAACGGGGCGGTCTCCGATCCCACGAGCCGGGACCCGAACGTTCTCGGGATCCGACGGTTCTTCGACCGGCTCGCGCGCGAGCCGCGGGCGAACGCGACCGCGATCCAGACCGTGGGTACGAAGTCGTACGACGGCTTCGCGGTGGTGCTCGTCGGGGAGACCCCGACGTAGGCAGTCGCCGGGGGCCGCGGCCCCACCAGAGGCCGATCGCGACCGTCGCCCGATCAGAGCATCACGCGAAGGTTCAGCTTGTCGGTGAGCTCCTTGTAGCGGTTGCGGATTGTCACTTCGGTCACGCCCGCGACCTCGGCGACCTCCCGCTGGGTGCGGCGTTCGCCGCATTGGACGCTGGCGATGTAGATCGCGGCGGCCGCGACGCCCGTGGGGCCACGGCCGCTCGTGAGCTCGCGCTCGGTCGCCTCCTTCAGGATGTCGTTCGCGCGAGTCTGGATCTCGCCCTTCAGCTTGAGCTCCGAGCAGAACCGCTGGATGTAGTCCTGCGGCCGGGTCGGCATGAGCTTCAGGTGGAGCTCCCGCGTCATGAAGCGGTACGTGCGGCCGATCTCCTTGCGACCGATCCGGGACTTCGACGCGATCTCGTCGAGGGTCCGCGGCACGTTGCACTGCCGGCAGCTGCCGTAGAGCGACGCCGCGACGACCCCTTCGATCGAGCGGCCGCGGATCAGGTTGCGATTGACCGCCTTACGGTAGATCATCGCCGCGGTCTCCCGCACGTTCCGCGGGAGCGCCATCCCCGACGCGATGCGGTCGAGCTCGGCGAGCGCGAAGGCAAGGTTGCGTTCGGTCGCGTTCGAGACCCGGATCCGTCGCTGCCACTTGCGAAGTCGGTAGAGCTGCGCGCGGTTCCGGGTCGGGATCGACTTCCCGTACGGGTCCCGGTTCTTCCAACCGATCTCGGTCGAGAGACCCTTGTCGTGGATCGTCAGCGTCGTCGGAGCGCCGGTCCGCGCCCGCTTCTCTCCCTGCTCGGCGTCGAACGCCCGCCAGTCCGGTCCCTGGTCGATCATCGACTCCTCGAGGACGAGGCCGCACTCGTCGCAGACGAGCTCCCCGCGCTCGTAGTCGCGCGTGAGGTGCGTCGACCCGCAGCTCGTGCAGCGGGTCGGCACAGCGAGGTCCTCCGGTCGGGCCGCGGGCTTCTCCGGGTTCGTCGGCGCCTCTTCGTTCTGCATTCGTTCCGGTCCTGCTACTCTCGGACGAGCGTCGAGCCGATCAGCGCGAGTCCCTCTTCCGGCGTCGGGGTGCGGCGGGGCCGCACGCTCAGGTACGGCCGGGCGACCGGGCCGAAGACCCGGACGACCTTGCCGCGGAGATGCCCCCGCGTGTCGCGGACCGGCGTCCCTTCGATCGCGACCTCGGCCGACGGAGCGCGCACGGTCAGAGTTCCGGTGGGGGTCACCGAAAGAACCGTGCCGACCTCGCGCGTTGCCGACCGGACGCCGCCTCGCGACAAGTGGTATAAACCACTTGCGATACGTATTAAAGGATTACGGTCGGGGGCGCGACCGGGTTCGAGCCCGCCCCGCCGGGGCGTCCGCGGACCCCTCCTCGGCCGGAAGGGAGAGGTCGCGGGGCGGGGAGAGATCCGGAGGAACGTACGGGACGTAGAGCGACTGACGGTACGCGCGCTCCTCGGGCAACTCCCTCGACTCCTCGGGGGGCCCCTCGGGGTCGGCCACCGGATCGGGCCCGAGCGGTTCGTCGACCTCGGCGAGCTCGTCCGTGCTCCCGGAGTCGGGCGGCGGCGTGGCATCGAGGTCGCTCTCCAGGCCTGAGGCGAGGTCGAGCGGCTCGTCCGTCGCTTCCTCGGTCGAGAGTGGTGGGCCCTCGGCGGCCAGCTTCCGCTCGTGCGTGAGCCGGCTGACCTCCGCCCAGAGCGCCTCGATCTCCTCCTCGGGGCTTCCGTACCGACGGTCCTCGCTGATCGCGGCGCGGACCTGCGCCATCAGCCGCGCCGCGCTCTGCGCGTTCTGCGCTCTCCCCTTGATGCGCTGGAGCCGGCGGGCGAGGTTCCGCGCCTCGATCAGGATCTCCTCCTCCTCGCTCGGGGTCACCGAAGGAAGCGCGGGCGCCCGCGGGATCCGGGCGACCGCCCGGCGAAGCTCGAGAAGCCGCTCCGCCGTCGACGGGATGTTCGCATCCTGCGCCGCTTGGACGAGAAGAGAGAACTGGCGGGTCGCTTCCGAGACTTCCTCGCCCCGGTTCCGGGCGCGGCGGATCGATTCGCCGAGCTGCTGGCCCTCCTGGAGGCAGAACTTCGGGATCGCATCGTTGAGGACGGCGAGCGCGAGGGAGGCGCTCGCCGCCGCCTTTTCGAGCGAACCCGCGCTGAGCGGCTCGTCCTTCAACCGACGGCGGGGGTGGCCGACCCGGGCATCGAGGTGCGCGACGTCGACGCCGATCGTCTGCGCGATCGCGCGGAGATCGTCGACCCGTCGCAGGAGCTCGCGGACCCACGTCCAGTCCGGGCCGACCCGAGCGAGGAGCGCTTCGCCCCGCTTCACGACCGCGAGCGCCTGGAGGGGCGCGTCCTCGTCGAGCGCCTGCTCGAAGGCCGTCCCAATCTGTTCCGTCGGGAACGGCAGACCCTCCGCCTCGAGGAGCCGGCCACGCTCGAGCACCGCGCGCAGCCGGGCGCGTCCCTCCCCGAGCGCCGGGTCCTCCACGACCGCCATGGCCTACGACCCTCCGCTGGCCGCGAGCACCCGCATCAGTTGCGTGAGCGTCTCGTCGGCCTCGCGCAGTCGGCGCGCGCGCAGCAGGTCGGTGGCCTGGCGGATCTGGACCGCGGCGTCGTGGGCGGTCTCGCTCTCCGGCGGGAGCGTGCGGACTCGGCCGGCGAGGCTGCGGGCCTTCCGAAGCAGCCGGTCGAGCATCGCGTCGTCGCTCTCCGTCGGGGAACCCGGGGCGGGAGCCGAGGAGGGAGGCGGGGGCAGTCGCTCGAGCTTTTCGAGCTCGCGGCGGAGCTCGCGAACGCTCTGGATCGCCTCGGAAAGCCTCCCCTTCTTCAAGTGGCGGGAGGCTTCGGCGTGGAGGCGGCGGGCGCTTGCGCCGACCGCATGCTCTTCGGGAAGCACGTCGAGGACCGAGCCGCTCCGCTGGAGCTCGGCTTCGAGCGATCCCGGGATCGCTTCGTGCAGCAGCATGAGGGTCTGCGCGGCCTCCTGGGCGAACGTGTCGAGCGCTTCCTCGGTGATCTCCGCGTCGCGGATCCGATCGCGCAACGCTTCGAGCTCTCCGGAGATCTCGCCGAGCGGGAGGCCGAGCTCCGCGGCGTCGTTGCGCAGCGACTCGATCCGGCCCAGCAGACCCTGAAGGCCCTTCCAGTCGGACTCGAGCTGGGATAGTCGGCGTTCGGCCTCGACCAGGAGCCCGACCGCCTCGGGCCGACGACCTCCCTCTAGGGCGTCCGCGATGCGTTCGAGCTCGTCGCCGAACGCGAAGCGGACGTCCGCGCCGCGCAGCGCGTCGCGGCGCGCCCCGAGCGAGGCGAGCCGCTGCCGTACGACCTGGTCGGTCTCCGCTTCGATCCGGCTCTGGGCCGAGCGCAGGACCGTGAGCGCCTCCCCGACCTGGCCGTCGGCTTCCATTAGGGCCGCCTGGCAGAGCTCGCTCGTCACGTCGGGGCCCCGTCCGAGCTCGTGGCTCAGGTCCATGCGGGCGCGCAGGTCCCGGCTGATCGTGCCGTTGAGCTCGCTCTCGGGCGAAGGCGGCGGCCGGATCCGGGCCCGGGGGCCGGGGGTCGGGACGCCGGGCACGGTCGGGGGGCCGGTTCCGCCGTCCGGCCCGGCCGGCCCGGAGGGGGTCGCCTCGACCGCGTGCAGCCCCTCGATCGCGAGCGCCGTCGGAAAGCCGCAGACCGAACAATGGGCCGCGGTGGAGACGATCGGTTGCTCACAGATCGGGCAGCTGGCTGGCACAGACCGTCGTCCTACGCCGGACACGACGATGTCCCAAGTTTATTCCCCTTTGCGTCGAGCGCGCGGCCGAAGGGAATCGGGCGGAACGGCCGGAATCGGGCACCGGCCGGGGGTTCAACCGCCGGAGAAGGTGGAGACGACCGTCAGCCGCATCGTTCGGTCGACCGGCGTGTCGAGCGGCACGGGGGTCTCCCCGTCGAGGACCGCGCAGCCCTCGGGGGCAGCGCCGATCCGGCGGAGCACCGAGCGCACGGTCGTCCCGCTCCGGACCGTGAGCGAGCGGAGCTCGACCGAACCGGCCCGGGTCATCGCGAGGACGACCCCGAGCTCGGGGGCGGAGGCGCTGAGGGGGAGACTCTCCGTCGCGGGGGGGCGACCCGCCGCGTCCTTTGAACTCCCGCGATGCATACGCATCACCAGATCTCGAATCTGGCGCCTTGGCCGAGCTAGGCTACCTCAGCACCCTGCCGGGGGGAAGGCCTCCCGTTCTTAGGTTTTGTCGGGGCGAGGAAGTCCGGTCGGCTCCTGGGGGATCCCGCGGAGCCGCAGGGGCTCATCGGGCGACGTTCGCCGGGTTTCCGATCGCCGCCTTCAGGCGTAGGATCGCCTCGACCGGCAGGGGATCGACCTTCCGACGGTCGGCGAGGAAGAGGCTCACGTGGTCCCCGAGCGCGACGCCGGCGAGCAGCGCCTCGAGACGGTCCTCGGCCTCGAGCGGGACACGGAGGACCCGAGCCCCCCGGGCGCCCAGCAACCGCTCGAGGTAGCGGAAGCTCTTGCGGACCGGCGGGGACTCCTCGGACCACTCGAGCAGCGCCACCGCGTACCGTCCCGCCTCCGCGCGGGGAGTGGCATCCCAGCCGACCAGGGCGTTGTGCAAGAGCTCGGGGACCTCGTCGAAGACGGCGAGACGCTTCGCGTTCTCCTCGATCTGGGTCTTCCACCGGCGGGCGAGCGCGAGGAACGGGTTCTCGGCGTAGATGAACGGAAGACGGGGACCGATCCGTTCCGCGAGGCCGGCCGCAGGCCCCCGCGGCCGGGCGTACGTCACGATCAGCGCCCGGGTCCGCTCGGCGACCCGCGCGATGCGAGCCTCGTTCGACTCCGGGAACGCCGGGTCGAGGAGCCCGAGGAGACCTCCCAGGAGATGACCGACGGCCGACCGCGGCGGGAGTCCCGGCGGGACCGCGAGTACCGGGACGCCGTCCGCCCGGGCCTTTTCGGTCAGCAGACCACCCGAGGAGATGACCGTCCGGCGCGCCCCCGCGCGGGCGGCCGCCGAATAGGCCCGGAGGGTCTCCCAGGTGTTGCCCGAATAGCTCACCAGCACGACGTGGCTCGTCGGCCCCACCGACCGGGGAAGGTCCGGCGCGCGCGCGATCGACAGCGCGACGGAACTCTCGGACTCGACCACGCCGCGCGCTAGGTCCGCGGCGATCCCGGAGCCGCCCATGCCGACCCCGACGACCATCGTCGCTCCGCTCTTCACCGGGGGGGCGAGCTCACGGCCGGCCCGGAAACCCTCTTCGAGCGAGCGCGGCAGGTTCGCCGCGAGCGCTCGCATCCGATCCCGCCCCTCTTCCCTGGCCGTGCGCGGCATGCCCGGAACCGGGGCCAGAGAAGAGATATTCCTTGCGGGGCCCCGCGAGTGCCGGGGAAACTACAAGAGGCCAGTCCTTCCATGCTGAGCCCACCGGATGCTCGCCAACCCGTTCGGCGATTGAGGGACCCTTGCCCGAGGAGCGCGCGCACGAGCCGCCGCGCACGGGCCGAGTGTCGACCGGGAACACGGGCGTCGATACGATGCTCGAGGGGGGCCTCGTCCCTCGGCGACCGTACCTCATCGTCGGACCGTCGGGGACCGGAAAGACCACCCTCGCGCTCCAGTTCCTCATCGACGGTGCCCGCCGCGGAGAGCGGACGCTCTTCGTGACGACGGAGGAGCCCCCGAACGAGGTCCGCCTGAATCATCGCGCGCTGGGTTCCTCGCTCGACGATGTGGAGGTGTTCGACGCGATCCCGGACATCATGCGCTACGAGCGCACCCCGTTCAAGGACATCGCGTCGGTGCGGGCGGTGACCCCGTTCCGGGAGGTGCCGCTCGAGATCCGACGCTCCCCCGAGCTCTCCGCGGTCGAGGTGACGATGACCGGGCTCGAGCAGATGATGCGCAGCGAGGTGCCCCGGCGCGGGTACTCCCGCATCGCGATCGACTCGCTGACCGCCCTTCAGTACTTCTGCATGAAGGGGTTCGACCCGGTGGCCGGAGCCCAGGCGTTCCTCCGCTTCCTCTCGGACCTCCGCGTCACGACGATCCTCACGGTCGAGTCCCCGCTCGAGGACGTCGAGACCCCCGAGCGGATGCTCGCGCGCGGCGAGATCCGGCTGTTCCGCTGGGAGCTCGACGGACGCACGGTCCGTGCGATCGGGGTCGAGAAGTTCCGCGGGAGCAGCCACGATGTCCGGCTTCACCCGTACCGGATCGGATCGCGCGGCCTCGACGTGAACCTGGACGTGACGATCTCCCGGGACACCCGGCAGATCTTGGAGACCCCGCTCCCTCCGCCGGAGGCCGTCTCCTCGCCCGTTCCCCCGATCCCCGAGGGCACCTCCTCCCCGGTCGACCCCTTGGGCGACGGGGTCCGAGACCTCGTGCTCGCCGGGGCCGAAGTGGGGCCGGTACGGACCGAGATCGAAGCGGCGCTCGGCGCGGCGGTGGCCGGGGAGACCGACCGGCTCCAGGGCCACATCTCGCGCGCCGCCGCGCTCGTCGTCGCGGCGGGAGAGGGGCTGCACGACCGGCTGAAGGACACGGTGCCGAACGACGCGGTGGTCGCGGGGGCCTATCAGCGGATCCGACAGCGCAACGAAGCCGCGCGGGCCGGTCTGCCTCCCACGACGCTCCCGCCCCCGAAGCTTGTGGGGGCCCAGCTCGAGTGGGTGCTCTCCCTGTTGCCGCGGACCGCGCCAGGGGGGTCTGGGGGAACGCCGACGGTGGTCCCGCCGGCGACCATGGAGGCTCCGGCGAACGCCCCTGGGGCTCCGGAGACCCCGGCAGGGGAGCCTTTTGGGCTGGCGCTCGCCGACCGCCCGTCGCGCCTCACGCCCGATCGCCCCGTGGTCTCCGTTCCGGCCGTCCTCGGGCTCCCGCCCTCCGAGCCCGAGTCACTTCCGCCCATCTCCGTGAGCGGAGGCGAACCGTTGAAGGAGCTGACGACGGACGCGCTGACCGCCTCCCGCCGCACCGACCTCGGCACCCAAAGCGGAATGGCCGGGGAGGGTGCCCGCGATCCTGAGGTGCTCGCGTCGACGAGCCGTGCTTCTGTCGCTTCCGATCCGAGGTCCGACCGCCCGATCGAGCTCCGGCCCCTCACCCTGGAAGCGGAGTCCGCCAGTCCACGGGCGCCCCCGCCGCGCCCGGAAATGGCCGAAACCGGTCGGGTCGGAGAGCCGACCTCGACCCTCCCAGCTCCTCCCATGGCGCCCCCCTCCACGTCGGACGAAGCGGCGCCCACGCCGTCGATTGCGCACGGCCGATCGGAGCCGACCGGCATCCTCGCCGGCCCGATGGAGGCAACCGCGTCTCCGGCGGTTCCCGCGGCCGGCCCTCCGTCGCTCCCGGTGGGCGAGATCGCTGAACGGGCTCCGCGCGCTCCTGAGGAGACCCTTCTCCCCCCCGAGGACCGGTCGGCGCCGCCGACCGGCCGGCTGCCGTCTCCGCCCACGGCCATGGCGCGTCGGCCACCCCTCCCGACCGTCGCGAGCATGGCCCCGCGGCCGAGTCCCCGGCGCACGCCGTCGCGGGCCAGTACCGCCCCGGCGGCGGCCATCGCCACCGCCCGGGCGGCGGTACCTTTCGCTACCGCCGGCGCCGAGGCTGGACCTCCGGCCGGGTCTCCTACAGTCGCCCCGGTTCCGCCGGTCGCCGCCCCCCCCGCGGTGGACGCCGGCCCCGTCTCCCCCTCCTCGCCAGTCTCGGCCCCGGCGGGGGGATCCGTCTTCCCGGCCCCCAGCCCTCTGGCTCCGCCCGAAGCACCAGGGTCGCCCGCCACCGCTGCAGTCCCCCGTCGCCGACGCCGCACCTCCACGCCCAGGAAGAAGGCGGCAGCGCCGGCCCCCGCGGAGTCGGTTCCGACCGAGACTCCCTTGGTGACCTCGACGAGCGCGGAAGGCGGAGCCGTCGAGGGGACCATCGCCCCGGCAGTCCCTCTGGTGGAGGGTGCGGTGGCGGCCGGGTCGACGAAGCCGAAGCGCCGGCCGGCCCGTAAGCGCAAGGCGCCCCGAGTACTCGCCGCCAAACCCGGGCCGCTCCCACCCGAGTCGTCGGATCCGTCCGGCGGGGACCCGCCACCGGTCGCGGCCCGGGATCCGCCCACCGATCCGATCCCCCGGTCATCCTCCGAGGCCCCGCCGAGCCCACCGTCGGAACCGCCGCCGGAGCCCCCACCCCCGTCGGAGCCGTCGTGAGCGCTCCCGAGCTCCGACCGGAACACCGGGTCGCCACCGGCATCCCCGGGCTCGACCGGATGCTGGGCGGAGGGCTTGTCAGCGGCCGACCGTACCTCGTTACCGGCGGCTCGGGGAGTGGAAAGACGCTCCTGGGGCTCATGTTCCTGCTCGAGGGGCTGCGTCGGGGCGAGCAGGTGCTCCTGGTCGCGGTCGACGAGCCGCCGGCCGAGATCATGGAGAACGTCGGGGCGTTCGGTTGGGACCTCTCCCAGGTCTCGACCCTCGACGCGAACCCGGGCACGCGGGCGATCAAGCGGAACCTCGCCGTGCAGGAGATCCGCACCATGACCGACCTTCGCTCCCTGCGCGAACTATCCCAGGAGACGAAGCGGACGAGCGACGCCGAAGACGTGTCCGTACAGTCGATCCAGCTCAAGCTGCGGCAGCAGATGGCGGACCGCCCTTTCCGCCGGGTCCTCGTCGACTCGATCACGTCGGTCCGGCGTTTCACGGTCAAGGCCTCGGTCGACCCGCAGGCGGAGCGGACGGAGATCCAGTCGCTCCTGCGCTTCCTCTCGGAGTCCGGGGTCACGACGCTGATCACGGCGAATCCGAGCGACCCCGGGGTGCTCACGCCCGAGGAGGTCCTGACCCGGGGGGAGATCCTGCTGAGCCGCAAGTGGATCGATGACCGATCGGTCCGACAGGTCAAGATCGTCCGGATGCGCGGCTGCGCGCACGACCCCGAGCGTCGTCCGTTCGTCATCACGAACCAGGGGATCGTGGTCGGCTAGTCGGGTCCCCCGCCCGCGACGGATAAAGGGGGGCGCTCCTATCGCCGCTCCGCCGTGGCGTTCTGGATCCTGAAGGAGGAGCCGACGGTCTACTCCTACCACCACCTCGAGCGCGACGGCGCGACGCGCTGGACCGGCGTCCACAACGCCCTCGCCCTGCGCCACCTCCGGGCGATGCGTCCGAAGGACCGCGCGCTGTACTACCACACCGGGGCGGAGCGGTCGTGCGTCGGGATCGTCGAGGTCGCTTCGGAGCCTCAACCCGACCCATACGACGACCGCGGATCCTACCGCGTGGACGTTCGTCCCGTCCGGGCTCTCCGCCGACCGATCCCGCTCTCCGAAGTGAGGCTCGACCCCGCGCTCGCCGGGATCGCGCTCGTACGGCTCCCCCGGCTGTCGGTGCTTCCGCTCTCCGAGGACCAGTGGGTCCGTCTCCTCGCCCACGAAGACGCGACGCCGCGACCCGGGCCGGTCCTCACACCAGGAGCGAAGGGTCGCGGGACAACGAGCGTCCCACGGCCCCGGCCCACCGGGGCGCGGCGTAGACGCTGAGCGCCCAGTCGGACGGGGGGCGCTCCGCCAGCGTGCGCCACGGGCTCGTCCCCCGGAACGGGAACGTCGTGCGGCCCCCGACGATCAGTCCGATTTCCCCCCAGTCGTCGCCGGGAGCCGTCCCGGGAGCGACGCCGATGAGATCGATGAGCACGGACCCGGGCGGCGCCTTCACGCGCGCGGCCACTTGGTCTTCGAGCGCTCGTCGTTCTGCCGGTCGGGCGAGGAGCCGCCGCCACGCCCGCCGCGCCCTTCCCTCGGCCGTTCGCCGACCGAAGGCCCGCTTGTACAGCCGACGCTCCGTCAATCCCGCGACCAGGGCGCCGCTCATTCCCCCGGCCTCGGAAAGGCGCAGGAGAAGCTCGCCGTCGGTCGCCCGGAAGAGCGGACGGGCCGCCTCGGGGTAGCCCGGGAGCCGTTCCACCGCCCCCTGGGCCATCATCTCGGCGGCGCGGACGGTCTTGTGAAAGTAGACCGAGGAGTACATCAGCGCCCGTGCGACCAGGAACCCCTCGACCGCGCTCCGGCCCTTCTCGGCGAAAGCGATCCGCTCTCCGGCCGATCGGATCGTGTCGAGCAGGCGGACCGCGTCGACCGCCCCGTGAGCGACCCCGGTGTAGTACGCGTCGCGTTGCAGGTAGTCGATGCGATCCGCGTCGATCGCACCGTGCAGGATGCGGAGGAGGAGGGGAGCGCCGCCTGCCGCCGGGAGCCGGAGGAGGTCGGCGACCGCGCGCGGCGAGATCCCGAACCGCTCGAGGACCCGGGGGACCTCGACCTTGTCGGCCGGCCAGTCCGGGTCCGTGCCCTCGACGCGGTCCCGGGAGAGCTTTTCGTGCGGACCCCCCAGCACCTCGGCCATCGGGCCGTCGAGGGTGTGGGAGAACGGACCATGGCCGAGGTCGTGGAGGAGCGCGCCGGCCGTCACCGTCTCTATCGTGGCGGTCGGCAACGCGAGTCCCTCCGCCATGCGGCGAGCGACCCAGTAGGTCCCGAGCGAGTGCTCGAGACGGGTGTGGTTCGCCCCGGGAAAGACGAGGTGGGCGAACCCGGTCTGCCGGATCCCCCAGAGCCGCTGGAACTCCGGGGTGCCGATCAGCGCGAGCGCGGCCCCCTCGAAGGAGATCGGTCCGTGTACCGGGTCGAAGATCGACTTCCGCGGACTTCGGCCCGGGCGGCCTCCGGCCATCGCCCGGCGGCAGGCGTGCCCGACCTTAAGCCCCCGGCCGCCGGCCCGGCGCGCAACCCGCCAGTCGAGGACGAACGTATTTATGAACACGTTGACGTCGGAGAACGGTCATGAGTACACAGGGGTCCGCCCAGGACCCGAACGGCGACCCGGTCGGGGGGATCCACGCGCACTGGCACGCGGTCGAGGAAGCGGAGTCGCGCCCCGACCGAGGGCGGTACCTGGGGGCGCTCAAGGGGTTCCTTGCGTTCGCCGAGGGCCACGCGGCGGAGCTCGCCAACGCCGCGGCGGAGGCGACCCCGCTGCTCGAGGAGGCCGCGATGGCGTTCTCTCGGGCGGGCCAGCCGGACTTCGCCCGTCGGGCGGTCGACCTCGGGCTCTCCCTCACCCCGGGCTCCGCCTCGCTGCTCCACCAGAAGGCGCTCGTCCTGCTCGCGCAGAACCAGGACCTTCCCGAGGTCGTCCGCCTTACCGACCAGGCTCTCGAGGCGAACCCGCACGACAAGGGCCTCTGGGCGACGCGGGCGGATGCGCTTCGGCTTGAGGGGCTTACGGCCGAGGCGGTCGAGTCGTATCTCAAGGCCCAGCAGCTCGACGCGGCATCGACCCAGTACGTCGACAAGGCCCTCAAGATCGCACCGCGCGACCCCCGCGTTCTCCGTACGAAGCTCGACCTCGCCCGCGCGCTCGGCGGCGAACTGCCGGCCCTCGCGGCGTGCGAGGAGCTCCTGAAGGAGCGGCCGGACGACCTCGAGCTCCTCGATGCCCGGGCGGAGCTCCTCGCCGCCCTCGGCCGGACCGAGGAGGCGCTCGAGCCGCTCGCCCGGGTGCGGGCCGCGCTCCCGGACGACGTCCGGTCCAACCTGCTCGCGGTCCGCCTGCTCGTCCGTCTCGGACGGGACGAGGAGCTGCTCCCGATCGCGAAGGCGATCGTGGAGGGCGTTAAGGCCCCGGATCCCGCGGCGCTCGGCGAGATCGCCCACCTCACCGAGACGAAGTTTCCCGAGCTGGCGCTCTCCGCGCGGGAGCACCTCAAGGACCTCGACCCGAGGAACCTCCAGAACCTGCTCGATCTGCGGACGCTCGCGACGCGGCTCGACCAGCCCGAGATCGCGCTCGCGGCACTGCGCACCGTCCTCTCGACTCAGCCCGACAGCCTCGAGGCGATGCGGGGGATCGCCGAGATCGAGCTCGGCCAGGGCCACGGCGAAGCGGCCCTCGAAGCGTACCGCGCGCTCGCCAAGGCGCATCCCCACGCGGTGAGCGAGCTCCGGAAGGGGCTCGATGCCGCCCGGGAGCTCGGACGCCCGGACCTCCTCCTCGAGTTCGCGCGGGCGATCCTGGGCGAAGATCCCGCCGACCTCGCCGCGCAGGTCGCGCTGGCCCGAACGCTCGCGTCCGCCGGGCAGCTCGCCGAAGCGCTCCGGGCCTACGACGCCCTCCTCGCCGCGCACCCCGGCGATCTCGACTACCTTCTCGAGAAGAAGGACGTGGTGGCCCGCGCGGACGATCCGGTCGCTCTCGCCTCGGTGCTGGACGACCTGTTCCGCCTCGATCCGACGCGCACCGAGGTCGCCGTGGAGCGCGGGAACCTCCACCTGAACCTCGCGTACGACCGGCCGGAAGGTTCGGCCGAGCGAGAGCGCGATGCGCGGACCGCGCTCGTCTCCTACGAGCGGGCATCCACGGACCCGCAGGCGGCCGCCATCGCCGGTCTCGGGATCGCCCGCGCCTCTCGATTGATCGGGGACCACGAACGGGCGATCCGCGCCTACGAGAGCTTTCTCGCCCCCCCCTCGAACCAGGGGCGGTACGACATCCTGAAAGAGCTCGGTCACGCGCTCCGGGAGACCGGACGATACTCCGAGGCCGCGGAGGCCTACGGCCGCGCGATCTCGGGCGGCCTCGAGGACCCCGACCTTTTCTGGGGGGCCGCCGAGGTGCTCGCCCAGCTGAACCAGGACGCCCGGGCCCTGCAGCTGCTCGACCTCCTGCTGCGACGGGAGCCGTCGAACCCCCTCTATCTCCGACGCAAGGGCCAGCTCCTCCTCAAGGCCGGTCGCCGCGCGGACGCGCTCGCGGTCCTGCAGCAGGCGGTGGCGAGCGCGCACGGGGACCCCCACGCGTACTTCGAGGTCGCGGAAGCGCTGCGGGCCCAGGGAGCGTACGCCGACGCGGTCTCGTACTACCGGCGCGGGATCGGCCTCGACCCGAAGAACCGCCACGGGCGGCTCGCGCTCGCCGAGACGCTCGGGCTGGCCGGTCAGTACTCGGAGGTCGTCGACCTCATCGACCCGCTGCTCACCGAGGACCCGAACGATATCGCCGCTTGGAGGGTCCGGGGCGACGCGCTCCGGGCCCTCGGCCGGCCATCGGAGGTCCTCTACTCCCTACGGGCGATCCTCCTTCTCGAACCGGACAACGGCCCGGCCCTCCTCGAGATGTACCGTCTCCATCGCGACGCCAAGGAGACGAAGGAGGCGTTCGAGACGCTGAGCCGGCTTCTCGCCTCCGACGCTCCCGAGGCGCAGGACGCGACCCTCCAGCTCGAGCGCGGAGACCTCGCGGCCAGCCTCGGTCTTACCGAGGAAGCGAACGGCTCCTACGAGCGCGCCGCGCAGATCGACCCGGTCTACGGCGTCGAGATCGCGATCCGCCGCGCCCGACTGCGCCTCACCGCCGGTCGTCCGGATCTCGCCCTCGAGGTCCTCGACGAGGGGCTGAAGGGCCACCCGGAAGGTGCGCCGCCGAACCTCGGGGCGCTCCTCCTTCGGGCCGAGATCCTCGACGCGCTCGAGCGACCGGCCGAGTCCCGGGCCGTCTACGAAGAGGTCCGCCGCCGGGAGCCGAAATCCCCGGTCGCGCTCGCCGGCATCGCGCGGGCGATGCTCGCCCAGGGTCAGCACGCGGACGCCGCGGAGTTCCTGCGCGCTTCGATCCCTCAGGTGCCGCCGCAGGAATCCCTCTACCTCCTTCTCGCCGAGGCCGAAGGGGGGCTCGGCCACCTCGACCGAGCGACGGAGGCGGTCCGGGAGGGGACCAAGGTCCTCCCGAAGAGCGTCGCGCTCTGGCGCCGCCTCGGAGAGCTCGGGGTGGCCCTGCAGGCCTGGGCCGACGCCGCGGGCGCGTTCGCGCACGCCCTCTCGATCGCTCCGGCGGAGCTCGAAGTGCTGCTGCGCGCCGGCTTCGTCGCCGAGCGGATGGGGCATCCGAACGAGGCGCTCGCGTTCTACGAGCGCGCGACGGAGGCCGATCCCGCGTCGAAGCAGGGCTGGACCAGCCGGGGGCTCGCGCTCCTCGCCACGTCCCGGCCCAATGACGCGACGCTCTCCTTCGACCGCGCGCTGGCGCTCGACTCGGACTACGCCCCCGCGAAGGACGGCAAGAAGGTCGCCTCCCAGAAGACCCGGGACGTCGAGATCCAGAAGCACGGCCGGGAGGCGCTTCTCCTCGAAGCCCGGCTGAACCGCACGGTCGCGAAGAACGATCTCTTCGTCACGCTCCACGTCCCGTACGAGTTCCTCGAGCCGGTGCTGAGCGCGATCGGACGGACGCCGAAGATCGACCTCGAGACGCTCGAGGCGGGGGAGGTCCGGGACCTCGAGAACGCCTCCTACCATCTCATCACGTCGGCCCTCGAGCGGCGTCCCCCCGGGATCGAACGCCGGGGGTTCACGCTCGCGGACGTGGCCGTCCTCGCCCCCCCCGCGTACGCCCTCGACCAGATCCAGCGGCTCTTCGGCTACCTGAAGGCGGTCCTCGAGGCCGACCTCCGCGCGGAGAACCTTTCGCTCACGCCCGACGTCGAGGAGCTCGCGCGCCAGGCGCTCGGGCTGCCGGCGGAGCAGCGCACCCTCTTCCAGATCGTGAAGAACCTGCGGGTCGGGATCTTCAAGGCCCGGCTCATCAAGGTCGTCGAGGCAGCGGGAAGCGCGGTCCACGCGCCGCTGCCCTCGCTCGATCTCGGCGCCTACTCCCCCGAGTTCCGCAGGGCGGAAGGAGAGGAGGCCGCCTCCGACGGAGAGCGGTTTTTCGCCCCTGAAAACACCCCGGGGCCCTCCGCGATCGACGCCGTCCCGGCCGGGCACCCCGACTGGTCGGCCGAGCCGCTCCCGGCCGCCCACGTTCCCGAGGCCCTAGCGCCGTCGGGCCCGGCGGCGCCGGGGCCCGTCCCCGGAGGCTCGGCCCCGGCCCGGTGCGTCGGGTGCGGAGGGATCGCCTCCGTGGTCCACGTCTGTTCCGCTCCGCTCTGCCAGCACTGCATCGGCCAGTTCCCGAACTGCCCGAAGTGCGGGGAGCCGGTCTCCACCGACTCGACGCATCCGGTGGAGGGGGTGGTCGTCGTGCGAGCGGCCGCACCGCACTCGGCCGCGCATCCGACCGGTACGCTGAGCGGCTTGCGCGGGGTCTTCGGCCGGTCCAAGTCCGGCCCGTCGAAGGGCGAGGCGCCGACCGCCCACCCGACCGCGGGAAAGCAGGAGCACCCGCTGAAGCCGGCCCACACCCCGCCCGAGAAGTCGCATCCCTCCGCGGCGCCGGCCACCGCGCTGCCGGCGCCGAAGAGGGACACCCCCTCTCCGACGCCGGGCCACCCGCCGACCGCCAAGGAACCGAAGCCGGTTCCCGGAAAGCCGATCGCCGAACCGCCCCCGCCTCCACCCACCCCTCCGCGCCCTCGCCGGGAGAAGCGGGACGACGAGCCCCGTCTCTGAAGGGACCGGGGGAACGAGCCCTCTTATAGTCGGCCCGGCCTTTTCGCGCCAGGTGGTCCATGGCGAGCCCTTCGACCGGTCTTCGGCCGGTGCGCGACCGTTGGAGCGGCGCGGTGCTGACCGCGCTGTTCCTCGTCCTCGCGGTCCTCATCTTCGCGGCGCTGTACTTCGCCTTGCCGGCGCAGTCCCACTTCTACGCGTTGATCGCGATCGGAATCGTCTCCCTCCTCTTCGCGCTCGGATCCTACCTCGCGGAGGCCGCGTCGAAGCAGCCGACCGCCCAGCGGTCGCTCGCGTGGGGGTTCTTCGGTATGGGGTTCGCCGTGCTCCTGCTCACGGTCGGTCTCAGCACGACCTACGGGATCCTTGGCATCACGGCGGCGCTTGTCGGCCTCATCCTGATCGTCGTGGTCCTCTTCGTCACGGTCCTGCTGATCGCCTGGCGGGGCCGGGCCGTGCGCGCGACCGAGAACCAGCAGGTCGCCCGCGCGGCCTGGAGGGCGGAGTCCGCTCCGTCGGCGTTCTCCTACGCGACCGCGAACTCGCCGAGCGTCCCCCAGACCGTGCCGGCGCCCCCGACCGGCGGTCCGGCGTCCCCGCCTCCCCGGAGTCCGTAAGATGGCGACCAACGCAAATCCTGCGCCCGCACCGGTCCCGACCCCGACCGTCTGCCCAAAGTGCGGCACCCCGGCCCCCGCCGGGGTCCGCTTCTGCGGAGCGTGCGGTTCGTCGCTGACGGTCGTCTCGGGCAGCTCGACCGGGACGCTTCCGCCCGCGGCCGCTCCCCCGGTCGATCTCCGTCAGACGGTCGAGGCGAACCGGGGGTGGCTCAAGCGGCTCCAGCTGCTGATCCCCGGTTTCCGAGGCTACCGTCAGGGGGAGGATATCCGGGAGGCGGACGCCTTCCTGCGCCTCCAGGTCGCCGACAAGATCCGCAACGCACGCACGACCGTCGAGAACAGCCGCGCGGGCCTCGCGAACGCCGGCCAGTTCGGGGTCCTGAACGACCTGTCGCCGCTGATCGCGAACCTCTGGCAGCTCGAAGGAGAGGTCCGCCATGCCGAGCAGGGGTATACGGGCATCTCGCCGGCGGTGCGCGTCAACCCCCAGCAGCTCGACCGCCTCTACGAGTACGACTACGGGTTCGCGCAGGCGGCCGACCAGCTGAACACCACCGTCTCCTCGCTCCCCGAGTTGCTCCTGGGTGGGGACGCAACGAAGGCGCCCGGGGTGATCGCGGCGGCCCGCGGCGAGGTCAACCAGCTCGGCCAGGCGTTCAAGGCGCGTCTCCAGGTGATCGAGGGGATCCGCATCTCGTAGCGAGTACCGGCCGAACGGAGGAGAACGATGGTCACGAACAACCCGATCCCGGCGAAGGGCGGCAGTCTCATCGGCGCGACGACGATCAACTGGGAGGACGTCTACAAGGGCAACAACGTCCTCTGGCGCGTTCCGCGGAACATCCGCTGGAACGACAACATCGTGGTCCGTGAGGACGAGACCGCGGTCTTCTACCGGGACGGAAAGGTCCTTGCGTACCTCGATAAGCCGGACCGGTACGCGCTCACCAGCATGAACACCCGCCTGGTCGGCGGGGTGATTCAGGCGCTCTCGGGGGTCCGCCAGGAGGCGGAGGTCTACTACCTCCAGCGCCGCATCTTCGACGGGAAGTTCGGCAGCGCCGAACCGTACGTCTTCCGCGACCCGGACTTCGGCCTCGTGAACCTGCGAGTCTTCGGCAGCTACCGCTGGCGCGTCGGCGCGCCGGACAACTTCATCAATCAGTTCGTCGGGACGTTCGGCGCCGTCTCGACGCCCGACGTCGAGGCGCGTCTGCGGGACCAGATGGTCCTTTTGATCTACAACACGCTCGGCAAGATGAAGGAGCAGGGGCTGCGGGTCACCGACCTCGCCGCCCAGGTGATGACGATCGAGCAAGCCGTGCTCGGCTTCGCCCCCCAGCATTTCGGACCTCTCGGGGTCGAGATCAACCAGCTCCAGGGCCTTTCGATCAACCTGCCCGACGAGGTCACGAAGGCCGTCAACACCCGCTCGAAGATGGGGGTGCTCGGCGTGAACTACATGCAGTACCAGGCCGGCCAAGCGATGACCACCGCGGCCGCGAACCCCTCCGGAGGTGCCGGCGCGATGGCCGGCGCCGGTGTCGGGCTCGGAGCGGGCCTCGGGATCGGGTACGGCATGGTCGGCCAGATGCAGGGCGCCTACGCCGCCGGGCCGAGCCAGCCGTGCCGGAAGTGCGGGGCGATGGTCCCGGCCGGGACCCGGTTCTGCCCGAGCTGTGGCAACCCGATGACGGCGCCGCCTCCGGAGGCGGCCGGGCCCCCATGCCCGAAGTGCGGGCAACCGACCGCTCCGGGCGCGAAGTTCTGCCCGAGCTGCGGAGCGTCGCTCGCACCGGCTCCTCCCCGAAAGTGCCCGAAGTGCTCGGCGGACGTTCCGGCGGCGAGCAGGTTCTGCCCGAGCTGCGGCACCGCTATGGGGCCGTGACCCCGACGGAGCGCACGGGCGGACCGACCACCCTCCCCCACCAAGGTAGAGACTGATGTTCTGCGAGAAGTGCGGCACGCAACTGCCCGACGACGCACGCTTCTGCTCCAAGTGCGGCACGCCGACCGGGGGAGGGGGCGCGTCCCCGACCGCGGCGTCCTCCGCCCCTTCGCCTCCCTCTCTCGCGCCTTCGGGAGCCCAGGAGCTGAAGTGCCCGAATTGCGGTGCGCCGATCAAGCCGGTCCTCGGCGAGATGGTCATCACCTGCGACTACTGCGGTGGCTCGGTCACGCTCGGTGGCGCCGGATGGAAGGAGATTAACAAACACACGATGCTGACGCTCAAGGTCGCGGACCGCGCGGCGGCCCTCGAAGTCGTCCGCGCGTACCTCGACCAGGGCTTCTTCCACCGCCACTTCTTCGAGGAGGCGAAGCTCGTCGAGGGGCGGCTCAGCTTCGTGCCGTTCTGGGTCCTGCCGGCGTCGGCGTCGACGACGTACCAGTACCAGGCCGTTGCGACGAGCGTCGGCGCGACGGTCGGCACGATCGCCGCGGGCGCCTTGCTCGGCAGCGCGCTCAGCGGCGGCCGCGGGGGCGGCGGGTTCGGTGTGATCCCGATCATGGCCGGCCCGGTCGTGAACCCTACCCGCTCTGCCACGATCTCGGGACAGTACGAGTACCCGGTCGTCGCCGTCAAGGCGATGGATCAGTACCAGCCGAAGGACTACCGGTTCGCCCTCGGCGACCGGACGCTGTTCGACCGCAAGTCGATCCCGAGCGGCACCGCGGTCCTGAACGGAGATCTCGGCGAGGATGCCGCGCAGCACGCCGCGAAGGCGTACGTCCAGCAGATCCAGTCGGAGGAGGCGCATCACAAGCACAGCATGGTCTCGAACCTCCGGTGCGAGGTCGATGTCTCGGACGGGGAGCTCCTCCACGTTCCGATCTGGTACTTCCGGTTCGAGCACAAGGATGCCCAGCCCGCGGTGATCGTGGACGGGAACGCCGGTCGGGTCATCCAGACGGTCACCTAGGCGCCCCTCGGACCGTGGGGAGCGCGTCCCCCCGGCCCGCCGCGCGGGGGAAGGTTTACGTATAGGTCCCTGACCTCGTTCTCAGATAGGATGGGCGCCGCGCCGGGGGAGGGATTCGCTCGTCAGTGGGCCGGGACGCGCGGACCGTTCGTGGTCCCCCTCATCATCGCGCTGCTCCTTCTGGCCCCGACCGGGGCTGCGGCCGTCGGCACCGGGCCTCACGGGACCGCGGTCCCCCTGCTCGGCTTCGCAGGCACCGACGGAACGGTGCGCCTCGCCGCTCGCGCCATCTCTCCGGCTGCGTTCGTGCCGAGCCCTTCCGGGATCCGAGGAGCAACGCTGCTATCGCCCGCGAGCGCCGGGGCGGTCCTCCGAACCCTCTTCCCCAACTACAACGCGACGCTTCCCGGCAACTTTTCCGGATCCGTCGCCGGTTGGCAGATCGGTACCCCAGCGTACGACCCCGTGACCGGCCTCTTGTGGCTCCCGAACCGGGCCGTCGCCGTAGGCTCCGCCCTCCCTCCCCCGGTCGCACCCGCGATCCTGTACAACGCGACCACGAACCAGTTCGAGGGATTCGTCCCCTCGCTGGAGAACACCTCCGCCTTTGCGTATGATCCAGCGAATGGGCGGATCTACTCGGCCGACTACGCGAACGGGACAGTCGGCGTGGTCGACCCATCAACGCGCGCGTGGATCCACCGAGCGATCCCCGTGGGGGTTCAGCCGGCAGCTCTCGCCCTGAACGGCACCACCGGACAGCTTTACGTGGCGAACAAGGGCTCCGACAATATCACGATCATCGACACCGGCAACGAGTCCGTGGCCATCGGCGGAATCCCGCTGGGAGGAAGCCAGCCGTTCGCACTCGCGCTGGACGGTGTCGATCGCCGCCTCTTCGTCGCGGATGCTGGTGACAAGACTGTTCAGACTATCGACACCAAGACCAACACAACTGGCCCTAGCATCCCTTTGTTCGCAAACCCGGGAGGTCTCGCATTCTCAGCGTCCACCGACACGCTCGGAGTGACGATGCCTTCACAGGCGTTACTCGTTCTCGCAGCCGGTAGCAACCTCGCGGTCAAGACCGTTCCAGTGCAGACCGGGATGTCCCCTATCTTATCGAACGTGACTGGAACCTCGTTCATCGTCGGTAACCAAGCTGGCTCAGATCTACAAGTTGTCAACCTCACCGCGGCACCCCCAGCAGTTGTGGGTTCTCCAATCTCCGTGGGCACCAACGTCACCCAGCTTACCGGGGGCCCTACTCGCAACTCCCTGTTCGCCTGGGCCACAGGTTCGAGGAACCTAAGCGTGGTTGACCTGAATACGAGCAGCGTCTTGGCGGTCTCGCCGACTCTCGGTCCCCTACCGGGGAGCGTGGCGTACGACCCCACGACCAATCGACTGTTCGTGGCGGACCGCTCCGGTAGCTCCGTCATCGTCCTGAACGCGACGTCGGGCGCTGCATCCGCCCGCAACATCGGGTTCGGCTCCGAGGTGTTCTCGGTGGCCGTGGACCCCATCTCCAACCTCCTCTACGTCGGGACGATGGGCGCCGTCGATGCCCTCGATGCCCAGACGGGGTCGCTTGTGGCGAGCAACACCGGTCTCTCGGGCGTCAATGATCCGTTGCTCATCGACGCTGGGGATTCCGAGCTCTGGGTCGCGAACAACCAGACTTCCTTGGTGGCGCTTGATATCGGCAACCTCACCACGCGGTTCGCGGTCGCGGTACCGGTCCGCGGGACCGGCGAGGACACGATGGCGCTCGATCCGTCCCTGCACGAGCTGTTCGTGATCAACGCGATCTCGGGCGCGTTGGACGTGATCGACACCGTTACCGGAGAGATTCTCACCTCAGGAGTTCCCGCGGGACCCGCCCCTTCGGCGCTGGCGTACGATTCGGCGGACGGGCTCCTCTACGTGCTCGGATCGAACCTCACCGCGATCGACCCAGTGACGCGTCAGATCGTGGCCTCGGACCTTCCCCTGCCGGCGCATTCGTTCTCCCTGAGCATCGCGTTCGATGCCTCCCGCTCCTTCCTCTACATCACGACCTCGGGGCCCGCACCCGCATACCCCTCCACCGTCACCGTCCTGGACGGTTCGTCCCTCACCGCCAGTTCGGTTTCGATGGTAACGATCCCCGTCGGACAGCTCGCATCGGACGTGGTGCCGGCGATGCTCTCGGGGTCGTCGACCTCGTCCTACGCCCCCATCTGGGTCACGAACTACGCCGCGGAGACCGTGAGCCTCATCACGAGTCCGCCCGCGATCACCTACTTCCGGGCATCTCCCGACCGGGTCGATGCGGGTCAGTCCGCTCAGTTCCTGCTCGGCATCTCGGGAGGGTCGGGCGCGGTGATGGTCTCCTACTCCGGACTCCCTCCGGGGTGCTCCTCTGCCAACACGGCCACGCTGAATTGCACCGCGCTCGCCGCGGGGAACTACACCGTGAGCGCGACCGTGACCGACAGCTACGGGCTCGCGGCGAGCGCGACCACAGCGCTCGTCGTGGGAATCGGACCCACCGCCCGTATCGGTTTCGGTCCCGGTAGTGGGCCCATCGTGGACGTGGGCACGAACCTCTCGATGCTCGCGAACGTCACCGGGGGGACGAGCCCGTACAACGAGACCTGGTACTTCGGAGACAACAGCGTCGCGTACGGCCCGACCGTTGTTCACCGGTACCTCGCACCCGGCTTCTACCTGGTGAACCTGACCGTGAAGGACGCCTCTCAGGTCGTCGTCGCGACCTCGGCCGGTGTCCAGGTCAACCCTCCGCCCGCGTGTGCGATCGCGGTCTCTCCGTCGAACCGCACGGACCTCGGCGTCCCGATCAGCTTGCGGGCGACCGTGGCAGGTGGCACTTCGCCGGGCACATCGACTTGGGCCTTCGGAGACGGATCGAACGCGACCGGCCTCGCGGTCTCCCATGCATGGGTTCGGGCCGGTACCTACACCGTGGACTTCCGCTACGTCGATGCGGTGGGCTCGGTGGCTACCGCCGTCCTCGGCATCACGGTCGGAGCTACCCTCAACGCGGTCTTTTCGATCCGCACCCCCGCTTCGGGCACCTCCTTCGATGCCGGCCAAGCCCTCGACTTCGTCGCGACGGTGACGGGCGGGGTCGCCCCCTACAACGTCTCCTGGTCGTTCGGCGACGGCTCGTTCGGTGGCGGCCTCTTTACGACCCACAGCTACGGGAACGCGGGCTCCTACTCCATCTCGGTCGTGCTCACCGACGCGGGAGGCGGGAGAGTCAATGCGACGCTCCCGCTCAGTGTCGGGGGAGTCGGGACCGGGACCGCTTCGCCGGACGCGCAGCTCTTCCTCGGCATCCTGATCGGCGGCGCCATCGCCGCGATCATCCTCTTCGTCACGGGCCGCCCGCGCCGGGGCCCGCCGCCCCCGCCGTCGCCGTACGTTCCGCCCGCCGGGATCGCCGAGCCTGAGTGGAAGGAGTCCTAGCGCGCCGATCGCCCGTCGATGCCGGCCTGGGAGAACACGTAGCGGACCGGGACCCGTCGGGTCCCGTGGGTCCAATAGTCGCAGCGGGTGCAGCGCTGGCCCAGGGTCACGGTGTCGCCGGTGAGCGTCCGATTCTTGATCGGGTGCAGCTCCGAGGCACAGACCGGGCAGCGTTCGAGGGGCCGCGGGTCGTCCCGCTCGGTGTAGCGCACGCTCAGCCGAACGCCGGGGACGTCGATCAGCAGACGACGGAGTCGGGCCCCTCCCAGCGCCGCGAGCGGTTCGTCCCGGCGGATCTGACGGAGCAGCGCATCCAGGAACGCCGTCTGCGAAGAGAACGTCGCCTTGCTTCCACGAACGACCCGGCGCGCGGCCCGCTGGACGAGCTCGGCGGCCGGACGGCGGAACTTCACCGACCCGGTGACCTTATCCGGCACGGCCGTGGCCCCCTTCTCGGGCACGGATCTCCTCCTCGTAGAACCGGCGGGCGAGGTCGACCTCGAGCTTCCCGATCGTGAGCGCGGAGGACGCGGGTTCCTCGAAGTAGCGGAGCAGGGCGGCGGCCGCGGCGAGTCGGACCGCGCGGAGCTTGAGGCGGGGGGAGAACTTCGGGAAGTTGGTCTTCGATAGCGCGCGCTCCGAGACCTCCCTCAGGCGGTCGTAGAGGTTCCGGTCGAGACGCACGGGCCGTGCGCGAAACTTCCCGGAGAGGAGCGGATGGCCGGTCTCGATCGCGTGGACCAGGGTCAGGTGGTCCCGGATCGCGGCGGCAAGGGCGAACTCGAGCTCGCCCAGCTCCAGCCGCTCGGCGCTCGCCTCGACCGCGCGGAACCGCGCGCGGGTCATCGGGTGGAAGCGCAGCAGCATGCGGTCCTCGAGGGCGGCGAAGTTGGGGTCGCCGATCGTAGTCCAATAGTCCTGCGCGCCCGAGACACGGACGTTGTAGTTCACCGAGAAGAAGGAGCGGAAAGTGTAGGGGCCGACCGTGCCGAGGGTGGTCTCCCACTTCACCTCCCGCTGCTCCATGACGAGCTTGAGCGGCTCGACCATCCCCCGATACTTGAACCAGTCATTGAACTCCGGCACGATGAAGTTGAACGTGCGCCCGGAGTAGGATGACCCGACTCGGAGGAACTGTACGGGAGTGATCCCGCCGCAGTAGCGATTGCGCCCGGGGAGTCCGTGCGCAGGGACCCCGCTCCGCGGATTCCCGCGGATCAGGTCATCGATCGAGAACGTCTTCCCGGTCCCCGGGGGCCCGAAGAGCGCCAGATGGAACCCGGTCGCGCCGGTCGTGCGCCCCGTCGGCGCGATCATCGGGGCGTCCGCGAGCGCGTACTGCTGCAGGATCGAGATCAGCGAGTCGAAGTAGAGCTCCTCGCCGAAGAGGTCCTTGAGGTACTCGGCGAGCTTCGCGACCTGGAACGACCGGCCGAAAGCAACGGTCGGTTCGAGCCGTGCGCGCAGCACGTCCCGGAGGTGATCGAGGAACTCCGAGTCCATCGAGCGGATCTCGGCCCGCTCGTCGGGGACGGGCATCACGGGTCCAGGTTCCGGGCTTTCGGACCGCTCGGCCTCGTCCAGCAGGAGCCGGAGGAGTTCCTCGGGGTACGGCACCTGATAGGTCCGATCCCCGCTTCCGGCCGTCAGCTCGAGGAGGAGCCCCCTTCGCTTAAGGCGGGTCAGGAGGCGGGCCGGGTCCTCGAAGATCCGGTCGCGGAGGAGTCGACCGCGCAGTTCGGAGAGACGGAAGCGGGCGACCTGCTGGGCCACGCCCCGCACCGTGCGGCGGCGGTCCGAATCGCCGACGACCTGGGCAAGCACCCGCGCGATGGGAACCTCGCCCGCGCTCAGGTCGACCGACACCGGTGCGGCCATCGGCCCGGCGAGTCCGCCCACCGCCTTATATTCGTCCCCCATCCGAGAAGGGGGACCGTGGTCGGGCGCAGCTTTTCCGGGTACGAACGGGAGCTCCGGACCCTGCTCGAGGGGGACCCTTCCGCGGTCCGGGCCTACGCACGGTCGCTCTCGCCGACCGAGCGGGCCGGGTTCGAGCGGCTGATCGACCTGCCGTTCCTCGTGATCCGGGGGGCCGGCTCCCTCGGCCTCGACTTGGTCGCCATGCGCTGGGGGCTTTCGTTCCCGATCGAGGTGAAGGCCTCGTCCGACGACGTGATCCGTTTCACCGCGGCGAGCGGCCGGGCGAACGCCCAGCTCGCGGCGCACCGCCGGTCGATCGCCCGGGCGGGCCTCGCGGTCCTCTACGCCTACCGCCGTCTCGGAGTGCGGTCCGAGGAAACCTGGAAGATCTTTCTCGGCAGCGACCTCCCGCCGAGCGGCCGCCTTCGGATCCTCTGCCGAGGGTTGCCTCTTGTCGGCGAGACGCGCAACGGCAACGGGATCCTGCGCTGGCAGGACGGCCAGCGGCTCTCCCAGTTCCTCGACCGGGCCCGGGTACTGATGGAACCGGACGGGAGCGTGAGCTCCTGAGCGTCCACGTCTCGGCGGTCGGCATGGGCCGGTTCGGCAAGCGGCCGGAGGGGCTCATCGATCTCGCGACGGAGGCGGGGTCGCTCGCGCTCGAAGGCGTCGGTCGC
Organism: Thermoplasmata archaeon; assembly: GCA_021817245.1. Classification (GTDB taxonomy): domain Archaea; phylum Thermoplasmatota; class Thermoplasmata; order Lutacidiplasmatales; family UBA184; genus Lutacidiplasma. The sequence continues at coordinate 275,149 of JAKAVQ010000001.1, forward strand.
AAACCGATCGATCTGCTGGTGGGCGCGACCATGCTCGCGCACGGGCCGCATGGCTCGGAGGCTTTCCTGCCCCGGCTGGCCGGGCGGCTGGGCCTCGAGTCGGCCTCGGGATTGCGCGTCGACTCGGCGAGCGGTACTGGAGGCATGGCGTTCCACGCCGCGGTCCTCGCGCTCGAATCCGGCCGGTTCGAACGCGCGCTCGTGGTGGCCGCGGAGAAGATGACCGACCGCCCCACGGCCGTGATCACCAAGGAGCTCTCCGCCTCGCTCCACACTAGCGAGGTCGCGGCCGGGGCGACAATGCCGGCTCTGGCGGCGCTGGTGGTCGAGCAGTACCTGGCCCGGTACAGCCTTCCGACGTCGGTCGTCGACCTCGCTACGGTCCACGGACGGGCGATGGCGGCGCGGAACCCGACCGCCCACTTTCGTACCGCGGTGACGTCGGCAGAGGTCGCGGCGAGCCGACCGATCGCGCTCCCGCTCCGCCTCCTCCACTGCTCGGCGATCTCGGACGGCGCGACTGCCGTCGTCCTCGAGCGGGGCGTCGGTCCGGCGACCGTCCTCGGACTCGGCCAGGGCTTCGATGCGTTCCGACTCGTCGACCGGCCGGACCCTACGACGTTCACCGCGACGCGGATCGCCGCGAAGCGCGCCTACGAGTCCGCGCACCTGACCCGCAAGGAGGTCAACGTCGCCGAGGTCCACGATGCCTTCTCCCCCTTCGGGATGATCCACATCGAGGACCTCGGGATCTGCGGGCCGGGAGAGGGGCCGGCGTGGTTCGAGAAGGGCCGCGCGAACCTCGACGGTTCGGTCCCGATCAATCCGAGCGGGGGGGTCATCGGGCGGGGCCATCCGATCGCGGCCTCCGGGCTCGCCGAGGTCGCCGAGGTCGCCCTCCAGCTGCGCGGCGAAGCGGGAGATCACACCATCGGGAGACGGCCAAAGGTGGGCGTCGCCCAGGCTTTGAGCGGGATCGGGGCGCACAACTTCGTGACGATCCTCGGCCGGGAGGCGACGTGAGCGCGCCAACCGTCGGGACCGTGGAGCTTTCCCGCTGCCGCTCCTGCGAGACGCGGTTCCTCCCGACCGACGGCCCGTGCCCGCACTGCGGGGGGAGCGACCGCGAGGCGCTCGAGGTTCCCGCGCTCGGGAAGGTGCTCGCCGGCACGGAGCTATGGGCCCCGGCCGAAGGGTGGGCCGCGCCGCACCGACTGCTGCTCGTCGAGCTCGCCGAAGGGGTGCGGGCCCTGGTCCTGGTCGAAGGCTCCCTGCCCGGACCGGGCGCGATCGTCGTCGTTCGAAGAGAGGGCGAGGTCTACCGCGCCGGAGCGGAACCCCGAAGTCCCCGCGCAGCACCGGGACGCGGGGAGGGGGAATTTCCGAGGGCCGGGGGCGCCGACCCCTCCTTTGAACCCCCGAGGTGAAACCACCACTGGATTAGCAATCCAGCGCCTTACCGGGCTGGGCTATCCCCGCGCGAACCGGGCGAGCCCGGTCCACGCCTTAAGTCTTCGCGCCGGCTTGCACCGAGAGCGTCGACCGCACCGCTCGCAGGCGCACCGGTATTAGAGAACGGTTCCCAGACTTTTTACCAACGGCACGCTCCCCGCGGATAGGTCCTCCATGCGGGTCGCAAAGGCTGGGGTCGTGGGTGCGGGGACGATGGGCGCGGCGATCGCCGAGGTGCTCGCCTTCAACGGGATCGAGGTCGTGTTGAAGGACCTCGATTCGGCGCTCGTCGCGAAGGGGCTCGCCAAGGTCCGGTCGATCGTCGACGAGCTCGTGCAGTTCCATGAGGGTAGGGCCGACAAGGAGCTCGAGCGGATCGGCGCCCTGGTCGGTGAGCTCTCCTCCGAGCAGGTCGCCCGCGCCCGACAGAAGCTGGCTCCCAAAGTCACCCGAACTCGCGGTGACGAGATCGTCGGTTGGGTCCGTGGCACGACCGACTACTCCGCGTTCGCCGACGTCGATCTCGTCGTCGAGGCGGTCTTCGAGCGTACCGAGGTCAAGCGTCCGGTGCTCGAGGCGCTCGATCGGGCCCTTCCGGAACACGCCGTGCTCGGATCGAACACCTCTTCCCTGTCCATCACCCGGCTGGCCCGGGGCCTGTCGCATGCGCGCCAGGCGCTCGTGACGCACTTCTTCAATCCGCCGTACACGCTCCCGCTCGTCGAGGTCTCGGGAGGGGTGGAGACCCGCGAGGACGTCGTCACGGAGACCATCGACTTCCTCCAGGGCCTGCGGAACCACCGGTACCCTCTCCTGCCGATTCGCGTGAAGGAAGCGCCGGCGTTCGTCGTGAACCGGCTCCTGATCCCGGTCCTGAACGAAGCATGCTTCGCGCTCGATGAGAGCCTTGCCTCCTCGCGCGACATCGACGCGGCGATGAAGGCCGGCGCGGGGATGCCGATGGGCCCGTTCGAGCTCGCGGACATGATCGGCCTCGACGTCTCGCTGGAGGTCGCGGAGACCCTCTTCCGCGAGTTCGGGGACCCCAAGTACCGCCCCTCGCACCTTCTCCGCCGGCTGGTCGACGCGGGGCACCTCGGGCGGAAGACCGGCCAAGGGTTCTACGAGTACTCGTGACGCCGCGGGGTGATCGGGTCCGGGGAGCGTCGATGCGCCGGAACCGAAGGGCTCTCGAGGGGCGCTGCCTTCCCCTCCGGGCCTAGGGGGCGTGCATGGAACCGGATCGGGTCTACGGTCACCTCTCGAGCGCGTGGGGGAAGAACCACTTCGAGGTCGACGGGCCGCTCCGCGAGATGCTCCGGCACTTCGCGCCCGCTCTCTCGGACCTCCGTCCCCTGGGTGCGTTCGCGGGGACCGAGCTTTACGAGATCGCCGACTACGTGGACAAGACCGCCCGCCCACGGCTCCTTACCTGGACGGTCCATGGTGAGCGCGTCGACGACATCTGGCTCGACCCGAGCGAGCGACGGGTGCTCGAACGGCTGATTCGAGAGTTCCGAGTGAACCGCGCGCCGTACCGCGGAGGCAGCTGGTTCGAACATTACGTCGCGATCTATCTCGTGTCGGACCCGGGTCTCGCGTGCATCCTCACGCTCACGAACCAGACGGCGTACGCCCTCCACAAGTACGGCACCGAGCGGCAGCGTGCGCTCGTGGCGTCCCTGATCGGCGAGTCGGACCCGGTGCGCTTCGGTGCCACCTGGTTCACCGAGATCCAGGGCGGCAGCGACCTCGGGGCGAATCGGGTCGAGGCCCGGACCGAAGACGGGGTCGTCCGGATCTTGGGCGACACGAAGTACTTCGCGAGCAATGCGGGGCTCGCCGATTACGCCCTCGTCTCCGCGCGGCCTCGCGGGGCTCCGGCCGGCGCGAAGGGACTCGGCCTGTATCTCGTTCCGAAGCTCACCCGGGATGGCCGACGGAACTATCGCGTCCGCCGACTCAAGGAGAAGAGCGCGACCCGCAGCGTGCCGACGGGCGAGGTCGAGCTCGTCGACGCGGAAGCGGAGCCGGTCGGGGACCCTTCGAAGGGGATCTACTACCTCACGGAGAACCTCCTGGTCTCGCGCCTCGCGAACTCGTTCGGCGCGCTCGGGGTCGCCCGCAAGGCGTACCTCGAGGCCTACTACTACGTCCAACGGCGGACGAGCTTCGGGCGTCGGTTGATCGACCACCCCCTCGTCCGGCGCGACCTGCTCGACCTCGAAGTGGCCATCGAAGGCTCGCTCGCGCTCGCGCTTCGGGCGGTGGAGCAGTTCGAGCGTTGTCATCGAGAGGCCCCGCCCTATTCGGACGCGTACCATTACGCCCGGCTCCTGACCCACCTCGCGAAGAACCTCACCGCCGAGGTCGCGGCGGAAACGACCCGAACGGCGATGGAGCTGTTGGGCGGTCTCGGATTCCTCGAGGAGTATCCGCTCGAGCGGCTGCACCGCGAAGCGCTGGTGCTGCCGATCTGGGAGGGACCCAGCAACATCCAGGCGCTCGACCTCCTCGAGGTGATCGCCAAGAAGCAGGCCCATCGCAGTCTCGAGCAGGAGCTCGCCTCCGCGGCCCGCGGGGCCACCGACGGGGCCGACGCGCTTGCCGTGGTGGCCGAGCGGACCCAGGACGCGCTCCGTCGGCTCGAGGCCGCGGACGAGGCGTCCGCGCAGTTTTTCGCGAAGGACACGCTCGGCGTCCTCGGCCACGGGCTTGCCGCGACGTTGCTGGTCGAACTGGGCCGCTGGCAAGGGCGCCCTCGGTTCACGGAGGTTGGTCGCCTGTACGCGACCCGGTTCGTCGAGCGCTCCGAGTACCCGCTTTCGGCGCTCGAGGCCGCTATGGAGATCTACGCGATCGACGCGCTTCCCCCGGAAGGGAGCTGATCGCGAGGGCGCGCCGGCGCGCGATCCTCCGGGCCCACGCCATCGTCCCCATCGGGCGGCGGGCGACCCCTGGGTTTCGCCTCCCTACTCCCAAACCTCTTGAAGCCACCCTCCTCGGGGGGACATGCCATTCCCATCGGCCGAGTGGGCGAGCGCCTACCAGAAGGCCCTGAACGCGAACACCGCGTACCAGGAGGCCGCCCAGGCCTGGGTCGGGGATATCCTGCTGCTCGTGCGGCCTTCCGAGCCCGACGCCCCGGCCCCGGGGATCCATCTCGTGCTGGCCCACGGTGAGTGTTCCGCCGCGACGTACTACCCCGACGCCCGGTCGGTGGCGAGCGAGTTCGTTTACGAAGGCTCGCCGGAGAACTGGCAGCGGCTGATGCGGCGCGAGGTCGATCCGGTGAAGGCGATCCTCGACGGGACCTTCCGCATCAAGGGCAACCTCGCGAAGGCGATGCGGTTCACGCGCGCCGCGAGGGAGCTGGTCGATACGGTCTCCCGGGTGCCGAACGACGTCTAGCCCCGGGCCCTCCGGTCGCGTCGGGCCCTCAGGAGGACGACGCCGGCCGCGCGGCGACCGGTGCCGACGGCTTCGCGCTGGCCCCCGGCGGGGAGAGCGGGACCGGTGAGGCACGAGAGACCGGCGGCGGAGGCGGCCGGGGCGGGGGCGGCATCAGCCACTGCTTCAGGAACGACAGCAGCCGGCCCCACGACTCCTCGGCCCTCGCAAGGTCGTAGGCCCGAAGATCGCGCGACAAGAAGTCGTGCCGTGCCCCCTCGATCGTGGCGAACTCGAACGGTGACTTCGTCTCCCCCCGGACCGCTTCGAGCTGACGGCGCGCGCGTGCCGCGGCGGGGTCCCGGCTCCCCGCGAGGAAGAACAACGGGGCCGTCACGAGATGGCCGAGGCGGGCCGGGCGCACCGGCACGGGATACGCCAGGGCGACCGCCGTGAGCCGAGTGTCCCGGGCGGCGACCGCGAGGGCGAGGCTCGCGCCGTACGAGGTTCCGAACACCGCGGACTTCGCGGGGTCTACCATCTCGCGTTCTCGGAGGTACTCGAGCGCGTCCCCATAGAGCCGCGTGAGCCGTCCGGCGCGCCCGCTCTCGACGGAGACGCCTCCGCGGAGCATCGCCGTGGACCGCAACGCGACAAGATAGCTCGCCCCTACCCCGTCGACCTTCGTGAGGTCGGGCAGGAGCACCTCGAACCCCTCCCGAGCGAAGCGGATCCCCGCATCGAGCAGCGTGGTCGTGAGCCCGAAGACGTCGGGAGTCACGAGGACCACGGGATGCTTCACTACCTTCGTGGGGGAGAGGAGGACCGCGGACGCCCTGCCCGAACCGGTCGTCTCCGTCTCGAACCACACCCGCTCACTTCGGTAGAGCGGGGCCGGGACGCCCGGCTTCTTGTCGGACTTGATCCAGGTCTTGTTGAGGAAATCGAGGACGCAGAGCTTGAAGCGTTCCTTGTTGAGGACCACGACGGCCTGACGGGTACCGCAGATGTCGCAGACCCCCACCACTCCGCTGCCGAACTCGACCTCGGGCAGGTCGAGGAGCTTGTCGTCGTCGCGCACCGGCTCGTCGCTCCCTGTCGGCGCGGTCGAGCCCGGCACGCGCTTTAACGGCTTCGCCGGGGTCGGCCGAGCGAGGGCGGGCGAGCCCGCGGAACCCCCGGGAACCGCTCGAGGCGGTGGCGGTCCCGGGGGGCCAGCACGGTGACGCCTTCGGCGACGAGCCGCTCGCGGAGCGCGCGGTCGGCGGTCACGACCCAGGCGCCACTACGTCGCGCGCAGAGCAGGACCGCATCGTCCCCGCGACCGGGGGCGCGGACGACCGGGTAGCGGGCGGCGAGCGCGCGGGCGGCCGCGGCGTCCGGCGTGCGTCGGAGGACGAGCCGGTCGAGTTCCGCGAGGACCGAGGACGGCACCCCGACGGTGCTTCCGGGTTGGATCCGCACGACCTCCGCCTCGAGCGGGAACCCGGTTCGGATCGGTAGGAAAAGGGCGTTCGCGTCCACGAGCACGAGGCGACGCGCGGCGTCGGGGGACCTAGGGCCGACGGAGAACGACCCCGAGGGTGTCGCGGTCGTGTTCAGTGCCTCCCTTGCGGTCGCGCAGGACGAACCGTTGAGCCTTCTGGTTCGCGGTCTTTGGGATCTCGTCGATGAACTCGAGGTACTTCGGTACCATGAAGAAGGGGAGGTGCTCGACGCAAAACTCGAAGAGTTCCTTCGCTTTGACCGCGGCTCCCGGCCGCAGCTGGACGTAGGCCTTGACGTCCTCCTCCCCCATGGGCGAAGGGACGCCGACGACGACGGATTCGAACACCGCCGGGTGCCGGTTGAGCACCGACTCCACATCGTAGGGCGCGAGGTTCTCGCCGCGCCGCCGGATGATGTCTTTCTTGCGGTCGACGAAATAGTAGTAACCGTCCGCGTCGCGCGTGACGTAGTCCCCGGTGTGGAACCAGAGGTTCCGCCACGACTCCACCGTCTTCTCGGGCTTGTTGAGGTAGCCGAGGAACATCGAGTACGGGGCCCGCGGTCGGACGACCAGCTCTCCGCGCGTCTCGGGAGGGACCGGCCGGTCCTCGTCGTCCACCACGTCCGCCTCGACGAAGGCGAGCGGGGTCCCGACCGAGCCGACGCGGATGCGGTCCGGGGGGTTCATGAGCGTCGTGCAGCCGCACTCGGTCATCCCGTACAGCTCGACGATCGTGAGCCCGAACCGTCGCTCGAACTCCGGCCAGATCGCACGGGTCGCTCCCGCGGTGAGGGCGGTGCGGACCCCGTGGCCCAGGTCCGTCGGCTTCGCGGGTTGCTTGAACAGCACGTTCACCATCGAGATGAGGAGCGAGACGTGGGTCGCGCCGAAACGCGCCGCGGTCTCCCAGTAGGTGGAGGCATGGAACCGCTCGTCGAACGCCGCGGTCAGGTCGTTCAGGAGCGCCGTAAGCGCGGTCATCTCCTGGGCGTTGCAGTGGAAGAGCGGCAGCGCCGTGAAGAGGACCGAGCCGGGTCCGAGACGGCTCCGCAGGCCGATCTCCCGCGGCGTAACGATCTGCTTCTCGTGCGGTATGATCGCACCCTTCGGTGGCCCCGTCGTCCCACTGGTGTACATCACCGAGACCGGGTCGCAGGGCCGGATCTCCGGGAGGGGATCGCTCCCGCGATCGCGGGGGAGCTCCGAGAACGGACGAACGGCCTCGGGGAGGTTTCCCGTACCGTCTGCGGGAGCGACCACCCACTCGTTCGGAATCCCCAGCGACTCTCGCACTGGTTCATACGCCGACCAGAGCCGGTGATCGACCACCAGCGCGGTGGGTTCGCTATCGGCGAGCTCGTAGCGCAAGATCTCGCCTTTCAGCGCCGTGTTCAAGGGGACGAGGACCGCACCGCGCTTCGCCGCTCCGAACCAGACGAGGGGAAATTCCGGAGTGTTCCACAGCAGCACCGCGACCCGATCCCCGGCGCCGACCCCCGCGGCCGCGAGTCCCGCGGCGACGCGGTCCGTCTCGCGGTCGAGCTCCCGGTACGAGAGCGTACGGTGTTCGAAGCGGAGCGCGGGTCGATCCCCGTTCTTCCGAGCCTTCTGCTGCAGCAGGGTCGCGAGGTCGTGGTACTCCTCGCCCGGATCGAGCATCGCTCGAGGGGGGCCGAGGCGCCGACGGCCATAAGGTCGTCACCAGTTCCGACCTCGACCGCGCGGCCGGAGGCGCGGTCGATTCCGGCGACGCTTTTAGCGGGCGACTCGTTCTCGCGAACATGGCGATCCGCGGCGCGCCGTACCGGCCGCAGAGCCCGATCGTGGCGGAACTCGCGGCCGGGGTGGTGCTCCTCCACGAACGGGAGAAGGACACGCTGCTGCTCCATCACGCGGCGGAGGACCGGTGGTGCCTTCCGAAGGGACACGTGGACCCCGGTGAGTCGCTCGAGTCGGCGGCCGTCCGAGAAACCCGCGAGGAGACCGGGGTGGAGGAAGTGCGTCTCGGCAGCGAGCTCGGCGAGGTCGCGTACCGCTTCTACGATGGGCGGAAGGGGGCGAACGTGTACAAGTCCGTCGTCTACTTCCTTGCCTTCACCCGCGAGCGGGCGATGCATCCCGAACCGATCTTCGATCGCTACGAATGGATGTCGATCGCCACCGCGATCGAGAAGGTCCCCTTCGAGACGGACCGCGCGATGTTGCGGGCGGCCCTTCGCCCGTCCTAGCGAAGGTCATCGCGTTCGGGGGAAGGGGTTGTGCGAGGCGCCGCGTCGGGATCACCGACACGGGGCTAGAGGGGCCGGGTCCGTTCGCCCTCGGCTCCCACGGCGCCCTTGGTCGGCGTTGGAGCGCTCTCGCTTGACGGGGCTCCCGGCGCGGGTGTGCTTCCACCGGTTCCGGTGAAGGCGTGGACGGGTGCGCGGGCGCCGTCGGTCCGCCGACGAGCTGCGCCGCGCCACGCAACGGCGCCCAGGACAAGGATCCCCGCCCCCACCGCGGCCACGGCCACGACCCCTAGCAGCCCGATGTTGCCGCCTCCCGGAGAGTTCCCGCCGCTGCCCGGTGCGAGTGAATTCGACTCGGCCTGCGCCTGAGCGACGCTCATCGGCTGGGCCAGGACGGTGGAGCCCGGGTTGTAGGTGGCGGCCGGGAGCGCACTTCCCAGAGCGGCGGTGTTGGTGTCGAACGCACCGGTGACCGATCCAAACGTGGTCGTCGCTGCCCCGACCTCGGCGCCGTACGGTCCCGAGCTCACGTACAACGACTGGGCACTGATCTCGGAAGTGCCGAGCGCGTAGGCGTCGAAGCCCAGGGCCGCGCCGCCGAACAGATCGAAGTCATGGGGGACGAAGAAGAATCCGTCGTAGAGGTCGAACGGACCGCGGACCACGAGCAGGATGCCCGTGCGCTCCAAGTGGTCGGAGAACCGGCTGTAGAGACCGAGCCGGACGCCGGAGAGGTAGACCGGACCGCTCCCGCGCAGGCTCCCCTCTTTGGACGATTGGCCCGCCCCGCTTGGGCCGCCGATGCCCTGGCTCGACCAGTCCCACGTAAAGTTCCATCCGGCGGAGACGTTGGCGACCGCGGTCGAATTCCACAGCCCGACCCCGGTGAGGCTGCGAGGCATGAGCCCCAGCGCCGGGGCGAACGCCACGTTCGCGTGGCCTTGCCCCGACGCTGTGAGCGATTCGCTTTCCGTGCTGCCGTCACGCGTGAGTTGGAACGACTGGTCGGTCAGTCCCCGGAAGAAGACGGTCGTGTTGACGATGCCGAGGGCGGGGACCGTCCGGTTGTTCACGTAGACGGCGGAGGCGTTCGTGAGGTTTGCGAACGCCGCGTCGAGCTCCTGAGCGTGGTAGGAATACCTCGCCGACGCCTGGGGAGAAGTGAACGTCGCGGTGATGGTGATGCCCACCGTCCGGTTCGCCTCGATCATCGTGGTGTTCGGTCCCGTGGGAGTCTCACGGAAGATCACATCCCAGCCGAACGACGCGTTCCACGTCACGGTCGCGTTGCCGATCGTCACCGTCCGGTTCGCCCACCCCATCCCTCCGTAGGCCCACGGGATTCCACCGGACACGGCGGCCACGCTCGAGGACGGGACCAGCGGAGCGGCGCTCGAGAGCGCCGGGAGCGCCAGGAGGGCCACGAAAAGCACCACGCCCGTCGTCGCCGCCCAGCTCTTCGACCTACCGATCTTCCCCATGCTTCCTTCCGACGAAGGCGGCTCCGTCGAGAGCCCGATGGGCCGAAGCCCCGTGATAAGGGAAGGGCCCGGAAACCATCGGAGAATTGGACACCGTGCTAAGGTTTAGCATGGTCCATCGCGAGAAGGCGCTATCCCGCGCTCGGCGCCCCTTCAGTTCGAGGGGTGAGGTTGAACGCGCGCATCGACAAAGCGGGCACAGTCTACGCAGAGCGGCAGATGCCAGCGTCGGATGTTGGCGCGGGAGCACGGGTCGCAGATCGTACGGCCGCAGGAGACGCAGTCGGTGGAGACGGAGGCGGGCTCGAGGAGCCTTCCACAGCTCACGCACTTTCCGCGAACGGCGCCGCCCTCCCGGGGACCCTCCGCGGGGTCTCGGGGGCGGCGCGAGGCCGAGGGAACCGAGGAAATTTCCGGGTCGAAGACTCCCTCGTCCGAGCGCGGTGCGGTTCGGGAGATCCCGGACGCCCAGGTCCGGTCCGTCCGGCGGGGACCGTCGGCGCCGGGGTCCTGCCGGGCCGGTCGCGCTTCGGGAACTGGCCGACCTCCGAGACGGTCGATGCGGGGAAGGCCTCCGGCGCGCGACTCGAGGTCCCGCTCGGCCTCGTCGATGCGCTGAAGCATGGCCCCGGACTCCGTGTCCAGCTTCGCCGGGGAGGCGCTCCGCGCATCCCGGTCCGCTTCGACACTCTCATCCCACGGTTCCGTGAAGGTCACGCCCGAGGGCTCGGGCGCGGAGGCGGGGCGTCGCAGCGCATCCTTCGGGGACGTCATTTCTCGAAGCGCGAGGATCAGGGCTCGCACCTCCTCCCAGTCGGCCCGGGAGGGGTCCGCCGGCGCGCCTTCGGGCGGGCGGTGGTCGGGGTCAGGGACCGCGTCGGCCGGCAGCACGGCCACAAGGCTCCCGCCGATGCAGAGAACGGCCCCGATGGCGAGAGCCGGCAAGATGAGCGGGATGCGACCGATCGTATCCGAAGACCGGGTGATGCCGAGAAACAGCCCGATCACGAGCGCGGCGCCCCCAACGAACAGTAGCGGCATCGCTTCCGATAGACCCGGCGCTCTCGAAGGCTCGGGAGCGGGGCGATACGACGCGGAACCGGTGGGCCGAGGTTCCCCGCTCCGGTGGGTGGCCGGGCGGGTCGAGTACGAAGCGACCTCCCCGCGTCCGAGGGTTCGATCCCTCGCGCCGCTCCTCCCACCGGTCGGCTCCTCTCCCGGTCCGGCCCGCGGGCGGCCGGCAGTGGTCTCGACGGCGAGGGAGCCCCTTCCCCCCGACCGCTCACCGCCCGCCTCGTGACCCGGGTCCCGCATCGTCCGTCCAATCCGGAAGAATGGTCTTGAATACGTATAAATACACATAGCGAACATGGAAAGTGGCACCGGCGAGACCCGCCGTGGAGCAAAGAGCGATGAGTCGAAAAATCGGACGAAAGACAGTGTATGTGGGGACGATCGTCGGGGTGCTGGCCCTCGTCGCTGGGTTCGCGATGGCGGCGGCGTTCCAAACGGGAACGGTCAACTCGGGCCAGAACGGCTACTCGGCGAACGTCGTCGGCACGATCTGGGCGGGCGGTGCGACGGGTACGCTCCTGCCGACGCTCGCGCCGGGCGCCTCGAGCAACACTTGCAACGCGGCCCCCGGACCCGTGGCGACCCCCTACGCGAGCTCGTTTTCGGTGACTACCGGTACATCGTTGACCGAGAGTCTCTACTTCGGCATGAGTGCCAGCGGCTGCAGCGCGAACGACTTCGCGGAAGTCTGGACGTTCACCCTGCCCCAGTCGGACCTGACGGCGAAGACGTACGTGGACACGTTCACCGTCTCGACCACCTGGACTCCGTCCGGCGGCACGGCGACGACCGCCGTCGCCTCCGACATCGTCTCGATGACGGTCTCCGCGGGGACCCCGGGTAGCACCACGGTGGTCCTCAACATCGTGGTCGACTACGGGTCGAGCATCCAGCCCACGACGATCTCTGACCTGAACGTCGTGGTCAGTGGTGACTAAGGGAACGTAGGTCGACCACCCACCCGGGGCGCGGCACCGCGTCCCGGGATAACCACTTCCTGACTTTTCGGATCGGTTCGAATCGCGGGAAGCCGACCGGTTCGCCCCTCCCCCGGGGCGCCCGCGGAACGGTCCGGTCCGCGTGGAGGGACGGGCCCGACCGTCAGGGAACGCGAAACCGGGAGTTGCGGGCGATCTTTTGGGACTCCGGGTACCCCGCATCGGCGTGGCGGGCGACTCCGATACCGGGATCGTTGTGGAGTGCCCTTCCGATCCTTCGTTCCGCCGCGGCGGTTCCGTCCGCGACGATCACGAGCCCCGCGTGGATCGAGTTCCCGATCCCCACCCCGCCCCCATGGTGCACCGAGACCCACGTTGCCCCGCTCGCGACGTTGAGCAGGGCGTTCAAGATCGGCCAATCGGCGATCGCGTCCGAGCCGTCCCGCATCGCCTCGGTCTCCCGGTACGGGCTCGCGACGCTTCCCGTGTCGTGATGATCCCGCCCGATCGCGATCGGCGCAGCGACCTCTTCGTCGTGGACCAGCGCGTTCACGAGATGGCCGAACCGCTCCCGTTCCCCGTAGCCCATGTAGCAGATCCGGGCGGGAAGTCCCTGGAACTTGACCCGTTCGGACGCAAGCCGGATCCAGCGGCAGAGGTGCTCGTTCGACGAGAACTCCGAGAGGATCATCCGGTCGATCCGCCGGATGTCCTCCGGGTCCCCGCTCAGCGCGAGCCAGCGGAACGGTCCGCTGCCGACCGCGAAGAGCGGTCGGATGTACTTCGGCACGTAGCCGGCGATGTCGAACGCCCGGTCGACTCCCGCGTCCCGCGCCTGCGTGCGGAAGTTGTTGCCGTAGTCGAACGCCTTCGATCCGGTGGCGATGAGCTCGAGGATCGCCTGTGCCTCGACCGCGATCGAGGCCTTCACTCGGAGGAGGTAGGCCGGAAGGTCCGAGGCGCGTGCCCGATCGGCATCTTCGACGGTCATTCCCTGCGGAATGTAACCGACCCGGATGTCGTGCGCAGCCGTCTGGTCGCTCACGATGTCCGGACGGGCCCCCCGACGGACGAGCTCCGGATAGATGTCCGCCGCGTTGGCGCAGAGTCCTACCGAGAGCGGCTTTCGGTCCCGAACGGCCCCGCGCACGAGCTCGAGGGCCTCGTCCAGCGAGCCGGCCTCGACGTCGAGGTACCGGTGGCCGAGGCGGCGGGCGAGCGCGCGGGGGTCTACGTCCACGATGAGCCCGACCCCTCCCAGCAGGGTGATCGCGAGGGGCTGCGCCCCTCCCATCTCGCCGAGTCCTGACGTGAGCATCCAGCGGCCCGCGAGGTCCTGCCCGCCGAACTCGATCCGGGCGAGCGATGCGAGCGTCTCGTAGGTCCCTTGAAGGATTCCCTGCGTGCCGATGTAGACCCAGCTCCCCGCGGTCATCTGGCCGAACATCGTGAGGCCCCGGCTCTCGAGGTCCCAGAAGACTTCGTCCGTCGCCCAGCGGGGCACCACGAGGGCGTTCGCGATCAGGACGCGCGGCGCGTCCGAATGCGTCGGGAAGATGCCGACCGGCTTACCGGACTGCACCAGCAGGGTCTCCTCATCGGAGAGGGTCGTAAGGGCCGCGACGATGCGGTCGTACGACTCCCAGTCCCGGGCCGCCTTGCCGCGGCCCCCGTAGACGATCAGATGGTGGGGGTCGCGCGCGACCTCCGGGTCCAGGTTGTTCATCAGCAGGCGGAGCGCCGCTTCGGTCCCCCAGCTGCGACAGGTCCGGACCGTACCCCGCGGAGCGTGGATCTCCCGGTCCGACTCGAGCGTTCGCGCCACGCGGGGCTCTACTCGGGGGATGTCAAATGCCTTCCGTCGCCCGGGGGAGACCCGGCCAGCCTCGAGGGATACCCTCTTAAGAGGGGCCGACGAAGTCTCTGGTCGGACGCCGCCGTAGCTCAGTCGGTAGAGCGGCTGATTTGTAATCAGCAGGTCGGGAGTTCGATCCTCTCCGGCGGCTCCGGACGCGGCCGCTTCCGGGCGCCTCCTACCGAGAGAGGGCGATTCGCGGCTCCGGAGCGGTGCCCGGACGCTCGGCAAAGGCTTTTTGTATCAGTTCGTCCGCATAAATGCGCATGGATGCGCCCGCGCACCGTCACCGACGGTGGCGTCACACCCGGCGTCGCGCCATCGCGGAGATCCTCGGCACGGTCCTCATGGTCGGACTGACCCTGGTCGCCGGAGTCTTGCTGTGGTCCTTCCGCATCTACACTCCGCCGGCGCCGCCGGACGTGTCGTTCGCGATCCGCTCCGGGGGCAGTAATCCGGTCTGGGGGGACCCGACCGACTGTCAGCCGCGCGGCGCCTGGAGCTATCCGCTCTCGAGCGGGGCGCTGTCGGCGTGGCAGAGCGCCTGGTGGAAACAGTGCTATCCGCCGTACGTCACGGGGAACTTCTCGATCCTCAACAGCAGTGAGATCATCATCTCCCAGGTCTCCTCCACGAACCTCCTCCTCAGCAACGTCATCTTCACGTTCGTCTGCAACAACGCGAGCGGCCCGACGACCCTGGTGCAGGGGACGCTCGACTCGATGAGCTGGTTCCCCGGCTCGACGAGCGCCCCGGCGGCGAACGCCCCGCTCCTCGGATACTGCGGCAACTTCGACGCCGGCGGTTTCGGCGGAGGGGCGTACGGCACGCTGTACAACCGGCTCGGTATGTTCGTGCCGTTGAGCCAGAACTCCCCGTACCTCGAGGTCGGCGACACGTTCATCCTGTACATCCACAACGGCGGATGGCCGCTCGACTACGAGTGCGTCGCCGGGCTCTACTACTGCCCCGGCGGGAGCCTGACGCCCACGATGGACACGGACGACTACCACGGCGCTCCCCCCTGGTGCTTCACCGACATGTCCGCGTGCACCATCTACCTCACCTACAGCGGCAACCCGCAGACCACCCTCGCGACCATCCCGGTCTACTCGCTGGCGCCACCGACGGGAGCCTAACGCGCGGGCCACGACCGCCTCTTTCCTCGGGGTCGAGGGGGTCGGCGGGCGGAGGCGGTTCGCGGCCGGTCCCGGACGCTCTCGGGTGGCGCGGGCGTCCCGCGCGGAGCACGTTCCCCCGGGTCGAAGGCTATTTAGCAGGGGGGCGGGCATGACTCCCGCGATGCGCCGTCCCCGGCACTGGACCCGTGCCCGGCGCCGCGGAATCGCGGAGATCCTCGGCGCGGTCCTGCTCGTCGGCCTGACCCTGATCGCGGGGATCTTGCTCTGGTCGTTCCGCATCAATACTCCGGCCTCACCCCCCTCGGTGGGGCTGGCAATCCGCTCCGGGGGGAGCAATCCGGTCTGGGGGGACCCGACCGACTGCCAGCCGCGCGGGGATTGGAGCTACCCGCTCCCGGCCCCGGAACTGAGCGCTTGGCGGACGGACTGGCAGGCGCAGTGCCGTCCGCCGAACGTCTCCGGGAACTTCTCGCTCCTCAACACGAGCGAGATTATCATCTCCCAGGTCTCGGCCACGAACTTCCTTCTCAGCGACATCGTGTTCAGCTTCGTCTGCAACAACGTCACGGGCGCCACCACGCTCGTTCAGGGGACCCTCGATTCGATGAGCTGGTACCCCGGGGCGACGAGCGCCCCGGCGGCGGATGCCCCGCTCCTCGGTTACTGCGGGAACTTTGACGCCGGGGGGTTCCACAACGGGGCGTTCGGCACCCTGTACAATCGGCTCGGGATGTTTGTGCCCGTGAGCCAGGATGCCCAATACCTCCAGGTCGGCGATACATACATCCTGTACATCCACAACGGGGGATGGCCGCTCGACTACGGTTGCGTGGTGGGGATCTATCCCTGCCCGTCGAGCGGTCTCTCGCCGATCCTGGACGCGGACGACTACCACGGCGCGCCGCCCTGGTGCTTCACCACCCCGTCGGCGTGCACGATCTACCTGACCTACACGGGAACTCCCCAGACGACGCTCGCGACCATCCCGGTGTACACGCTCGCTCCGCCGACGGGGGCGTGAGGCGCCGACCGATGTCGAGGCGGACCGTCCAAGCCCACCGCGGCAGGCCCGACACGCGCCGGTCGTCCTCGCGCGGGGGGGGGCGCGCATGAGGCCACGCATCCGCCAGCGCGCGATCACCCTCGGGATACTCGTTGCGACGCTCGTCGTGGTCCTGCTCCTCGTGCTGATCGGGTTCGGGGTGCTCGTGTTGCCGTCGCCGCCGTCGAAGACGATGACGGTGAGCGCTGTCGATTTCACCTTGCAGCAGGGCACGACCTCCCAAGGGGTCGGCTGGTTCGGCGCGTCCGAGTTCAACTACACCGGGGCCGAGGGGTACCCGACCGAGGTCGCGGTCGGATCGACCCTCGTCGTCCAGTGGCAGTTCTCGAACTTCGACACGGTGGGCCATACGATCGAGCAGGTGAACGTCACCGGACCGTTCCTCCTCCTCCACTCCGACCCGTCGCTTCCAATCACCGTTCCGCCGGGGACCGACGACGGTCGGATCGGCTTTACGATCCAGGTGCCGAACGACGCGGGGGCGGACCTGGCGATCGACCTGTCGGTCAGCACCTCCTAGGCGGCATCGCGACCGCCGCGGCCCTGAGGGTCTGCGCTGGCCAGCTCAGCGACGTCGAGGCCGCTGCGACGCCCCCGTCGGTTTCGGCGGTCCGGCCCCGGGGGTACGGCGGACCCAGGTTCCGGCGATGACCCAGGGAGGCTCCGGCCCGATCGGGTCGACCGTCTCCGAGCGGTACTTCTCCACCGCCCGCTCGTCGACCTCGATCCCGAGCCCGGGCTTCGACGGGATCGCGAACTCTCCAGAGTCGATCTCGTAGCCCCGCACGAGCGAGCGCTTCCAGTCCGGCCAGCTCGCCTCGAAGCTCTCCTGGAGGAAGAACGTCGGGAGGACCGCGTCCATCTGGAGCGTGGCGGCCGTCTGGACGGGTCCGAAGGCGTTGTGGTAGGCGACCGGGGCCCCGTGGGCCGCCGCGACGCCCGCGATCTCCCGCCCGTAGGTGAACCCGCCCGAGTTCGTGATGTCCGGTTGCAGGATGTCGACGAGGCCGCGGCGGAGGAAGCTTTCGAAGTCCGCGGCGGTCAGCAGCCGCTCTCCGAGCGCGACCGGCGTCCGGACCGCGCGCCGGAACTCGGCGAGGGAGTCGGTGAGCTCCGGGATCACGGGCTCCTCCATGAAGCGGGGGTGGAATTCGTCGAGCGCCCGGCCGGCCCGGACCGCCGCCTCGGGCAGGAAGCGTCCGTGGTACTCGATCAAGAGGTCGACCATCTCTCCGACCGCGTGCCGCACGGCGGCGACCCGATCGACCGCCGCCGCGAGGCCCTCGGGGGAAAGGGTCCGGTACTGGTCGCCGAACGGGTCGAACTTGAGCGCGCGGAACCCCGAGCGGACCATCGCCCGGGCCTTCTCGGCGAACTCCTGCGGGCGGATCGCGTCCGAGTACCAACCGTTCGAGTAGGCCCGGACGCGGTCGCGGATCCGACCCCCGAGCAGGGTCGAGATCGGGGCCCCCAGTTCCCGGCCGATCAGGTCGTAGCAGGCGATGTCGACCCCCGAGAGGGCGCTGGTCGCCTCCATCGAGCGGGAGCGGTAGAACGAGTACCGCTCGAACTCCCGCAGCGCGGCGTGGTGTTCCGAGAGATCGCGACCCTCGTAGAAACGGGCGACCTCTCGCACGCTCTCGCGGACCGGGTGGGTCATGAGGGTCGTCGGAGACTCGCCCCAGCCGACCGCTCCGTTCGAGGTCGTCACCTTCACGAGGATGACGGTCGAGCTCCAGGGCGAGGACAGTTCGTCCGCGGGCGCCGCCACCTCGATCGGTTCGACCGACTGGATCTGCATCGTGGGTGCTCCGTGACCGGCGAGTAGACGGAGAGTGGATTAGACGGTTCCGCGCGGTTTTCGACCGCGTGAGCCGCGCTACGTCGGTCCCGGTGCGCGGTCCCCGGCGAGCCGCTCGACCGCGCCCTTCACGTGCGGACGGGGGGAGACCCCCTCGAGGACCTCCGTCACGCGCCCCTCGGCATCGAGAAGGAACGTCACGCGCTTCGCGATCCCGAGCAGGCCGACCACGCCGTAGCGCCTCGCGATCGCCCGGTCGCGGTCCGCGATGAGCGGGAAGGGGATCGCGTACTTCTCCTGGAACCGGTGCTGGGCCTCGACCGAGTCGACGCTGACGCCGACCACCTGGACCCCGGCGGCCGAGAGCTCGGGATAGTGCTCGGTGAACCCCCGGGCCTCGATCGTGCATCCCATCGTGTTCGCCTTGGGGTAGAAGTACAGGACGACCGGCCGGCCCCGCAGCGAGGAGAGCGTGAAGGCAGCGCCCTCGGCGGTCGTACCGGTAAAGTCCGGCGCAACGTCCCCGACCCCGATCATGGTCGGTCAGGCACTCGTGCGTATTTCACCGCACCGGGGCGGAGGAGCTCCGTGGTTCGATGGCGTCGCCCGAGAGGCGACGGAGCTCCTCATGGGACAGCTCGGGGACGCGGGGGCCTTCGCGGTACTCCTCCCAGCGGTCGGCGCGGGGCTCGGGAAGGAGAACGCTCACGACGCCCGGCCGGTCGAGGAGGTATCGGATTGCGGCCTGGGCGAGGGTACGATGGCGCTCGCGGGTCAGAAAGCCCAGACGAAGGACCGGCTCGAACTCTCGATGCAGCGTCCGCAGGTTCCACGGTCCTCCCGCGGGGGGGCGATGGGCGAGGTCCGGGGCGAACCGGGTCCCGTCGAGCCGTCCTTCAGCGAACGGGTCCCGCACGAGGTACGCGGACCCGGCGCCGCTCTCCGGACCGGCCGCTGTAGAGAGCGGACCCGGACTCAGCAGGGACGCGGCGACCGACTCGAGCGCCGGTCGCGCGCCCGGGGTCCGATCGGGCGCCCGGGTCCCGGCGGGGAAGCGGACCGCCCATGCCGCGATCCGCTGCGCCTGCCGGAGACTCTCGAGAGTCTCTAGGGTCGAAGGGCGCTGGTCCTCCGTAAGTCGGGCGACGTCGGCCTCGACGACCAGACGCGTCGCCGTGCCGAACCGGGTTCGAAGACGCTCCACGGCGCGCTCGAGCTCCCCGGCCGAGGCTCGGAGGCCGGGGTACGGCACGACGACCACGAGGTCCGGCGCGGGCGCCGGGAACGCGAGGGCGAGCAGACGCTCCGCGATCTCGGGCTGGGGCGACTCGATCGTCGCGAAGAGATTCACCCCGTCGTGGTACGCCCGGCGCAGGAGTTCCACACGGGAGCGCTCCGCGACCGGCCCGGCCCGGCCCGCCGGATCGACCGACCATCCGAGGACCGAGACCTCGAGCGGGGTGTCGGGGACGTTCCGGCGAGCCAGCGAACCGGCGCTAGGGCTCGGGGCCGGTTCGGTCATGCCTCGCGCCCGCGAGGCCCCTCGGGTAGAGAACGGTTCTCCCTCGAAGTGCGGTAGAGAGACCTCATTAGCCACCCGCCCGGTGACGGGGCGTGCCACCCGCGGACTCGAACCTGCCCCTCGCCGAACGGCGACGTCCGACGCATCTCAAGGACGTGGTCGGCAACCCGCGGGCGAAGGCCGAGCTCCGTGCGTGGGCCGAGTCCTGGCAGGGGCCCGCCCCCCCGGCCCGTCGCGCGGCCGTCCTCTCGGGACCGGCCGGCGTGGGGAAGACCAGCGCGGCGCTCGCGCTGGCGAACGACTTCGGATGGACCGTGGTCGAGATGAACGCCTCCGACGCGCGGAACGAGCGGGCGATCAACCAGGTGGCCGGCCGGGCCTCGATCACGCACACGCTCGGAGAGACGGCCCGGGGGGGAAACACTCGCCACGCGCTGATCCTTCTCGACGAGGCCGACTGCCTGACCGGACGGGTCACCGAGGCCGCACCCCCGAAGCCGCCGGCGGCCCTGCGCGATTTCCTGCGGGATCGCTACGGGACGATCGAGGCCCTGAACGCCGCATATGGCCTCACGCCGTCGGCCAAGCCACCGCCCTTCGCCGACTGGGACGCCGTGCCGAGGTCCCCCGGGAACTTCGCGTGGGCCCGACGCCCGGAGGCACGGAGGGACATCGACGACTGGCGGGGCGCGGAAAAGGCGCTCGACCTTTCCGACCGGGGCGGGCTCGGAGCCATCGCGCGGCTGGTCCGTACGACCCGCCAACCGCTCGTGCTGACGGTCAACGACGAACGGGTCCTTACCCGCTATTCTCCCCTATTCCGGACCGCGGTCGTCCGGGTCCGGTTCTCTCCGATCTCCAATATCGAGGTCCACCGGACGCTCGAGCTCCTCGCCCGCGCGGAGCAGATCGCGCTCGCAACCGGGGCGATCGAGGCGATCGTACGGAGGGCGCGCGGTGATCTCCGGGCCGCCGCGAACGATCTCGATGCGATCTCACCCTTGCCCGCCGGTCCGGTACAGCTTGGGGTCCTCGGCGTGCGGGACATCGGCGCCGACTTCGCCGCCC
Source organism: Thermoplasmata archaeon (assembly GCA_021817245.1). Classification (GTDB taxonomy): domain Archaea; phylum Thermoplasmatota; class Thermoplasmata; order Lutacidiplasmatales; family UBA184; genus Lutacidiplasma. Next base: position 295,652 of record JAKAVQ010000001.1, read on the forward strand.
TGACCGAGGAGGTCCTCACCTCGCCGCGGTACTATCGGTCGGTGGAGATCCAGAACCGACTCGATGCCCCCCCGGACGACCTCCTTCCCTGGATCGAGGAGAATCTCGCGTTCTTCGCCCCGGACGCGGCGCACCGGGCTTCGGCGTTCGACGTGCTGGCGGCCGCCGACCGGTGCCTTTCCCGGGCCCGCCGCTGGCGGGTCTGGAGCCAATGGAGCTACGGAGGGGAGCTCCTGACGGGCGGTGTGAGCCTCGCCGTCCGCGAGCATTCGATACCGGTCTCGGGGGAGGCGATGTTCCCCCAGTTCCTCGGCGAGATGGGCCGGTCGCGAGGCATGCGCGGTGTGCGTGACGGGATCGTCGCGAAAGCGGGGGCCCGGTTCCATCTCTCCCGGGCGAAGTCGCGGGACGTCTACCTCTCCTTCCTCGAGGAGGTCTTTGCCGGCGCCGCCCGGGCGGGTCCGGCACGCCCCCGCCTGCTCGAACTGGCCCGGCTCGCGACGCGAGAGCTCGAGCTCTCGGAAGACGAGGTCGGCTTCTTGGCCCGTTTCGAGCCGGACTCACGGGCGGTCCGGGAGATCCTCGACCGTCGGCCGGTCACCGAGCCGACGACCGCACCGCAGTCCGACCTCGCGGAGGAAGCTCCCGCGCCGGCGCGCGACGCCCGCCGCCGGCAGCGCCAGCTGAGCGAGTTCGGCCCGTAGTCCGAGCCCGGCCCGAGGGCACGGGCGATCGCGGGCTCCTACGGCTCGAGCTTCGCCTCGACCGAGATCGCCACGTTCCCCTTCAGGGCGCCCGAGATCGGACAGCCCTGGCCGGCCGCTTTGGCCGCCGCCTCGAACTCGGCGGCGGTGAGACCGGGCACCGTGCCGGTCACATGAAGCTCCATGGTCGTGACCTTCCATCCGTCTCCGACCTTGTCGAACGTCGCCGTGGCGCGGACGCTGAGGTGCCGGGGGGGCTTCTGCTGCCGCCCGAGTCCCGCCGAAAGGGCCATGCAGAAGCAGGAGGCGTGGGCGGCCGCAAGGAGCTCCTCGGGGCTCGTCTTCCCGTCCGAGCTCTCGGTGCGCGCCGCCCAACTGACGGGAAGCGCACCGAACGCTCCGCTCGTGCTCTGGACCGTCCCGTGGCCGTGGATCAGGTCGTTCTCCCACACCGCTTGGGCCGTCCGTTTCGCTGCCATCGGAGGCGCCGAAGTTTCCGACGCGATTTAATGTCGCCCCTCCGCCGCGGTCGGCGTCCACTGGCGACCAAGCCTTTTCTCATCCGGTGCGGTCGACGCCGCGTGTCGGTGACCCTCTCCTCGCTGCCGCGCTACGTCGTGATCGAGCCGGATTCGACCCTGCGGGTCGATATCGAGCTCGAGGCACCGGCCTGTGAGATCGATGTCGCGCTCGATAGCCCGGCGCCGGGGCGCTCGGTGGTATTGATGATCGGCGCTCCGGGGGGCCCGTACGCCCAGCGGGTGCGCCTCGCGGGCCGCGCCCGGATCTACTTCGACCCCGAGGCACCGGGGAAGTACACGCTCCTCCTCGCGAACCCGGATTCCCAGCCGACCGTCCTGCGCCTCAAGGGGCGGGGGCTCGGTGGTCCGCGTACCGCCGCCGGATCCCGGCGGAAGGCGCGCCGTACCGGCTCCCCGGGGACGGCCCCGCGCCGACGATCTCGGTCTTCGAAGTAGCGCTGCCCCCCGGTCCCCCTCACGGACGATCTCGGTCAAGCGGTATCTTCCCCCGCCCGCTCCCGCCGACATGACACCGCTCGACGTTCGACTATCACCCCGGGCCGCCCGTGCCTGGCGCCGGCGCTGGGACCTGCAGCAGGAACGGCACGTCCCGGACCGGGAGGCCCGGTTCGCGGCGATCACGGAGACGCTGGCGACCGTGGCGGGTCCGGAGCCCCGAGTGCTCGATCTCGGGTGCGGGACGGGGTCGCTCACCGAGCGGGTACTCCGCCGACTCCCTCGGGCGAAGGTCGTGGCTGTCGACTTCGATACGGTGACCCTCGCGATCGGTCGCGCCGGACTCGGGAGCCTCGGCGGCCGTCTCACCTGGGTCGAGACCGACCTCCGCGAACCGCACTGGGAGACGGCACTTCCGCCCGGCAGGTTCGATGCGGCCGTGTCCACGACCGCGTTGCACTGGCTCACCGGGGCCCAGCTCGCCCGCGTCTACGGGGTCCTTGGCCGACGGATCCGCCGCGGAGGGATCTTCCTCAACGGGGACTTCCTGGGCTTCGACGAGCGATCTCTCCGGCTCGCCGAGGCCGACCGTCTCGCGCGCAAGAGCGGGGCGTCCGGGCGGCGGGGGCGCGGCGAGTCCTGGTCCGACTGGTGGGCGGCGGTACGGCGAGAGCCGACGCTGCGGGCCGAGGTCCGCCTCCGCCGCTCCCGCTTTCCCGGCGTCCATACCCGGGTTCGGGTGCCGAACCTGGCCGGGCACGTGGACCGGCTGCAACGGGCCGGCTTTTCGGAGACCGAGGTCGTCTGGTCGCGCGGTCAGAACCGCGTGCTCGCCGCCGTCCGCTAGTGCGGGCGGAGGCGCCGGGGTGTCTCCGAAGGCTTGAAAGGCTCGGACGCTCCCGGGACCGCCGCGGGGGGCCGGACGGCGGCACGGGGGAATGTCGGAGCTCGCCTTCTATGCCGCGGTCATCGTCAGCCTCTTCGCGATCGTGGACCCGATCGGAACGCTGCCGTTCTTCGTCGCGCTCACCGACGGCTTCAGCGAGGAGGACCGCGGGATCATCCTTCGCCGGGCGCTCATGGTCCTGGGGGGGCTCCTCACGATCTTCGCGCTCGTGGGACGATTCCTCTTCGCCGCGTTCGGGTTCACGCTCGGGGCGTTCGAGATCGCGGGCGGGATCCTGCTCTTCACCGTCGCCTACGACATGCTCCACGGAGAGATGGCGCGGACGCGGCTTTCGACCGAGGACCGGGAGGAGGCGATCGCCCGGCGTGACGAGCTGTCGGTCGTTCCGCTCGGGATCCCGCTGCTCGCCGGGCCGGGCGCGATCTCCACCGTGATGATCTATGAGGGGGCCGCCGGGAGCGACCTCCTCCTGATCTTCGCGACGTTCGTGGGGGTCGCGGTGGTCACGGTCACGACGTACATCGTGCTGCACTACGGCCAGCGGATCCTCCGCTCGCTCGGCCGGGTCGGGATTATGGCGATGACGCGGGTCCTCGGTCTCCTGCTGGCGGCCGTCGGGGTGCAGTTCGTGATCAACGGCGCGCTCGCCGTCGCGCCCCACCTTTAGGGGGGGCGCGACGTGTCCGGCTCCGGGCCGGTCGGGCCGGCGCGGGGGTGGGACGGAGCCGGCCCTGCCGGGCGAGGACGAGACTCGAGGGGGTCCGGGGGTTCCGCTCGGCGGCCCAGACCTTCTCCCCCGCGCGCACGGCGACCGGGAGGTCGTTCTCCGCCGGCGGGAACCCGCACTCGTACTCGTCCGTGTAGGCGCAGTACGGATTGAACGCCCGGTTGAAGTCGAGGTCGTAGACGTCAGCCTCGTTCAGTTCGAGCGTCAGGTAGCGACCGGGGCCGTAGCTCTCCCGACCGCTCGTCGCGTCGCGGAACGGGACGAAGACGGACGTCCCGACGCCCTCTCCCGCATGGTAGACGCGCAAGCGAAGGGATCGGCCGCCGATCGAGAAGAGGAGGTCGCCGAGGTAGCGCATGACGGCCTGGTTGTCCCGGTTGGTCCGAAGGTACGCCTCCTCGGGAACGGCCGGGCGCTCGAGCGTGGCCCGGACCCGGAACTTCGGCTCGATCGGGAAGTAGACGAGGGAGTGGAACGGCACCCGCCCCGAGACGAACGGCGACTCCGGATGCCGTCCCATGAACTCGTCCTTCATCGCCCGTTCGGTCTCGATCTCCTTCCTCCAGGCGGCGAGATCGTCGGCGCGGCTCGGTGAGCTCACAGATCCCTCCGTGCCGATACGTCGCCCGGTCGGTCGAGTTCGAGCACCATTTGATCCGCGTCGAAGTATCGGTTCCCCCGCTTGATCAGGCGCGGTACGTGGCCCGAGAGGACGAAGCCGAACCGCTCGTAGAGCTGCTTCGCCCGGGTGTTCGTGGAAAACACGTCGAGCCGGACGATCCCGAACTTGGCGCGAGCCGCGTCGAGCGCGTGCGCGAGCAGCGCGCTCCCGATCCCGTGTCCCCGATGGCCACGGCGGACCAGGATGCCGAGGGTCCCGACGTGCGCGGTCTCCGAGCTCGCGGTCGCCCCTAACCGGTCGATCGTGCAGCTGCCCACGGCACGGCCGTCGACCTCGGCGGCGGACCAGATCAGGTCGCCGTCGAGCATCCGCCGGTACGATCGCGCCATCCAGCCGACCTCATCGGCCGGTGACGGTCGCTCGGCAAGGAGCCCGATCCCGATCTCCTCCCCGCGGTCCCGCTCGTCATAGAGGGCGTAGTAGGTCTCCACCAGGTCGTCGAAATCCGACCAACGCACGCTCCGGACCTGCACGCCGGTCTCGGACGGTCCGCTCCCTATCTAGCTTTCGGAGGGGCGCCCTGCCCGCGCCGGCCGGCCGAACGCACGGCCCCGATCGTCCCGACGGCTCTAGCGGGGTCGGGGGCCCGGTCCCGTGGACGGGGCGCCGACGAAGAGGGTACTCGTGCGGAACGCCCAGAGTTTCACCCGATCGAGCACGAGTGCGCAGCCCGCGACCAGGGCGAGGAGGGCGAGGACGACGAGGGGGTCGACCGGCGCCATCAGGATCCCGAAGGTGGCGAGGAGGCCCATCGTGAGAAGGTCGAGCCCGGAGGCGACGATCATGGTCGTGCTGGGACGGGACGCATAGAAAGGGCCCCGCTCCCGCATGAGGAACAGGGTCGCCTGGCCGCTGAAGACGAGCTCGAGGAAGACGACCGACTGCAGGGTCGCCTGCGGCCAGTGGACCACGTAGACCCCGACCAGGACGACCCCGAAGGACACGGCGAGCCAGCCGGAGGCGGTCGCCACGCCGACGCCGATCAGGCGTCGGACGTCCCAGCGGTCCGGCCCGGTCGAGATGCGGGCGCGGTCCGTCCCTACCGACATCACGACGAAATCGTTCGCGAAGATCATCAGGAGGATCAGCAGCGGGGTCGTCACGAAGAGCCCCGTGACGACGAACGCCAGCGACAGCAGGACCACCTGCTCGATCGTCTTCGCGATCTTGTTGAGCATCCAGGTGAGCATCCTCCGGTACACGCGCCGGCCCGACTCGACCGCGGTGACGATCCCCCCGAGGCCGGGTCGGGTCAGGACGAGCTTCGCGGAGGCCTTCGCGACGTCGGTCGCGTTCGCCACCGCGATCCCCACCTCCGCCTGCTTGAGCGCGGGCGCGTCATTGACCCCGTCCCCGGTCATCCCGACGATGCGGTGGTGAGCCTGGAGGCTTCGGACGAGCGCGAACTTGTCCTCGGGGTACACCCCGGCGAATCCGGAGAAGCCGGGGGAGGCGCGCGCGAGGTCGTCGCGGCTCCCGATCGGGCCGGGAAGCCCGAGCGACCGCGCGACCGAGCGCGCGGTCGGCACGGCATCCCCGGTCACCAGGACGACCTGGATCCCCATCTCCCCGAGCCGATGGAGGAGGCCGGGGGCGTCGTCCCGGATCGGGTCCTGGAGGGCGATGAGGCCGGAAAGGCGGAGGTCGTGGTCCGGGCCGGCACCGACCGCGAGGATACGGTAGCCTTCTTCGGAACGGCGTTCGAGCCACTCGTCGGCCCCCGCGGGGGTGGCCATCAGGCGCGCGACCACCGAGGGCTGACCGAGGACCACCCGCCACTCCTCGTCCCCGTGGAGGATGCGCGCCTCCGACCGCTTGTTCGCCGGGTCGAACGGCAGGAACGCTCGGCGCTCGTACCGGGGCACCGCTCGCGCGGCCCCGGCGGCCAGGATCGCGAGGTCGATCGGATCCTGTGTCGACGCGTCGCAGGCCGCCGTTGCGAGCGCGAGGAGCTCGGCCTCCGCGCCCGGGACGAGCGATCTCAGGTCGCCCACGGTCTGCCGGTTCTGGGTCAGCGTGCCGGTCTTGTCCGAGCAGAGAAGGTCCATGCCCGCCGCGTCCTCCACCGCCGAGAGACCGGTCACGAGGACCCCTTCCTCGACCAGCCGTCGCGACTCGAGCGAGGAGGCGACCGTGAACGTCGCCGGGAGCGCGACCGGGACCGAAGCGATCAGGAGGATCAGGACGAACGGAGCCAGGAGGGCCAGGTTCACGCCGCGCAGAAGCCCGTCGCCAACGAAGATCCCGACGAGGACGACGTCGAGGACCAGCAGGTACCGCACGACCGTCAGCATGAGTTCCTCGAGATGACTGTGGGCGCGCGCCGACCGTACCAGCTCCGCAGTCCGGCCGAAATAGGTCCGCGTGCCGGTCGCCGTGACGATCCCGGTCGCTTCGCCCCGTCGGACGATGGAGCTCGAGAAGAGAGACTCGGTCGGCCCCCGATCGACGCTCGTCGACTCTCCGGTCAGCATCGACTGGTCGACTTCGACCGAGCCCTCCTCGATCTGCGCGTCGGCCGGCACGATGTCGCCCATGCGCACGTGGACCCGGTCGCCGGGCACGAGCTCGCGGGCGGGCCGCGTCGTCCAGACCCCGTCGCGCTGGACCCGCGCAATGACCTCGAGCCGGTGGCGGAGGAGGTCGACGGCCGTGCGGGCCCGCCGTTCCTCCGAGGTAGCGAGGACCGAGTTCAGGACGAGCAGCCCCGCGAGGATGATCGCCTCCGGGAGGTGGTCGAGGAGGAGCTCGAGCGCCAGCGCCCCTTCGAGCATCCAGGGCACCGGTCCCCACAGTTGGCCGAGGAGGAGCCGGATCGTGCGGGGAGGCTCTTCGCGGACCTCGTTGGGGCCGAACTGGCGAAGTCGTTCGGCCGCCTCCGCGCCCCCGAGGCCGCCGCTCGGCGCCGGAGTCGACGTCGGCACGGTGGCGCTCCTCCTACCCGTCACGCCCGGGATCGACTCGGATCCCGGTGCGCGCGGCCCACCGGAAGGGGAACCCCGCGACCGGTGGCGTCACAAGCCTCCGGCGGCGCGAGCCCCGCTAGGCGTACCCGAATTGACGCTTCGCGAACTCGCTCATCCGTTCCGGGGTCCAGGGCGGGTCCCACGTCATCTCGACGGTCGCCGACTTCACCTCGGGGACCTTCTCGATCGCGAGCTTCACCTCTTCGGCGAGGATGCCCGCGACGGGGCAACCCGGGGCGGTGAGCGTCATCTTGAGCGTGACATCGTCCCCGGACCACTCGAACCCGTAGACGAGCCCGAGGTCCACGATGTTCATCGGGATCTCGGGGTCGTAGATCTGCTTCAGATTCTCCGTGATCAGGCGCTCGCGCTCGGCGTACGGGCCCGAGGCGACGGGCGCCGGACCGCTCCCCGAGGCCGGGGAGGACGAGGGCGTCGATGGGCTCGTCTCCGTCATCCACTTTGGCACGCCGGCCAAGAGTATAAGGATGCGGCGGGGACCGGGAGGTTACCTTGGCGCTACGCGCCCCGAACGCCCTTAAGCGCCCCCCCTCGTTGCCTCGCCGATGAAGGACGTCCACGCGATGGCCCCCGCCCAGGGGAACCTCCGACTCCGCTCGGTCGGTCTCTCGGGGATCCGCAAGCCGCTCGTCGTGCAGCGGGCGGAACGGCAGAACGTCCTCGCGGTGACGTTCCGGGTGGGGGTCGACCTCCCATCGGACCGCAAGGGATCCGACCTCTCCCGCAACGCGGAGATCCTCGCGGAGATCGTCGACACGACCGTGACCCGTCCCGTCGACAGTCTCGAGTCGGCCTGCTCGTCGATCGTGCGCGAGCTGCTCGTGCGCCATCCCTACGCCCGGGAGGCGGCGGTCGAGGCATCCGCCGAGTACTTCCTGCAAAAGGGGGTCTCCGAGGAGCGACGCAGCTTCGAGGACTACACCCTCATCGCCGAGGCACGGGCGACCCGGGGTCCCGGCGGCGAGGTCGAGCTCGGCCGAGCGGTCGGCGCCGAAGCGGTCGGGATGACCGCCTGTCCCTGTGCGATGGAGACGTGCCGGGCCGAACTCGTCCGGGAGTTCCCCGAGCTTGCCGCGTCAAAGTTCGAGTCACTGCCGATGATCACGCACAACCAGCGGAACCGTACGCGGCTGGTCTTCGAGCTCGAGGACGGCGGGGACGTGGAGGTCGACGACGTGATCGACACGATCGAAGCCTCGGCGTCGAGCCCGACGTACGCGATCCTGAAGCGCGGCGACGAAGGCGCGGTGGTGCTGCGGGCCCACCGGCGGCCGAAGTTCGTCGAGGACGTCCTCCGCGACCTGCTCGCGAGCCTGCCCGCTCGGTTTCCGCAGCTCTCCGACCGGACCGGCGTGCGGGCGACCACCGTGAGCGAGGAGTCGATCCACAAGTACAACGTAGAAGCCTCCCATCGGGTCTCCCTGGGCGAACTCCGGCAGGGCCTCGAGACCTAGGAGCGTACGGAGGAAGCGGTGGCGTACGCGTTCGACGCGATCCGCCGGCGGCCCCGCCGCTCGGCGCTCACCGCGCTCGGTATTGGTCTCGCGGTCGGTCTCGTGGTCATGCTGCTCGCGCTCTCGAACGGGATCACCGCGAGCGCTTCCCAGCTCGCCACCGCGAGCGGCGTCGACCTCATCGCCGCGAGCGCCAACACGTCGCTGTCGTCGCCGCAATTTCCCCCGGTGACCGGCGCGCATCGGCTCGCGGTCGAGATCCCGCGGGCCGACTCGAACGTGGTGACCGCCAGCCCCTGGCTGGTCTCGAATCTGGTCTTCGGGAACGCCTCGCTCTGGGCGAGGGCGAACTCAAGTTCCGTTCCGTCCGACTGGGGTCCCACCGGCTGCGGGACCGTCGGCTGGCTTCCGTCGGACAATGCGGGGATCCAGGTACCGACCCTCTACAACGGCACCGGGTTCACCTGGCCCGGCGATCCCCACTACGCGAACGGGAGCTACACCGGTCCGCTGACCCACGAGATCGTGCTCGACCAGGCGCTCGCCTTCGTCCTCCACGTGGGGATCGGCGACGAGGTCTGGGCGAGCCCGGTCACGCCGATATCCAGCGCCGCGCTCCCGGGCTGGTACTCCAACGCGACCAGCTTCGTCGTCGTCGGGATCTCGGGACCGTTCTGGCTGATCCCGTCCGCGCTCCTCGCGTTCACGTACCTTTCCGAGCTGCAGACGCTCGTCGGCGGGGCGAGCGCTTCGACCGACTACGCTTCGCTCGTGCTCATCCACCTGCGGGACCCGACCGCGGTCGCCGCCGACCAGTCGCGGATCGAGAGCGCGTTCCCCGGCCTCACGGTCTTCTCGCTCTCGGACCTCCTCGGGGCGATCCAGCACGTGGTCGACCTTTACCGGACCTTCGGTACGTTGATCGGCGTGATCGGGGTCGTCGTGGCGGCCCTGTTCACGACGACCGTCCTCCAGATGTCCGTCGATGATCGCAGCCGGGAGCTCGCCCTCTTGCGTGCGGTGGGACATACCCGGGCGGCGATCGGTCTCACGGTCGTCGAGGAGTCGCTTCTGATCGCCGGACTCGGGCTCGCGGTCGGCCTTCCGGTCGCCTACCTCGGGACCGAGGCGATGAACTCGTTCCTCCTGCGCTTCGTGAACGGGCTGCCGTCGTCGTTCTCTTTCGTGGGCTTCGACGCCTCGGTGATCGTCACGGGGATCCTGGTGGTCCTCGCGGTCGGGCTCGTCGCGGCGATCGCCCCGGCCGCGCGGGCGATGCAGCTTCCCGTCGCGGAGGAGCTCCGGGCACCATGAGGTGGCGCCCCGCAGGGCGTTCCCTGAGGCACTCGCGCCTGCAGCGCGTGCTCGCGGTGGCGGCGATCGCGGCGGCAGTCGCCTTGCCGGTCATCCTGATCAGTGTGGGCGGCGGCGTCTCGGCGCACGAGCTCGCGAACCTGCAGAACGCCGGCTACCAACTGGTCGTCAGCGCCTCGGGGGTGCACGGCATCGCACAGGCCCACCGTCTGAGCCTGCAGATCGATGCGCTCGGCGGGGTCACGGCCGCCTCGCCCATCCTGAGCGTGCCGATCGATGCCTATTCGGGGCGGGCGACGCCGACCCCCGTCCTCGCCGAAGGGGTCGTCCCCGGAGCGTTCGGTCCGACCTTGAGCCCGGCCGAGGGTGGGCTCTTCCCGTCCCCGCTGCCGCTCGGGGACCCGACGGACCTCGTCCACTACGCGAACGGCACGTACCGCGGCCCGGCGACCAACAGTGTCCTGATCTCGACGCCGTACGCCCTCGCGGACCACATCGGCATCGGGACCCAGATCCGGCTCGCGCCGACCGCGAACCTGAGCCTCGCCGTCGCGTACAACGTGACCGGCCTCTTCGGCATCCCGCCGACGTTCCTCGGCCCGACCGGTGCCTTCTCGATCCTCCTGCCCCTGTCGAACCTCCAGGAGATGACCGGGTACGGGGCCGCTCCGACCGCCGTCGTCCCGGACGCCGCCGACACGATCCAGGTCGCGGTGGGGGGGGACATCTCGCGCAGTCCGTCCGCCCTCGCGGGGGTGCAGAGCGAGATCCGGGCGCTCGTCCCGTACTACACCGTCACCTCGCTCACGCAGGAGGCCGAGCAGCTCCAGTCGGCCGCCGCGGTCCTGACCGGCTTCTACCTCGCGCTCTCGTCGGTGGGGCTCACGGTCGGCCTCCTGTTCCTCGCGCTGGTCCTCCTGCGACGCGTCGAGTCGGACCAGCGGTCGATCGGGATCCGTCGGGCGCTCGGGCTCCCGGGTTGGTCGATCGCAACCGGGATCCTCTGGGAGGGACTCGTCCTCGCGCTGCTCGGCTCCCTGTTCGGCATCCTGGTCGGGTACGGGGTGGTGGAAGGTCTCGCGATGTGGGCGACCGCTACCGTACAGGAGGCAGCCCAGCTCGCGGATTTCGTGCCGCTGACGTTGCTCGAGATCGTCGGAGGGGTCGCCGGGCTCTCGCTTCTGGCGAGCGCGGTCGCGAGCCGTTCGGCATTGCGTCTAGAGATCGGGGAGGCGCTGCGATGAACACGGTCTCCCCGGACGTGCCGGTCATCCGGCTCGCCGGGGTCTCGCGTACCTACTTCCCCGACACTCCCGAGGAGGTCCGGGCGCTGCGCGGCATCGACCTCACGCTCGAGGCGGGGGAGTTCGTCTCCGTCGAGGGGCCGAGCGGCTGCGGCAAGACCACGCTGCTGAACCTGCTCGGGCTGCTCGACGCGCCGACCGGGGGGGATCTCCGCTGGGACGGGCGGTCGGTCGGGACCCTCTCCGACCGGGAGCGGGCGCGCCTCCGCCTGCGCGCCGTCGGGTTCATCTTTCAGCGGTTCTACCTGCTCCCGACCTTGACCGCGCGCGAGAACGTCGAACTGCCGATGCGTGCGCTCGGGGTCCCCCGTGCGGAACGGACCCGCCAGGCCTCCGACCTCCTCGGCGAGGTCGGCCTCTCCGGCCGCGAGCGGGCGTATCCGCACCAGCTCTCGGGCGGGGAAGAGCAGCGGGTCGCCGTTGCCCGGGCGCTCGCGAACCGGCCGGGCCTCCTTCTCGCCGACGAGCCGACCGGCGAACTCGACAGCGCGAACACCCGGGCGATCCTCGACCTCCTGGTTCGGGTCCGGGAGTCGCGCTCGGCGACGCTCCTCCTCGTCACCCACAACCCCGAGGTCGCCGCCCGAGCCTCCCGACACCTTGCGATGCGGGACGGCCAGGTCGTCTCGGACGTCGGGGGGAGCCGGCCCTGACGCGCATCGCGATCCTGCTCGCCGACCGGTGCCACCCCAAGGAGTGCCGGTGGGAGTGCCAGTCGTACTGCCCGCCGGTCCGGATGGGCCAGGAGTGCATCGTCGAGGGGCCGAACGGGAAGCCGGTCATCTCGGAGTCGCTGTGCATCGGTTGCGGGATCTGTGTCCACAAGTGTCCGTTCGACGCGATCAAGATCCTGAACACCCCCCAGGCGGACGAGGCCGAGATCGTGCATCGCTACGGGTACAACGGCTTCCGGCTCTACCGCCTCCCGATGCCGCCCCCGGTCGGCATCACCGGGCTCTTGGGCCCGAACGGAACCGGCAAGTCGACCGCGCTCCGGCTGCTCGCGGGCGTGGAGGTCCCGAACCTCGGCGATTTCGGGGCCCCGGGGGACTGGGCAAAGGTGCTCGAGCACTTCCGCGGAACCGCGCTTCGCGCCCACTTCGAGCGGGTCGCGAAAGGCGAGCTCGTGAGCGTGCTGAAGCCGCAGTACGTCGACGGCCTTGCCGAGACCCCCGGCACGACGGCGGAGTACGTGATCGCCGGCGGCGGCAACGCCCAGCGGGCGATCGAGGAGGTCGGGATCTCGTCGTTCGGGGACCGGCCGCTCTCCGAGCTCTCGGGAGGGCAGCTGCAGCTCGCCGCCATCGCGCGCACGCTCGCGACCGAGGCGGACTTCTATCTGATCGACGAGCCGTCGAGCTACCTCGACATCATTCACCGGATGCGCATCGCCCGCGTCCTTCGTCGCCTCGGGGCATCGAAGAGCGTCCTGGTGGTCGAGCACGACCTCGGGCTCTTCGACTACCTTGCCGATGAGGCGCACCTCCTCTACGGCGAGGCCTCCGCCTTCGGGGTCATCAGCCACCCGATGCCGATGCGCACCGCGATCAACACCTACCTCAACGGTTACCTCAAGGACGAGAACGTCCGCTTCCGCACCGAGCCGGTGCGGTTCGTCGCCCATCCTCCGAGGCCGCCGGCACGACAGCGCGCCCTCGTGGAGTTCCCCGACCTCGCGAAGGAGTTCCCGCAGTTCTCGCTCTCCGTCGGGGCCGGCGTCCTCGCGAAAGGGGAGACGGTCGGGATCGTCGGACCGAACGCGACCGGGAAGACGACCTTCGTGCGCATGCTGGCCGGCGTCGAGCCCCCTTCCCACGGCGCTCCGCCGCCCGGCGTGACCGTCAGTTACAAGCCGCAGTACCTGCGCGCGACCCAGCCGGCGAGCTTGCGGGAGCGGATGGAGGCGCTGGCGGGCGATCCCACCTTCGACGCGAAGCTCCTCGAGCGCGAGCTCGTTCCGGGCCTGCACCTCGACAGCATCCTCGACGTCCCGCTGCCCGACCTGTCGGGCGGCGAGCTCCAACGCGCGGCCGTGGCGCTCGCCCTCGCCCGGCCCGCGACGCTCTACCTCCTTGACGAGCCGTCCGCGTACCTGGACGCCGACGAGCGGATGGCGATGGCTCGGTTGATCCGTCGCCAGGTCGAGCGCCAGGCGGTCTCGGCCCTCGTCGCGGACCATGACGTCTACTTCCTCGACCTCGCGTGCGACGCGCTGATGGTCTTCCGCCCGACGGCCGCGGACGGTTCGCGGGGACGGGGCGACGGGCCGTTCGCGATGCGCGAAGGGATGAACCGCCTCCTCAAAGAGGTCGACATCACCTTCCGCCGGGACAACGAGACCCTGCGTCCCAGGATCAATCGGGAGGGCTCCGCCCTCGATCGGGAGCAGCGGGCGAAGGGCGAGTACTACTACGAAGCCGCGGCATGATGCCGGTGCCCCTTTCCTCGCCGTAGGCGGTCGAGCGCGCGGGCGAGTGCCCTGGGATCCCCCGGAGCGACGGCCGGGAGGGAACCGCGTTCCAGTCGGGCGGCGGGAGGTGTACGCCCGCTCCTCCCGCCGTCTGGTGCTTTGATCTCCCGACAGGGGCGGGAACGGTCAGGGCCCCTCGCAGAGTCCGAGCGGCCCGCGGCCGCGCGAGAGACCATACGGCCACAGCGAATCTATTTGACGGGCTCCGCGTACGAACGGGCGCCCGACCCCGAAGGGTCGAGCGAGAAGGAGGAGGCCCGACGCAGCCCGCGAGCGCGGAGGAAACGACCCCGAACGCCGCGGCCGGAGGCTCGACGGGGGCGATCGATCGCCAGGGACGGTACGTCGACGGCGGAACCATCTCGTACGGCATCGTCGGGATGTACGGCTTCTTGTTGATCATCGTGGCCGTGCTTGTCTCTCGGGGCGTCCCCGGAGGATACTGGTGGCTTCCGTACGTCCTCACGGCCCTCGTCGCGGGGTCACTAGGGCGGTACCTCTCGACCCGCTACTGGATCGACGATCAGTACCTGCACGCCTGGCGGCTGCTCGGAGGCGTCCGCATTCGGCTCGACCGGGTGCGCCGCATCGAGTACGTCTCCCTGCGCGATCTCTCCCCCGGGGGCATGTTCGGTTCGTGGGGGTGGCGGGGACGGATGTGGAGCCCCCGCATCGGCCATTTCGACTCGATCTACACGGACGCGGCCCGGGGAGTCCTCGTGACGGCGGGCGAGGTACCGCTCTACGTCTCGCCCCGGAACCGGGAGGCGTTCGCCCGCGAGCTGTCCCGGCGCGTCCGGTCGTACTCGGGGCGGCTCACGGTCGACGTCGGCGATCCGCTCCAGGCTGCCGGCGCCCCGTCCCAGATCTGACCGTACCGACTCGATCCGACCTCCGGCGGCCCGGAGATCAATACTGGGGCAGGTCCGGGTCGACGCGATCCGCCCAGGCGTGGATCCCGCCCTTCAAGTTCCGGACCTGGGTGAAGCCGAGGTCGAGCAAGAGCCGTGCGGCATGGGCCGACCGGGAGCCCGACGTGCAGTAGAGGACGAGCGCCCGCGCCCGAGTGACCTCGTCGACCCGTTCGGGCAGCTCGCGGCGGGGGATCAGCACGGCCTCGGGAAGGTGGGCGATCGCCCATTCCTCTGGCTCGCGCACGTCGATCAGGAGCGGTGGGTCGTCCGACCGGAGCTCCTTGGCGAGCGCTTCGGGCTCGACCGACGGCACGGAGGCGTCCCCCGATTCCGCGCCCGCCGGGGGAACGCCGCAGAACGCCGGGTAGTCGATCAGGCCCTTCTGGGTCGCTTCCGCCGAGCAGAGGACGCAGTGGGGATTCTTGCGGAGCTTCAGCTCGCGGAACGAGAGCTCGAGGGCGTCGAACAAGAGGAGCCGCCCGACGAGCGACGTTCCCTGGCCGAGGAGGAGCTTTACCGCCTCGGTCGCCTGGAGGACCCCGACCAGGCCCGGCAGGACTCCGAGCACCCCGGCCTCGGCGCACGAGGGGACGAGGTCGGCGGGCGGCGGCTCGGGATAGAGACAGCGATAGCAGGGACCGTGGCGGGCGTCGAAGACGCTCACCTGGCCCTCGAAGCGGTAGATCGAGCCGTACACGTCCGGCTTCCCGAGGAGCACGGCCGCGTCGTTGAGGAGGTAGCGGGTCGGGAAGTTGTCGGTCCCGTCGAGGACGATGTCGTAGGGCCGGAGGACCTCGATCGCATTGTCCGAGGTCAGCCGTTCCGGGTGGACGCGCACGCTCACCCCGGGGTTCAGCGCCTCCAGGCGGGCTTTCGCGGCCTCGAGCTTCGGTCGCCCGACGTCCGGGGTCGTGTACAGGACCTGGCGCTGGAGGTTCGAGAGATCGACCGCGTCGAAGTCGACGAGGCCGATCTCCCCGACGCCGGCGGCCGCGAGGTAGAGGGCCGCGGGCGCGCCCAGACCACCGGCACCGACCAGGAGGACCTTCGAGCGACGGAGCTTCTTCTGGCCCGCGATCCCGACCTCGGGGAGGAGGAGGTGTCGGCTGTACCGACGCAGCTCGTCGCGAGAGAAGGCCGGCCCTCCGTCGGCGATCGCATCGGCCGGCCGGCCGTGTCCCGCCGAAGGCTCGCTCGTGGAGCCGCCGGCGATCGCGGGAACGATCGCGACGACGTCGCCGTCGGCGACCGGGGTCGCTTCCTTGCCCAGGTACCGGATGTCCTCGTCGTTGAGATAGACGGTGACCGACCCCCGAAGATGGCCGTCCGAGGTGACGAGGTGACGTGCGAGCGGCGGGTACTGCCGGGCGAGCCCCTGGACGACCGCGCCGACCGTCGTCGCTCCGTCGAACGCGACCTCGGCGCGGCCCTCCGTCAGAGAGCGCAGCGGCGTCGGCACCCGGACCGTGACTCGACCCATCGTCACTCCCCTAACTCCGGCCCTCTCTCATACCTTCTCACCAGGGGTCGCCGCCCCGACCGAACCGTCACCGATCTCGGCGAGGAGCCGCACGGGGCGGAACTCGAGCGAGTCCGGGTCGAGCTCGAACGCCCGGAGCTCGGTCGCCTGCGCCGCGTCCACGTGGATCACGAGGTAGCTGTATCCCGGCCAGGCATTCTCCTGGTCGAGCCGGGAGGGGCGCGCCGGACGATCGGGATGCGAGTGGTAGAATCCGACCACCGCACGTCCCCCCGCCTCCGCCCGGCGGTCCGCCGCGCGCAGCTCCTGCGGTCGCAAGAGGAAACGGGTCGATCGGCCTCCCTCGAAAGCGTTCTCGGCCGGCTCGCTCGCGACCAGGGTCCGGGGAGCGGACGGGTCGCGGAGATCCGGTCCGGCGATGAGGAACCCGCAGCATTCGTCGGGGTAGCTGGCGCGAGCGTGCGCGGCCACCTCCTCTAAGATGGTCTCGGAAGCGCGGAGCGATCGCATGCTCTTCTCCGTGCCGCACCAGGGCCTCTCGAACCCCCAACCGCCCCCTCGTTCTGCCGCGGGCCGAACCCGGTACCGACGGCCCCTACCCTAGTCGAGTCCCAGTCGGCCGTGCGACGGCTCCGGCGCGCCGCGTTCGGGGCGAGCGAGGCGGGAGTCTCCCGCACGGGCCGGCTGACCCGAGAGCAGTTGGATCAGATGGGTGCACCGGACCCCGCCCCGCCCGATCGAATCCTGGAGGTCGACACCGACCTGTCCAAGGAGCGCCTCGGTGAGGTGCTTATCGAAGACATCGCAGAGGAGGTACGGATGCGACAGGGCATTGTGCCGGAAGACGCAGTTGGTGCGCACGATGCGCATCGTCCCGTCCGGCATCTCCTCCGCCGTGCAGCGGAATCCGAGCCGGTTCAGTGCCGCGACAAGGTTCCGGACGCGGTCGGGCGCGCTGCCCCCCTTCGGGATCTCCTTCGCGACCTCGCGCGCCATCCGGCGCGCGGCCTCGGCAAAGAGCGCGCTCACGTACCCCTCGCCCTCGCGCTCGAGCAGCTCGTCGACCACCGTGTCGAGGATGAGGTCGTACTTCTTCGGAAAGAGGTCCTGGGCCTGGGCCGTCAGGACGTACCGCTTGCGGGGGCGCCCGACCCCCTCCCGTCGGAAGGAGGGAACGACGAGCCCACGGTCCTCCATGCGATCGAGATGTCCGCGGGCGGCGCTCTCCTGGATCCCGAGCTTCCGCGCGAGATCCCGGGCGGTGCGTGGCGCGAGGGCGAGCTCCTCCAGGATCTGACCTCGCGTCCCTTCGAGCAGGTCTTCGGTAGCCGTCATGGGATCCTCCTCGGTGCGCCGGTCCGGGCCGTTCGATTTACACACCGCGCCATGCTTAAATAACGGTATCGGCTCGTATCCGGTCGATCGGTATGACCACCACGCCGTCGCAACATACCCTCGTCATCGAAGATCTTCACGCGGAAGTCGCCGGAAAGCAGATCCTCCGCGGGGTCAACCTCACGCTGAAAAGCGGCGAGCTCACCGCGCTCATGGGACCGAACGGATCCGGGAAGAGCACGCTCGCTTATGCGCTCATGGGTCACCCGAAGTACCGCGTAACCCAGGGCCGAGCGCTCCTCGACGGGCAGGACCTCCTCAAGCTCAGCGTCGACCAGCGCTCGAAGGCCGGCCTCTTCCTCGGTTTCCAATACCCTCAGGAGGTCTCGGGGCTCTCGCTCTCGAAGTTCCTCTGGACCGCCTACATGCAGCGCCACACCGCCCAGAACGCGGACACGACCGCCTACGACCGGGAGCTCCAGACCCATCTCAATTACCTCGGCATGGACCCGGCGCTCCTCAAGCGGTCGCTCAATGAGGGATTCTCGGGCGGCGAGAAGAAGCGGGTCGAAGTGCTCCAGATGGCCACGCTCCATCCGATCTTCACGATCCTGGACGAGCCCGATTCGGGCCTCGACATCGACGCGGTGCGTGCCGTCGGGGAGACGGTCGCAAAGCTCCACCGTCCGGATGCGGGGATCCTCGTGATCACCCACTACCAGCGGATCCTGAAGTACCTCCAGCCGGATCGTGTCCACGTGATGGTCGACGGCGCGATCGCCCGCTCGGGCGGACGGGAGCTCGCCGAGGAGCTCGAGCAGAAGGGCTACGAGTTCATTCGCGGCGCCGCGCCCCTGCCCTCCTAAGTAGGCGGGGGGTCTACCGACCCGACGGGGGTCGGGCGATGGACGTCGAACGGATTCGCCGAGACTTCCCGCTCTTGGGGCGGAGCGACCAGGGTCGACCCATCGTCTATCTCGACTCGGCGGCGACGTCGCAGAAGCCGGCGTCGGTGATTGCCGCCGAGGCGACGTTCTACGAGCGGCAGAACGCGAACGTCCACCGGGGCGTCTACGAGCTGAGCGTCGAGGCGACCGACGCCTACGAGGCCGCGCGGGAGCGCGTGGCCCGGTTCCTGCGGGCCCGGTCGCCGAAGGAGGTCGTCTTCCTGCGGGGAACGACGGAGGCGCTCAACGTGCTCGCGACGAGCCTCGGGCGCTCCCGGCTCCGACGGGGGGACACGGTCGTCACGACGGTGATGGAGCACCACTCGAACATCGTGCCCTGGCACTTCCTGCGGCAGTATCTCGGCATCGATCTGCAGTTCGTCGACGTCGACGACGAGGGGCGGCTCCGGCTTGACGAGCTGGATCGACGGCTCGCCGCGCGACCGAAGGTCGTCACGATCACCCACGTCTCGAACGTGCTCGGTACGGTCAATCCGGTCCGGGAGATCGCCGACCGGGCGCATGCGGCCGGCGCGCTCGTGGTGGTCGATGCCGCGCAGTCCGCTCCTCACCTTAGGCTCGACGTCCGCGCGCTCGGCGCCGACTTCCTCGCGTTCTCCGGGCACAAGACCCTCGGGCCGATGGGGATCGGCGTCCTCTGGGGCCGCGAGGAGCTGCTCGAGGAGCTTCCGCCGTCGCTCGGGGGCGGTGAGATGATCCGCGAGGTCCATCAGGACCGGGTCAGCTTCGCCGATGTCCCGCAGAAGTTCGAAGCGGGCACGCCGAACGTGGGCGGTGCGGTCGCGCTTGCCGTAGCGCTCGACTATCTCGACGCCATTGGCTGGGAGGAGCTCGGCCGCTACGAGCGGAAGCTGCAATCGACCGCGCTGCGCCTCGCGGAGGAGCGGCTGGGGCGTCGCGTGAAGATCTTCGGCCCTCCGAACGCGGCCGACCGCGAAGCGGTCCTCTCGTTCCGGCTCGAGGGCGTCCATCCCCACGATGTCGCGAGCCTTCTCGACGCGAGAGGGATCTGCATTCGCGCCGGACATCACTGTGCTCAGCCGCTGATGGAACGCCTCGGCGTGGCGGCGCTCTCCCGGGCCAGCCCGTACCTCTACAACACCGAGGCCGAGCTCGAGCAGCTGTTTGACGCCCTTGCCGAGATCACCCGGCTCTTCGAGCGACCGGCGGCGGCATCCCCGCCCCGTTCCGGCTGAGCGTTTCCGAGCGGACGACGGCGCCGGCCCGGGGGCCCGCCCACGCCGTGTCGCTGCGGTGGTGACGCCGCCCGAAGTTCGCCGAGCCGGCCGAGGAGGAAGCGCTGTCGCGCCGTCGGCGACCTCTCATTTAAATACATCGGAGTGATGGAATTCCCGAGGGAAGCAGCATGGCCCAGTCGAGCGAGGTCACTCCTCTCGATTACACCCGGTACGACTTCAAGAACCCTGAGACGTACCGACTTCGCATCGCCAAGGGACTCTCCCGGGAGGTCGTCGAGCAGATCTCCCGCTTCAAGAACGAGCCGGACTGGATGCTCGAGTACCGCCTGCGCGCCTACCAGCACTTTGTCGAGCGGCCGATGCCGGACTGGGGACCGAGCCTCGCCGAGATCGACTTCGATGCGTACACCTACTACGCGAACCCCCTGCTCGAAGGGGAGACCAAGCGGAAGTGGGAGGACCTTCCGGCCGACATCCGCAACACCTTCGACAAGCTCGGGATTCCGAAGGCGGAACGGGAGTACTTCGGCGGCGTCGGGGCCCAGTACGACAGCGGCACGGTCTACCACAAGATCCGCGAGGACCTCGCCGCGAAGGGTGTCATCTTCTGCGACACCGACACCGCGGTCAAGGAGCATCCCGAGATCGTGCGGAAGTACTTCGGCAAGATCGTCCCGTACAACGACAACAAGTTCTCTGCCCTGAACAGCGCGGTCTGGTCGGGCGGCAGCTTCGTCTACGTGCCGCCGGGCGTCGACGCGGGGATCCCGCTCCAGGCGTACTTCCGCATCAACGCGAAGAACGTCGGCCAGTTCGAGCGAACGCTGATCATCGCCGACAAGGGCGCGAAGCTCCACTACATCGAAGGGTGCACGGCCCCGATCTACTCGACCGACTCGCTGCACGCGGCCGTCGTCGAGGTCGTCGCCGAGCCGTACGCCAAGGTCCGCTACACGACCGTCCAGAACTGGTCGAAGAACGTGTACAACCTCGTCACGAAGCGCGCGGTCGCCTACGAGGGCGCCCTCGTCGAGTGGGTCGATGGGAACATGGGCTCCAAGATCACGATGAAGTACCCGTCGGTGTACCTGAAGGGTCGGGGCGCGCGCGCCGACATCCTGTCGGTCGCGTTCGCGAGCCAGGGCCAGATCATCGACTCCGGCGCCAAGGCCGTCCACTCCGCTCCCGACACGTCGAGCAAGATCATCTCGAAGTCCATCGCCATCCGGGGCGGCCAGACGAGCTACCGGGGACTCCTCCACGTCTCTCCCGGCGCCACCGGCGTCAAGGCAGCCGTGCGCTGCGACGCGCTCCTTCCGGACGAGAGCGGCCGTTCCGACACGTATCCGTACAACGAGATCCACGAGGAGGACGCGACGATCACGCACGAGGCCGTCGTCGGGAAGATCGGCGAGGAGCAGATCTTCTACCTCATGAGCCGCGGGCTCAACGAGTCGGACGCCATCCACCTGATCCTGATGGGATTCCTCGCGGAGTTCGCGAAGGAGCTCCCGGTCGACTACGCGCTCGAGCTGAACCGCCTGATCCAGCTCGAGATGACCGGGGCGGTCGGGTAGACCGGCACCGACTCCGGTCGCACCGAATTCGCGGAGTCCGAACGGTAGGATCCCCTCGAGCCGTTCGACGCCTCAGCGAAGCTTGGTATCGAACCGCCACTCCGGCGCCGCTGCGGTGCCGGCGACGGAGAGCTCGGGCAGGGTCGGGTACGCGTCCGCGCTCCAGCGGACGTCCTTCCCCTCCCAGCGACGGGCCAGAAGCGGATAGAGGATCTCCCGGAGCCCCGCGATCGGGGCCCGCTCGTGGACGTAGGCGAGGAACCCTTCCCCGATCATCCGTACGGCCTCAGGCTCGGTCATGCCGCGGGACTCGAGGTAGAAGACCTTCTCGGGGTCGACGGGCGCGACCGACGTCGAGTGGGTCGCCTTGACGTCCCGGCAAAGGATCTCGAGGATCGGGATCGTGTCGGACCGCGCTCCTCGGGAGAGGAGCATCGCATGCTCGGAGACGTACGCGATGGTCTTCCGGGCGTCCGGCTCGATGCGGACGAGCCCTCGGCTCATCCCGCGCGCGTCATCGGTGAAGACGCCGCGGGTGATCGACTGCGCGTGGGTGTCGGTTGACCGGTGCGTCACGTCGACCGAGCTGTCGTACGACTGGTCCTTCGCGCCGTAGAACGTCTGGAGATCGTCGGCCGCCGAACCGCGGCCCGTGAGCGTCGTCTGGTTGCGGACCCGAGTGCGGAACCCGCCGAGCCCGTTCCACAGCCAAGCGATCCGCGCGTCGTCCCCGGTCGTGGCGGTGCGCCGGTAGACGGAAACGGTGCGCAGGTCGGGTGCGTGGACCGTCAGCACGGCGACCTTCGACCGCTCGCCGAGGTCGAGGTCGATCGACGAGCCGTAGAACCGCTGGTCGGAGGTATTGGACGGGGTCGCATAGACCTCCTCGCTGAGAAGCAACTGAGTACCGACCCCGGCCCGGACGCTCCGTCGGACCGACAGCGCCTCATGGGGCCGAGAAAGGATCGCGAGCTCCTGCACCCGGATCGGGACCCGATAGTCGTCCGGCACATCGAGCCGGTACCCCCGGTTGAGCAGGGTCGCCGCGAGCGCCGACAGTCGGTCGGTCTCGGTCTCCGAGCCGCGCAGGAACGTCGCGAGGCTCCCGTTGCTGGCGGTCCAGAGCTCCTCGAGGGAGTTGACCCGGACTCCGGCGTCTGCCAGGTCCCGCGGGAGCTCGGTCCGGGTCCCCGCGCCGTCGTGGACGATGCGGATCGCGCCGGGGATCGTCGGGGGAAGGTCGACCGGGGCCGTCCGTCGCGCCGGATCGAGTCCCGTAAGATCGACCCCCGCGAGATAACCGTACCCCCGATAGAGCGGGTTCGGCTCCAGCGGCAACTGCCGGAACCGCTCGAACGCCTCCTCGCGGTGCCGACGGAACTCGGCGGGGTCGCGGAGGGCTTCCGAGAGCTCACCGACCTGCTCCTTCGAGAGCCATTCCGTGAATCGCGGCGCCGCCGTCGCCATCGGATTTACACACTCGGGTGTGTTTATAACGTGAACGGCCGCACCGCGCCGGACCACCCGCCAGCGCGGTATCCCTCCCGGGCTCCTCGCGAAACGGTTAAGACGGACCGCCTCGAGATACGGAGCCCGATTCGATGCATTCTGCTGCACCTCCGGTCCTGCGCGGACCGGTCCGGGACCCTGCGGGGAGCGTCTCCCTGGTGCTCGTCGGTCTCTCCCTCCTCCTGGCCGCGAGTTTCTTGCCGACGGTCACGACCCCCCTCGGAGGTAACGCCCTCATCGCAGCGGCCCCGCCGGCGGGAGTTGGGAGCGCGAGCGGGGCCCTGGGGGTCCGCTCGGGCTCGGCCCATCTGTTCCCGATCCGTCCGTCTGGTGCGAGCGCCGCCGCCGTTGCCCCGAGCGGCAACCAGACCTGCAACCCTCAGACCCAGTGCGGGCCCCTCCTGTACAACGGCGGACCGGTCATGCACGATCCCCGCGTAGTGCTCGTCTTTTGGCAGCCGAACGGGACGACCTACGAGAACGCCACCTCGGACCCGTACGCGATCCAGCCGTCGAGCGCCAACTTCCGCTCGATCATGCGGGGCTTTTTCGTCAGCGCGAACGGGAGCTACTGGATAGGGATCGCGCAGCAGTACACCGACAGTCTCGGTCCGCCCGGGACGTCCGTCTCCGTCTGGGGGTCCCTCGTCGACTCGCACGCGTTCCCCTGCGGTGCCTGCGGGAATTCGACCCCGCTCGAGGACTCCCAGGTCCAGAGCGAGGTCCAGCGCCTCATCACGGACAATCGCACTCCGACCGGTACGAACGTCGAGTACTTCGTCTTCCTTCCGCTCAATGTCCACGAGTGCCTGGGTTCGAACTGCTCGTTCACCTCGTTCTGCGCGTACCACAGCGACTTCGTCGACGCGGCGGGCGCCCCCGTGATCTACGCGGTGATGCCGGACGTTGGGACGAACTTCCCGGCCTGCGCTTCCTTCTCCGATACGGCCTACCCGTACGGGCCGAACGGCGACCAGGTCGCCGATTGGGAACTCAACGTCGTCTCCCACGAATTCATGGAGAGCATCACCGATCCCGAGCCGTCGAGCGGGTGGGTCGCCGCTTCGGGCTACGAGATCGGAGACATCTGCGCCTGGGTCTGGACGGCCCCGCCGAGCTACCAGGATTTCACCGACTTCGTGCTTGACGGCCACCCGTACTTCCTCCAGCCGGAGTGGTCGAACTCGGCCAACAACTGCCAGCAGGAACCCCTGCCGTCGCCGGCCGTGCCGTCGTTCACGGTGCACCTGCCCAGCGCGGTGGCGATCGGAAGGACGGCCGACGTTTTCGTGAATGCCACCGTCACGGGGGGTACCGCGGACTGGGGGAACGTTTCGGTCGAGTTCCCGAGCGAGCCCCCGCTCTCGAGCATCTCGATCGTGGCCGCCGGCACGACGTTCCCGGTCTCGACGGTCGTCTCGACGGGCCAAGGCGTGACCGGATGCTACTCCCTTTGCGCCGCGAGCGCGAGCGCTCCAATGGTCGTCGCCGAGGCGACCGGCTGGCCGGCGACCCGCGAGTACTCGCTCGAGGTCGCGCTCTCCCTTCCCACGGTGGGGTCCTTCCCGCTCTACGTCAAGGCCGTCGCCGCCTCGGGACCCAGCGAGTTCGCCACCAACTGGGGACCGACCGGGACGAATCTCACCGATGGGCTCCACGAGAACGTCTCGAGCTACCGCTTCGATGTCGTGGGGAGCGGTTACTATCCGGTGGACTTCAATGAGTCCGGGCTATCGTCGGACACGCTCTGGTCCCTAGGGTGGAACGGCCAGAACTACTCGACCACGGCGGCGAACCTCACGGTCGACGCGAAGAACGGCACCTATCCCTACGCCGTGGCCTCCGCCGGCTGGACCGCCTCGCCCCCGAACGGGACCCTCACCGTCCAGGGCGCGGGAATCGCGCAATCGATCTCCTTCACCCGGGTCCTCTATCCGGTCACCGTCACCGAGACCGGGCTACCGAACGGCACCCGCTGGTGGTTCAACGTGACGGGTGGCGGGTCGTTCTCGACCGTAGGGAGCTCGATCGTGCTTTCCGAGCCGAACGGATCCTACGCGTTCCAGACGAAGTCGGCGAACGCGACGTACGTCTTCACCTCTGCCGCTTCCTTCACGGTGAACGGCGGGGCACTGGACCTTCCGCTCCCGTTCCACCCGTTCGAGTACTCGGTGAAGGCCACCGCATCCGGCGCGCCGTCCGGCACCGAGTGGTGGTGGAACGTCTCGGGGGCGCCGTCCCTACACACCAACGGAACCTCGCTCGCGCTCTCCGTGCCCAGCGGGACGTACTCCTACCTCGCCCACAGCGTCGACGCGGCCTTGCGCGACGTTACGGGCGCGTTTCGGGTCCAGGGCGCCCCCGCCGCGGTGACGATCTCCTTTGTCCCGGAGACGTTCCCGGTCACGTTCGATGAGATCGGCCTCCCCACCGGCAGCATGTGGTGGACCAACCTGTCGTCCGCCCGGCCGACCGGCGCGTCCACCACCGTGTCGCTGCCCAACGGCAGCTATTCGTTCTCCGCGGGGTCGGCCAACTCCTCGTTCGCCGCTCCTCCCGGCCGGTGCGTCGTGAGCGGAGGTCCCGAGACCGTTTCCATCGATTTCTCGCTCGTCACCTTCTCCGTCGTGATCGACGAACGCGGACTTCCCTCGGGGACGAACTGGTCGGTGACGCTCGGGGGCGGGTCCGAGAGTTCGACCTCGGGTTCGCTCACCTTCCAGGAGCCCAACGGGTCCGACGGGTTCGCGGTCGGCAAGGTACCCGGGTACGTTGCTTCCCCCTCGTCGGGCCGGGCGAACGTCTCGGGGGGCCCGGTCGAGATCACGGTCGTTTTCGCCCGCTCCACAACCCCGGCCGGCGGCGAATGGCTCGGCCTCGGTGGCTACTCGCTCGACCTCTTCCTGGTCTTGGGAGCGGTCGTTCTGGCCGCGGGGGTCATCGCCCTCGCCCGTCGCCAAAGGCGGGACCCTGCTTCCCGGCCGCCGGTCCGGTAGTACTCATCGCCCCGCCGGTCTCGGTCCTCGAATCCTCCGCGCCGCTCCGGGGGCGCACGGTGCCCGCGTGAGGAACCCGAGCGCGCGACTCCGCGCACGACCAACCCTCCGAACGTGCCTCAAGGTCCGTGGGGGGCCGTCGGCGGAGTGGCCCCCTTCGGGCGAAATCGGGCCGTGAAGTGCGGAAGTCGCTCGGGGCGGTAGGTCATCTCGAGACCCCCGATCTGCTCGCGGCGCGCGTAGACGCGGACGATGACGTCGGCGACGTAGGCGAGGTGGCTCACCGAGTAGGTCCTCCGTGGGATGGCCAGCCGGACGAGCTCGATCGATCGCCGGCCGGGGACGCTCTCCAAGGGGAACATGATCGCGCCGATCTCGACCGTACGGACCCCGCCCTCCCGGTACAGTTCGACCGCGAGCGCCTGCCCCGGCAGCTCTTCGGGAGGGAGGTGGGGGAGGAAGCGGTTCACGTCGAGGTAGATCCCGTGGCCGCCCGGGGGCCGGAAGTACGGGACGCCGGCCCGATCGAGCCGGTCGGCGAGGAAGCGCACCTGAGCGATGCGGTGCTCGAGGTAGTCGATCTCCGTCGCCTCCTCGAGCCCGATCGCGAGCGCCTCGAGGTCCCGGCGGGCGAGTCCGCCGTAGGTCGGGAAGCCCTCGTAGAGGATCAGGAGCTCTTTCAGGCGCTCGGCCAGCCCGTCGTCCCGGGTCGCGACGAACCCGCCGATGTTGACGAGTCCGTCCTTCTTCGCGCTCATCGTGGCCCCGTCGGCGAGGTCGAAGAAGTCGCGCCCGATCTCGAGCGGCGTGCGTCCGGCCTGCCCCGGTTCCCGTTCTCGGACGAGGTAGGCGTTCTCCGCCCACCGGCACATGTCGAGATAGAGCGGGGTACGATGCGCCCGCGCGACGCGCGCGACCTCGCGGAGGTTCGCCAGCGAGACCGGCTGGCCGCCGCCGGTGTTGTTCGTGATCGTCACCATCACGAGCGGCACGGGGTCCGGACCGCGCAGGACCTGCTCGAGCGCGGCGACGTCGACGTTCCCCTTGAAGGGGAAGTCGCTGTTGGGGTCGTAGGCCTCGGGAACGGCGAGGTTGACCGGCTTCGCTCCCTGGTGGAGCACGTGCGCCTGGGTCGTGTCGAAGTGCATGTTGTTCGGGACCACGTCGCCGGGGCGGCAGAGCGCGGAGAAGAGCAGGTTCTCGGCGGCGCGGCCCTGGTGGGTGGGCAACACGTGCGGATAGCCGGTCATGGACCGGACGACCCTCTCGAACCGTGCGAAGTTGCGGCTGCCCGCGTACGTCTCGTCGCCGACCATGAGGCCAGCCCACTGACGGTCGCTCATCGCGCCGGTGCCGGAGTCGGTCAGGAGATCGATGCGGATCTCATCGGAAGTGAGGTTGAACAGGTTGTAGTGCGCCCGGTCGAGGGCCTTCTCCCGCTCCTCGCGCGAGGGGTTCGGGATCCGCTCCACGACCTTCGTGCGGTACGGCTCGAACGGGAGCTCGGAATCGGGCATCGGTCGTGGAGCGGCCGGGCGTATTTGACCCCAAGCGCGCGCCGCCCATTTCGCGGGAGATGCGGGGCGTCGCGAGGACGGTCCCGTCGGCCTCCGCTCCGAAAGCGCCGGGACGGAGCGTCTCGAGGGCCGGCGAGGTCCCCCGGGGCCTGACCGCTCGCCGGGTCGCCGCCGTGGCCGGGCGCCCGTGGCAAGCCGTTTAGTAGGATTGTGGGGGTCTCCCATCGGGCAGCGCGATGGCGTTCGACATGTACCAGGAGGTCATCCTCCAGCACTACCGGACTCCCCACAACTTCGGTCCGCTCGTCGAGGCCGATCGGGAGGGGGAGGAGTCGAACCCGCTCTGCGGCGACCACATCACGCTCCGGCTGAAGGTCGACCCGGCCTCGCAGAAGATCACGTCCGTCCGGTTTGAAGGGGACGGCTGTGCGATCAGCGTCGCGTCGACGTCGATGCTCACCGACAAGCTCGCCGGCCTCACCGTGGAGGAAGCGTCGGCGCTCACCCAGGAGGATGTGCTGAAGCTGCTCGGCATCCCGCTCTCACCGGTGCGGATCAAGTGCGCGCTCACCGGCTTTGCGGCGCTCGGCCACGCGCTCCACCCTGCGGCGTCGCTCCCTCCGAGCTGAGCGGAGCGGGCCGCCCGAGGGTTTCCCGAGCATGGCCGTCGTCGTGGATGAGGACGTCTGTGTGCTCTGTGGCCTTTGCGTCGGCGTCTGCCCCCCGAACGCGATGGAGCTCACGATGACCCGACTGGTCGTGCTCCCGAACTGCACCGACTGCGGCTGGTGCGTTCCGTACTGCCCGGTCGGCGCGATATCGGGCGGGCGGCCCCTTCCCCGCCGGGGCAAACGTTCGGAATGATCTACCGGGGCGCCGGCTCACGCCGTGGGTCGGCCGTGGATCGGGCAGGGTTTCTTGAGTCGGCAGAGCCGGCACTTCTCGCGCGTTACCGGCGGGATCGGCTTCTGCATGTGACCGTACTTGCGCCGGGGCATCGAGGAAGGACCAGGAGGCATCACCGCAACGCATTTCAGGGTGACGCGGCCGGCTCCAGGGACCGGGTCCCTCCGGTCCCCTTTTGAGCACCGTTCCTCCTCGCCGACCGTGCCGCTCATTGCCGGCCGGACGACCCCGGAGGGATCCGTGCGCTTCCGGGACCGGGCCGTCCGGGACCGTCGGTTGCCCCCCGAGCACTTCCGCAAGTCGCCGGGCGGCCTCCGGCTCTCTTCGCTGGGCCTCGGGACGTACATTGGCCCGCCCGACGGGGCCACCGACCTCCTGGTCGAGCAAGCGGTGACGATCGGGCTCACCTCGGGCCGGATCAACGTGCTCGACACGGCGATCAACTACCGCTATCAGCGGGCCGAGCGAAGCGTCGGTCGCGCGATCGCTCGTCTCGTGGAGCGGGGCGAGATCGCTCGGGACGAGGTCTTCGTCGCGACGAAGAACGGCTATCTCGCGCCGGACGCAGAGTCCCGGACGCCGCCCGAGCGCTGGGTCGAGGAGGAGCTCGTGCGACCCGGCATCCTGGACCCGGCGGACGTCGTGGACGGCTGCCACGCGATGAGCCGCGCGTATCTCCGCGACCAGTTCGCCCGCAGTCGCGCGAACCTCGGCCTCGAGACGATCGACCTCCTCTATCTCCACAACGGGCCGGACGCCCAGCTCCCGACGGTGGGCCGGGAGGGATTCCTCGCGCGGCTCGAGGAGGCGTTCCGGCTCTTCGAGGAGTTCCGGGACCAAGGCACGCTCGGCTACTACGGTCTCGCCACCTGGGACTGCCTGCGCGCCCGGCGCTCGGAGCCCGGCTACCTCGCGCTCGAAGAGGCCTGCCGCATCGCGCGCAAGGTGGGGGGGGCCGACCACGGGTTCCGCTTCGTGCAGTTTCCCTTCAACGTCGCGATGCCCGAGGCGGCCACGGCGCGGAACCAGTCCGTCGGCGGGGAACTCCAGACCCTGTTCGACTCGGCCCGCGGGCTCGGCCTCGGCTGCTTCACGAGCGTGCCGCTCTTCCAGGGGCAGCTCGCGCGGTCCGGACCTAAGCGGAGCGGCCTCTCGGCCGCCCAGACGGCGCTCCAGTTCGCCCGGAGTGCCCCGGGCAACCTGGGGCCGCTGTTCGGCGCGAAGCGTCCGGAGCACCTCTCGGAGAACTTGGAGTTGGCCGGTCGGATCCCCTGGGACAACGGTTCGTTCGGCGCGCTCCTGTCCTAGGTCGCGGAACGCGGGCCGGGTGCCGAGCCCGACGGTGGGGGGTCGTCGTCGGGCGTGCCGTTCCCCACAGCGGGAGGACTGCCGTTGCGTCCCGTGAGGACGGAGCGTCCGTCGCGCTTCTCGACGCGCACCACCCGGTCGGCGATGCCGGCAAGCTCTCCCTCGTGGGAGACGATCACCACCTGGGGGAGCGCGAGCTCGTCGAGCAGCTCGCCCATCCGGACCACCTGTTCCGGAGAGAAGCCGTCCGTCGGCTCATCGAGAAGGATCGTCTCGAGGCGAAGGCTCCCGAGCTGCCGGACGACCTGGGAGAGCGCGAGCCGGAAGGCGAGCGCAAGGCTCGTCCTCTCCCCGCCGCTGAGCGCGTCGGCGGGGGTCCATTCGCCCTCGATCGTCACGGCCGGAGTGAAGGCGACATCGGTCCGGGCGACGAGCGCCGGGTCGTCGATCAGGGAGGCGAAGTAGCGGGCGAAGTTCCGCTCGAAGGCGACTTGGGCGTGGGCGAGCAGCTTCTGCTCCATCGCGAGCAGGGCTTTGCGGAACGGCCCCGCGACCCACTCGGCCTTCTGCTCGAGGTCGTCGGCCTCCGCGAGCAGCGTCGCGCGCTCCCGGCGTCCTCGCTCGGCCGAGCGGGTCCGTCGGGCCGAGTCCTCGAGGCGGGCGTCGAGCCGCGCGGCGACGACGGTGTCGTTCTCGAGCTGCCGGCGGACCTCCGCGAGCGCGGTCTCCGCGATGGCCCGGGCGCGGACGCGCTCCTCCGAGCCGCGAAGCGTCTCTCCGAGCGTCGCCCGACGGGCGGTGCGGGCCGTCGCACGCTCGACGAGCTCCGCAAGGTCTCGGTCGAGACGGGCGACCTCGGTCGAGAGCGCGGCGTGCGCCGCACGGGCTGCCTTCTCCCGCTCCACGGCCCGTAGCGTCTCCGTGACCCGCTCGCTATGAGCGCGCGCCTCACTCTCGGCCGCCGCAAGTTCGGCGCGACGGCGCCTCTCCTCCGGCTCGGTGGTCGCCAGCTCGAGCACCCGACGCTCCACGGCGCGCCGCTGAGCCTCCACCTCGTCTCGGGCCGTGGTGGCACGCCGCAGTTCCTCCTCGATTCGGTCGATCCGCGACCGCGCGAGGGCGCGCCGCTTCTCGACCTCGCTCCAGCGGT
Source organism: Thermoplasmata archaeon (assembly GCA_021817245.1). Classification (GTDB taxonomy): domain Archaea; phylum Thermoplasmatota; class Thermoplasmata; order Lutacidiplasmatales; family UBA184; genus Lutacidiplasma. Next base: position 326,037 of record JAKAVQ010000001.1, read on the forward strand.
CGTGGGCGCGTTCCCATCGCTCGCGCGAGCGTCGTTCGGTCTCGAGCGCCTCCCGGGCGTGGGCCGCGGCGGCGAGAGTCTCCTCGAGGGCGCGTACCGAGGCCCGTGCCTCCTCACGATGGCCCTCGAACTCTGTCGCGCGGACCTCCTGATGGCAGCGGGGACACCGTCCGGCCGCAAGGAGCTCGTCGAGCTCGCCGAGGGCGCTCTGGCCCCGAGAGAGCTCCGCGACGCGGGAGGCCTCCGCGCGCCTCGCCTCCCCGAGCGCGAGATCGATCTCGGAGAGCGACCGCGCGGTCGGGGCCGGGGGCTCCCGCGTCGGGCCCTCCTTCTCGAGGGCCTCCAACTGCTCCGCGCTCTCCGTACGGTCGGTGACCGCGCGGGCGAGCGTCGTCTCGGTCTCGGCGCGATGCCGGGTCACCGCCGCGAGCTCGGCCCGGGCCTCGGCGAGCGCACGGAGGCTGCCTCCGAGGCGATCCGTTTCGGCCCGGAGCGCCTCCCGTCTCCGCTCGGCCTCGACGAGCGCGTTCCTGCGATCCTCGAGGGAGCGTGCGAGCGTCCCGGTCTCCTCGGCCTCCCGGGACTGCCGGTCGAGTTCGCGGACGCGCTCCTCACGATCGGACGCTGCTTGGGCCCGGCGCCGCGCCTCGGAAGCCTCCTCGCGTTCGAGGCCTTCGAGCTCGCGTCGGTCGGCCTCGCTCTGGCGGAGCGACCCCTCCGCCGCGGCGAGCTCGCGCGAGGTTCGGTCGACCTCCGCCGTCCGCTCGGCGATCGTGCGGGAGAGGGATTGCCGCTCGACGAGCCAGCGGTCGGAATCCGCGGTCGCCTCCGCGAACTCGCTCTCGAAATGCCGGAGCCGGTCCGCCTCGGCCCGCCGCTGCCGGGCGGTCCGACGGAGATCGCTCCCGAGCAGCTCGGCGTTCTCCGCCGCGACGCGGTAGCGCTCGACGCCGAGCGCCTTGCGGACCGTCTCGAGCCGGTCCTGGGGTTTCGCCCCCAGGATGTCGCGCATCCGTTCCTGCGGGACGTAGACCGCCCAGCGCCAGAGGTCGGAATGGGCCTGTGGGTTCGGGTTGTCGGGGAACCCGAGGAGCTCGATCACCCGCTGCCGGAGCTCGGTGGCGGAGTACGTCGTCTCGGCGCCGTCCACCCGGAACGAGATCTTCTCCGGCTCGAAGGTCTCCTTCCCCTTCCGTCGGACCCGGCGGAACCGTCGGGAGATGCGGTAGCGATGGTCGGGATCCTCGAGTTCGACCTCGACCTCGGCGTGCCCGGCCCCGTGCCGGACGAGGTAGGCCGCGTCGACCTCAGCCACCCCGAAGAGCGCCATCTCGATCGCATAGAGGAGGCTCGTCTTTCCCGCGCCGACGTCGCCCGAGAGGAGCGTCGTGCCGGTGGTGAAGTCGACCTCCCCGGACTCGTAGCTGCGGATGTTCCGGACCCGGAGCCGGCGCAGCTGCACGGTCCCTCGCCTCCCCTACGTCCCCGCGTCGTCGCGGACCCCGAGGAGGCGCCGCGATCCGAGGAGCCGGGCGTTCGAGTAGTCCTGCCGGGACTCCCCGTCGGCCTTCGGGATGCCGAGCTCGCGCAGGAGCTCCCGGACGCGGCGCTCGCCTTCGGCCCCCTCGAGCCATGGGGAACCGGGGCGGGTCTCCGCAAGGAGTCCCGCGAGCTCCCGACTCTCGACGTCGCTCTCCGTCGTTGCCGGTCCGCCCTCGGGCAGGGCCGGAACGAGATCTCGCACGTCCCAGTGCACGGTGCCGGCCTCTCGTCCGACGCTCCGCGAGACCTCCGAGAGCGCGAGGCTCGCGAGCGAGCCATCGGAGAGCGTGCCATGAACCCGAGGGAACACGAGCGTGCCCGGTGCGGCTTCGGCGCGAACGCGGTCCCGCAGCTCCTCGCGGGCCTCGTCGGCCGACTTTCCCGAGACGTCGACATCGACGAGCCGGAGCGCTTCGCGCGGGGCCGTATCGACGTACTCCGCCCGGGGGCGGCCTCCCTGGACGGTCACGAGCACGATCCCCTGGTGGGTACGGCCGGCGAGACCGTTCTCGAGGTCGGTACGGCTGGTCCCGAAGACCGGCCCGGGGTTCACGAGGAGCCCCCCGCCCGGTCCGCTTCCTTCGTAGGTGTAATGGATATGCCCGCCCGCATAGTAGTCGCAGCCGGCCGGCAGGTCGTCGACCCGGATCCCGTGGATGTGGGCCCGAAGGGAGGGAGGCAGATAGTCCTCGACCGCGGCGTGGAACTGGAAGATCTTGAACCCCGGCGCGGCGCGGAACGCCTCGGAGTCCACGGCGCGGAAGTACTCCCGGTCCAGGCCGTGGGAGCGGCCCGAGATCCCCGCGATGCGGGCCCCGGTCGGTTCGTCGACGAGGAACGGGAGCGTCCACCGGGTCCCTTCGGTCCGGACCGCCTCCGGTGCGACCCGGAGGAAGACCCCGGTTTCCGCGAGGACGTCGAGCCAGCTCGTCCGGTGGGCGACGTAGTCGTGGGAACCGTAGATGACGTAGATGCGGCGCCCCGCCGCGACGAGCCGGCGCAGCGCGGCAGCGACCGGGGCGACCTCTCCCGGGTCCGGCACCGGGGTGTGGAAGAGATCGCCCGAAACGAGGAGGAATTCCACGCCATGCTCCTCGGCGACCGCGAGCGCCTTCAGGAGGCTCTCCCGGAGCGCGCTGCGGATCGCGGGGTCGCGGGGCCAGGCGCCGACGTGCGCGTCCGCGAGATGGGCGAAGGTGAAGCGGTCGGGGGCCATCGGGGTGCCCTACCGGGAGGAACCGGGAGCGGCCGACTTGCCGACGGTCGGCGCGGGCGCCGTCCCGCCGTCCTGGATCCGCTTCGTCATCGCGGCGAGGAGCCCGGCACCGGCTCCCATCGCCATGATGCCGAGAAGAAAGAAGTCGTCCCCCGTCCCGGCCGCCGGCGCGGCCGATGGCGGCCGCGCGGGAGCGGCGACCGGGGGAGGCGGCAGGGAGGCCGAGGGCCGGGCCATCGCGAGGCGGGCCGTCTCGCTCGCCCGGAGCATGGCGTCCATCAGCGCAAACAGCTCGGTCGCCTCTTCCATCGTCATCTGCCGATTGCGGAGCCGGGCGATGAGGTAGGTGTACCGCTGGTTGCGCGCGGGCGCTCCCGCGGCTCCCGAGGCGGAGCCGGCGGCCGGTTCGGGGATCACGGAAGGGCCAAGGCTCGCGGGTTCTTGAAGGGTGCCCGCGACCGCTCGACGGTCCGGGTCGTTATAGCGACCCCGTTCATCGCTGCACCGATGACCGAGTCCGAACCCTCTTCGGGTGGCACCGAGCGGGACCGCCACCTCCACGTCCGGCTCACGGACGAGCGCAGCTCGATCTACGACCTCATCACCGAATATCTCCAGGCGTCCGGGAAGGCCCCCGACTGGTACTGGCGCACCGCGGGCCGGCTCGAGGGGAACGAGGCCGACAACTTCGAGGAGATCCTCTCGAGCGCGTTCGAGGCCGGCGCGTTCATGGCGCACGACCACCCCGAGGACGTCGAGTTCCGCTGGGTCACGGAAGAGGAGTGCGAGCGGGAGCGGCGGCGCGAGGAGCGGGGCGCCCAGGGCGAGGCGGCTCGGAAGGAACGCTCGAGCCTGAGCCACTACGCCTAGGCGGTCCCGGTCGCGCGGCCTTCGGACGCCGCGAGCGACCTAGCGCTCGAGTCCGATCCGCCAGGCGAGGAGCTCTCCGCCGTCGACCGCCACCGTCTCCCCGGTGATGAACCGAGCCCCGTCCGAGGCGAGGAACAGCACCCCGCTCGCGATGTCCTCGGGCTCCCCCCAGCGACCGCGGGGGATGGCGCGTTCGATCGCGCCGCGGGCGCGGGGATCGTCGTACAGGGCTCGGGTGAGATCGGTCCGGACCCACCCCGGCGCGATCGCGTTCACCCGGACCTCGGGGGCGAGCGCGAACGCAAGACTGCGCGCGAGCGAGATCGTACCGGCCTTGACCGTGGCGTACGCGATCTCCTCGGGGTAGGCCAGTAGCCCGGCGATCGAGGCGACGAGAACGGCCGAGCCCTTCGTGCGTCGCAGATGGGGGGCCGCGGCGCGGACCGTCGCGTACGGTCCGACGACGTGCGTCCGGAAGAGTCCCGTCCACTCCTCCGCCCGGGGAACTTCCCATCCGATCGAGCCGGTTCCACCGGCGCTCGTGACCACACAGTCGAGGCGTCCGAGCTCCCGGGCGGCCTCGTCGACCCACCCGGCGGCCGCCTCGAGGTCCGCTGAGTCGCTCTGGCGCACGACCGCCCGCCGCCCGAGCTCCTCGACCGCGCGGGCCACGGCGTCGGCCGACCGACGGTCCTGCCGGAAGGAGAAGGCGACGTCGGCGCCGGCCCGCGCGAAGGCGAGGACGACGGCGCGACCGATGCCGCGCGAACCTCCGGTGACGAGGACCCCCCGGCCCGCGAACGGCGCGTCGGGGGTCATCGCAGCGGCAGCCCCCCGTCGATGCCGAGGACGAGGCCGGTCACCCAGTCGGCCTCCCGGCTCAGGAGGAAACGGACCGCCGGAGCGATGTCCTCGGGTTCCCCCCAGCGTCCGAGAGGCGTCGCCCGGGCGACCTTGGCGGAGAAGACGGGGTCCTCGTGCCCCGCGCGGTTGATGTCGGTCCGGACGAAACCGGGCGCGACGGAGTTCACGCGGGTCCCGGGCGCGAGCTCGAGGGAGAGCGCCCGCGTCATCTGCTCGATCGCCGCCTTCGCCATCTGGTACGCCGCGCCTCCGATGGCGGCGTGCGCACCGAGGATCGACGAGAGGGTGACGACCGCCGGTCGGTCCCCCTTTCGCAGCCACGGAAGCGCGGACCGCACGGTCCAGAAGGAACCCTCCAGGTCGGTCCGGATCACTTTCTGCCACTCCTCCGCGTCGACCTCGTCGACCGTCGGCCCCCGGTAGATCCCCGCGGAGGTGACCAGTCCCTCGAGGCGGCCGGACCACGCCCCGACCGCTTCGAGGAGCCGGACGACCTGATCGGGCTCGGTGACGTCGGCGGCGAAGGCTTTCGCTTCGACCCCCCGATCGTGCAGCCGGGCGACGACCTCCTCGGCGCTTTCCCTCCGCTCCCGATAATGGACGCCGACCCGGGCACCGGCCGCTCCGAGCTCGAGAGCGATCGCGCGTCCGATCCCGCGCGACCCCCCGGTCACGAGGATCGTGCGGCCCGTCAGGTCGAACATGCGACGTACTTCCCCGGGGCCCACCGGACGGACGGTTCGGGGGGCCATCGAACGGGTTCCGGCTCCGCGCCGGGAAGAGGTTGGGTACTACCGAAGCGAAGCGCGAGGACCAAACGGGTCCCCGGGGCTACGGCCTCTTCTTCGACTTGCACCCGCAGGTGTCGCACATCGAGGGACCTCGGTCGGGGATAGTCGGGGGGGCTTATCAAGGGCGTGGCACCGTCGCGCGACACGCGGCGAGGTCCCGCGGACGCGCCCGCCCTAGATCGGGATTACCGCGTGCGCGACGATGAGCGCGATGAACAGGATCGAGATCGTGTTCACGACCTTGATGAGCGGGTTAATCGCCGGTCCCGCCGTGTCCTTGGTCGCATCGCCCACCGTGTCGCCGACGATGGCCGCCTTGTGCGCCTCGGAGCGCTTGCCACCGTAGTGGCCGCTCTCGATGTACTTCTTGCCGTTGTCCCACGCCGCTCCGCCGGTGGTCATCATCAGCGCAAGCGGGAACCCGGAGACGATCGTGCCGAGGAGGAGGCCCGCGAGCGCGACCGGCCCCAAGAGGAACCCGACCGCGAGCGGGGTCGCAACGGCGATGAGCGCGGGGACGGCCAGTTGCTGGAGGGCCGTCAGGGTGACGATGTCGACGCACTTCCCGTAGTCCGGCTTCGCCTTCCCCTCGAGGAGGCCGGCGATCTCGTGGAACTGCCGCCGGATCTCGAAGACCATCTTCTCGGCCGCGATGCCGACCGCGCGCATGAGGAACGAGGTGAAGAAGAACGGCAGCACGGCGCCGATCACGAGGCCCGCAACGACGAGCGGCTGCGAGAGCGTCAGGAGGCCGGTGAACTCTCCCCACGAGTGACCCCACTGGGCGGCCGCGGCGAACGTGTAGGCGGCGAACAGCGCGAGCGCCGCGAGCACCGCCGACCCGATCGCGTATCCCTTCGTGATCGCCTTCGTGGTGTTCCCGACCGCGTCGAGCGGGTCGGTGATCGCCCGGGCCTGCTCGGGGAGCTGCGCCATCTCGGCGATCCCTCCCGCGTTGTCGGTGATCGGACCGAAGGCGTCGATCGAGATGATCATCCCCGTGACCGAAAGCATGCTCGCGGCGGCCAGGCCGATCCCGTAGAGCCCGACGTAGGAGTCCGGGCTCTGGCCGGAGTACCCGTTGTACCAGCCGGCCGCGGCGTACGCGACAAGGGTCCCCGCGATGATCACGAGGCCGGGGATCCACGCGGATTCGAGGCCGACCGCGAGTCCGCTGATGACCGTGGGCCCCGCGCCCGCCTGGGAGGCCTCCGCGATCTTCTGCACCGGGCGGTAGCGCGTGCCCGTGTAGTAGTCGGTGGAGACGACGATCAGCACCATCACGATCAGGCCGACCGCGGTGGCGACGAAGATCCCGAGGTTCCCGTTCATGAAGTAATAGTCGAGCAGATAGAGTCCGAGCAGCCCGACGACGGTCGTCGCGGCGAGCCCCTGGTAGAGGGCCCCCATGATCGACCCGCCGGCCCGCATGCGGACGAACAGGGTCCCGACGATCGTTGCGACGATCGCCCACGCGCAGACGAGGAGCGGGAAGAGGATCGCGTTCGGGAAGAGCGCGAGGAGCGGGGTCGCGGGTGCGGCGAGCCGTCCGATCAGGTAGGCGAGGAGCATCGCGCTGAGCGCGGTGACGACGTACGTCTCGAACAGGTCGGCCGCCATGCCGGCGCAGTCGCCGACGTTGTCGCCGACGTTGTCGGCGATGACCCCCGGGTTGCGCGGGTCGTCCTCGGGGATCCCCGCCTCGACCTTGCCGACGAGGTCGGTCCCGACGTCGGCGCCTTTCGTGTAGATCCCGCCGCCGACCCGGGCGAACAGGCTCATCAGCGAGGCTCCGAAGAGGACCCCGACCATGTCCAGGACGTTCCCGCCGAACGCCCAGTAGAATCCGATGAGTTCGATCAGCGCCAGGCTCGCGACCGACATCCCGGTCACGCTGCCTCCGCGGAAGGCGAAGGCCATCGTCGCGGGCAGGCTGCCCTTGCGGGCGTGCGCGGCGGTGCGGACGTTCGCGCGGATGCTCACCAGCATGCCGACCGCCCCGGCAAGCGCGCTCCCGGCGACGCCGAAGATGAATCCGATCGCGAGGTCTCCGCCGATCCCGCCGATCCCGAAGGCGATCGCGATGATCGCGGCGAGGATCACCGCGACGATAAAGACGAACGTGTACTCCCGGCGCAGGAACGCGACCGCGCCTTCGCGGATCGCCTTCGAAATCTCCTTCATCCGCTCGTCGCCCTCGTCCTCCCGGAGCACGAGCGCGGTCTGGACGGCCGCGTAGACGAGTCCGAAGGCGCCGGCGAGGAAGATCAGAAGCTCCAACTGTCCGGTACTGAGTCCCATGGCGGATCCCTCAACGATGGCGGGCGCTCATGGGACCACCTAATTAAAGGTTGCCCGACGTGCCGCCGACCCTCCTGTCCGGCATCGATTCTATAGGGAGCCAAGTACCGCTCCCGTCCGTGCAGGCGACGGTGGCGCGCGACTCGAGCTACCGTCGCCAGCGGGTCGGCTGCCGGATTTGCGGCCGACCGGTCGAGCTCGCGCGGATGCGCGATCATCTGCGCGCGGAGCACCAGGTCGACTCCTCGACCCTCGAACGGCAGTACCTCGACGCGCGGATCGAGGCCCGCCGCGCGCGACGGACCCGGCCCTAGGGGTCGAACTCGCGGCGGCGGACCCGCTCGCGGACGTGCTCGGTGAACTCCGGGCGGGACATCGCCCGGTTCTGCTTCTGGCCCCGCACTCGGACCGCGACGGTCCCCTCGGCAAGCTCCCGCTCGCCCAGGACGCCGATGTACGGGATCCGGTCGAGCTCGGCCGAGCGGACCCGCTTCGCGAGGGACTCCTCGGTGCCGGCGACCTCGGCCCGGACGCCGGCGGCTTCGAGCTCCGCGCCGAGACCCGCCGCGCCGGCGGCCTGCGCCTCGGTCACCGGGAGGATGCGGACCTGCACCGGGGACAGCCAGGGGGGGAATCGTCCCGCGCAGTGCTCGACGAGCACGCCGAGGAACCGCTCCCAGGTCCCCAGGATCGTGCGATGGATGACGACCGGGGCGTGCAGCTGGCCGTCGGGACCCTGATACGCGAGCTGGAAGCGCTGCGGCTGCTGGTAGTCGAGCTGGATCGTGCCGGTCTGCCACGGCCGGCCGAGCGAGTCGCGGATGTGGATGTCGATCTTCGGCCCATAGAACGCCCCCTCGCCGGCCGCGACGCGGTACTCGACCTTCGACTCCCGGAGCAGCTTATCCAGGATCGCCTCGGCATGGTCCCACTGGGCGGCCTCCCCGAGGAACTTCTCCGGCCGGGTCGAGAGCTCGTACGACCAGTCGAAGCGGAAGGTGGAGAACGCCTCCCGGATCCACTCGAGGAGGACCCGGACCTCGGCCTCGATCTGCTCCTCGGTAACGAAGATGTGGGCGTCGTCCTGGACGAACTCGCGGACCCGGGTGAGGCCGTGGAGCGTGCCGCTCGCTTCGAGACGGTGGAGCGGAGCGAACTCGGCGAGACGCAGCGGGAGTTCCCGATAGCTGCGGGCCCGCGAGCGAAAGACGAGCATCGAGCCCGGGCAGTTCATCGGCTTCCAGCCGAAGACGCGGTCCTCGATAGTCGATAGGAACATGTCCTCCCGGTAATGGTCCCAATGCCCGCTCGTGACGTAGACCGACTGCGGGAAGAGCATCGGGGTGCGGATCTCGGCGTAGCCCGCCTTCTTGAGGTGCTCCGTGACGAACTTCTCGAGCTCGCGGACCATCACCATGCCCTTCGGAAGCCAGATCGGGAATCCCGGCGCCTCCTCGAGGAACAGGAACAGCTCCTGGCGGGCGCCGATCGTCCGGTGGTCGCGGGCCTCGGCCTCCGCGCGGAGCTTGAGGTACCGATCGAGCTCGACCCGGGTCGGGAAGCCCACCCCGCGCACCCGCTGCAGCGGCGCCGCCTCGGGCGAATCCGGGGTGATCGCCGAGAACCCGAGGATATGGATGCCTTCGAGCCAGCCGGTGTCCGGGACGTGCGGTCCTCGGCAAAGGTCGGTGAAGTCGCCGGTGTCGTAAACCGAGATCGGCTCACCCGGAGCGGCCTCGCCGATGTACTTGAGCTTGTAACGGTTCGCGGCGAACGCATGTCGCGCCTCGTCGACGGAGAGCTCTCGTCGGACGAACGGCTCGCGCGCCCGCACCGCGCGCTCCATCGCGGTTCGGACCGCGTCGAGGTCGTTCGGGGTGAGCGGCCGCACGTCAAAATCGTAGTAGAACCCCTCCTCTGTCGGCGGGCCGACGGTGGGCCGAGCCTCGGGGATCGTCGCGACGAGCGCTTTGGCGACGAGGTGCGCGGAGGAGTGCTCGAGGATGTCGCGCCCCGCCCGGTCCGCAAAGGTCAGCGGCGCGAGGTCGCCCGGGATCTCGAGGGGGGAGGCGAGGTCGACGGGGCGACCGTTCCAGAGGGCGGCGAGGAACGCCGGGGCGTGCGCCGGGTCCCAGCGCGCGAGCGCGGCGCCGGCCGTCGTTCCCCGGGGCACCTCGAGATGCCGCCCGTCCGGGAACGCGACCTTCACCTCCGCCTCTTCCGACATGGTCCCTCGGGACATCTCGACCCGCGGACCTCCCAAAAAGCCTTCGCCGACACCGCGCCGGGCGCCGTCGGGAGAGAGGCTTAGTCTCCGAGACCGACCGCGTCGCCCGCCGGAGCGGCGCGCACCGCGGCCGAACGAGCCTTTAAGTGGGCGAAGAAACCAGCGTAGGCCGATGAACACCGTTCAGGGGCTCGCGCTGTTCTACGCGATCCCGATCGCGCTCTGGCTCGGGCTCCTGGCGATTCTCTTCCGGGTCTGGTGGAGCCACAAACTCGAGGACAGCCTCGCGTACCTCGTCTTCCTGCGCGAGCGCAAGGTCCTGTTCATCTCGCTCCTGGCCGCGCTGACCGTGCTGCACGTGATCGTGGAGTTCGTGAACCTCGTGAACGGCCTCGGCGGACTCCCGGATTCCTTCGCCCTCGGCCTCGGGCTCGTCGCGACGATCGTCGGCGCACTGATCGTCTTCCTCTTCGCCTGGTTCCTGCTCCGGGGAGCCGCCGGGCCGCACCGGTCGCCGGTGGTGCTCGATCTGCCGGAGCACCTCGCCTATTCCCTCGGCGTGCTCGATCGCGCCGAAAGCGAGTCCTCCCCTCCGAAAGGCGCTGCCTGAGCCGTCCGTTCCGCCCACGGCCGGCGCCGGTAAAAGACCGTTCTCGCCCCGTCCGCGAAGAGCGACCGGGCACTGATCGGATCCCGCGATCCTCGCGAGTCGACCGGTGGGGCAGCGGCGACGAAAAAGGTCTAATCCCGCGCTTCCGCTCGCCGCCTCACGGCCATGCGCGGTCTCTCGGAAGTGTTCGGCAGGGTCCCGCCGATCGCGCCGCTTTCGGCGCGGACGACCTCGGGGGCCTGGGAACGAGAGCGGGGGCCACGGTCGGCCCATCGGACCCGCCCCACGGGGAAGGGTCGATGAGTTCGGACGCGCCGCTCGTTGCCGGCGGGCCGCTGCCGCTCCCCGAGCCGTCGAAGCGGGAGGACCCGGGCGGGCGCGCGGAGCACCGGCCGAACCCCCTGTGGAACCAGTACCGGCGGACCTGGTACTTCTTCCGTCAGAACCGGCTCGCGCTCATCGGCACCGCGATCCTCATCTTCTTCGTCTTCGCCTTCGTCTACGGCGTCCTCTCGCCCGCGAACCCGACCGCGCTCCAGATCTACTGCGGCACCAACGGGGCGCCGTCGCTCGGCAGCTGCGGCACCGGCGTCCCGACGGTCTGCACGTATCCGGAGAATACGATCTCCCCGGGTCCGGGCTGCTATCCGACGCCGGTCGTGAACGGAGTGGGCTACGCCAACCTGATCGCTCCGACTCTATCGGTGGATCCGCCGCGGCTGGGACCGCTGCCGTTCGGTTCGTTCGTCGCCTCGGGACAGTTCGGTCAGCCGTACTTCTACAATCTCTTCGACGGCATGGTGAAGGGCTCCGTCTGGTCGCTGTCGATCTCCGTGCTGATCGTCGGGGTCGGCGCCCTGGCGGGACTCCTCCTCGGGACGGTCGCGGGATACTACGGCTCGCTGGTCGACGAGGTCCTGATGCGGGTCACGGACATCTTCCTCTCGATCCCCGGGATCCTGCTCGTGATCGTCGTCATCCTCGCGGGGGTCGAGCTCGGGCTCTCGTCGTTCACGGACCGGATCTACCTCATGGTCGGGGCGTTCGCCGTCCAGTGGTGGCCGACCTACGCGCGCATCACGCGAGGGCAGGTGCTGGTCATCCGGGAGCAAAAGTACGTCGAAGCGGCCCGAGCGAGCGGAGCGACCGACGGTCGGATCCTGCGCCGGCACATCCTCCCGAACAGCCTCTATCCGGTCTTCGTGCAGCTCTCGCTCGACGTCGGGAGCGTGCCGCTCGCCATCGCCGCGATCGTCTTCATCGGCTTCCCGATCGTCCCGAACCCGCTCTGGCCGGAGTGGGGCTCGCTCGCGGCCGAAGGGACCGTCTCCTTCCCCGCCCTCCTGCAAGAGTGCGCGATCCTCGGGAGCGGGTACTGCCCGGTCCCGTGGTGGCAGGCGCTGTTCCCGGGGGCCGCGCTGTTCTTCTTCGCGATCAGCGTCAACTTCGTCGCGGACGGTCTCCGCGACGCCCTGGATCCGCGCCTGCGGCGGTAGGTACGGACCTGGGCGGAGCGAGCGTCCCGGCCGGTACGGGCACGGCCGGTCCGCCCGGGGTGCGCTCAGCTCGCCCATCACTCATCATGCGTCAGCTGGTTCTGGTCTCATCATCGCGCCCCCGGCGCGGCCGGTCCGGACCGTGCGATACGACTTGGTTCACTCCTCCCAGTGGTCGAGCGCGTCGTTGAGATGGAAGATCCCGCCCGCGGCCCCAACCTCGCCGAGGCGCGGGGCCAGTTCCCGGGAGAAGCTTCCGTCGACCCACGTCGGTCCCCCGGCCGCGATCGACCGCACCATCGACCAGTCCGGGTCGTCCTCGCGGGGGGAGACGATGAGGTGGTCTGGCCCGGCGGCGCGGACGGTGCGCGCGAGTTCGAGCGGGTCGGCGGTTCCCCAGGCCTCGTGGACCGGACCCAGCTGTCCGTGGGTGATCTCGAGCTCGAAAACGAGCTCGGAGGAGAGCTTCCAGGCTCGCGAGAGCTGCTTCGGGCCCCGCAGGTATGCGCTCGACAGGACGGCTCGGCGGGCTCCCGCGACGAGGATGTCGATCGCTTGATCGGCGGTGCGGACCCCCCCGTCGACCCAGAGGGCCATGTCGCGAGAGATCTCCTGCAGGTAGTCGAGCTGCGGGTCCGCGCGCTCGATCCCGTCCAGGTCGACGACGTACAGCAGCGAGTACTCCGGGGCCAGCCGGTCGACCACATCGAACGGGTCGAACGGTACTCCCGAGGCGGAACGGGCGAGGACCGGACCTTCGGGACCGGGCCGGTAGACCTGTCCGCCCTTCAGCAAGAGGCACGGAACGAGTCCCGGCGTCGCGGGGTCGGAGGAGGAGATCGGGGCCCTTCGGGAGGTCGGCACGATCCGCCGCGACACGGCGCGGGCTTTTCGGTCTTTGCCCCCCTCGCAGAGGGTTATCGGGAGCGCGCGCCTCGGGGCCGCACGATGGTAGCCCGCGGCGCAGCGTCGGCGACCGGTCGCTGGGAACCGGCCCGGAGATGACGGAGGGGGCCAACGGCCGAACGACGCCGTGGGAGGCGGTCGGCTCGATCGCCGTCATTGCCGTCGCGCTCGGCCTCGCGACGGCGGCGCTCGCGGTCTCGCCCGGAGCAATTCCGGCCGCCCCGACGTGCGCCCGCTCCTGGGTGGCCAGCCCTCCGACCGCGACCCCGATCCGGCACCTTTTCGTGATCGTCAAGGAGAACCATGCCTTCGAGAACTACTTCGGGGCCCGACCGGGGGTCCTCGGGTACCCTCCGAACGCCTCGTTGCCCACCTCGTTGAACGGTACGGGGCCGATCCTCCATCCGTATCCGCTGAGCGGCTACTCCACCCCGGATCTGCCGCACGACGGCTACTCGGCGTCCGTCGACTTCAATGGCGGTCAGAACAATCTGTTCGTCGCGCAGGCGGCCGCCCTCGGCTATCCGGACCCTGCCGCGGCGGCAGGATATTACTCGGCGCGCCAGATCCCAGCGTATTATGCCTACGCGAGCTACTACGCGCTCGGCGACCGGTTCTTCACCGGGGTGCTCGGGCCGACCCAGCCGAACCGGGTGTTCGACATCTCGAGCTACGTGGGCGCCTGGAACGCCGACTCCATCCCGCCGCCGGACGTGACCGACCGTCCGACGATCCTCGGGCAGCTGACCGGCGCCAACATCCCGTGGAACTATGATTACCTCGGCCCCCGGGCCACGCTCGCGCCGCTGTACTATCCGGCGCTGACCGGGGACCCGTGCAGCGCGGCCCGCATCGCTCCGGCCGCAGATCTCGCGAGCCAGCTCGCGAACGGGACGGCCCCGTCGGTCGTCTATCTCGACCCGTCGAACAGCCAGGTCTACAGCGAGCACCCGCCCGAGAACGTCACGGTCGGCGAGGAGTGGACCGTCGCGGCGGTCAACACGATCTTCTCGAGCCCCGTCGCGAGCTCCTCGGCGGTCCTGATCTTCTATGACGAAAACGGTGGCTACTGGGACCCGGTGCCCCCCCCGATGACGACGACGGGACGGGACGGATTCCGAGTGCCGTTCCTCGTCCTCTCTCCCTGGACCCCGGCCGGTCGGGTCTGCAGCACAACGAACGACCCCGCGTCGGTCCTCGCGTTCATCGACTCCAACTGGGGCCTGCCGTTCCTCACCCCGCGCGTCGCGGGCGCGGCCAATCTCTCCTGCTTCTTCGACTTCGCCGCGCCCCCCCGGGCTCCGCTCCTGCTGCCGACCAACGTGTCGTTGACGGGCGGCGCTCCGCTCGCCGGGTCGCTCTCCGGACCGTCCGCCTCGCCCGGATCCGATCCCCCCGCTCGGAGCCTCTCCGCTTTCGGACCGAGCGAGGCCTTTTGGCTCGTCGCCGCCTCGGCTCCGCGCCAGGAGGCAGAGGGCAGCTGACGGTGGACCGAACCGGCAACGGACGGCCGCTGAGGAAAGTCCCCTCTCCGGGAAACGCGGGGTCGGGCGGGAGCCCGACGGGCGAGAGTCCGAGCTCCGGAGCAGAAACGACACAGCCCGATGGGACGGTGAAGGTGGTGCATCGGAGGCTCCATCGGGATATGATGAAACGGCCGACTCCCCGGGAGCAAGCCCTGAGTGACGGGATGAGGTGTTTCCCCGACCGTCGAGGAGAGCGCGCAGTCGAATGCTGCCTGAAACGGAAAGGGGCTTACTACTGCCACCTGGCCGCCCCGGCGAGCGATCGCCGGGGTGTACTCCGCCCCGCCGACCGTTCCCCCGCCGCCCGGGCTCCCGGACCCCTACCGGCCCGCGTCGGGAGCGGACCGGGGGCCCCGCGGCCGGGCTAGCACTACTCCCGCCATTATGAGGTGAGGCCGAGCCACTTCGGCAACTCTTCGAGGGAGAGGCCGCGGTAGCCACCCTCCTCCGCTCGAATCGGAAGATCCAGCA
>JAKAVQ010000019.1 GCA_021817245.1 Thermoplasmata archaeon
GAGCGGTCGAGCCATCGCGGGATGAACCTCTATCTCGTCGTGGAGTCGATGGATCCCCACGTCCACCGTCAGCGGTTCAGGGAGGTCTGGTCGGCGTGAGGGGCCGTTATCTTATGACCGGTGGAACGTATCTAAACCATAGGGTCGCGTCGTACGTGCTGAGTTGGGTCCGCAGTCCACCGTTGACCGATGAGAGGGTAACGCAAGCTCTCTCCACGAAGGAGGCCGCTCCTCTGCGGGGAGAGAGCTGCCCGGAGAACCTCCGCGAACTCGAGGAATGCCTGAGCAGACCCGAGGGGGGCGCCCATGTCCCTGAGCGCAGGCCGCCCTCCGCGTGGGCGATCGGAGAGAGCGCGTCGTGGAGGTCCGACCGGCGATTGTCCGCGGGCGGCTCGACCGCAGATCGGCCCATCACTTCGAGGAAGGGCCGCCAGCGGACTCGAAGCGTTCGACCGAAGCCGCGGGAGGGATTTGAACCCTCGGCCTGCTCCTTACCAAGGAGCCGCTCTACCAGCTGAGCCACCGCGGCGTGTCGGCCCTGAGCCGAGCTTCAGGGATTATTCCCCTTTCGGGGTCGACCCTCCGAGGTTCTCGGCCCCCACGGGAAGCTTTTCGAGAGACGCTCCCAGTCCGCCCGTCCGGTTTCGGTGAGCGGCCGCTTGTCGAGGAACGCCCGCATTCCCTCCTTCTGGCCCGGGGTGTCAAACAGTTGTGACCAGAGCTCGAGCTCGTAGGCAAGACCCTCTTCGATCCCCGGATCGATCGCTTCGAGAAGGGCGTACTTGGCGGCCGCAACGGCGAGGGGAGGCTTCGTCGAGAGTTCGTGCGCGAGCTCGAGCGCCGCGGAGAGGAGCTCGGAGCGGGGAACCAAGCGGTCGACGAGACCTTCGTCGTGGGCCTGGGCCGCCGGTACCGGGCGTCCCGTCAGTATCCACCGGCGAGCTCTCGCGGGACCGACCCGCCGCGGGAGGCGACGCGTCCCCCCCCAGCCCGGCATGACCCCGAGATTGATCTCCGGTTGACCGAAGACGGCGTCTTCGCTGGCGAGGACGAAGTCGCAGGCCAGCGAGAGCTCGCAGCCGCCCCCGAGGCAGACCCCGTGCACGGCCGCGATGACCGGCAGGGGAAGTCGCTCGATCTGGCGCGTGACCGCCTGCCCTCGGCCTCCGTGCTCGCGCGCTTCCCGGGACCCCATCGGGGCCATCTCTCGGATGTCGGCGCCGGCCGCGAACGCCTTCTCTGCTGCGCTGCCAAGCACGACCGCGCGAACCTCCAGATCGCTCTCGGCCTCTTCCAGACGGGCCGAGAGGGCCTCGAGAACCGCCCGGGAAAGCACGTTCACCGGCGGGTGGTCGAGCGTCAAGAGCAGCGTCCGGCCCCGCCGCTCGGCGTGGACCAGCTCTCGGGGGTCGACCATCGCGCCGCGAGCCGTGACCCGCTATTTATGTGCGGTGCCTTCGAGGGCTCCGTGCAGACGGTCGTGACGACCTGGTTCGGGACCTTCCTTTTCGACGGGGACACGGTCGTTCGCTCCGAGCGGGCACCCGACGATCCCGAGGCGCTCGCCGAGCGGGCCCGCCAGCGTCGCGCGGGGGAACTCACTCCGGAGGAGACGCGCCTGCTCCGGGACCGGGGCGACGCCGACTGGTCAACGCGCGACCGTCGCCTCGCGGAGCACGGGCTCCGGTTCGACCCGGAGGTACGGGCCGCCGCGCCGCCGTCCATGCTCGCGGCCCGCTGGGAGACCCTGCGCGCCGCGCTTCTGGTCGAGTCCGAATCTGCGCTCGTCACCGCGTGGGACCCCTCGATCCACGTCGAGGAAGCGGTCCGGGCCGTGACCGACCTCGAGCGGATCCGCAATCAGCTCGGGGAGCGGCTCGCGAGCTGGGTCGCGCGCGACGCGCCCGACGTGGACTCGGCCGATGCGGTCTCCGCGGTCCGTGCCGTGCTGGAGGGCACGGCGGGGTCGGACCGATTCGGTCCCCCTGATGAGCGGCTCGTGACCGCCCGCCAGCGACTGGCCCGGCTCTATCGGGAGACCGAGGGAACCCTCGGAGACCTCTCCGCGGCGGTCGAGGCAGCGACGCCTGGCCGTGCACCGAACCTGGTCCGTCTGCTGGGGCCCGAGCTCGCGGCCCGGCTGCTGGCGGCTGCCGGGGGCCTAGACCGCCTCGCGCGGCTCCCCGCGAGCACGATCCAGGTGCTCGGTGCCGAGCGCGCGTTCTTCGAGCACCTGCGGGGCCATGCCCCGCCGCCCCGGCACGGGCTGTTGTTCATCCACCCTACGCTGCAGTCCGCTCCGCGGCGCGAGCGCGGTCGTCTGGCCCGGGCCCTGGCCGGAAAGGCCGCGATCGCGGCCCGTCGGGACCGGGCCGGCGCGCCGGCGGAGGAATCGCTCGCTCGCGCGTACGAGGCGCGCCGGGCGCAGCTGATGGCCCGTCGCGGCCGACCGCCGAAGAGCCACCGTCGGTCGCGCTAGTCGCGCCACTTCACGGTGCAGCCGAGCACCGGCAGTTGGTCGGGCCGCACCGGCTCGCCCGCGAGCGCCTGGTCGATCGCTCGCTCGACGTACCGTTCGCTCGCGCGCTCGGGGTGCTGGTGGTCGCTGTCGATCCGCCCCTGGAAGAGCAGGCGGCGGTGCGCGTCGAACAGCATCGGATGCGGGGTGACCAGCGCGCCGTAGGCCCGAGCGACCTCCTGCGACTCATCCTGGAGGTAGGGGAACGGATACCGCCGCTCGGAGGCCCGACGGGTCATCGACTCGAGACCGTCCTCCGGGTACGCTCGCGCGTCGTTCGCGTTGATCAGCACCATCCCGACGCCGCGAGTCAGATACTTGTGGCCCAAGGCGATCATCCGGCCTTCCCACGCCTGGACGTACGGGCAGTGGTTGCACCAGAACACGACGAGCAGGAAGGGACGGTCGGCGAATTCGCTGAGGCGATACGTCTTCCCGTCAACCCCCGGAAGGGCGAAATCCGGTGCCGGGTCGCCGGTGTGCAGACTAAAGGTAGAGAGTTCTGCCATACGTCAACGACCGACCGCGTCTTCTTATCGTTTAGAGGCCCCCTCGCTTCGCCGCGGGCGGTCCGTGACATGAGCGAGCCCTCCTTTGCGCGGACCGGCCGCACGCCGCGAGCTCCGGCTCCCCCCGACCCGATTCCGGCGCAGATCCGGCTCGCCTCCGATCTTGAAGAGTACCTGCGGGAGGACGACGACGCGCTCCTTCGAGGAAAGCCGGCGGTCCGTGTGGGCATCGTCGCGCGTCGCTCGATCTCCTTCGGCGTCGGAACCTCGGCCTCCGCCGCGTTCCTGCCGCGTGCCCGCTCGCGGGGGGTACTGACGATCCGACGCTCGACCGGAGGGTCCGGGGTCCTCCACGAACCGGGCGACCTGCTCTGGTCGGTCGTGCTTCCCCGGAGCCACCCTGCGGTCGGCCCGGACTTCGTCCGGGCCTACGATCGTCTCGGACGGGGCCCGGTGCGGTGGCTCGCCTCGGGCGGGCTCTCGACGCTCTGGGGGGACCCGGAGCGGATCTCGGAGGACCTGTGCTTTCTCTCCGGTCGCGGCCGAGTGCTGCGAGCGGAGGGAAGGGTGCTGGGCGGCGCCGCGCAGCACCTCACCGGCACGGCATTGCTCCACCAGGGAGCCATTTCCTGGCATGTCGACCACCGGGCCGTGGCCGAGCTCTTCGGCGTCGCCCCGGTGGGAGGCGCCGACCGGCTGGTCGGACTCGATGAGCTCGGGTTCCGCGGGACCGCCGAGCCGATCGTCGGGGCCCTCGCTCGCGCTCTCTCGACCGCGTTCGACGAGCGATCCTGAACTCCGAAGGCCCTACGGTCCCTTGTCGGCCCAGAGCGTCTCGGCCGCGCTCTCCGCATCCTTTCGGATCCGTCCCCAGTCCCCGTGCACGAGCGAGCGGTGGCGGACCACGGGTCGACCGTCGACGTAGACCGAGTCGATCGCCTCTTCGGTGGCCGAGTACGCGAGGTGGGAGACGATCACCTCGGCTCGGGCGGGCACGAGCGTGGGATGATCGAGCCGGAAAAGGGAGAAGTCGGCCCGCTTCCCCACTTCAAGCGAGCCGAGGTCCGCCGCGCGCCCCACGAGGCGCGCCCCTTCCACCGTGGCGAGGTCGAGCAGCTCCTGCGCCCGCAGGACGGTCGCGTCCCAGCGCTGGTTCTTCTGAACGAGCCCCGCCGAGTGCATCTCGCGGAGCATGGAGAGGGAGTTGTTGCTCGCGACGGAGTCGGTGCCGAGCCCGACCGGCACTCCGGCCGCCCGGAGCTCCACGATCGGCGCGACGCCCCCCGAAGCGAGTTTGAGGTTCGAGTTCGGGCAGTGGGCCACTCCAACACCGTCCCGGCCCAGCAGCTGGATCTCCTCGCCGGTCAGCCAGACCGCGTGGGCCGCGACCGCCCCCGGGCCGAGGAAGCCGATCTGGTCCAGCCACACGGCCGGTCGACGCCCGGTCTTCGCCTCGTGCTCGTGGACCTCCCGTCGGGTCTCGGAGAGGTGGAAGTGACAGAACGTGCCCTCGTGGGCGGCGAGCTCCTTCGCCCGGAGCCAGGTCTCCTCGCTGCAGACGTAGACCCCCTGGGGAGCGACGACCGGCGTGACGCGGGGGTGGCCTCTCCACCGGGCGATGAATGCTTTGGCGTTGTCGACCGGATCCCCGTGCTGCGTCGTGAGGGCCGGGTCGAGCACTGCCCAGCCGAGGAAGCCCCGGATCCCGAGCCGCTCGACGGCCCGGGCGATCGCGTCCTCGAAGTAGTAGAGGTCGAGGAAGGAGGTGGTCCCGCTGAGCAGCATCTCCGCCACGCCCGCCCGCGCCCCGGCTTCCACGTCGGGTTCGGTGCGGCGCGCGTCGACACGGAAGAGCGTCTCGAGGAACCCGGAAAGATCGCGGTCGTCGGCGATGCCGCGCAGCGGAGCCATCGCCACATGCGTGTGGGTGTTGACGAACCCCGGCACGACCGCGAAGCCGTGGCCGTCGATCACCGACGCGCCTTCGCGCGGTGCGTGCGGGCCGACGTGCGTGAAGCGGCCCTCCTCGACCCGCAGGTCCCCGACCCGCACGCGACGGCCCGCATCCTGCGTCACGAGCAGGGCGTTCGTCACGACCAGCGGCGAGTCGGACTCGGCCTCGGACACGCCCGGGCTACCCGACCCCGCGTAATAGGCGTTCGTGCTCCCCGCATCGCCCCAAGCACCGGCCTCCCGGCGCGCGTTCGGACGGCAGCGCTAAGAGTCGGCGGACCGTCCGAAGTCCGGTACGATCATGGTCCCGCCGGACGTGCCGGATCGTCCCGTTCCCGCGACCCCCGGAGCCTCGCTGGGGGCGCGACGCCGATCCTCGCGCCGCACCCACGTCCGCCGAGCCGTCTACGCGCTGCTCGGCGTCGGGGTCGTCCTCGTGATCGGGACGTTCGGGTTCCACGCGGTCGCGAACCTCGACTACGTGGACGCGTTCTACTTCGAGAGCATGCTCGCGACCGGCCAGGGCCCGCCGTTCCCTCTCACGAGCGACGGGGCGAAGCTCTTCGCCTCGCTCATGGCGTTCGTCTCCGTCGGCTCGGTGCTCACCACGGTGGTCTTCGCGTTCGGCCCGATGGTGGTCCGCCTCTGGCATGAGGTGGCGGAGCGGGTGGAGACCGAGGTACGTAAGGTCGAAGAGGACCTTCGCGAGCCTCGGCAGGGCCCCTGAGCCCGGCGCGCGCGCCCCGGTGGGGGTCCCCCCCTAGATATCGAGGTTGGTGACTTCGACGGCGTGCGCCTGGATGTACTGGCGCCGCGGCTCGACCTCTTCTCCCATCAGGATCTGGAAGAGCTCGTTCGCCCGGACCGCGTCGTCCACCGTGACCTTGAGCAGCGTCCGGGCCCCCGGCCGCATCGTGGTCTCGGCGAGCTGCTCGGCGTTCATCTCGCCGAGCCCCTTGTACCGCTGGATCGTGACGCCCTTCATGCCGCCGATCTCCTTGACCTCCCGGTCTCGCTCGTCGTCGCTGTAGGCGTAGCGGATCCGGGTCCCCTTTTGGATGCGGTAGAGCGGGGCTTGGGCGATGTACACGCGTCCCTCCGAGATCAGGCCCGGCATCTTCCGGTAGAACAGCGTGAGGAGAAGGGTCCGGATGTGCGCCCCGTCGACGTCGGCATCCGTCATCAGGATGATCTTGTGGTAGCGCAGGGTCGACATCTCCTGCTCGTCCCCGATGCCGATCCCGATCGCAGTGATCAGCGCGCGGATCTGCTCGTTCTCGAGCATCTTGTCGAGCCGCGCCTTCTCGACGTTCAGGATCTTGCCGCGGAGCGGCAGTACCGCCTGGAACTCGCGATCCCGTCCCTGCTTCGCGGTCCCGCCGGCACTGTCCCCCTCCACGATGAACAGCTCGCACTCGGCCGGATCGCGCGAGTGACAGTCGGCGAGCTTCCCCGGGAGGCCCCCGCCTTCGAGAAGGCCCTTGCGACGGGTGAGCTCCCGAGCCTTGCGCGCCGCCTCGCGCGCCTGGGAGGCCTGGACCGCCTTGATGATCAGCGCCTGGCCGACCGCCGGGTGCTCCTCGAGGTACTCGGCGAGCTTCTCGTTGAGGGCGCTCTCGACCTGGCCCTTCACCTCGGAGTTCCCGAGCTTGCCCTTGGTCTGGCCCTCGAACTGCGGCTCGAGGACCTTGACGGAGAGCACGGAAGTGAGCCCCTCGCGGACGTCCTCCCCGGTCAGCCCCTCCTTGTCGCCCTTGACGAACCCCCGGGTGCGCGCATAGTCGTTCAGCGTGCGCGTGAGCGCCGCGCGCATCCCGACCACATGCGTACCTCCGTCGGCCGTGTGGATGTTGTTGACGAACGCGAGCGACGTCTCGTTGTACCCGTCGTTGTACTGGATCGCCACCTCGATGTCCGTCGAGTCACGCTTGGTGTGCAGATAGATCGGCGGCTGGAACAGAACGTTCGACGCCTGGTTGAGGTCCTCGACGAACTCGGTGATCCCTCCGGCGTGGTGGAACGTCTCGTCGGTCCCGGACCGCTCGTCGCGGAAGCGGATCGAAACGCCGGGGTTGAGGAACGACAGCTCCTTGAGGCGACGTCCGATCGTCTCCCGGTCGAACGTCACCGTCTCGAGGATCGTCCCGTCCGGCTTGAAGCGGGTATGGGTCCCCGTCGTCTCCGCCGGCCCGACCACCTTCACCGCGGCTACGGGCGCCCCCCGCTCGTACCGCTGGAAGTACTCCTGGCCGTCCCGCCGAACGCGCACTTCGACCCATTCGGAGAGCGCGTTCACGACGTGGACGCCGACCCCGTGGAGACCGCCCGACACCTTGTAGGTGTTCCGGTCGAACTTCGAACCGGCGTGCAGCACCGTCATCACGATCTCGAGGGCGGGCCGGTTGTACTTCGGATGGTTCTCGACCGGGATCCCGCGTCCGTTGTCGTCGACGGAGCAGGATCCGTCCGTGTGCAGGGTCACTCGGATCTCGGTGCACGCGCCCGCGAGGACCTCGTCGATCGAGTTATCGACGACCTCGGTGACCATGTGATGGAGGCCGCGGGCATCGGTCGAGCCGATGTACATTCCGGGACGCTTGCGGACGGCGCTGAGCCCCTCCAGGATCTGGATGGAGCTCGCGTCGTACACGGGAGTCTCGACTGCCTGCTGAGCCATCGGAAATCGCCGGCCGGGGCCGACGTATTCTACCGAGCCGGACGCGTGTTATAACGCTTGGGTCCGGGGGGAAACCGGACGCCCCAGCCCGGTGGAACCGGAGGCGTCGCTCGGGGCGTTCCGGGGGTCAGCGAACCCGGGGTCCGGCACGCTCGATCGTCGGCCCGCGCGGGCCCCGGGTCCGCCCCGCGGGAAGGAATAATAGCCGCGCCCGCCTCCCGCGTCGAGGCGATGACGACCCCAGAGACGGAGACCACCCCGGTAGGCCGACCCGCCCCGTCGGCGGGCACCCCGCCTCCAGAGGGAGAGACGGCCCCCACGGCGACCGAGGATTGGGCGAGCCGCTACAGGTACCTCCTCGCCGACTTCGAGAACCTCCGACGGCGCTCGGAACGCGACCGCGAGTCGATCGGTCGCCAGGCCCGCGCGGGCCTCTTGCGGGAGCTCCTGCCGATCATGGAGGCGTTCCGCACGGCCCGCGACAGCCTGGGCCACCTTCCGGCCACCGACCCCGTCCGGAAAGGGCTCGAGTTGCTCGACCGGGAGTGGGCCACGTTCCTCAAGCACGAGGGGGTCGAACCGGTCGTTCGGGTCGGCGTCCGGTTCCGATCCGAGGAGGCCGAGGCCGTGGGCGAAGTTCCCGCCGACTCTGGACGTCCCGACGGAACCGTGGCCGAGATCGTGCAGCAGGGCTACCGGTTCTTCGGCGGATTGCTGCGTCCCGCGAAGGTCCTGGTGGCCCGGGCCCCGGCCGAGGCCGCGCAGGGGGGTCCCACTCTCGTCGAAGCGGAAGGCAAGGAACAGGGAGAACATGGAGCGAACTAGCGAGGTCCCGGGGTTCTATCGGCGCACGCTGGCCGAACGGAAGCGGTTCGTACAGGAGTGGGCCGGGCTTTCGGAAGACGAGGCGCGGGCCTTCGACTTCCCGCCGGGCGTCGACCCCACGACCCTCGACCGGATGATCGAGAACGTGATCGGCGTGATGCCGCTCCCGCTCGGCATCGCGACCAACTTCCGCATCAACGGCAAGGACTACCTCGTCCCGATGGCGATCGAGGAGCCGAGCGTTGTCGCCGCGGCTTCCAACGCCGCGAAGGTCGCCCGCGCGGCCGGTGGCTTCTTCGCCCAGTCGACCCCCCCCGTGATGATCGGGCAGGTGCAGATCCTGAAGGTCGCGGACCCGGCCGCCGCCCGTCTCCGCATCCTTGACCACAGGGAGGAGTTGCTCGCCGCCGCGAACGCGAAGGACCCGGTGCTCGTCAAGTTCGGCGGCGGAGCCAAGGACCTCGAGGCGCGGATCCTCCCGACCCCGCGGGGCGTGATGCTCGTCGTTCACCTCCTGGTCGATGCGCGGGACGCCGGCGGGATGAACGCCGTGAACACGATGTGCGAGGCGCTCGCTCCCGAGTTCGCCCGTCTGGCGGGTGGGCGGGTCGTCCTCCGGATCATCTCGAACCTCGCCGTGCACCGGCTCGCCCGAGCCCGCGCCATCTTCCCGGCCGAGGCGCTGAAGACGGACTCCGCGACCGGACCCGAGGTCGTCGAGGCGATCCTCGACGCGTTCGCCTTCGCGGCGGCCGACCCGTTCCGCTGTGCGACCCACAACAAGGGGATCATGAACGGGATCTCGAGCGTCGTGATCGCCACCGGGAACGACTTCCGGGCGATCGAGAGCGGGGCGCACTCGTACGCCGCCTGGACCGCGGCCGAGGTCGGAGGGATCGTTCGGCCGCTCACCACCTACGAGAAGGACCGCGACGGCAACCTGGTCGGTACGATCGAGGTACCTGCCCCGGTCGGTCTCATCGGCGGGGCTACCGCGGTCCACCCGACGGCGAAGGCGAACGTGAAAGTGCTCGGCGTCAAGAGCGCCCGGGAGCTTGGCGAAGTGCTCGCGGCGGTCGGTCTCGCGCAGAACTTCGCGGCCCTGCGCGCGCTGGCGACCGAAGGGATCCAGCGAGGTCACATGGAGCTGCACGCCCGCAACCTGGCGGCGAGCGCCGGGGCCCGACCGGACGAAGTCGACCGGGTGGTCGCCCGCCTCTTGGAGGATCACCAGGTCCGGTTCGACCGTGCGAAGGCGATCCTCGAAGAGCTCCGACGCCCCTCCGGATGAAGGTCGGCGTCCTCGCGCTGCAGGGGAACGTTCCCGAGCATCTCGGGGCCCTGCGCCCCTTGCTGCCCCCGGGAGACCTTCTTCCCGTCCGGCGGCCGGAGGATCTGGCGCGGGTGGCCGCGCTCTTCCTACCGGGCGGGGAGTCCACGACGATCGCCCGACTGCTCGATAAGTCCGGGCTCTGGCGTCCGCTCGCCGACCGGTTGACGGAGGGATTTCCCGTCCTCGGGACCTGCGCGGGGCTCATCCTCCTGGCCCGGAAGATCGACCCGAGCCCGGGCGGGCGCGACCCTCCGACGTTCGGGGCGATCGACGCGGTCGTCCGCCGGAACGACTACGGGACCCAGCGGGAGTCGTTCGAAGGCCCCGTCCGGGTCGAGGGGCTCGGCGAGCCGCCGTTCCCGGGGGTCTTCATCCGCGCGCCTCGCATTCTCGAGGTCGGTAGGGGGGGGGCGGCCTTCGCCTGGCGGGACGGCGAGGTCGTCGGGGTCCGCACGGGTGCCGCGTGGGGCACGACGTTCCATCCCGAACTCTCCGGAGACCTCCGTGTCCACCGTCAGTTTCTGGCCGCGATCCCGAAGGGCCCCTAGCGGACCGCGAGCCAGACCGACGCCGCGAAGGCGACCAGGAGAATCGCCCCGACGATCGACAGCCACCACCGGACCCGAGGCGATACCGACCGATAGCTGCCGAAGAGGATCGGGACCGGCCCGAAGAGCACCAGCCCACCCCCGCCGCCCGTGAGGGAGGTCGGGCGTTCTGGCGCGACCGGCCCGCCCGGCGCCGCTCCCACGACGATCGAGGGGAGCAAGAAGAATCCGGCCAGGAGAAGCACGACCCCGGCAAGGAACTCGACCGAGGCACCGGTGACGATCGGGACGAAGACGACCAGGTAGAGCGACGCACCGCCCCGGGCGATCGCCAGGGCGACCAGGGCCGCACCGGCGAGGAGGAGGACCGGGGAGATCCATCGCAGGGCCCGCATGTCGACTCCGACGAGCAGACCCCGCGGCTTCCTCTTTGCGGTCGGCCGGACGGCTCAGTGGTAGGTGTCGAACCGGTACGGTTCGAGCGGGAGCTCCCCGAGCGCCATCAGGAACTCGGGGGGCGTCAGTACGGGCTTCGGATAGTTCGAAGCGTCATCGAGCGCGATCCGCGGGCAAGCGGTGTTCACGTAGGCATCGAGCGCCCGCCCCTCGAGGTCGCGCGGGTCGAGGCGGTCGAAGACCAGCAGCTCGGCGTCCCGGCCTCGGGCCTGTGCGCGCGCCTGGAGGGCGCGGGCCGCCGGCGATCGGTTCTGGCCCGCGAACGTCGAGACGAGGATCCCCCAGCGGCGGGCGTCCCGCACCGACGCGACCAGGAGCTGCCGACGGCGAACGAGGGCCCCCCGGTCGATCGGAGGATCGATGGCGTTGCGGAGCGGGTCGAGCGACCAGACGGGCCGGTCCACGGCAAAGGCGAGCCCGAGAGGATGGAACCGGCCGGTCCCGACGAACAGGAACGCTTCGACGTCGGCGGCGACGGCTTCGGCGCTCGTGTAGTTGCAGCCGAGGGCCTGGGCGGCGTAGGCCAGCCGACGGTCGCCCCGGCCGAGGCGGACGTCAAAGCCCCGGTGCGCGAGGGCCGCCGCGAGCGGACCGGTCAGGTCGAGGTGCTGGACCGAGAGCACGAGCCCGATCCGCCGGGGGACCGCCGTCGCCGCGACGGTCTCGGCAAGACGCTCGACATCGCCCGGCGGCTCCCGCATCTCCACGAAGAAGGTCGGGCGCAGAAGGGCGACGTTCGGGATCGGGGCGTGCCCCAGCACGACCGCGACGTCCGCGCGCGGCGCCTCGTCGCGGGAGGGGAAGTCGCACGCCCCGAAGCAGGGCCGGACCGCGAGCACGACCGAGCTGCCGACCTCCTCCCGCAGCCGGGCGGCCATGCCATGCGCGTCCCGGACGAGCCCGGCCGGGACCTGCAGGACGATCTCCCGCGGAGTGAGGGCCCGCAGGGCGGCGGTAAGCTCGGGGCCGAGCCGGGGGAAGACCCGGGCCGGCGGGCTCTGCGGCGCGGTCGATATCGTCTCGGCGGCCATCGGTCCGCCGGAACGAGTCGGACCGCGGGCTAAACGTTTGGGGACCGGCCGATCCGCTCGAGGAGCCGGCCGACCGCCGCTCGGTTGTCCTCGAAATGGAGACGGCGCACCGCCTCCGTGGGGTCGACCCACTCCGCCGCTTCGTGTTCCCCGCTGAGCCGCGCCCGGAACGCACGGTCGACCTCCACGCCGTAGGCGTGCAACCGCCAGATCTCTCCGTTGTCGGCCCGGAACCGCACCTGCCAGTCGAGCGGCAGAAAGGGTCCCGCGTGCGCAAGGCCCGTCTCTTCGAAGAGCTCGCGACGCAGCGCCGACTCCAGATCCGGGTCGGAGGGCTCGACCTTGCCGCTGATCGGGACCCAGAAGTGGCCCCGTGCGGGAGGCCGGCGGAAAAGCAGCAGCTCGAGCGGCCGGCGAGCGAAGAGGTAGCCCTCGACGCACTCGCGGTCGACCGGTCCTTCCGGCGTTAGCACCCGCTACCTTCCCCGGCTGAGGAGCATCAGGATCGCCTCGGCCGGAGCGCCATGGGTCTGGAAGAGCGCCTCGATCGCCTCCTCCCGAGCGACGTTCGCCTGCTCCATCACGAGACGGACGTCCTCCTCGGGAGGTCCCGCCGGTCGTGCCGGGGGAGCCGCGGCCGCAGCGGCGGTCGGGCCGGCGGACCGGGGCCGGATCTCGGGCTCACCGACGACCTGGTAGGTCCGAACGCCTTGGACGGTGAGGATCGTGACCTCGGGGGCCTGGAAGACGTGCTCCTGGGTCCGGGTCCGCACGACGACCTCCTCGACGCCCGCGACCTCCTCGGTCTTCATGCCCAGGCGACGCATCATCAGCTCCATCTGGCGCTGGTTGCGCGGGCCGCCGGGGATCATCGTTCGGTCCCCCGGAGCGACGGGGTCACTCCTCTTCCTCCCCGTTGCCCGTGGCGGCCCGGATCCGGCGCTCGAGGTCCGGCTCGGAGATCAGCCGCTCGTCGGCGCCGGACAGCGCCGCGGTGCGGGGGCGGTGCTTCGTTCGCGTTTCTCGGACCCGCCGGGTCTGGCCCTCGAGCTCCTCGAGGAGCCCCGCGACCCCGGCGAGCAGGTTCCAGCCCGTGTGCGAGGCATAGAAGATGCCCTGGTCGGTATGCAGCCGGGCCTCGACCGTGAGGTCGTTCGTCCGGTGGGTCGCGTGCGGGACGAAGTGGAGCGACAGGAGGGTCGGAGCGACGTAGCGCGCGACCCGCCGGAGACCCCGGGCGACCACGTCGTCGATCTCGGTGAACAACGCGGGGTCGCCCGAGCCGCGGAGGCCGATGATCTCGACGTAGACGTCCTCGACCCGGGCCTTCGCCGGTCGGCGGCGGGCACGGCCGATCACGAGGTTCAACAGGTCGGCCTGCCCGACGACCCCCGTCGGGCGACCGTTCTCCGCCACGAACACGCTCGAGACCTTCGCCTCGACCATCCGGCGGGCCGCGTCGAGGCAGGAGCTCCCGGCCGGGATCGTGACCGGCGGGGAGTGCATGATCGAGCCGACGCGCACCTCGAGGGCCGAGTGCGTCGCGCGCGCGTCGCGCTTTCCACCGACGACCGGGCGCCAGAGGACCTTGCCGAGGTCGGCGATGCCGACCGCCCCGACCAGCCGTCCCCGACGGTCCACGACCGGTAAGGGGTGCTCTTCGAGCTGACGGAGCCGGCCGAACAGATGGCGGACCAGCTCGTCCTCCGGGACGGCCTCGGTGGCGGAGCTTGCGATCGACTCCACCGCCGGCATCGTGCGGGAGATCAACGGAGCGACGTCGGGGAGGGCGCGCACGAGGTCGGTGCGGCTTACGATGCCGAGGAGCTCTCCTTTGCGGCCGACAACGGGGGCCGCCCGGAGGCCGGTCGCGCTCAGCTGCTCCGCGAGCTCGGGGAACAGCGTCGTCGGAGTGATCAACGGCGGCAGCACCAGCAGGTGCTCCACCTTCGTGGAGAGCGAGCGGCTCGATCTCCGGGCGATCGACTCGAAGGTGACCATGCCCACCAGTCGGTGGCGCCGGAGCACCGGGACCTCGTGGAACCCCTTCTCCCGCATGAGGCCAAGCGCCCGCGAGATCGGAGCGTCCGGGGAGAGCGTGACCGGCCGTTGCGTCATCAGGTCGAGCGCGGTCGGCCAAACGACGGGCATGGGGGGGCCACCCGTCAGGGAGGCTTTAGCGGCTACGGGTCGGCCGGTCCGTCCTACGGGAGGTCGCGGGCCATCTGGTAGCCGTTCTCCCCATCCGAGTAGTACGCGCGGAGAAGGTCGACCACGGAGAAGTGGTAGCGGGTGTAGAACCGGATCGCGGTCGCGTTCGAGACGCGGACCTCGAGCGTCACCCGCCGGAACCCGCGGCCCCGGCAGCGCTCGAGGAAGTTCGCCATCAGGAGCGCCCCCACCCCTTGGGCCCGGTGCTGCCGCTCGACCGCGAACATGAGGACCCGGGCCTCCTTCTCCACCTGGCTTACCCCGAGCAGGAAGCCGACCGGGACCTCGTGCGCGTTCGCGGCGAGCAGGAACCCCTCGGGCCACTCGGCGCTGAGCGAGGCGTAGAGCGACGGGTCGTAATGCTCGTGGAGGGCCTCGGCGACGATCGCGGCGACCACCGGCACGTCGGCCGGGCGGAAGCCCCGCAGGGTCACCGACGGTCCGGGCGGGAGCGGCATCGGGGAAGTGGGGAGGGGGGCCGTGTCAGCGATACATCTCACCCGGCCCTTCGGTCTCCGCCGGGCGCACGGTCGTCATCGACTCGCGCGTCTGCTGGAGGGTCTTGCGGACCTCGGTCTCGATCTCGCGCGCCTTCTCGCGCAGCGGCTTCGTGTCGAGGAGCATCAACGGAACGAGCGGATTGATCGTCTCGATCACCTTGGCCGCGGCCCGGGCGTCCGGATAGTCCTTGTGCGCCTGCGCGACCAGGCAGAGGACTGGGGTCGTTCGGCCGATGGCGCTCAACAAGAGCCCTCCGGCGAGACCCGTCACGACCCCGTTCGCCGCGTCGAACCGGTACTTCTCGAGCAGGGGAGCGGCCGCGCGGTTCGCCATGGCGACGACGCGGGCATCGCCCCAGGTATCGCTCTCCATCGGTTGACCCTCGACCGCCACGACGAGCTGGATCCCCTTTCCTTCCGCCCAGTCGAGGAGCGTGCGGCCGAGGGAGTTCAGCATCGGTACCGGGGGCTGGATGTCGCTGATCACGACCAGCAGCTGGTCGCAGGAACGGTCGACTCCGCAGACCAGCTTGCTCGCGTAGAACCGTACGGGGGCGTTCACCACCCCCTCTTCCATGATCACCGTCGGGGGAAACTCCTCGCTGACCATGTAGGCGACCAGGCTCATGTCGAGGGAATGGACGAGGTATGAGGCCGCCACCGACCCGACGAGCCCGTGGGTCGGGAAGCCGACGATCATCATCGCCCCCTTCAGCGGCTCGTTCCGCGTGTCGACGATCCGCACCTCGCCCGATGCCATGCGCGGACGACCTCGCTCGATCTCGGGAGCCACCCGGCAGGCCCTTATTCAGCTTTAGTACCGGGTCGGAACCGTTCCCGGCGGCCTGCGCGGCGGCCGTCCGGGCGCTCCCCCCCTCCCCCGAGGTGCTCCCGGCGGCCCGAAGGGCCGAGGCCGAGTACGGAGCGGGGATGGGATCCCTCGGGCCGCCGTCCTGGGCCCCGCGGTCTCCGCGGTTCCGGATAGGCTTTAAGACGCAACGCTCCCTTACGAGAAGAACTCCGGTCGTACCATTTGGCACCGAACGGCGGGAAGGGAGACGTCCGATGAAGCGCCAGATGGTCGACATGCTCGCGGAACTGATCAAGGTCCCGAGCGACCCGTTCTCCGACAAACAGGAGGTGCTCGACTACGTCCAGTCGTTCACCGACCAGATCCATATGCGTAACACGCTCTTCGGGGACTCCCAAGCCCCCGCGCTCCTGGCCGAGTTCGGACAGGGCGGTGTCGTGCTCTCCGGGCACCTCGACACGCCACCGGTGGGCGACTACTGGAGCTTCTCGCAGAGCCAGCTCGCTTCCGGGCGGATGTACGGCCGCGGGGCGGCCGACATGAAGGGGACCGTCATCGCCATGCTCGAGGCAGCTCAGGACCTGGTCGCACGCAAGATCCCGGTCGTCCTCGCGTTCACGACCGACGAGGAGACGACGATGCAGGGTGCGATGGCCCTGGCGAAGACCTTGCCGCTGCGCCGCGCGAAAGCGGTGGTGGTCGGGGAACCGACCGGACTCCGCGTCGCGTACGCCGAGAAGGGGGTCCTGGACCTGGCGATCGAGACGCGGGGAAAAGCCGCGCACGGGGCGATGCCCCACCTCGGCGAGAACGCGATCGGCAAGATGATGCGGATCCTGCGGGGCCTCGAATCGTTCAAGGGCCGCATCGCCCACCCGGAGCTCGGGATGGTGACCCTGAACATCGGTACGTTCAACGGGGGCACCCGGCTCAATGTCGTCCCGAACCGCGCGACGGCGGAGGTCGATATCCGCTTCCCTCCGCCGTACACCCCGGACCAGCTCTACCACGAGATCGAGGAGCACCTGCGCCGGATCAAGACCCCGTTCACCCTGCGGCGGATCCTGTCGATGCCGGCCGTCCAGATCGACCCCAACGCCGAGCACATCAAGCTCCTGCGCGAGGTCTCCCAGGCGGAGACCGCCGTTCTCGTGCACGCGTCCGAGGCGGTCCACTATGCCCAGGTGAACCCGCGAGTGGTGATCTTCGGGGCCGGCGAGGAGGAGCTCTCCCACCAGGCGAACGAGTACGTCAAGGTGGAGGCGGTCGCGCGCGCCACCGAGGTCTACAAGAAGTACGCGCAGCGGCTCGTCACGCTACGCGCCCCGGCGTAGCTGCCCCGGGCCCCGCGGTCCACGGCATCAAGTACCGACGGAGGTACTCCGCTCGCGTGAAGGTCGCCCAGCTGTCGACCCGGTACCCGCCCGGGCCCGGAGGCGTGGAGCGGCACGTCGCCGAGCTCGCCCCTCGCCTCGCGCGTCGGGGGCACCGGGTCGACGTCTACACGAGCGAGCTCTATCAGGAGTTCCCCTGGCGGCCGCTGTCTCCCTCGGTTCCCCGGGAGGAGACGACCGACTTCGGCGCGGTGCATCGCCTGAAGGTATGGACGCTCCCCGGCGAGCTCCACTACCCATTCTTCCGCGGGCTCGGCGCCGCGCTCCGGCGGGACCGGCCGGACCTGCTCCACGCCCACACCTACGGCACCCATCAGGTCACGGTAGCCGGGCGGCATCGCCGACGGTTCGGCACCCCCCTGGTCCTCACCACGCACTTCCATCCGATCTGGTCGATCGAGGGAGGCTGGATCCGGCACCGGCTCCGGGGATTCTACGACCGGCGGATCGCCGGACCCATCGTGGAGGCGGCGGACGTCGTCATCGTGCAGACCCGGGAGGAAGCGAGGCTCTTGGGCTCCCTCGGCCTCCCCCTCCGCCGGGTCGAGATCCTCCCGCCCGGGTACCGGCCGCTCCCGCCACCCCCGGACGAGCCAGAGAGCTTCGCTGCCCGCGCCGGGGTCGACGGACCGTTCGCGCTGTTCGTGGGGCGGCTGGCCTCCAACAAGGGCCTCCTCGATCTCCTCGATGCCTTCGCGATCGTCGCGCGCGAGCACCCGGCGGCGCGGCTCGTTGTCGTGGGCGAGGACGGCGGGATGAGGTCGGCGGTCGAGTCGCGCATCCGATCGGCCGGCCTCGAACGTTCGGTGCGGCTCCTCGGCCATCTGGACGACGATCGTCTCCTCGCCGCGGCGTACCGCGAGGCGGCGGTGACGGTCCTCCCGAGCGAGTACGAGGCGTTCGGACTCGTACTGCTGGAGTCGCTCGCGCAGGGGACGCCGGTGATCGCGAGCCGGGTGGGTGGCATCCCCGAGGTGGTGGACGACGACCGGGCCGGCCTCCTCGTTTCGCCGGGCTCCGTGCCCGAGCTCTCCGCCGCGATTCGACGCCTCTGGGAGGACCCCGCGCTCGGACGTCGGCTCGGGGAGTACGGACGATCGACCGTGGTGCCACGGTTCACCTGGGAGGCCCTCGCCGACCGCCTGGATGCGATCTACCGGGGGCTCGTCCCGCCGTGACCCTCCCGACCCCCGGGACCCGACCGAACGCCCGCCCCCCGTCGTTCGCGAGCCTCCGGCGCGCCGGACACGCTCGCGCCCGGCCGCCCCTCGGCGGTCCCGAAGGCGCTGTCGGACAGGCTCTAAACCCCGACCGGCCCTGACCGAGGGCGTCGATCGTGGCTGCCGAACCCCAGGTCGCGGTCATCGTCGGAGATTACTCGCGCCGCAGGTACCTTCGCCACGCCCTCGACTCGCTCGCGGCCCAGACCCTCCCGCGGGACCGGTTCGAGGTGATCGTCACGAAAAACTACGTCGATCCCGAGCTCGACGGCGACCTCGACCGCGAGGGAATCGTGACGTTGCTCGATGACGAACCCCGCATCGGCGTCTGGCTCGGCCGGGCCATCGCTCGTTCGACCGCGCCGATCCTGACGTTCTTGGACGACGACGACGAGTTCGAGCCCGAACGGCTCGACCGGCTGGTCGAGGTGTTCGGCCGCCTCCCCGACCTGGGGTTCTACCGGAACCGCCTGCGCGTGATTGACGAACAGGGCCGACCGGTCCCGCCGCAGATCTGGGGCTCCGGCGCGCAGGACCCGGCGCTCGACGCATCGGGCCCCGTCCACCTCGAGGCCGGCCGGTCCCGGCAGCTCTTCGAGCTCGGCACCCGGGGGACGAACGCGGCGTTCAACTCGAGCACGATGGCGATCCGTCGGGAGCTGTTGTCGGGGGAGGTCGGGGAGGCGTTCGCGCGGACCCAGCTTCCCGACCACTTCTTCTTTCTCGCCGCCGCCCTCTCGCCCCTCGGCACGTTTCTCGACGACCGGCGCTTGACCCGGTACCGCCGCTATCCCGGGAACGTGAGCGACACCGTCGGCTGGCTCGCGAGCGCGGAGAGCAGCTACGGCGACATGGCCGCGATCGCTGCCCGTCGGGGCCGGACGGACCTTGCCGCGTGGCTGGATGGCCTTTCGGTGCACTACGGCCGGATGTTCCGCGGAAGCGATCTCGTCCGCCGTATCGCCGGCGGGGCGGACCGGAGCGAGATCTCCCGGCGGACCGCGGAGTACTTTCGGTACCTCGGGAACCACCCTCGCGAGCGCGCGTGGACGCTCGACACCTGGGCCGCGGGCGCCTACGGGATCGCCTACGTCGGGTTCCCCCGGCTCGCGCGACGTCTCGTCCGGTCGCGCCTCCGCGCGCGCCACGTGGTCTTTTAGGGAGGGCCCGTTGCTCCTCGACGTTCGGGACTCGGTGCCCGGATGACGGCCCCAACGCCCCACGGAGGACCGTGACCAACCTGGCCCTCGGCGGGCACGGCGCCCGGCGCGCGAGCGAGCGCACAGCGGGGTCCGAGTGAAGATCGTCCACGTCGCGCTCCGGTTCGACGCGCCCGGCGGCGTCGAGACCGTGGTTCGGGAGCTGGCGCGACGCCTACGGGCCGCCGGAGAGGAGGTGGAGGTCTTTGCCAGCGACCTCTACGACGAGGCCAGTTGGGACCGTCGGTCGGGGTACCCGGCGGTGGTCGATGGAGTCCCGGTCCGTCGCTTCCCGATCCGCCGGAGGCTCGTTCCAATCCTCAACATGCCGATGATGATCGGGCTGATCGATGCGCTCGCCGACAGCGGAGCGGACGTGATCCACGCCCACTCCCACCGCTACGGGCACGTGCTGCAAGCCGCGGCGGTCGCCGGTCATCTGGACATCCCCTTCGTGGTCTCCACGCACTATCACCCCGCCGACCGACGAGAGACCGCGCTGCGGCGTGGGTTCCTGCGGCTCCAGGACCTGGGCTTCGGCGCGAGCGCGTACCGGACGGCGCGGGCCATCATCGAGCCCACGCCCCGGGGGGCGCGGCGGGTCGCGGAGTTCGCGCCGAGCTCGAAGATCCGCGTCATCCCGTGGGGCGTCGATCTCGCGGCCTGGTCCCGACCGGAGGGGGACCGAACGGGCCGGACGGACGTGCCGCGCGAGTACTTCCTCTTCGCCGGACGCATCGCCTCGAACAAGGGTCTCGACCTCCTGGTGGAGGCGCTCTCCCTCCTCTCCCCGGCGCAGCGTCGCCCCCTCGTGCTGATGGGTCGGGACTGGGGAGAGCAGGCGAGGCTCGAACAGAGGGCTCGGATCCTCGGCATCGGCGACGAGGTGCGCTTCTTGGGGCATGTCGTGGCCCCGTCGGAGTACCGCGCCATCGTCCGGGGAGCCTTGGCCCTGGTCCTCCCGTCCGAATGGGAAGCGTTCGGGGTCGTGCTGCTCGAAGCGATGGCGGCCGGCACCCCCGTGGTCGCCACCGCCGTGGGAGGAGTCCCCGATGTCCTCGGCGACGGACGGTTCGGCCGCCTCGTGCCGTACGGGTCCCCGGAGGCGCTCGCCCACGCGCTCGGCGAGGTCGTCGCGGACCCGGTCCGCACGCGACAGCTCGCGCTCGCGGGGCGCGAGTCGGCCGAGGGGCTCGACTGGTCGGTGTCCGCCGAGCGGCACCGGCAGCTCTACCGCGAGGTCGCGCGCGGCTGAGGCCGCCGATCCTCGAGGCGGAGGAGCTCGGCGCCCACGTGGTCGAGATCCTGCCCCGTGTCGCCCGGCGCGAAGCGCGCCATCCACCGCATCCAGAGGCCGACGATGCGCAGGATCATCGCGAGCCCCCGGCCGTTTTCCGACGCGGCGGAGCGCTCGGGCTCCGATCGCCGCCCCAAGCAGGCCGCGAGGGGTCCGGGGGAAGACCGGCCTCGAGGATCGGAGTCACCGTCGGCGAGCCTCCTTCCTTGCCCCATCCCGGAGGTGGTAGATACCCGTACCGTGCGGCCCGGGGCGGACGGCGGGTCCTTTCGGCCTCGACGGGCAACAAGCGGTCGCGGCTCGGGGGCAGGGACGGGGAACCGCTCGAGGAAGGCGCTCCTTCCGCGCCCCCGTATCCGCTCACTCGGCTCCCGCGCCAACGGTAAAGAAGGGGTCGAGGAGTCGGCGCCAGCGTGGGCGTCGGCGATCGGCGCGAGCAGAAACCGGTGATGCCCGGAGATCTTCTGACGCGCCGCACCGGGACGGGCTCCGCCTTTCCCGCGGTGGGTGAACGATGAAGGTCGTTCACGTGACCCTGCGGTTCGACGCCCCCGGCGGGGTCGAGACGACCGTCCGGGAGCTGACCCGTCGGCTCAAGGCGGTTGGGGACGAGGTCGAGGTGTACGCGAGCGACCTGGTCGACGAGTCCCGATGGATCCGGGGGAGGGAGTTCCGGACCGAGGTCGACGGGGTACCGGTGCGGAGGTTCGGCGTCCTTCGCCGGCCGTTCCCGTCACCACGCTCTCCCCTCCTCCGTCGGGCCGCGGAGGGGATCTCGCTGCCGATCCTGGTGGGGCTGGTCGACGCGCTCCGCGAGAGCAGAGCGGACGTGATCCACGCGCATTCGCACCGCTACGGGCTCGTGCTGCAGGCCGCGGCCGTCGCACGCGCGTGTCACATCCCGCTCGTCGTCTCCACGCACTACCACCCCGCCGACCGGCGCGAGTCCGCGATCAAGCGGGGGCTCCTCCGTTGCGAGGACGTCGGCTTCGGAATGTCGGCCTACCGGGTCGCCCGTGCCCTGGTGGCCGAGTCCGAGTACGAGGCACGACTCGTACGGGAGTTCGCCCCGGCCCGCCGGGTGCGGGTCATCCCTCCCGGGATCGATCTGAACGCGTGGGCGAGTCCCACGGCCGATCGGGCCGTCTCGGTCGCGCTTCCGGGGTCCTACCTCCTCTTTGTCGGGCGGATCGCCTCCAACAAGGGCCTCGACTTCCTGTTCGATGCGCTCGCCTCGTTCCCGCCGACCGAACGCCCGGCGCTCGTCGTAATGGG
Organism: Thermoplasmata archaeon; assembly: GCA_021817245.1. Classification (GTDB taxonomy): domain Archaea; phylum Thermoplasmatota; class Thermoplasmata; order Lutacidiplasmatales; family UBA184; genus Lutacidiplasma. The sequence continues at coordinate 21,758 of JAKAVQ010000019.1, forward strand.
ACCGGATTGGGGGGAGCGATCCCGCCTCGAGCGACGGGGGAACGAGCTCGGGTTGGCCCCGACCGTGCGGTGGCTCGGGATGGTCGAGGACCCCCGGGAGTACCGTGCCGTGATCCGGGGGGCGCGGGCCCTCGTTCTCCCCTCAGAGTGGGAAGCGTACGGTCTCGTGCTCTTGGACGCGATGGCGGCCGGGACGCCGGTCATCGCGACGGCGGTGGGAGGACTCCCCGAGGTACTGGCCCAAGGAACGGCCGGCCGTCTCGTCCCGTACGGCGACCGGTCGGCGCTGGGCGACGCCATCCGTTCGGTCATGACGGACGCGACGGTCCACCGGAAGCTGGCCGACGCGGGGCGCGCCCGCGTCGCCGAGTTCGATTGGTCGGTCGCGGTGCAACGTCACCGCGCGCTCTATCAGGAACTCGTCGCGGGGGGAGCTGCCCGGCGTTCCCCCCCCGCGATGTGACCCGTGGGCGGGGGTCGGATCGTCGAATCCGTGGTCACCGGTCGCTCAGGGCGCCCGGGCGCGGGCCTCGCGGCGGTCGGGGGGGTTCGCGTCGATCTCCCGCGCGTACTCGCGCAGGATCCCGAGACCCTGCTCGAGAGCGTCACGGGACGCGGCGAACGACAGGCGGAGGTGCCCGGCCCCTCGTGAACCGAAGGCATCGCCCGGGGTGGTCACGACGCCCCGGGCGAGCAGTGCGGTCGCGACCTCGAGCGCGGTCCCGGGCCAGCGGAAGCGGGGGAACACGTAGAACGCCCCGGCGGGAGGCACCAGGCTGAGCCCAGGGACGGAGGCCAGGCGGCGGGTGACCAGCGCCCGCCGGGCTCGGAACTCGCGGACCATCGCCCGCGTCGCCTCGGTCCCGGCACGGAGGCCGGCGAGCACCGCCACCTGCGTGGGGGTCGGGGGACAGGCCATGATGTGATAGTGCGCCTTGTTGAGCTCGACCGCGAGGTCGCGGGGAGCGACCAGGAAACCGATCCGCCAGCCGGTCATCGCGAGCGTCTTCGAGAACGAGTTGACGATCACCACCCGGTCGCTGCGCCCCCAGAACGAGGTCGCGGGTCCGTCGTAGACGATCTCCTCGTACACCTCGTCCGACACGATCGTGAGCTCGTGTCGCTCGGCGAACGTCGCGATCCGGTCGACCACGGACGGGGGGAATACCGCCCCCGTGGGGTTGGAGGGGCTGTTGACGACGATCGCCCGCGTGCGACGGGTCACCAGCCGTTCGAGCTCGTCGAAGTCCGGGAGGTACCGACGATCGGCGCCGAGACTGTAGGGGACCGGCCTCGCCCCGGCAAGTCGCGCATGAGGGCCGTAGAGCACGAAGCCCGGGTCCGGCACGAGGACCTCGTCGCCGGGGTTGTAGAGCGTGAGGGCGACCGCCATCAGACCCTCGGATCCGCTGCCGGTCACGAGGACGTTCTCCCGGCCGGTCGCGGGGACCCGGTCCCGGTAGCGCTCCGCGATCGCCTCGCGAAGTTCCGCGAGACCGGCCGACGGTCCGTAGTGGTTCATCCCCCCCCGAACCGCCGCGCAGATCGCGTCGAGCACGACCGCCGGGGGGTCGAAGTCCGGCTCCCCCAGCCCGAGGTTGATCGCGTCCGCTGGCGCAGCGTCGAACATCCGGCGGATCCCGGAGATCTCCACCTGACGGATCCGGTCGGCGACCATTTCGCCGCCGACCGGAGTGTCCCTCATTACCGTTGTGCCGTGCGACGCTCCGTCGTGCGCCGGGCGGGCCGACGGGGCACGGGCACAAGCGCCTTCTATGCGGACCGCTCCCCGGGTCCGGGGGAGCGATCGGCATGACCGTCCGCGTCGTGATCGGGGCGCAGTTCGGTGACGAGGCGAAGGGGAAGATCACCGACTACCTCGCCTCGGACGCACGGTACGTGGTGAGGACCGGGGGCGGACCGAACGCCGGCCATTCGATCCACCTTCCCGAGGGCCAGCTCGTGCTCCACCAGCTCGCCTGCGGCGTCCTGAGGAAGGGCTGCGTCGGAGTGAGCGGCCCCGGGATGGTGATCCAACCGTTTGCGCTCGAGAACGAGATGCAGGACCTCGAGCGTCGGGGGCTCCTCCGGGGCGAGGTCGTGCTCTCCGACCGGGCGCACGTGCTCCTCCCGCTCCACGAGATCGAGGACGGCTGGGAGGACGATCTGCGGGCCCGAAAGAACCCGAACGCTCGGCTCGGGACCACCCGCCGGGGCATCGGGCCGGCGTACGCCGACCGCGTGGCCCGCTGGGGGATCCGCCTCACGGACCTTTCCCGTCCGGCCCTCTTGCGAGAACGGCTCGAGCTCCTCTACGCGAAGAAGACGCAGCTGACCGGCCTCCCTCCGCTCGACGAGCTCATGGCCCGTTTGACCGAAGTGGGGGAGCGCCTCGCCCCGTTCATCCGACCGACGGAGCCCCTGCTGTGGGGAGCCCTCGAACGCGGCGAGAACCTCCTCCTCGAAGGGGCGCAGAGCGCGCTCCTGGACGTCGACTTCGGCACGTATCCGTACGTGACGAGCTCCCATCCGACCAGCGCCGGTGCCCTGGTCGGGAGCGGAATTCCCCCGACGGAACTCGACGAGGTCATCGGCGTCGCCAAGGCGTATACGACCCGGGTCGGGGAAGGTCCGTTCCCCACCGAGGACTCGGGGCCGTCCGGGGAGTTCCTGCGGCGGGTCGGGGGCGAACGGGGAGCGACGACCGGTCGGGAGCGGCGGTGCGGTTGGCTCGACCTTGTGCTGCTCCGGTACGCGACGCGCCTCAACGGCATCACTTCCCTCGCCATCACGAAGGTGGACGTCCTGGGCGGTCTCGAAGAAGTGCCGGTCTGCGTCCAGTATGTGCTGCCGGACGGCTCGACGGCGCGCGATGTCCTGCCGTCGCAGGCCGAGGACCTCGTGAAAGCGCAGCCGGTCTACGAACGGCTCGCGGGCTGGCCCGAGTTCCACGAGCGGACGAAAGAGCGCGTGCGTCGGGAAGGGGGACGGGCGCTCCCCGCGACCCTCCGACGGTACCTCGCCCGCATCGAGGAAGAGGTGGGTGTACCGATCGAGCTCGTCGGCTACGGGCCGGCCCGAGACGAGACCGTGCGCCTCGAGCCTCAGGGCCCGGGTCGCGGTGCCCCCAGCCTCGAGGCCTGGTCGGGCTGAGCCGCCACCGTGGCGTTCGACCCGCTCCTCTACCTGGCGCTGCTCGTCGGCGTCGTCGCCGGTCGGTTCCTGCCCCATCCGAGCGCGTGGATCTCGCGCGCGACTCTCGGGACCGTCGCGGCGCTCGTGGCGCTCCTCGGCGCCTCCTTGAGCTCGGTTGCGCCCTTGGCCCTCGCGGTCACGATCCCCATCGCGCTCGGGTTCACGCTCCTCCTGCTCGCTTCGACCGCAGCGGTCTATCTCCTGGTGGCCCGGCGCGCTACCCCGCACGCGTTCCTCCCTCCGCCACCCGTCCGCACCGAGCGGTTCCCGATCAGTGTCGGTCTCCTCGGCGCGCTCGTGGTCGGCTTTGCCACCGGCCACCTGATCTCCTTCCCGGCGTCGGCAGCGCTCACGTACGCCCTCTACGTCCTCCTCGCACTCGTCGGCTTCGAACTGCCGCTCCGGTGGAAGGGGCTGCACGAGCTCTGGGTGCCGGTGACCGCCGCCGCGATCGGCGGCCTCGTGAGCGCCGGGCTCTTCGCGCTCGTCGCGCGGATCCCGCTCTCCGCTGCCCTAGCGACGAGCCTCGCCTTCGGGTGGTACTCGCTCTCGGGACCCCTCGTGGCGGATCGCTTGGGAGCGGTCCTCGGCCTCCTTGCCTTCCTCACGAACTTCCTTCGGGAGAACCTCACGATGCTGCTCGCCCCATCGCTCGGACGACGGCTGCGCGGAGGCGGTCTGACCGCGCTCGGAGGGGCGACCGCGATGGACACCACGCTCTACTTCATCACCCGTTATGGGGACCCGGAGTCCGGGACCCTCGCGCTCGCGAGCGGACTTGTCCTGACGGTCGCGGCGAGCCTGATCTTGCCCGCCGTCCTGGCGGTGCCCCTCTAGCAGGCTTAAACCCCCCGGGCGTTCGTGTCTCGCGTTGGGCTCGTGGTCCAGCGGTTACGACGTCGCTCTCACACAGCGAAGATCGCCGGTTCGAATCCGGCCGAGCCCATCCGACAAGGATTCTGCCCGTTTTGGCCCTCTCATCGCCCCGGCGACATGTTCCGGCGACCACTCGGACCTGGACCGGCTCGATCGGCTCTACGCTCTGCAACTCGTTCGGCAACCTCTCTCCACCTCCGGACAAGTAGCTGAAGGCCCCAGACCAACCCATTCCACCCTCTTTTCCCGCTCCTCGCCACGCGCGAGGCCGGTTCGGAGCCGGAGGCGGTGGGCGTCTAGGGGAGCGGTCGGGTGGAATTACCCGGCCGACACTCCCGATCGAGCCACGGAACCGCAGTTCATCTGCACCCGCTGCCGCGGCCGGATCCACCACAACCCTAGCCTCCGGATCTCGTTCTGCGAGGTCTGCGGGCTGACGCAGGGGTTCATCGAGCTCCGTTCCGGGCAGCGGTCGCTGCCACTCTGGCCCACGCATCCGTTCCCTGGCCCGATCCCTGCTGCTCCCGCCCTTCGACCCGTTCCGTCCCGTCCCGGGTCCGGCCCGCACGTACGACCGTCCCGTCCCCTCGTCTCCGCCCCATCCGTCCCGGCCTCGGACATCCCGCCTCGTCAGAGTGGCCGCTACCACAGTCACCAACCCGGGTTGAAGCCGGGTCCCGGAACCCGGGTTCCAACCCGGGTTCACGCCGAGGGAGAAGGCTGAATGGCGGCCGGTTCGATCATCCCAACCCGGGTCGACCCCGGGTCCCAAGGGGCCCTTTCCCGGCCCGTCGCTCACGGCCCCGAACGCCGCTGGGAGAAGGTCGGAGGGACCGTTGTCGTCTCCGTTACCATTCCCGTAACTTTGCTGCGCTGGGCACGCGAGACCGACGTCGTCCTCAGCCGGGTCCTGCGGGAGGCGCTCGACCGACTCCGCGGCGGCTCGGACCTCACCATGATCGAGAAGGAGCTGCAGTCGCACCAAGAACAGGTCCGTATCCTGGAGGCTGCGAGGGACCGGCTGCTGGAGACCAAGCGCCTCGAGGAGGCGGCTCGGGCGACCGAGCAGGCTCGCCTGAACGCGCTACGGGCCGTGGCGGACGCGTTCTACGCCAACGGAAGAGACGATTCGAGGCAGTTCGGGAAGATCCACAACCTGAACTGGCTCAAGGCGCGAGTCGGCGGAACGCCAGCGCTCAAGAGATCAAAGCCCGAGGAGATCCTCCGCCTGGTCCTCGACCTTCACGCTGACTACCGCCCCGTAGAGGGGACGACCTGATGCCCAACTACCTCGACCTCAGCGTTCTCTCGAGGCGCGAACTGGAGAATCTCCTGCTGACAGTCCAGGGCGCTTACCTTCGGACCCTTCGGTCGGTGCGTGAGAACACGGAGCGTGGTTGGAAGGTCCGCCGGGAGGTCGAGCAGATCGCGGAGGAAACGACCGCCCGGAGGCCCTTTACGCGCGCGTTCGTCCGGGCCGTTGAGGTTCGCGCGGGTCGGGCTCACTCTGCTGCGAACGCCGCCAAGTGGAGGCGGTGGGAGGGGGTGGAGGATTGATACCCCGCGACCTCACCCCGGCGGTTCTCCAAGGCCATGTCCTCGACGTACTGCGGTGTCTGCCTGACGGGTCCGTTCACTGCGTGGTGACGTCGCCTCCATACTGGGGTCTTCGGACCTACGGCACCGAGCCCCAGCTTTGGGGAGGACGACCTGGTTGCGCCCACCGTTGGAGGCGGGACACGATTCCGGCCGGCAATGGCCAGGTCTCCCACGGAATGGTCGCGAAGACTCTCAACTGCGCCTCGGCGACCCGGTTCCCGCGACAGTCCCTTCTCTGCACCGAGTGCGGCGCTTGGAAGGGCGAACTCGGCCTCGAACCGACCCCCGAGCTCTACGTAGACCACCTTGCCGACGTCTTCGATGCCGTCAAGCGGGTCCTACGGTCCGATGGAACCTTCTGGTTGAACCTCGGGGACACCTACTGCACGCACCCGGCCGGATTGACCGGGGCGAAGCGCTGGCGGGCCTCCACGCTCGAGATCGGGGACCGGACCGGAGCCGAGCAGGCGGGCTCCATCGACAAACGGACGTCCGGGTTGAAGGAGAAGGACCTGGTCGGAATCCCCTGGGCGGTCGCCTTCGAACTCCGTCGGCGCGGTTGGTTCCTCCGCGAGGACATCATCTGGGCGAAGCGGAATCCGATGCCGGAGCCCGTTCGCGACCGTCCGACCCGGTCCCACGAGTACGTTTTCCTCCTCACGAGGTCGCCTCGCTACTTCTACGACGCCGAGTCGGTGCGGGAACCGATCCGAGAGAGCACGCGGCGTCGGCTCCGACATCACCTCCCGAACGTGAGGGACAACCCCCGCTACCGGTCGAAGCACCTGAAGGGTGACTTCCGCCGCTTCCCGATGCTGGCCAACACCGACCCGGGGGGTCGGAACCTCCGGTCGGTCTGGCGGATCGCCACGCAGCCTTACCCGGGTGCTCACTTTGCGACGTTCCCCGAGGCGCTGGCCGAGGTCTGCATCCGGGCTGGAAGCTCTGCCCGGGGGGGCTGCGCGAGCTGCGGAACCCCCTGGCACCACAGGGTCGAGGCTCGCGGGGGAGGCATCGGCCACGACTGGCACCCGAACAAGTCGCTGGCCATGGGCAGGAGTCAAGGGATTGCCGCGCCCGGGATACACGACGGCACGTACCGTCGAGTCGACCTCGGGTTTCACCAAGGCTGTTCATGCGCGAGCTATGAGGTCGTCCCGTCCGTCGTGCTCGACCCGTTCATGGGCAGCGGGACGGTCCTTGCCGTCGCCCGTCGCCTCGGTCGGCGATCGATCGGGATCGACCTGAATCCGAAGTACGCCATCCTCGCGAAGGAACGGATCGACACGGTGGTCGCGTCGCTCGGCCCACCGGCGGAGGCCGCCGCATGAGCGCGGTAGCGATCTACGCCCGGGTCTCCACCAAGGAACAGTCCACGGAGACTCAGGTAGCCCAGTTGACCGCGTACTGCCAGTCCCGGGGCTGGACGGACGTCGCTGTCTTCCGGGATGACGGCATCTCAGGAGTCCGCGACAACCGACCCGAGCTAGACCGACTACGTCAGCGGATGATGACCGGGGAGTTCAGCGCGGTCGTGGTGTCGAGGATGGACCGGCTCGGTCGCTCGCTCGGGATGATCCTCCGCTTCTGGGACGACGCCGACGCGGCGGGCGTTCGGGTCATCGTGATCGACCAAGGCATCGACACTTCGACGCCCGCGGGTCGGTTGCAACGCAACATGCTGGCCGCCCTCGCCGAGTTCGAGCGCGAGCTAATCCTGGAGCGGACGCGGGTGGGAATCGCCCGGGCCCGAGCACTCGGGAAGAAGTTCGGGGCACCGAGGAGGATCTCGGAGTCCACCGCACGGGAGGTCCGAGAGCGCAGGGCGCGAGGAGAGAGCTTGCGGATGATCTCTCAGCGGATGAACATCAGGCTCGGAGGCGTTCGCTCTGTCCTGAGGCGCGACATGCGGTAGACTGCTGAGACTGGGTAGACAACGTCCGGCTGAGTCAGGGGCTGAATCACATACGGCAACCACATGCTGAACGGTGTTCGCCTACCAGTTTGGACGCATCTTGAGGTGTGCAGGAGACAGAGGCACGAGGGCTCCGGGCGAGCGTGGCCGGGTTCATTGGCCAGGACTCAGCGACTAGCTCTGGAGCGTCTCTCGTACCCTGATCAGGGCGTCGCCTGACTTCGAAGGTGGGGAAACCAGTTAGAAGTCGTGCCACCGTGCAGGGGGTCGGGGATAATGGCTAGCTTCGAGCACCTTCGACAGTTCTGGTACCGTCAGATGACGATCGCCGCGATCTCCCTAATCGCGACGGTCTTGGTTGTCCTCCTGGTCCCCGGCGCGATTGAAGGAATCCCGCAGACCGGGTTCGAGGCGCTCTCCGGTGGGTTGGCAACGCTGCTGGGACTTACATTCACCGCATTCTCCATCCTAACAACCTTCATGCCAGGTTTGCGCCGGGACTTCGTTAGGTCTCAAACCTTCGCAGTGATGGGTGTCACCTTCGTCCTGACAATGGCCGCCCAAATGGCGGGATTGTCAGTTGCTGCGATATGCTTCGTCTTCTATCGCAAGCCGGTCCTTGGGATCCTATCTCCGCCGACGGTGTTTCTTGCGTTGTTCTCTATCGGTCTCATGGCTGAGCTGATTAGCTACATGTTCAGTCTATTCGAAATGGCTCGGCAGAGCGCATCGGAGTAGACGAGCGACTACTGGCTGCCACCGTAATCATCTAGCTTCTTGCTCTTGAAGCGAGCCGACGACGGTATCCGGTCCATCAGAGACCGTCTGTTCGTTTCCAAGGCGCGGCGCATGCCCGCCAGAATCGCGTCTCTCTCTGCCTTCAGTCCACTCTTGGGGTCGAATTGAACGGGGACGGTAAACCTCTCGAGGTTGTTTCGTATGAGGTCGAAACTCCGATACTCCTCCGTTGTGACCTTGAAGTGTTTGGCCTTCTTTCGGATGAGCTTGTCGGCCAGCCGTTCAAGATAGGACGCCTTCTCCTCGTCCGTGTGCGCGTGACCGTCCAACTGAATTCTGACTTTCACGGCGAGACTCTCATCCCGTTGGACCATCCGACGGACGGCCACGCCGGTCAGGCCAAGTTCCTCGAGCTCGGTTGCGCTCAGTGGGCCTAGTTCGATGTCGTACGTATCAATGACCTTGCCGAGGACGATCTCCCTAAACTGGCGAGATGGGAACGGTTTCAGGTCAATCGTTTCGGTGACCTGGGCTTCGTGTAGGGCGTGGTTGATCAGGTCGGATGGCCGAGTTCCTAGGATACCGACGGCCGATGGCTTGTACTCTCCAACCGCCAGACCGCTCTTGCAATCAATCAACAGATTGGTGCTCTCAGAGAAGAGCTTCCCCTCGCCAGGCGATAGAAGGTCCTCCTCGAGCTTCCTGATGTCAACGACCTCCAGCGTATCCTCCGAGAGCCTCGCAAGGTGGAGGGCGACCCAATCGGAATCCGTCCCAGTTAGTATAGCCGCGAAGGTCGAATCTACGTCGCCCCATCGCAGCCTGATTAGATTCTCACGAATCCGGGAAATGCCCGTGGCCTTAGAGAGCTCCTTGGCCGAAAGGGGCCACGGTTGCGGCACACCGTACAGCGGATACGCGGGGATAGTGCGCGTCTTCAGGGGTCGGGTACCGCCAGATCGCGCCACGTGACCTTCACTCAGTGTCCATCGCCAGCGGACGTCCTAAGGGCGTTTCGCTGGTCATGCGCTCGTCCTTCTGTCGCCGCATCACGCACCCACATGGATTCAATCCCGGAAGAAAAGTCTTGGGCCGGCTTCGGGAGTACGGGTAAGCCGTGACCGAACTCTACCCTCTAACGCGGTGGGCAACACTCAGGCAACACCCTACCGGTCGTGCTCCATGGGCTGGAGACCGTGTGAAAAGTAGAACCGGGATGCACCGGGTGGATTCTCTGCCGGGTCCGGCGAGGGGCGATCGTCGGTCAGCCGACTCGCGCTGACGGTCTCGCCCGAGTGGCCAGCTGTTCCATCAGCCCCCGAGTCCCTACCAGGCCGAGGATCCTTCGCAGATTGTACGCCAGCATCGTCAGGCCGAGTTCGCCGGTCACTTTCCTCAGCCCCTTCAACAGCAGATATCCTTGGTCGAATCCTCGCTTCACCGTCCCGAACGGATGCTCCACCGTCGACTTCCGCAGGTCGAAGAGCGCTCGCCCCTCGGGACTGTTCATTCGAGCACGCATCGCCTCCACGACGTTCGCATACTCCGTCCGACGGATCCATCGCCCTCGAGGATTGCGAGTACAGCGCGACATGAAGTGGGGGCAGGATCGACACTGGTCGGTCGCGTAGCGTCGAATGAGCATGCCCTCGGGTCGTTGGCGCCAAGTGTGCGTATACTCGGACCGAAGGACCAGGCGATGCCCGGCGGGGCAGGTGAACGTGTCCGACCTGGCGTCGTAGACGAATTTGTCGGCGTAGAACTCGGGAGAGATGCCTTCCCGATCCCCCATCCCCTTCGCCCGTTCCGGCTCGGGAACGTAGGGGGTGATGCCGTTCTCCGTGCAGCGGCTCACCTGCTCGCCGTCGAAGTACCCCCGGTCGGCGATCGCTCGCAGGTGGTCGACCCCGAGCGCCTCCCGGGCCTGCTGCGCCATCGGGACCAGCTGGTGGTTGTCGGCGACATCGGTGGTGACGTCGTAGGCGACGATCAGCTTGTTCTTCGGCTCCACGGCGATCTCGCCGTTGTAGGCAAGGTCGAGGCGATCGTTGCATCGCATCATCCGACTCTCGGGATCGGTCAGCGAGATCTCGACCTCGCCCGTCCGGTCCATCCGAGCCTGGTAACTCTGGTACTTCGCCTGGCGTTCCTTGAGCTTCG
>JAKAVQ010000007.1 GCA_021817245.1 Thermoplasmata archaeon
CGAGCGGCCTTCGCGCTCGGGCTCGTCGGGTCAGACGGTTCCTGAGCCTGAATTCTAGGCCGTATACGGGACAGGTCCCACCTCGGATCGCCTGATCCACGCCGTGCCGGTTCGGTTCCACCGTCAGGTACTTCTACCTGCGATATGTCCCGTAATACGGGGTATATGGCGTTCCGGGAGGTCTATCGCAAGGGACATCGCCACTACCTCTACGAGCGGGAGTCCTACTGGGACCCCGAGCTCCGCAAGGTCCGCAAGCGCACTCTCCGCTACCTGGGCCCTTGTGATGTCCGGGGTCGCATCCTCGCCCCGCCGGCGGTCCGGGTCGACTCCTTCCACTCTTCCTTCCCCGTCGGATCCCTCGCGACCCTCTACGCGGCGGCCCGGGACCTCCACGTGGTCGACCGCGTCGAGGAGGTCCTCGAGGTCGAGCGGCGAGAGGCCAGCCTGCTCCTCGCCCTCGCGCTCAACCAGGCGATCCACCGGCTTCCCCTGAGTCGCGTCCCTCCGTGGATCGCGCGCAGTCCGCTTCCTCGGTGGGAGGCGTTCGACCCGGGCGGTGTCGACCGGGCCGCCCTGGATACCGCGCTCGGTCGACTCTCCCGCCTCCTCCCCACGCGGGAGTGGGATCAGCGGGGCTTCGAGCTCCAGCGCGTGCTGACGCGAAGTTGGCGGAACGGGTCCCGGGAGCCGGCGACCTGCTACTACGACATCACCAAGCAGGCGTACTACGGCAGCGAGTGTCCGTGGGCCGAGGTCGGCCACGACCCGGCGATCGGAGCGATCGGATCCGTCGTCGGGTTCGGGATGGTCGTGTCGCGAGACCACCACCATCCGGTCCTCTGCCGCCCCCTTCCCGGCTCCCTGAGCGATTCGGTGTCGATGGCGACGACCCTCGAGATGCTCCAAGGGTTCGGCCTCGGGCCGATCACCCTGGTCGTCGACCGGGGGATCGTCTCGAAGGAGAACGTCACTCGGGTGGTGGAGACGGGCCACCACCTCCTGGGCATGGTCCGGGGTTGGACGGACGAGACCCGCGGCTACGCGACCCGGTGGACCGAGGAAGGGCTCGAACGCCCCGAGTATGTCGTCGCCCGGTCCCATGGGAACGCGGCGTATGCGCGAGGGTTCACGGCCCCGCTCTTCGGGCAGCCGAAGGTCCGCGTCGTGGTCGTCTCGGACGCTCGGCGTCGGGTCGAGGAACGGCAGAGCCGGGACTTGCTGGTCCAAGAGCTGGGCGGTCATCCCCCGAAAGGCCGATTGGGAGAGATCCGGCGCGAACTGGGGCGTGTCGTGGTGCCGTCGGTGGGGCGCCGAGGGTTTCGCGTCGATCCGGTCGTCTCGGAACGGGAGCGGAAGCTCGACGGTCGGTTCCTCCTGTTCCACACGGACCCATCGGTCTCGGCGAGCGAGGTGTTTCGGACCTACTTCCAGAAGGATGCGATCGAGAAGGTGTTTCGGACGGCGAAGGGTCCGCTGTCGCTCGGGCCGCTCCGATACCGTCGTCGGGATCGGATCGAGGCGTATGCTACGGTGGTCTACCTAGCCTATCTGTTGTGGAGTTGGTCGGAGCGCAAGCTGCGGTCGAAATACCCGGGGACGACGCTGGAGGAGGCGTTCCACACTCTCGGAGAGGTGGCGTGGATTCGGTTTGGGGCCGGGAAATCGGTTCGAGACTGGACAACGCGGCCCACGGAAGACCAGGCGGGGCTGCTCGATGCTCTCGGAGCGACGCCCTACCTACCTGTCCCGTAACAACTCGGAAAGTCAGGCTGTGGTGCCGATGGAATCGAAAGAGCGGGTCGACGCGTCAACGCGCGAACGACGAAGGTAGGTGTTTAAATGGAAGTGGGGAAAAATCAAAGCCCAGAAGTGGGGAAATTACCAGGCCCATCGACACCTGTGCGTGATGGGGCTGCTGCTCTACCGGTACGTGCAGTTGCGATTGGAGAAGGCGCAGAAGGTACGAACGCCGATCGGGGCGCTGGGGGCGCAGTTGAAGCGGATCCGCCTGGGCGTGGTGTCGGTGGACGAAGGGAAGGCGGTGCGGGCGAAGCTGGAACGGATGGGTCCGGAGGAACAGCGCATCGTGAAGGCCCTCGGTTTGGCGGCCCTCGCCCCGAAGTGAGTCGAGCGGGCTCTGCGCCCGCCTCGACCCCCCGAATTACGCCCGGGTGATACTACACGGTCTCACGTCAGAAAAACGGACCTCATGTCCAAACTCGGGTCGGACCGGTGCCGTTTCGACCCCCGTGCCCTCCCGTTGTGGGACACGGAGCCCGAGGAGCACGTCTGGCGGCCGTCGGCCGACGATCGATGCCTGGAACAGCTCAGCCCGGTCTCGGTCCGCGGGGCAGGACGCCGCGCCCCGAACCGTTCCTCATTATAGTCCGCTCCGTTCGTGGTGATGGCGACGCCCCCTGTACGACGACCTCGCGGTGCCGGTCGGTGCGAGCGAGGCCCCGTTGAGTGACCGTGGTCTCCGATTGTTCCGCGTGCGACTACCCAGGGCTCGAGCCCGTACTGCCGACCGCGACTGCAATCAGCGGCCGGTCTACTCCTCAACCCGGCCGACCGACGCAGCGAACCGGGAATTGGAGCCGGACCCGTGTGGTCCGGGGGACCACCCGGGCATCCTCCCGAGGATTGCCGACACCGAACGGTGAAGCCGCGATGCCGCGGACCGTCCCTGGCGCTTCAGGGAGCCGTGACCTGCCTCCTACGTCGAACGGGAACCGGCGGAACTGCTGCCTTCTCGCTCGCAGCGCAGTCACCCCTGAAGCACGCGCGGTTCGGATGTCCCCCGCAGGCCCAAGCCCCGGCCCACCGTTCCTAACAGCGGGACCTGCCACTTCGAAGGGGGTAGAGAATACTGAGGGAGGTCCCGGCCGCCGGGACCTCCCCGGAAAGGGTAGCGCGCTCGGCGCGCGTCGACCTCCTAGGAGTGGGCGGCCAACGAGACCCTCACGGCGTGGCTTCCGACCGTCACCGTTCCGCTGCTGGGCATGATCGTCGCCGACCCATGGAGCACGTTGACCGTGTACGCGTACATGCCCGGCGTCTCCCAGAAGACGATCGTCGACCCCCACGTCGACTGCGTGACCCCGTTGAGGGTCACCGCCCAGTGGAGGCCATCGCCGTGGGGCCCGGTGAGCATGAAGGTCACCGCGTAGGCCGTGATCGGGAGCGGGAAGTAGTCACCGCCGGACTGGATGAATCCGAACTCGTTGTACGGCAGCGGGCTGCCCGCGACGTAGTCCGCCCAGTAGTTCCCGCCCTGGAACGCGGAGGGGATGATCGTGCCGGAGAGGCGGTAGCCGTTCACGAAGTGGGCCCTGTGGGCCGGCTCGACCATTGACAGGTTCCAGTTCTCCAGGTTCAGCTGCGGGAACCCGAAGTACATGTTCACGTCCGGCGAGTACGCGGTGATCGAAGTCCCGACCCAGTTGTTGTAGATCAAGTCGCCCGACTCGAAGGCGAAGATCGCGATCGGCGGCCCATTGGCAAACCCGTTCCCCGGGTACATCGTCGGCGCCAGGTTCGCGCTGTTCACGAACGTGTTGCCCCAGACCACGTTCCCGGTGGGAGCGGCGGGGTCCACGTTCGCGAGCACGAGCGCGCTGCCCTGGCTCACGAACAGATTGTGCCCGACCAGGTTGTCCATGCCACCCCAGATCACGACGTTGGCGATCGGCAGGAGACCCGACGGTCCGTAGTCCTCGTAGAAGAACCAGCCGGTGATCCCCTGCGCACCCCAGATCGAGACGTGCGACGCGAACGCGATCTCGAACGGCAGGTTGTTCGACATCGGCAGGCCCAAGGCCGTCAGGACGGCATCGTACTGAGGCAGGTACGTGACCGGCATCGTCGACGGGTGGTTCAACGAGGCGTAGGCCGTCGTGCCGGCGAACAGGACGCCGGGGAACACCTCGAAGAGGTAGTCGTTGAACTCCGAGAAGACCGGATTGAGCCCACCGACCGCCGGGTTGTTGAAGATCACGTAGGGGTTCGCCTGGGTGCCCGCCCCGTGGTACGCGAGGGCGGCGAGTTGGCCGTTGTTCCACGCAAAGAGCGGCGTGTAGACGCCCCACGCGTAGTCACGGTGCAGGACCGACTTCAGCGCCACGTAGCCGCCCGCGTGCGCGGTGGCGGTCATCTGAGTGGGCGCGTAGTCGCTCAGCATCGTGGTCACGGTGTAGGTGCCGGGCGGGAGCACGTAGCTCATGTGGCTCGCCGTCTGCGTCGGCGCCCACGCGGCGGTGTTCACGTTGAACTGCGCGCCCGGGGTGAAGAAGACGAACGCGTTCGACGGAGAGACGGTCCCCGCGAACGTCGCCCGCCCCTGATTCCCTCCCGGGGTTGCGTTCCAGAACGGCATCGGTATCGAAGGACCGGTGCTGAGCTGCACCGTCCCCGGCGCTGTCCAGGTCTCCGCGATCCCTTCCGAGGTCTCCCCAGTCTCGCTCCCGATGTTCCAGGCCGACGGGGAGTTCAGGTAGCGGCCCATGTGGTGGCTCCAGTACTGGAGGCTCTCCGAACCCTGGATCCCGTAGACCGAGGTGGTGGTACCGCCACCGGGTCCCCCGATCATGATCTCGGCGTCGTACGGGATGAATCCCGTGGGAGTGACCTGGGAACCGTCGATCAGGTACGACGAACGGGGGACCTTGGGGCCGGGCAGGCTCGAGTTGAACAGCACGGTGTCGTAGACCCCGTTCTCCTCGCTCATCCCGGTCGTCGGGTTCACGACGTTGTAGCCGAATCGAACGGTGCTGAAGCCGATCCCGTGGATGTACGTCTTGCTCAGGTTGAGGTAAAGCTGGACGGAGAGCGGGAACGTCATCGGGAACGACGGACCGAAGTCGTAGTAGAACTCGGGATACACCGGGGTCCCGTTGTACGAATACAGGGTCCCGCTCGTGAGCGAGACGGCGGGCGACGAGAAGTTCCAGATGTTGTCGAGGAACGTGATGTACCCGGGCTGCGGGAAGTTGAAGTAGAGCACGTTCTGGGTCCAGAACGAGTAGTTGCTCGACGTCCCGACCGTCGTGTTGACGGTCACCGCGTTCAGCTGGACGCCGAAGGTGTTCTCGGAACCGGCGGTCGAGATCGCGCCGTCATTCGCCAGCAGGAACGTGTTGATGTTGTTGAGGGTGATCGTTCCCTTCCAGCTCAGGGTCTTCAGCGAGAACGCGCTCGCGGTCCCTGTGGTGTTGCGGATTCCGTAGGCGCCAATCCCCATCGGGGCCGGTGCCGTGGTGCTCAGGGGTTCGACGACCCCGTTCGAGATCTTGGGCTGGGCGAAGAAGTTCGGGAGCGACACGGCTTCGGTCGGGATATGGCTCGACCGGGCCCGAGCCAGGATGCTCGCGACCTGGGCGGCACGCGACGATCCTGCGTTCGCGGCGTTCCCGACCCCGAGCGCGGTCGTATGACCCGCGGCCCCGAGCGTCCCCGCGGACGCCGTAGAGGTCGCCGGGCCGGTCGAGGGGGACGCCGTAGCACCTGCAGAGAACAACCCGATCCCTATCGCCGAGATCGTCAACGCCGTCACCAAGACCACCAAAGAGCTGCGTGAGGCCGACACGGCGCGACGTATAACCTCCTGCTTAAAAATGTTTTGAGCTCCGGCGCCGGTATTGCACTGGGTCGGGTCTGGGGGCGGCGAGATCGCCGCCAAGTCGCGACCGGCGTCGGGACGGCCTCGCGCGAGCGCCCCAGGGGGTCGAAGACTCTGTGTCGCGGCGGGACCTCGCGACCGCTCCCTTTGCGTGGCCCCGAGCCCGCCCGCTGCAAAGGGGGGAGCCGGTGCGGGCCGGTCCGCTGTCGAGCGCCGGCGTTTGGGTCTCCCG
The DNA here is from genome assembly GCA_021817245.1 of Thermoplasmata archaeon. Classification (GTDB taxonomy): domain Archaea; phylum Thermoplasmatota; class Thermoplasmata; order Lutacidiplasmatales; family UBA184; genus Lutacidiplasma. The sequence continues at coordinate 5,853 of JAKAVQ010000007.1, forward strand.
ACGATCAGAACCGGTCCCCGGCGAGGCAGACGAACCGCGAATCGTCGGTCGCAAACTTTCCAATCGCCTCGCTCGAGCTCCACGCCCGGCCCAGCCGGGCGGCCATGAGAACGCGGCCGCTGACGGGCGAATCGACGCTTCCTCGACGGGCGAGGAGGTGCGGGTCATCGGTGACGAGCGTGTGCTGAAAGGCGACCGGGCGCCCCTCGGCGCTCCGGCCTACTTCCCGCAGGAGGTCTCGCCGCGCCGAGGAGGAGAGCGCGACCAGTTCTCCGCACACGACGCGGGAAGGAGCGCGGTCGATATGAGCGTAGCCGGCGAGCCGGCCTCCGCGACTCACGATCCGGAGCGTGGCGCTCGGGTCGATGCGGCCCGCAGCGGCCCACGCCGAGAGCGAGCCGCGCGGCCGGCGGCGAAAGCCGAGGCGCTCGGAACACGCCCGGTCATGGAGTTCCTCAAGGGCGTCGCAATCCTCCGCGGTGGCGGGTCGGATCCCCTCCACGGGCACCGAGGAGCCGGGGACGCGGGGCGGTGCACCGACGACCCAGGGAGGGGAGTAGACGTCGCGGAAGCCCAGCCGCTCATACAGCGCATGGGCGACCCAGGAGCGGTCGGTCCAGAGCACCGCGTGCTCCCGTCCCTCGGCGCGCTCGCGGGCCAGGACTTCGGCGAGGAGGGTGCGCGCCACTCCCGCGCGTCGCCGGTCCGGTCGGGTCGCTACCGCCGCGATCCCCGCCAGGAGGGCCGGGCCGTCCGGGAACTCATACGGAAGCCGCTCGACGAAGACCTGCCCGATGACGCGGTCGTCCTCCACCGCGAACATCCCGACGTACTCCGCGAGCCGGTTCGACCGCCGCCGCAGCTCGTCGATGCTCCGCGGGGAGGCGATCCCTCCGAAGGCCGCCAGATGGACGAGCGCACGGTCCTGGTGCAGTCCTGGGGTGAGCTCGTCGTACGAGAGGGTACGCATCGCAGCGGCCGGAGGATCCGGACCTAGGTCTTGAGCGTTCAGGCCTCCCCACGCCGAGACGTCGGGAGAAAAGGGTTTAGGGCCCGCTCTGTGACGGGCGTGCCGGTGCGCTGCCCGGGCTCGAGCCTGGGCGGCGCACTCTCCCGACCCCCTAGCTTCGTACGTTGGCCCGCAGCGCCGCGCGGGCAAGGGGATCCGTCGGTACGCGGCACGGAGTCTCGCGGCGAGGGACCCCGACCCGGTGTTCGGTCGCCCCGACGCCGCCCGCCCTCGATCGGAGGCGCGATGCCGCGAGGGGCGTGTTCACCGGTGCTTCGGCCGGTCTCACGCGAGCGGCGCCGGAACCGGCTGGGGGGGCGGCCGTCTTCGCCGGCGCCGTCCCAAGATCGCGCCCGCGGTGGCGGCCACGGCCGCGAGGAGGATCCCGGCGAGGACCGCGTAGCCTTCCACCGCCGGCAGGCCGAGGACGGAGGTCACGACCGTGAGCTTGAGTGGGGGGGCGGTCGCGGAGACGCCGTTCGAGTCGACGACCGTCACTCCGACGGTCCAGGTACCGGTGGCGCTGGGGGCGCAGGTCAGCGTGGAGCGATTCTCCGCGGAGCACCCCGGCGGTAGGCCGGACCAGAGGTAGGTGAGTCCCCCGGAGCCGTTCGCGACCTGAACCTCGAGCGTCACGGACTGGCCCTGAAGCGCAGGTCCGGCGGGACGGGCCGAGAACGACGCCACGACGGGGGGCGCCGCGACGAGGTAGCCCGTCGCCGTCGCCGTGACCGATCCTCCGTTCGAATCCGTCACGGTCACGGAGAGCGGAAAGACCCCCGCCGTGGAGGGACGGCAGACGAGCGAGGAGAGGTTCACCGAACCACAGCCCGGAGGGAGGCCGGCCCACGCGTACCGGTACCCGCCCGATCCTCCGCTCGCGTTCACGGAGAGATCGACCGACTGGCCGATGTCCACCGAGCGCGGCACCGCCCGGATCGGCGTCACGGCCGGCGCCGGCAGCACCGGGAGATCGAGGGACGTGCTCTCGGCCGAGAGCCCCGCCGCGTCGACGAGGGAGGCCCGGACCGTGAGGTTGGCGGCCGAGGTGAGCGCGCAGGCCGGTTGTCCGGTCGAGATGCCGGTGCAACCGGCCGCGGGAAGTCCGGTCCAGTTGAACTGGAACGGCGCCGAGCCGCCGACGGGCGTCGCGTTGAACGTCACCGTTTGACCGACGTCGGCCGAGGCCCGGTCCGCGACGGGCGCCCCGAGACTCGGTCTCGGCGCGACGACGTAGGTCAGCGCCGGGCTCGTGAAGGCGGTGCCGTCCGCATCGCGTACGGTCACGGTCACGAGGTACGTCCCCGCCGGGACGGTGGCGCAGGTCCAGGAGAGGGGCGACCCCGTCGGCACCCCACACGTCGAAGGAGGGTAGCCGCTCCAGGAGTACGTGTACGGCGGCGTGCCGCCCGCCGGAGCCCCGGAAGTGAACGTCGCGTTCTGGCCGGCGTCGATCCTCCCCGGTAGCGGCAGGGCGGTCGGAACACCGACCGTCGGACCGTTGACCACCACCGCCGGCCCGATCGTCGGCCCGCCGGCCGTCTGGAGCAGGAGCGATCCCGCGCCTCCGATCGTCCCGTTCGAGGGGAGGTACCAGACCTCGACGCCGAGCGAGTACACCCCCGACGGCATCCCGGCGCCGACGACGTACGCGGCCGAGTAGGCCGCGGTCCCGGCGGCGACGCTGAGCCCCACCGTGGCGTCGGCCGGGTCGGCGTACGCGAGGGCGCCCTGGGCCAGAGTGACCTCGATCGCGAGGTTCGAGGCTCCGGAACTCGGAGTGAAGGCGACCGCGGTCGAGAGGTTCAACGACCCGGAGAATTTCTGGCCGGTGACCACGTTCACCGCCGAGGTCCCGCAGCAGCGGGACGCGTTCCGCAGGGTATTCACGAGATAGTCGATGTAGACCACGTTCGGTGCAGGATAGAGCCCGGAAGGGTCGACGGTCGCCGCGGTGCTGTACGCGCTGTTGATCAGGTAGACCTGGTAAACGGAAGCGGTGGTTGGAGCGAGCAGCGACCCCGCAGATCCGTTCACCGAGAACTCAGGATCGACGAAGGAGAACGAGGAATACGCGGGGATCTCGGCCGTGTGGGAGCCGATCATCGGACTCTCCTGGATCCACTCTGCGGTGCCGAACCCCGACGGGGTGCATCCGGTGCCGCAGACTTCGGTCGCTTGCCAGCTTGAGGCGGTCGTCGCGTCTCGTAGGGTGAACGCCCAGAGCTCGCTGCCGGTGGCGTTAGTTCCTCCGTAAGCGACGGCCGCATAGACCGTGTCCCCCGCCGAGATCTGCGGGTTCGGGGCCAGCGTCACCATCGTGGCGTAGGCCGGGAGCATCTCCCACCACATCTGGTAGACCGTGGCCCCGTTCGGCTGGACCTCGGCCAGCAGTCCCGCCTGGACGAGGTCGCTCATACCGACCCACCCACCGATCCCGACCCAGGTGGACGCGTACTCGGCCACGAGCGAGGTCGACGTCGTGTTCGGAACCTGCCAGGAGGCCTGCACGCCGGTGACGCCCTGAGCGGCCACCGTGGTAAGGCAGCTACCCGCGACCTCGTCCACGCAGTGCACGTACCCTCCCCAGTTGGCCGAATAGAACGTCGACGACCGTTGCGGGGCCGCCGGCGCTCGGTCGGCCACCGACGGGGCGGCCGGGAGGACGGGGTGAGAGTGGGGGCGAACGCTCGGACCGATCGGGACCAGCGGAGGGTGCGTCACCGCTCCCGGGAGGGTCGACCCCGGGCGATGAGCCGGAGCGGACGATCCGGTCGACGGGCCGAACGGCCCGCTGGCCGGAGCGAACACCGAGAGGCCGATCAGGACGAGGACCACTGCTGCGGAGAGTCGGAGCGAGCGACGCATCTCGGGCCAGAAGTATTCGCCCCCCTCCCGCCATAAGCGTTTGGTCAGTCCCATCCCGTTCTCCCGGGGAGAGGCCCGGCGGGATCCGCGCTGCGCGTGCCCCGCGGCGACCCCCGACCGGCTTTCCGGTACCGTATCTCCGGAACCGATGGGCGGGGGGGCCTCCGGGCCGCTCTCGGTCTCGATCGATCGGACCTTTGGGGGGGCTGCCGAGCCGCGCTCAAGCTGTACGCGATCGCCACGACGATGGTGGGTGACGTACTACCGGTGGTCATCTCCCGGGTGGGAAACGCGGGCGTGGGGGCCGTTGGCTCGGCCGTGGGACCCTCCGATCGGAGGGCCGTAGTCGTTCGTACCGAAAGCGCCGTCGGAAGCGGCGGCGACCGACCTTCGGCACCCTCACCGGCCACGGAGGCCTCCCCACCCCCGTCAGCCCCGGAAGCGGGCGGCCGGGGGGTCGGGGGCTGCGCGAACTCTCCTCGCCATTTCCTTATGAGGGCGGCACCGTTCGAGTGCGTCGCGGGCGAGCGTCATGCGTCTCACGGCGCGTCGAGCAACTCGAGCCCCGGCCGCGGCGCTCGCGCTGGCCGTCGTCCTCCTGCTCCTCGCGGGCACGTTCGCGCTCCCCGGCCGGGTAGCACCGGCGCCGGCGGCGCATTCCCCGGGGGTCCCTTCGGCCTCGAATCCCGCGACCGTGCCGTTCGGGTGCCCTGGACCCGCCCACTGCCTCCCGACATCGTCCGCCCCGTCCGCGCCCCATCGCGAAACCTTCGCCGGCCTCGACCCCGCGGAAGCGGTCGGCTGGTCGGCGGTCGCGCCGCCCCCCGCGCCTCCGGGCGCCGGGAGCGGAATGATCACGGTGCCCTCCACCGATTCCGCGATCGTGTTCGGGGGGGAGAACGGCACCGTGCTGTCGAACTCGACGTACTCGTACTCGGAAGCGACCAACCGCTGGAGCACGCTCTCCGACACGCACGGACCGTCCCCGCGGAGCGACTTCGCGTTCGCGTTCGATCCGACGACCGGCCGTGCGCTCCTGTTCGGCGGGCTGACGAACCTCGTGACCCTCGCGGTCTCGAACGACACCTGGAGCTACGTCCCGGGGTCGAACCGGTGGACCCGCGAGTCCTCGGGCTCTGCCCCTTCCCCCCGGGCGTCCCCCGCCTTCGCGATCGATCCCGCGCTCGGGGTCGGGGTCCTCTACGGAGGCAGCGCCGGGAACTACTCGGGGGTCGGGACCCTCACCTTCTCCGACCTGTGGGAGGTGAACCTCACGACCTACGCCTGGAGTCGCCTCGCGCCGTCCGGGCTTCGCCCCCCGCCGCTCGCCGGCGCCGCCCTGACCTGGGACTCGAAGCTCTCCCAGTTCGAGATGTTCGGGGGGTGCGCGCCCTGCTCCTCCGGGGTCTGGGAGTTCAACCTGTCGGGCGACCGCTGGAGCTACCTCCCGACGCCGGGGGGCGGGCCCCCGGCCCGCGCCTACGCGAGCTGGTCGTTCGACGCTCAGCTCGGTGCCGACCTCCTCTTCGGAGGTTCGGACGGCTCGGTTGTCTTCGGGGACACCTACGTGTTCTATCCGACCAACAACTCCTGGGTCGCCCAGACGACCTTGCCCCACCCGGCCCCCCGGACGGACTCCGCGGCCGCGTTCCTCGACGCGACGGGCAACGCGACGTGGCTGGTCGCGGGCGGCACCTCCGGAACGACCTACTATCCCGACCTGTGGCGCCTTTCCTCGACCTCCAACCTCGAGATCTTTGTCGAGAACGCATCGGACCCGACGCATCCGCTCCAGGAGGTGGCCGTTCTGCTCGACGGCGGTCTGGTCGGCTTCACCTCGGCCGCCGGCGCCCTCAACCTCTCCCAGGTCAATGTCGAGGGCGCGACGCTCGTGGTGAGCCTCTTCGGCTTCTACTCCCAGAGCTTCACCCTCTGGGACCCGCCCGGGTCGAGCTCCGTCCTACAGATCCTGCTCGTCCCCGAGCCGACCGGGACCGTCGCGATCCGGGTCGTCGCTCCCTCCGGATCTCCGCTCGCCGGTGCCCTGGTCCAGCTCGCGATCAACTTCACCGGCGTCGGCGGCACCCGGGTCGCGGACCTTGGGGGGATCGCGCACTTCGACGGCGTGCCGATCGGGACCGCGAACGGTTCCGCGTTCGAGCGGGACTATCATCCGGGGTACGCGACGGGCCTTCTCACGAGCAACGCTACGCTGAACCTCACGGTCGTGCTCGTTCCCGACCCGTACCTCACGGTCACGGTCCTCGCAGGGCTGCTGGGCGCCCCGGACGTCCCCGTCGTCGACGCGGAGGTCTACCTGAACCGGATCCCGTTCGGCAATACCAGCACCCTCGGGAACGTTTCGGGCTACTCGTCGCTGAAGGGGACCGTCATCGTCCAGGCCTCGGCGACCGGCTACGTTTCGAACTACACCGAGATCGTGCTCCCGTACACCGGGAGCTTCAACGCCACGGTCGTGCTCGTTTCCCCGCCCGCGGGCCACCTCACGGTCCTCGTCTTCAACGTCCTGAACGGTCAACCCATCGCGACCGCGCTCGTCACGGTCACGAACGTCCAGCCGCTTCCGACCGGACCGGTCGACGTCTCCCAGACCACCAACGCGACCGGGGGGACCGAGTTCGAGCTGCCGAGTGGGGTCTACTCGGTCGAAGCCGGCGCCGCGGGGTTTGCGATCAACAGCCTCGAGCCGGTCCCGGTCCTTTCGGGCTACGGGATTCCCGTTCGCCTCTACCTCTCCCCGCTTCCCGGAGCCACGGTCCACGTGCTCGTCGAACGGGCGGGAGAGCAACAGCCGCTCTCGGGGGCGACCGTCGACATCGTGGGGCTCGTCGAGGGCAGCTCGAACTCCACGGGGTACTTCAACGCCTCGGATCTCCGGCCCGGCGCCTACGAACTGCTGGTCACCGACCCCGGCTACTACGCGAACGAGACCGCGATCCAGTTCTATTTTCTCGAGGACGTGCTCCGGATCGTCAACCTGACCGCGCTGCCGGCCGGCACCGGAGGTTGGCCCTCCACCCTCCTTCCTTCTGGAAGCCCGGAGGTCGGGGCGCTCGCCCTCCTGCCCCTGCTCTTGGTGGGGGGGGTGTTCGTCCTGCTGTCGCTCACCAGGGTCCGACGGACGCGGCCCCCCCGCCCCGGGCCGGCGGAGGGCCCGCCGGTCCGGCGCGAGAGACCTCCCTCCAGCACGCCGCCCGAGAGATGAACCGTCGGGACGCCGCACGTGCGGAGCACGGACGGTGGTCGGACGGCGGATCCCCCGTCAGGCCGCGAGTCCTCCGGTCGGCGTGAGCCGCCGGTGGAGGAGCGCGACCACCGCGCCCTCGGCGGCGGCGAGCCCCACCGCCAGGAAGAGGAGCGCGTCGACCGGCACCCGGTCGGCCGCGACGATCAACAGGGCGACCGCACCGCCGGCGACCAGGAAAGCGCCGAAGCCGGGGGGCGCGGCCGTGGCCGGGACGCGCGGCCGGGTCCGGCTCTCGATCGTCGCCCGCTGGTCGGGACGGAGCGGCAGTTCCGGCGGCACCCGGCCGCCGAGGTCCGGGTCGTCGGGGTCGACGCTCCAGCTCCACGGCAATGCCTCGCCGAGCGCGTTGCGGGGGATCGCCCAATCGAGGAGGAGGCCGAGCGTCGCGAGGGCGACGAGCGCGAGGAAGATCGGATCGAAGATCGTGCTCAGCGGGAGCGCCGGCGCCGCGGCGCCGCCGAGCAACGCAATCAGGCCATGGAACTGGGCCCCGACGACCGCGGCCATCGCGGCGAGGTACGCCTGGCCCGTCACGTCGTGCCCCGTCGGCGCGAGAGCGACCAGCGTCGCGAGGCCGAGCGTCCCGAAGATCGCCATCGCCTCGAGCGCGAGCACCCGGGTTCCGGGCGACGCGTCGGAACGGCCGACGTACTCGATCCAGAGGAACGGCGAGGCGAGGACGATCCCGCCCGCGAGCGCGGCGCCGGCCGGGCCGAAGGGCTCGGTCGGAAGGGCACCGATCGCCACGCCGAGCGCCAAGGCCGCCCACGCGGGACCGACCAGCAGCCGGTCCCGGACGGCTCCGACCGAGGTGAGCGCGCCGAGCGTGACCGTGACGCCGACGCCGAGGAGCGTCGGGAGATCGAGCGCGGAATCGCTGACGAGGAACAGCGCCGCGATGTACGCGTAGGCGAGGTACGCGGGGATCCCGGCCGCCGCGCGGGCGTTCATGAGACCCCCAACTCGAGTGGCACCGACTCGAGGATCGCGTCGGCCGCCCCCCGCAGGTCGGGCGCCGGGTACAGGGTGACCGGGACCCCGCACGCGCGCAGCCGGGCGGCGGTCCGGTCGATGTCGGCGCGCAGCGGGGCCCGGACGTAGGCGACCGCCCGCTCGGCCAAATCCTCCGGCGGCGGAGGGAAGAGGCGGGCCGGGTCCGGCCCGACGACGACGAGGCGGTGTCCCCGGGCCCGAAGGTCGCCGACCGCCACGTCGATCGACGTGCCCGTCGGCCGGATCCGAAGCGTCGAGAGCAGGACCACCGGCGTCGGCTTCGACAGCCGCTCGACGGCGGCGTGCAGCGCACCCTCGAAGTCGAACGGCCGGGGGCAGATCGCGGCCCGGGCGAGCGCCTGGGTCAGCTCGCGGGCTCCCTCGAAACCGCGCCGGAGCGGCACGAACTCCTCGACGCGGTCGGAGTAGACGAGGAGGCCGACGCGGTCCGCGCCGGCGAGCGAGCGCCCGGCGAGGACGGTGGCCCCCGCGATGGCCTGCTCGAACGCCTCTCCGCCCGGCGGTCCCAGTCGCATCTCCCACCCCGCGTCGACCACGATCAGGAGGTCGGCGTGCACCTCCTCCTCGTGCTCGCGGACGTAGACCTTTTCGAGGCCCGAGCGGCGCCAGGCGATCCGTCGGGCGTCGTCGGTGGGGAGGTATTCCCGCAGGGAACGGAACTCCGAACCGGTGCCGACCCGACGTCGCGTAAGATCGGTCGGCGACGGGCGGGTGGCGGCCCAGCCGGCCGCGGCTTCCTCGACCGATAGCGCCGGGGTGACGAGCACCTCCCAGCGGTTCTCGAGCTTCGCCATGCGGAACGCAAAGCCGAGCGGATCGTGCGCGACCACGATTGTCGGGCCGATGCGGAAGCGACCGCGCTCGCGGGGTCGGTAGGCATACGCGAGCCGGATCGGCGCGTCGGGGCTCCACCAGGAGAGGAGCCGGGGCGACCCTGCGACGACCTCGAACGACTCCGGCTGGGGGTCGAACACCTCGGCGTAGACCGGGCCGGCGCCGTCGAACCCGAGGTCGATCGCCATCGAGCCGGCCGTGTCGAGCGGGACCTCCGCGCTGTTCTCGAGCCGCTGCCAGCGGAACCGCTCGGGGCCGAACCCCCGGGTCGCCCGGTCGAACAGGAGCAGCTCGCCGGCGGCGAGGGCCAGCACCGCGGTCGGGAGCAGGAGGAGCAAAAGGTTCAGGGTGAGGAGCCCGAGGAGGAGCGCGACCACGCTCCCGCCGACGATCGCCGCTCCTCGCCCGCTGAGCACGACCCGCGAGCTCGCCATGGGGTCTCGCTCAGCGGGGCGCGGGGATCTTTCCCAGCGTCTCCGACACGATCGTCCGCACGACTTCGAGCCCGACGGCGCTCGTCCCCGAGGTTGCGTGACGGCCCCGGAACTCGGGCCGGACGATGAGGCGGTGGTTCAGGACCGGGAACGCGAGCGCCTGGACGTCGTCGGGGAGTACGTAGGAGCGACCGGCGAGGTAGGCATGCGCCCGTGCCGCGCGCATGTACTGGACGGCGGCCCGGGGGGAGGCGCCGGCCTCGACCCGGCGGTCGTCGCGGGTCGCGCGCACGATCGCGGTGACGTACCGCAGCACGTCGTCCTCGACCCGGACCGTCGTGACCGAACGGCGGAACCGATCGAGCTCGCTCGCGGAGAGGACCGTCGGAAGCGACCCGGCGTCCTTGGGATCGAGCTGGGTGCGCACGATGCGGTGCTCGTCGACCTCGGACGGGTACGACATCGTCCAGCGAAAGAGGAACCGGTCGAGCTCCGCCTCGGGGAGCGGGTACGTCCCCTCCTGCTCGATCGGGTTCTCGGTGGCGAGCACGAGGAACGGCCGGGGCAGCGGGTAGGAACGGCGGTCGACCGTGACCTGCCCCTCCTGCATCGCCTCGAGCAGCGCCGACTGCACTTTCGGGGGCGCCCGGTTGATCTCGTCGGCGAGGACGACCTGCGAGAACAGCGGACCCGCTCGGTAGACGAACGATCGGTCCCTTGGGTCCATCACGAGGCTGCCGATGATGTCGGCGGGCAGCACGTCGGGCGTGAACTGGATCCGCTGGAACGAAAGCCCGAGCGCGTGGGAGAACGTGCGCGCGAGAAAGGTCTTCGCGATCCCGGGGACCCCCTCGACCAGGACGTGGCCCCCGACCGCGAGCGCGATCGCGAGCGCTTCCACGACCCCCTCCGCCCCGATCACGACCTCGCCGATCGCCGCGTCGAGACGGCCGAGGAGCGCCTTCGCCTCCGCCGGGGAGTACGGTTCGATCGGTCCCGTCGGCGCCTCCGCCTCCGTCCGCGGCTCGGAGATCTCCCGTACCGGTGCCGGGTCGGTCATCGATCTCCGTCGCGCGCGGCCGAAAGTGCCTCGAGCCGCTCGAGCTCCTTGGAGAGGACGCGCCGGGCCGCCGCCTTCCAGGCCGGCCGTCGCCAGTTCGACCAGAGGTCGTGGCGCTCCGGATCCTCGGCCCGCTCCGCCGACCGGTACGCGATCCCGAGGGTCGCGATCGCCCGTACGTTCGCCGCAGCCTCGGGGTCCTTACGGAGCGGGAACGGGGACCCGCCGCGGTAGATCTCCTTCTCGGTCAGGCCGTACCTCATGTGCAGCTCGGCCAGGAGCCGGCCGCGCACCGCGTCGAGCGCGCTCGCGAGGGAGCCGTTCCGCAGGTCCCGGTCCAGCACGGCGACCGGATCGATCTTCCAGGTCGGATGGACCTCGTACCCCCGGAATCGGGGCGGCTCGGCAGCGCGCGTCGCGACGGCCCAGAGAAGCACCGTGGTCGCGCCGAGGCCCAGCGAGAGGCCGAGCACGAGGCCGGGGGAGAGCGCAAGGCCCATGCGACCCGACTCACCGGCCCCCGGACCGGCCGAGCGGTCCGTCCGTCCTCCGCGCCGGGAGGTCGTCCGGGCGCGGGCCGCGGGTTTGGAAGAGCGGGTGGAAGGCCCGAGCGAGCGGCGTCTCCGCGCAGAGCTGCCGGACGAGGGCGACGACCGTGTCGGGCCCCTCGGTCATGGAGCCCCCGAACCGCGCCGGTTCGTACAGGTCGTACAGCCGGGGGAGAAGCTCGCACAGCCGGCCCATGTCCTCGCGCAGGAACTCCCGGAGCACCGCCCGATGGGTCAGCGACTCCGGCACCATCAGGCCGAACGAGCGGATCGTTTCCGCGAGCGCCCAAGGATAGGCGCGTCGGACCGCGGCAGCCGCATCGCCGTGCGCGCAGAGCTCCCGGGTCTCCCGGACCAGCGGATGATCGTCGACCTCCGGGACCTCGGAGGGAGAGGGCGCCGCCGGCACCGCAGTTCGCCGCCCCCGTCCCGGGGTCATGGGAATTTCCCCGCCTTCGCCGCGAACCGGAGCGCGACCGCGTCAGCCGCCTGGCCCGCGGCCGGCATCCCGACCGTCGCCGGGAGTCTCATCGTCGCCGAGAGCGGAGCCGCGCCATATAAGACGCACGTACGCCGATCCCCCCGAAGGGCGGGCCGGCGGCGGCGGGCTATCCATATGTACCTGTGCCCTCACGCTTTCCCCGTGGTCTACGTTCTCGACGCGGGCGACGAGTTCGATGCTCCCCGGGAAGTGGTCTGGGAGTTCGTGGGCTCCCCTCCGCATCACTCGGGGGCGCATCAGCACCGGGCGACGGACCGGCGGCGGATCTCCGAACGGGTGGGGGAGTACTCCTGGGAGCAGGACTTCGACGGCGCGCCCGCGCGGTTCACGATGCGATGGACGGTGTTCCCGCCGGTCGGGATCGCCTACGAGGTCCTAGAGGGACCGTTCACCGGCTCGGTCTTCTTCCTGTACTACGAACCCCGCGGGGACCGGACCGCGGTGACGGTCGCCGGCGAGTTCGTTTCCCCGACCCTCCCGGCAGCGGAGATCGCGGCGGCGGTCGACCGGTTCTTCTCGATCGAGTTCCGCCAGGACCACGAGGGGATCCGGCGGTTCCGCCAGGAAAAGGCCGGGGGCCGCTGAGGGCCGCTCGGCGAGCGCACCCGGACGCACGGCGCTACGTCGTTCGCCGGGAGCGGTGGAGCACCGTCCGGTAGGCCTCGACGAACTCGTCGGTCATCCGGCCGAGCGCGGCGTGGGTCGTGACCCACTCCCGGGCGCTCGCCCCGAGCGCCCGGGCAGCGAGTTCGTCGCAAAGGAGCCCCTCGATCCCCGCGGCCATCGCTCGGGGATCCTCCGGGTCGACGAGGAGGACGGCCCCCGAGCGGCGGCCGATCTCCCCGGGACCTCCCCGCTCGGTGACAACGCAGGCCGTCCCGCAGGCCATCGCCTCGAGGAGCGCGACCGACGAGGTGTCGGAGAGCGACGGGAGCACGAAGACGCGGCTCTGCGCGAAGAGGGCCGGCTTTTCCGGTTCAGCCACGGGCCCGACGCAGCGCGCGGTCGCGGAGAGCGCGGGGTCGAACCGGCAGCGTCGCTCCACCTCGGCGCCGAGAGGGCCCTCGCCGGCGATGACCGCGGTGAACCGGCGATCGACCGGTATCCGCGCGATGGCGTCCAGGAACCGGAGGATGCCCTTGTCCCGCGTCCACCGGCCGACGAACGTCACGACCGGGCGGGCCTCGCTCTCGAGCCGAAGGCGCCAGTCCGGCGTCGCCACCCCGGGCCGGAACGTCTCGGCGTCGACGCCGTTCGCGATGACCCGAGGCTCGAGCCGGCCCGGCGTGGGAGCTCCGAGGGCTTTAACGGCCGTCGCCGTGGGGGCGGTCGAGAGGTCGCACCATCGGCAGAGGTCGATGCTGAACCGGGCCCACGATCGGAAGAAGGCGCGGCCGGTCCGGCTCCGGCCTTCGCCGCGAAGCAGGTCCGGGAGGTTCGTGTGGTACGTACCCACCGTAGGGAGCCGGGCCGCCCGGGCCGCGAGCCAGCCCGCAAGCCCCACGAACCCGGGGGTGTGGATGTGCACGACGTCGAACTGGCGGACGCCGAACACGACCCGCGCCCACGGCCCGAGCGCCACGCGGTACTGGGCGTACCCCGGCGCCGCGATCGAGAGGTGGCGCCGTACCTCGACCCCGTCCGGTCGCAACTCCCGGGCCCGGCTACCAGGGGTTCGTACCGTGAAGACCGTCACATGGTGGCCGGCCCGGACCAGGGATCGGGCGAGCGTGTCGGTGACCCGGGCCACGCCGTCGTGCGTGGGGGCGAACGTGTCGGTGAAGAAGGCGATGCGGAGCGCCGCGTCGTCCGTGCCCCCTCCCCGACTCGCCGGCCCGCGGGACGGCGGAGGCGCTCCTTCGGGGACGGCCGGCATGCGTGGGCTGTCGAGGCCCGAGGCGGCGCATTACGCTTGGCGCGCCCGCGGGCGGCCCGTGCGGCCCCGGTCGGGAACGTTATATGGCAACGGGCTCGGCGGCGGAAGGAGACGTCGGTGGTCGACCTCGCGCCCGTGCGGGCTTGGCATCCCGACCCCGACCTCGCCTCCCCCAACGACCTCGTCTGCCCCGTCTACGACACCTTGTCGGACGCGGAGCTCGCCCGGTACTCTCGGCACATGTTCAACGCGGCTGGCTTCGTGCCTCGCCCCCGGACGCTTCCGCTCGCCCGGTTCCTCGGGCAAGCGCGGTCCCGGCTCTCCGAGGCGCTCGCTGCGGGGGCGTTCCGCCAAGATCCCCGGTCCGCGCTCTACGTCTACGGGATCCGTTACTCTCCGCCCCCCGATATCATCGAGACGATCGCGCCGAAGGACCGCCGGCACGAGTACCTCCTCCTCGGGCTCGTCGGCGCCCTCGATCTCGATCGCGTCGGCCCCGGCGAGGTGGCGCTCCACGAACGGACCTTCGAGGACCGGGTCGACGAACGGGTGGCGCTCACCGACGCGACCGGCATGAGCTTCGCACCGATCGTCGCCGGCTACCACCTCCCGGACCACCGGCTCAACGACCTTCTGGAACAGATCCTCGGGCTCGACCGGCGCCGGCTCGCCTTCGACGGGACCGAGCGTCCGGTCGCGGAGGCGGTGCTCGACGGCACGGTCCATCGGCTCTGGCGGGTGGACGACCCGGCGCACCTCCGTGCGATCCGGGAGATCGCGCGCCCCCTGCGACTGCTCATCCTCGACGGCCACCACCGGTTCACGGCGGCGGCGCACCGGCACTTCGAGGGCCGGCGGTCGGCCCCCCTGACGATGATCGTGGACGGACGCGACCGCGCCCTTCGGGTCCTCCCTTGGCACCGGGTGCTGCCGGCGCGGATCGTTCCGGCCCCCGAGCTGATTGCGGCCGCCCGCCGAGAGTTCGAGCGCGTGCGCCCCGTCTCGGGGACCGCCTCGACGGCCCGCGCGATCGCGACGCTCCGGGCGATGGGGGGAGACGGCCCACGCGGGTTCCTCGCGGTCTCGGGCCGGCGGATGGTCCGGATCACCGGACCGGCCCGCCGCGACGTCGGGGCCGACTTCGATCTCCTCCACGCGTTCCTCGAGGAACGGCTTCACGTCGACCCCCACGAGCTCGCCTTCCTGCGTTCCCCGCGGGCCGCGCTCGCGGCCGCGGCGCGCGCCGGGCCCGGCCCGGGGACCGCGCTCCTCCTTCCCGGCCTCACCGAGGCCGGGATCGAGGAGCGGGCGTTCGGCTCGGGCGCACCCATGGCGCACAAGTCGACGATGTTCCTGCCCAAGGTCGTCGAGGGACTGATCTTCGCCCGGGCGGACGGTCGGGACTGACCCGCTGGTCCCGGGCGGTCCGGCGCGCGCTCCCCCCGAGCGGGACGGCGCCGCCGCTCTACGGGCCCGCCGGCGTAGGCGAGGACGCTCCGCTCGGTGCCGCCTTGGCCCGCGGAACGGGAACCGGAGGAGTGGCGGGCGACGCCCTCACCATCGGCAGCCGGGCCGGCCGGGGCGGCTCGGGGACTCCGAGCTTCTCCCGGAACCAGTGCCGCGCGTCGTAGAAGTACATGTTGTCGTACGGGCACGCCTCGACGCAGTCGCCGACGCCACAGCACTTCGAGCTGCGGAACTCGCCCTTCGAGCGGAAATGCCCGGGCATGTCGACGAGACCGACCGGGCAGGATCGAGCGCAGTCGACGGTCGTGCAGCGCCGGCAGACCTCTCGGTCGCGCACCTTGAGACGAAAGAGGCCGAGCCGGGAGAAGGCGCCGCTGATCGTGCCGGTGTAGCACCAGCCGGTCGTGACGCAGTTGTAGGTGCCGAAGTACGGGATCGTGACGAACAGCACGTACCACAGGATGCTGAAGTAGCACGCGAACAGGAAGACCGTCGGGTCGGCGCCGAGCACCACGAGCCCGAGACGGCCGGACGCGTCGAGCGCGGAAGCGAGCGCGGCGAGCACGAGGGAGACGAGGACTACTCCGGTCACGGTCGAGAAGGTCCGGGAGAAGCGGCTGCTCAGGAACTTCCGGGCGAGGGGGGAGGAACGGTTGAAGCTCTTCATCGCGTCGACCGTCGTCCCCTGGAACATCAGGGGAGCGGTGCAGAACGTCGAACAGACGACCCGCCGGCCGAAGAGGAAAGTGAGGACGCCCAGGACCGCATACGTCGCGAGGATCGCCCCGAAGACCCCGGTGGCGATCGGCGCGGAGCCGATCCCCATCGGCCAGCCGAGCACTGGGACGCTCGTCCCGGCCGGAGCTCGCGGAAAGAGCTCGGCGTAGTAGACGCTCGGGAACCAGACGGCGAAGGCTCCGTAGGCCGCCATCATCAGGCCGAGGCGGACTCGGGTCTCCCGCGAGCGGGTCTCGCGGAACTTGAAGAGCACGAGCGTGCCCATCTCGACGCCCATCATCAAAAGGAACCACGTCGACGCCGTCGTGCTCGCGAAGAACCAGAACCCGTTGTAGATCGCCGCGTAGATCATCCGAGACCCGGGCCCGGAGAGCGCGAGCGGGGCGAACCCCGCCCCGTAGAGGGATCCGACGACGGCGACGTTGAGCAGCGCGCCCATGAACAGCTCGGCGACGAAGATCCCGGCAAGGATCCCGGTGGTCCATCCGGGTCGAAGTGCCCAGGCGAACCGGTCCGGCCGCTCGACCTCTTCGGGACGGACGATGAGGTCGAAGTACAGGACCATCTCGACGACGACGGACGCCGCGAAGGCGAGCGGGTCGCCGTAGACCCACCAGAGGTAGAGTCCGGCCATCATCAGGCCGTAGACCCCGAGGAGACGGAGGAGGTACCTCCCGAAGGCCCGGCCGACCTCCCGGGTCCGGTAGAGGTACTCCATCAGGAAGACGAACAGCCCGATCATCACCGCGCTCGCCGCGTAGGTCGAGAGATCGACCCACACCGCCACCGCGAGGGCGGGTGGCGAGAGCAGCATGATCACCGACTGGCCGATCAGAACGACGAGGACCGCCCGCGGCAACCGGTGACGGAGCAGGACCGCGGTCAGGAGCATCTCCGCGGACATCGTGAAGAGGAACCAGGGAGAGTTGACGACGGACGCGAGCCCCGAGAGCACGCCGGCGAGGTTCCCGGCGCCGAAGCCGATCGGGAGACCGGCCGCGGCCTGGAACGTCCACCCCATCAGGAACTCGTTCGCGAGTACGAGCGTGAGGACCGTGGCGGCGAAGAGCCGCGGACGGCCCCGGCGGGGCGGATCGTCCGGACGCGGAGCGTCGGTCCGGCGGCGGACCTCCTCGAGAAACCCGAAGAAGACCTCGATGACGCTCACGGACATGAGCGCGCTCGCAACCCAGAACCCCTCCACCAGCGACGACGAGCTGGGACGGACGTAGTAGACGGCCGCGCCGACGAGCATCGCGACCATCATGAGGAGCAGGAAGACGACGGTCGAGGCCCTTAGCGGGGTGCGCGCTTCCCCCGCCCACCTCAGCAGGTACGCGGTCGCGGCGGCCATGCCGGCGGCGAAGAGGGAGAGGATCGCGAGGACCGCGTCGGAGGCTACCATCGGACGGCGACTCCCGCCGCGTCGCCGCCGGGGCTCACAAACCGTCGGCCGAGGCCGGGCCGTCCGGGGCACGGTGCCGCGGCTCCGTCACGCCCGGGACCGACGGGGGGGCCGGAACCCCTCGCCGTCCCGCAGAAGCGGTCGCCGAAGCGGCGTCCGCGCGGTCCCACCGCCCGACCGACCACGTGACCGGCACGAACGCCCGGGCCCCGAGCAGTCCGACCGCCAGGGAGAATCCGCCGACCGCGAGATACTGGACACCCCACCGGAAGAAGAGGTCGGCGCCGGGGGCGAAGACCGGCACGACGGCCCCCCATGCGGCGGGCAGACCGAACACCCCCATGAGCTCGTTGCCGAGGCCCTCGATGCCCCACCCGGCGAGGGGCGGCGGCGCCCCCGCGATGAGGACGATCCCGGCCGCCGCGGCGAGTCCCCGGAGGACCCACGGGCCGGGCGATGCGGTCTGGCGGCGCACGAAGTCGGCCGTGCCCTTGGGAAAGAGCGCCGCGAAGATGGCGAGGAACGACGGAAGCTGATGGATCACGATCCACCGGAACCAGAGCGCGGCCGAAGCGTGGATCGGATCGGTGGCCGTCCACTCGACCAGCATCGTGAGGGACCAGGTGATCCCGCCGACGAGGAGCGCCGTCCGAACGAGCGCGCTGATCGCGAACCGGCGGTCGACCCGGGGAGGGACGTAGATCGCCTCCTCCTCGGCGCCTCCCGAGAGGCCGAGGATCCCTCCGTACACCCGGAGCACGACCTCCTGGGCGAGCAGGGCCACCCACACGATGACCATCTGGAACGCGCCCAGGACCCAACTGTTCAGGAGGAGGTTGCCGGTCGAAGAGCCGGAAACCTGTGCGACGAGGCCGACCCCGGCCGTCGCCGCGGCGGTGGTCGAGCAGCACGCGCCGAGGGTGACCAGAGCGATCATCGCCGGGGTCAGGCCCGCGACGGAGCTCACCGATGCGGGGCGCCGGACGCTCGCGCGACGGGAACGCACGAGCGCGACGCCGAGCAACACCGCGATCGCCATCCCGATCCCCACCCCGACCGAGACGACGATCATCGAGAGCGTCGCGAAGAACGGAAGCTCCACGAACCCCCACGGAGCGAGGATCAGGAGTCCCGGGTAGTTCCACGGCTGCGTTCCGAGACCGTTCCCGAGGATCAGGAGGACCTGGTACCCCCCGCTCAGGTTCGCGAAGACCAGCATCCCACCGACCACCATCGAACCGAGGGCGTAGAGCACGACGAACGTGACCGTCATCGCGATCACGTGCGAGCGTCGGATGTACCGACGGATCTCGCGGAGCGAGAGGATGGAGAGGGGAGAGCCCAGCTCCGGGCCGGCCGACACGGGGTCGCAGCCGCGAGCGCGCTTATATCGCGTCGGTTCGGACGGCCCACCGCCGGTGTCGAGGGCCGCCCGACGCCGGCGTTACTCGGAGGTCCCGAGCCCCGCCCGGGAGCGCCCGCCTCCCGAGCCTGCACCAACGGAACCGAGGACCGCACCAAAACGGCTTCATCCCCAAGGACCCCACCAGAGCTCGATGAGCACTCCGCCGATCCTCCGGGAGGATCCCCGAGCAGAGACCGCGACCCGGCCCCGCGGGGACGGCGCGGCCCGCCCTCGGAAGGTATTTCCCCGCTCGACCTCATCCGATCCCCAGGACCCACGCGGAGCGGCGGGAGGGGTACTTCCCGCGCTCGCCGGGGAGAACGTGACCGTCCGACGCGAGCGGCAGGTCGGTACCACCGGTCGGGCCGCGGCCCGGTCCGTGGTCGGGACGCTTCGGCTCCTTGCGCCGGTCCCGCCCGGTGCCGAGGGGATCCTTACTCGGGAAGCGCTCGACTTCGTGCGCGAGCTCGATGCCCGGTTCGATCCGGAGCGCCGCCGCCTCCTCGCTCGGCGCGGTCGGTTCCACGCCGCGCTGCGCGCGGGCAAGCTCCCGGGCGTTCTCCCCGAGACCGCACGGCTCCGGCGTTCCGCGTGGAAGGTCTCTCCCCCGCCTCCCGATCTCGCCGACCGGCGGGTCGAGATCACCGGGCCGGTCGACCGGAAGATGATCATCAACGCCCTCAACTCTGGGGCGAAGGTCTTCATGGCCGATTTCGAGGACTCCCACGCCCCGACCTGGGAAGGGACGGTCCTCGGGCAGGTGAACCTCTTCGATGCGGTGCGCCGTCGCATCGAGCTCACGACTCCCGACGGACGGCGCTACCGCCTGAACCCAACGACGGCGACCTTGATGGTGCGACCGCGAGGCTGGCACCTCGAGGAGCACCACGTGCGGTGCGGGGACCGAACGGTCTCGGCGAGCCTCTTCGACTTCGGGCTCTACCTCTTCCACAACGGCGCCGAGCTGCTCCGTCGGGGAACCGGGCCGTACTTCTACCTCCCGAAGATCGAGCACCATCTCGAGGCCCGGCTCTGGAACGACGTCTTTCGCTTCTCGGAGGAGCGGCTCGGCCTACCGGTCGGGTCGATCCGGGCGACCGTGCTGATCGAGACGCTCCCGGCCGTCTTCCAGATGCACGAGATCCTCTGGGAGCTCCGCGAGCACTCCGCCGGTCTCAACTGCGGCCGGTGGGACTACCTGTTCAGCTTCATCAAGCAGTTCCGCGACGACCCGGACGCCCTCTTCCCGGACCGCTCCCAGCTCGCGATGACCACGCCCTTCCTCACCGCGTACTCCCTTCGGCTCGTCGAGACCTGCCACCGCCGCGGCGCCCACGCGATGGGCGGCATGGCCGCCCAGATCCCCATCAAAGAGGACCCGATCGCGAACGCCGAGGCGATCGAACGGGTCCGGGCCGACAAGGTTCGCGAGGTCCGGGCCGGGCACGACGGCACGTGGGTGGCGCATCCCGGTCTCGTCCCGGTCGCGCTCGAGGTCTTCGACGCGGAGATGAAGGAGCCGAACCAGCTCGACCGCCCGGCCGAGCCGACCCGGGCGGGTCCCCGGGAGCTGCTCGCGATCCCTCGCGGGCCGATCACGCGCGACGGCGTGCGGCGGAACACCCGCGTCGCGCTCCGGTACCTCGAGGCATGGCTCCGGGGCGTCGGCTGCGTTCCGATCGACCATCTGATGGAGGACGCGGCGACCGTGGAGATCGCCCGCTCCCAGCTCTGGCAGTGGCTGCGCCATCGTGCGCCGCTCGAGGGGGGCGGGGTCGTCGACCCGGCCCTTTTCCGGGCGTATCTCCTCAGCGAGGCGGAAGAGCTCGCCCGGGAGTCGGGCGGCGGGTCGCCGTCGCTCGCGCGGGCGAGGAGGATCCTGGACGAGGTCGTGACGTCCCGGTCCTTCGAGGAGTTTATCACGCAGCGCGCGTACCCCGAATTGGTGGGCGCGCCCGGGGGGAACGGGAAATGAGCGAGGCGGTCGGAAACGACTGGAAGCGGAACGAGCGGTGGAGAGGGATCGTACGACCGTACAAGGCCGAAGACGTCGAGCGCCTCCGCGGTTCGGTCCAGGTCCAGTACACCCTCGCGACGCTCGGTGCCCAGCGGCTTTGGCGACTCCTCCGCACGGAGCCGTACGTCCCGACGCTCGGCGCGATGACCGGCACCCAGGCGGTCCAGATGGTCGCGGCGGGACTTCCCGCGATCTACGCGAGCGGGTGGCAGGTCGCGGCGGACGCGAACGACGCCGCCCAGACCTACCCGGATCAGAGCCTGTACCCCGCGGACTCGATGCCCCACCTGGTCCGCCGGATCAACAACGCCTTCCGACGCGAGGACGAGAAACAGCATGCGACGGGGAAGGACGAGGTGTACTGGTACGCCCCCATCGTCGCCGACGGCGAGGCGGGTTTCGGGGGGAACCTGAACGTCTTCGAGCTCACGAAGGGGCTGATCGAGGCGGGCACCGCGGGTCTCCACCTCGAGGACCAGCTCGCCTCCGTGAAGAAGTGCGGCCACATGGGCGGAAAGGTCCTCGTGCCGGCCCGGGAGTTCAACCAGAAGCTCTGGGCCGCGCGCCTCGCCGCCGATGTCCTCGGGGTCCCCACCGTGCTCGTCGCCCGGACGGATGCGCTCTCGGCGAAGCTCCTGACGAGCGACATCGACCCGCGCGACGCGCCGTTCCTCACGGGAAAGCGTACCCCCGAAGGGTTCTTCGAGATCACCGGCGGGCTCGACCAGGCGATCGCCCGGGGCCTCGCCTACGCCCCGTACTCGGACCTCCTCTGGTTCGAGACCGGCGGGCCGGATCTCGACGAGGCCGAGCGGTTCGCCCGGGAGGTCCACGCGCAGTTCCCCGGAAAGCCCCTCGCCTACAACTGCTCGCCGTCCTTCAACTGGCGCAAGAAGCTGAAGCCCGAGGTGATCGCCGAGTTCCAGTCGACGATCGCCGAGATGGGCTACAAGTTCCAGTTCGTGACCCTCGCCGGATTCCACGTGCTCAACCTGTCGATGTTCCAGCTCGCGAAATCGTACGGCCAGAGCGGAATGGCGGCGTATAGCGACCTCCAGGAGGCGGAGTTCCGTGCCGAAGAGGAAGGGTATTCCGCCGTCAAGCACCAAGCGTTCGTCGGAACGGGGTACTTCGACGACGTCGCCCAGGTCCTTTCCGGCGGCCTCACCTCCACGCTGGCGATGGACGGCTCGACCGAGTCGGAGCAGTTCCAGCCGGCCGCGAAGAGCCCGGCCGCGCCGCCCTCCCGCACGGGACGGGGCCGCTCGGCCACTTCGAAAGCGACCTAGGGTCCCGTCCGGCCTTGGCCGGGCGCTGGGATTCGGCCGCCGCCGACCGTACCCCCGAGAGGGCGCGGAGTCGCGAGCCGGTCCGATCAGGCTCCGCGGCCGCCCGGCTCCGTGGGGGGCGGCGGCCACAGTCGCCGTGCGGCGGTGTGGAGCATGATCTCCGACGGCCCGTGCGCGATCTGGCCGCTCCGGACGTCACGCCACCGCTGCTCGTGCGGCAACTCGGCCGAGTAGCCCCGCCCCCCATGAAACTGGATCGCGTGGTCGAGCGTGCGAAGGGCAACATCGGTCGCGAGCCACTTCGCGAGCGCGGCCTCGGCGACCGCGGGGCTTCCCGCCTCGAGGAGCGCGAGCGTCCGGGCGGTGTAGAGCCACGCGGCCTCGAGTCGGGCGCCGTCCTCGGCGAGCGGGAACGCCACCGCCTCCTGCTGGGAGAGCGGTCGGCCGAACGCACGCCGACGCCCCACGTACTCGACGGTCTCGTCCCACGACGCCCGCGCGACCCCGAGATAGATCGCCGCCAGGAGCGCATGCTCGCGCGTCAGCTCCGATCGGAGGTAGCGGAATCCGGCGCCCTCCTCCCCGATCCGGTACTCCCGGGGGAGCCGGACGGAACGGTACCGTACGGTGCCGCGACGCTGCCAGCGCTCCCCCAGGTCACCCGGCGGCGGGACGTGCTCGATCCCCGGGAGGTCCTGGGGGACCAGGAAGGCGGTGGCGCCGCTCCTCGGCTCCGCCGGCGGCACGCGCGCGTAGACGATCGCCGCGTCGGCGTCGCCGGCGAACGCCGCCTCGCTCTTCTCGCCGTCGAGGAGGTAGCCTTCCCCGCTCCGCTCCGCGGTCGCGGAGATCCCGGCGGCATCGGAACCGGCCCCGGGCTCAGTGATATGGTTGCCGACGAGCCGCTCTCCCCGGACCATCGGCCGGAACCACGCCTCGACCAGCTCGGGGGCGCCGTGCTCGGCGAGCACGCTTGAAAACTCCGGCTGAAGGGAGAGCTTGGCAAAGGTCGTCCCTCCGAGGTACGCGAAGTGGAAGAGCGCGATACCGGCCCGCGGGAGCGAGAGGCCGCGACCCCCGAGGGCGGTCGGCGTGCGCAGTCCGAGTAGGCCGGCCTCGCCGAGGGCCCGGAACTCAGCACGGGGAAAGGCGGGAGTGCGGTCGAGCTCGCGATACCGCCGGGGAAGGTCGAGCCGGCGGCTCGCCGCACGGACCTCGTCGACGAGGGGGTCGTCGGGGAGCTCGGGCCGCCCGTCCATCTAGCGGTCCTCCCGGAGGAAGCGGGGAGGCCCCGACGGCGGTGGGCCCGAAGGGGGATGCTCCCCGATCGCGCCGGCCGCCCGGAGCCGGTCGACCTCGGCCGGCGCGTAGCCGAGTCGCCCGACGAGGACGCGCTCATTGTCCTGACCGAGCCACGGGGCCCCCCGCCACACGCCGCCCGGGGTCTCCGAGAACTTCGGCGCCACGCCCGGCCCCTTCACCCGGCCCGCCACGGGATCGTCCCACTCGAGGAACATCTCCCGCTCCCGATAGTGCCGGTCACGCGCGATGTCGGCGATGTCGAGGACCCGGGAGATGGCGACGTCGTTCGACCGGCCGAGCTCCTCGAGCTCGTCGCGCGTGCGCTCCCGGCAGAACGCCGCGATCGCCGCGTCGACCGGGCCTCGGTGCGCGAGTCGGTAGTCCCGGTCGTCGAACGCCGGGTCGCGAAACCCGATCAGCTCGGCGAGGCGCCGCCAGGCGTCCGGGGTCGGCGCGGCGACGACGACCCAACCGTCGCGGGCTCGGTGGACATCGTACGGGTGGAGCCGCTGGTGGCCCGAACCGTAGCGTCCCCGGACCACGCCCCGCATGAAGTAGTCGAGCGCGAGGTTCTCGAGGAGGACGAAAAAGACCTCGTACTGGGCGACGTCGACCGACTGGCCCCGTCCGGTCCGCTGGGCGTGGACGTAGCCCATGAGGCCGGCGGTCGCCGAGGCGAGCCCCGTGACCGTGTCGTTGAGCGCGGTGCCGGCCCGCATCGGCGGTGCGGGGTCCGGTTCGCCCTGGAGGGAGAGGTACCCACTGTACGCCTGCGCGGTGAGGTCGTAGGAGGGGGCGGCGACCCGGGTCGGGTCTCCGGTGCGGCCGTGCCCCGAGACGTGCACGATCGTGAGGCGGGGGTTCGCCGCCCAGACCTCCTCGTCGGAGAGCCCAAGCTTGTCGTACGTCCCGGGGCGCGACGACTCGATCCAGATGTCGGAGGCCCGAGCGAGGTCGAGGAAGACCCGCCGACCCTCCGGATGGCGGAGGTCGAGCCCGACCGAGAGCTTGTTGCGCGAGTACTGCACCCACGACTCGGAGACCTCCTCGCCGGGCGCGGGGCCGGCGAGGAGCGGGCGCAGCGTCCGCGTCGGATCGGCGTACGGCGGGCCGAACGGAGGCCCCTCGACGTGCACGACCTCGGCGCCGAACTCCGCGAGGTAGGCGGCGGCCCACGGCCCCGCGACGAACCGTGCGGACTCGAGGACCCGCACGCCCGCGAGCGGGCCGTACGGGGGGACGAGCGACCGTGCCCGGGAAGGTGCTTCCACGGGGGCGAAGGCGGCCAATCCTCGATAAACGCCGGGGTTTCGGGCGGAACCTCGGGCACCAAATAGCGACTGCCGCTCCCTCGGCCGATGACCGAGGCCCCCTGGGTCCGCTTCGAGGGCGAGAGGTTCCGCGACGAGCTCACGAGGTACAAGATGGAGCACCATCCGTTCAAGACCCACCCGTTCTTCGCGCGGCTCGAGCAGGGGGAGGTCCCGCTCCCGGTCGTGAAGGAGTGGGTCCGTCAGTTCTACCCCTGGCTCGCGTCCGTTCCGATCGCGATGGCCGAGCGGTTCGCGAACTGCTCGTGGGAGCCGTCGAACGACCGGTACCGGCGGATGATCCTCGACCAGCTCGTCGAGGAGGCCGGAGACCCGAAGGGCAAGGAGCCCGGGCACCCGGAGCTCTGGCTGAGGTTCTGCGAGGGACTGGGCCTCTCCCGCACCGACGTCCAGTCGGCGCCGCTCCTTCCGAGCACGATGGTGGCGATCGACGACTTCCTCTATACCAACCGCGTGAACTCCTTCTACGTGAGCGCGGCGGGCTCCTCCGAGCCGCCGAACGTCGAGCTTTGCGCGCGCCTGCTGCCCGCGTTCCGTCGCCACTACCACGTCGACGAGGACCACCTCGCCTACTACAACCTGCACGTGGTCGCGGACGTCGAGCACAGCGAGTGGATCGGTCAGATCGTCGCCGGCTTCGCGAATTCGCCCGAGGTCCGCAAGCAGATGTGGGACCAGATGCTCCGCGGCTTCTCGATCCACGCGCTCCTGGTGGACGGGGTCCTCGCCGCCGCCGATCGCGCCGGCGCAAAGACCAAGCATAAATAGGGGCAGGGGGCTCGCAGGTTCCGATGCCGGACCGGTGCGCGCGCCCCTTCGACGTGCGGGCGACGGGCCGGACGGCCGCGACCTGGCTCTGGTGAACGGGAGGCGCCGGGAGGGCGCCGTCCCGACCTGCCCCGTCTGAGCTCGGGCCGTGCTCCCCGGACGCTTCCCTCGATCGCACACGAACGAAGGGGAGAAACGATGTACGGAAAAACGGTCCGACTGAAGCGCCTGTTTCCCGAACCCGGCCACCGCCTGTTCAGCGTCCCGCTCGACCACCCGGTGTCGATGGGACCGATTGACGGGCTCGAGGAGCTCCGACCGCTCGCCGAGGAGCTCCAGGACGGCGGCGTCGACCTGTTGATCGTGACAAAGGGGGCGGTCCGCGAGCTCGTCCCGGTGCTCGCGCCGACGACCCTGCTCGGCGTGCACGTCTCGGCGTCGACGACCCTCGGCTCCACGTCGAACCGTAAGGTGCTGGTCGGGAGCGCCGAGGAGGCCGTGAGCCTCGGCGCCGACGTCCTCTCGATCCAGGTCAATTTCGGGATTCCCGAGGAGCCCGACATGCTCCGGGACCTCGGGATCGCGGCCGACCAGTGCCGGGCGCTCGGCCTGCCGCTCCTCTGCATGGCCTACGTGAAGAAGGCGAACGGCGGCACGCCTGACGAGCTGCGCCACGCGGCCCGCGCGGCCGCCGACACCGGGGCGGATATCGTCAAGACGAGCTACCCCGGCTCGCGCGAGGAGTTCGCGAAGCTCTGCCGTACCACGCCGGTCCCGGTGCTGATCGGCGGCGGGGTCCGGCTCGAGGACGAGGCGGAGTTCCTCCGCATCGTCTCCGACAGCGTGGCGGCCGGCGCGGGAGGGATCTGCATCGGGCGGAACCTCTTCCAGCGGCGCCCGGTCGCGCCGCTCGCCCGGTCGATCGCGAACGTCCTCCACGGGAGCGCGTAGGGGGACCCGGGCGATGACGCGGGAGCGCGCGGTCGTGAATCCCGTCGCCGACGACGCCACGACGTTCGGCGCGATCGTCGAGCGCGCGCGCCGGCGGGGGTTCCGCCAGTTCGTCGTCGACGCCCGGATGCAGTACGCCTTCCGCCCCGACGAAGAGGTGCTCCGCCGTGACGGGAACCGGCTCGTCGGCCCCGAGGGCGGCCCGCCGCCGATCCCGATCGTCACCGTCGCCGACGAGGCATCGCTCTCCCGGGCGGTCGGCGCCGTCGCCGACGGAGCGACGCTCGCGATCGAGTGGACCGCGGACCGAGTGATCCCGCTCGAGAACGCGATTGCTGCGCGGGGCCGACGGTTCCGGCTCTGGACGTACGCGCGGACCCCCGCCGAAGTCCCCGCGGCGCTCGGGGCGCTCGAGCACGGGGCCGACCGGGTCCTGGTCTCCGTCCGCACGCCCGAGGAGGTCGACGCGCTCGAGGCGGTCGTCGAGGGCCCGCTCGCCTCCGACCTCGCCTGGGACGTCGTGCCGATCACCGCGGTGCGGCCGGTTGGCCTCGGCGACCGGGTGATCGTCGACACCACGTCGATCCTCCGGCCCTCCGAGGGTCTGCTCGTGGGGAGCCAGGCGGCCTTCCTGTTCCACGTGGCGAGCGAGGCCGAGGGCTCCGCGTTCAGCCGTCCCCGACCGTTCCGGGTCAACGCCGGCTCGGCCCACTCCTATGTCCTGATGGCTGATGGCTCGACGCGCTACCTCGCGGAGCTCTCCGCCGGCGATGCGGTCCTCGTCACCGAGCCGCGGGGCACGGTCCGCGCCGTACGGGTCGGACGGATCAAAGTCGAGCGCCGGCCGCTCCTGGTCCTCGTCGCCGATCCGGGCGACGCGCACCGGACGCTCTTCCTGCAGGAGGCGGAGAGCGTCCGGGTCAGTGCCGAGTCGGGCCGCATCCCGACGACCACCGTCGACGTGGGGGCGCGGCTCTGGGGAGTCCGACTGCCGCCGGCCCGCCATCTCGGGAAGGCGATCGAGGAGACGATCGAAGAGCGATGACCGCCGCGAGGCCTCGGATCATCGTCTCTCTGCCGGCCCGCCACCTCTCCGAGGTGCGTTCAGAGCTCGAGCGCGCCGCGGCGGGAGGCGCCGACGTGGCGGAGCTGAGAATCGACCGACTGGCGCCCGGAGAACGGTCACGCACCTCCGAGCTCTTCCCTACGCCCGTTCCCCTGCTCGCGACGCTGCGCTCGCGGGCGGAGGGCGGAGAGGGACCGGACGACCCGGCCGAACGGGCACCGCTCCTGGGGCGCCTTGCCCGGGAGGGGTTCCGCTGGATCGACCTCGAGGTCGGCCGGGACCTTCCCGAGCCCGCCGGCATCCCGCCGGCCCCGCAGGTCGGCCGCATCCTCTCGGTCCACCGGCTTCGTCCGATCTCGGACGAGGAGTGGCCCCGCCTTGTCGGACGGACCGTGCCCGAGGGCGCGTACCTCAAGATCGTCGCTCCCGCCGGGGTACTCGAGACCCTGACCCTTTGGCTGCCGACCCTCTCCGCCGCGCATCCGCCTTCCGTCGTCGCGATGACCACCGGTCCCTCCGGACCGCTCCTGCGCGCGCTCGCCGGCCGGCTCGGCGCCCCGATAGTCTTCGCCGCGCTCCCCGAGGCGGGATCTCGCTCGCCGTCGCCGGTGGAGCCGGGTCAGCTACCGGTCGACCGCCTCCGACCTTTCCTCGACTCCCCCGGCGGCCCGATCTTCGCGGTCGTCGGCCACCCGGTGGCCCACTCGCGGAGCCCGGCGCTCCATCACCGCTGGATGCGATCGCACGGGCACGCCGGTCTCTACGTCGCCCTCGACATCCCCACCGGGGCGGAGCTCGTCGCCGCCTTGAGGCCCCTGGCGGCCTGGGGAGTCCGCGGGGTCAACGTGACCCATCCGCTCAAGTCGGCGGCGTTCGGGGCGGCGACGGAGCTCTCGGAGGGGGCGCGGGCCTCCGGCGTCGCGAACTGCCTCACCCTATCGGGGGACCGGATCGTGGCGGAGAACACCGACCTCGGTGCGGTGCGCCGCCGCCTTACCGAACTGCGCGCCGAGGGCCGATGGGACGGCGCGCGTCTCGCGGTCGTCGGGACCGGCGGGGCGGCCCGGGCCACGCTGGCTGCGGCACGCTCCTTGGGCGCGATCGCCTCGGTCTACGGTCGCCACCCCGGCCGCACCCGAGCGCTCGCGGAGGAGTTCGACGCCCGGTCCGGCCGGCCGGACGGGGCCCTCGCCGAGCAGCTCGTCGTCCACGCCACCTCCGTGGGTCGCACCGATACCGGCTCCCTCGAGTTACCCCTCGAAGGACTGCTCCGGGCCGGATCCCACGTACTCGACTGGGTCTACGACCCGGTCCAATCCGAGGTCCGCGAACGTGCACGGCGGGCCGGGGCGACCTACGAGGACGGACGTCGCCTCCTCGTGTACCAGGCCGCGGCGAGCTACGAGGTATGGTGGGGGGAGTCCCCCGACGCGACGGAGATCGCCCGGACGCTCGAGGAGGAAGGATGCACGGCGTAGGGAGCGCGTCGGCCGCGATGACCGTCGTGAACGCGCTCCCGACCGGCATCGGCGCGGCGCTCGGGATCGACCTCTGGACCTCCGTCGAGCTCTCGGTCGTTCCAGCGGCAGACCCCGCCCGCTCCTACTTCCGCCTCGACGAGCCGGCGCGGACGCCGCTCTTCGAGATGTCCCTCGGCCGGGCGCTCGAGCGCTACCTTCCGGGGCGGCGGTACGACGTCGAGGCCCACGTTCGCTCCGAGATCCCGGTCGGGCGGGGTTTGAAGAGTTCGAGCGCGGTGGCGAGCGCGGCCGTCCTTGCGATCGCGGCCGCGGCCGGATCCCGGCCGACCCCGCTCGAGGTCGCCCGCCTCTCCGCGGAGCTCGGACGTGCGGCCGGCGTCAGCGCGACCGGTGCGTTCGACGACGCGCTCGCCGGGCTGGTCCCCGGCGTCGTGGTCACGGACAACCGGTCCGACACCGTGCTCCGCTCGGACCCCATCGGGGAGGAGCTCGAGGCGGCGATCCTCCTGCCGCCGTCGGTCCATCCGCCGGCACCCGAGCTCCGGGAGCGGTTCCGGGCCGCGTCCGAAGAGGGACTTCGCGCCGCCACTGCGGCTCGCGAGGGGGCGCACTGGGCGGCGATCGCGCTCAATTCCGATCTCGTGGAACGGGTGATGGGCTACTCCTACGCGGCCCTGCGCCGCGACCTCGAAGGCGCCGGGGCCGTCGCCGCGGGGGTCAGCGGCCTCGGGCCGGCCCTGGTGGCGCTTGCGCCGTCGGGGCGCATCCCCCGCCTTCTCGACGCGATGTCCGGCTTCGAGGGCGACCGCCTCCGTACCCGCTTGAGATTGGCGCCCGCGGTCGGCGGCGGAGGGGGGCGGTGAGGCGCCTACTCCTCACCCCGGGGACCGTCCGGGGTCGGTTGCGCGCGCCGCCATCGAAGAGCTACACGCACCGGGCGTTGGCCGTGGGCCACCTCGCGGGCCACCGGTACCGCATCGAGCGCCCGTTAGACTCGGACGACACGCGGGCCACCGCGCGGGCGATCACCGCGCTCGGGACCCGGGTGGTCCGGGACCCCCGCGGCTGGACGGTCGGGCCTGGGAGAGGCCCAGGGCGCGGGAGCCCGGTACGGATCGACTGCGGGGAGTCCGGCACCACGCTGCGGTTCGCGGCCGCGCTCGCCGTCCGCGCGGCCCGGCCGTCGATACTGCTCGGAGCGGGCCGACTGCCGATCCGGCCGATGGATCCGCTTCTAAGGGCGCTAACAGCGCTCGGCGCGCGGGTCGCGCGCCCCCGGGAGGGCGGCGGGCTGCCGCTCCGGTTGGAAGGACCGCTCCACGGCGGCGCGGTCTCGCTCGACGCCTCGGGGAGCTCCCAGTTCGCCTCGGCGCTCCTCCTGGTCCTGCCGACGCTCGACGAGGACTCGACCGTGCGTCTCACGGGCCGCGTCGTCTCGCGCCCGTACCTTGACGCCACCCTGCGGATGCTCGCCGCCCATCACGTCCACGTCGACGCGGACGCGTCGGGGCGTCGGTACCGCGTCGCGGGAGGACAGGCCTACCGAGGCTCCCGCTTCCGGGTGCCGGGAGACGCCTCCTCGGCGGCGTACTTTTGGGTCGCGGCCGCTCTGACCGGCGGCTCCGCCCGCGTGGACGGGGTCCCGGCCGCCTGGCCGCAGGCCGACCTCGCGGTCCTGGAGCTGCTCCGACAGGCGGGCGCCCGGGTGCGCACCCACCGGGACGGCGCGACCGTCACCGCCGGGACCTTGCGGGCGTTCTCGGTCGACCTCACCCACGCTCCGGACCTCTTCCCGCTCGCGGGCACACTGGCCGCGGGGATCGAAGGCCGCAGCACGCTCGCCGGCGCCGGACGGCTCGTCGCGAAGGAGTCGGATCGCCGCGCCGGGACCGAGCGACTGCTGCGCGCACTCGGAGCGCGGGTGGAGCGACGCCGGGACCGGCTCGTGGTCGAGGGGCGGCCACCGTTCCGCCCGTTCGCGCTCCTCGGGGCGGGGGATCATCGAATGGTGATGACCGCCGCGGTGGCCGCCCGGGCGGCCGCCCGGGGACCCTGCACCGTGGAGGACGCCGGTGCGGTCGCGAAATCCTACCCCGGGTTCTGGCAGGACCTCGAACGGATGACCGAAGGAGCTCTGGAACGATGATGCGAATCGGAGAACGCTACCGCGTGACGCTGTTCGGGACGAGCCATGGACCCGAGGTCGGCGCCGTGATCGAGGGGGTCCCCGCCGGCACCCCGATCGACGCCGGTCGCATCCAGTCGGACCTTGACCGACGCCGGCCGGTCGGTCGGCGGCTGGCCACCAAACGCCAGGAGGAGGACCGCCTCGTATTGGACGACGGCGTCGTCGACGGACGCGCGACCGGGGGGGCGCTGCGGGCGCACGTGGCGAACGAGGACGTCCGTCGCGGACCGTACGACTCGCTGCGCAACACGCCGCGGCCCGGCCACGCCGATTACCCGGCCCGCGTCCGCTACGGGCCCGAGGCCGACCTCTCCGGAGGGGGGATCTTCTCCGGGCGGATGACCGTCGGGCTGGTGATCGCGGGCGCGATCGCGGATTCCCTCCTGCGCCCGCTCGGGGTCCGAGTGGTGGCGTTCACCCGCTCGATCGGAGCGGTCGACGCGGCCGTCCCCGACTCGCTCGAGCCAGGGGAGATCGCCCGCCGCGCCGCGGAGAACGAGGTAGGAACGCCGGACGCGCGGGCCGCCCCCGCGATGGAGGCGGCGATCGCCGACGCCCGCCGCGACGGAGACTCGGTGGGGGGGACTATCGAGGTTCGTGCGGTCGGCATCCCGGTCGGGCTCGGCGAACCGTTCTTCGACTCGATCGAGGGCACGATCGCCCATGCGGTCTTCTCGGTGCCCGCGGTAAAGGGGATCGAGTTCGGGGCCGGTTTTTCCTCCGCACGGATGCGCGGGAGCGAGCACAACGACGCGTTCGTCCTCGAAGAGGGCCACGTGCGGACCTCTACGAACCATGCCGGGGGGATCCTCGGCGGCCTCGCGACCGGGATGCCGATCGTGTTCCGCGCCGCGGTCAAGCCGACCAGTTCGATCGCCCGCCCGCAGCGAACCGTCGACCTCGAGCGGGGCGCGGAGACCACGTTGGTCGTCACGGGCCGCCACGACCCCTGCATCGTCCCCCGCGCGGTCGTGGTGCTCGAGTCGGTCACCCGGATCGTCCTTGCGGACCTCGCGCTCCGGGGAGGGTTCGTCGCATGAGCGGCGCAGAGCGGATCCCGGTCGCGATCCTCGGCGCCGGCGGCTACATCGGCCAACACTTCGCGCGGCTCCTCGCCGACCACCCCTACTTCGCTCCCGAGGTCCTCGCCGCCGGCGAGCGCTCCGAGGGCCGTCGCCTCGCGGACCTCTGGCAGCTCGCCGACGCGCCGCCCGCGGAGCTCGCCGACCGCGTCCTCCGTGCGCTCGGCCCCGGAGAGCTCGCCCGGGCCGGCGTGGCGCTCGCCTTCTCCGCGCTTCCTTCGGGGACGGCCGGCCCGGTCGAGACCGAGCTCGTGCGTCGGGGCGTCTCGGTCTTCTCGAACGCCGCCGATCACCGGCTCGACGCCCGGGTCCCGCTTCTGGTCCCCGAGGTGAACGGCGACCATCTCGGCCTCCTCGCGCGGCCCCGGGGCGGTCGCGGGCTTCTCGTCACGAACGCGAACTGCTCGACCACGGGACTGGTCCTTGCGCTCGCGCCGGTGGCGGAGCTCCTGCGACCGAAGGTCGTCCACGTCGCGACCTACCAGGCGCTGAGCGGCGCGGGGTACCCGGGCGTCCCGTCGCTCGCGATCACCGACAACGTCGTCCCGTTCATCCGCGAGGAGGAGGAGAAGCTCGCCCGCGAGACCGCGCGGATCCTCGGGACCCGGCGCGGCCCGCGCGTGGTGCCGCTCTCCACACCGGTCCTGTCGCACTGCGCGCGGGTCGCGACCCGCGAGGGCCACCTCGAGGCGGTCACGATCGAGGCGCTCCACCGGCCCCGCCGAAGCGAGCTCGAGGCGGCCTGGCGCGCCTTCGACCCGCTCGGCGGCCTCGACCTTCCGACCGCGCCCCGGCCGCCGGTCGAGCTGCGCCGCGAGCCCGACCGTCCTCAGCCGCTGCGGGATCGCTGGGCCGGGACGCCGGCGCGGGCCCGCGGGATGGCGGTGGTGGTGGGCCGAATCCGCTGGGAGCCTCCCTACCTGCGCTTCTTCACCCTCTCGCACAACGCGGTCCGGGGCGGCGCGGGGGGCTCCGTGCTGAACGCCGAGCTCGCGCTCGCGCGGGGGTACCTGGACCGGCACGGGAGGCCCGGGCATGCCGAGTAGTCGACGCCCCATCGTCCTCAAGTTCGGGGGTGCGTCGCTCGAGGACCCCGATCGGCTCGCCCGAGAGGTCCGGGACGCGCGAACGGAAGGCGCGCCCGTGGTCGTGGTCGCCTCCGCCCGCGAGGGGGTTACCGATCTCCTCTCGGAGTCGCTCGCGCATCCCCGCTCCCAGGCCGTGCACCGACGCACCCTCGAGGAACTGCGGCGTCGCCACCCGGGCCTCCCCCCCGCGGGCCGTCGGCAGCTCGCGCGCACGCGTCGTCTCTTGGAGCTGGTCGAGCGGGGCGGTGGCCACGACGCGCCGCTCGCCGACCGTCTCCTGAGCCAAGGGGAGCGGCTCGCGGTGCACTGGCTCTCCGCCCAGCTGCGCCTCCACGGCCTGCCGGCGGTACCGGTGGAGGCGGACCACCTCGGGCTCATCACGGACAACACCTACGGCGCCTCCCTGATCCTGTTCGACCGGTCGAGGGGCCCGGTCCGCCGGGGCGTCGGCCGCCGGCTCGCGCGCGGGGAGCTCCCGGTCGTCACCGGCTACTTCGGCCGGAGCCTGGAGGGCCGGGTCGCGACGCTCGGGCGGGGGGGGTCGGACTACGCCGCGGCCGCGCTCGGCGCGCTGCTCGGCGCGCGCCGGGTGGAGCTCGTGAAGCGGCACGTCGCGGTCCTCTCCGCCGACCCGAAGGAGGTCGCCGCGGCACGTGCGCTGCCCGAGCTCTCCTACGAGGAGGCCGAGGAGCTCGCGCAGTTCGGGGCCAAGGTGTTGCATCCGCTCACGATCGAGCCCGCCCGCGCCCAGAGCATCGAGCTCCGGGTCCGCTCGCTCGAGGACCCCCGGGTCGTCACGACGATCGCCCCAGAACGGCCGGGCCGCCGGAACCGCGCGCTCACCGTGTTGCGACCGCTTCGCCTCTTGCGGTTGCGGGTTCCCGGCGGCCGTCAGCGGCCCGGGATCGTTGCCGAGGTCTCGCAGCGGCTCGCGAGCGCCGGGGTCAACCTGGTACAGCTCTACACCTCCTCCGCGCTCCTCTGCCTCGTTCTCGAGCCTCCCCAGGTCCTCGCCGCGATCCGCGCTCTTGCTCCCGTGACCCGGGAGGCCGCGGCCATGGTGGAGGGACCGTACCCGGTCGCCCTCGTCATCGCGATCGGCGACCACATCCTCGACGACCTCGGCCGGTTGCCGGCGGGGGCCGTCGCGGGCGCCGAAGGGTTCAGCGCGACGCCGCGCGCGCTGTCGCTGGCGGTGCCCGAGGCGAGGGCGCGCGACGTCCTTCGGGCGCTCCACCGGGCGCTCGTCGAGGAACGGGGGCCGTGACCGACCCGTGGGAAGCCTTCGTCGCGCGCAGCGACGGCGCCGAGATCGCCGGATACTTCGAGCGGCGGCCGGACCGACGCGAGGGTCCGGGAGCGGCGGTCGCGTTCGTCGGCGCCGACTTTGTCGAGACCCTGACGCCGCGGACCGATCTCGAGGAGCTCACGCGCGCGACGGGCCGGTTCCTCCGGTCCGGCCGACGCGGTCGTGCGGTTCTCGGCTACGCAGGGTTCGACGCGGTCGGACTCTTCGAGCCGGCGCTCCGGGACTTCCCGGAGGGATCGCCGTTCCCCCTCGGAGAGTTCGCGTTCGTCGAGCGCGCCGAGGCGCGGGCGCTCCCCCCCCGGCGACGCTCGCCCGGCAGGGCGACCGCGCCCCCGGCGACCGCGCTCCGTCCCGCGGCGGACTCGCTGCCCCGCGCGCGGTTCGTGGAGAGCGTCCGGCGCCTGCGCCGCGACATTCGGGACGGCGAGGCCTACCAGATCGTACTCGCCCATCGGCGGCGCTGGAGCCGGCCCGACGACCTCCTCGGGCGGGCGGGACGGCTCCGTGCCTCCGAGCGGTACGCGTACTTCTACTACCTGCGCTTTCGCGATCGGGAGATCGTCGGGGCGAGCCCGGAGTCGGTCGTCGAGGTGCACGGGACCCGCGCGCTCGTCAACCCGATCGCGGGCACGATCTGGCGTGGACCGGGATCGCCCCACCGGCTGCCGCTCGAGGTCGACCCGAAGGAGCTCGCGGAGCACCGGATGCTCGTCGATCTCGCCCGCAACGATCTCGGCGCGATCGCCCGTCCCGGGACCGTGCACCTTCCGTGGACGGAGCGGAGGGTCCGC
Source organism: Thermoplasmata archaeon (assembly GCA_021817245.1). Lineage (GTDB taxonomy): Archaea > Thermoplasmatota > Thermoplasmata > Lutacidiplasmatales > UBA184 > Lutacidiplasma. The sequence continues at coordinate 40,944 of JAKAVQ010000007.1, forward strand.
TACGCGCGGGTCGATCACCTCGTGAGCCGGGTCGCGGCAACCCTGCGAGCGGGGGTCGGACCGTGGCAGGCGCTCGGCGCGACGTTCCCCGCCGGAACCGTGAGCGGGGCGCCGAAGATCCGCGCGACGGAGCTCCTCCGGCGCGAGGAGCGGACCTGGCGCGGCCCGTACGCGGGCGCGGTCGGTCTCCTGCTGCCCGGAGGTCGTGCCGACTTCGCCCTCGCGATCCGCACCGCCTTCGCCGAAGGGCGGCACCTGTACACCGCGGCCGGTGGCGGGGTCGTCTACCGTTCCCGGCCGGCGCAGGAGTTCCGCGAGACCCTCGCGAAACTGGCCCAGGTCGAGGCGACGTTGGTGGAGGACCGATGAAGCTCCTCCTGGTCGACCACGAGGATTCGTTCGTCCACAACATCGAGCAGGCGCTCGCCGCCCGGGGCGCGTCGGTCGTCTGCCTCCGGGCGACCGCTCCCTTGCGGGCCGCGCTCGCGGCCGACCCCGACGCGGTCGTGCTGTCGCCCGGACCCGGCCACCCGCGCGACCGCCGCGTCACCGGCCTCGGCCGTGCGCTGCTCGGGCGGTGGGACCGGGAACGGCCGTTCCTCGGGGTCTGTCTCGGCCACCAGCTCGTCGCCGAGCATTACGGAGGTCGCGTGGTCCACGCCCCGGCGCCCGTCCACGGCGAGCTCTCGGAGGTGCGGCATGACGGGAAGGGGATCTTCCGCGGGATCCCCTCGCCGTTCTCCGCGGCCCGGTACCACTCGCTGGCGGTCTCGGAACGCTCGGTCCCTCCCGCGCTCGAGATCTCGGCCCGGGGCGCCGAGGGGATCGTCATGGGCCTGCGGCACCGTCGCCGGCCGGTCGAGTCCGTCCAGTTCCACCCGGAGTCGTACCTGACGCGCGAGGGGCCGAAGCTCCTCGAGAACTTTCTTCGCGAGGTGCGACGGTGACGCTCTCCCGCACGCTCTCCCGCCTCCTCGATCCGGCGACGCTTTCGCCCGGGGCCGCCCGCGCCACGCTCGCCGAGCTGCTCGGAGCCTCTACGAGCGACCTCGAACGGGCCTCCGTCCTCGTCGCGCTCGCGGCCCGGGATCTCGCCGCGTCCGAGCTCGCCGCTTTCGCTCTCGAGATGCGCAAACGGGCCCGGCCGTTCTCGGTGCCGGCCGCCGACCGTCCGGTCGACCTCTGCGGGTCGGGGGGGGCCCCCCGGGCGTCGTTCAACGTCTCGACGGTCAGTGCGTTCGTCGTGGCGGCGGCCGGGACGCCGGTCGTGAAGCACGGCAACCGCAGCGCACGGGGGCGGTGCGGCTCGAGCGACCTGCTCGAGGCGCTCGGGCTCCCCGTCACGACCAGCGTGCCGTTCGCGCGGTCGTCGTACCGCCGCTTCCGCCTGGCCTTCCTGCACGCTCCGCTCTACCATCCCGCGACCCGCTCCGTGGCGGAGGCCCGTCGGCGGCTCGGGATCCCGACGCTGTTCAACCGCCTCGGTCCGCTGTCGAACCCGGCGCGCGTCCCGTACCAGGTCGTGGGCGTGCCGGACCTCGCGACGGCCCGGCAGGTCGTGAGCGCCTTTCCCGCACTGGGCGTGCGCCGCGGCGTCGCGATGACGTCGGACGAAGGGTGCGACGAGTTCTCCCCCCGCTCCGAGACCACCGCCGTCGTCTGGGACGGGAGCGCGCGTCGCACGATGCGGGTCCGGCCGTCCCGGTACCTCCTCCCCGAGGACCGGCGGGGCGACTGGGGAGCGCTGCCTCCGCCCGCTGCGGCCGCCGAGGCGGAGCGCATCCTCGCCGGGGGCGGTGGCGCCCGACGGGGCTCCGTCCTGCTCACGAGCGGGACGGCGATCTGGGTCGCCGGGCGCGCGTCGACGCTCGCCCGCGGGGTCGCGCTCGCCCGAGAGGCGCTCGACGACGGTCGGGCGGAGCGGCTGCTCGAGGGATTGCGCGGGCTCGCCGCCGGCTACCGGGAGGCGGCCTCGGCATGACCCCCGGCGGATTCCTCGCGGAGATCGTGCGCGCGGCGCGCCGCGAGGTGGGCGCTCCCGGGTACCTGGACTCCGTCGGTCCCCCCGCGGGCCGCTCCCGCGTCAGCCTCCGGGCGGCGGTGGAGCGCGACCGGGCGCGCGGCGCCCTGGTCGTGGAGTTCAAGCGGCTGTCGCCGGGGCGTCCCGACCCGCGGCTGCCGGAGCGCCCGATTCCGGAGTTCGTCGGGGCGACGGAGGCCGCCGGCGTGAGCGGCTACTCGTGCCTCGCAACGCGCGCCCGCTTCGAAGGATCCCCGTCCGATGTCCGGCAGCTCGCGATGGCGACGGCGCGACCCGTCCTGTTCAAGGACTTCGTCGTGGAGCCGGTCCAGATCGACGCAGCCGAGCGCGCCGGGGCGAGCGCGGTCCTCCTCATCGCTCGTCTCGCGACCGAAGCGCACCTGGAGCATCCGCTCCCCGAGCTCGCGGCCTATGCCCACGACCGCGGGCTCGAGGTCCTGCTCGAGTTCCACCGTAGCACAGAATTAAGTGCGGCAAGCGAGGTGGCGGCCGACATGTATGGCGTGAACGTCCGCGATCTCGACACCCTCGCGATCGAGCGGGCGACGGCGTTCGAGACGTTGCGGACGGCGCGCGAGCGGGGTCTCGCGCCGCTGCTCGGGCTGAGCGGGGTCGAGGGCCCGGTGGAGGCGCGCGCGTTCTGGCGGGCCGGCGTCGACGGGATCCTCGTGGGCAGCGCGGTCGCGCGCTCGAAGACGCCGGACCGGTTCCTAAAGTCCATCTTCCGTCCCGAGGCGGGAGGTCGCGCATGACGACGTTCGTGAAGTTCTGCGGGCTCTCCGACCCGCTCCACGTCGCGCTGGTCCCGGCGGGCGGCGCCGCGGGGTTCGTGATCGACGTGCCCGCGTCCCCGCGGAACCTGTCGCTCGCCCAGGCGACCGACCTCATCGCGCACGTGCCGTCGGAGGCGGAGGCGTGGGCGGTCGTGGTCCGGCCGACGGCGGAGCTCGTCCACCGGCTGTTCGACGAGGTCGGGGTCGATCGCGTCCAGGTCTACGGCGAGATCCCTGCTGGGCTCGAGTTCCTCGAGGTGCACCACCTCGTCCCGTCGATGGCGATCCCGCCGACCGGGGCGACCGGCGACGTACCGCCCGTCCCCGCGGCCGAGGATTACCCCCGGGTCCACCTCGACGCGGCCGGGCAGCCGCTTCCGGGAGGCAGCGGCACGCGACCGAACTGGGAGCTCTGCGCGAAGATCGTCGACGCTCACCCCGGCCGCAAGTTCGTGCTCGCCGGCGGGCTCGCTCCCGACAACGTGGGTGACGCGCTCGCGACCGTCCGGCCCTGGGGGGTCGACGTCTCTTCGGGGATCGAGAGCGCTCCCGGCGTGAAGGACCCGGAGAAGATGCGGGCGTTTTTGCGGGCGGTCGAGGAGTTCGAGCATGGGCACGGCTAGGCGCTACGGTCCGTACGGGGGGTCGTTCGTTCCCGAGACCCTCGTGCCGGCCCTCGACGAGCTCGACCGGGTCTGGCGCACGGCGCGTGGGGACCCCGCCTTCCGTCGCGAGCTCGCCCGCCTCTCGAGGAGCTTTGGGGGGCGACCCACGCCGCTCTACTTCGCCCGGAACCTCACGCGCCGGGGTCGCGGGGCGGAGATCTGGCTGAAGCGCGAGGACCTCGTCCACGGAGGCGCGCACAAGTTCAACAACGCGCTCGGACAGGGACTGCTCACCGTTCGGATGGGCAAGCCCCGGCTGATCGCCGAGACCGGGGCCGGCCAGCACGGGGTCGCGACCGCGATGGTCGGGGCCGCGCTCGGCCTCGAGACCGAGGTCTTCATGGGCGAGGTCGACATGGACCGCCAGAAGCCGAACGTCGACCGGATGCACCTGCTCGGCGCCAAGGTCATCCCCGTGACGACCGGCCGCCGGACGCTGAAGGACGCGATCAACGCCGCGTTGCGCGACTGGATCGCGAACGTGCGCACGACCCACTACCTCATCGGCTCGGCGGTCGGGCCGTATCCGTTCCCCGCGATCGTCGCCGACTTCCAGAGCGTCATCGGCCGGGAGATCCGGCGCCAGTCGCTCGCCGAGTTCGGCCGTCTCCCCGACCTCGCGATCGCCTGCGTGGGCGGCGGGTCGAACGCCATCGGCACCTTCCACCCCCTCCTCCGCACGCGCGTGGAGCTCCTCGGCGTCGAGGCGGGCGGGCCCCGGGGCTCGCGGGGGGCCGCCTCCCTTACCTACGGTCGCCCGGGGGTCCTCCACGGGAGCTTCTCCTACCTCCTGCAGAACGACGACGGTCAGGTCTCGGACACCGAGAGCGTCTCGGCCGGGCTCGACTACGCGGGCGTCGGACCCGAGCACTCCTGGCTCAAGGAGACGGGTCGCGCCCGGTACATCGCCGTGCACGACGAGGACGCGCTCCGCGCCTTCCACTGGCTCGCGGAGGACGAAGGGATCCTCCCGGCGCTCGAGCCGTCGCATGCCCTCTTCGCGGCGGTCCGGGAGGCCCGCCGACGCCCGAACCAGCGGATCGTGGTGACCCTCTCGGGCCGGGGTGACAAGGACCTCGGGGTGGTGCTCGACGCCGCTCGCTGACGCCCTCGCCGACGCCCGGCGCTCCGGCCGGACGATCGTCGTACCGTACCTCCTCGTCGATCGCCGCCGACGCGCCCGGCTCGCGCTCACCGTGCGCGCTCTGCGCGACGCCGGGGCGACCGCCCTCGAGCTCGGCTATCCGTTCTCGGACCCGATCGCCGACGGTCCGGTGCTCGCGGCGGCCGCCGACCGGGCGCTCGGCGACGGCACGGACTGGTCCGATCTCGTCCGATCGGTGCGCACCGCGAGCCCGGTGCTGCCGACCGCTGTCATGACCTACGCGAACCCGGTGGTCCGACACGGGCTCGTGCGGGCGCTCGCGGAACTCGCGAGCGCCGGCGCCTCCGGCCTTATCGTCCCCGACCTCTCGCTCGAGGAGTCCCTGCCCTGGCAGCGCGCGAGCCAACGGGTGGGCCTTTCGCTCGTACTGATGGCCGCGCCCGGCGCCTCTGCGGACCGAGCCGCACGGATCGCGCGCGCCTCCCGCGGCTTCCTGTATCTGGTCGCCTACTACGGAACGACCGGACGCGCGTCGGAGGGGCCGGCCGCCGACCTCGGTCCGATCGTCACGGCGGTGCGACGGGCGGCGCCCGACCGGCCCATCCTGCTCGGCTTCGGGGTCCGGGACCGACGCTCCGCCGAGCGAGCCCTCGCGCTGGGGGTCGACGGGGTCGTCGTCGGGACGGCGCTCGAAGAGGCGATCGCGCGCGACCCGAGCCCCCGGGCGCTTGGGGACTGGCTCCGCGAGATCGCTGCGGCCCGTAGAGCTCCGGCCGTGGGGTAGTCGTCCCGCCCCGGAGAGCCCCTCCGTCCGGCTCAGGGACGGATCCTTTCGAGCGAGAGGAACCGGACGCGCGACTCGGGGTCGACGCCCGCAACGAGGAACTCCTTGCGGACCCCCTGAGCGACCCGGACACCGCCCGCGATCTCGGGCCAGGCGGTGACATGGCTCGACGGGACGGCCTGCACGAGGTAGCGGGCGTGCGCGTTCGCCGGATTGCGCGGATAGGCGCGAAAGTGCGCCCCGTACTTGAACCCCGTCTTCACGACCAAGTGGCGTCCCCGGAGGTCCCGGTAGGCGGCGAGCCGTTCGGAGAACCGGGGATCGAGGCGCCGCGCCCGGCGTTCGAGCCGATCGAGCGGAACGGTGCGCCCGCTGCGCGCGTCCTTGAGCCGGAGCTGGCCGGTGGCGACCAAGTAGGCGGCCTCGAGGAGGCTCAGCTCGAGCCGGTCACCGACGCGGCTCCCGTACGCGAGCTCTCGGCCGAGCTCCTCGACCGCGGTCGGCGCGTGGACCGTCACGCGGTCCTCCGAAAGCCAGCCGTCCGTGGGTGCGGCGAGCGGGCGAGGAGGGAGCGCGCCGGTCGGCGTCGGGCGGCGGACCCGGTAGTAGGTGAGGTCCGACTCCTCGTCGACGAGGGCGAGGAGGAGGACCTTCTTCGCGCTCTGGGCGCGCTCCGCGAGATCGAAGAGCCGGGCGAGGTCGAAGGCGACGCGCTCGGAGAGGACCTCGACCCAGAACCGGGACGGCGTCTTGTGGAGCGTGCCGCCCCGGGGGAGGACCGCGAAGGCGACCGGGGGCGGGCTCGCCCGGACGACGTACCCCCGTTGGCGAAGGTCCCGGTAGACGAGGTAGCGGACAGGAAAGCCGCGGTCGCTGCGCACGGCACGGCGGAAGATCGCGGGCCACTCCACGGCCGGTCCGGTGGGGACGACGACCGACGCGCGGCCCATCTCGGCGAGGTACACCGATTCGTACCGGTCCAGCGAGAGCCCGCCGCCGGGGAGCGGCGTCCCGAAGAACCCCTTCGCGTGGATCGAGCTCGCCTCGGCCGGGTCGTCGACCCGCACCGTCGCGTCGGCGGCGAGGACGCCGCTCACCGCCGGGCGCCCCTCAGGTCGGCGATGGTGAGGAGCGGCTCGAGCCGCACGCCGGCCGCGGCCAGCTGCTCGGTCGCCCCCATCTCCCGGTCGACCACGACGAGCGCCCGGTCGACGATCCCCCCGGCCGCCCGCACGATCTCGACGGAACGGGCGAGGCTCCCCCCGGTGCTCGCGACGTCCTCGATCAGGAGGACGCGGGCCCCGGCCGGCACCTCCCCTTCGAACGGTTGTCGGGTCCCATGCTCCCGGGCGCCCTTGCGGAGCACGAGGTACGGGCGGTTGGTACGGAGCGCGGTCGCGACGACGAGCGGGACCGCGCCGAGCTCCATCCCGGCGAGCCGGTCCGCCCCGCCGACCCGCGCTGCCAGCGCGCGCGCGATCGTATCGAGGCGCGCGGGGTCCGTCCAGGCCCGCTTCACATCGACGTAGTAGTCGCTCTGCTGGCCGGACGTGAGCGTGAACGCGCCGAAGCGCACGGCGCCCGCATCGAGGAGGATCCGCGCGAGCTCCTCCGAGGAGGGGATCGGTCCGGGAGCCTCCACCGTCACCACGGCACCTTCTTCAGCCCCGCCTTGAAACCGACCCAGTTGAAGGCGGCGTGCAGGCCGAGCGTGTACACGAGGAGCCATAAGACCGCTTCCCAGTGCGCGAACACGCTGACGAACAGCGCGGGGTCGACGGCCAGGCCGAGCGCGATCGGAACGAGGACGAACGGCATCTGGTCGAGGAGCAGGGTGCGCGCTCCGCTCTCCCGGCCGAGGCGACGCTTGAGGAACGAACCGACCGCGTCGCCGGTCATCGCCCCGAAGGTGAGGATCGCCGCGAGCGGGACCGCGGCGAGGGCGGTCGGCGCGAGGACCGGCACGAGCTTCAGGTTCGGCGGGGCGAGCAGGATCAGCCACGCTTCGAGGAGGCAGAACGGCATCGCGAAGACGCCGGCGAAGAGGAAGCCGGACCAGGTCTTCGACGCACCGAAGATCCGGCGCCCATCACCCGGCCAGAGCCGCCCGAAATCCATCGGGGGACCGCGGCCCCGCGGGATCGTCGCGAAGGCGTTCGCGATGTACGACGGCAGGAGCAGCCAGAGGACCGCGAGGGCGCTCGCGGCGAACTGGACGACCACGGCCGCGCGCCTCCGTTACGGTTCCCGGACGAACCGCTCGATCGTCCGCACCACGCCACCGAAGAGCGCCGGGTCGAGGCTCTCCTCCGCGTCGTGGATGTGGGCGAGCGGATCCATGCTGCCGAAGACGAGCGCCGGGAGCCGATGCCCGTCCGGGGTCGTGAGGTCGCGCAGAGCGCTCGCGTCCGTGCCCCCGTACTCCCCGCGCACCCCCGTGCTGCCGAGGGTCTCCTGCAGGATCCGATCGAGCCGCCGTACCTCCGGGTGGTCGACGGGGATCGCGTAGCCGGCGCGGCAGCGCTCGTTCGGAACCACGAGGCGGGCCGAGGGGGCCCGGCCGAGCGCGGCCGACCGCGCCGAGCGGAGCGCTTCCTCGAGTCCGGTGGCGAGCTGCATCTCGGGCGGAAGGCGCAGATCGACCGTGAACGCGGCCGAGGCGACCGACCGCTGGTCGATCCAGCCGCGGGAAGCGGCATCGCGCAGCAGCCGGAGGGCGGCCGGAACCGGGTTCTGTCCCCGGTGCGGGTAGCCTCCGTGCGTCGCGACCCCCACGAGCTGGAGCGCGAGCGTTCCCGGGGGGACCGAGAGCGCGGTCGCGCCGTGCTCGTCCAACCGGAACGGCGACGGCACCAGGGCCGCGAGCCGTCCGGGAAGGCTTCCGAGCTCGACCGCCGGTCCCCCGAAGAGGAGCGTGACCGACCGGGCGATCTGGTTCGCCGCATCGGTCTCGGCGTGCGCGGCGAGGAGGCCGACCCGGTCCGGGGCGAGCTCCGCCTCCTCGAGGTCGAACTGGGTGACCGACGCGCGTCCGGTGATCACCGGCTCCGGGGCGTTCCGGTCGGGCCAGTCGGGGGAATGGTACACCGATCGCCAGGTGCGGGCGAGGTCGTGGAGACCGACCAGGCTCTCTCCGAGCGCCAACGTCTCGGCCAGCGGGACCGAGCGGTCGAACGAGCCGAGCAGCACCGCGTGGCCGCTCGACGCCGCGGTCGTCTCGGGGCTCCCGTCGGGGATCAGCGCGACGGACCCGCGGAGGAAGCGGTCCGGGTCGTCGATCGGGAGCGCCGCGTCGTGCGCCTTGATCGCCTCGATCCCTCCCGCGCCACCAGTCTCCTCGTCGCAACAGACGAGCAAGCGGACGTTGCAGGGGAGATCGTCGACGTCCGTGAGATGGCCGAGCGCGGTGAGCGACGCCGCCACCCCGCTCCCGAGGTCGTCGTTCGAGCCCCGGCCGTAGAACCGGCCGTCCGAGCGCAGGGTGAGCGAATGGGGGGGGCTCTTCCAGCGGGAGAGCTGCTCGGCGGGGACCGGCACGACGTCGTAATGGGCGAGAATCAGCACGGTCCGAGGGGCACCGACGTTGAGATCGGCGATCACGTTCGGCCGGGAGAGCCCGTGCCACTCCCCCTGAACGTCCCCCGCAACGACGGGGTCGTAGACCCTCGTCGCGAGACCGGCCTCGCGGGCGAGGCGAACGATCGCCTCGGAGGCCCGCACGTAGTTCGGCTTCTCCCAGCGACCGATCCGGGGGTCCTCGAGATTGGTCGGCGCGAGCGCCACCAGTTGGGTCAGCAACCGCCGAGGCGCTTCCCCCCCCAGGAGCCCGGTCGCCCGCGTCCCGTCCGGGTTGTCCGAAGAGGAGCTCATCGCCGCTCCTAGCGGATCGCGAAGATCACGAGGAGCGAGCTCGTCAGCAAGAGGAGCAGCGTCGCGGGGAACATGTTCGTGAACATCGACAAGGTGTCGCCGAGGGAGGTCAAAAGCCGAGCGGTGTGCCCGGGTCCGAGGACACGGACCGCCGGCACTTCCGCCTCTCCGTAACGGGGCTCCACCGGCGCGAGCGCCGCGCGCGCCCGCGCCAAGACCTCGCGCGCATCGGCGAGGAGCGCCGCGCGCGCGTACCGCTCGCCGACCGGGTTCACGCCGCCGTCGACCTCGTGCACGACGTGGTTGTCGGTCGTCAGGACCTCGGCGTCGTCGACGACCTCCTCGAGCACCTTCACGATGGGATCGCGCAGGCCGACCACGAGGTTGTTCCCGTCGATGAGGAGGTAGCCGGTCGTCCGGCCCCCCGCGCGCACGACCAGGGCGCGCATCCCCTGCGGCCCGATGCCGTCGCGACCGATCGAGTAGCCCGCGCGCTCGGCGACCCCCACCTCGATCGGACCGGGGCGCGCGACGGCCCGCGCGGCGGCCGCCGCGGCGCGCACGTCGGTGAAGAGCTGTTCCGCGACGGGCGTCCCGTAGATGATGTCGCCCTCCCCTTCGATGTAGGAGTTGTGTGCGTCGATGAGCGCGATCGCCGGTCCGCCGTCCCGCCCGGCCTCGCGCACGATGCGGTCGGCGACGCTGTAGGCGATGTCATCGGTCGGCGCCGGCGCCTGCGTCACCGTCACGAGCACGACGTCGCCGATCACCTGGGCCCGCGCGAGGCTCCCGGGGTAGGGCCGAATGAGCGGCCCGGCCGTCGGCGAGCGGGGCCGCGGCAGGTCGGCGAACAAACGCCGCGCGGCCTCTCCGACCCGATCGACCTCGGTCCCGCTCGGGAGGTCGAGGTCGTGGTCGGACGGCGTGTGGGGGACGAGGACCGTACCGGCGGGGGCCCCGAGCTGTTCGGCGAACTTCCTCGGGAGGTCGCTCGCGCCGAGCGCGGCGAACGGGCCCGGGTGGACGGTCGGTAGCGCGACGGTCGCGACCGCCGTGTCGCCCCGATAGAACGCGAGGAGGCGTACCTTGAGGTCGGCCGGGACCGCGGTCCGAAGGAAGAACGCTTCGAGCTCGCGCGTCGCGAGCGGGTCCCGGTGCGCGACGTGATCGAGCAACGGTCGGATCATCGCGACCCCCGAGGCCCGGAACTCTCGGCGGATCGGCCGGTCGGCCGCGTGGAGCAGGGCCACGGCGCAGCTGAACGCGAGCAGGATGCACGCGGCGGCGGTGACGAGCACCCGCAGGGTCGGGGGGACGACGAGGTAGAGGGCGAAGAGGTAGAGCACGATCGGGGAGAGCGAGACCGCGAGCGTGCGGGCGTGGCTCGGCCGGGAGACCCCGTAGAGCGTCAGGTGCCGGAACCAGAACGCGGGACCGATGAGGAACGTCGCGAGGTAGAGCGGATCCGGGACCACGTTCGGCCAAACGGCCGCCGCCCCGCGCCAGATGGCCGCCAGCGGGATCTCAAGGACGAGGACGGTGAGCATCAAGAAGGCCGAGCGATGGAACTCAAAGCGACCTCCAAGGGCCCTCGCGAGCGGTGGCGTGAGCCCCACCCCGAGGAACGAGGGAACGAGGATCACGGCGACGTAGCCGACGAGGAAGAGGGAGGTGGACGGAAGCCAGAGGAGCGCCGCGAGCGCCGCGCCCGCGACCCCGATCAGTCCGAGGGCGACCGGCGAGGGGGGCGCCCGTAGGAGGAGCCGCCCCCGCGGGGGTTCCCGCGCGGAGGCGTTCGCGGAGACCCTAGGGTCAGCGGCCACGGGCGCGCCCGACCTCCGCAAGGATATCCCGGAACGCTTCCCCGAGCCCTTCCTCCTCGGTGATCGTACCGGTGACGAGCACGTTCGCGCCGGCCTCGAGAAGGGTGCGGGCATCGGCGCCGGACCGGATCCCGCCGCCGACGATGACCGGGATGCGAAGAGCGGCACGCACGGCCGAGACCATCGGGCCCGGTACCGGTGCCGGCGCGCCGGATCCCGCCTCGAGGTACACGAACCGCATCCCGAGGAACTCGGCCGCGAGCGCCCAGCCGGTCGCGCCCGAAACGTCGTCGCGGGCGACCGCGTCGACCTGGCCGACCTCTCCGACCCGCATGCCGGGGGCGATCACGAGGTAGCCCATCGGGATCGGCTCGAGGCCCATCGCGCGGACGACCGGCGCCGCGCGGGCGTGGGTCCGGATCACCAGGTCGAGGTTGCGAGAGTTCAAAAGACTCATGAAAAGGACCGCGTCGGCCTCGGGCGCGAGGGATCCGGGCCCCTCGGGAAAGATCACGACGGGCACCCGCACGGCGGCTTTCACGGCCGCCGCGGCCCGTCCCATGACCTCCCGCGACATCCCGGTCGATCCGCCCAGCAGGATCACATGGCTCCCGAGCTCGACGGCTCCCCGGGCGATCCGACCGGCGTGCTCGCCGGGGGACTTGTCGGGGTCGATGAGGGTGAAATGCGCCGGACCGGCCGCGATACGCTCCTCAAGGTAGCGCTCGACCGGCCCGAGGGTCGCGGCCGCGGTCACCGGAACGCCACCGCCAAGAACGCGCACAGCGCCACGGTCATCGCGACCTTGCTCATCGTCTGCTCGTAGTGGAGTCGACCGGGCAGGTAGCGAACGGAGACCCCGAAGCCCACGTCCGCCGCCCCGACCAGCCCCAGGTAGATAATCCCGACCCCGCTCGTCACGGAGACGAACCACGCGAACGGGACGGCGCTGAGCACGATCCCGGCAAGCGCGCTCGCCGTCGCGACCCGGCCGGCGAACGGAAGACCGTAGGTCATCGGCAGGGTCGTGCGACCCACGTCCCCCGCTACGTCCTCCATGTCCTTGATGACCTCCCGGCTGAGCGTGGCGAGGAACGCCATCCCCGCGAGCGGCACCAGGAGGCCCGCGTCCCCCGCGGCGGCCCCACCGTACAGGAACACCATGCCGGTGAGGAAGCCGACCACCAGGTTGCCGACGAACCCTCGTGCCTTCAGCAGAAACTCGTAGCCGAGCAGGGCGAGGACCGCCGCGCCGAGGATCGCGCCGACGAGCGGCGCTGCGGCGACGACCGGAAGCGCGACGAAGAGGCCCGCGACGAACAGCGCGACCACGAGCCCCCGGGCCCGCTCGACGCTGACCTCCCCGGTCACGATCGGACGGTCGGGGTGGTTCGTCCGGTCGACCTCGAGGTCGAGGACGTCGTTGAGCACGTTCCCCCCCGCGGTGACGCAGGCGGTCGAGGTCGCGGCGAGCAGGAGCAGCGTACCGAGCGACGCGGAGATCGCGACGCCCTGGCCGGCCGCGACGAGCCCCCCTACGAGCGTGCCGACGAACGACACCGCGAGGTTCTGGACGCGCAGCAACCGAAGGACCGGATGCACGCCGAGCGATGGCCGAACCGCTCGCTTAACGGTTTTGCCGGACGGTCGGGCCGAGCTTGTCCGGAACGAGTCGTGCCGGCCGCTGCCGGCGTACGGGGCGCGTTATATGCCGTCGGACTTCCCCCGCCCCGATGCTGCGAAGGCGGGTCCCCCGGCCGGCGACCCGGAGGTTCGCCCTCGACAACGGCCTCCCGGTGGTCCTCGCTCCGATCCCGGCCAGCCCGACGGTCAGCGTGTGGGTCTGGTACCGGGTCGGCTCGAAGAACGAGTGGCCGGGCGTCACGGGGGCTTCGCACTGGGTCGAGCACATGCTCTTCGAAGGCTCTCCCCGCTATGGGAAGGGTGAGATCGATCGCGCGATCGTGAGCGTCGGAGGGGAGCTGAACGCCTTCACCGACACCGACTTCACGGCCTACTTCTCGACCGTGCCCCGCGAGCACCTCTCCGTGCCGCTCGACATCGAGTCGGACCGGATGACGCGGGCCCTCCTCCGCGACGAGGAGGTCGCGCGGGAGCGGACGGTGATCCATTCCGAGCGCGAAGGGAACGAGAACTGGCCGGAGTTCCGGGTGGAGGAGGAGCTCTACCAGCTCGCGTTCCGGGTGCACCCGTACCGGTGGGACGCGCTCGGCCGACGCGAGGACATCGAACGGATGACGGCCGAGGAGCTGCGCGGCTACTACCAGCGGTTCTACGGAACGCGCAACGCGGTCTTGGTGGTCGCCGGCGGGTTCGACCCGGCCGCGACCGAGGCGGAGGTGCGCCGGCGCTTCTCGCCGCTTCCCGTTTCGGGCGACGATGTGACCGTCAAGGACGTCGAGCCGCCGCAGGTCGGCGAACGTCGCGCGAGCCTCGCCGGCCCGGGGACCACCCCGTACCTCCAGCTCGGCTGGAGGGCGCCCGCGCTCACCGACGCGGCGACGCCCGCGGCGACCGTCCTCGACACGCTGCTCGACGGAGAGGCGGGGATGTTCTCCGCCGGCGCCGGCCGACGGCGTTCCGCCGAACACCCGAACTCTCGCCTCTACCGCGCGCTCGTGGACCCGGGACTCGCCGTCCGCGCGAGCAGCGAATTCCGCCCGAAGTTCTACCCCTCGCTCTTCACCATCCAGGCGCTCGCGGCGAAGGGCGTATCGCTCGAGCGGCTCGACCGGGAGGTCGGCCGGGTCCTCGAGCGGCTCTGCCGGACCGGCCCGACGCGCGCGGAGGTCGACGAGGTGCGCACGAAGGTCCGACGGGGGGCGGCGCTGGCCTACGAGGGGGCCTCGCGGACGGCATTCCGCCTCGGCTACTTCTCCGTCCTCAAGGGACCGGAGTACGAGGACGAGGTCTATCGCTCGGTACTCGCCGTCACGCCCGGGCAGGTCCGGGACGTGGCTCGATCGGTCTTCCGGCCCGAGCACCGGGTCGTCGTCGGGTACGAACCGACCGGGGAGAACGATCGTGCCTGACCCGACCGAGACGCTGCGGATCGAGTACGGCGCCGAGCTCGATGGCCTGCGCGTCGTGCGTCAGGCGCCCCCTCCGGGGGCGGCCAGCTTCTCGGCGACCTACGTCGGCCCCGCCGGCTGGGGATTCGATCCTCCCGGTCGGGAAGGCGTTGCGCGGCTCGTGAACCTCATCGTGACGAGCGCCGCCGGCCGATTCGACCGGGTTGCGCTCGCGCGGCGCCTCGACCGGGCCGGAGCCACGCTCTCGGCCCAGTGCGCCCCCGAGTCGGCCGAGGTAACGGTCTGGGGACCGATCGCCGACTGGGAGCCACTCCTCGCGCTCCTTTCGGACGTCGTGCTTCGACCGCGGTTCGATCCGAGCGACCTTGCGCGCGCTCGGCGCCAATTGCTCGAACACCAGCTGCGGGAGATGGCGCAACCCGCGCACCGAGCGGAGCTCGAGATGCTCCGCGCGGTTTTCCCCCGGAACCACCCGTACCGGGAGAGCGGCCTCGGGGGACCGAAGTCGATCGCTCGCATCGCGCGGGCCGATCTCGTACGGTTCCACCGGGCCCATTACACGAGCGGGGACGCGACCCTGGTCGTGACGGCCCCGGCGCGCCTCGGAGAGGTCGAGCGGGCAGCCCGCCGCCTGTTCGCGCGTTTCGCCGAGAGCCGGGCGCCTGCGCTCTCGCTGCCGCCCACCTCCACGACGCGATCCGGCGAGCGGAAGATCGACCTGCCCGGCCGCGCGCAGGTCGAGGTGCGGATCGGGGGACCCTCGATCGCACGGTCGGCTCCCGAGTACCCGGCGGCGTACCTCGCGAACCAGGTGCTCGGGGGTCGGCCGATGCTGAGCCGGCTCTTCCAGCGGGTGCGGGAGGAGGGCGGGCTCGCCTACCACGCGTCGAGCACGCTCGAAGCGATGCGCTTCGGAGGATACTGGGTGGCTCAGGCGGGGACCGGCCCGGATCGCTGGCCGACCGTCCGCAAGATGCTCACGGAGGAGCTCGAGCGGCTGCGACGGGAGGAGGTCCCGTCCGACGCGCTCGATCGGATCCGCGAGAGCGCGATCGGCGAGATCCCGCTGGCGCTCGAATCGACGAGCGAGGCCCACGAGCTCGCGGTCGACCTGGCGTACCACCGACTGCCCGAGGACTACTGGGTCCGCTGGCCCGGACGGCTCCGCTCGGTCACTCCCCGGGAGCTTCGGGAATCGGTGAGGGTCGCGCTCGACGGTCGGTCGGCGGTCACGGTGCTCGCGGGACCCCTTGCGGCCCGGGCGGGCGGAGCCCGCGCGAACTAGGGACTCCCGAACCCGACCCCGCCGCCGAGGATCCGCTCGGGGTGGGTGTACAGGTTGAAGTGGTCATCGCGGACGAACCCGGCGAGCGTGAGGCCGAGCCGGTCGGCCGCGCCCACCGCCAGGCTCGAGGGCGCCGAGACGGCGGAGACGATCGGGATGCCGGCCGTACCCGCCTTCTGCACGATCTCGAAACTGACGCGACCGCTGACCTGGAGGACCGATCGGGCGTCGGGCAGTCGACCGGCGAGGAAGCGACGGCCGATCACCTTGTCGACGGCGTTGTGCCGACCGACGTCCTCCGCGACCTCGAGGAGCGTGGCGTCCCGGTCGAAGAGCGCCGCGGCATGAAGGCCGCCCGTTCGGTCGAAGAGCGGCTGCGACCCCCGGAGCCGCCGGGGCATCTCGAGCAGCCGGGCCGCCTCCACCGTGAGGTCGCTGCGGACCGGGCCTCCGCGGCTCGCGTAGAGGCCCTTCACCAGCGAACGGCCGCAGACCCCACAGCTCGAGTTCACGAAGAAGGCGCGTCGGAGATCCGGGTCGAAGCGCACCGGTCGACGCGTGATGACGTCGACGATGTGCTCGCCCTCGGCCCGGTGCGAAACGATCCGCTCGACCTCCTCCGGGGCGGAAAGGATCCCCTCGGTGAAGAGGAATCCTACGGCGAGCGCCGTGTCGTCGGTCGGCGTCCGCATCGTCACGCTGACGCTCTCCACGTGGTCGCCGTGGACGAGGCGGACCTCGAGCGGCTCCTCGGTCGCGACCATCTCCTCGACCGGGAACGCATGCGCTCGGCCGTCCGCGGGGACGGCGCACTTGAGACTCTCTACCGCGGCGACGCTCTCGAGCTCGATCGCGACCATCGTTCCGATGCCTGGGGCGTCCCGGCCCGGACCCCCGTCGGGCTACGACGGGGCCGCGGGCGGAACCCGCCGGCCGGGGAAGAGCGGTCGACCTATTTGTCGGCTCGAGCCCCTCCGCGGCCGAGGGCGCGTCGATAGTCGGCGGGGGTGTCGATATCGACGAGCGACGCCTCGGGGACCTCGCCGTCCGAGAGGAAGCGCACCCGTCCGGCCGCGTCCAGCTCCCG
Source organism: Thermoplasmata archaeon (assembly GCA_021817245.1). Classification (GTDB taxonomy): domain Archaea; phylum Thermoplasmatota; class Thermoplasmata; order Lutacidiplasmatales; family UBA184; genus Lutacidiplasma. The sequence continues at coordinate 57,430 of JAKAVQ010000007.1, forward strand.
GACCAGATCGCGCAGTCCCGCTCCACCGCGGCGCAGCCGGAGGATCCGCGGAAGCTCGAGGTCCGCGTAGATCGCGTGCAGCACGGCCCACGCCCCGCTCGCATCCACCGGTACCACCGAGCGGCCGTCGAACGCGTCCCGCAGGGCATCGACCGCCCGGGGGTCGACGAACGGCATGTCCGCTCCGAACAGGAAGAACGGCCCGTCGGCGTCGCGCCGCGCTACCTCGAGCCCGCCGAGCGGGCCGGCGTCGAACGGGTCCGAGAGCGTCCGGGTCCCCCGGACCTCGAGCGGGAAGACGCTGACCAGCACGACCTCGAGCCCGGCCCGACTAAGCCGCTGCGCCAGGCGCTCGACGACCGGGATCCCGTCGATCGGGAGCTGGAACTTGCCCGGGAGCCGGGAGGCCCGCCCGGCGAGCAGGTACGCGCGCCGAACCGAGCCTTCGATCCGGTCGCCGTTCATCGGCCGAGCCGCACCTCGGTGACCCCCTTCGACACCATCCAGTGCTCTACGAAGCGCCAGCCGGGCTCGCGGCCCGCCGGTCGCCCGTCCACGAGAAGCGGCCGGCGCGAAGGCCGAGCGCCGGCCGAGGCGAGGACCCTTGCGATCGCTTCCGCCACCTCTCCCGAACCCCCGACGCGGATTCGAAAGCCGCCGAACTTCCGGCGCGAGTATCCCTCGACCAGCACCACGTCGACCGGGAGAAGTCGAACGAGCCCGGCCGGGTCCCCCCGGAACGAGAGGAACGGCTCCCGCGAAGCGAAGAGGACGAAATCGGCTCCGGCCGCGCGGAACCGCCCCGTGTCCTTTCCGCGCAGATCGGGGGTGTGGTGGGAGTGCTTGACGACCGCGACCGACCGACGCTGGGCGCGCAGGCGACGCACGGCGGTCTCCACGACAAGCGTTTTTCCTGCCCCGCTGTCTCCCACGACCTGAATGACGAGGGGGAACGTCGGCATCCGATCCCCCGAGCAGCCCCCGGGGCCATCAACCCTCCTCCTTCCGCTCGACGAGGCCCGGCAGCGGATCGATCGGGCCCGGTGGCAATCTCCGGCGGTGGGGTGGACCCCCGTCCGCAACGCCGTCGGACTGACGAGCGCGCGGACGGTCCGCGCGCGGCGGGACGAGCCCGGCGCGGACGTCGCCGCGATGGACGGGTACGCCGTCCGCATCGCGGGCCGGGGGTCCGCTCACCGCTTCCGGGTCCGGGCGGATCGTCCCCGCGGGACTTCGCCGCAGGGGCGGCTGGGCACGGACGAAGCGGTGGTGATCTCGACCGGCGCCCGCCTCCCTCCGGGCGCGAACGCCGTGGCCCGCCAAGAGATCGTGACGACCCCATCGGAGGGCACGCTCCTCCTCCGCCACCCGCTCCGTCCGGGCGTCGACGTGCACCGGCGGGGAGAGGACCTGCGGCGCGGAAGCGTCCTCTTGCGTCCGGGCGAGGTCGTGCGGCCGTTCCATCTCGGGATCCTGATCGCGCAGGGGTTCGAGCGGATCGCGACCCGGAGGATCCGCGCCACGGTCCTCACGATCGGGGACGAGCTCGCGCGGCCGGGAGACCGGAACGCCGGGCGGATCCAGGACTCCCTCTCCCCGCTCATCCGGTCGCTGGCGCCCCTCTTCCTCTGGCGGCAGATCGGCCCGTTGCCGGACGACCCCGCGACCCTCCGCCGGGCGCTCCGCGCCGCCGCGCGGAACTCCGACCTCATCGTGACGATCGGCGGGACCTCCGTCGGCCCTCACGACTACACGAAGGCGGCGGTCGCCTCCGCGGGCCGACTGCTCTTCTCGGGAGTGCGCGTGAACGTGCTGAAGCGCGGGGGCGTGGGGGAGGTCGCGGGCGTCCCGGTCGTGCTGCTGCCCGGCCAGGTCGTCAGCGCGGTCGTGGTCTGGCATGAGTACGGACGAGCCGTGACCGACCGTATGCTGGGTCGACCGCCGCGGCCGCTCACGCGGGTCGCGCTCGCCCGTCCTCTCGCGAACCCCCACCCAATGGATTCGGTGTACCTGTTCCGGGTCGACGGGGGGAAGGCCCGGCCGTGCCGCTGGGGGGTACGGCTCCTCTCCGAGCTGGTCGGGGCGAACGCCTTCGGGATCGTGCCGCGCCACGCGACGATGCGGGCCGGAGCGATGGTCGAAGTCCGATGGCTCGACGGCGCCTCGTGATCACGGGACCATCGGTCCCCGGGGCCGCGGATCCCTCTGGGGGTCCGAACCGACCTCAGAGCGCCGTCGCCCGCACCCGTGTGGAGGGGGGTTTCCTGCGCACCAATACGCACTTATACGCCGAGATTGTGGGGAAGCGCATGCGAATCCGACCGCGTGCCGAGCTCCCCGCGCAGGGAATGCTCCGTAAGAACATCACGATCACCCCGGAAGAGGCCGAGTTCCTCGAGCGCCACCCCGAGATCAACCAGAGCGCGCTGTTCCGGCAGATCGTGGAGAGTCTGATGCTCGCGGAACGCACCCCTGGTGTCGCGTCCACGCAACCGGTGAAGTTGGGGAAGGCCGTCTACCGGTCCGGCGCGATCATGTTCCAGAAGAACGAGAAGCGCGAGTAGGGCGAGGTCCGACGCGCTCTTCTTACCGGACCGGGGCCTCGCCGTCCCTGCGTCGCTCCCCGAGCCCGGCAAGCGCCGCAGTGGACGCGTCCTGCGCCCGAGCGAAGAGGACACCGTCCGCCGGCCCGGATGCCTCATAGGCGGCCCGCGCGGTCGTCGCGTCGAGCGTCTCGAGCGCGTGGCGCGAGATGAGGTGCCCGAACGCCCAGCACCGGCGTAGGGCGAGCTCGGTAAAGTGGGGGGCGTAGTGCCCGCCGCCCACCCCGAGGACCGGCCGGTCCCGGGCGTCGGGGACGATCTCCCGGAGGGCCTCCGAGAGGAGGCGGACCGCCTCCGGCGGAGGGCCGGCCGCCGTGCCGAAGCCGATCTCGACGAACAGGGAAGGCAGTTCGAGCGCGGGCCCGTGGTGAGTCGCTTCGTAGGTCACCGGTAGCCCGAGCGGCACCGCGCCCTCTTTCAAGCGGGACAAGAGCGCGGCCATGGCACCGGGGTCGGTGGGGCAGACCGTCCTCGGGCTCCCGCCGGCCTCCGCTCGGGGGCCGACGTTGCCGAGCGGATGCACGGTGAGGCACGCAATGTTCTGCGCGCTGCGGTGGATCGAGGGGAACACCAGGGTCGGACGCGCGTTCCGAAGGGACGGCGGGAGGCGTAGGTCGACCCGCTCGTCGTGGATGTGGAGGGCCGCCCGCGGGAGGACGACCGCGGAGGCCGAGAGACGGCGGATCGCCGCCCCGTCGACGTGATCCCCCGAGGCCGGCAGAGGACCCCAACAGTCCCGGACCGCGCTCGCGACCGGGTCCGGCGCAGAGACGACGATAACGAACGTCACGGAGCGCCCGGTCGATCCCGCCTCCCTGCTATCTACTCTGCGCCGACCGTCGCCGCTTCCGCCGGACCTTCGGCGAAAGTCGACGAGCGGCCTGCTCGGAACCGTGGGAGAGTCCCTCCTCGGACCGACCGTGGGGACCGGAGCCCATGATCCGTATGACCGCGTGTTGATCCGCGGGTCAACCGCCTCGAGACCCCTCGGGCCAAGGCCGAGCCGGGCGAGAAGGCCATCGAGGTACGTTCGCGTGTCGGTGGCCGAGCGGTCCCCTACTAGATCGTGGCCCGTATTTCCGCCCCCGAAGGACGAGATTGGGGACCCCCCCCCAAGCCACTGAAGGGGGGACGACGGGTCAAGACGCGATGAGGGGGAAACGTCCGCCGGACCGCCCTCGCCCGAGGGATCCGCTCGCGGGGGGGACCCGCATCTCGACGGAAACTAGGCCATCCGGACGAGGATCGGCCGAAGGCGGTCCGCAACCGGCTCGGCGTTGCGGACGAACCTCTCTTCGCCGGGCCCGCGCACGTACGTCTCCCCACCGACCGTGAATGTCTTGGGGGGGGTCGAGCGGCTCCGACGAGCTGGCGAGCACGCCCTTGGGCGGGTTTCGGGATACCTCGGCGAAACAGCCCGGGCTCGAAAGTGGCCGGCGCTTCGGAGAAGTCTGGGGTGGCCGCCAAGGCCGGGGGGGTGACGTTACCTCCCCCGTGGGGTGGTGCTCCCGGCGGGAATCTCCCCGGCCGGAGGGTCCCGGCCGGCTTTGAACCCGCGTCAGAGGCTCGAGAGGCCTCTATCCTTGACCACTAGACTACGGGAGCGCCCACCGCCCGTAACGAGTCGGCTCTTTGAGCCTTTCGTCGCGGGAGGGGGAGCGCCGCCCCCGGGTCCGAGGTCCCCGCGCGTCGGCCGTCCGGAGCCGCGCGATGGTCCCGCCCAACGGTGGCGGGGGAAAGCCGCTATGAGCCCGCGCCCCGTTCCTCGGGGCGTGACCCCACCGGTGAAGGCCCGCAGCGGGCACATCCTGCTCGATTCGAAGCGCTCGTACCGTGACCTCGTCCGGGTCTATCCCGAGATCCACAAGCGGGTCGTCGAGATGAACCGTCCGTTCGTGAAGGACACCGACCCGCTCCTGCCGGATGTCCTCCTCGACGAGAACCTTCGCGACCTCAAGGGGGACCGCAAACCGGTCGGCTACAACCGCCAGGACGCGTTCGGCCTCCGACTGATCTTCCCAATCGTCGACGAGCGGCGGGCCGAGTTCTACTTCACGAAGCCCGCTCGCTGCCAGGAGGTCGTGCAGATCACCGAGCAGGTCTCCGTGCTGTTGCGCCGCCGCGGCATCAAGCACACGGTCGAGTACGATCGGCTCTCCCTCGGACCTCCGCGCGGGCTCCCGAACCTTCCCGCGACCGGCGTCGGCTCCGGCTTCCTCTCGTCGTAGGCTACGGGGAGCCTCTCCCGCCGGTCCCTCGCCTACGGTTCGCTCGGGGGCCGGCGGAACGGCCAGATGGGCGACGCGGCGGGAGCTGGCTCGGAGGCGACCCCGCCGGACTGTTGGAGCTTGCGCAGCGCTTCCCGGGCCTTTTCGAGCGCGGCCGCGTAATCGGTTTCGCGCAGCCGGATCGACTCGGAGAGGAGCGCACGCGCCGGCGCGGTGTCGACGTGCCGGTCGTGGGCCCGGGCGAGGGCGGCGTCGATCAGGTAGTGGAGGTTCATCAGCTCCCGGTGGAGCGACTTGCGGAGGTTCAGCTCCTCCTCGGTCTTCAGGAGGAGACGGCCGGCGTCCAGAAGCCGACCGGCCCGATCGAACTCGTCGACCTCCTTGAGGCGGGCACGGACCGGGCCCGCGCTGACGTGAAGCCCCTCCTCGGCGAACGTCACCTCGGTCTGGAGCTCCTTCAGCTTGCGGGAGAACGGCTCGCGGACCGCCGGCTCGAGGGAAAGGGCCGCCCGAGAGAGCACCGTCTCGGCCTCGCCAAGGCGGCCGGCGTCGAGCGCGACGCGCGCCTCGCTGAACGTCTGCATCATCGGAGTCGTGTCGATCCCGAGGCGCTCGCCGACCCAGAGCCGATCCTTGAACTCGGCCATCCGCGCCTCGATCTCCTCGGCCCGACGCCGGTGGGCGAGCTCCGCCTCCGCCCGCAGCAGCTCGAGCGCGTTCCCGAAGTCCCGGCTCTCCCGGAACGCCGCGAGCCTCAGGCGCGCGTCGTCCCGACGGGCGAGCTCGGCCGCGGACGGCGGAGCGCTGCGTGCGTACTCCGCTTCGACCTCCTTCCATCGTCCGTCGACGACCGCCGCAAAGACGCGTCGGGCGGCCTCCTCGGCCCGGGAGATCGCCGCCCGAACCCGGCCCCACTCGCGGGCCCGAAGCGCACCCTCTCCCTCGGCGACCACGGCCTCGAACGGGTCGATCTCCGTGCCGAGCCCGGCGCGCCGGGCCGCATCGACCTCCTGGCGCAGGCGACCGAGGGGGACCGCGAACAGGCGCTCGATCGCCCAGCGGCCGGTCTCCGTCGCCTCGCGCGCGCTCCGGACCGCTTCCCCGTAGCGGCCGAGGTCGAAGAAGCGGCGGGCATCGAGCTGGCGCTGCGCGGCCTCCCCCGCCTCGGCGCCGTTCGCGGTCGTCTCCGAGAGCTGGCGGTCGGCGATCCCGAGCGCTTCGAGCGCCCGCCGATGCCCGTCCCGCGACGACGCGAGCGCATCGAGGGAGTCCATCGAGCGCTCCAGCACGTCCGGGTAGCTGCGCTCCCGGAACGCGGCGCGGGCGCGCTCGTACTCTTCGGTCGCGCTCGGGGAGACGATCCCCTCGGTCACCGCCTTCGCGACCGCCGCCCCGGCCGCCTCGAGAGAGCCCTCGGCGACCCGGCGCTGGAGCTCGGCCCGCTCGAGCTCGCCCTCGCTGTGGGTCGCGAGCTGGAGCGCTTCGACCGATCGGCCCTCGTCGAGCGCCATCCGGGCCTGGTGGAGCAGGTTCTCCGCGAGCGAAGTGTCGACGCCCGAGCTCCGGATCCGGGAGACCGTCGCCTGGAAGCCCGCGAGCGTCTTCGAAACGTGCTGGTAGGTGACCTGAAGCAGGTCGCGCTCGATGGGGCCTCCGAGCTCGATCACCCGGGCGTACTGCTTCTGCAAGAGAAGCCCCTCGAGCTGGTCCATCCGTCCGCGCAGCCGGACGGTGTCGGCGTGCAGGAGGTCGGCCTGCGCCAGCGCTTCCCGGGCCCGCTTCGCGACGCGCTCGGCGTGCTCGACGAAGCCGCGCGACGCGACGAACTCGGCCCGGGCGGTGTCGAGCAGCGCGGCGGCACCGACCGGCACCTCGAGCGCGATCCGCCGCCGCGCTTCCGCGAGGGTGGCCAGGAGCTTGTCGAGGTCGACGCCCGCCGACCGAGCGATATCGAGGTCCCGCTCGAGAGCCCGGAGGTTCTCCTCGAGGACCGGGCGAAGGATCGAGATCAGCTCCTCATGGAGCAGGCGGGCGCCGGTGCGCGTGGCTTCCGCGGGGGCCGTCTGGCGCTCGGTCTTCAGCTGCTCGAGCCGGGAGGAGAACGGGTCCATGGGAGAGGAGAGCCGCCGTCCGTCCTCGATCAAGAGCCCGATCTCCTGCAGGAGCCGCGCGGTCTCGTGCCGCGCCTCTTCCTCGACCAGTCGCTGCTGGACCCCCTCTAGGAGGCCACGGGCCCGGTCGAACTCGAGCGACTGCAGGGCAAGGCGGGCGTTGCGCAGGGGCTCGTAGAACGTTGCCGGGTCGCTGCCGGCCTCGCGCAGGTGGCCGAGAAGATCCCCGGCCTTCGTGATGCCCTCGAGCAGGATCTGCGCCGCGCCCCGGGCGCGGGAGGTCGCCTCCTCGAGGCGCGTCGCGCTCTGGTACGCCTCGAGGTACTTGCCGGAGCGAGCGGCGCTCTGGGCCTCATCGAGCTGCGCGCGGAAGGGAGCGAGGTCGAGGCCCATCGTCTCGAGCTCGACGAGCGAGAGCTTCGCGTGCGAGACGGATTCTTCGCTCCGTACGAGCTGCTGCTGCTGCGCGCGGGTGCGGATCTCCTGGGACGCGCGGGAAGCCTTGACGAAGTCCCCCATGTTGAAGATCTGCTGGACCTCGTCGATCTGCCGCTGGATCTCGTCCCCGGCGCCCCCCATCTGTTCCAGGATCCGACTCTCGGTCTCGAGGACCTCGACCAGCGCAGAGGCGTGCGCGGCGAACACCGCGGAGAAGTCACGCTCCGCCCGGCGCAAGCTCTCGAGGGAGCCGACCAGGTCCGCCTTGACCCGGAGGCTCACGTCGGCATCGGCGAGGAGCCGCCGAACCGGCGCGGTGAGCGCCTCGTCCGGGATGTCCGCGATGCCCTTCTCCATCTCCTCGACGCGGCGGGCCACGTACGGACCGGCAGCGGTCCGCAGGTCGACCTCGCCGCGGGCGATCCGCTCGGCGACGTCGGCGAGCTCGCCCCGGTCGAGGAGCTCGCGCGCCTCCGAGATCGAGCGGTCGGCGCCCGGCGAGAGGAAGCCGTGCCCTCGCGCGTACTCGCGCGCCCGGTCGAGAGCGGACCACCGCCCGAGGAAGAACTGGAGCGCACCCCGACCGACGTGGACCACGGTCTCCTTCAGGAGGTCGCGGGCCGCCGGCACCTCCCCGCGGTCGAGGTGGGTGCGGATCCGCTGGAGGGCGGCCTCGTTGGTCTCGACCACGAACCCGGCGGCCCGGAAGCGCCCGAGCATCTCCTCGAGCGAGGCGAGCTCCTCCCGGGCGACATCGAGGTCCTCGGTGAGACGGCTCACCCGGTCGAGGGCCTCCTGGCTCGCGGCGAACGCCTCGGAGTAGATCTTCAGCCGCAGCGCCTCCCGCGCCCGGTTCATCGACGCGAAGACCTCGCTCGGGTCCCGTCCCAGTCGGCGGGCCTCGGCGATCCGCGGGCGCACCTCATCGAGGATGCTCGCGATGACCGTGACCACGGGCTCCTCGGCGACCCGCTGGGCCCCGAGGAAGATGGCGTTCAGCTCGAGCAGCGGCGCGCTCTCGAGACGCACGAGCGCCCCCTCGATCGCGCGGCGAGCCTCGCTCGGCTCGACGCCGTAGTCGGCGGTGGCGTCGACCGACCGCCGCAGCGCCTCGAGCGCCTCCCGCAGACGGACGCGGAGCGCTTCACCGGCTTCGGTGAGCGCGACCTCCGTCGCAGGGACGGTGTCGGGCCAGACCTCGGGCGGCGCCTCGGCCCCTTCGCTGAGCGCGCGCTCGAGGCGGGAGACGGCCGCTCCGTGCTCCTTCGCCTCCGACAGCAGGGCCGTGGCCGCCTCGCGGACCGCCCGGCGCTTCTCGATCGCCTCGGGGAGTCCCTCGCGCATCAGCCGACCGATCGCCTCGAGGGCTTCCGCCGGCCGGCCCTCGTGGGCCAGGGCGGCCGCTTCTTCGAGCTTCCGGGCGAACTCCTGGTCGCGTTCCGGCGAGAGCGCCGACCACTTCGCCAAGCGAAGGGCGCGCGAGCTCGCGCGGCCGACGTGGTCGAGACGGGCCTTCTGGAGCGCCGCCTCGGCGCGCGCGAGGCGCCCGACGGTCGTCGACCAGGCCTCGTCGGGGGAAGGACGGCTCAGGGACTCGACCTCGGCCCGGAGCTCGGGCGTGATCGTGATCCCGATCCCGGAAAGCTGCCCGAACGCCTCGAGGGTGCGCTGGCGGCGGGCCTCGAGGTTCTCCGGGACGGTCTTCGAGAGATGCTCCAGCAGCGACTTCGCCAGGCGCTCGACCCCCTCCCAGTCGGAACGACGGGCGAGCTCGCGGATCGACTGTAGCTGGTCCGGCGCCCCCGGCGGAGTGATCCCGAGCTGGTCGAGTTGGCCGATCTGCTCCTCGACCTGCTTCAGCGACGCCTCCGCCGACTGGCGCTGGCGCTTGAGTGCTTCCGCCTTCTCCTGGAGGATGCGCGTCAGCCGCGACGAAGGGAGCGCCCCCACTCCGCCCGGACCGGTCGTAAGCTCCCTCCTACCGCCGCGAGGCTCGTCCGGTCGGGACGACCCCCACGGCCACTCGTTTCATGCCCCCTCCCCTTTATTAATCCAAGGGGCCGCGCCCCTCGAGCCGGGCGTCCTTCCGGGAGGTTCGGCTAGGGGCGGTTGATGCGACGCTTGCCCATCGCGTCGAGGTACTGGACCTCGGAGCCGGGCGCGAGCTGACCCTTGAACTCGGGGTCGAGCGGGAGGTTGAACGTCTCGTAGTTCTCGAGGTCCATCAACTGGACCTCGGTGTCGGTGAGGCTGAGGATCTGGGCTTGACGCTTTCCGATCATCGGGACCTGGACCTTATGCTTCACGGGGAAGACGACGGAACGCTTCGACCCGTCGAACAGGCCCACCGCGTCGATTCGGGCCTTCGCCTCTCCATGCTTCCCGGGTTTCGAGGTCTGGATGCTGAGGATGCGGCACGGCTCGTCGTCGATCAGCATGTACCGGCCCTCCTTGAGCTCGCGAACCTCCTGCTGCGTCCAGGCCATCGATCCGACCCTCGGTGCCGGGGGATGAACGCGGTCGGATAAGACTTGCTCCGGGCGCGAGCGGCCGCGCGTCTCCTCGGGGAGCGAGGGTTTATTCGCGACGGGTCGCATCGTTCTGCCGTCGGCGTTACCGCGGCCGTTCCATGGCATCGTCCGAACCCAATTCGCATCCGTCGCCGCTTGAACGGGAGGTCGCCCGATTCTGGACGGCTCGCGGTCTTCCGACCGCGAGCGGGGTCCTCGGCCCTCCCGATGGGACGGTCCTCCACCAGCTCGAAGGCTCGTTCGTCAGCACGGAGGACCCGAGCGCGGTCGCCTTTCGAGCGGTCGCGGCGGACGTGGAAGCCCGGTACCGCGCGCTCGTCGGCCGTCGGACGTCCGGAACGCTCCGATGGGAGAAGCGCGGCCCCGAAGAGCTCGAGCCGGCCGAACGGCCGTTGCTGCGAGGTCTCGGGATCTGGATCGGAGGAGGCGCCGGTCGACCGTGGGACGAGGAGGACCGTCACGACGGCGTCGAGCGGATCGTCGGACGGCTCGCCCACGACGGCATCCTCGTCTCCCGCGACCTTCCGCTGCGCGTCTGTCCGGGATGCGGGGTGCCGCGGAATCCCGAACGGATCATCTACCAGGAGGAGGTGGGCAGCACCTATCTCGTTCGCTTCGACCTCCCCGAAGAGGGCCGGGTCCTCCGGGCCCTCGTCTGGATCGACACCCCGTGGCGACTGCTCGGTACGACCGCCGTCTTGGTGAATCCGGACCTGCCGTACGTGGTCGCCCGATACCGGCGTCGGGGCGCTGAGGAGCTGGTGCTCACCTCGCGCGCCTCGCTCGCGCGCTTCCGGGAGTGGATCCCGGACGCCACGTTCGAGGTCGTGGAGGAACGCCCGGGCCGCGACTTCGCCGGGCGGCCGTACTTGTACCCGCTCCGGCACGAGTTCCCGATCGGAGGGGGACTTTCCCCACCGGCGGGGACGGTGATCGCGGTCACGGACGTCACGGACACCGGGACCGGGGTCGTGCCGCTCGTTCCCGGCCACGGGAGCACCGATGCCATCATCGCCGAGATGCATGGGATCGCGGGCTGGCCCCTCATCACCCCTCGCGGCCAGATGGACTTCACCCTGGTGCACAAGTACGCCGGGCTCGACCTCCGGACGGCCAATGAGTTCATCGTCCGCGACCTTACCGAGGGGAGCGCGATCTTCGCCGAGCTGCGGGTCCGACGAGGCGTACCCCACTGCATGCTCTGCGGCGCTGCGCTGGTCTGGATCCCGGGACGGGCTTGGTGCCTCGAGCCCGGGCGACTCCCCCCTTCGGCGACCGAGATCTACCGCAAGGTCCTACCCGGCGCGGCCCCCCTCGGGGGCGTCGAGGTCGCGCCCTGGCCGATCAGCGAGACCGCGCAGAGCGACGACCGGTCGGCAGTCGCCTTGCTCGAGTGCTCGAAGTGCGAGCGGCTCGACCGGCTCGAGGGGCCTCCTTCCTGTTCGTGCGGCGGTGCGATGTACCCGATCCGCCGTCGGCTCGTCGTCTCCGCCCACGGCGCCTTTGCCGCGTGGGCCCGGATCGGGACGCTCTCCTCGGGCGACTCCATCCGCGTCTACCTCGGATCTCGGCGGAAGGTTCCGGCGCTGGTCCACCACTTGGCCGCTCTCGCCGCCATCGACGTGGCGCCGGCAGATTTCGCGGCCACGGTGCTTCCGACCCTCCCCGAGATCGACCTGACCGGGCTCCTCGCGTCCCACGGGGCCGATGCCCTGCGTGCGGCGCTCCTCCGCACCGAGACCGCCGAGGGATACGCGGCGACGTTCCGGGAGCGGGCCGACCAGGAGAAGCGACGGCTCGCGCGGCTCGCCACGCTCGCCGACGAGGTCCTGGCCCGGTGCGATCCGCCGTTGCTCTCGAGCTTCGCCCAGCCGGTCGAGGGATTCTTCGGGGAGCTCGAGGAGGAGGACCGGGCCCTGCTCGCGCGCTGGGAGCGGACCCGGGTGGCCGCGATCGCGGCGTACGACCACGGCAACGCGCCGGTCGTGCATCGCCGGGTCTTCCGCTTCCTCGAAAGCGACCTCGCGGTGTATCGCCAGTGGGTCCAGCCCCGCCTCGCGCTCACCGGCACTCCAACCTCGAAGCGCTCCGCCCTGCGGACGCTGGCCCATGTGCTCGAGGGGGCGGCCGTATTGCTCGCTCCGATCGCGCCGTTCCTGGCGGAGTCGGTCCATCGACGGTTCTCCTCCGACCGCTCGAGCGTCTTCGAGGCCCCCGTCGCCGCGGTGACCCGCACGCTCCTCGACGACGCCCGGGTCGCGGCGTGGGACCGCTGGAAGTCCGTCGTCGATGCGGTCGCGCTCGCCCGCCGGTCGCACGGGATCGCGCCGGGCGACCCACTGCCGCTCGTCGCCCTCGTGCTCGGGCAAGACGATGCCGGCGACCGGTACCGGGCCGATCGCGCGGAGCTGGAGCGACTCGCCGGAGTGGATCGGGTCGAGGTCGGCTCACCGAGGGAGCCGTGGAAGGGACGACAGCGACAGATCCGGCCGATCGAGTCGGAGATCCAGCGGGCCTATCCTTCCCAGGCCTCCCAGATCGTGCACCTGCTTCGGCGGATGCCGCCCCGACGGACCGCCGAATCCGGCGGGGGGAACGAGCTCTCCGTCGTGATCCAGGGTCTCTCGCGACGCGTCCTTCCCTCGATGGTCGAGTACGTCGAGAGCCTTCCCGAAGGCATCAGTCCGGCTCCATGGCCTCCCGGGGAGCTGTACGCACACCTTCCCGGATCCGACCGAGGGGACCGCCCGTTGCCTCCTCCGCTCTCGCCCGACGCGTTCTGGCTGGTACGTCATCTCGAGCATCGGCTGCGCCGTTCCTCGCTGCCGCCGGCGGGCACTCCGGTGGTCGCGATCCTCGTGGCCGTCGATCCGCTGGCAAGCGAAGTGCAGGCCGTCGCGGAGCGGCTCGCGCGCTACCTCGGCCTCGCGGAGGTCCGGGTCGTCGACCGCCTCGAGGACCCAGCTCCGCCGCATCTCGTCACCGGACGCACCCGCTCGGGCGCCCGTTGGTGGGTGCACGTCCCCGGGATCGTTTGGGAGGGCCGACGACCCAAGAGCCGCTCCGCCCGGACGGCGTTGCGTCGAGTCCCCCGGGAACCGGCCGGCGTGCCGGCCGAGGAGCCCGGCCTCGACTACGCCGACGAGAAGGTCATTGCCGTGGAAGAGTCGGTCCGCGCGTTCAATCGCGAGCTCGATCATCTCCTGGGGAGCCCGGTCCTCGGCCCGTCCAAAGTGAGGGCCGTGTGGGATCTCGGCATCCACTCGGTGGAGGAGCTGAAGGCAGCACCCTTCGAGAGGCTCGTCTCCGTCCCGGGCTTTGGCCGTGCGGTGACCGAGGCGGTCTACGCGGGAGTTGGAGCCCCCGTGCGCCGCGGACGCCATGAGGAGGCGAGCCCCTCCCTCGTTCGAGGGACGAGCCCCCCGCCGCACCGGCTCCGATCGGCCGTGCCCGACCCCCGGATCGCGGAGCGCTCCCCGGTGCCGGGCGCCGCTTCTGTCGGGGCGCCCGGGTCCCCGTTGCCCGAGGTCGTTGCGCCAGATCTCGGGACGGGATCCCCCGCGCACTATTCCCGCCGGTACGTGGCGGTGCCGGCGCACCCTCTCTCCGAACGAGACCCCGACCGGCCCGGAGCGATCGAAGCCCTCCCCACCCCTCCCGTGGAAGGCGAGGTTCCGTCCACTGCCGAAATCGAGTCGGGGTCTACCAATACGGAACCGGCGGCCGATGACGTCGGAGGCCGAGACCCCCCGATGGAACTTCCCGGAGGCGCTCCGCCCCCGCTCGGGGTGACTCGGTTCGAAGCCCTCACTGGCCCCGCGGTCCCCTTCGCCCCCCACGCGCCGGCCGAGCAGCCGCCGACGACCAACGATGGGTCGGCGTGGGCCTTGGATGTGACGGAAGACCCGGTCGCCGTCGCGTCGACGCGCCGGACCGACGGGTCGGTCGCGCCCGACGATCCCGAGACCGGCACCGAGGAAGGGACCCCTCGAGCGGTCGCGGACGACGCGACAGGCGGCGTTCCCCGCGACCCTGCGCCCGCCTCCGGACCGGGCCCGGAACCCGCCTCCGCGGGGGGGACCGTGGTCGCCGCTCTCGAAGCGATCGCCCCTGGCCCCCTCGGGAGCCCCTCGGTACCGCTCGCGACGGGCGCCGGCGCTCCCGAGGACTCCGAACCCTCCGGGGAACTGATTCTCCCCTCGGCGACACCGCCGACCGACCTCCCGCCGCCTCCGCATCCCGGCCAGATCGCGCCCGACTCCGAGGAGACCCTGAGGCCGCAGCCGGGAGAGCCCCCCATCGATCCCGACGAACCGGGCCGCCGGGCCGAGGGCGCGACGGTGCCCGACCGCTCGGCCGGCGCGGAGGGCCCGTTGGTGGCCGATGGGGTCGAGGCTTCGTCGGCACAGAACGTACCTCCGCTCGGCGAGCCGGGGAAGGCGTTCGCGATGGTCGCGGGAGACCCTTCCTCGGGATCGGTCACCTTTCCGCCATCGGTACTGGCCGAAGCAGCGCACCCCCCCGCGATCGATGCGGTCGACCGCTTTGCGGAGGGACCGGGGGGACCCGCCGTCGCACGAACCGCCCCGCAAGCCCTTTCCGGTGGGATCGAACTTGTCCCGGGAGCGTCGGTCGTCTCTTCCCTCCAGCCGTTCCTCGAGGCCACTTCCGCCGGGCTCCGAGGGATCGTGATCGTTCGCGAGTCGCCCGAGCGGATCTCGGCGCAGATCGGTGCCCGGCCCGTAGAGGTCTTCTGGCTCACCAACTACGGGAAAGGACGGACCCTTCGCCCGGGCGATCTTCCCGGTTTCTCCGGCTTCCTCGAACGCGCGATCCTCGAGGAGCACGTTTCCGTCTTCTTCCTCGAGGGCATCGAGTACCTCGTCCGCGTGCACGGCGCCGACGCGGTCGTCGAGCGGCTGGCGGAGCTGGACCGTCTGGCCCGGGCGCACGAGGCTCGCCTTTGGGTGCAGCTCACCGAGAGCCTTCTTGGGTCCGTCGACCTCGAGAAGCTCCGAGCCGCACTTTCCCCAGGCCGTGGGTAAGCGCCCGCGCCCGCCCGCGTTCGCACGCGGCCGGCCCCCGAGCTCTTCGCGCAGGATTTGACGGGGGTCGACGTCCTTCTCGCCGGACGGCAGCTAGATATTGAGGAGGGACCGTTCACCGCTCGACCCATGCGGCATGCCCCGGCGGTCGCGGTTCGTCGTTCTCCCTCGATCGGCGTCGCGCTCACGCTCGTGGCGATCGTGGCGCTGTTGCTCGTACCGGGCGCCCTGGCCGGCACGGCGGTCGCGGCCGGAGCGCCCACCGGAAACTGCGCCGGCGCGACCGCGACGAACGGGATCGTCGCCGTGGTGACCTGGAACGGGATGGATACCTGTACGGCCCGCTCCCCGTCGACCGCCCTGTCGGTGGATCTCTCCGCGACGGCCCAGGTAAACTTCACCTGGTCAGGACCGCCCGGCAGCTCCACCGACCTTACCGACGCTCGGCTGGCGATGAACTACCTGGGCTTCGCCCTCGCGACCCGGGACGTCGGGCCGATCGTGCGCACTCCGGCCCCCGCAGGTTCGTTCGCGATGGGCTGGAACCCCGGAGTGCTCACGTACGTCGTCGCGGGAATGTACAGCCTGACCGCGAGCCTCTTCGCCTCCAACGGATCGCTCGTCTGGGCCGAAACGTTCTACGTCAAGGCGACCGCGCCGTACCTCGTCCTCGCGCTCTTCCCGATCGCGCTTCTGATCATCGGGGCCTACGAGCTGTATCATGTCGCCCGGACGGGCCGTCGAACGCGGGCGACTCGCCCCGACGCCCCGCCACCGAACGACGGTCCCGCGCCGTCCGGGACCGCGGGGGAGTCCTCGGCGCCCACCGGGCCGCCCGAGGAGGGGTCACCGTGAGCGCCGCATCCGAGGGTGCGGGCGCCGGCGTCGTCCTCGGGATCGTGGTAGTGCTCTTGGGCCAGCAGTTCGGCCTGCTCAGCCTGAGCGACCTCGAGGGTGCGCTGGTCGCCCTCGTGGTCGGAGCGGTCGCGGGGGCGCTGCTCTTCGGTGCGATCGGCTGGGCCTTAGGGCGCCGCCGGTGACCCTACGGCGAGGGGACCGGACCGTCCGGCCGGTAGCGGTCGGGACGCCCGAGTCCCCGTGGGGGAGCGACGCTCGCGCCCCACGCGACGCGCGGCTCGCCTCGATCCAACGAAGTACCCGGAGCTCCAGCCGTTCGAGCGGCAGCGCTCCGTCGGCCAGCACCGTGTCGTGGAACGCCCGGACATCGAACCGGTCGCCGAGGGCCTCCTCCGCCCTCCGCCGGAGGTCGGCGATCCTCATCGCCCCGATCTTGTAGGCGAGCGCCTGACCCGGCCAGACGATGTAGCGGTCCACCTCGACGCCGATCTCCTGCTCGCTCGTGCCGGTGCTCTCCCGGAAGAAGCGGACGGCTCGGTCGCGGCTCCAGCCGAGGGCATGGAGCCCCGTGTCGACCACCAGGCGGACCGAGCGCCACATGTCGAACGAGAGTTGGCCGAACTTCGAAAGCGGGTCGGTGAAGAAGCCGAGCTCCCCCCCGAGGCTCTCAGCATACAGTCCCCAGCCCTCCACGAACGCGGTGTAGCCGTTGTGACGTCGGAACTCGGGCAGGTCCTCTCGCTCCTGGGCCAGCGAGATCTGCAGGTGATGCCCCGGGACCGACTCGTGCAACGTCAGCGCTTCCATCTCCCAACGGGCCCGCTCCCCGAGGGCGTGGGTGTTGACGTAGAACCATCCCGGACGGCCGACCTCCGGCGCCCCGGCCGCGTAAAAGGCGGCCGGTGCGTTCTCGGCCCGGAACGAGGGGACCGCCTGCACGCCCCACGGTTGCCGGGGGAGTCGGCCGAAGAGCGCGGCGAGCATCGGGTCACACCGTTTTCCAAGGACTCGGTAGCCGTCGACGAGGTCCTCGGAGCGCGTGTAGAAGTGGCGCGGATCGCTCCTCAGGTGCGCCCGGAACTCGTCGAGACCTCCCCGGAAGCCCGCCTGCCGGGCGAGCTGTCGCATCTCCCGCCGCAGCCGTCGGACCTCGGAGAGCCCGACCGCGTGGATCGCCCGCGCCGTGAGTCCGGTCGTGGTCTGCCACCGGATCCGGAACTCGTACGCCGCGCGGCCTTGCGGCACCGCATTGATGCCTACCGCCTCGCGGCATGCGGGGAGGTAGTTTCGGGCGAAGTGATCGCGCAGGTCCCGGAACGACGGCACGAGACGGTCCCGGTAGATCCGACGGGCCTCCGCACGGTACCGGGAGCGCTCGGACCGTCCGATACGGGGCGGGAACGAGCGGAAAGGGACGAGGAGCGCGCTTGCCTCCGGCTCCTCGGGGAGCAGGCGATCGATCTGGGCCGGGACGCTCTCGACCACGACGCGGGGAGGCGTGAACCCCCTCGCGGCACCGCCGTCGAGGAGGGCGCGGTGCTGCGCGACGGCCGTGGGAAGGCGCTCGAGCCGGCCGAGGAGCGCATCGTAGTCGGCTCGGGTCTCCCGGGGCTGGAGCTCCAGCGCGTCGGCGGCCGCGATGTGGACCCCTTCCAGCTGCGTGAGGGGGATCCAAAGGTTCCGGGGGACCGTGAACCGGAACGGCATCGGGTCATCGCCGTAGTCGAGGCCGGTGGTCGCGGTCGCCAGCAGCTCCGCGTAGAGGTCGAAGTTGAGCCGCTCGGGCGCCGGGAGCCTCCGCCGATCGATCCCGGCGAGGAGTGCTCGGCTCTCGGCCAGATGGGCGCGGCGCGCTTCGATGCCCGCGGGCGAATCGTCGGTCCAGCGGTCGTTGAGCCCGCGGTGTCCGACCCAGGTCGCGAGCTCAGGGCACTCGGAGAGCCAGCGCAGCCAGTCGGCGCGAAGGTACTCCCGGAACTCGGCGGTCGCGCGCTGCCCGTTCCGCGCTGTCCTTCCCACCCGGGATCCGCCCCTGGCCGGGCGTGGGTAAGGAGGACGGTCAGATAACGGGGGCCACCCGCCCCCGAGCTCACCGGACGCGTGGGTCGGCTAGCGCACCCGAAGCGCGTTGAAGATCACGGCGACATCGATCAGCTCCTGAAGGACCGCCCCGAACGCGGGCAGGATGTGGCCGGCCGCCGCGATTGTCATCAGGATCAGACTCGCCCCGAGCCCGAAGAGGATCCCCTGCCGGGCGATCCGCACCATTCGCTGCCCGAGCGAGACCCCCTCCACAACGCGAGTCACATCGTCGACGAGCAGCACCACGTCGGCGGCCTCGGCGGAGATCGCCGCGCCCCGAGCGCCCATGGCGACCCCGACCGAGGCGGCGGCGAGCGCAGCGGCGTCGTTGATGCCGTCCCCGACCATGACGGTCGAACCGTACCGGTTGCGGTACGCCCGCACATGGTCGACCTTCTGTTCGGGGAGGAGCTCGGCCTTCCACTCGCGGATCCCGACGCCCTCGGCGACCTCTCGGGCGTTCGCTTCGGAGTCTCCAGTCAGCAGGACCACGTGGCGGACCCCGAGCTGGGTCAGACGGTCGACCATCTCGTGCACCCCCGGGCGCACCCGGTCGGCGAAGAGGACCGCCCCGACCACAACTCCATCGACCAGGACGAAGGAGAGCATCCGCCCGCGGGTCTCGGTCTCGGACCGAACCCGGGCGATCTCGGCCTCGAGCGACCGATGGAAGCGACTCCGGACGAGCGAGGCGGAGCCGACCACGACGCGGTGGCCGTCCACGACCCCGGCCATCCCGGCTCCGGGGAACTCCTCCACCTCGGTGACGGTGCCCGCGGGGGTCCGAGCGACGCGGGCCGCACGGACGATCGCGGCGGCGAGCGGGTGCGAAGAGAGCGCCTCGAGCGCGGCCGACCACCGGAGGATCTCGGAGACGCCGCTCGTTGGCGCGAGCTCGACGATGCGCTCGACCTCGGGCTGCCCGGAGGTAATGGTCCCCGTCTTGTCGAAGACGACCGCCTGCGCCCGCCCGATCTCCTCGATCGCCACCCCGCTCTTCACCACGAGCCCGCGGTCCGAGGCCCGGTTTACCGCGCCGACGACGGCGATCGGCGTCGCGATGATCAGGGGGCAGGGAGTCGCGACGACGAGGACGCTGAGCGCCGTCTGGGGGGAGTTCGTGAACCACCAGCCGATCGCGGCGACGGCGAGCGTCAACGGAGTGAACCATACCGCGTACCGGTCCGCCAGCCGCAGGATCGTCGGCTTTCGCTCCTGCGCGCTGCGCACCAGCTCGACGATGCGCGCATACTGGCTCTCGCCGGCAGGCCGTTCGGCAACCAGTTCGAAGGGAGGCCCCACGTTGAGCGTGCCGCTCACCACGCTCTCTCCGCTCGCCCGACGACGGGGCAGAGGCTCTCCCGAGATCGTCGATTCGTCCAGGAGCGCTTCGGCCGATGCGACGATCCCGTCGACGGGAAGGACGTCGCCGGTCCGGAGGACGAGGCGGTCCCCGACCCTGACCGCCTCCACCGGCACGTCGTCGATCCGATCGTCCGTGCGGCGGTGCGCGACTCGGGGTGCGCGCCGCAGGAGTTCCTCGAGCGACGACGAGGCTCGGTGGAACGCATACCAGTCGAGGGCCTCGCCGCCCGACTGCATGAGGACGATGATCACGCCCGCGAACGCCTGGTCGAGGAGCAGCGCGGCGAGGATCGCGAGCATCGCGATCACGTCCGAAGCGAACTTGCCCCCGAGGAGGCGACGGCCGGTGCGCACGACGAGCGGAAGTCCTCCGGCGAGGAGCGTACCGAACCAGATCCAGCTGCCGGCCTGCGGCCACGGGGAGAGGTACCGGAAGAAGGATCCGGCCGCGAGCCCGGCGAGGGCGAGAAAAGGGATGGGGTAAAGTCCCAACGCGCGGCCGAACGCGCGGAGGCGGGAGACGAGGAGGGCCGCGCGCGGCGGTCGGGGCGACGTCTCCACCGGGCCCGACTCGGCAGACCCTCGCCCAGCGGCGCGGGAAAGGGGCCGTTCAACGGTCGCGGAGCTCATCGTCCTCGACCCCGCTCACGCTCGGCGGGGCGGCGGCCCCCCGGGACCGACGGACACCGGGGATCGCCCGAGCCCTAGGCCGGGTCGGGCCGCATCCGGCCGTGCGCGAGTGGTCCCGATCAAACCGTCCGGGTCCACGTTCCCTCACCGCCCTCCCCCGCCCCGCGCTACGGCGCGGTTGAAAACGTCCTCGGGGTATCGGGAATTGAAGGCGTGGTCAACTCTCCCTGACCCCCACCGGACCGGCCCGCGGCCGCCGCGTCCGACGGCGGGCCTCCGCTCGGGAGCTCGCTGCCCACCTTCGTCTCGAGCGTATTCCATTATATCTCGTCCCGCGAGCCAACGGTCGATGTCCTTTCGCCGGGATCGGCCGCGGACTCAGGAGCCTTCCGGCCCGACGGTCGGTAGCAGTGCGGACGGCCCCGAGCGTATGGCCTCCTCCGTCGGGGCGGGACCCGACCCCGCGACCAGCGACCTCGGGTCGACCCGCTCGGACCCTGGGGAGACCGACCGGGTCCTTCTCGAGCTCTTCGAGATCGAGTCCGAGCTCACCCGGCGTCGCCCCGTGGCCCCGGATCCTCCGGCTCCCCTGGTGGTCGCCCCGGATCCGACATGGGCGCCTCCTTCGAGAACGCCGGTCCGATCGCCGATCGCCGACCGCACGGCCTCGAGCCCCGTCCTCGACCCCTACCTCGACGCGGCCCGTCGCAGGGCGGAGGAGCTCGCGCGGGACTGGAGAGAGGCGGGCTCCCGCCTCGAGCCCCTCTCGGCGGCGGTCGAGGCGATCCAGCTCCAACTCGAGCGCTCGGCCCATGCGCTGTCCGGCGGGGAGCAGGGGGTTGCAGCCGCCCCGGGGGCGCGGCTCGCGCAGTGGGCCGAACCGATCGCTCTCCCGGCGTCGCCGGCCGACGGCCGGTACTCGGCGGGGGTGGGATCCCTCGAGGGTCTGCGCGCGGAGACCGTGGTTCCCGGGCGCGCGGAGGAGGTGCCTCCCGGCCCGTATTGCGACTTCACGCTGGCCCGATACAATCGCTCGATCACCTCCCTCCAGACCCGCCGCCGCAGCATCGCGGTCGGGACCGTCCTCGCCTCGGCCGCCATCAGCGCGGGGCTCCTCACGCTCACGCTGATCGCCCCGGTCTCGACCCCGGCCTCCTGGGTTTCCGCGCTGCCGATCGTCTGGATGGTGCCGGTGCCGTTCTTCACCCTCGCCTTCCGCGGGACCTTGCGGATCCTCGGCCAAGGCTCCTTCCTCTTGGGCCGGCCGACGTGACGCGACCGACCGTTATCTTCCAGATCACGGCGATCGGAAGGAACCCCGAAGCGCTCGAGGAGGCCGCGCGCTCGGTGCTCTACTGGACCGCGCACGCTTCGTCGCTCGCCTTCGACCCCCTCCTTTGGCTCGTGATCGAGCCGGAGGGGTACGTGCGCGCCCCGTCCCGGTTCGAGCGGCTTCGCGATGCCGGTGCGGAGGTGATGGTCGTCCCCCCCGCCTACTCGACCGCGCTCGGCACCCGAGGCAAGGCGCGGGCGCTCGAGTACGCCTGCGAAGTGCGGCGGTCGCTCGGGCTCGTGGGCGACTCGGTCTGGGTGTACCATCAGGACGAAGAGACGTGCGTGGGCGAGGACACCCTCGTCGGCATCTCGGAGTTCGTCGAGGAGGGCCGATACCTGGTCGGGGCGGGGATCATCCTGTATCCGATCGATTGGACCGGTAGCCCGAGCCACGTCCAGGAGCTGACGCGGACGTACGACGACCTCCGCGTGCTCGACTCCATGACGCTGCCCGGAAATCCGACGACCGGTTTTCACGGCTCGCACATCCTCGTACGCGCGGACGTCGAGGACACGGTCGGATGGGACAACCTGGGCTACTCGCCGGCCGAGGACCTGACCTTCGAGATCCGGGTGCGTTCCTGGTACGGTCCGGTCTTCGGGGTCCTACGGGGCTACGCCTACGAAAAGGGGGCGTTCGGCCTCAAGGACCAACTGAAGCAGCGCCGCCGCTGGGTCCACGGGATCCTGTTCGCCCTGTTCCACTCCTCCGACCTCCCGGTGGGCCGGCGGCTCGCGGTCTTCTACTGCGCGCTCTCCTGGTTCTCCGCCCTTCCATCGGTCCTCGTCGTGGCCGCCAGCTTCGAGCTCCATTACGGCGAGATGCTCTTGGCCACCGGCGTCTTCACCGGGTTCGTCTGGACTTCGATGGCGACCGGTTACCTCCTCGGTTACCGGCTGCACGCCGAGTACCTCGGGCGGGGTCTCCCTATCCTCCGTCTCGCCGTGAACGGAGTCGTCGGAGCGATCGTGGACGTCCTCGCCCCGTGGTACGCCCTCGTGACCCGGCCTTCCTCCCGGGACTTCGTGGTGAAGGACCGGCCCCGGGTCGAGGGTGCCGCGTCGGCACGGCGCCGTCTCCGCGGCGCCTCCGAGCGGCCGAACTACAGGTAGAGCTCCGTAGGAGGCGGGGTCGTCGAGGAGTACGCCGCGGCACGGGCGGACGTGGGAAGGGATCGTTCGACGTAGGCCGCCACGCGCAGGAGCAGGGTCTCGGTCTCCTGGATCGCGTCGCAGAACCGATTGAACGACGCGGGGTCGTTCTCCGCGATCTGGATCGTCTGGTCGAGCAGGATCCGTTCCACCTCCCCCGCGTCGCGGAACTGCGCGGGCGCGAGCGCGAAGCCGACCCGGGGGCACGACATCAGGATCTCGCGCAGATCGGAGAGGAACTGTCCCCGCTCCGCTTCCGAGGACCGGGCGAGGCTCGCGCGGGCCTCCGAGGCGATCTCGTCGACCCCGAGGATCATAAGGCACTTGCCGAGATCGCGGACGAAGATCCGGGCCGAACCGTGGTGCACCTGGACGATCGGTTCGACCCTCCCGGAGTCGAAGATCCCGGCGCCCCGGGACGTCCGGTCCCCCCGGTGGCGTGCCCACTTCTCGACGAGGAGGAGGGGCCGGGTCATCGGGGGACGAATCACGTCGAGGTGGGGGGAACGTGACATGGGATCCGGAGGAGGTCCCTCGAGTCTCGGGGGCCATGCTCTTAGGCGAGAGGTCAATCGCGGTTCACGACCGCCGATCTCCTGACCGGTCGACCCGGCGGCAGGGGAGGATGGCGCGGCGCGGGGTGCGAACGGGCCGGGGAGCTCGAGTCCACGTGAGCGCGAGTTGACCCACCTTATTTGACGTGACCGACCGACCTCGCGGGGATGTCGCTTCGTTGGCTCCCCCCCCCGGGGTCGTCGGCCGTCCCGAGTACTCGGCGCCGGTACGCCGGTGCACTCTGGTCGATGGTCCGATCCCGCTTCGCGACCGGGCGTCCGTTCTTCCTCGCGCACGCCGCCACGTTCGGGTGCAATTCGAAGTGTCAGACCTGCTCGTACTGGAAACTGACGCCGCGCATGAAGGAGGACCTCTCCACGGAGGAGGCGTTCGCGCTGCTCGACGAGGCCTACGCGGCGGGGATGCGGGGCTACTACCTCTTCGGAGGCGAGCCGCTCGTCCGCAAGGACGTGGGAGAGCTCATCGACTACGCCCAGCGCAAGGGGTTCCTCACCGTCATCAACACGAACGGCTCCCTGCTCGGCGCGAAGGCTCCCCGGCTGAAGGGCCTCGACTTCGCGTTCGTCTCGCTCGACTACTTCAACGACTATCACGACGTGATCCGGGGACGGCGAGGGTCGTTCCAGGAGGTGGTGCATGGGATCGACCGGCTCCACGAGGAGACCGACGCGAAGGTCGGGCTGGTCACGACGATCAGCCGGCTCAACCTGGACGCGATGGAGCCGATGGCGCGGTTCGCGCGGGAGCGGGGCGTGAGCATCTCGTTCAATTCCGTCGAACCGACCCTCGACTTCGGCCTGACCGACAGCGAGCGCTCGCCGAACTTCTCGTTGGGCCTGTCGCCGGACCAGTTGCGAGAGTTCTACCGGACCCTGCTTCGCCTGAAGCGGGAGGGGTATCCGCTCCTCGAGACCGAGTACGTCCTCGAGGACTTCGTGGCCGGTCGTCCGTGGAAGTGCGAGTTCCCGAAGATGTTCGTCTACGTCTCACCGGACCGGCAGATCTACAGCTGCGACTACCGGTACGGCTACGATCTCCGGCACGGTTCGTTCGAGGAGTACTTCTCGAGCCCTCAGTTCGCGGAGCACGTCCAGCGCTCGGAGAGCTGCAATCGCTGCGTCCGGACCTGCGTGCGCGGCTACTCCTACGCCTACGAGCTTCGCATCGCCAATCTTCTCCGGCTGCTCGATGATGGTCGGACGCTCTTCGCTCAGACCCGTCGCGGGGGCTCTCCCGCAGCTCGGGACGTTCGCCTGCCGCCCCCGGCCCGGGAATCCCCCAAGGTTGGGGCCGCCTAGATTGGGGCGGCCTAGAGCCGCGTCGGCTCGACGAGTCGGGCCGTCAAGACCCCTCGAGACCCACTTGCGCACGCGCCGTCGATGCGCCTTCCCTTGCACGAGCTGCACGGACTGGGGGAACGTCGACCGGAGGCGGCGGGTGTCGATCCGACGGTTCAACGACGGGCACCACCGGACCCCCACCGACCCCACGTCTCGGGGGCCCGCGGGCTAGCTCTCGTGCGCGCGGGAGAGGGCGACGGCGGCGTCGGTTGCGACCGCGATCGCATCGTCGTCCCCCCGCGGGACCGGGTCGCCGCGGGGTCCGTCGGGGTAGATCGCGCAGACGGCGCCGGCGGCGAGACGGTAGACGTTCGCGATCGTGAGGAGCATGCTCGCCTCCATCTCGACGTTTAGGAAACCGAGCTGGTCCAGCTCGCGCCGCGAAGGGGTCCCCCATGGTCGGGGGATCGGGCGGAAGCCCCGACGTCCTTCGGAGCGGTGGAACGTATCGACGGTCGCGGTGAGACCCACGTGGAAGCGGACCTTCGTCGCCCGGGCGGCGTCGATCAATGCGCGAAGCACCCGGGGGTCCGCCACCGCGGGGTACCCCGACGGCGCGTACGCGCGGCTCGCGGCCTCGAACCGACCGGCGGCGACGGTCAGGACGAGGTCGCCGCCCCGCAGACCCCGCCGTACCGCCCCCGAGCTGCCCACCCGCACCAGGGTCCGCACACCGATCCGCGCGAGGTCCTCCACGGCGATCGCGATCGAGGGGCCGCCGATGCCGGTGGAGACCACGCCGAGAGGCACTCCGTGGTGGGAGCCCGAGTAGCTCCGGTACTCCCGCCGGTCCTCGAGCGACCGCGACGCGTCCCAGGAGGCGGCGATCCTGGCCGCGCGGGCGGGGTCCCCCGGGACGAGCACTACGGGGGGAAGATCGCCCGGGCGGAGCCCGGTGTGGTACTGCCGCGCGCCTCCGTGGGTGTTCGGCCGGCGACCCTCCCTCGCGGCCACGCGCTCCCCAGACGGTGCCCCCACTTGAGGGCGCCTGAGCCGATCCGCATTCCGAAACCCCGAGCTCGACCCGGACGGAAGACGAGCGATTGCGGGGGTCCTCGCCGTGGGAACGGGGTGTCGGTCGTCGTGCGTCCTCCCCGGAAACGCGTCCGGCGGGTTCGGCACGAGCGCAGGTATTTATCCCCATTCGTGCGTATCAAACGCACCGTCCCCCGTGCGCGGGGGTCGGACGAAGGAGGAACGACACGATGACGCGGGGACGAGCGGCAGGGTTGGCCGTCGGTCCCGTCGTTTCCCCCATCGAATTTTTCGCCGTCGACGCAGCGTTCGTCAGCCCCGCCCGGGTCGTTGGCTGGCCACAGGAGCCGACCGCGGTTGCCACGCGGCGAGCCCCTTCCGGGTACCGGCAGGGCGGACGATGGGGCTCTACGACCTGATCCTACCCGTCATCGAATCGGCGGCCGGTTCCGCGGCGCTCGGTGGGGCTCTCTGGGCGCTCTCGGGCCGTTTCCATGTCTCGGTCCCGCCGAACCGCGCGCTCGTCCTCTTCGGCAACCATCACTCTTCTTCCGCGCCCGAGGTTCGGGGCCGACCGGGCGACGTGACCGTTCGCCGGGCCCGGATCGTCGTGGGTGGCCGGGCGCTGGTCGCGCCCTGGAACCGGGCCGTCGGCTATCTCTCTCTCGAACCGGTCGTCGCGGATGTGACCGTCCGGTCGATGCAGTCGCTCGAGGGGACCCACGCCGCAGGCTGGGAGGTCCGGATCCGAGCCGCTGCCAAGATCCCGACGGAGCCCGGTCTTTTGGTCTCCGCCGCGGAGAACCTTTTGGGAAAGGACGAGGAGGAGGTGCGGACGATCGTCCGGCAGGCCGTCGAGGCGGCCGTGCCGACCGTCCTCGCCCGGCTCCGCGCCGGCACGACCGAACCGGATTGGGATCGCCTGGCCGCGGAGGTGCAAGCCTCCGTCGCGTCGGACCTAGTCGGCTGGGGGCTCTCCGTGCGCAGCCTATCGGTGACGGAGCTGCACCGCATCGCCCCGCCCGAGCCGCTCGCCCGGCCCCCGGTCACCGCGACGACCGCCGGGGTCACCGCCGAGAGCGCACCCCGGCTCCCGCGCGAACTTCTCGAGCGTTTCGATTCCCGGCTCTCGACCGCCGAACACCACATCTCCGCCCTCGCGGCGGAAGCGGTACGCGTGCGGCGGGAGAGCCTCGATCCGGTCTCCGAAGCGACCCGGCCGGCTTCGGTCTTCGACGTCCCGCTCGGCGCGGAGAGCGCAGCGTGGGCCGCCGCGGCGGACGAGGACACCGGGGTCCTGGACGATTCCACGGGGGGCGGTGACGCGCCCCGGTCCGCGCGCGCGTCGTTCGACGCGCGTTCGCTGACGGGGGCTCGGGGGCTCCGGCCCGCGGGGGACTGAACGAACCGAAGAGGGAGAAGAGAGAACCATGTGTCCGGCAGCTATCCTAGGGGACCGAGCGTGCGGAAAGACGACCTTCTTGGGACTGCTCTACGCGGCCCAGGTGAAGTACGGAACGCGAGTCACCGACTCGTTCCGCTTCCACGCTCCGCTGCAGTCCCTGCGGCTGATGAGCCAGGTCTACGAAGGAATGAAGGATGCGCGCTTCCCGGGCGCGACCCTCAAGGACGAGATGACCGAGATCGGGTTCGTCTTCGGCTACAGAAAGCCCCTCTCCGGACGCCTTCCCGCCGCGCTGAAGGACAAGAACTGGGTGAACCCGTTCGCGAAGCTCTCCTTCGCGGCGTTCGACGTCTCGGGCGAGGATGTCCAGGAGTTCATTGAGAGCGGGGTCGCCGCGAGTCCCATCGTCCAGCAGCTGCTCAAGAGCCACGTCGTTGTCGTGCTCGTCGACTGCAGCAAGATGACGACGGAGATCGACTCGCCGATCTTCCGTCAGATGCTGAAGTACGACAGTGAGGTCGCCTCGCTCCTCGTCTCCCTGCAGACGTACAAGAAGCAGGAGTTCGCGCGGATGAAGACCCAGGGCCTCAGCGTCGGGAACCCGGTGATCTACCCGGCGATCGTGCTTTCGAAGTTCGACTCGGTCCGCGACGAGGTCCTCGTGAAGCTGGGGCTCCACCGCGGAGTGCCCGCGGGCGACCAGAAGCGCCGCCGGAAGGAGTACGCCGAGGCGCTCCTCCGGGTCTTCATGCCGCAGACCCTCTCCCAGATCCGGGGAGGGAAGGTGGCGGGGGTCAACTTCGACCAGGCCGCCTACTTCTTCAGCTGGGTGAAGACCGAGACCGCGGAAGCCGGCATGCAGCCGGTCGGCGCGCCGCGCATCGTGCGCAAGGGCTTCTCGGCCGACGGAGGCGCGGAGCCGGACTTTTCCTACGACGACTACGTCGCGTTCATCGAGCACTTCCGCGACGTCGCGAACAAGGTGCCGGACGAGATCGTCGAGCAGTCGACGCTCCAGGTCCCCCCGGCCACGGCGAGCGCCTGATCGCGGCGGACCCGCACGACCGTTCGAAGGGAGAAGGAGGCACACCGCATGGAGGACCCCCCGACCACGATCCCGCTCGAGCACTGGATCTACGGGGCCAGCCACGAGAAAGGCTACGGCACGAAAGCGGAATCCCACGGCCTGAACGGGCCGCTCTACACGCGCTACCTCGAGGGCCGGTTCACGCCGGTCCGCGTCGAGAAGACCGCGAACGGGGGCACCGTCATCGACGCCCGGATGATCCATCCGGCGCCGGCGAACGACGAGGTGCTCCTGTCGATCCTGGGCCGCGGCGTAGCGGACGAGTACAACCGGCCGACCATCGCGAACCATACCGTCGTGATCCCCGGCTCGGCCTTGCGCTCGGGGGTGGTCACGCTGTTTGACGTCGACGCGGCGGTCCTCGAGTACGACCGTCGGACGCCGAAAGCGAGCGGACGGATCGATCCGATCGTCGTGAAGACGCGGCCTCCCGACCATCCCCGGGAAGTCGCCGGGGTCGGCCTCCGGCGGCTCATCACCCGGGCGGCGGTCGATACGCTCGTGAGCCGGTTCCTGACGGACCAGCAGGGCCGGACCCTCGTGCTCTGCCGCAACAGCACGAACCAGTACCGGAACGAGCTGCTGTACCGGCTCGTCGAGCTGCTGCAGGCCGGCGGAGAGATCCCCCTCTTCCCCGCGATCAGCGACGCGCCGACCCTGAGCGCGATGAACCACTTCCGACTCGCGATCTCCTCCCGAGGAGTGCGGGCGGACGGTTCGTGGACGCTGCTCGACGCGAGCATCGACCAGCCGGCGCTACCGCCCGTGCGCGGCAAGAACCCGGTTTACGGTCGCATCGCGGAGGCCTTCGCCGCGACCTAGCGGGGAGGGAGTTCGCGAGCGGGCTCGGTCTCGAACGAGGGGGGCGACCCGGACGATCGGCGAAGAGGGGGGCCCCGCGGGGTCCGCGCTGATCCTCGCGGACCTTGGGGCCGGGCTCACGACGTTCGTCGGACTGCTCTATACGGCGCAGCTGCGCTACGGCACCGAGTCCGAGGATACCTTTCGCTTCTCGGCGGACCGTGCCACGATCCTGCGCCTCGAGTCGATCTACGGGGAGCTCGGCTCCGGACGGTTCCCGGAGGCCGATGTCGACTGGGGAGAGTACCCCGCCTCCTTCCTGCTGGCCTTTCGGTCCGGCCGTCGCACCGGCTCCGGCGGTCGCGCGCGGTCGTCGGACGGGTTCCACGCCGTCCGGGTCGACGTCGGGGGGACCGTCGCCCAGGAGGTGGCGGAGCTTGCCGAGCACGATGCGGTCCTCAGCCCAGCGACCCGACGGCTCCTCGGGAGCCGCATCATCCTACCGCTCGTGGACGCCTCCCGCCTTACGGCCGATCCGGACGACCCTCTTGGCCCCCTCAACGCGCGGTACGATCGCCAGCTCGCGGCCGCGCTCGGGGTCGTGGTCCGCTACCGACTTGCGCTCCCCCACCGCCGGGACCGCGTTCTCGAGACCGTCTTCGTCCTGACGAAGTACGACCGGTGCACCTCGGAGGCTCGGGATTTTCTTGGCCCCCCTCCCGACCAGGACAGCGACCGCAGTGCGACGGCGCGGTCGGCGTGGGGATCCCGCCTTCTCGACCGATATCTGCCGCGCGTCCACGCGTTTTTCTCGGGAGGGGAGTCCGTGCACGGGGTGCGAATCCCGCCTCCGCGATGGTTCTATAGCGGGCTCTCGACCGACGCGGCCGCATCGCCCCCGCGCATCGCACGCAGATCGCTCGCCCCGTTCGGAGGCTGGGAGCCCGAGTACCCCTTCACGGAGTACCGCGGCCTAATCCGGACGCTCGTCCGAGCCGCCGAGTAGACCTCTGCCGGGGTACCGGACCAGGAGGATTCTCGGCTACCCCGGGCGAGGCGTTCGGTCGGAAGTCGGTTCCGCGCGGAACCGGAACCCGTCCTTGTGCCCCCCCTCGCGAACCACGGTCCAACCCGGCATGCTCCACCGGCCGTCGGGGGGGTTCCAGGAAGGGTCGCCCTGCGCGAGCTCGCCCAGCTCGGCCTCCAGGTACTCGTGGTCGGTCGAGACCTCGGGAGCGAGGCTGCCTTTCTGCAGGAGTTGCACCAGGATCGGTAGCCCCGCGGGGCGCCCCCGCCACCGGACCGCGACGAACGTCCGTCGGGCGGCTCCGTCGCTGAGCAGGAGCTCGCGCAGAGTGGTGTACGCCGGCCGTCCCCGGTAGTCCTTCGGAGGTGCGTCGAGCCGGCGACGCTCGCGATGCACGGTTTCGAGGAGACCCTTCCAGGCGGCCAGCGGGACGGGGTCCGCGTCCCAGATTGCCGCGGGATCGATCTCGCCCTTTTCCGCCCGGGAGTCCCCCTCGTCGGTCGAGCCGCTCGGTTCCGACTCGCCGCTCCCGCTTCCCTTGCCTCTCCCCGCTCCTTTCCGAGCATACCGTCCCGAAACCAGGCTGTAGGCCATCGCGGCACCGTTGGCGCCGGCGGTCGGGGGTTTAAGGACGAGTTCGTCGCAGTCCGGGTAGCGATTCGGGTGCAGAACGACGAACGGGCCGGTCTCGGGCGCGTGGAAGAGAAGGGCGAGCGAGTCGTTGATGGTGGTCAACTGCCGCCGGACCGCGAGCTCGCTGAGGCGAACGAGGGGGACCGGCGCGTCTCCGGTCCGAGGATGGCCGGCGAGATCGTCCAGGATCGCCTGAGCGACCTCTCCATGGATCTGCTGAGCGGGGGTTCGGAGCAGCGCGAGGTCTGCCCCCCGGTCTCGTCCCAGGCCCCGGGCGATGCGGCGTCGGAGCGGGCCGGAACGGACGGCCAGGGTCCGCAGCGTGTACAGCCGGCGGTTGATCCAGGGCTGAAGCCGACCGCCGCTGATCCGTGAATCGGCGAACAGGCCGCCCCATTGCTCGGGCATTCGGGAGATCCACTCGGGGTCGCTCGGGCTCTCCCGATACCACCGTCGAGCCAGGTCGCGGAGAAGCGCACCGGCGCTCAACGGATCATCGAGCTCCTGCTTGATCCGTTGCATCAGCGCTTCCGCGCGCGCGGCGAGGGAGCTGAGGAGCACCGCGTCGGCCCCAACCGACTCGATCAGTCCCGAGAGGCGGATGGAGTTCAGCCGCTGAAGGTCGAACCCCTCGGTCGGGTCGGTCTCCAGGAAGCGGCCGACAGCGGGAGGCACTACGGCGCCCCCGACGTTACGGGATGTGCCTTCCTGACCGTTCCGGTCGAGGTCGGGTTCGCTCGACTCGCCTTCTGCCTGGGGGACGGGCCGCAGGACGACTCGGGGACGGCGCCCGGCTCCCCCGCTCGGGCCGGCCCGTCGCTCGAACGCCTCGAGGCGGTCCAGCTCGACCTCCCGCGCCCGCCGCGCGTCCTCGATCCGGTTCCGCTCGAGCGAACGGCGACGTTCCCGCTCCCGGAGGATGCGGTCGGCGTCGGATTCGTCGACCATGGTGAGGGAGAAGATCGATCCCTAGCGATTCAATGGCGCCGGCGGGGCATTAATCATTTCGGAGCCCGCCGCGCTTGCCGCCACCTCCTTGGGCGAGGGGATCCGGCGAACGGAGTGGCGGCAGGCGGCCCGCCGCGCGATCGTCCGCCCTGGGACGGACCGCCGCGAAGGAAGAGAGGCCTAGGGAGGGTGCGGCCCGAGGGTCCGCGAAGTTCGGATCGGCCGTGAAGGCGACCCGCACTCTGACGACGAACGGGCGATCGTGAAGAGGGTCCTAGGGACGGGACCAGTAGTGGTGGAGGGCGGTGTTCCCGGCGACGCGACCGAGCGCGACGGCATGATCGAGCGTCAGGTGGGCGAAGAAGCGGCCGTGTTCATCGCTGCCGGGTGGGTCGTGGGCGAAGTAGAACCCCTCGCGCTTCAGCTCCTCCCAGAACAGCTCCGGCGTCAAGGGATGATCCTGAGTATAGTCCTTCGAGCAGCGTTCCGCGCAGTCCAGGGCGCGTCCGATGGGATCGGACGACTCGTTGTGGCGTAGCTGCATGCCCATAGAAGGCCCCGGGCGCATATCTAGGCGCGCACGAGGTACGAGCTTCGGCAGGACGGGCTCCGGCGTCTCCGGCCCCGGTCGCGGGAGACCGCACGAGTGCCGGTCGCGCATTCGGTCCGCGGGAGGAAAGCCACGTTGGGGCGAGCGGAACGCCGATGTCTTCCGAGAAGGCGTGGACGTTGAGGCGGGCAAAGAGCCTCGCCGACGAAATGACCGACACGCTCCCCGGGGGCTGCGTGGTCTTCACGCCCGTGGGGCGGAGGCAGAGTGGTCCTCCCTCCATCGGGCGACCTCGAGCTCGAACCAGCCATCGAGAGGAGTGAAGCGGAAGCCTTCGCTCTCGGCCTTCTCGACCGACAAGAGGCTTGTCGACCGATAGTAGGCCGAACGCTCGCTCGGCCCGCCGTCGGTCACGACCTGCGGGGTTCGGCCGAGCGTCCGACCCATCCGCTCGACCAGATCCCGGGCATCGAGGACCGTGGAGGTCGCCGCGTTGTAGGGTCCCGACTTCGCCTCTCGGCCGAGCCACGATAGGAACCGGCCCGCGTCCTCGACCCAGACGTACGTGCTCCGGCCGGCCCCCGGTGGGATCACGATCCGCTCGCCGCGCAGGACCCATTCCGCGTGCTGCTGGAACCGCCGGGTACTGTCGTCGTGGCCGAGGACATTGGGAAAGCGCGCCGCTGCGACCGGGAACGGAGCCTTCTGGAAGAGCCACGCCTCCGCACTCCGCTTCCCCTCACCGTAGCCCAGCGTGTCCATTGTGCCGACCTGCGGCACGTAGCCGAAGGGGTCGAGGTCGCTCTCTCGGTACGGGGTTTTGCCGCCGGAATAGACTGCTCCGCTCGAAACGAAGACGTACCGCCGCACGCGGCCGGAGAACAGGCCAATCACCTGTTCGGCATCCTTCGGATCGAAACAGATCTGGTCGAAGAGCACGTCGATGCTCCCCAGGGAATCGACGGCCGCTCGCAGCGCCGTGGGGTCCGCTCGGTCGACGCGCGTATATCGAACCCCATCACCGTACGGGTTGGGGGTCCGACCGGTCGCCGCGATCGTGACTTCCCATCCGTGCCGCTGAAGGTCGCGCACGAGCCGTCGACCGATGAACCCCGTCCCCCCCAGCACGAACGCTTTCACGCGGCCCTCATCCCTCGACCGGGTCGTAGGTAGGAAGCGTCACGAGCGTAAAGACTTCGACCCACCCCGATCCTCCCTCGGCGAGCACGGCCTTGGGCTGTCCCCGACGGCCGAGCGTTCGCCGTCTCCCGAGACTCCTCGCCGGAGCTCCCCGGGAGCGCAGACTCAGGTCCGGCCGGCGGAGCACGAGCGAGCCCCTCCGACGTTCAACGCCTAAGGGCAGGCGCGCCCCCGACGTTTAACACATGTGCACAATGTAGAAATACTTGTTAAATCTGTGTTTTACGCGTGCGGACCGCCCAAGCCCCAGCTCCCGCGACCCACTTTCTCGGAGTGCGCCTTGCGGCCGAGGAAGAGTCGCTCCTCGAGAGGTACCGAACCGAGCACGAGCTCGCGACGAAGTCCGAGGCGATTCGGGCGCTCGTTCGTGGCGCGGCCTCGCCGGCCGAAGCCGCGATCGAGTTGCCCCCGACGCTTCGGGGGGAACTCGAGGAGCTCGTGGAGGACGGATATGCCCACGATCTGGAGGGCGCGATCGCGCTCGTCCTCACCCTGGGCATCCGGGAGCTGGCCCGAACGCACGCCGAACACGTTCCGGCCTTGCGCGATCGCGCACGGTCGGTGAACGGTCGGCGGTCGGACCGACGGCGGGCGGACCGCGAGGGTCGGGGGCTCCTCGGGCGCTAAGCTCCCACGCTGGGGAAGGGTTGCAACATGGAGTCGATGGGGATCGCGTGGAGCGAACGCAGCGGGTTCATCTGCCGACTGTGCCGACAGGACGCCAAGCATAATGAGGTGCTGCACATTTCGTACTGTCCCGTCCACGGTCTCAGCTCTCCTCTGGACCAGCTTCCGTGGAGGCCGGAGGCGAGAGTATCCCGCGTCTCTACACCCGCACGGGCGACCGTGGAACGACCGGTCTCAGCGGTGGTTCGCGCGTAGAGAAGGACTCGCCCCGCATCCGGGCCTTCGGCACGTACGACGAGCTCGGCGCGCAGCTCGGGATCGTCGTGGCCGATCTCCCGGCCGAGCTCGTCGAGATTGGAACATCCGTCCGACGGCTCGAGCACGAGCTCTATATCGCTCAGGCCGAGATCGCGCACCCCTCGAGCCCCCGACCTCCGACGCACCGGATCGAAGAGCGGCACGTCCGCCGGCTCGAGGCCGACATCGATCGCTACGACGCGCTGCATCCCCAGGTGCACTCGTTCGTCCTTCCCGGAGGCTCTCGAACCGCCTCCGAGCTGCATCTGGCTCGAAGCATCGCCCGCCGGGCCGAACGAGAGCTCTGGACTCTTCACCGTACCGAGCCGGTCCGCTCCGAGCTCCTGCAGTGGGCGAATCGATTGAGCGACCTATTGTTCGCGCTCGCCCTCACCGCGAACCAGCGCCTCGGCGTGCCCGAAGTGCCCCCCGACTACTCGACCTGAAGTGAGCGCTCGGCGTGGGAAACCATGGAGATCGGGGTTGTCGGGAAACCGAACGTCGGGAAGTCGACGCTGTTCAACGCCCTCACCCTGCTCGATGTTCCGATGGCGCCGTACCCCTTCACCACGCTTGCTCCGAACCGAGGAGTGGCGGCGGTCCGCGCACCGTGCCCCCATGTCGAGAAGGGATCTCCGTGCACGCCGGGCAATGCCAAGTGCGTCGACGGGACCCGGTGGATTCCCGTGAGCCTCGTCGACGTCCCGGGTCTCGTTCCGGGAGCTCACGCCGGTAAGGGACTCGGTCACAAGTTCCTCGATGACCTGCGGGCGGCGGACGGGTTCGTCCAGGTCGTCGACCTCTCGGGCGCGACCGATGCCGAAGGGCGGATCGATGCGGCCGGGGCACACGATCCCGCCGAGGAGGTCCGCTGGCTCGAAGAGGAGCTGGTCGCATGGGTCGCCGAGATCCTCGGACGAGATTTCGCGCGCCAGGCGCGCGGGATCGAGCTCGAGGGGCGAAAGCTCGAGGAGTTCCTCGCCCAGCGATTGACGGGACTCTCGATCGGCCCGGCCGCGATCGCGGCGGCACTACGGAACGTTCCGATCGACCGGGCGCATCCCGGGAACTGGTCGGACGCGGATCTCACCGCGCTCGCACGGGAACTGCTCCGCGCCTCGAAACCGCGTCTCGTTGCGGCGAACAAGTGCGATCGGGCGGACCCGGAGCGCCGGGCCCGGCTCGAGGAGGAGGTCGCCCCGATCCCGGTCGTGCCTACGGCCGCCGACGCAGAGCTCATCCTCCGTCGCGCGGTCCGGGCCGGCCTCGTCGACTACCGACCCGGGGACGCACGGTTCACTGTGCGGGACCAGAGCCGGCTCTCGCCGCCGCAGGCGAAAGCGCTCGAGGGAGTCCGCGCCATCGTCGGGGCGTGGGGCTCCACGGGGGTGCAGCAGGCACTCGAGCGGATGGTCTACGAACGTCTCGGAATGATGGTCGTCTACCCGGTCGAGGACGAAACGCACTGGACGGACGGGAAGGGCCGGATCCTCCCGGACGCGTTCCTCGTCCCTGCGGGCACACCTGCGCGGGCCGTCGCGTACCGCGTGCATACCGAGCTCGGAGAGGGCTTCATCCGCGCGATCGACGGACGAACTCACCGTGCCCTCGCGGCCGATCACCCGCTCGAGCCCAACTCGGTCCTCCGCATCGTCGCGCGGAAGTGAGCCGGGCCGCGGCGTCCAGCGCAGACTACGGCTCTACGAGCGCGGCGCCTTCGGTAGAAGGCCGCACGACGAAGGGAAGTCCCCCCGCCCGCGCGAGCCGACGTACGAGCTCCGCTTCCTTCCCCGGCGTCGGGAGCGCGACGATCGATCCTCCGGCCCCCGCACCGGTGAGCTTCGCCGCCTCGGCGGCCGGACGGGCCGCCTCGAGCAACGCCTCGAGCCGCGGATGGGAGACGCCCACTTCGCGCAGAAGCTCCTGGTTGCGCTCGATCAGCTCCGCGACCCGGGCGCGCTCACCCGCACCGACCGCACGGATGCCTTCGACCGCCACCCTACGGAACTCCTCGAGCAGCTCCGGCCCGTCGGGGGCCGAAAGGCGGCGACCTACGGCGCGGACCGCGTCACCCGTGGCCCGAGGGATACCGCTGTGGGCGACGACCCAGACCCACCCGGGGTCGGCCACCCGCCGCACTTCCCAGACGCGATCGTCCGCGCGCACGGTCCAGAGGAGAGGGCCGCTCCCCCCGTTGATCGCGAGGAAGCCTCCTCCGACGACCGCCGAGGTGTCCCCCGCGCTCCCGACCCCCTGGGCGCCCCTCTCGATCTCGAAGCTCCGCTGGGCCAGCGTGGGCCGGTCGATCCCGCCGGTCGCGGCACCGAGCGCGACGGCCATCGCCGCGGAGAACGCCGCCGAAGACCCGAGACCAGCCGCCCGAGGGATGCGGGAGATCGCCCGGACGTCGATCGAGGGTCCTCCGGCCCACAGCCCTTCGAGGGCGGTCCGGAAGTACGCGTTGCGGGCCGTCGCCTCCTCGTCGGCGTTGAGGCGGGTCCGTGCGTCCGTCCGCACGAACACCTGCGTGTAGAGATCGATGGCAAAGACGAGCTCGGGGGCGCCGTGGACGACCGCGTGCTCCCCGAAGACGATGCACTTTCCCGGGGCGCGCGAGGAAAGCGGAAGGCCCCGCGCCGGGACCGGGGGGAGCTCTTCCATCAACCGGCCTCCTCTCGGTCCTCGACCCGTTTTCCCCGCGCGGAAGGGCGGATCCGCATCCGAGCGTTCCGCGGCGCCGGACCGGAGGGCGGGCCCAGAAGGCGCACGAGGGCGACGGCTACGGCGGCCACTTCGCTGTGCGGCTGGCTCCCGACCGCGACGTTGTACGTCGCGAGCCGGTAGAGGTCGGCCGGCACCTTGGCACCCCCCGCAACCAGGAGGAGCCGTCGGTGACGCCGGAGCCGCGCCGCGACGCGCTCGAGCGGAAGTCCGTACATCGTGAGGTGCACGACCGGTCCGTCGAAGGAGCGCACGACCTTCTTCCATTCGTCGGTCGGGACGACCTCGAACCCCCCGCCCCAGCGGCGTCCGACGTCCTCGAGGCGACGGACGAGCTCGGGATCGGGGGGATGAAGGTACATCCGACGGGCGCCGAAAGCGCGGGCAGCGAGCGCGAGGTGCGTGGTCAGTCGGGGATCGCGACCGGGGCGGTGCCCGATCCGGAGGACCGAGACGTCGAGCGGGCGCGTCCGGTTACGCGCCCTCGTCCGCCTGGAACCGTTCGATGCGGTGGCCACGGTACTCCAGCTTCTCCGAGCGCTTGACGATCCCCTTGAGCCGTGTCGGGGACATCCCGAGCTCTTCCGCCACGTCCGAGAAGAACCGTCCGTCCGGACCGACGGAGGCGTAGATCTTCTCCTCGAGCTTCCCGTAGTCCTTCGCGGGCATCGTCGCGATCGCGAGGACCTCGCTCATCTCGCCGAGCGGGCTCGTCGTGTTGATGTTGATGGTCGAGTAGTAGAAGTGGTAGCTCTTCTCGGGCTGCCGCTTGCCTTCCCGAGCGACCCAGCGGGTATCGATCAGACGCAACTTCTCGAAGAACGCGAGCGCCCGCTCGCCGTCCTTGCCGAACTCCGCGACCACGTCCTCGAGCGTGAGCCAGCTCTCGCCGAGGCGCTGGACGAGCTTCTGCTTCACCGGCGAATCGACGGCCCGAAGGATCGGTACGAGGTCGCTCACGTCGTTCACGACCTTGATGCGGTGGATGTTCGCGACCATGGTTCCTCTACGACGGTGACGGTCCGTCGCCGACGGCGGCGAGGAGTCGTCGGCGGTAATTCCCGTAACGGTCGCCGGGATCGAAGCGCGCTGGGTGCGGGGTGCGCGTCGGGCTCCGGCACTCTGGACAGGCCGGCCCGAAGGTGTACCGACCGCATCCGGAGCACACCCGGAGTAGACTCTCGGTCATGCCCGGACGAACGAGCCCTCCCCACCCGCGGCCTTGATGGACTTGAGCGCGGCGTCCGTCGCCTTCTTCATCGTTTCCTCGGCCTGCTTGTACTGGCTCGCCTGAACGCGGATACGGTACCGCGGGGCCCCGACGTACTGCACCTCGACCGACTCCGGATCGACCTTCTCCGCCGCCAGGAGCGCGTCCCGCACGTGGTCGACCCCGCGCGCGCCCGGGTCGGTCACCTCGAGCGTGCCAAGAATGGTCACATGGGGAGGAACGATGTTCTCGTGCGCGACCTTGAGGAAGGCCGCCGACCAGGGGGACTTCTCGGTCTCCTTCTGGAATCGCTTCGGATCCGCGGAGGCGACCTCGAACGCCCCGAAGAGAGAACCGAACTTCTCGACGAGCGACGGTCCGAACTGGTCGACCGCCTCGTCGGTGGAGAGCTTGAGCGCCGTGGCAACCTGCTCCACGAGGCGCATCGCGCGCTGCTCGTTCTTCCACGCCTGAACCTTCTCCCGGCGCTGATGGTCGTTGATCCGCTTGAGCGAGAGGTCGATCTGGTTCTTCGAGGGATCCACGCGCAGTACGCGCGCGACGATCTTCTGGCCCTCGCGGATGTGGTCCCGAATGTACTTGACCCAGCCCGTCGCGACCTCGGACAGATGGATGAACGCCTCGCGCTGGTTGTACTCGTCCAGCTTGACGAATGCGCCAAAGTTCCGGATCGACGTGACCGTGCCGATGACCAGCTCGCCCTCTTCGGGCAGTTCGGCGCGCAGAGGCATCCGCGACCCAAGCCCCCGGCTACGCCGTCACCGGGCGGACGAGCTCGCCCCGGAGCTGGGCTTGGCCGCCGGTCGGCGTCGCGAGGGTCGCACCGCAGACCGAGCAGTTCACGATAGTCGCTGGACGGCTGAAGATGGTCTGCTCGGTGGAGCAGTCCGGGCACTTTACGATCCAGAAGGGGGACGGTCCTCTCATGCGCGCTCCTCCTAGTGGTGCTCGACCAGTTCGAGCTGGCTCGCCCGCCAGCTCGGGGGCTGGACCGTGTACTTGCACTTCTTGCATCGGTACTTGAGATAGACTCGACGGACCGCCTTCGCCCTCCCCTCCGGCTTCGGACGGGGAAAGCCTCCGTAGCCGCGGGTGGCCCGGCGGAACCGCCGCTGTCCCCACTTGAGCTCGGAAGCGGCGCGCTTCTTGCCCTTCTCGACGTCGTGCTCCGTGTGCGTCTTGCACTTCGGGCAATACGTCGACACGACCTTTGGGTAATGCATCGGCGGCGCGGAGCCTCCCCCCCTATAAATCCTCTGGGACGGGTCGCACCGGTCGCCCGGGGCTCTTCGGCTCTCTGCGGGCCGGAGGAGCGCTCCTCTCGTCGCCTGTGAGCCGCGCCCGGTCGCGTCCGACCGCCGCACCCCGGACGCTCGACCGCAGCCCCCTCGAACCCGTCAAAAGACAACCCTTATGTAGGGAAGCCTTTTCGGCGCCGCCGCTCTGCACACAGGCGAGATCGATGCCGGACCGTTCTTCCGTTGAGGTCGTGACCGAGGCCCTCCAAAAGGGCGGGGAGCGCAAGTTCTCCGAGACCGTGGAGATCTCCGTGAACTTGAAGGACCTCGACCTGACGGTCCCGAAGAACCGGATCGAGGAGGAGATCCCTCTGCCGAACGGGAGGGGGAAGGCGGTCAAGGTCGCGGTCTTCGGCTCCCCCGAGCTGCTCCAGAAGGTGAAGGGCGTCGCCGACCTCACCGTCTCGCCCGCCGAGCTCGACGAGTTCGCGAAGGACAAGAAGGCGACCAAGCGGACCGTCAGCAGCATCGACTTCTTTCTCGCCGAGGCCCCCCTGATGCCGACCATCGGTAAGCGGCTCGGCGTCGTCCTCGGACCCCGCGGCAAGATGCCGCGGCCGGTCCCTCCCGGTAGCGACCCCACGAACCTCGTGAACGCGCTCAAGCGCTCGATCCGGGTTCGATCGAAGGGGAACCGTACGTTCCACGCCCCGGTCGGGACGCGGTCGATGCCGCCCGAGAAGATCGCCCAGAACGTGGACGCGGTGCTCTCGCGTATCGTTGGAAAGCTCGAGCGGGGCCGCACGAACATCGAGTCGGTCTACGTCAAGACGTCGATGGGGCCCGCGGTACGGCTCTGGTAACGGGGAGGTCGTCGAACATGCCCGGTCGCGGTTCGGTCTCGCCCGAGAAAATCGCTCAGGTGGACGAGCTCGCCCGCGCGGTCCTGGCCCGGCCGATGACGGCCCTGGTGGGCCTGCGGGGGGTCCCGGCCGGCGCGCTGCAGTCCATGCGTCGGGAGCTGCGGTCCCGGGACCGCCCGATCCGCGTAGCGCCGAACAGCGCGATCCGGCACGCGCTCGAGAAGGCCGCCGAAGAGCGGCCGGCATTGCGTCCCCTGCTGGACCAAGTCGTCGACCAGACAGCGATCTTGGCGGCCGAGGGGAACCCCTTCTCCCTCTACCAGGAATTCCTGAAGACCCGCTCGCCCACCCCGGCGCGGGGCGGCGAGATCGCACCGAAGGACATCTTCGTCCCGGCCGGTACGACGAACTTCAAGCCCGGGCCGATCGTTGGCGAGCTTCAGCACGCGGGCCTGCCGGCGGCGATCGAGAAGGGCAAGGTCATCCTGAAGAAGGACACCACGATCGTGCGCGCCGGCGAGGTCATCTCGCGCGAGGTCGCGACGATGCTCACCCGGCTCGAGATCTTCCCGCTCGAGGTCGGCCTTTCGCTCCGCGCGGTCGTGGAGGGCCCCACCTTCTATCCACCCGAAGTCCTCGCGGTCGACCTGGATGCGCAACGCGCCGATCTGGCGCGGGCGGCGCGTTCGGCGCTGGGACTTGCGCTCGAAGTCGGCTACGCGACACCCGCGACGACGCCCCTGCTCCTTGCGAGGGCACACCGGCGCGCCCTGGGGCTCGCGCTCGCCGCCGGGTACGTTACGAAGGAGACGATCGAACCGCTCTTCGCGAAAGCGATGCGCGAGGCCGCCGCGGTCGGCCGACTGACAGGTCACTGAGGGTCCACCCGAAGTCCACGGAGGAAAGAACGATGGAGTACGTCTATGGTGCGCTGCTGCTCAACGCCGCCGGTAAGCCGATCGAAGAGAAGGGCCTGAGCGGGGTCCTGACGGCCGCGGGGATCTCCCCCGATGCCGCGCGGGTGAAGGCGCTCCTCGCCTCGCTCGAGGGCGTCAATCTCGCCGAAGTCCTCGCGAAGGCCGAGTCGTTCTCGGCTCCGGCGCCGGCCGCTGCCGCCCCGGCAGAGAAGAAGGAAGGCAAGGGCGAGAAGAAAGAAGAGGAGAAGAAGGAAGAGAAGGGCGTCTCCGAAGAGGAG
The DNA here is from genome assembly GCA_021817245.1 of Thermoplasmata archaeon. GTDB lineage: Archaea > Thermoplasmatota > Thermoplasmata > Lutacidiplasmatales > UBA184 > Lutacidiplasma. The sequence continues at coordinate 98,522 of JAKAVQ010000007.1, forward strand.
GCGGCCGAGGGACTTTCCGCCCTCTTCGGCTGACGATCGCTTCGCTACCCTTTCCGGGGCCTCCCGCCGAGGTGGTGGGAGGCCCCAATCCTTTCTGCGGCCGGCCGCACGTCGCGGTGCCGGTACCCCGATGCCGGGGAAGTTGAAGTAACGCCGAGCGCTTGCCTTAAGACCGAAGCCCGGGTAGGTTGGGTCGGGAGCGGTGGCGCCCCTTCGGTACCCACATGCCGGCCCGGGAGTTCTGTGGCGTGGTGGGGGTCTCGCTGCAGGGACGAGGCGCCGCTCCGTACCTCTTCCGGGGACTGCGGGCCCTCCAGCACCGGGGCCAGGAGTCCGCGGGGATCGCGACCACGAGCCACGGCGTCCTCTACCAGAAGAAGGGGATGGGGCTCGTCCACGAGATCTTCGGCCAGGAGCTCCTCGATACGCTCCGCGGGCCGATCGGGATCGGCCATACCCGCTACTCGACCACCGGCTCGAGCGATATCGAGAACGCGCAGCCGATCGTCGTCAAGGTCAAGGACGAGGACGCGGCGATCGCCCACAACGGCGACATCGTCAACTTCCATCGGATCCGCCACCGGCTCGAGGCCCACGGCGTCGACCTCCTCGGGAACGCCGATACCGAGTCGATGGCCCAGATGATCGCCCTCGAGTACGGAAGGACCCGCGACCTCGAGGCGGCGATCCGACGGACCTGCGCCGAGCTCGTCGGTGGCTACGCGGTGGTCTTCCTCGTCGGGAACCGGGTCTACGCGTTCCGCGACCCCCTCGGGATCCGACCCCTGGTCTTCGGTACCGTCGAGGGCGGGGTCGCGGTCGCGAGCGAGTCGGTCGCGCTCGAGCTCATGGGCGGCAAGGCGGTCCGCGACGTGCTTCCGGGCGAGGTCCTGGTGCTCGAAAAGGGACAGCTCGCGCGCACCTCCCGCATCCCGAACGGCGGGGACCGGGCCCATTGCATGTTCGAGTGGGTCTACTTCTCCCGGCCCGACTCGATCGTGGAGAACCAACCGGTCTACGACGTCCGTCACCGGATCGGGCTGCGCCTGGCCGAGGAGGCACCGGTCGAGGCCGACCTCGTCGTCCCCGTCCCCGACTCGGCGCGCCCGCAGGCGCTGGGGTTCTCCGAAGGGACCCGCATCCCGTACGCGGAGGCCCTGATCAAGAACCGGTTCGTCGAGCGCACGTTCATCCTCCCCGACCAGAAGAAACGAGAGTTCGAGGTCCGCGTCAAGCTTCACCCCGTGCCCGGTCTCCTCCGGGGCAAGCGGGTGGTGCTGCTGGACGATTCGATCGTGCGCGGAACCACGCTCCGCGAGATCGTCGAGATGGTCCGAGGCGCCGGCGCGACGCGGGTGGACGTGCGGATCGGTTGCCCGCCGATCCGGGCGCCGTGCTACTTCGGCATCGACATGAAGGAGCGTAAGGAGCTCGTCGCGTTCAATCGCACGGAAGAGGAGATCGCCCGGACGATCGGAGCCGACAGCGTCCACTACCTCTCGATCCCCGGCCTGGTCGGGGCCATCGGTCTCCGCCAGGAGGAGCTCTGTCTCGGCTGCCTCACCGGAAGGTACCCGGTGGAGGTCCCCGAGGAGCGCCACCGCTTCCAGAAGTCGCTCGCGGAGTTCGAGGCGCCCGCTCCCTCCCGCGCGTAAGTTCGGTCGCCCCGACGGCCCGTCACGGAATCCGTACCATCGACCGTTCGACCGCGCGGGCCGCCGGGCTCGCCGCGGGCACCTGCCGCTTCGACCACGCGCGGGGCCTCAGCTCCAGCTTCGTGCTCGAGGTCACCAATCCGTTCTACGGTACGCCGATGAGGCCCGAGCGGGGCGGGTTCGCACGTCTCCCGACCGGGCCCTCCGCGACGAACTCACGGACGCGGGGTGTCCCCACGAACCCGGGCACCGCGCTCTCGCGCATGGTGAACGCCCTCATCGGGGGCATGGAGGATCCGTTGAGCCGCAAGCCCTTCTCGACGCGTCGCGCACCGGCACGCAGAGATCGACCCGGCGGAACCGGGTGGGTCGCGCGCGGGCCTCCCATCGGGCGGGGGAGGCCCTTGGCATTCCTCGGCCGACGGACCGAGCCGCGCGGACCCCTCACGCCAGAGGACTCTCCGCGCGGCCGGTAGGTCTTAAGCGGTGCCGTTCGGTCGCCTCCTCGTTACGGGGTCTTCGCCCGAGACGGGTGTGTCGAACGTGCTCGGGAGCTTCGCGGAGGGGTAGGGCGTGCCTCCGACGGTCCTTATCGCGAACGGCCCGCGGATGGATCTCGTCGACCTCGCTGCGGGATCGACCGAGGAGTTCCCCCTCGACCCCGATCCGGAACGGGCCGCGGGCCACTCCCCGTGCCTTCCCGATGGAGTGCTCCCCGAAGCGCTCTGGGAGTCCCTCCATCGCAGCACGACCGGACCCGAGCTCGTCGTCGTCGAACCGCAGGTCGCCGTGCTCCTCCGCGGTCGGACCTCCCTACGGATCCGGCCGGCCACTCTGGACGAGACGCGGCGGGCCCGGACGGTCCGGCCCCCGCTCGACCCCGACGCCGAGCGAGCGTTCCTCCGCGCCCTTGCCCGCCGCTCGCTCGAACAGGCGCTCCGTTCGCCCGAGGAGGTCCTGATCGCCTTGGTTCGCGAAGAGGAGCGGCTGGAGCGCGCGGTCGGGCGCGAGGCCCGGGCGGCCGAGGCGTTCGTCGCCGCGCCGGCCTCCCCTCTCGACGACTACGCGCGGAAATGGTCGGCGACCCGGGCGACGCTGGGGCGCCATCACGCCGAGCTCCGGTCGGTCGTCGAGGCCCGGGCGCTCGAGCTCCTGCCGAACCTTGCTCGGCTGGTCGGAGCCCGCGTTGCGGCTCGGCTGCTTGCCGCGGCGGGGAGCGTCTCCGTGCTAAGCCGAATGCGGGCCCCGCGGCTGCAGCTCCTCGGTTCCCGACGCCGGCCGTCGCCGGAGCACGGGCCGCGCTACGGGCTGCTCTACCGGGCGGATCGCATGGACGAGCTGCCGCTGGGGCGACGGGGGGCTTATGCGCGCAGCCTCGCCGCCCTCGCCGCGATCGCGGCGCGGGCGGACGCCATCACCCGAGCCGACCTCGCCCCGGGTCTGATCGCCCGACGGGACCGTCGGGTCAGCGAGCTCCGCCGCCGGAGGTCCCGGTGAGAGCCCCCGCCCGCCTCGCATCGGTTCCGGCCAGCCCGCGGCTCGGCCGGCGACGGCGCGAGGGGAAGGTCGAGCTCTGGACGGAGGCCGTGGGGTCGCTCCCCCCGGTCTACGGGGAGCGATGGTCGGAGTTCGGCGACCGTCTCTACCGTGCCTTCGATCCGTATCGTTCGAAGCTCGCCGCCGCCTTGGTCCACGACTGGGAGGGCCGCCTGCCGACGCTCGGGGAACGATGGCTGTACCTCGGCGCGGCCAGCGGGACGACCGCGTCCCATGTTGCGGACCTCCTCGGCCCGGACGGCCGGCTCTATGCGCTCGAGCGGAGCCTCCGCCCTTTCGCTCGGCTGCTCGACCTTTCGGGCCGCTGGCCGAACCTCTTGCCGATCCTCGCGGATGCCCGCGACCCGGCCCGCGTGTCGGGTCTCGTGCCCCCGGTCGACGGGCTGTACATGGACATCGCCCAGCCCGACCAGCTCGCGATCGCGCGGGAGAACGCGGCGTGGTTCCTCCGCGGGGCCGGGTCGGCCTGCCTGATCGCCCTCAAGACCGCGAGCCTCGGCCGAGAGCTCGCCCCGGCGCAGCATCTCGCCCGGGCCGAGCAGACGGTATCGGCCTGGCTGGACCTCGAAACCTCGGTGAAGCTGGATCCCTTCCACCGGGCCCACTACCTCCTCGGCGGACAGGTCCGTCCCGCCCTTTTCGGGTCGCCCCCGTCGTCGGCGACTACGCGACCGGCCGTGCGCTTCCGCGGGCGACCACGACGGTGACGATGTCCTCGTCCGCGAGCACGTGCTCCCGCCCTACGGTCTGACCGGGGAATCGGGCGCTCCGGCCCCAGACCTGGGCGGCGCGGAAGCTCTTGAGGAGCTCTCCCGGAAGCCTCCGCAACAGCTCATCGATGTCGTCCCCCTGGCGGAGGATCACTGGCTCCTCGAGGTCCGGAGGGCGGCCCGGCGGCTTCACGTACACGCGGATGAAGCGCAGCGCGTGGCCGATGGTGTCGATGAGCTCGTCGAGCCCGATCTTGTCGCGCGCCGAGATGAAGATCGGCCGGAACCCCTTCAGCTCGGCGGCGAGCCTCGTCCTCTCCGTCGGGGTCAGCATCTCGGATTTGTTGACGACAAAGATCGCGGGAAGATAGACCCGGTTGCCGGCGAGCACGTCGATCAACTGGTCGACGCTCGCATCTTCGCGGAACACGATCGAACCGTTGTGGAACCCGAACTCCCGTGCGATCTGCGCCGCCGCCCCGCCCGCGAGGTGGGTAAGGCGGACGGTGCTCGTCACGGTAAGCCCGCCCCGGTCGGCGCGCTGGACGACGATCCGCGGGGGGCGCTGATTGACCCGCACCCCCGCCCCTTCGAGCTCGGCCGCGAGCGCCCGGAGGTTCGGATGTTCCGGGTCGATGAGGAAGAGGATCAGATCCACCGACCGGACGACCGAGAGGACCTCGCGACCCCGTCCCCGGCCTTTGGCCGCGCCGGGGACGAGTCCCGGCATGTCGAGGACCTGGATCGAGGCCCCCCCCCAGCGGAGCATGCCGGGGATGATGGAGACCGTCGTGAAGTCGTAGGCCCCGGTCTCGCTCTCGGCCGCGGTCAGGCGGTTCAGCAGCGTGGACTTCCCTACCGAGGGGTATCCGACGAGACCGACGGTCGCGTTGCCGCTCTTGCGGACCCCGTACCCGACGCCCCCACCTTTTCCCTTGGCCCGGGTCTCTCGCTCGATCCGCAGGACCGCGAGCTTCGCCTTGAGGCGGCCGATGTGCAGTTGGGTCGCCTTGTTGTAGGCGGTGTTCCGGATCTCCTCCTCCACCGCGGCGATCTGCTCTTCGAGCGACGACATCGGGGAGGTTGAGCCCTCGCCCTTCCGGGGCAGGACTTCTACTTGAGCGTGACGTGGGCCGCCCATCGCCCATCGACCGTGAACGGCGGTGCGGTCTTGGGCCCGGAGCCGCACTCCTTCGAGATCGATCCATGCCCCCGCCAGGCGTTGTCGCTCTGGAGGACCGGCCGGTCCGCGTCCGCTGGCGCCTTCGGCCGCGGCCCTCGGGGGATCGGCGCCGCGACGACCCGGAAGAGCGCGAGCGAAAAGCGCTCTCCGCGCTTCGGGTCGGTCACGGGCTCGGAGAGGCGCTCGAGCTCACCATCGACTCGGGCGCCATCGCGCGGATTCGGGTCAACGCGCGGTCCACGGACGGGGAGCGCTGGCTCTCCCGGGTGCTGCTGCCGGCCCTCGACCCAGCGGGGTGGGTCCGAGAACCGGCCGCCGAGGACCTTCCCCGCCCGCCCGAGCTCGTGGCCCGGCGCCGCGCCGGATGGCCGACCCCGCTCCGGTCTCCGTCCGGACCGAGCTCCTGGGTCGATGCCTTCGCACAGAGCCTGATGGCGCACCCCGCCGGAGCCCGGCTCCGGCTCGTGGCACGGCCCCTGCCCGATCCGGCCGCCCGCTGGTGGACGCCGCGTCCCTCGGTTCCGACCGGACCCGTGTCCCACCGGACCACGGTCGGAGCCTCGTGCCGATCTGAGCCGCCCGGGCGGGATCCGCTCCGCGACGAGCGACCGAGCGGCCCTCCGCTGTTCTGGCAAGCGCGGATCGCGGTCGAACCCGACGGCGGAGGCTTGACCGGTTCGCAGTTCCGCCGACTCGGGGAGATCCTCGGCCGGGCCACGCGGATCGCCAACGGGAACGGCCTCGACTTCCGCCCGAGCCCGCGGTGGGTCCCCGGATCGGTCCGGAGCGCGCTCCTCGCGCACGAAGAGGTGGTCCTCCTCCTGCCCTCGATCGTGTGTGCGACCGCAGCGGCCCCCTTGTCGGCCCCGCTCCTCCCGATGGGCAGGACCCCGGGAGGAACCGTGGTGGGGCCCTCTCTCGAGGCGCACCAGGGCCGGCACCTGGCCGTCCTCGGGGAAACGGGGATGGGGAAGAGCTCCCACCTCGTCGCCCTGGCCCGACGCGTCAGCACGCGCTACGGCCTCCTCTTCTTCGACCCGATCGGCGATACGATCGCGCGACTCGACCGGGAGCTCCCTCCGCCGGCCTCGGCACGGACACTCCGCGTCGACCCGGTCACCCATGCGCTCCGGCTCAACGCGCTTGCCGGGATCTCTTCGGAGGGAAGCGATCCCCTCCGGGCGGAACGCCGACTCAACGACCTCGTCCATGCGCTCCGCCGAGTGCGTGCGGGACGGTACGCGGACCCCTTCTGGGGGCCTCGACTGGACGAGATGCTGACCCGTGCGCTTCGGTCGGCCGCGGCACTCAAGGCCGGGACGCTCACCGATGCGCACACGCTCCTTGCGACCGGGGCCCGAGCGCCGCGGAACGTACCTTCGGAAGCCCTGGGCGAGGTTCGGGAGCTTTCGGAGCGTCTTCGGGAGCGCCCCGACGACGGGGAGGGGGCGCGTCGGCTGCTTTACGAGATCGTGCGGAGCCGGGTTCTCGAGCGGATGCTCTGCGCCCGAGACCCGGAGCTCGACCCCTCCGCCCTCGTGGAGCCCGGCCGGGTCGTGCTCGTGTCGGGGAACGCCCCGCGCGTCGGCGAGTCTACGGCCCGCTACCTGCTCTCCGTCTATCTCGCCCTCGTCTGGTCCGAGCTCCTGGCGCGACCTCGACGGTCGAAGACGTTCGTCGTGCTGGACGAGGCGCAGTGGTTCTCCCACGAGAGCCTCGCGGAGATGCTCCGCCTGGGGCGTAGAGAGAACGTGCACGTGGTGCTCGCGACCCAGGCGATCGCATCCCTGCCGGGCAACGTGCCCGAAGCGGTCTGGACGAACGTGGCCGACGTCCTCGCCTTCCGAGGGTCCCCCGAAGAGGCCCGCGAGCTCGCGAAGGTCTCGTCGGAGATCTCCGCGGAGCGGCTTCTGTCGCTTCCTCGGGGCCACGCCATCGCCCTCGTCGGAAAGGGCGAACGGGTCGAGCCGCTCCGCACGCTGTGGCTCCCGGACGGTGGAAGCTCGGCCGGCGCGCCCACCGGTGGGCTCGAGGAAGATTCCGGGGACCTACGGCCCCCGCGAGGTCTCGGGACGGAGCCGGACGGTCCCCCTGCCCGTCCGACCGTGCCGCGGGACGTCACCGCTCCCGGGGGCTCGCTCGGCTCGGAGGAGCCGGCCGACCGTATCGAGCGGGTCCTGGCCGCCCTGAGGGCCCAGGCCTCGGCGGCCGCCGGCTCCGAGCTCCTGCGGGTGTCGCCCCGGGAGCTGCGCCGCGAGTACGACCCGCAAGGGGATGCGGTGAGGGCGGTCGGCGCGCTCCTTGGCCGCAACGGCATCCTCCGGGCGGTCGAGCGGGAATGCGGGGCCACCGTCTGGGCTCTCGAGGTCGCCCGGCTGACGCTTTCGAGAGAAGGGTCGGAAGCGGACGCCCGAGCCGGCGATGCGGAAGCGGGCAAAGTAAATTAGCGAAGGAACCGCTCGTTTCCTCGATGGAGTCTCCTTCCGACGCCCCGGCGTCGGCCCCGTCGGGAACCACCCCCGGGCTCATGGGCCCGGCGACGATCCTGCCCCGGTGCGCCACCGGAATCGAGGGGCTGGACAACATCCTCGAAGGAGGAATCCCGCGGGGCAATATGGTGCTGGTCGCGGGGAGCGTGGGGACCGGCAAGACGACGCTCTCGCTCGAGTTCTTGGTCCGCGGCGCGGAGCGCGGCGAGCGCTCCCTGTTCATCTCCGTCACCGAGGCCTCGTCGAAGCTGATCCAGAACCTTTCCACGTTCGAGTTCTTCCGTCGGGACCTCATCGAGCAGGGGTCGCTCGTCTTCGTCGACCTTCCGGTGATCTACGACCGGCTCGGCCTCGGCGAGGAGGAGCTGACGGGCGAGGAGATCGACATCCTGATCCGGACGATCCGCGATCTCGTCCGGTCGCTCGGCGCACAGCGGCTCGTCCTGGACAGCCTCACGTCGGTCTGCTACCGAATCCGCAAGGACGAACAGATCCGGGACTTCATGCTCCGCCTCGGCCAAGAGCTCAACGAGCTCGGCTGCACCTCCCTCCTCGTCTCGGAGATCGGTCCGAACCCGGCCCGCTACTCCCTGCACGGGGTCGAGGAGGCGATCGTCGACGGCGTCATCCTCCTGTGGAACACCCGGCGCTTCGGCGACATCCTCCGCGTGGTCCAGATCGTCAAGATGCGGGGGACGTCGCACTCCCGGGCGCAGTACGTCCTCGAACTCACCCCGATCGGGATCCTCATGGCCCCGCATCTGAAGGGCGGCCGCGAGGGAGGTCCGTAGGCCCGTGCCGATCGATATCGGCGAGCGGCTCCGGGGCCTCCCGACCGGTAGCGCGGTCGCCCTGAAGATCGACCCGCGCGAGTACGCCGACCATTACTTCGCGGTGCTGAACGCGACCCTCCGCGATGTCGGCAGCGAGACGAACGCCCACACGATCTACGTCGCGGTCACGAACCCGGCGGCGTTCGTCTGGACGCTCGCCCAGGCGCTCGACGTGCCCATCGACCGGATCTCGTTCGTGGATGCGATCAGCCACATCATGATGAACTACGCGAACCCGCTCCCGAACGCGACGTACGTCGAGAGCCCGCGGGCCCTCGAGGAGATCATGCTCCGGGTCGAGTACCTCCTGCGGAAGTACCCGCACCCCCGCTCGATCGTGGTGATCGACAGCGTGAACTCCCTCGCGATCCACAACCCGCCCGAGCTCCTCTCTGAGTTCTTTCACATCCTCCTCAACAATCTCAAGAGCCGTTCGGTCCTGACGCTCGTGCTCGAGACCGTGGAGGAGGAGCAGACCGGCGTCGAGCAGATGCTCAACCTGGTCGTGGACGAGACGATCGACGTCGCCCGGGCCGGACGGTGACCGTGAGCGACGCGCAGCGGATCTTCGACATCCCCGAGATCGACATCCCGCTCGGGACCGCCCTCCCTCCGGGCTGGCTCGCGCTCCTGAGCGGTCACTCCGGCTCGGGCGCCCCGGTGCTCGCAAAGCAGTTCGCGCACGCGGGGGTGGGCCAGGTCCCGGTGCTGTTCTACACGACGTACGAGCGGACCGACGACGTCACGAAGGCGTTCAGCGACCTCGGCTGGGACCCGGCATCGGTCACGGTCGTGAACCTCGCGGACGAGTACTACGAGCGCGTGCTCGTCCACGGCCTCGACGTGGCCCGCGCCCGCGAGGTCGGTCTTTCGCTCGCCGACGTGACGAGCAACCCGGGGCGCTCCCGGACCGGCAGCTCTTTCAGCCTGACGAACCGGATGCTGAGCGACCTCGCCGGGATCGACAGCCCGTTCCGACTCGTGGTCGATTCCGTCGACTTCTTCTTCGAGGTCCTCGAACCCCACGACGTGACGACGGTCGCCCGCCAGATCCGCCACCGATGCCAGACGATCGGCGGCCAGGCGCTCCTCACCGCCCATTCGATCGCGCACGACCGCGCGGTCTTCGGTCTCCTCCAGGACCTGGCCGACGTCGTCTTCGAGCTTCGCGCCGAGCCGCGGCACGACCGCTACGACCACACGCTCTACCTCGAGAAGGTCGCGAACCGGCCGTCGCTCACCCACATCTGGCGCGCGGTGATGGGCGAGGGCGGCTGGTACGTGGAGGAGCGTCGACCGACTCCCTCGTAGATAGTCGATTCCGCGCGCGTAAGCGTACCTTTATTGGCGCTGGCTCGCTCGTGACCCCCGAGGAGTTCCGACTGTGGAGGACGTGGTCATCCGAACGCTCGAGAAGGTGCCGCTCCACGAGCCGATCCTGGTCGAGGGTCTGCCGGGCGTCGGCAATGTCGGGAAGCTCGCCGCGGATTACCTCAAGGAGCAACTGCCCGCGAAGCCGCTCGCGACGGTCTACTCGAAGTTCTTCCCTCCGCAGGTTTACGTCTCGGAGGAAGGGATCATCCGGCTGGTCTCGAACGACCTGTACTACTGGAAGGCCGGGGGGAAGGCCGAGCGCGATGTCCTGATCCTCGGCGGGGACTACCAGGGGATCAGCCCCGAGGGCCAGTACGAGATCACCGAGCGGGTCCTCGACTACTGCCGCGGCCTCGGCGTCAAGGAGGTCTACACGCTCGCCGGGTTCGCCCAGGGCAAGGTCGTGGAGCAGCCCCGGGTGCTCGGAGCCGCCACGCTCCCCGCGCGCGTCGAAGCCCTCAAGAAGCTCGGCGTGGTCTTCTCCCGCAACGACCCGGGAGGGGGTCTGATCGGAGCGAGCGGGCTCTTCCTCGGCCTCGGCCGTCTCTACGGCATGGAAGGGGCGTGCCTTATGGGCGAGACGAGCGGCTACTTCGTTGACCCGCGCAGCGCCGAAGCGGTCCTCAAGGTGCTGAGCCGGGTACTGCACGTCGAGATCGATTTTACCGCGCTCGAGTCGAAGGCTCAGGAGATCGACCGCATCGCGCAGAAGATCCACGAGGCCGAGCAGCGTTCGGCGGAGCCCAGCGCGCCTTCCGGTGGGCCGCCGCGCGAGGACCTCGGCTACATCGGCTGAACGGGGCCCGTGCCGGCGCCCGAGGCCGACCGGACCGCGCCTTCCGGTCCCGCCACCGCGGATCGGGTCCGCTTAGTCCTCCGGAGCCTCGGGCCGCTCTGCGACCCGGACGGGTTCGTTCCGTTCGACCGCTTCATGGAGGTGGCGCTGTACGCGGAGGGCCTCGGCTACTACGCCGGCGACCGCTCGCCCACCGGACCGGGGGGCGACTTCTACACGGCGCCGCAGGTCCATCCTCTGTTCGGGGCCACTCTCGGCGATCGCGCGCGGGCCGTTCACCGCGCGCTCGGCGAACGGCGTCCGCTCCGGCTGGTCGAACTCGGTCCGGGCGACGGCTCGCTCGCTGCGGGCCTCTTCGCGGCGTTCCGGGAGGCCGGCGGCGCTCCCGACGGAACGGAGTACCTCCTCATCGAGCGCGCTCCGAGCCTCGGCCGGGCGACGCTCGAGCGGCTCGGCGAGGCCGCCGATTCCGCCGGGGTGCGCGTGCGGCTCGGCACCTCGGTCGGCGGGGACGGCCCGTTCGAGGGGATCGTGATCGCGAACGAGCTGCTCGATGCGCAACCGTGCCGTCGACTGCGCTGGACCGGCCGCGAATGGACGGAGCTCGGGGTCGAGATCGACGGAGCGCACCTCCGGCCGGCCGAGCGCCCCCTGACGAGCCCCGTTCCGCCGCCGGCGCTCCCGAGCGGCCCGGAGCCCGGCACGATCGTCGAGCTGTCGCCCGTGGCGGAGGCGATCGTCCGGGAGATCGCCGACCATCTGGTCGGCGGAGTGGCGATCGTGGTCGACTACGGCGCCGAGGAGGAGGAGATCGTTCGCGGCCATCCCCGCGGGACCCTCGCGGCGGTTCGGGGCCATCGACCGGTCGACGATCCGCTCGAGGCTCCCGGGGCGACCGACCTCTCCGCGTTCGTGAACTTCTCCCGCGTCCGGTCGGCGGCGCGGCGCGCGGGGCTCGTGGAGCTTGCCTACTCCTCGCAGGCCGAAGCGCTCGGACGCTGGGGGTTCCCCGCGCGGTTCGAGGCGGCCGTACGCCGGACGAGGTCGTCGGAGGAGGAGGTCCGGCTGCGGCTTGCGGCGAAGAATCTATTGTTCGGCTTCGAGGGGTTCCGCGCGCTCGAGCTCGCCGCTAGGGCGAGCGCGCCGGCCCTGCGCGGGCTCACGTGACCGGGCGGACCGCGCCCGTCGCGAGGGGCTCGGCCACCTTCCCGTCCACGAGCAGCTTTGCGACCTCGGGCGGCAGAGAGACGACGTCGTCCGCGCGGAGGTCGAGCGTCTCCGCGCCGACCTCGATCGGTCGGCTGTCCTGGAGGATGCGGACCCACGCAAGCGCGGTGGGAGGCGAGGCGGCCGGGGACGCCTTCACCGTCGGTGGCGGGGGCGGTCGGGATGCGGTAGCGACGGGCTCCACCGGAACGCTGGCGGGGGACGGCCCGGGGGGGAGGGGCGTCGCGGGACCGCCGGGCTCAAGGTACGGCGCCGAGGAGCGCCGGTGCTCGAGGAGCGCGCGCAGCAGCTGATCGAACAGGGCCCGCTCCTCCCCGAGCGCGTTCGGCAGATCGCGGGGGCCGCCGATCGATGCCTGGAACGCTGAGGTCAGGACCTTCTGCGTGCGGCCCTCGACGATGTCGCGGGCGAGCTGGCTCGCGCGCTGGTAGGTCTGCCGGGCGAGCTCTCCCTTGCGGCCGGAGGGGTTCTCGCGGAGATCGGCCTCGTACGTGCGGCGGACATCGGCCAGGTAGGCCTGCGTCGAGCCGTAGAAGTCGTGCGGCAGCTTCGCGAGCCCCCGGACCGAGGCCTCGTTCCGCCGCCACTCGAGCAGGAGCGTGAAGTGATCGGGCATGGAGGGGCCTCCGCCCGACGGACCAAGGACTATAGGATGTATTCGGTCTCCCCGGTCGGTCGGAGGCCGGGAGGGGCCGGGCGACGTGCGCGGCGGTAGGGACGTCGAGGCGGCGCTCGACGAGTTCGTCGAACTGTGGGGCCGGCTCCGCGCGGAGAGCGAACGTGAGGGGGCGATCGTGGTGGTGGAGGGGGAGCGGGACCGCCGCGCCCTTCGCCGCCTGGGGCTGAGGGCACCCATCCTTCTCGTGCACCGGGGCCAGCCGCTGAGTGAGACCGCGCACCGGCTCGCCCGCGCGAGCCGCCACGTGATCGTGCTGACCGACTGGGACGGGGAGGGAGGCCTCTTCGCCCGACGGCTCCGGGAGTTCCTCGGTGCGGGCCCGGTGATCCTCGACCTCGACTTTCGTCGGCAGCTCGGGCGCATCCTCCGGGGGGAGCTCGTGCACGTCGAGGGGCTCTACGGCTGGGCGCGCCGGCTCGCCGAACGACGGCACGTCGCGCTCGACCAGTTGCTCGCGCCCGCGCTCGCGGACTAGGCCGGGCGGCTACGGGATGGCCTTCGTCTGCACCCGGCGGGTCGGGCGGCGGTTGCGCGCGCGGGACGGCCGGAATCGTTCGGCGCCCTTACCACTCCAGCGCAGGCCTCGGCCCCGAACTCCCGCGGCAGTGAGCCCTCGGTAGGCCCGTCCCCGCTGGGCAGGGGCGGCGATCCAGGCGATCTTCGGGTCGGCGAGGACCTCGGGATGGTCCGGGTCGACGAGGATCACCTCGTAGAACTTCTGCTTCCCGTCCTCGCCGAGCCAGTAGGAGTTCAGCACCTCGAGGTTCGGATAATGCTTCTGGGCCCGCTCCTCGGCGATCCGCCGCAGGCTCTTCGCCAGCGTCATCTGCAGGATCCCCTTGTGCTTCGGTCGACGGCCGGCGATGATCGCGCGCTTGCGCTGGCCCCCCCGGCGTACGCGCACTCGGACGACGAGGAACCCGCCCTTCGCCCGGTAGCCGACGGCGCGCGCACGGTCGAGCCGGGTCGGGTGTTCCAGACGGGTGACGGTGTGCTCCCGGCGCCAGTTCAGGAGACGCTCGTGCCGCAGGGCCGCGCCTTCGTCCCCCTGGGTCTGGCGGAACGATCGGGCCATGTGCCGGTACATCGAGGTCGTCATCGGAAGCGGGGCGGGGGACCCGAGCCCCGATTATAAAGCCAACTGATGGTACCCCCGGGGGACGGACCCGGGCGGGGGCGCGCAGGGGATGACGGGAGGGGCTAGCGGCGGGACCGCATCCGTCGAGTACCGCAGGCTCGCGACGCCCGAAGAGTACCGTGCCGCCGAGGAGGTGCAGCGCGCCGCGTGGGGGTTCACGACCGACGGCGCGGTACCGCATCCGATCCAGCGAGCGTTCAACGACAACGGGGGGCTCGTCCTCGGCGCGTTCGCGGGCGTGGAGCTCGTCGGGATGGCACTCGGTTTCCTCGGCCGGGAGGAGGGGCGGCTCTTCCACTACTCCCACATGACCGGCGTCCGGCCGGCGTGGCAGAACCACCACGTCGGGTTCGGCCTGAAGCGGTTCCAGCGGAGCGAGGTCCTCCGGCAGGGGCTCGACGAGATCCGGTGGACGTACGACCCACTGCAGAGCAAGAACGCCCGGTTCAACGTGCGGATGCTCGGCGGCCGGCCGGACCGCTACCATCCCCGGTACTATGGCGCGATGGGCGACGCGATCAACGAGGGCCTCGAGACCGATCGGGTCCGGCTCGTCTGGTCGCTGAACGAGCCCCGGGTCGAGGCGCGCCTGGAGGGCGATCGGCCCGGTACCGACGAGGACCTCGCCCGACTCCGTGCCTCGGAGCCGCTGGTCGAGACCGCGATCGGCCCGGCCGGCCTGCGACGACCCGCGGGCGTGCGTCCGGCCGGCTCCCCTCAGCTCCACCTCGAGATCCCGTTCGACCTCGGGAACGTGCGTCGGCGGGACCGCGGGAGCTCCCGGCGCTGGCGGGAGATGACGCGCGAGGCGTTCACCCGCGCGTTCGCCTCCGGCTATCGCGTCGACGACTTCGCGTCGATCGAGGTCGACGGCGAACGGAGGAGCTTCTATTTCCTCACGCGGTCGGAGGCGAACGATGCATCTTAGCTCCGCCCGGCTTTCGGAGGTCGAGCTCGAACTGGTCGAGCCGTTCGAGACGAGCTTCGGCGTCGAGCGGCATCGCCGGTTCCTTCTCCTCCGTCTCGAGACCGCGGACGGTCTCCTCGGCTGGGGGGAGTGCGTCGCGTCGGCGGACCCCCTCTATTCGAGCGAGACCCTGGCCACCGTCCGCGAGATGCTCACCGGCCACTTCTTGCCCGCGCTCTTCCGGCAGCCCTCGCTCGACCCGGAGGAGTTCGTCCGGGCCACCGCGCGGTTCCGGGGCCACCGCATGGCGAAGGCCACGATCGAGACGGCGCTCGTGGATCTCTCCGCGCGCTCCCGCGGGCTCTCCGTGAGCCGGTTCCTTGGAGGAGCGCGGCGCCGGGTCGCGGTGGGCGTCAGCGTCGGCATCCAGCCCACGGTCGCCGGGCTCGTGCGGCGGGTCGGAGAGTACCTCGACGCCGGATACCGTCGGATCAAGCTCAAGGTGCGGCCCGGGTGGGACGAGGTTCCGGTCCGGGCGGTCCGTCATGCGTACCCCGACATCGAGATCTGGGTCGACGCGAACCAGGCGTACCCCGTGACGGCCGTTGGGAAGATCCGACGCTGGGCCGCGGACCACCACGTCGCGCAGGTCGAGCAGCCGTTCCCCGAACGGGCGATCCGGGCCCACGCGCGTCTCGCCGAGGGCGCCCCGTTCCGGGTCTGCCTGGACGAGTCGATCGTCGACGCCGTCTCCCTCGAGGACGCTCTCGACGCCCGGGCGCTCTCGAGCCTCAACGTCAAGACGGGACGGGTCGGCGGGCTCACCGTTGGCCGCGCGCTCGCCCGCACGGCCCGCCGCGCCGGCGTCCCCTCCTGGATCGGGGGAATGCTCGAGAGCGGGATCGGACGGGCGCACAACGTCCATCTCGCCGCGCTCGCGCCGTTCACCCTTCCCGCGGACCTCTCGGCGAGCGACCGGTACTACCGGGAGGATCTCGTTGACCCGCCGTTCGTGCTCGGTCCCGGCAGCACCCTCGAGGTCCCGAGGGGCCCGGGGATCGGGGTCGAGATCGTCGAGCGTCGTCTCTCGCGCGCGACCCGCGCCTCTCGCACGTTCCGTCGCTGAGCGACCGCGGGGGACGAGGGTACCGGGACGGGATGCCCGGAGGGAACGGGATCAGGCCGCGGGGTCGGCCGGCTTCGTCGCCACGAGCCAGGGAAGGTGGGACTCCGCCGGGCGGACCACCTTCGCGACCGCATGGCTCTCGGAATGCACGACCCGTTCGAGGTGCGCCAGGACCTCCCGGACGAGCCGGTCCATCCGCGAGCGGTCCGGCACCGGGACCTCGGTCGGGGCCGTCCACACGAGCGCCGCTCCGCCGCTCGTCGGGTAGAAACGGAACTCGAGCGATCCTGCGGACGGCGGTACGGCGGGGTTCATCCGCTCGAGCTTCGCCCGCAGCCGGGTCTCGGGGGGCTCGGTCGTTTCGGTCCGCTCGACGGTGTAGCCGAGCGTCCCGAGGTACTCGGTGAGGTACCCCGCGAACCGTTCCCTGCCGATCCCGCGCACCCTAACCCAATCTCCGTTACTTTCTGCCATGGGATGAACCCCGGTCCATCGCGCGCCCGAGGCTCTTGAAGAGCCCGAGCATCATCCGGTACTCCGCCTCCGTGGGCGTCGACCGGCCGAGTACTCGACGAAACAGGAGGATTAAACCCCGTCGTTTGTGGGCGGGGTAGCCGATCCGCGTGAGCAGCTCGGTCAGACGCTCCAAGAACAGCTCCTTTTCCCGCCCGTTCAGCTCGAGCGTCTCGGGGGCCGGGGTCGACTCCGGGTCCGTGGGTCCGCGGGCCCGGTGGACCGCGTAGAGCACGATGCCGGCGGCGTGCGAGAGGTTGAGCGTCGGGAACTCCCTTCGGGCCGGGATGTGGACCAAGAGGTCGCAGCCGGCGAGCTCCTCGCGGGAGAGCCCGTTGTCCTCCGGTCCGAAGAGGAGCGCGACGCGACCTTCGACGGTCCGGAGGACCTCGCCGAGGCGCTCGGGACTGACCGAGCGCCGGAGATAGGCGGTCGAACGTCCCGTGGAGAGGTCGGTCGTGCCGACGACGAGGTCCGCGTCCCGGGTCGCGTCGGAGACCGCAGGGAGGCGGCGCGCCCCACGGAGGATCTCGAGGCCGCCCATCGCGCGCCGACGGGCCTCGGCCCCGACCCGGGCGCGGGGGGCGACCAGCGTCAGCCGCTCCGCACCGAAGTTTCGCGCGACCCGAGCGACCGCCCCGACGTTGCCGTCCTCCTTCGGGCGGACCAGGACGACGTCGATCCGAACGCTCACCCGGCCGTCCCCTCCGCGAAGAGGCGCCGGACCATCCAGTCGGGATCGAACGGGGCGAAGTCACTGTACCCCTGGCCGATCCCCACGAACAGGATCGGCTTCTTCGTCACGAAGGTGGCGCTCAGCGCGGCTCCCCCCTTCGCGTCGGCGTCGAGCTTCGTGAGGATCAGCCCGTCGACGCCGATCGCCTTGTCGAAGAGCTTCGCCTGCTCGAGGACGTCGTTCCCGCTCAGCGCGTCCCCGACGAAGACCGTGAGCTGAGGGTTCACGACGCGCCGGATCTTCTTCGCCTCCTCGATGAGATTCTCGTTGGTGTGCTGACGGCCGGCGGTATCGACGAGGACGACGTCGATCCCCCTCGCCTTCGCGTGCTGCACGGCGTCGAACGCGACCGCCGCCGGATCGCTCCCTTCCTGCTGGCGCACGACGCGGATCCCGAGTCGTTCGCCGTGGACGAGCAGCTGCTCGATCGCGCCGGCCCGGAACGTGTCGCCCGCCGCGATGACGCTCGAGAGACCCGCGGCACGCAGCCAGCCGGCGAGCTTCGCGATGCTGGTCGTCTTTCCGGTGCCGTTCACGCCGACGAACAGGATCACGTACGGCCGAGTCGGGCTCGTCCGGACCGCGGCCACGAGGTCGACGGGAGGACGGGCCAGGATCGAGCGGACCGAATGCTCGAGGCTCGCCCGGATCGCCTCCTCGGCATCGATGCCGAACCGTAGCTTACGGCCCGCGAGCTCCTTCCTTAGGTCGCGTCGCAGTCGCTCGATCACCGGCAGCGCAACGTCCGACTGGAGGAGGCCGATCTCGAGCTCGTCGAGCACGTCGTCGATCGTTCCCTCTTTGAGCCGCTTGCCGAGGAGTCCGTCGGTGAAGGCGGA
This sequence comes from Thermoplasmata archaeon, assembly GCA_021817245.1. Taxonomy (GTDB): domain Archaea; phylum Thermoplasmatota; class Thermoplasmata; order Lutacidiplasmatales; family UBA184; genus Lutacidiplasma. The sequence goes on from JAKAVQ010000007.1 coordinate 116,284, forward strand.
CTCCTCCGAACGCCCGGAGGGGGTCGGAGCGGGTTCGCCCCGGGCGGCCGCCGTAGGAGAGGGGGTCGGCGCCCGCGGGGCGACGGACTGCGGCCCGCCCGGCTTCGGTGGGGCGAGCGCGGGCTCGGCCGCCGCTTCGGGTGACTCGGGCGACGTGCTGCCGCGGAGCCGCGCCTTAAGTGCTGCCCACATCGACGTCGCCCGCGCGCGTCCGGGCGATCGCGTCGAGACGACGCGAGAGGATCTGGATGCGGTCGTCGAGCGCGTTGATCTGGCCCTCGAGGTCCTTGACCGCCTGATCAATCTGCCCGACTCGCTGCGCCAGCAGTTCGGTCGCCTTCGGCCGCTCCATCGAGACCACGACCCCGGAACCGACCCCGAGGAGTACTGGGCCCGACTTGTCGATGGTGCCGCGGACATAGGCCTCCGCCCCCAAGGGCAACAGCAGTTCGGCGCCGACGCTCGCGCTCTCGACACCTTCCAAGCTCTCGCGAGCCCGCTCGTGGTCCTGTCGCGACGCGAGCAAGAGCTGATGCTGCTGGAGCGCGGCGTTGAGCTGGGAGCGGTAGGCATCGAGGCGGATCAGGTCCTCTTGGACCTGGTCCTCCGTGGGGATCGGCCCTGCCTCGCCAGTGGGTTGAGCTACCATCGTCCGAGGGCGACCCGAGAGGGCGTCTTAACGGTTCGGCCCTCGACGGACCGTCTCTGCGAGCCCTTCGCCCGAGGGGGTGAACGAGTCCCCGGGCCGCCTCAGGCGGCCGGCATCGACTCCCAAATCGCGGCGAGGCTGCGGGAGGTAGCGGCGGCCCCCCCTGGCCGTCGCCGGACGCGGTGAGAGCGCGACCCCGAGAACGGTCGTTCCACGGCCGCGATCGACGGCCCGGCACCGCCCGATGGGCCGACAAGTTCCGGGGCGCGATGACGGCCGGAAACGGTTGGCCGCCCGGAAGGAGCGACGTCCGCGGATCAGGTCGAGCCCGCTGCGTTCACCGACTCGATCCGGATCCGGGAGCGCTTGACGTGATGGCAGCCCCCGATCTCGGAAAGCGCCCACTCGCGGGCGAGCTCGCCGGTCTCGGCCTCATGCGTCTTCGAGAACGCCTGCCAGTAGCCGCGGCGAGCATAGAACGACCCTCGAACGGTAAAGACCGGCATCGCCCGTCTGCCTCGGGACTGCCCATGCGTTCGGGGTCTTAAGAGTGCCCGGTGCCCCCGAGGGAGGCGCGAAGATGGACCGCGGTCCGCTCGGCGACCGCGAGGATCGACATCATCGGGTTCGCGCCGGGAGCGCTCGGCAATAGGCTCCCGTCGCCGATCCACAGCCCCTCGACCCCATGGACCTCCCCGGTGGGCCGGGCGGTGGAGCTCCTTGGATCCGTACCCGCGCGCGCCGAGCCTATGGGGTGCGCGGAGTACAGCGGGATCGCGTGCTCCCGGACGCCCGCGCGCTCGACCCCGGCCACGAACGCGTCGAATTCCGCCTCGGTAACCGTCGCCTTCCCCTCGCCGACCTCCACGTAGGGAGTCTGCAGGGAGAGCAGACGCGTCGCGCCCGCAGCGCGCAGGATCCGCGCCGACTCGACCATGCCGCGGAGGAGGTTCCGGCGATCCCGGGTCGTTAGCGTGTAGTCGAAGACCGGACGTCCCGCCGAATCGATCGAAACGCGTCCCTCGCCGACATCCCGGACCAGCACGATCGGGGTCGCGACGTGTTCGAGGCGTTCCATCAGCCGTCGGTGATCCTCCGCCCCGATCCAAGGGACCGCGGTCGCGGCGAGGCCTGGGTGGGCCGGAGCGACCTCGATCCAAGGACCGTGCTCCTCGGCGTCGGATCGCTGGAAGCGGTGGACCGCGATCGTCTGCAGGGGACCCTCCCAGGTCCGTACCGGTCCGGCGAACTCGCCGACGAGCGCCGTCGTGGGATCGAGCCGCAGTCCCCGGCCGACCCCCGGACCGCGGACCCCGGAACGGAGGAGCAGCGCGGGGGTTTGCAGCCCCCCCGCCGCGACGACCACGGCCCGGCTGCGCACCACGATCCGATGCCGGCGGCCGCCGGCCGCGTAGACCGCGTCCACGCCCCGGGCCCGGCCGCCCTCGACCCGAAGCCGTTCGGCACGGGTCGAGGCGTAGAGCCGGGTCCCGGCGCGCAACGCGTCCGCCAGGTACGTGACGGTCGTGGATCGTCGACCGTCGTACGGGCATCCGAACATGCACGAGCCGCAACGGGAGCGACATCCCTGGGCGTTCCGTGGGATCACCCTCCAGTCGACACCTTCCCGGTACCCGAGAGCCGCACTCCCGCGCCGCAGGGCGTCATTGGAAGGGTTCACGTCGCTCTCGCGCGTCGAGACCGCGAGCCGGTCCACGACGGTCGCGTATGCGCGGTCAAACTCGGGGCCATCGATGCCGGCCATCCCTCCCTCGCGGGCCCATTCGCGCCGGGCGATCGGGAGCGGCGGAAGGCACGCCATCCAGTTGACCGCGGTCCCGCCCCCCACGGCTTCCCCCGCAAGGAGTCCGAACGCGGCGTCCCGCGTCGGCACGATCCCCCGCCCGAGATAGAGGCGGTCGTGGGCCTCGCGCTCCACCCGCGGGTACGCCCGGGCGTCGAACCACTCGCCCGCCTCCAGCACGACCACCCGGAAGCCGGCCTCCGCGAGTCGGGCCGCGATCACCGACCCCCCGGCCCCACTGCCGATGACGCACACGTCGGCGCTCTCCTCGAGGTCGCCATCGGGCCGTACTGGCCCCACGTCGGCCAGGGGGTCCGGGGCGACGCCGGCCGAGGCGGCGGGAGCGTAATGGATGCGCGACCAGAGCGGATGGCCCCCTCCCGGGACCGGCTCGGAGTAGTAGGCTCCGAGTGCGATCTGCTTGACCGCCTGGAACCCCTTGCGCTTCACGGCGAGCCGGCTCTCGGCCATCGACCGCAGGTACCGCTGCCGCTCCGCGGCGCTCAAGCGGGAGAACCGGACGGGGCGGCCCGAAAGGACCAGGTTCAACCAGGGACTGTCGACCGCGCGCAGCAACGTCGCGAACGCCCGGCGATGCCCCTCGGGGAGACCCTCCGCGATCTCCTGGACGGTCCGGTCGACCCCGATGGCCGTACCCGCCGGGTAGGCCGCCCCTTCCGGGCTTGCGGGAACCCCGGGGAGGAGGGCGTCCACGAGCTGGGAAAGCACGGGTGGGGGGTCGCTCGTCACATACCGCCCGAGGGACCTCCCCTATTTTGACCCTTGACCTTCCGGCTCGGGTGAAGACTGCGCCTGTTCGAACCGGACCCGCTCCCTCAGCCAGCGTCCCTGCCGCTCGAGGAGCGAGTCGCCGGAGGACACCCGCGGGATCGGCGGAGCCTCCGCTCGCTGTAACGCGACGGCCTCCGAGGGCGAGATCGTCGGCTCCTGCGGGGCTGTCTCGGCCGCCGGAGGAACCGGCCCTCCCGCGTCGAGCTGCCGCTGGGTCACGCGGCGAGCGCCGTCACGTTCTGCCATCGTTCGGTCACCTCGGCATCGGTCAGCCCGACGGTCGGAGAGAAGACGACGCGGTCGGCCCAGCGCGCCCGCTCGGTCGGGTACTCCTCGACGGGGATCGGCAGCACGATGCCGTCCGCATGCGCGGCCTCCGCGACTTCGCCGAGCGCCCCCGCCCATGCGGCCGGGTCGGGCGAAGCGGGGGCGATGCGGAGCCTCGGATCGAACCGGGCGAGCGTCTCGCGCGCATAGGATTCCCCGGATGGGGGCACGACGAGGGAGACCCGACATCCCCGCTTCATCATCAGGTAGGCTCCCAGCGCGCCGCGCGGCCCGTCGACGAGCGCGACCAAGCGGCCGGCTACCCCCAGCGGAAGGCCGCCGGGTCCCTCGGCGCGGTCGAAGTAGAGGTAGGTCCGGGGACCGCGGACCTCCACAAAGAGCTCGACGTCCGGATCGTCGAGATCGACCGAGAGCCGGCGGTCGGCGAACCGGGCGAGCAGGTCCGCGCCGAGGTCGCGCGCGAGTTCCTGGCTCGTGAACCCGTGCTGGCCGGTCCGCCGCGCCCGGACCGCGAACCGGCTCCCCGAGACTAGCCGCGGCTCGGCGAGCTCCTGCAGGCGGTCACGGATACGGGCCGGTTCGGTCTCGACCTCGTGGACCTCGCTCACCGACGTGATCCCGAAGACCCGGCGGAGCGCCCGGAGAGCCGTCTCGGGATCGTCGACCTCCACGTACAGGTGACCCCGATCGGAGCGCAGCCGACCGGTGATGCCGTCCCGGACGAACTGCTCGAGGATGTTCCGTCGGAGCATGCTCTCGAACTCGCGGCGGACGGGGGGGGATTTCAGCGCGAGCTCGCCGTAGCGGACAAGGAGGAGCGACGCCATTCTCAACCCTTAAGACGACCGCATCGCTAAAGCGGTTCCCGGACGGAGCGGCCCATGGATCGAAGCGAAGCGCTCCCTTCCGGACCGACCGATCCATGGGATCCGATCGTAAAGGTCGTCGTCGCCGGCTTGGTCGCCGCGGCGACGGAAGTCGGGGTGGCGCTGCCGGCGGAGACCGTCCGCGCCCAGCTCGCGCTGGACGGCGGCCCGCAGGGGGACCTCGCCCTCCCCCTGCATCGGCTCGCCCAGGTTGCCGGCCGTCCCGCGAACTCGCTCGCGGCGGAGCTCGCCGCCCACTTTCCCCCTTCGCCGATCCTTTCTTCGGTGGTGGCGACGGGGGCGTACGTCAATTTCGTTGCCGACTCCGCGCGACTCACCCAGGAGACGCTCGACCTCGTTCTCGCCCACGGCGGGCGCTACGGGTCCGGACCCGCGCTTCCCGAGACCGCCTGCGTGGAGCACACGAGCGCGAACCCGACGGGTCCGTTCCACATCGGCCGGGTCCGCAACGCCATCATCGGGGACACCTTCGCCCGGATCCTCCGGGCCTCGGGCGTCCCGGTCACGACGCAGTACTACATCGACGACATGGGCCGGCAGGCCGCGATGATCACCTGGATCTGGTCGAAGCCCCGCGCGGAGTGGCCCGACCCGATCCGGCGCGCGGCCGAGGGCGAGGAGGTCGGAGAGAAGCCCGACCGTCACCGGGGCCGGCCGTACCCGGCGGTCAGCGCCTACCTGAAGGAGCACGAGGAGGCCCGCGAGGAGGTGGCCGAGCTGGTCCGTTCCCTCGAGAGCGGAGAGCCGCCCGCCCGCCACCGGGCGCTCGCCCAGGAGATCCTCGACGGAATGCTCGCCTCGCTGGCGCGACTCTCGATCTCGTTCGACGAGTTCGTCTGGGAGTCCGACTTCGTCAAGGACGGTTCCGTCGAACGGGTCCTTGAGCGGCTGCGGGGGTCGCCGCACGCCGTCCGCGAATCGAACGGGGCATGGGCGATCGATACGACCGGGTACGGACTCCCGAAAGAGTCGACCCGCGTGGTGGTGCAGCGGGGGAACGGAACGAGCCTCTACGTGACCCGGGACGTCGCCTACCATCTTCAGAAGCTCGCCCGCTTCGGACGGGTGGTGGACGTGCTCGGTCAGGACCATCAGCTGCACGCGCGCACGCTCGACGCGCTGCTCACCGAGGTGGGAGAGGCGCGGCGGCCGTCGTTCGTGATCTATCAGGACATCACCGTTCCCGAGGGCGGCCGCATGTCGACCCGGGGAGGCTCGGCCGTGTGGCTCGACCACCTCCTCGAGGAGGCGGTGACCCGCGCCCGCGGCGAAGTGCTCGCCCGTCGGGAGGACCTCGCCGAGGCCGACGTCGACCGCATCGCCGAGTCGGTGGCGACGGGTGCGATCCGCTACCACATCGTCCGGGTCGCTCCGGAGAAGCCGGTCGTCTTTCGTTGGGAGGACGCACTCTCGTTCGAAGGACGGAGCGGCCCCTTCGTCCAGTACGCGTACGCCCGCGCGTCGAGCGTGCTGCGCAAGGGAGAGGCCCTCCGGGGCCCGTACCCGTTCGACGCTCGGCTTCTGCGCGACCCGGAAGAGGCGGCGCTCGTCCGGGTGCTCGCCCGGTTCCCGAGGGTCGTCGCCTACGCGGCCCGGACGGCGCACGTCCACGCCGTTGCGGGATACGCCCACGACGTCGCGGACCGGTTCAACCGGTTCTACCACGCGGTCCCCGTGCTGAAGAGCGGAGAGGAGCGGACGAGCCGGATCGCTCTGGTCGCCGCCGTCCGCCAGACGCTCGGGAACGCCCTCGACCTGCTCGGCCTCGCCCGACTGGAAGCGATGTAACGCCCCCCTCCCAACAACCTTATTTGCCGGACCTGTACCGGCTGCGGGGCATCCCTTGACAGTACGGGAAGACTTCGCGAAGTTCTTGCAGCGGGGAAACCTGATCCAGCTCGCGATCGCATTCGTGATGGGCGCCGCGTTCTCGGCGGTCGTCACCGCGCTCGTCGCGGACATCATCACCCCGCTCATCGGGGTCGCCGGCAAGTTCGATTTCTCGACGTGGGTCTACACCGTCAACGGGAGCACGTTCCAACAGGGCCTGTTCCTGAACTCCCTGATCTCGTTCGTCACGATCGCGCTCGTCGTTTTCTTCGCGATCGCGCTCCCGTACCAGCGCCACGAGGACCGGAAGGCGGCGAAGGCCGCCGCGGCCGCGAAGGCCGCCCCGCCGACGACGCGGGCCTGCCCGGAGTGCCTTTCGCAGATCCCGATCGCGGCGAAGCGCTGCTCGGCGTGCACGTCGCCGGTCCCCCCGGTGGCGGCGTAGGCCTAGCACTACTCCCGCCATTATGAGGTGAGGCCGAGCCACTTCGGCAACTCTTCGAGGGAGAGGCCGCGGTAGCCACCCTCCTCCGCTCGAATCGGAAGATCCAGCATCT
>JAKAVQ010000020.1 GCA_021817245.1 Thermoplasmata archaeon
TCTCCGAGCGCGATGCCGACCGTGGGAATCGACCTCGGGGAGGAGACGAGCCACGCGACGATCTTCGCCAACGAGAAGATGGACACCTTCGAGTTCGCGATGGCCCCGGAGGGGTACGCTGCCCTCAGGGCGAAGATCCCGCTCGACGCCAGAATCGTCTTCGAATCGTCCGGGACCGCCTACCCGTTCTACCGGCGGCTCAGGGAGTTCGGCTTCGCGGACATCACCGTGGCTCATCCCACCCAGCTCGCCTGGATCGTGAAGTCGAAGAAGAAGAACGACAAGGTCGATAGCCAGAAGCTGGCCAAGCTCCACAGCGTGGGGATCATCCCCGAGGCCCACCTGCTGGACCGTGCGGACCAGATCTTCCGTGACCTGCTGGTCCAGAGGGTGAAGTTGGGTGCGGAGATCGCTCGATTGAAGTGCAGCGTGATCGGCTACCTGAAGCGAGAGGGTCTGTTCGAGGACCTCCCCGAGGCGGCCGACAACTTCTCCGACGAGCGACGGAAGGCCATGCAGGCCCTCTCGTTCGGTGACGAACGCGACCTCGTGCTGGGCACGATGTTGGCTCGGCTGGACACCGCAGAGCGGCTGACCCTTCCCCTGGAGAGAACCATCAAGGCGCGGGCGAAGGAGAGCGAGGATGTGAAGCTCCTGATGTCGATTCCCGGTGTCAACTTCTACCTCGGCTCCTTGATCTGCTCCTACGTCGGAGACGTCCGTCGGTTTCCCGACGCCGACCACCTCGCGAGCTTCTTCGGAGTGGTCCCGGCTGAGCGGAACAGCTCCTCCATCCGGAGGGTCGGAAGGATGTCCAAGAACGGCCCTGCGAACGCGCGCATGGCTTTGGCCATCATGGTGGACACGGTGACCAAGCACGAAGGACGGATGCGGGAGTACTACGCGAAGGCGAGGAGCCGGACCGGGCGTGGCAAGCTGGCCCACGTCGTGACGATGAGGAAGTTGGTGCGGATGATCTTCGCGATGCTGACACGACGGGAGAAGTGGCGGTGGGAGGAACCGGAGCTTACCCACCGCAAACTGAAGGCGCTGAGCGCTGGGTGAGGCGGTCGGGACGCCGGGATGGAGCACCCTCCGGGACTGATTCAGCGCAATTGCCGCCGGACGGCTTAAGCATGAATGCGGTAGTTCGGTATCCGCTCGATACTCAGTCTGCACCCTCGAGTGCTTGTATCTGTGTGCGGGGAATGCCGAACCCGCGAGGGCGCAACCCTTGGCCCGAAAATGGCCTCAGTCAGCTTAAAGTGAGGGGACCCATGTAGAGGGTGGGCTCGAAGAAGCGGCGGGACCCGTTACGTATCTGTTGCGTTGCAACCGACCCGCCGGTGTAGAGGTGTCGATCCCCTGGTCGATAACGATCACACGGACGCCCGCCGCGTCGGCCTCGTCCCAGAAGCGAAGGATCATCCCGAGAGAACGGCCCAGCCGGTCCATCTTCGAGACGACAACGGACTCGAACTCGCCGTGGAGCATTCGTTCGCGGAGTTTGTCGAGCTCGGGTCGGTTGTCCCGGACTCCCGAGATGCCGTCGTCGCGGAAGACTGCGACGTCGACCCAGCCTCGCGCCTGGCAGTACGCGGTGAGCTGAGCTACCTGACCCTCGGTCGACTGGTCCTTGGTGGAGACCCGCGCATAGATCGCGACCCGGGTCACGTCACCGCCTCCCCAACTTCGCCCGGTACGGCCGCTACCAATCCGATGCGTTCCCGCGCGAGGACTCCATACTCAGGGTTGAGGTCGATGCCGATCGAACGACGTCTCAACCGGCGTGCCACGGCGAGCACCGTGCCACTTCCCATGAAGGGGTCGAGCACGAGGCAGGGAACGACCCGCCGGGTCTCGCACGAGCAGACCTTGCGGAACCCGAGGTCGACCCTCCGGTAGGTTCCGTCGTGGATGCCGGGAGCGGCGATTCCCTGGCCCCGACCCATCGCCAGTGACTTGACCGGATGCCAGTCGTGCCCGATGCCTCCCCCCTCGGCGCGAACGACGTGCGCATAGGGAGTCCCGCAGCTCGCGCACGCTCCTTTCTCGGACGTCCCGGCGCGAATGCAGATCTCCGGCAATGCCTCGGGGAAGGTTGCGAAGTGGGCGCCCGGATACGGCTGGGTCGCGATCTGCCACACCGACCGAAGGTTCCGCCCCGTCGGGTCCGTGTTGGCGAGCATCGGGAACCGGCGGAAGTCCCCCTTCGGGTGTTTGGACCGATACCTGGGGTTGTCCATCGGGTTGGGGAGATGGTGCCTCAACCGTCGCAACGAACTCTCCCGGAGCGGCTCCCGGACCGCCTCGGCGTCGTAGAAGTAGCGCCGTGACTTCGCCAGCAGGAAGACGTACTCGTGGGACCGGGTCGGTCGGTCCCGGGTGGGCTCAGGCATCGGGTTCCGCTTCGACCAGATGAGATCCGATCGGAGCCACCAGCCTCGGCGTCGGAGTTCGAAGGCAACTCTCCATGGGATCCCAACGAGATCCTTCTCCTTCAACCCGGGCGTCCGCTTGTCGATCGCGCCGGCCTGCTCGGCGCCGGTTCGGTCGCGGACCTCAAGGGTGGATGCCTTCCAGCGTTTCGCCCCCGTGAGACCGGCCGGATGAGTGCAGTAGGTGTCGCCGAGGTTCAGCCAGAGCGTCCCGTCCGAACGGAGCACCCGACGGACCTCGTCAAAGACGTCGGCGAGGTGGTCAACGTAGAGCTCGGGCGTGGGCTCGAGTCCAAGTTCGCCTTTCCACGCGCCGCAGTTGCGGCACGACAAGGAGGGGCGGGGAGAGCGTGTCGCCGAGGCCGCGTTCAGTGTTCCGCCGATCATTGGATGCGACACCTGGCCATTCCCCGAGGGGATCGTGGTCGTCTCCCAGAAGTGAGCGCAGTTCGCGTCCCCGCCCCACACCTGAGGCTCGGTGCCGTAGGTCCGCAACCCCCAGTAGGGAGGCGAAGTTACGATGCAGTGGACGCATTCGTCCGGAAGGGTTTGGAGGACGTCCAGGACATGCCCGTGCAAGATGGCGGGCGTGAGAGTGCGGGAGATCATGCCTCGACCCCTGACCACTGAGCCCAGCGGACCGCGTTCCGCGAGGCACGTCTCCGGCCGAGAGCTTCTTCCAAGCCCCTCGTGTAAGCCACCGCGAAAGGACGGCGGTCGAGGGCCTCCTCGACGATCCGCTCCACTTCTCGGCGGACCTTCCACTGCGGTTCGGCCCAGTTGCGGACGGCGTCGAGGATTCGAGCCAGCGCACCGTGTTCGGTGAGGAGGAGGTCTTCGAGCTCGCGACGGCTCAGCGTGGCGAGGACGACGACGCGGGTCATTGGGTCGCCCTCGCGTCGCTGTCGGTCCTCGGCACCTCGAGTGGGGGAGTACCGGAATACGCGGCACCCCTGGGTCCTCGCAGCCCGGACGAACGCGGCCTGGTCCCGCGTCATCGGTTCGACGGCGTTCGGCTTGACCTCCAAGAAGCAGAGGACGTCGTCCTCGACCCACCAGAAGTCCGGGTAACCCGTGCGGCAAGGGGCGGCGCCCCGCGAGACGAGTTCCCTCAACGCATCGTGCTCGGCGGCGTTCGGTGGCACCCGGCGGGTGCGATCCGGCCCGGCGAGACAACCGCGATGCGCGACGGCGCTGCTCCCTGGAAGGATCTCCAGACCGTCAGCCCCCGAACGGAAGTTCAACAGGCCACCGCACACGGGACAAGCGGTCTCTGCGGGAGGAGATGGCATCAGACCGTTCCCTCCTTCCCGCAGACCCCAAGCACCAGCTCGAGGACCTGCCTCGGTTTCATCGAGCGCAAGAGGGCGTTCTTCTCTACCCGCGGCTCGATCCACGCGAGATTCGCGTTCGCCCCACCGAGGGACGCCCGGTGAATAGTGATCCGTCCCTGGGAAATCTCAGCCGCGGCGAACTCCTTCGCGAGGCCCAGGATCGCGTTCTCCCGGGCCAGCTCTTCGATGCGGGCGTTCTCCTCGGCTTTCGCCTCTTCCAATAGCCGGGCCTCGTACGTCTCGAGCTGAGCGACACGCTCCCTGGCCTGCTGGAGATCCTCCCGTGTCCGAACGAGGCTGGCCCCTCCCTGTAGGCGGTCCAGGCTGTCCCTCAGGACACGGCTCAGGACGTACCCGTGCGATCGGGCCCACCTGACCTGGCTCGCGGGAAGGGTGACCGAAACCGTCACGCTGAGCCCGACCCGCTCCCACTCCTTCTCCGGGCCGTGTGCGATCTGGGCCTTCAACCCGGCTTCAACCCGGGTTGGAGAGGGGTCTTCGGGAGTCAAACTGACCCCTCCCCCTGACGTGAACCCGGGTTGCAACCCGGGTTGGTTGACACGGGCCCAACCCGGGTTGGGGAAGGGGATCGAGGGGCCTTCTGACGGGGCGGTCCGCTCGCTCGGGCGGACGGGAAGGACGGGCGGGGACGGACGGATGGACGTACGGACGGGCCGACCCGGGACGGGACGGGACGGGTTGACGGGACGGGCGAGAAGGGGGCAGAGAACTGAGAAAGATGCATGCGGTCAGGCCCCCGGAAGCCGCCTTTGAGCGAGCGGGATGAACGTGAACGGTTGCGAGAGCCCGTGGACCGGGCAGAAGGAGATCGACAGGACTTCGTTCCGCCGGATCGGCTGCCGGCAGGTCGAACAGATGACGAGAACGGGCGCCGGCTCGGACGGTGAACCCGCCGGGGACTCCTCCTCCCCTCCGAGCCGGCCTGACGCGACCGCCCGCGGGTCTCGTGCGTGGATCCGGGGGGAGAGAGAAAGTGGGGAACGGGTTAGGCGCGGGGGATCAGAACGGAGACGGCGTACGAGCTCCGCGAAATGGCGGTCAGTATGGTCCGGAGGAAAGACGGCCCAAACCGGGCACTTTACCTGACGTGAGTCTCTGGACTGAGCTACTGTGTCCTCCCTGCGCTGGGATCGTCCATCGGTCGAAGCTGGTTTGTGCTCCTCGATCTTCAGGGAACGCGTAGCGGATCGGCGAGCCGACCGAAGTGCGCCGAGGCGCGGATTTTGGGCAGGTTCTAACAGTAACTTCTTGCAAAACCGTCCGGGCCCATTCCGGTGGTCGATCGGGTCGAGCCTCCCGAAAGGACTTCTCCGCAGCCAGGCCTGACCTCAGGTCCTCGGCCCACGGGCCCCACCCCCGGGGGGAGAACTGGCCGGGGAGGGCACGAGAACCGGGATCCGCCTACGGAGCATCGAAGGCGTGGGCGAGGCACTCACCCGCTCGGCCCTGCGGATGGCTTCGATCGACTCGCAGCGTCGATCGATATCCTGCGGAGAAGCGGTCCCGGACCCGGAATCCTGCAAGGCGTAACGGAGCGCGCATCGCCGGACCGACCGAACTCCGGGGTGTATGACGACCCCATCACCGCTCTCACTCACGTAGCCTTCGCTGCGCGCGGGAGTACGTAGCCGCCCGCACCCCACCCCCGCAGACTCGGCCGTCGTCGGGCCGCGGACCGGGCACATGATTGGTTCATGAGGTCCGCGGAGATGAGGCCCTCAAGCGGCGACCTTCGGGGTGAGGAACGACAGATGACCAAGTCGACACGCGGAAAGCGAGGTAGCTCGCCCTCGCACCGGGCCTCGTGGCGAGCTACGTACGAGAGGCTCCCCTACGACCGGCTCCCCTGGTTCGAACCGGGGCCGAGCCTTTCCGTGAAACTCGCGGTGGCGGGGGGATTCCTACCGAAAGGGGGGGAAGTCCTCGACATCGGCTGTGGCGCAGGATCGAACGTTCTCTTCCTCGGGAAGAGCGGGTTCCGCGCGCACGGAGTCGACCTCTCCCCCGGCGCCGTGGCGGCCGCCCGCGCCCGCGCGGCCGAAGCGCATCTCGTTGCGGACATCCAGGAGGGGGATGCGTTGGCGTTGAGGTTCGCGGACGGTAGTCTCGATGGGGTCGTCGACCACGGTTGCTTTCACACCCTTCCCTTGTCTCGCAGAGAGGACTACGCGAGGGAAGTCCACCGGGTGCTCCGGCCCGGCGGGAGTTTCGTCCTCGCTTGGGTGGCGCGCGAGCATACCGCGCCCATGGGCCCCCCGCATCGTCCGTCCGTACGGGAGGTGGCTGCGGTCCTCGAATCACGGTTCCTGTTCTCTCGGCTCGAGTTCAACCCCGGTCGAGAGGACGGCGAGCCCTCCTTCTACTTCGCATTCCTCTCGCGGCGATCGACACCCTATCCGCGACGCAGGTAGTGCGCGGGCGAGGGGTGCTCTCGCAAGACGCACGTGCCCCGTCCGGGGGTCGGTGCAAGGGCTACCGCGGTCAGGATCGACACGCCGCCACGCGGCGACCGAGCACCCGTTCATGACCGGCCCCCCGGATCGGGTCGGGTAGCCGCGTGTTCGAGTCGGAGGTCGCGGGCTCGAGGCCGCACCCTCAGAAGGGGTCGCGCCCTTAAGCGGCAGATTCCGCCGGGATTCTCCGAGCCGTGCGGGCTCGTGGGCGAAGGCAGAACGCAGGACCCGTCCGCCCTCCAAGAAGCCTCCCCAGGCGACCCCACCACCGCCGTAGACGTGTTCGAAGCCCCCGGCTCGACTCGGGCGATGATCGGGTGAACAAGGCCGCATGGCTGCTCGTCCACGGCCTCGTCGGCACGCTCCCGTTGGTCCAAATGGAACCGGGGGCGATCTCTGGTTTGTTTCCCAGGGAAAAGTCCCGCGGGTCGCCACCGTACCGAGCGTCTTCGGGCCGACGACACCCCGGCCCAAGTCGGCTACGGACACATCGAGTCCGTCGGGCTCGTCCCCTTCGGGCCGCAACCCCTCGGGAGCATCTCCGAGCCGCGCTCGAAACCGTCGACGCTCGTCGCAACGACTGCGCGGGCCTTCGCACCTCAACGGTATCGTCACTCGCGGTGACCCCGCGGGAGGCCTCTCTGGCGGGTCCCGGCGAACGGGGCAAGGTGGGTGCCTCGGCCACGATCCCCTTGGAAGGTCCCTCGTGGAAGCGGTTACGGCCAATCGTGCGGCCGCAGCGGCTGTGTCCCGTCCGAGAGGTCGCGTCCGAGCGGGAGAGCGGTCAGCAGGGAAAAGACGATAACCGACATGCCCTGATGGGGGTCGCGGCGATGACGTCGGGCGGAATCCCACTCCGCCGAGGCCAGACACACCGGCTGGCCGTCCTCCCCCTTGCGAATTTCAGCCCGGGTTCCCGGGACGACTATTTCGTAGATGGTCTGACGGAAGAGCTCATCTCCACTCTGTCGAAGATATCGCGCCTGAGCGTGATCGCCCGGACCTCGGCGATGCACTACAAGGGCACCGAGAAGACGGTGGCCCAGGTCGCCAGCGAGCTCGCCGTACAGAGCGTCGTGGAAGGCAGCGTGCGCAAGTCCGGCCGCACGGTGAGGATCTCGGTCCGGCTGATCGACGCCGCGAGCCAGGAAGACGTCTGGTCCGGGAATTACGACCGCGAACTCCGGGATACCTTCGCCACCCAGCGGGAGATCGCCCGGCGAATCGGGCGCGCCCTAAAGATCCGGTTGGTGCGACGTGACGAGCAAGAACTCCACAGGGGCTTCGTCCCGACCGCGAATGCGTACGACCTCTACCTGCAGGGACGATTTCAGTGGAACTTGCGGAGCGAAGCCGGCCTCCGGCGGGCGGTAGAACTCTTCCGCCGGGCCAGCGAGAGGGATCGGACGTTTGCCCTCGCATACTGCGGGATCGCGGACTCCTGGGCCCAGCTCGGTTGGCTGGAATACCTGGCACCCACCGAGGCGTTTCCCAAGGCCCGAGAGGCGGCGGAGACGGCCCTAGCCATCGACGACCATCTGGCCGAGGCGCACGCGTCGCTCGGGTTCGTCCGTTTCCTGTACGAACGCGATTGGGGAGCCGCGGAGGGGGCGCTACGTCGCGCGATCGCCCTCAATCCGGGCTATCCCGTCGGGCACCAGTTCTACGCGGACTATCTCAAGGCGATGGGCCGTTTCGACGAAGCGCTGGTGGAGATGCGGACGGCCCTCGAGCTGGACCCGATCTCGATGGCCGTCAACACGGGCCTCGGTCATGTCCTGTACCTTGCCCGCGACTTCGATGGGGCGATCGATCAGTACCGCCGGGCGCTCGAGATCGACCCCGAATTCGGGCCGGCCCACCTCTGGTTCGGTCGCCCGTATCTGGAGAAGGGGATGTACCCTGAGGCGATCGCCGAGATCCGGCAAGCGGTCAGCGCCTCCGGTGGGAGCACCATCTCGATCGCGGTCCTCGCCCACGCGTACGCGGCCTCCGGCCGTGGCCCGGAAGCCCGGCAGCTACTCGGGGAACTCCTGGAGCGATCGCGCTCCCAATATCTTCCGTCCTACTGGATCGCGCTGGTCTACACCGGACTGGGCGAGATAGCGCCGGCCGTGGCTTGGCTGGAGCGGGCGTACGAGGAGCGGTCCAGTTGGCTGGTCTGGATCAAGGTCGAACCGCGGTTCGATCCGTTGAGGTCCGACCCGCGCTTTGTCTCTCTCCTGCGAAGAATGCGTCTCGAGAAGGTCGTCCCGGTCGAGCCGGGGCACGCCGCCGATCGTCGGCTCGTGGCCATCATGTTCACCGACATGGTCGGGTTCACGAAACTCGCTCAGCGGGACGAGGCGGGTGCGTTGCGGCTCTTGGAAGAGCACCGGTCCCTCGTTCGACCCATCGTCGGTTCCCGTGGCGGCCGTGAGGTCAAGACGATGGGCGATGGATTCATGGTCGAGTTCGCCAGCGCGGTCGAATCCGTTCGATGCGCGGTCGAGATTCAAGACACCGTAGCGAGGCGCAACCTGTCGAGAAGGCCCAAGGACCGGATCCGCCTCCGCATCGGGATCCACGTCGGGGACGTCGTTCGCGAGGGGAATGACTTGGTGGGCGACGGAGTCAACGTCGCCTCCCGGATAGAGCCCCTGGCTCCGCCGGGGGGGATCTGCATCACCGGGCCCGTCTGGGACCAGGTTCGCAACAAGGTGGACGTTACGGTCGAGAAGCTGCGGGCTCCCTCGCTCAAGAACGTCTCCACGCCGGTCGACGTCTTCAGAGTCCGGTAGGTCGGCGCGCGCGGGTTCAGCAACGATCCGGCGACGGTCCCGTAGGTGGGGTCGAGCTCCGGAGAAGGCGGCGGTCCAGCGCGCCGGTGGCAGAGTCCGCCACCGGAGGGCGCGATCGGGGGAGTCGATCGGTCCTGCCCGACGAGACGTCGTGGCCGATCGCATCGCTTCTGAGGGTCGGTCCGTCGCCGGGGAGGCCCCGGGGCTCGCCTCCCCGTGGTCGGTCTCGACGAAAGCGCGGTCGGTACATCCCCGCGCGGGGAATCGAGGGTCCGGCGTCCCGGCAACCCCCCGGCCCAAACGCGAGGGTCCGCATGTCCCCGAACCCGGATCCCACGACCGAAGACGCCCCCGATCCCGGTAACCGTCCTATAGTCGTGGGTGACCCATCGATCTCCGACCGAGCGGGGAGATCATCTCGTCCCCTCCGCGATCGGCGAGTCGGACGGTTCGGCGAAGGGCGCTCCCGGGTGAAGGACCGCGGTCGAACCTCGTTGCCGTGCCCCCCCCGATGGGTTGGCGTTTCTCCGTCAGCGGAATCTCTCACGGCCGAGGGCCGGCTCGGGATCCTCAAAAGGAGCCCACCGTGCGCTTCGTTGGTCGCACGAGCCGACGGCGCTTCGGTGCGGCAACGGCGTTTGTCCCGGTCCTCGCCCCACTGGAGGACGGCGGAGGCCTCGGGCGACTCGGGTGCGCCGTCACCCTCTCCGAGGGCCTCGTCCTTTCCCGGCGGTAAACCGCATTGCGGCGATCAGGTTCTCGTCGGGGTCCGTCTTCGTCGAACCCCCCCGACCGCGATGAGAACAGTTCCGGCGAGCCCGAACGCCGCCGTTTCGATGAGCCCCACCACCGGGTAGGTACTCCAGAAGGGGAACAGCGCGACGAAGAGCCCACCAGCCGCGAGACCGGCCCCTCCGATAGTGACGAAGAATTCCCAGGGAAGACGGGGTCGAGTACCCCCGAGCAGACCGTAGCGCAGCATCTCTTCCTACGAGCTAGTGCGACGTTCGGGTTAATCAAATCGCCGGCCTAGACCGTCCCGGCCCGAACCCTATCCGCCCTCCGCAAGCCCGTCCGGTCGGAGGACCGACCGCCGGAGCGATCCCTCCGCTCGTCGTGGGGTCGATGGGCCGGTCTGAGGGGATCACGGGCAGGTAGGCGGACGACCGCGCCCCGTCGACCCGGGCACCGGGGGTGGCTGCCGATGTGGGAGCCGGAACGTCGCGCGAGGGAGCGGAGCGATAGACCGACCCGCATCGCGGGGATCCGGTCGGGTCGAGGACCCGGAGGGCGATCCGGAAACGCGCGCTGCGGGGTGCTTCCGCGGCTCCCGTCCCACTCCGGGGCCGCCTCCGAGGGAGGACGGGCTCTACTTGACCTTCTCGAAGTCGATCAAGATCGTGAAGACGAGAGGGTAGACCGGGTCGATGCTCCCGAGGATGTCGACGTTGTAGGTGTCCCGGATCGCGACCCAGGCCTCGTGCACCTTGGCGAGTTCGCTCCCCGTCGGGTCCTTGATGACGAAGTTGTGGCGGACCAGGTTCCCGCTCGTCTGAAGCATGGGCCGGCCGTCCCCGCTGACGGCGGTTGCGGTGATCCCCCCCATCACTCCCCGTTGGAGCGTGATCACGAACAACCGTTGGCCCGAGGAGTCCGCCAGTGTGAAGGTGGACTGATTCGCGCCTCCCTCCTTCAGGATCGTCCCGAGGCCCACGCCGTTCGCGTTCACGAGAGTGTAGCTCATGTTGGTGCTTCGAGCGGCCAGTCGGCCGAGATAGGAATCGGACCCGCCCAGGATCCCACCCAGGACGTTTCCCGAGAGATTTTGCCCCGCGTTCCCCTCGACGGTGAACAGGTGTCTACTCTCCGTGTCCATCACGCGGTAACTGTGCCCCAACGACAAGATCTGATGTTGGACCAGGAAGTTCCTCCGCCCCTGGAGTCCCAGGGCCGCGACCATCCCGGGAGCGGCGGGGGCGTTCGCCCTCGAAGCTCCGAACGTCAGCGGAGCGGGCGCGGTCGGCGCTGAAGACTGCGGTAGGGGTCCCCCACCGGTGGGCGCGCCGCAACCGGAACAGAAGCCCGCGTCAGCCGGGAGAGCGGTGCCGCATTTCATGCAGAACTGTCCGGCCATACCAAGGACTGGCATCTTCGTGGGCTAAATTCGTTGCCCTCGCGAAGTACGGCTGCAGCGAAGGTGGCTGCCGGCCGAAGTCGCGTTACCGGACCGCGGTCGCGCTCACGAATCTCGATGCGCCCTTGGGGTTCGTGGGGTCCAGTTGTGGAGGTCCATTCGGACCCGGCTTCCTCGGAAAGCCACGCCCTCCATGCTCAGGCGTAGGCGCTGTTCCCGCGCGTCTTCTCCCGTCAAGGCGATGCGGCCGCCTGCCGCCACCACCCGGTGCCAAGGTAATTCGGCCCCCCCGTACAACGCTCTTACGGTCAGGCGGGCGGCGCCCGGGAATCCAGCGGCTTCAGCCACTTGGCCGTACGTGATCACCTTCCCTCGCGGCACGCTCTCGATAACGCGGCGTAACCGGGCCAGCGTGGACCAACCTCGGGTCCCCCCCGGCCGCCGACCCCGGGTGCTATCTATCACGGCCGCCCCGCTTCTCCCGAGCCCGCCCGCGCGTCGCCTGTCGGCTCCGAGCCGCCTCTCTGCGGCGATCCTGCCCGCCCCTCCCCCATCGGTCCAGACCCTCTGGAGGATGATCATTTGTTGGCCCTCTCGCCAAGGCTTAGCCAGCGCCCGAACACGCAAAGGTGGTAGAAAGCCCTCGAGGAGCACCTCGAATGCCCTCGTTCGCGCTACTGCGGAGCGCCGTGCCGCCTCCTCAGGCTTCGCCGCGGCCCGGGACGCTGACACCTCGTGCGCCGAGGCGTGCACACAATGCGGTAGGCAACGGCGGCAACTTCAGAAATCACCGGCGGGCCGGGAGGAGCGCTGGACCCCCGAGACGGCCCCGCGTTCGCGGTCCCCTTCGTCCCTTCCGAAAACATGCATCGTTGGCAAACGGGTCGTGCGAGGGATCGCGTGCGCAGGCCGAGGCACGGACGGAATGTAGGAGACCTCCTTGACGCCCAGCACCCTGGAGTAGAATTTCTGCACGCGCTTAGGGCCCCGACCGTGGACCGTCCTCGCTCGCGTCCCCTCGACTACGTCGGACATTGCTCGCTGCGCCCCGCCCGAGCCAATGGTCGGTCTTGGCGCCCGACGACGCGCGAGAGGCCCGACCGCCCACAAGGATGACGGCTGTAGCCCCCGACTGCAACTCTTGTCGTTCGAAATGAGCCCCTTCGATGGGGGTGCGATGGCTTCCGACTCGAAGGAGAATGAGATCGGGCCCGCCCGGCGGGTCGGTTCGCCGCGTCCTCGATGGTTCTCGCCGGTCCGTGTTCCTAACCGGGTGATCCCCCGGTCGTGATCTCTTTGGGCGCCCCGAAGGTCGGCGCCGGCTCGGAGTTCCGAGCCGGGAAAGGGTTCGGCGAACCGTGGGGAACACCCGACGGGGACAGGACTACTTCGCTGCCATCGGTGACGGGACCGTCGGGGCACTGGAAGTCGGCGGCGTTCCGGCGGACTGCTTTGGGGCGTTGGGGGACCGGAGCAGGCGGTTCATTCGCGATGGGTTTCCGTACGCGCGGAAGAGCGACACCTTGCCCTTCTCGTCAACGACCACTCGGGTCAGTTGCTCCTGGACGAATGTCTTGTTGGTAGGGGCGACGGCCTTTCCGTCGGCGTCGGTGAACGGACCGGTGTGGGTTCCGTGCACCGAGTTGACGACGATCGCCTCGTTGCCCGACACGAGGACCTTGTTGATGTCCATGGTCCAGTCGGGGAACGCCGCGAAAGCGTTCGACAGGTACGACCGGATCGCCGCCTTCCCCTCGATCGGGGACTCGAGGTTCGGAACCTGGAACGACGCATTCTCCGCGTACTGCTCCACGACCTTCTCGACATTTCGGGTATTGACCACGTCGACAATCTGGCGGGCTTCGGGCTCGGTTAGCTGCGTCATTTTTGGTCTCTCATCTATATAAGGGCCGCCGAAGGGGATAAGTAGGACTACGACCGCGCGTCATCGGCGCACGGGACGCAGGACCGGGGCTGACCCGACCCCCGACCGGGTTCTACGGTCGAGGGGGAACATTTCGCGAAGCAGATCGGGAATCCCGTCCCGATAGCTGGAGACACGGGCCCTCCATCCCAATTGGCTCAGCTTGTCGTTCGAGGTGGGGCGGTCGGCTGCGAGATGATGGGCCACCGCGTCGCCCATCTCTCCGACCGCCGCCTCCAGCGTCATCGACACCGGAGGCGGCACCTCGAGCTCCGTTGCGACGAAGTCGGTGAACTCTCGAAGGGTGGCGGGGTGTCCGTCCACGACGTTGTAAACTTCTCCGGCCTTTCCCGACTCCAATACGGTGCGGAACGCGGTTCCGGCGTCCCAACGGTCCACGAAGGACCACCGGTTCCTGCCGTCCCCGACGAGCCGGTACTTCCCGGACCGAATCGCGGTCGCGACGTCCTGGAACCACGACCCGTTCCCGTAGACCATGCCCGGCCGCACGGCGAGGACGTCGAGCTCTCCGGGCGAGTTCGCCTCCATGCCGGCCCGCTCCGCATCGTAATTGATCCGCGACTCGCCCCGGGGGTCGACGGGGGAGTTCTCGCGGATGAGCTCGGGCCGCCCCCGGTAGACCCAATAACCCGAACCTATCACCACGCGTCCGACTCCTCGCCGTCCGGCGGCTTCCAGGATATTGCGGGTGCCCTCCACACGGACTCGGACCGTGTCACTCTCGGAGGGAGGGTTCGCCGCGAGGTGGATCGCTCCGAAGCAACCCGACGCGGCTTTTTCGAGTGACCGGACGTTCAGGACGTCCCCCACAACCGGCGTCCCTCCGTCCTCTTGAACGCGAACGCCCTTCGCGGGGTCCCGGACGAGACCTCGGACCTCGTAGCCGGCTCTCGAGAAGCTTCGGACGACCGACCGACCCAGGAAGCCGCTGGCACCCACCACGAGGATCCTCTTCCCGGCGCGGGAGCGGTCCGGGGTATCGGCGGTGGTCACCATCGAATCCTTCGGGGTCACCGGCACGGTTCATGTCGGGCGACCGGTTAACTCCTCCGACTCCGAAGCCAGGTCGGCGTGGCCGATGCAGACCTGGTTCCCCTAGGGTCGCCGCCAGAGCCCGCGCCGGTTCTGAGGGTGATGCAATGCGCTTTGCCGCGTCACGGCGTTCGACGCGTTGGCCGCCGCCATTGTGTCCTCCGGGCGGATCATCGGAGATGGCACGGGGAACGCGCCGACGGGCGTATGCGCTTTAGCCACTCCCGGCCTGCCACGTCGCGGTGTACGACTCGGAGGAAGGTCAATTTGACGACGGATTGTGAGACGGCAGGTTGCATGCACCCGAAACGATTGCACGGGCCGGACGGACATTGCCGGGTCTGCGCATGCACCGCCCACACGCGAACCGGCCCGAGACACATGACCAAGGCCGTGATGAGACAGACGGCTCGATCACTCCGAAAGTGGTGAAGGGCCGTCGGGCGGACGGAATCTTCCCGACCCGGTGGCGACGCGCCGCGCCGAGTCCACGGTGGGAAGGGGTCAGTACCTCTCCCTGATGCTGCCCGGCTGCCACACACCGGTACCCACTGGCCGGCCGGCTGGTTGACGTCCCCCGACCCCGTGGTCCTGCGGCTCAAAGTGCGCAAGCGCTACTGACGTCGTCCCGGCTCAATCCCCTTCCACGATCAGCGCGTTCGAATGGGAGTGTTCGAGACGGAGCCCGCGCACGGGACGGTACTCCTCCGAATCGTACCAACCGAGCAACCCCTGCATTGTGGGGAACTTGATCACGATGAAGATTCCTGGTTTCCACGCGCCCTCGACCACGCGGTAGTCCCGTGACGCGATGATGAACTCTCCTCCGTGCTTTTCGATCATGTTCCCCAATCTCTGGATGTAGGACTTTCGGGCCTCGTCGCTCGTCCACTCGATCTGTAGGACAAAGTACGCGCTCATCGGAGGGTCACCGCTCGGCACGAAAGGGAAACCCCGATATGGACTGTTCGAGGGCGGATCGCAACGGCAGGGACTCGTGCTCGCTCCGGAGTCTTGCCCTACGGGTCGGCACGGTCGAGGGACCCTTCGCCGGCAATGCGTGCCGAGTCGTGACCGAGGCTCGTGCCAGAGGGGTTGCCGAGGCGCAGTGGGTGCACGACAAGTTCAACCACGCGCCCGAGTGGTTCGGAGGTCGGTGAGGAATCGCACGACGTTCGGCCGGCGGTGCCGTCGGCACAACCGTGCCCCGATGTGACATCCGCTCGGGTGTCCGCCCTCTCGCACGAGAGCCTAGGGCCCCGGGACTTGTCCCTGAAGGATCGCTTCCAGCTTCGCCGCGTCAAGGTTACCGCCCGACACAAATGCGACGGCGGGCCCTCCCGGATCCGGGTCTTCTAGCGCGGCGGCGACCGATGTGGCTCCGGCTCCCTCGACGACGATGTGGTGGTACTCGAAACAGTACCGGATGGCCGAGGCGATCTGCTCCAGTTTGAGGACACGAGAACTTCCCACCAAGCCGGAAAGCCGATCCCACATCTCGGGTAGGACGTTTCGGGCGCCGATTCCGTCCACGAAGCTCGGGGCGCGGGTCACTTCCGTCGCCCGGCCCGCCCGGAGGGAAGCGGCAAAGGGAGCAGCGGCCTCCGATTCACAGGCGACCACCTCGATCTGCGGCCCCAGCGCCCGTAACGCGGCGGCGATCCCCGCGATGAGTCCCCCTCCTCCGAGGGGAACGTAGACCTTCTTGACCTCGGGCAGATCCTCGAAGATCTCCAAGCCGGCCGTTCCGTTCCCGGCGATCATCGAATCGCTGTTGAAGGGCGGGACGTACAGCAGATCCCGCAGGGGCTCGTAACGCCCGTCCGTCATGACATCCCAGACGCCCTCCCACGGCAGCTGAATGATCTTCGCGCCGTGACGACGGATCCCGGCCAGCTTGGCCTCCGGGGCGGTATCCGGCACGATCGCCGTGCAGGGAATGCCGAGCCGTCGGGCGTGCCAGGCGAGCGCCTGGGCCATGTTTCCGGCGCTCGTCGTGTACACGCCCCGGACCGGCCCTCCTTCCGCGGCGGCCGCGAGCGAATTGCCCGCGCCGCGCACCTTGAACGACCCCGTGGGCTGCAGATTGTCGAGCTTGAGGTAGATCCCCTTCGCTCGGCCGGGGGGCCCCTGCCATGCGACCAGGGGCGATCGTAGAACGGTGGAGGCGATGCGCTCTCGAGCGGCCCGGATCTCGTGGAGGGTGACTCGCTCAGCCATTCCGCTCGATACCGCGGACGACTCGGGCGGTTATTACGGACTCCGAGTGCACCCCGGTTCGTTCCTAGGGACCACCTCCAAGATCGGCCAGGGTCGAAAGAGGTCTTTTGGACCCCCGCGTCGACCCGCCGCTCAGGTACTGTACCTCCGGGAGGGGAAGTCCGCGCGATTCCCCGACCCACCAGTAGGCTCCGGGGGCGCCCGGAAAATAGCTCGAGACCCGGAGAGTCTGCCGCCCCCACGGGGATCGCGAAGAGGAGGAACCCTAGCTCACCGGCAGGTCGTCGAGCGAGGCCAGACGCCCTACGGGATAGTCGCCGATCCGGTTGGCCAACCCCCAGGGCGAACGATCGTAGAAGTACGCGAGGCGGGCGCTCGGGTCGCCGGCGAAGGTCGGGTCCGTCCGTACCCGATGCTCGAAATCGGCCCTCACGACCGGACTCTTGGCCATCTCCTCCCGGGCGAGCGCCTCCAGGACGTAGGCTTCGCCCGACTCCTTCTGCTCGAAGATCGAACCGAAGAATCCCCAACGAAGCGCCGAGTCGGGCGCCTCCGGTTCCAGCCAGTGGACGGCGACCTTGGAGAGCCTCTGGTTGAGGGGGACCACCACCGATCCCGCGGGGAAGGTGAGGGTGTCGGTCGTCAGGCTGCACCTCCCGAAATCCCCGATCTTCCGCTCGACGTTTCCCCCGCGCAGGATCGGGTACCGACCCTCGAAGGGCCTCCCCGGCCACCGCATTCCCGAGCAACGGTACCGCTCGACCTTGCCCGTCCACGCGGCCGTCGTGCGCTCGAGCGTCACGCCGTGGGCCTCCAGAACGTCGATCACGTGGGTCCACTGCGGGGGGATGATGTACCCGGCCGGCAGCGGGACCGAAACGGCCACCCGGACACCCCCGTCCATGGGCAGTGTCATGTCGCGGGGTCGGGATTCGTAGCGAATCGCCGGGACGCCCGAGACCTCGCTCAGTCCCCGCACGAAGTCGTACCCACGGAACAGAACGGAAGTGGTCTCGCCGCTCCTCTCGAGGCAGAGGGGGAACGGCGTCCCGCGCGATCCCTCCGACCCGAGCGCCGCGGCGGCCCGGTCGGCCCCACGGTTCAGAGCGAGCAGGGTGGCCGAGCTCTGGTTCAGCACCTCCAGCAACGCTCGGAGGAGCTCGTAGTTTCCGGTGACACGGGTCTTGTAGTCCTTCAGCATGTGCAGCTCGACCAACAGGCCCGGGCGATTCTCGAGGATCATCAACCCGGTCGAGAATCGCGGCGGATTGTCGTGGGCCGCCAGACCTTGCGAGGGGTCGGTTTCGTCGTTGAGGAAGATCGGGCCGGGGAACGCGAGATGACCGGTCGCGTTCACTCGGCGCACCAGCTCCGGGCGGACCGAGCCGCGGAGCCACTCGGCGGTGGCCGGAAAGACGTCGGGGGTATCGTCCAGTGCGAACGTAACGTCGTACTGGAAGTCGGCGCCGTCCGTGACGTGATTGTCCACGAAGAAATCCGGCGTCCACCGCTGGAACATCCGGAGAAAGGCACGCGTCTCGGGCGCGTCGGCCTTCATGTAGTCGCGATTCAGGTTGAGGTTGGTGGCGTTGGCGCGCCAGCCGGCCAGCGCGGGGCCGTTCTGGTTGATGCGGCTGTGGGCCGACCGCCGCTCATGGCCATCGATATTGTATACCGGGATGAAGACCAGGACCACGTTCGCGAGGAGCATCGCCCGATTCGGGTCCTGCAGGATGTCTCGCAGCAGGGCCAGGCAAGCGTCCTTGCCGTCCATTTCCCCCGCATGGATGGAGTTCTGGACCAGCAGGATCACGCGACCGGAGGCTCGGATCGTCTCCGGGTCGAAAAGCCCGTCCTTCGAGGCCACCACGATCTTGAGGTCGCGGCCCTCGCCGGTCTTGCCGAAGTTCTCGATGCGGACCGTGCCGGAATACGCCGATGCGATGCGCTCGAGGTACTCGACGGTGGTCGAGTAGTCGGGCGTACTGCGATAGTCGTCGATCTCGGCGGGCGTGCGCCAGTCCTTCCCCGCGTCTCCCCTCCCTGGACGTCCCTCGGTAAGCCCCATCCGCCGCCCACCTACGCGCGGGAGCTCGCCCCGCCGTCCGCCAACGAGCAGCGCATCTCTTATCGATTCCCGGTCACGGAGCCGCCGTCGATACCCGACTTACACGACGGGCGAACATGCCCGGTAGCGGGCGATCGACGCTCGGGGATGCGGGCGCGACCCGGACAGGGTCCCGCGTGCGCGTCCGAATCTCGCGCGGATCGCGATTCTCCCGACATCTCGGGAAAGGGGAGCCCGCCGACTTCGCGGGCCCGAGCCTTGGACTAGTTCACCGCGAGAAGTTCGGCAAACTTCGCCACTTCGCGCAGGACCATCGTCCTGTCGCCGGTGGGGTCGACCATCGCGACGAGCAACGCTTTCGAGCCGCACCCCGCGATGAGGGTTGTGGAATCGTTCGCCTCGATCGCGACGAACTCGGGTGGAGCCTTGCGGAGCTCCAGGTTCGCGGCCGTGGCCGCACCGAGCACGGTCGCGCACATGATGGCGAACGTATCCACGAACGCCCCTGTGGGCACATCCGCGTAGAGGACGACCCCATCCCGCGAGACGAGCGCCGTCGCGACCGCAGAGACGCGGGTCTTGAAATCCCTGAGCACAGCGGTGGCGGTGCCGGTGGCCATCATCGGCGTACCCCCTCGACCTCGTGGATTGCGTTCAGGGGTTACGGCCTCTCGCCGAGAGTCTCGATCTCTGACGGTCGTCTCGCTCCGCGGTTTCCCCGGGTCGCCGCATGGAGAGATAATGGTCGAAGGGGGTTCTTAGACTGATGCCCGAGGCAACCCCCGTCCCTCGCGGTAAGGTCCCTCCACTCCGCCGTACGGGCGGAGCCGACCGGGACGCCTGGCGCGCTGTCGAGGCGCGTGGGGGCGAACGCCGGGCTCGACCCGGGCGCCGACATCGCCGGACGTCTGGGGCCGCGTCCGGAATCGTCGTGCGCCCGAGACCGCCTCCCCCCCGCAAGGCGCGAGCGACGAAACCCCCGTCGTTGCCTATCGCTGGGGTACGACGATCGCTCCCGGCGGATCCGACCGCCGGTCGTCGAAACTGATGACCCGCGGAAGACCATGGGCGGTTCATCGGCACCATGGCGCGGATTCCGCTCTGGGTCAATGCCGGCAGCCGACGGGACGCCATCGACTGGGACCCATGGCGAAAGCGGTGGGTGGTGGCTTGCCGAGAGCCGCCCTCGGGAGGGAAAGCGAATCGCGCGGTGGCCGTTTTGGTCGCGGAACGGCTCGGGATACCCCTCTCGTCGATCCATTGGATCCGGGCCGGGTCGTCGCATGCCAAGATGCTCCGGGCCGACGGGATCACCGACGCGGACGCCGCGCGTCGGCTAAGCGCTCATCGGACGATGTCGGGCTCCCCCGAAACCCCCGGGGGCTAGAGTCGTCTCGTCGGCCCGACCGCGGGGCACGCCGGAGCCCAGCCGAGATGGCAGCCAGTGTCCGCCAAAGGCGGCCGCCCTCGCCCGGGTGGGTTCGGGGTGGGCCGATGCGCGGCCCGAGACCGTGGCCGGGGACATCGCTCGTGCCCTTCCCCCGCGGCGGCGGCCGTACGCGTGAAGGGCTCGGCCCCCTGGAGATCTCCCGACAGACAGCAATCGGATGCCCGGATCTTAGGCGACCGAGGGCTCGCTCCCCTTCAGGATCCCGGGTAGGCGCCCCAGGTTCCGCGCCGCTCGCGAGCCGCGCTTCGCCCGACTCGAACCGTGCCGGGGGGGATCGCCTGGACAATGGTTTATGTAGCCCGTGACCGGAAACGAGATCGAGAACCATGATGTCGATCGTAGCCGTGAAGGTGCTCGCCGCACTGGGAATAACCGTGGCCGGAGCCGCTGCCGCGGCGCATACGGGGGCGGCCCCGGGAATCGCGGTGGCGTTCAACCACGTCCCCACTTGGACCCACGCTCACAGCGTCCTCGAGGCGGTCCGAGACGCGTTCCAGTCGGGTCAGCACCCCGGCTCGTCTTCGGGTCACCCCTGATCGCATCGGGGTGGACCGTTGGCCGAACCCTTTCCCGGCCCGGGCGGGTCCCTGGACCCTCACGGGGCCGTTGACCCCATCGCCCCTGCCGCTCCTCCGCGGGTGCATTGGCCCTCTTGGATGGCACCGGCCCTGGTCCTCAGCGGGATCGTGCTCGTGGTCGTCGAGACCCCCAACCTCCTCTTCTTCCTCGGGCTGGGTCTCGTTATCCTAGGGCTGTACGTCTGGACCCAACGGCGGGCCGCCAGACTCCGCTGAACCGGGCTCGGGCCAGTCGCGGCGCTCCGGGGATCGGGCGAAACCCGGGTCGCTGCCCGTTCTCGGGGGCGGCGCCGGCTCTCTCCGAACCCGGGCCTGCGGTCGCCGAGCTCGTCGGAGTTCGCCTCGTCACCCCGCGGCGGGATCGGTCGTCGCTCGGCCGCGCTCCCGCGAGATGGTACTAGGCTGGGCGAGAGATAGGCCCCGACGAAGGGGCCGCGACCGAGAATCGCGGTATTGAGGGGGGAAAGGTGGGGGAAGAGGTTGGACGGGGAGGGGGTCTACCCGCACCCGCAGCCGCCGGAACCGCAGCCACCGCCCGCGCCTTCCGCATGGCCCGACGGGGCTTCGGGAAGGCTCGGCGAGGTGATCTTGAATCCGGAGGCGTTCAGGTCCTGGACGAAGTCGATCTTGGCGCCGTTCAGCATCTCGGCGCTCATGTCGTCGACGACGATCGAGAACCCATCGACAGGGACCACGCGGTCGCCGTTGCGGGGCTTGTCGAAGGCCATCCCGAAGGAGGGTCCTCCGCTACCGCCCTCGCCGCATCCGCATCCGCCTCCGCCGCCCGAGCCGCAGCAGCCTCCGCCGCCACCGCCGGATTGGAGGTAGACGCGCACGGCGGTCCCGGGCTTCTGGGCCTTGATGAGGTCCCGGACCTGATCCTGCGCTTCCTTGGTAACTTCGAGTTTCATTCCACTATCGCTCATTCGTCGGGCCCTCCTGACTCGCCCATTCGCTCAACGAAGCCGGGGCTATAAAACTCCGCTGGCGGTCAGGTGAGCGGCTCACGCGGAGAAGGATTTCCCGCACGAGCAGGTTTCCTTCGCGTTCGGGTTGTAGATCTTGAAGCCCGACGCTTCGAGTCCGAGAAGGAAGTCGACCTTGACTCCCTCGAGTAGAGGCGCGCTCGCGCGGTCGACTACGACCAGGAGGCCCCGGTCGCTGAAGGCGATCTCGTCGCCGGATTCCTGGTGGTCGAACGACATGCCGTACGTCAGCCCCGAGCACCCGCCACCCTGGACGTAGAGGCGCAGGGCCGCTCCGGGCTTCGCCTGCTTCTCCATGATCTTGAGCACCTGGTCCCGAGCTGCGGGAGTGACCTCGATCGCGACCATTTCAGACTTGGGAACCTTCTAGTCCCGCCGTCACTCAAAAGCCTTGCTGAGGGGGAGCCGACGTCCCTCGATTCGGTACGGACGCTTATCTACGCGACCGGGGTGCCCGCGGCCATGTGCCGATTGCTCGGGTTTCTATCGACCCGCGATGAGTCGGCCGAGACGTGGCTAGCCCGCTCCGACCGTTCCCTCCTCGCCCAATCGAACGTCTCTGAGGAGACCGCGCAGAAGGACGGCTGGGGGGTCGGATGGTTCGAAGCCGGGGGGAGGGCCCGGGTCGAAAAGGGGGTCGGAGGGGCCTTCGAGCCTTCCGAGCGCGAACGGTTCCTCACGGCCGCCGTCGGCGCGAGGGGCCCGCTCGTCCTCGGCCACCTGCGTCACGCGAGCAACCCGCTCCAGCTGCCGCGCGAGAAGCTCATCGCGCTCGAGAACTCGCAGCCGTTCGAGAACCACACCGCGCTCTTCGCGCACAACGGGTCTATCCCGTTTCCTCTCGAGACCCGCCCGCTCCTCGGCGTCCACGAATCGAGGGTGCGCGGCGTGAACGACAGCGAGGTGCTCTTCTGGCTGCTCGTCCGCAACACCGAGGAGGTCGGCGACCCCCTCGTCGGCTACCTCAGGACCGTCGAAGACCTCGTGCGGGTCTGGCAAGGGTTGAAGCGCCCGCCGGTGCCGCCCTTCTCGGGGCTCAACGTGCTCTTCTCGCGCGGGCCGGACGAGCTCTGGGCGTTCTGCCTCTGGACGGGCGACCACGGAACGGGACTGATCGACACGGGCCGCCGGTACTACGAGATGACGTACCGCGCCACGCCCCACCGCGTGCTCGTCGGCAGCGAACCGTTCGACGGGGAACCCGGGGCGTGGCACTCCCTCACGAGCGGCACGTACCTCGTCGCCCGACGGCACGAGCACCGGATCGACCTCACCACGGGGAAGCTCCCGTTCCCGGCCGCGCTCGAGCTCGGGCCGGCGCCGACCTAGGGGTCGGCGGGGCGGTCCGCGGCGGCGCGGAGGGGCCGTGACCGGCGAGATGCTCTCGGGTCCCGACCTCGGTGGAGGCTTCCTCCACCAGCTCTCGGTCGAGCGTGACGGCGAGCCGACGACGTTCACCTTCCACGCCCAGGACGGCGGGTCGGACGCCGGCGGGCCGTCGAAAGGGCCGCTCGATGTCTTCGGCTTCGTCCATCCGCCTTCCCCCTGCATGTTCGGGGGTCCGCGGTGCTGGCACCGTCGATTCCTCCTCCCGTTCGCCGACGCCCCGGCGGTCCGACGGGCGTACAACCGGATGCGGTTCGTGCTCGAGACGATGGTCGATCAGGTCTACGCCGATCGACCGGTGCCGATCGGCCGTGGTCTCGAGGAACTGGTCGATCGGGTCGCGGCCCCGCTCCGAGACGCCGGGGTCGGCTGGTACGTCGGCGGTTCGACCGCGGCGTGGCTGCTCGGGGCACCGGTCGCGCCGCACGACATCGACCTCGGCACCTCGCGCGACGGGGTCGACCGCCTGGGCGCGTTGCTCGCCGAGTATCTCATCGAGCCCGTGGCCCCGACCGACTGGCCGGTGAGGGGGATCGTCCGGGGCGCCCGCGCGTTCGTAGGCACGTTCCAGGAGGGGGTCCGGGTCGAGTGGGCGGTCCCTATCGAACCCGGGCCCCCGCAGGCGTTCGACGAGTGGGACGCGCGAAGTGGGACGCCGCGCCTCGTCCCGGTCCCGTTTCACGGGGTGACGGTCCGCGCGACGCGTCCCGAGTACGCCCTGGTGCGAGCTGCGGAGAAGGGTCGGACGGACCGAGTGCCGGCCCTCACCGAACTCGTCGGGCATCTCGGGGTCGACCACGAGCTGCTCGAGGCGCTTCTGGGGCGGTCCGGACTGTCCGAATCCGCCCGCGAATCGCTGCGACGGCCGTTCGCGTAGGCCCGCCGGCCGCCGAACGCCGCGTCCCGCGGGGACCCCGCCTGCCCTTCGAGCCCTACCTTCATAGCCCGGGAGTTCGACGCGCGGCCCATGATGAGCCCCACCGCGGTCGCCGTCCCCGAGCATCTGACGCCCCACGACCTCGTCACGTACTTCCGCTGCCCGCACGAGATGGAACTGTCGAAGGAGCGGGGCCGCCCGGTCGCGGCCGCCGCCCCCGAGCCGATGAGCGTCGTCCCGCTACGTCACTCCCCCCTGTTCGCCCCTCCTCTCGGGCGCGTGGGGGTCAACGAGGGGCGCCTCGACCTCTCGGACCATGACCAGTTGATCTACGAGGATCCGGGCGAGGACGACCTGCCCATGCTGTTCCCGCCCGAGCGGGTCCGCCTCGACCCCCGGTTCCTGAACGGCCACGGTAACCTCGTCGATGCCGAGCTCGGGCTCTCGGGCCGACCCGACCTCATCATCCAGCGAGCCGACGGAAGCCTCGTGCCGGTCGAATACAAGGCCACGCACCTCTTCGTGGGCTACCACGAGGCGCACGGGCGACTGTTCGACACGGTGCAGGCGATCGCGGAATGTCGGCTCGTCCACGCGGTCTTCGGACGACGACCGCCGTTCGGCATCGTCCTCTACGGCGATTCCGTGGGCGATGGGAGCCGCGAAGGCTGGGTCGAGATCCCCTACGACGACGCGGAGGAGCGCTGGCTCAAGGTCGCGCTCGGACAGGTTCGTGCGGACACGGTCCGGGCCCCAGTACCGGCCGAGCGGAACTGCGGGGGCTGCGAGGCGAACGCGAGGGGGCTCTGCCGGTTCGCCGCCGCGCGCTACGAGGGACCCCACCACCGACAATCGTTCCTCTCGACGGTCCGCCGGTCCTGAGCGCGGTCGGCCGCCGGCGGCGACCGGACCTCGGGCGGTTCGGGGCGACCGGACCCGACCTGCGACTCGCAGGCGTTAAATAAGGCCCCGCACTCGCAAGGGAGCCGCGCCACGGCGCAGCTGTTCGGTCGGCACATGCACCCGCAGAGGCCTTGGCCTCTCCGGGGAAGGGCGAGGGTCCCTTCGCCGTGCCGGTGAGGGGACCGATGACGCCGATCACACGCGTTCTGGACGCTTGTCAAGCGTAATCAGTGTAGCTGACTCCTGTCAGTTGGGGAATGGCTAGGCTCGGGCGCCGATGAAGGTCGTGCCAAGCTGCGATAAGCGGTGGGTAGGCGCAAGGAACCTGTGATCCACCGATCACCGAATCGGAACTCCGGTCCCGCAAGGGACATTCCGAAAGGAAGGGGAACCCCCCGAAGTAAAGCATTCTAGTAGGGGGAGGACAAGAAATCAACCGAGATGCCGTTAGTAAAGGCGATCGAAAACGGCCAAGGACAAACCGAATCCCCGCCCGGCGAGGGCGGGGAGATGTGGAGTAGTGGACCTCCGTACCCGCTGGCTTCCAGAGCCGAACGTGTTTGGAACGACGGACCATAGAGGGTGAAAGTCCCGTAGGCGAACGGAAGAGGCGAGATTGGAGGGATCCCGAGTACCGTGCGTTGGATATCGCGCGGGAAGCTGGGAGGTACAGACTTCCGATCCTAAATACGTCCCGAGACCGATAGCGCACTAGTAGCGTGAGCGAAACCTGAAAAGTACCTCGGAAGGGAGGTGAAAAGAGCCTGAAACCAGCTGACGATAAGCCGCACGTGGTCCCCAAGGAACGAAGCGGCCGAAAGGCCGTGGACACAGGATCCGTGCGTCCGTTTTGAATAACGGGCCAGGGAGTTTCGATCTATGGCGAGGCTAAGGCCACACGGCCGCAGCCGCAGGGAAACCGACAGTCCGCAACCTCGCAAGGGGCCAGGGACGGGGTGCGCTCGCCCGAAGTCATAGGTGGAAGACCCGAAGCCAATCGATCTAAGCGTGGGTAGGTTGAAGCCTGCCGAAAGGTAGGTGGAGGACCGAACCGGTGTTGACGTGCAAATCA
>JAKAVQ010000008.1 GCA_021817245.1 Thermoplasmata archaeon
TCCCCGTCTCGAGGGCAGATTGTCCGCGTGTTACTGAGCAGTGCGCCGAGGGCTTACCCCTCTCGACTCGCATGGCTTAAGCGAACTCCAATAGCGGTGCCCGCCGGCAGGATCAACCGGATTTGTTCGCACACTTTACGCAATGTGCGGGAATACGTGTTCAAGATCGTGAACGATCAACTGACTGGCGGATATGCTCTTCGCTGGATTGAGCGCTCTTTCGCGTACGTCTCCTCCGTCAGTCCTGAGAGGTCACTCCCCCCGTCTCGGGGGAGGGGATCTCAGGGCTCCACGCCCTGTCGGGCCATCTGTGGCGTCGCCCGGAAGAGCGCGGTTCATGGATCCCCGGCTCGCCGTGGCGGCGTCGGCCCGAGACTGGCCTCCGAAGAGGCCGCCCGGCCGTTCCTTGGGAGCAGTGGGCCGTATTTAAGGACGCCGCCGGCGCACGGGCGACCGGGGCCTAGGCCCGGCGCTCGAGGCGCGCGACCCAGAGCGGAACCTCGAGGAGCGAGGTGATCTCGGGGGGGTCCTCCCCGTACCCAAATCCGTAGCGGTTCAGCCAGACGCTGTGCAGTCCGGCCGAACCGGCCCCTTTCGCGTCGGTGTGCGGGAGGTCGCCCACGTAGAGCGCCTCGTTCGGCCGAACGCGGATGCGCTCGATGGCCCGGCGGAAGATCTCCCGGGAGGGTTTCTCGATCCCCTCCGTCCCCGAGGAGACGACGCGCTGGAAGTACTCGAGGATCCCGAACCGGTCCAGGATCTGCCGGACCCGGGCCTCGCTGCTCGAGTTCGAGACGATCCCGAGAGTCCGGTGCTGCGCCCGGAGCGTGTCCAGGCACCGCCGCACGTCCGAAAAGAGGTGGATCGGGCGCTCGACCTCCCACAGCGCCGACCGGAACCGACGGGCGAGCTCGGGGTCGATCTCCCGGCCGCTCGCCCGCGCGAGCGTGCGCCGCCAGAACTCGGTCAGGCGGGCCTCGCCGACCAGCCCGTGCGCCTCCTCGTCCATCGCCGTCTGGACCTCCTGGTACGCATGGGCCATCGTATCGGGATCGAGGTCAAGGAAGAAGCGGCGGGCGATCTCGCAGTTGCCTTCGAAGTCGCACTCGTCGATCAGGGTACCGCCGAGGTCGAAGAGCACCGCCCGGATCCGAGTTCGTTCCGCGCTCACGCCGACGTGCTCATCGACCGCCGGACTTTATCCTTGGCCCCCGGCCCCGCGAGTTTCGTCCCCCGACCGGTCAGGGGGTGGCCGACCCTCGGGGCTCAGAGGCCCATCTGGGCGACCCCTTCCGACCGGGGGCCGGCCGGGCTCGGCTCGACCGGCTCGGCCAAGAGCGCCGAGCGCCCCTCGAGGAGCTCGCGCAGGAACCATTCCATCTTCTCGTGGACGAGGAGCGTCCGGGTCAGGAGGTCGGCGCTCCCCGCGTCGCCGGCCCGGTTCGCGAGCGCGATGCCGGTCCGGAGTCCGCGCACGACCTGGCGATGGGCGTCGAGCAGTCGCTCGACCATCTCGCGGGGCGTGTCGGGCAGCGGTCCGTCCGGGCTCAGCGCGGCGTACCTTCGGAGCGGGGCGATCTGATACTCTGCCTTCGCGCCGAGGATCCGCTGGCGCTCCGCCAGCGGGTCGATGGTCTCGAGCACGGTCTTCGCGTGGTCGTCGAACAAGAGATGCAGGTCATGGAACAGCGCCCCGGCCACGTTCCAATGATAGCCCTTGTACTCGAGGTAGAGGAGGGTCGCGTTCGCCTGCTCGCACCGGAGACTGTCGATCACCGCGGATTCCTCGGAGGGTTCCATGATCGGCCTCGGGGGAATGGGGGGCCCGGAGCCTTTCTCACCGGCGTCGAGCCGGCTTCACCTCGCCGGCGACGCCGGCGGGCCCCTCCGCTACGCGACGCTCACCGAGACCACGTCGGTGTGACGGAGAAGGATCGCCCGGGCGACCTTCAGATTCTTGCCGGCCTTGCCGATCGCGCGGGCCTTCCAGGCCGGGTCGACCGTCACGGTCGCGTGCCGGCCCTTGCCCTTGGGGCCGAAGTCGACCCGCTTCGGCGAGTACCAGTAGAAGATGTTCTTCACGAGGGCCTCGGGGTCGTCGGCCCACTCCACGACCTGAATCTCCTTCTTGAGCATCCCCTTGAGGCGGTCGACGAGCACCCCCCCCGGCCCGACGGCCTTGTGGACGTCTCCGGGGTAGACCAGGACGACGAGCTTCTCCTCGGTCTCGAAACAGTCCTTCACGCGCGCCCCGGTCCGCTCCTCGAAGAGCCGGATGTAGCCGAGGGTCGCGGTGTCGAAGGTGACCTCGGTCATCGGAAGGGGTTCGTCCGCATCCGTTCGTTAGGTCTCGAGGGAGAGGATCGCGCTCGAACCCGGGTCGAGGACCGCCATCGCGCTGATCGGGTACGGCCGACCGCACGCCTGGCCGAGGTCGACCGCGGTGCCGTCATAATGGTACACGGGAACCTTGCCGATCTTCCGCTCGCTCCGGAGGGTCGGGTCGGGGCAGCTGTTCGCCACGATCACGAGCCGGGCCTTGTTGGACCGGGCCGCGGCCAGCGTCTCGTGGAGACCTACCTTGACCCGGCCGGTGTCGAGGGCGACCTTGAGTGCGTGGGCGAGGTCCATGGCCTAGGCTCCCTCCGCCGCGGGGGCCTCCGTGGGCGCTTCTGGGGGCGGCGGCGCCGCGGTCGGAGCGACGTTCGCGAGCGGCTTGTAGATCAGGTTGACCGCGCCGGTGCCGAGCGTGATCGGCTGGCCGACGATGATGTTCTCGGCGACGCCCTTGAGCTCATCGACCTCGCCGGTGATCGCGGCGCGCAGCAGGTGGGCCGCCGTGATCTCGAACGCCGCCCGGGCGAGGACGCTGGTCTTCTTGCCCGAGATCCCGTGGCGGCCGATCGCCCGGATATCCCCTTCGTTGGTCATGACGTCCGAGACGAGCATGAGGTGGCGGATGTCGACGGCGAGGCCCTGTTCGGCGAGGGTGCGGTTCGCCTCGTGGATGAGCGCCGCACGGGCCGCCTCGACCCCGTAGACCCGGTAGATCTCGAAGACGGAGTTCGTGGTGGTCCGGACCGGGTCGACCCCGGCGATGTCGAGGACCCCCTCGAGGTTCGAGCCTTCGGTGTAGATCACGTACTCGTCCTTCTCGCGACGGATGAGCGCGCGACGGATCCCGGTGACCCCTTTGATCTGGATCGCCTTCGCCTCTTCGCTCGCGATGAGGAGCTTCTTGAACGGCATCTCCTCGACCATCTCCTCCTTGCGGGACCGGGTCGCGCCGGCCGCCGGCTCCTTCAGATGCACCTCGAACGAACGGGTCTCCCCGCTCCCGGAGCCGTTCTTGATCTCGAAGAGCCGGGGATCGAGCCCCTCGGCGAGCGCACTCTCGAGCTCGGCCCGCTTCACCCCCCGCGACTCGAGCAGCGCCGCCTGGGGGGAGATCACGACCTTGAGGTCCTCGATGAGCGCACTGATCGACGCGACGTCGGGCACGGTGGTCACCTCGATCTGCAGCGCGATCCGCTGGACCGTCTCGCGATCGGCGCGGAGCTTCTTGTCCACATGGACCGTCATCATCGGCGTCGACGGGACCCGCCGGGCGTCCACGAGCTCGATGAGCCGGGGGAGCCCGAGCGTGACGTTCATCTCTGCGACCCCGGCGTAGTGGAACGTCCGGAGCGTCATCTGGGTCCCGGGCTCGCCGATCGACTGGGCGGCGACGATCCCCACCGATTCGTGGGCGTCGACCTCGGCCTTGCGGAACCGTCGGGCGACCTCGCGGATGATCTTGGTCGTGTCGGAGGGGGTCAGGTGGAGGCTCTCGAGCTTCGCCCGGACGTCGCCGGCGAGCGAGATCGGCAACGGGTGTCCGGTCTCCTTGATGGCGAGCTCCTGGATGCGCGCGACCGGGTCCCGTCCCGGCGCCTTCTTCTCTTCGGCCATGGTTCACTCCCCTCCGAACTCGGGGCCTTCCTCGGGCGCCCCGAACTCCTCGGACTCCTCTTCCTCCGCCTCTTCCTCGAGCTGCGCCTCGGCCTGGAGGTCCATCTCCTCCTCCGTCACCGGCGGCGCGCCCGGCGGCGTGTCGGGCCGGCGCTCCTCGCTCGAACGGACCCGGCGCCCGAGCACCTGGCTCACGACCTCGTCGAGCGAGACCGGCGCCCCCTGGTACGAGCGCGTCGGGTCGATCCCGTCCTCGCCGTACCGGTACTCGATCACGGTGCCCGCGGTGTTGCGGACCGTCCCGTCCTCGGCGACCTTCAGGTCCTCGAGGGCATTGATGAGCCGCCGCTGCATGTACCCCGACCGGCTCGTCCGGACGGCGGTGTCGACCAGCGACTCCCGGCCGCCCATCGAGTGGAAGAAGTACTCCGTCGGGGAGAGCCCGCGCTTGTAGCTCGAGCTCACGAATCCCCGGGCGTCCGCGCCGAGGTCCCCCCGCGCGAAGTGCGGCAGGGTCCGGTGCACGTAGCCCCGCAGCAGGCGCTCGCCGCGCACGGACTGCTGGCCGACCGCGCCGGCCATCTGCGTCAGGTTCAGCATCGAACCGCGCGCGCCGGACTTCGCGAGAATGACCGCCGGGTTCTCGAGCCCGAGGTAGCGGCCCGCGATCTCACCGGCCGTGTCCCGCGCCTGACCGAGCTCCCGTCGGACCATGACCTCGAGCGTCTCTTCGAGGGAGCGCCCGGGCATCTGCTCGAGCTCCCCCTTGCGGTACTGCTCGACGAACTCGTTGACGTGCGTGCGCGCCGATTCGAGCGCCTCGAGGATCTCCCGCAGCGCCCCCTCCGGCACGTCCTCGTCGTCGATGCCGGTGGAGAGACCCTTCAGCGAGATCGCGGTGATCGCGAGCCGGCTCATCTCGTCGAGGAACTGGCGCGCCCGCGGCATCCCGTCGTTGCGCGCGATCGCGTCGAGGACGGCGCCCTTCTCGTAGGCGATCGCCTTCTTGTCGATCGCCCCGGCCTTGAGGACCCCGTTCTCGATGACGACCCACGCGTCGTGCTTGCAGGAGAGCGGTGCGCAGTCGCACCGCGCCCAGATGTTCGACCGGAACTCGAGCGTGAGATCCTTCGGCAGGGTGAGCGAGAACAGCTGCTTGCCCGTCCAGTACGGCTCGCCGTCCTTGTCCTTCCCCGCGGGAGGCGGAACCGGGTAGTTGAGCTTCGAGAGCAGGTAGGTGACCTCGCTCCGGCGGAACGACGGGTTCTGGTAGGTCAGGAGGAACCCCGCGGTGATGTGGTCGTGGAGCATCCCGATGATCGGGCCCCCGTACCGCGGCGAGAGGATGTGCTCCTCGACCTTCATCAGGACCTTCGCCTCGGCGCGGGCCTCCTGGCTCTGGAGGACGTGGAGGTTCATCTCGTCGCCATCGAAGTCCGCGTTGTACGGCGGGCAGTCGCAGAGATTGAACCGGAACGTCTTGTGGGGGAGGATGCGGACGAAGTGGGCCATCATGCTCATCCGGTGCAGGCTCGGCTGGCGGTTGAACAGGACGATGTCCCCGTCGAGGAGCTGACGCTCGACAATCGAGCCGGGCAGCACGAGCTCGGCGCACGCGTCGGCGTTCTTCTCCATCACCTTGATCCGCTGACCGTCCTCGCGGACGAGGTAGTTCACGCCGCACCGGTACCGGTTCGTCGCGTCCGGCGGCGGGCTCGGGCCGCGCTTGACGAGCTCCTTCGCGACCTCCTGGTTGTGGACCGTCACCTCGAGCGGGACCGTGAGCCCCCGGGCGACCTCGATCGGGACCCCGACCTCGTTGATCGAGAGCAAGGGGTCCGGGCTGATGACCGTCCGCGCCGAGAAGTTGACCCGCTTTCCCGAGAGGTTCGAGCGGAAGCGGCCGTCCTTGCCCTTGAGGCGCTGGGCGAGCGTCTTCAGGGGCCGACCCGAGCGGTGGCGCGCCGGCGGGATCCCGCTCGTCTGGTTGTCAAAGTAGGTCGTGACGTGGTACTGGAGCAGCTCCCAGAGGTCCTCGACGACGAGCTGCGGGGCGCCCATGTCGCGGTTCTCGCGCAGGCGCTGGTTGATCCGGAGCACGTCGACGAGCTTGTGCGTGAGGTCGTCCTCGCTCCGCTCCCCGCTCTCGAGGGTGATCGACGGGCGGACCTGGACCGGCGGAACCGGCAGCACCGTGAGGACCATCCACTCCGGCCGCCCGAACTTCGGGTTGAGCCCGAGCGCGCGGACGTCCTCGTCCGGGATCCGCTCGAGGCGGGCCCGGACCTCTTTAGGGGTGATCTTGTGGCTGTTCTCGCGGAACGTCGTCGGCTTGTCGAGGACGATCCGCTGCTGCACTTCGTGGCAGTGCGGGCAGACCCGCTCCTCCTTCGGTTCGCGGGCCCGCGGGCTCGGCGTCCCCTCCTCCGATTCGGCGCTCGGCTCCCCGCGGGAGCTCGGAGCGTCCGGCAGCATCCGTCCGCACGCGCGGCACGTCGACTGTAGCAGCCGCTTGATCTCCTTCGCGTACCCGACGTGGATCACTGGCATCGCGAGCTCGATGATCCCGAAGTGGCCCGGGCACTCGTTGACCCGGCCGCCGCAGGTGCGGCAGCGCAGGTTCGGCTCGATGACCCCGAGGTGGAGGTCCATGAGCCCCATCTCGATCGGGTAGCCGTCGTCGTCGTAGGTGTCGGCCGTGATGATCTTGACCCCGCTCATGCGGCGGATCTCGTCCGGCGACAGGAACGCGAACTGCAGGCTGCGGATCCGCTTGGACAATCCTTGCGCCATGGTCCCCTCCTAGCGCATCTCCTCGAGTTGGAGCCGCATGATCACTCCGAGACTGATCAGCTCCTCGAGCAGGAGCTTGAACGAGTAGCTCATCTCGACCGGGTAGATCGAGGAGGTGTTGCCGCAGCTCGGGCACCGGAGCGAGCTCGATCGGGTGTCCGGGATCGCGATGTGGCCGCACTCGGGGTTGCCGCAGACGTACTGGATGGTCCCGTCGGACTCGTCGAGCAGCCGGTCCTTGATGACCATCGCGACGCCGTGCCCGATCAGGCAGTCCCGCTCCATCTCTCCGAACCGCAGGCCGCCCTGGCGGGAACGTCCCTCCGTCGGCTGGCGGGTCAGGATCTGCACCGGCCCGCGCGAGCGCATGTGCATCTTGCCCGCGACCATGTGGTGGAGCTTCTGGTAGTAGATCACGCCGACGAAGATCTCGGCCTCGAAGCGGCGACCGGTGAGCCCGTCGTACAGCGTCTCGCGGCCCGAGGGGTGGAAGCCGAGCGCCTGCAGGCCCTCGCGCAGCGCCTCCTCCCGCGCCCCCGAGAACGCGGTCCCGTCGATCGTGCGGCCCTCGAGGGCCCCGACCTTCCCGCCGAGCATCTCGAGAACGTGCGCGACCGTCATCCGGGACGGGATCGCGTGCGGGTTGATCAGGAGGTCCGGCGTCACGCCGTCGCGCGTGAACGGAAGGTTCTCCTGCGGGACGATGAGACCGATGACCCCCTTCTGGCCGTGACGGCTCGCGAACTTATCGCCGAGCTCGGGGACGCGCTGGTTGCGCACCTTCACCTTGACGAGCTTGGAGATGTTCTCGCCCTCCGTGAGGATGACGTTGTCGACCCACCCGGACTCACCGAAGCGGACCGTGACGCTCGTCTCCCGCCGCTTCTGGGGGGTCAACAGGTCGGTCTTCTCCTCGA
The DNA here is from genome assembly GCA_021817245.1 of Thermoplasmata archaeon. Classification (GTDB taxonomy): domain Archaea; phylum Thermoplasmatota; class Thermoplasmata; order Lutacidiplasmatales; family UBA184; genus Lutacidiplasma. The sequence goes on from JAKAVQ010000008.1 coordinate 7,662, forward strand.
GGAAGCGCGGCGGGCTCGTCTTGCCGACCAGCACATCGCCTTCGGTGACCTCAAGTTCCGGGAAGATGAGCCCGTCCTCGCCGAGGTTGCGGTACGCGGTGTCGACGCGGGCGCCCGCGACGTCGGGCCGCGGGATCTCGAAGCGGTCCTCCTGGCCGCCCGGGTACTTGCGTTCCTCTCCGCGGTACGTCCGGAAGAACGAGGAACGGCCGAGGCCGCGGTCGATCGCGCCCTTCGAGAAGACGAGCGCGTCCTGCATGTTGTAGCCCTCGTAGGAGAGGACTGCGACCACGAAATTCTGGCCGGCCGGCCGCTCGGTGAAGTGGACGTAGCGCATCGTCTGCGTCTGGAGCAGCGGGGCCTGCGGATAGTGCAGGAGGTGGCCACGGGTGTCGGGCCGGCGACGATAGTTGACCGACTCGACCCCGAGCGCCTGCTTCGCCATTCCCGAGCCCATGGTGTTGCGGGGCGCCGCGTTGTGCTCGGGGTACGGGATGAGCCCCGTGCAGACCCCGAGCATGAGGTTCGGGTCAATCTCGAGGTGCGAACTGCGCTCGGCGAGGAGGTTCGCGGTCGGGAACTGCCCGTGGCAGAACCCGCACTCGACCAGCGCCTCGTCGGTCTTGTCGCCCATCGACATCCATCGGATGTCGCTGCGGCTGAGCGCCTTCGCGCACTTCGGGCAGCGGTCCGGAGGCACGTACGCCTCGACCGCGATGAGCGCGTCCTCCTCCTCCTCGGCGTCGGCCCATTCGATCTTGCCCTGCCGGATGAGGTCGCTGAACGAGAGCGTCCCCCGGGTCAGCTCGTCGAGATCGGAACGCGAGACGCGGGGCACCCCGCTCTTCACGACGATGAGCGGGCGGCGCAGGCGACCGGAGTCGCAGTGGACGATGACCTCGTTCATCTCCTCGTCGTAGCGGACGTTGAGCTCGTAGGTCTTGTCGCCGAGCGTCGGGGAGAGGGTGCCGGTCCGGCGGCGGTCCCGGATCTCCCGGACGAGCTCGAGCGGCTGGGAGTGGAGCCCCACGAGGTTCCCGTTGACGTAGACCCGCGCGGCGCGCTTTCCCTTCGGGGCGGCCGCCTCCTGGAAGACCTCGGGGCCGATCTCGCGGGTGTTGAGGTCGCGCAGGATCAGCGTGACTTCCTCTTCGTCGGCGCCCTCGGAGACGTCCACGCAGAGGGCGTAGTTCTTGACGAGGCCGCAGTTCTGACCCTCGGGGGTCTCGTTCGGACAGAGACGACCCCACTGGGTCGGGTGAAGATCGCGGGCCTCGAAGTGGGGCTGACTGCGCGTGAGCGGGCTCGTGACCCGGCGCAGGTGGCTGATCGTGGACATGTGGCTCGTGCGGTCGAGCACCTGACTGACTCCGGCGCGTCCGCCGACCCAGTTCCCGGTTGCGAGCGCATGGACGAGCCGCTGGGTCAGGAGGTCGGGGCGGATCGCGCTCGCGATGCGGAGGTCCTTCTTGCGGGCGAACGAGCGCTCGAGCTGGTACTTGAGGTCCTTCAGGAGGAGCGAGAAGGCGACGCGGAAGAGGTCCTCCATGAGGTCCCCCGCGAGCTTGAGGCGCTTGTTCGCGTAGTGGTCCTTGTCGTCCTCGCCGCGGACCTTGAGGTGCAGCTCGAGAACGGTCCGGGCCATGCGCGCGAGGTAGAGCGCCTTCTTCAGGCGGTCCCCCTTCGTATCGCCGAGGTGGGGGAGGAGCGAGCGATCGAGGATGCCGTCGACCTTACGCTGACGGTATTCCTTCGCCTGCCCGGTCGCGAACTTCTTCTCGAGGAAGATGAGCGCGTCCTCGGTCGAGAGGATGCCCTCGGGGGGATAGAGCTTCTTCGAGACGCACTCCTCGAGATTGACGTTCAAAAGGTGCTTCATCGTCTGGACGAACGGCTCGTCCAGCGGGAGGAGCTCGCCGAGGACCGCCTGGAAGATCTCCTCGTCGTTCTTCATCCCGAGGGCCTTCATCAGCACCACGAGCGGGATCTGCCCGCTCGCCGTCGGGACGCTGACCTGGAGGACCCCGTCCTTCTTCTTCTCGACGACCGTGAGCGACCGGTAGCCGCCCCGCTGGCTGAACACCTTCGCGCTCTCGATCGGCGTGCCGTAGCGCTCGTTGAACTCGGCGAAGATCCGGTTCGGCGCGAGATCCTCGAGGCTGATGATCACCCGTTCGGTGCCGCCGATGATGAAGTATCCTCCCGGGTCGAGAGGGTCCTCCCCATACTCGACGAGCTTCGCGCGGTACTCGTCGTCGGAAAGCCAGATCTGGTCGTCCTCGCTGATCTTGTAGCGATTGAGATTGCACGGCCGGCTCTTGACCATGATCGGCATGTCGCCGATGTGCACGTCCTCGGGGGCGCGTTCGACGCCGTTCTCGACGACCGTGACCTTGAGGTAGATCGGGGCCTGATAGGTCAGATTGCGCAGGCGGGCCTCCATCGGCGTGAGGGTGGGCTTCGAACCGACCGGTTCCTTCACGAACGGAGCCCCGATGAAGATCGTCGGCTCGGCCGAGGGGTTGACGTTCCCCCGGGCGTCGCGGCGCCGGCCGACCCTCACGTAGATCGAGCTCTTCGTCTTCTGGACGTCGAGCCGGATGACGCCGCGCTCGGTCGAGTCCTCGCTGACCCGGGCCTCGTCGACGATCCGCTGCATCCGGGAGTTCGGGTTGTCCTTGGTGGGCAGGAAGTCGTTGAAACTGGCGAGGTGATGGTTGACGATCGATCGCTCTCGGAAAAAGCCGTCCACGATTTCGCGCATGGATTCTTCAATCTCCTCCGACGGAGGCCACGATCAGCCGGTACGCGAGCGCCTCCCCGGCGGTGGCACTCGGTCGACGGACCCGCACGAGACGGCCGAGGAGGTTCTCCCCCGACTCGCGCATCGCCTCGTATCGGGAATCGGTCTTGAGGCCCGGGTCGGAGACCAGGATCTTCGGCAGCCGTTCGGGGGGCGTCGAGAGCGACGCGAGGATCTTCTTCGTCTCCTCTTCCGATAGGATCTCGTGCGGGGGCGCGAGGTGGTGGGCGACGAACGGTCGCTTCGGGAGCTTCGCCTCCTCGGCCTTCTTGCGGGAGCGACGGGTCGCTCGCGGACTTGGGGTCATCGGTTCCTCCCCGGAACGGTACGGGCCCGGGGGGACGTCCGGAGCGAGCGCGCGGTCGTCGCGGCTCGGCTCGTTCGAACCCCCGACCACCCGGTTAAAAGCCGGATGCTCTTTGTAGGGCCGGCGGGCCTGCCCACTGGCCAACCTAACTGAGCTACGGGCCCGATCCCGTTCGGTGCTTCGGAGACCCGGGCTCCGTATTTCAGCCTATCCGTGGGCGGGCTCACTGAAAACTCTCCAGGCTCGAGATGATCGACCAGATCGCGGTGCGACCGTGGGTCGGAAGGTTGGGGTCGTTCGCGAGATCGTCGAGCACGTAGACGGCGCTCGCGATCCGCACGTCGAGCGCGACCCGCGGCTTCGACAGCTCCTCCTTCGCGGCTTGGGCTCCGCGGCGGACGTTCCGCGGCACGGAGGTATCGTCGGCGAGCTGGGCGAGCGATTCCACGATCCGCACGATCGCGGGGGCTTCGGTCTCGGGGACCGCCGGGGAGGCCGCGGCGGCGCTCCCGGAGGAGGAGACGCTCCCGGGAACCGTCATGCCGGACGCGTCTCCCCCGCCTCCTTGTAGGCGGTGACGACCAAGAGCGTCTTCGTCTCGCGAATCCCGCGGACCGCCGGTAGGCGGTGCAGCACGAACTCCTTGAGCTCCTCGTAGTGCGGGAAGCGGACCTTGAGGAAGATGTCGGTGTCTCCGGTGACGAGGAAGACGTCCTCGACCTCGACGAACTTCGAGACTTCCCCTGCGACCGTGTCGGCCTCCGAGGTCTCGACCTTGAGGGCGATGAGCGCAACGACGAGCTCGCCCCCCCAGACCTTCGTAAAGGCGCTCTCGACCGCGCGGCTCACAGGCGGCTTGCTGGTGCTCGGTTTCTCCACAACCCCCTCCTCCGTACGCGCAATGACCCTTCGGAAAGCGAATGCCCGACCCCCGCCGTGCTCATGCCGCCGGCGCGGACTCGAACTCCTCTTGGAGGTCGTTGATGACCTGGTCGATCACGGACCCGGCGGTGGGACCCCGGTACTCCCGGACCCCTCCCGCCTCGCTCGAGACGCGGGCGAGCAGATCGCCGGGCCCGCGGAGAAACTCGACACTGCAGATGAACTCCTCCATGTCGGCCGGCCCCCCACCGCGCCGACCGGCCGAAAAAGGACCGCTATATAGGTTTTCCCCCGTCCGAATCGGCCCGGGGGGACCGGGGCGGGCGCGCGGAAACCGCCCGGAACCGCCCGCCGGCCCCGCCTTCGGTTCCGACGCATCCGTAATAACCGCGAAGCTCCCTCAAGCGCTCGGGAGATCGCGCAGGTGGAGCTCGAAACCCTCAAGGGGGTGGTGCCGGCGGTCCTCGCGACGCTCGCCCCGCAGGAGTCCGTCTACTGCGAACACGGCATCATGCTCTACAAGGACCCCACGGTGACGGTCGGCCGGAAGACCGTCCAGTCCGGCGGGATGTTCGGCTCGATCAAGCGGACGACCGTCGGGGGCATTCCGTTCTTCCTCTCCGAGTTCACGGGCCCGGGCAGCGTGGCGTTCTCCCGAGACGGAGTGGGCGAGATCCGGGACATCGAGCTCGCCCCGAACGAGGTCCTCGACATCGCCGAGGGCTCTCTCCTCTGCGCGGAGAACCGGATCCCGTACGACATGCTCTACGTGAAGGGGACGAACCGCGTCGGGCGCATGCTCGGCTTCTGGATGGACCGGCTCACCGGACCGGGGAAGATCGCGCTGCACGGCTACGGCAACATCATCTCGATGACGCTCGCCGCCCAAGAGAAGATCACGGCGGACTACGGAGCGTTGCTCTACAAGAGCGGCAGCGTCGAGGCGAAGTCGCTCAACCTGCCGTTCGGCGGAGGACTGCTCGGGAAGCTCGAGGCGTACGAGGTGCTCGAGCTGATCGGGCCGGGCAAGGTCGCGCTGCAGAGCATCGACCCGAAGAAGGAGCATACGTAGGGAGGGGAAAGATGCCGATCCCGGAAGAGTTCGTCAAGAAGCGCACCGAGGTCACGATCAGCCGAGCGAGCCTGAGGGAGATCAGCTGCCGCAGCTGTGGGGCGAAGATCAACTCGCAGAACATCTCGGGCGGTTACGCGAAGTGCGAGTACTGCGGCGGAACGTTCGCGCTCGACGTTGCCGGCTCCGAGGCGGGAGGTCCCGCGTGAAGGCCGACACGGTCGGTGCGATCACACCGGCGGTGCTCGTCGCGCTCGCCCCGGGCGAGAAGATCCTCGCCGCGCACGAGATCATGCTCCACATGGACGGGGCCGTCAAGGTCTCCCGCAAGACCATGAAGCAGCTCGGCGTGAGCCGAGCCCACCTGATGGGCATGCACGCCCGCGGGGATGCGGAGGAGAACTACTTCTTCGCCGAGTTCGAAGGCCCCGGGAACGTCACCTTCTCCCGCGACAAGGGCGGCGAGGTTCGGGTCGTCCACCTCGCGCCGGGGCAGACCGTGCGACTGCGCTCCGGTCACCTCGTCTGCTTCGACGAGAGCGTCCGCTACTTCCCGATGGTCCTCGCGCACTGGGTGGTGCAGCGCGGCAACGACCAAGAGAACCACTACGTCTTCGCCGACGAGCTCACCGGCCCGGGGACGATCGTCTTCCAGTCGTACGGGAACATCCTGTCGTTCACGCTCGGCCCGACGGAGGCGATCCGCACGTCGCCCGAGAGCCTGCTCCTCACCGCTCCGAGCAACGGCGTTCAGGTCAACTGGCTCGCGAGCCCGGGGATGGTCGCGGGAGGCAACCTCGAGCCCGTCCTCGACGTCCGCGGGCCCGGGGCGATCATGGTCCACAGCGGGGTGTAGGCCGATGCAGATCCAGGTCCAGGGGGAGTTCGTTCCGGTCGCCCTCGCCCAGCTGGCGCCGGGCGAGGAGATCTTCTGCGAGGCCGGCCTGATGGTCTACGCCGACCCGTCCGTCCGGTACGGGATCCGGGCCTTCACGCAGGGGGGTCTCGGCCAGGTCGTCCGGCGGACGATGGTCGGGGGACTCCCGTTCTTCCTGCACGTCTACCAGGGGCCGGGCTATGCGGCGTTCAGCCGCTTCACTCCCGGCGAGGTGCGGGTCCTCGAACTCGCGGCCGGCCAGACGGTCGACATCGCCGAGCACTCGCTCCTGCTCGGTTCGGCGAGCGTTCAGTACACGACCTACTACGTGCCCGGGACCGGCCGCATCGGCCGGATGATCGGGTTCTGGATGGACCGCCTCAGCGGTCCCGGAACGATCGTCTACCACGGTCACGGCAACATCCTTGGTTTCGACCTGAAGCCGGGAGAGGCGATGGACGTCGACCACGGCGCGCTCCTCCGCAAGGACGGGAGCGTGAACGTCCGGGCGTTCAATCAGCCGCTCGGGGGTGGCCTGACCGGTCATGCGCTGAGCTTTGAGGCCCTGCACGCGGAGGGACCCGGACGGCTCGAACTGCAGACCGTCGACCCGAGCGCGCACCGCTCCGGCGGCGGCTAGTCGCCCGCTCTCGTCGGCCCCGTGGGGCAGGGTTATCTCTCCGTTCCCGTACCGGACGGCGGGGTCCTCGGTGAGCGGCGGTCCCGCGTCGGTGCGAGTGGAGGTCCGGGTCGAGCTGAAGGAGGGCGTCCTCGATGCCGAGGCGCTCAGCATCGAGAAGTCCTTGGGGCTCCTCGGCATCCCGTCGGTCCGTCGCGTGACGACCGCCCGGGTCTACGACCTCGAGTTCGCCGGCGTCGACGCGAGGGAAGCCGACCGGCTCGCGGGGGTCGCGGTCGACCGCCTGCTCGCGAACCCCGTGATCCACCGGGTGACCGTCCGCCCGCTCTCCGCTCCGTGATCCCATGGTGACCTGGGCGGACGGCGTCAGCACGGTGGCCGTCCGCGCCGCGACGCTCTCGGGGCTCGGGAAGGTCAGCGCCGAGCGCGGGCTCGGGTTCGACCGTCCCGAGCTCGCCCGGCTGAAGAGGTACTTCGCCCGCGAGGGCCGAGACCCGACCGACGTCGAGCTCGCCGGGCTCGCGCAGAGTTGGAGCGAGCATTGCAGCTACAAGAGCTCCCGTCCGTTCCTCCGTCGGGCCTTCGGTGGGCTGCGCCCCCGGCCCCGGGTGCTGGGCACGGGGGACGCGGGCGTGATGCGGTTCGAACCCGGGTTCGCCTACGCCCTGCGCATCGAGTCGCACAATCATCCGTCGGCGGTCGAGCCGTACGGCGGCGCGGCGACCGGGATCGGCGGGATCCTGCGGGACGTGCTCGCGGTCGGTGCGAAGCCGATCGCGCTCGCCGATCCGCTGTTCTTCGGGCCGCTCGACCTCCCGGCCGACGCGCTGCCCGCGGGCGTGAAGTCGCCCCGCTACCTCGCCGAGGGGGTCGTCGCCGGGATCCGCGACTACGGGAACCGGGTCGGCGTCCCGACGGTCTCGGGCGGCATCTACTTCGATCCCGCGTACGTCGTGAACCCCCTCGTCAACGTGGGGTCGGTCGGATTCCTGCCGACCCGTCGCCTTCGCCCGAACCGCGCGAACGCGGTCGGCGACCGCCTCCTCCTCGTCGGAGGACTGACCGGGAGGGACGGGATCGGCGGCGTCGCCTTCGCCTCTCGGGAGTTGACGGAGCGGAGCGAGACCGAGTCCCGCGGCGCCGTCCAGCTCGGGAACCCGATCATGAAGGAGCCGCTCATCCATGCGTGCCTCGAGTCGTTCGACGGCGGCTGGGTCCGCGGGCTCAAGGACCTCGGAGGCGGGGGCATCGCGGCCGCCGCGGGCGAGCTCGCCTACGCCGGGGGCTTCGGCCTCCGGCTCGACCTTAGCCGCGTGCCGCTGCGAGAGGAGGGCCTCCGTCCCTGGGAGGTGTGGATCTCCGAGTCCCAGGAGCGGATGGTGCTCGATGTACGGCCGGGGGACGTGGCGGCCGTGGCCCGGGTCTTTCGCCGCCACGACGTTCCGCTCACCGACCTCGGAGAGGTCACGCGCGGCCCGAAGGAGGAGATCCTCTGGCACGGCGCGCCCGCCGCACAGCTCGACCTCGGGTTCCGCGTCGACCCGCCGCCGCTCCGCCGTCCGACCCGGCGTCGGACTCCGTCCGCCCGGCGGGGGCCGTCGCTCGCGGGGATCGAGCTCGGCGGGCTGTTCGAAGCGCTCATCCTCGCTCCCGACTCCGTTTCGCGCGAGGCCGTGATCCGGGTCTACGACCACGAAGTGCAGGGACGTACGGTCGTGAAGCCCCTGAACGGTCGGGTGACCTCCCCGTCCCACGGCGACGCGGCGGTCCTCCGGCCCCGCGCCGACAGCCGCCGGGGCCTGGCGGTCACGGTCGCGACCCAACCCTGGGCCTGTCGGGAGGATCCGGCCGAGGGGGCCGTGCTGGTCGTGGAGGAGGCGGCCCGGAACCTGTATGCGGTCGGGGCGCGTCCGGACGCCTTCACGAACTGCCTCAACTTCGGCAACCCCGAGGACCCGCGGGTGCTGGGAGACTTCGCGGCGGTCACCAGGGGCCTCGCGCGCGGAGCCCGCGCGCTCGGGTTTGCCGTTCCCTCGGGGAACGTCAGCTTCTACAACGGCGGTCTCGGGGCGGCGATCCCTCCGACCCCGGTCCTGATGGCGACCGGGCTCCTCTCCGACATCGCCCGCGCCACGACGAGCGATCTCAAGGAGGCCGGCGATCCGTTGTATCTCCTCGGCCGTAGCCGGCCCGAGCTCGGGGGATCGCTCTGGGCCCGCCGGGCCGGGAAGCACGGCCTTGCGGTCCCGCCCGCGGACCCGGCCGGGGTGCGACGGGCCGGCACGGCGTTGCTCCGCGCCGGGTCGCGGGGGCTCGTGCGGGCCGTCCACGACGTCTCCGACGGCGGGCTCGCCGTTACCCTCGCGGAGATGGCGTTCGGGGGAGGGCTCGGCTTTCGGGTCGACCTCGAACGGTCGGGGCTCGGCTCCCCCGGGCTCGCGCTCGCGGCCGAGGGTGCCTCGCGCTGGGTCGTGGAAGTACCGAAGGAGGCCGCGGCCCGGTTCGAGCGGTCGCTCGGAACGCTTCGGTGGGCCCGCCTCGGGGAGGTCACCGAACGGGACGCGACGCTTGGCTGGTCCGAGCGGACCGCCGCCGAAGTGGCGCTCGCGCCGCTCTACGACCGCTGGCGCTCCGGGCTCGCGCTGCCCTGAGCACGGAGCCGCCGAATGACCGTGACCGCGCTCGCTTCGGGCGGGAAGGACTCCCTCTATGCGGCGTACCTCGCCGACACGCAGGGCTGGCCCGTCGACGAGCTCCTTACGCTCCGTCCGGCCGACCCGGAGTCGCGGATGTACCACACGCCGAACCTCGACCTGGTCGAGCTCCAGGCCCGGGCGTGGGGGAAGCGCCACCGCTCGGTCCCGGTCGCGGGCACGGACGACGCGTCGGAGCTCGCGGCGCTCGAGGCCGCGCTCGGCAACGACCGGGGCCCGGTCGTCGTCGGGGCGATCCTTTCTTCGTTCCAGTGGGCGCGGGTCGTTCGGGTCGCCGATCGGGTCGGCCGGCGCGTCTACGCACCGCTCTGGCGGGTCCTCCCCGGGCGCGTCGTCCGGGAAGAGATCGCCGCCGGCCTCGACATCCGTCTCGTCCAGCTCGCGGCCGAGCCGCTGACCTCCGAGCTCCTCGGTCGGAGTCTCGACCTTACGCTCGTGGAGGAGATCGAGCGGCGGGGCCGGACCCTGCGCCCGGTGAACGTCGCCGGGGAGGGAGGGGAGTACGAGACCCTGGTCGCGGACGCCCCGTTCTTCCGGCAGCGCATCGAGATCGACCGTTCCCGGGCGGTGGTCGGCCCTTCAAGCTCCCGTCTCGTGGTCGAGGCGGCGCATCTTGCCGCCAAGGGTCCGTCCCGCGCGGGGAGGGCCACGTGACGCCGGGCAAAGGGGCCGAGCGGGCGTTCCGAGCGCTCGGCGACCCTCGGTCCCGGCCGAACCGCCGCTGGCTTGACGGGCTCCTCGGGAGCTCCGATCGGGAGGGGACGGACGGCCTCCTGGACGAGCTCGGGGCGTGCCTCGACGTCGAGCGGGAGATCCGGCGACGGCACCGGGAGGCCGGCCGACCGACCTACGCCCAGTTCCGCGCCCCGTTCGAGCTGTACGCGCTCGTCCGCCGGCTCCGCCCCGAGCACGTTGTAGAGACCGGAGTGAGCAGCGGGGTCTCTTCCGCCCACTTCCTGCTCGCGCTCCAGAAGAACGGTCGCGGAACCCTCCATTCGATCGACCGGCCGACGCTCCAGCGGGGCCGGCGCTTCACCGCGCGGGACTCGCCGGTGGCGCTCCCGCCGGGCCGGGCCACGGGCTGGGCCGTCCCCGACGGGCTCCGGGCCGATTGGGACCTGCGGATCGGCCCGAGCCAGCGCCTCCTCCCCGAGCTCGTTCGGGAGCTTCCGACGGTCGGGCTCTTCCTCCACGACAGCCTTCACACGGCGGGCCACCTCACCTTCGAGCTCGAGACCGTCCGGCCGAAGCTATCCCCGGGGGCGGTCGTGCTGGCCGACAACACCGTCTGGACCGGCCGGGCGTTCCCGCGTTTCGCCCGCTCCCTCGAGGTCCCCGTCGTACGGCGCGGCCGGACGGACCTTGTCGGACTCCGTGTCCCCGAGGGCCCGGAGCCCCCGGCCCGGGGCGGAGGGGCCGGTCGTCCCCCATCGTTATAGTGCGCCCGCGCTCTTCCCTTCTCGATGGCGGAGAGCCGGGCGGCCCGCGCCCCGTCCGCACCGACCGCCGGGGCGACGGGGGGACCGGACCCGGTTCTCGACCGGCAGGCCCGGTGGGAGGCCGAGCTGCTGCGTCCCGCGCTGGCCCGGACCCCCGAGCGCAAGGAGCGATTCACCACGCTGGGGGGGATCCCGGTCGACCGGGTCTACACTCCGCGTTCGCCGCGATCGGGCGTCGATCGGATCGGTTACCCGGGCCAGCCGCCGTTCACGCGCGGGGTGCATCCGACGATGTACCGCGGCCGGCTGTGGTCGATGCGCATGTTCTCGGGGTTCGGGAGTCCCGAGGACACGAACCGGCGCTTCCGCTACCTCCTGAAGCACGGCGAGTCGGGCCTCTCGATTGCCTTTGACGACCCGACGCTCTACGGGATCGACGCGGACGATCCCGAGGCGCTCGGCGAGGTGGGGAAGTGCGGGGTCAACGTGAGCTCGCTCGACGACATGCGCCGGCTCCTCGCCGGTATCCCGCTCGCCCGGGTCACGACCAGCATGACGATCAACGCGCCCGCGAACATCCTCTGGGGGATGTACCTCCTCGCGGGCTCGACGCACCGCGTCCCGTTCGAGGGTCTCGGTGGGACGACGCAGAACGACATCCTGAAGGAGTACATCGCGCAGAAGGAGTTCCTCTATCCGCCGCGGCCGGCGCTCCGGCTGGTCACCGACACGATCGAGTTCGCGACCCGCCACACGCCGAACTGGAACCCGGTGTCGATCTCGGGCTACCACATCCGCGAGGCCGGCTCGACGGCGGTCCAGGAGCTGGCCTTCACGCTCGCCGACGGTCGGGCCTACGTCGCCGAGGCGATCGCCCGGGGGCTCGCGGTCGACGACTTCGCCCCGAGGCTCTCCTTCTTCTTCAATTCGCACAACGACTTCTTCGAGGAGATCGCCAAGTTCCGGGCGGCCCGCCGCCTCTGGGCCACGATCCTGCGCGACGAGTTTGGCGCGAAGAAGGAGCGCTCCCAGTGGATGCGGTTCCACACGCAGACCGCCGGCTGCTCCTGCACGGCCCAGCAACCCGAGCTCAACATCGTCCGCACGACCGTCCAGGCGCTCGCGGGGGTCCTCGGGGGGACCCAGTCGCTCCACACGAACTCCTACGACGAGGCGATCCAGCTTCCGAGCGAGGATGCCGTCCGGATCGCCCTTCGGACCCAGCAGATCCTGGCGCACGAGTCCGGCGTCGCGGAGGCCGTGGACCCGTTCGGCGGCAGCTACTTCGTCGAGTGGCTGACCGATCGCATGGAGGAGGAGGCGCGACGCTACTTCGATCGCATCGCGGAGCTCGGCGGGGTCGTCTCCGCGATCGAGCGCGGGTTCTTCCAGCGGGAGATCCAGGAAGCGTCGTTCCGCTATCAGCGGGGAGTCGAAGCGGGCACGGAGAAGATCGTCGGCGTGAACGCATACGCCTCCGAAGCGCCGATCCGCGTTCCCCGGCTGAAGATCTCCGAGGAGGCGCGACGCTCGCAGTCGCGACGCCTGAAGGCGCTGCGCGACCGGCGGGATCCCCGGCGTCACGCCTCGGCGCTCGACCGACTGCGGAAGGTCGCGGCGACGGAGTCGGAGAACACCATGCCCGCGGTCCTCGACGCGCTCCGCGCCCGCGCGACGCTCGGCGAGATCGTCCGGGCGTTCCAGGACGTCTACGGTTCCTACCGCGAGCGGTCGATGTACTGAGCGGGCGCCCGCCTTCGGGAGACCCTTTAAGCGCCGGACCGGCTCGGACCGGCCGGGGTCCGTGGAACCCGACGAGTACCGGGCGACGCTGGAAGGGCTGTTCCGGCGCCGTCGGTTCGGCATGCGGCCCGGCCTCGAGGTCATCGGCGCCCTGCTCGAGGCGCTTCGGCATCCCGAGCGGGCCTACCCGGCGATCCACGTCACCGGCTCGAAGGGCAAGGGATCGGTCTCCGCGATCGCCCAGGCGGTCCTGCGGGCGCACGGGATCCGGACCGGGCTGTTCACCTCGCCGCACCTCGTCAGCTACCGGGAGCGGATCCGGCTCGATGACCGGACGATCTCGCGCGAGGAGGTCGTGCTCGGGGTCCGCCGGATCGACCGGATCGCGGAAGAGCTCGAGCGGTCGGGCCGGATCGATCGGGCGCCGACGTTCTTCGAGGTCACGACGGCCCTCGGCCTCGACTGGTTCCGGGCCGAGGGGGCCGAGGCGGCCGTGGTCGAGGTCGGGATCGGGGGGCGGCTCGACTCGACGAACGTCCTCGACACGAAGGTCGGGGTGCTCACGACCATCGAGCTCGAGCACACGGACGTGCTCGGCCCGACGCTTGCGTCGATCGCTACCGAGAAGTCCGGCATCCTCCACCCGGGCGCGACCGGGGTCGTCGGAGAGCTCGCGGAGGAGGCCGCCGAGGTCGTGGAGCGCAGGGCCTCGCGGGCGGGGGTGCCGCTCTGGCACCTGGGGCGGGAGGTCGAGGTGCTCAACCGCGAGCTTTCGGAGGAGGGACAGACGTTCACGGTGCGACTCCCGGGCGCGACGCTCACCGACCTTACCCTCCCTCTGCTCGGGCGGTTCCAGCCCGCGAACGCCGCGCTCGCGATCGCCGCGGGCGCCCGCTTCCTCGCGGCGACCGGGGGTGCGCTCGACCCGGAGGCCGTACGCCGCGGCCTCGCGTCGGTGCGCTGGCCCGGCCGCCTCGAGCGGATCCGGCGACGGCCCGACCTCTTCTACGACGTCGCGCACACTCCCGAGAGCGCCCGGGCGATCGCCCAGAGCCTGGCCGAGGTCGCTCCCCTCGCTGACCCGGCGGAGTGCGCTCTCCTCTTCGGCAGCCTCGAGGGGAAGGACATTCCGCGCATCCTGGACGCCCTCGCGCCGCTCGCCCGGACGATCGTCCTTGTGCCGGTCCGCTCGGCCCGGGGGCTCGCTCCCTCCCAGCTGCGAGCCGCGGCGACCGGACGCTTTGCCCGCGTCGTGCTCGCGCCGGCGGCCGGGGAGGGGCTCCGGCTCGCTCGGGCAGCGACCGGACCGGAAGGGTTCACGCTCGTGATCGGCTCCGACTACCTGGTCGGAGAGCTCGTGCGGGGCGACGCGGACGACGGGGAACCGGACCTCTCCGACCCCGGCCTCGCCGGCCGGTCGCTCGCCCCGAGCCCTCCTCCCGAGCGGCCGGCCCGAAGGTCCCGCGCGTGAGCGGCCCCGCCCCGCCCTCGGAATTCTGGGAGGAGGTCCTCGACCGCCTCTCGGCGTTCTACCGGCGCGGCGACTGGCGCACCCCCTACCTGCGCGACCACGCGGAGAACCCCTTCCAGGTCCTGATCGGCACGATCCTCTCGCAACGCACCCGGGACGCGAACACCGACGTTGCGTCGGCCCGGCTGTTCGCCCGGTTCCCCGACGCGGGCTCGCTCGCCCGTGCCCCGACGGACCAGGTGGAGCCGCTGATCCGCGCGACCGGATTCTACCGGGCGAAGAGCCGCGTGGTCCGCGAGTGCGCTCGGGCGATCCTCGAGCGGTTCGGGGGCGAGGTCCCGCGCTCCTACGACGCCCTCGTATCGCTTCCCGGCGTCGGCCCGAAGACGGCGAACTGCGTGCTCGTCTTCGGCTACGCGATCCCCGCGATCCCGGTCGACACCCACGTCCACCGCATCGCGAACCGGCTCGGCGTCCTGCGCACCCGGACCCCGGCCGAGACCGAGGAAGGGCTCCGCGCGATCCTCGACCGACGGTACTGGATCCCGCTCAACCCGCTCCTCGTCCAGCACGGCCAGAACCTCTGCCGACCGCTAAGGCCCCGCTGCCCGGAGTGCCCCATCGCCGGGCTCTGCGCCACCGGCCGGGCGCTCAGGGAGGGACGGCGGCCGCCTCGGCCGGAGGACCGGCCCTGCGGGCGGGCGTCGGCGGGAGGGCGAGGAGCGCGAGGAGGGAGAGCGCGACGATCGCCGCGAGGAGCTCCCACGCGACCGAGTACGAGGTCGCCGCAACGATCGCGCCGAACGCGAGGGAGACCAGCGCCCCGCCGGCGAGCTGGATCGAGTTGAACAGTCCGATCGCGAGCGGGACCTCCGCGGGGTCGACCTCTTGCCAGAAGTGCGGGAGGACGTACATGATCGCATAGACGGCGCCGTAGCAGAAGGAGAAGAGGATCCCGATCGCGACAGCGCCGGCGAGGCCCGCGACGGGGATCAGGGCCAGCGGCAGACCGCCGGCGAGCGTCGCGACCAGGAACTGGGTACGGTGGTTGCGGTGCCGCTCGGCGACCGGCCCCCCCACCGGCCCGCCGAAGAGGCTGGGGAGCACGTACAGCATCGCGACGATCCCCGAGAGCGCGATCGACCAGCCCGCGATCGTCTCTCCGTACGGCACGAGGAACTGGCCGGTCGCGAACGTGGCCCCCTCGAGCCCGACGAACGCGAAACCGACCGCCCACACGCCGCGGTACCGCAGCGCCCGGGGGAGACCGCGCGACCTCGGGGCGGTCCGCGGCGGCCGAGCGCCGGCGGCCCGGGGGACCCAGGCGACGCCGGCGAGGCAGATCGCCGCGAGCACGACGCCGCCGAGGGCCACCGCGAGCCTCCAACCGAGGTCCGGGAGGAGGAGGGAGGTGCCGAGGACGCCGAGGCCGGCCCCGGCGCTGTACGCCGAGCTGAACGTCCCGACCGGAAGGCCGCGACGGCCCGGCGGGTACAGGCTCGCGACCAGGCCGATCGCGGGGGAGAAGAACAGCGCCGCGCCGGCCCCCCCGAGGAGGCGGCCCGCGAGCAGCACGGGAAAGGTCGGCGCGTAGGCCGCCCCGACCGTGCTCACCGCCAGGAGGGCAACGCCGGCCAGCGACACCGTGCGGGCGCCGAAGCGCCGGGCCAGGAAACCGGCCGGGACCTGGAGGAGACCCGCGCCGAGCAGGAACACGGCGACCAGGAGCCCGAACCCCGCCGGGCCGATCCCGAACTCGTTCCCGATCGGGACGAGCGCCGGCCCGATCGAGAACCAGTTGTACGCGTACCCGATCCGTAGAGCGATCAGCACGACCGTCGCCCGGCGCACGGTGCGGTCCGACAAGCGCGGCTCCACGATGCGTTCCCTTCCGTGCGGCCCCCCGGCCCCGGCCGCCGACGGCACCGGGGGCCCGAGAGGGCGCGAGCCGCCACCGGACAAACCGTTTAAACGCCGGCGGGCGTCCGCGCCGCGTCATGGACCCTTCGGAGTACGATCTGCCGTTCTTCCACCGCGGAGGGTTCCGCCGTCGTACCTGCGTCGTCTGCGGACACGCGTTCTGGACCCTGGGCGACCACGATCGCTGCCAGGAGGCCCCGTGCCAGGAGTACACCTTCGTCGGTCGACCGATCTACGGCCGGGCCCTGGACGTCCGCGGGATGCGCGAGACGTTCCTCTCGTTCTTCGAGCGGCGGGGGCACTCGAGGATCCGACGGTATCCCACGGTCGCGCGGTGGCGGAACGACGTCTTCTTCACGCAGGCGTCGATCTACGACTTCCAGCCGTGGGTGACGAGCGGGGCGGTGCCGCCCCCCGCGAACCCCCTCACGATCAGCCAGCCCGCGCTCCGCTTCATCGACCTCGAGGAGGTCGGGCGGAGCGGCCGGCACTTCACGCTCTTCGAGATGATGGCCCACCACGCGTTCAATCGGCCCGACCACGAGGTCTACTTCAAAGACCGATGCACCGAGCTCTGCCACGAGCTCATGGTCTCCGAGCTGGGGGCCGACCCGCGGGGCCTGACGTACAAGGAGGAGGTCTGGGAAGGCGGGGGCAATCTCGGACCCTCGCTCTCCGTGAGCAGCGCCGGGCTCGAGGTCGCCACGCTCGTGTTCATGGAGTACACGCGGGAGGGCGACGCCCTGAAGCCGATGCCCCTCACGGTCGTCGACACCGGCTACGGGCTCGAGCGGATGGTCTGGGCGAGCCAGGGGACGAAGTCGGCGTACGAGGCCGTCTTTGCCGAGCAGTACGACGAGCTGCGGCGCACGTTCCCGGCCCGGGAGGCGGCGATCCTCGTCGATCACGCGCGCGCGCTCAACTTCCTCCTGACCGACGGGGTCGTCCCCTCGAACAGCAAGGAAGGATACTTCGCACGGTTGCTGCTGCGGCGCTCGCTCCGGATCCTCTCGAAGGCCCCCGAGGCACCCTCCGTTCTCGCGATCCTCGACCGAGCCGCCCGGGAGATCGCCCGCGACTTCCCCGAGGTGGGGATGCACCGCGACGACCTTCACCGGGTCGTCGAGGCGGAGATCGAGCGGTACGGAGAGGCGCTCGGTCGCGCCCGGCAGACGATCCGACGCTACGAGGAACGGGCGCACGCGGGGGGGACCGCCGTGACCTCCGATGACCTCCTCGAGTGGTACGACTCGCTGGGGGTGCCCCCCGAGGTCGCGGTCGAAGAGCTCGAGCGGCCGCCTCCGATCCCGGACGACTTCTACGCCCGGGTGGCCGCGCGCCACGAGAACGAGGGACCGGCGACCGACGAGGGCGCGCCGGCCGCGGGCGCGCCGGAGCCTCCGGCCTCCCTCCCCCGGACCGAGGTGCTGTACTACCTTGACCCCTACACCGTCGCCTTCGAGGCTCACGTCGCCTGGACCTCGGGACCGTTCGTCGTCCTCGACCGGACGTACTTCTACCCGACCGGGGGCGGACAGGTCACCGACCGGGGGCACCTCGGCGACCTCGAGGTCGTCGAGGTCTCCGCGGTCGGTCCGCACGTCCTGCATCGGCTCGAGCGAGACGCCCCGTTCGCCGTGGGCGACCGGGTGCGGGGACGCGTCGACCCGGTCCGTCGGACCCAGCTGATGCAGCACCACACCGCGACCCATCTCATGAACGGCGCGCTGCGCGAGGTCTTGGGCCCGCACGTCTGGCAGGCGGGGGCCTACAAGTCTCCCGAGGCCGCGCGGATCGACGTGACCCACTATCGTCCGCTCTCCCGGGAGGAGCTGCGCCGGGTCGACCGCCGCGTCAATCAGGTCGTGCGCGAGGACCGGCCGGTCAAGAGCTACTTCGAATCCCGCAGCGAGGCCGAACGCCGGTTCGGCTTCCGCCTCTACCAGGGCGGCGCGGTCCCCGGCCGCGACCTCCGCATCGTCGAGGTGGAAGGATTCGACGTGGAGGCCTGCGGCGGCACGCATTGCACGCACACGAGCGAGGTCGGCGCGATCGAGATCCTCGGGGTCGAGCGGATCCAGGACGGCGTGGTCCGCCTCACCTACGCGAGCGGAGAGCGAGCCCTCGAGATCCGGGAGGAGCACGAGGAGATCCTCCGGGAGGCTTCGCGCCGGCTCGGGGTGCCGGTCCAGGGGCTCCCGGACGGGATCGACCGGCTGCTCGGCGAGATCGAGGCGACGCGCCGTCTGGCCCGCGAGCGCCGCAAGGAGGACCTGACGACGGTCGCGGCACGGCTTCTCGAGGATCCCCGTTCGACCGAGAAGGTCGACGGGGTGACCGTCATCGGGGCTCGCGTCGACCTCGACCGGGCGGAGCTGATGGAGCTCTCCCGTCTCCTGTCGAAGGAAGCCGGCCGCATCGTTGTCCTCGTCGGGGAGCGGGAGGGACGCGGCACCCTCTTCGTCGGCTCGACCGCGCCCGGGGTCTCCGCTGCCGCGATCGTCGATGCCGCGAAGCCACGGTTCGCCGGGAAGGGCGGGGGGAGCCCGGCGGCGGCGACCGCGGTCGGGGAGCCGGGAGCCCCGCTCGTCGACGCGCTCGAGGCGGCCCGGGCCGCTGCGCGCGCCGCCGTCGCGCGATGACGGACGGGGGCGATCGGGCGCACGGAGGCTCGGGGGCCCCGCGCGCCGGCCGGGCGCCGGCCCTCCCCCGACCGGCCGCCGCTCCTCGTGCGAAACCTTTACTTTCCGACCGTGCCCATCAAGGCACGGGACACGGAATGGTTCGGTGGGCTCCGGGACCCGCGGTCCGGCCGTGCACAACGGGGTTACCATGAGCGCAAGCGAGGGGAGCACGGTCGGTGGAGTTCCGCCCGAGGTCGTCACGTTCCTCAGCGGAAGGGGCGGACGTTCGCTGATCGTCAAGGGTGGGGCCGGTACCGGAAAGACGACGTTCGGACTCGAGCTGCTCGAGCGCGTCGGCCAGGCGAACCGGTCGTACTATCTCTCGACGCGGGTCGGCGACGAGGCGCTCTACCGCCAGTTCCCCTGGCTGCGCACGACCGAGATGCGCACGCGGATCCTCGATGCGGCCAAGCTGTTCCTCGACTCGATCGTGGCCGGGCAGAAGCCGAGGGAGCCCGAGCTTCCCGAGTCGGAGGCCCGGAAGGTCCGGGCCGGCCGGGAGGTCCTGGGCAGCTTTGGCCAGGAACGCGGGCCCCCGACCCGGGTCGACCGCACCCACCTCCAAGCCCTTCTGAAGCGGAGCCCGATGCCCGAGGTCGAGAACGTCTACAACCGCATCGAGCGGAGCCTCCCGGAGAAGTCGCTCCTCGTCATCGATTCCCTCGAGGGTGTGACCCACAAGTACGGCCTCGAGATGGAAGAGTTCGTCATGGCCCTCCAGAAGGATCTCGTCGAGGGCTCCAGCACCGACGTCGTCATGATCCTCGAGAAGCCCGAGGCCGGGGGAATCGAGTACCTGGTCGACGGACTGATCTCGATCCAGCGCGAGGAGCTGGACGAGCGCCGGGTGCGGCACCTTCGCCTCGAGAAGCTGCGCGCGACGAACATCGGCCGGGCCCGCTACGCCGTCACCCTCGACGGGGGCCGGTTCGAGGCGCTCGGCATCCGCGACGGGGCGAGCGCGACGGTGCCGAGCGGGAGCTGGAAGCCGCTCGTGGACCCCGAGCGGTTCTACTCGACGGGGATCCCCGACTTCGACAAGCTTCTCGGTGGGGGATTCCGCCGGGGTAGCTTCAACGCCTTCGAGGTCGATGTGAACGTCGGCATCGACGACTACTACATGCTCTTCACGCCCACCTTCCTCAATTTCCTCTCGCAGGGACGCGGGATCATCTCGGTCCTCGCCGCGGGGGAGTCGCCCGAGAAGCTCCGGGAGACGCTGGTCCGGCACGTGCCGCCGAACCAGTTCGATACGCGCGTGCGGGTGCCGGACTACACCGCGAACGAGACGGACGAACCGTACATCCTGCCGATGGCCCGGTACGGCCGGGACGAGGCGATGCGCGCGATGGTGACCGCGGAGAAGTCGGTCGCCGGCCCGGAGCGGAAGCCGTTCCTCGAGTACACGGGGTTCGACACCTTCGAGAGCCTGATGGGCGACCAGGTCGCCATCCGGATGTACTTCCAGGGGGTCTCCCGCACCAAGCACGTCGGGAACCTCGGCATCGGTCTCCTGAAACCGGGGCTTCTGGTCTCGAGCGAGATCCTGAACATGATGGACACGTACTTCCGGATCATCAACATCGACAACGCCCCGTGCATCTACGGGATCCGGCCGCGCACGACGATCTACGCGATCAGCCCCGACCCGGAGAAGGGCGCCCCGCACGCCGTTCTGACCCCGATCGTCTAGGCGACCGGGGATCCCCCGGGGAGCCCGAGCGCGATCCCCCCGACAAGGTACAGGACGATCGCGGGGACGAACGTCATCGCGAGGTCGTCGTCGATCCAGGGGATCTTCGGCCACTCGGAGGCGACCGCGAGCGGCGCGGCGATGAGGGCGAGCCCCGCGGCCGGGACGGCCGGCCAGTCCCCGATCCCCGCGAGCCCGACGAACGCGAGGGCGGCGTAGGCGAGCGCCGGCACGACCGGATAGGTCCGGTGCCAGCGGGCCGAGGCGCGGAGCTCGCCGGCGAGCGGGTCCACGAACGCCGTGCCGAGCACGACCGCCGCGGCGATCGGCCGCGGGAAAAGAAGCACCGCCCCCGCGAGGGCGAGCGCGTAGAACACGTAGCTGCCGATCCGCGCCTCCTCGTACGGGCGGAGCGTCGGAAGCTCGAGGCCGGCCCCGTGCCGCAGCACCTCGAGAAGGACGACCGCGGCGAGCGCGAGGACGAGGACCTCCTCCTTGGAGAGGACGACGAAGAAACCATCGGGGATCACGTAGTAGAGGAGGACCGCCGCCCCGATGCCGTGCAGGCAGCGGCGCCAGAGCCGGTCCCCGAGCTGCTCGTCGCCCCCGAATCGGGTGCCCAGCCACCGGCGGAACCGCCCCCCCCGGTGGAGCCGGAGCTCCATCGGGGTCCCCCACGCGGAGGGGGCTATCAATCCATCTTGCGACCGACCGGCGCCAAGGTTTTCTCCCGGCCGGCCTCCCAAACAGCCGTGAAGGTCACCGTCCTCGTAGGGAGCAAGTCCGACCTCGAGATCGCCGGCAAGGTCAAGGCCCGGCTCGACGAGTTCCGCGTTCCGTCGGAGGTCCACGTCGCCTCCGCCCACCGGAACCCCGACAAGGTCGACCGACTGGTCGGCGACCCCGACACCGACGTCTTCATCGCGATGGCCGGGCTGTCCGCGGCGCTGCCGGGCGTCGTCGCCGCGCGGACGCTGAAACCGGTCGTCGGGGTCCCGCTCCACCGCGGGCTCGGCCTCGACAGCCTGCTCTCGGTCGTTCAGATGCCGCCCGGCATCCCGGTCGCGTCCGTCGGCCTCGACGCGGCGGAGAACGCGGCGCTCCTCGCGACCGAGGTCCTCGCGCTCAAGTACCCCGAGTTGTACGCCGTTCTCGAGCGCTACCGGGCGAAGTGGCGGGAGGAGCCCCCGGTGGCCCCGGGAAGCCCCCCGTGATCGATCCGGCCAAGTTCGTTGCGGAATCGGTCGCCCGGCTCTCCGCGGAAGTCCCCGGCCGCGCGATCGTCGCCGCTTCCGGCGGCATCGATTCGACCGTCGCGGCGCTCCTCATCGAGCGCGCGCTCGGCGAGCGGGCCCGGGCGATCTTCGTCGACACCGGGCTCCTCCGGGCCGGCGAGGTCGAGCGGGTGCGCGCGTTCTTCCGAGACAGCGGTCTTCACTTCGAGGTCGTCCCCGCGGCCGACCGCTTCCTGGCCGCGCTCGCCGGCGTCGACGACCCCGAAGAGAAGCGCCGACGGATCGGGACCGCGTTCGTGCGCCTCTTCGAGGAGGAGGCGGCGAAGTTCGGCGCCGACTCCCTCGTTCAGGGGACGATCGCCCCCGATTGGATCGAGAGCGGAGGAGCGCTTCGCGACACCATCAAGACCCACCACAACGTCGGCGGGATCCCGGCGGACTTCCGGCTGCGCCTGGTCGAGCCACTTCGGGACCTCTACAAGGACGAGGTCCGTGCGCTCGCCCACCACCTCGGCATCCCCGAGGCGGAACGTCAGCCGTTCCCCGGTCCCGGGCTTGCGGTGCGGGTCACCGGCCCGGTGACTCCCGAGCGCGTCCGACGCGCCCGGGTCGCGAACGCGATCGTGGAGGAGGAGATCGAGCGGGCCGTCGCCGCCGGCGAGATCGCTCGGCCCTGGCAGTACTTCGCGGTCCTATTGCCCGTGCGGACCGTCGGCGTGCTGGGCGACAACCGGGTTCACGGAGAGGCGGTCAGCGTGCGGGTCGTCGAGTCCATCGACGCGATGACCGCGACCGCGATGGCCCTGCCGCGCCTCCTGCTCGCTCGGATCGCCGAGCGCGTGACGCGGGAGCTCTCCGGACAGGTCGTCCGGGTCCTCTACGACGTCACCGACAAGCCGCCCGCGACGATCGAGTGGGAGTGAGCCGTGACGGGGCCCGACGGGACGCAGCGCAGCGGAGCCCCGGGGGGTCCCTCCTGCTCGATCGCGCTCCCCGCCGAGCTCGTTCGGGCGGTCGAAGAGCGGATGCGAGGCTCGGCGTTCCCCACGGTCGACGCGTTCGTCGAGTTCGTCCTCGCGCGGCTGCTCGAGCGACCCGGAGCGGACTCGGGGTTCAGCGAGGAGGACGAGCGCCACCTGAAGGAGCGGCTCCGCTCGCTCGGCTACATCGACTGATCGCCCCCGCCAACGCTTAATCGCCGCGTGCGCCGTCCGGTGCGCCGTGCTCGCGTGTCCGTTCTGCGGAGCCTCCGAGACCGACCGCTTCGAGCTCGAGGGCCACCGCTTCCTCGTTTTCGGCTGCATGTTCTCACCCGCGGTCACGTCGCGCGGGTCGGACGCGGAGATCGCCGAGGAGCTCCGACGAACGTACGTCGGCGGCGAGGGCGGCGGCTACTTCCGCCGCACCTGCGACCGGCTCCACCTCTACGTCACGCAGGGCGCCGGGGGACGGACCCTCCGGGCCGCCGAGGGTCCGCCGGCCGACCCGGACGGACCCGTTGCCGGGCCGCTGCCGGTCGGGCCGGAGGGAGGGGATCCACCGCCTCCGCCTCGATCTCGACCCGCATCGTCGGGTCGATGAGCCCGGCGACCTTCACGAGCGTCGCGGTCGGGCGGACGCGGCGAAACCGGGCAGCGAAGGCGCGGGCGATGGCATCGAAGTCGGCGAGCTCGGTGACGTAGATCCGGGTGCGGACGACGTGGTCGAGCGAGCTCCCGAGGGACCGCAGCGCCCGGTCGATGTTCGCGAGGACCCGGACGGTCTGACGGTACGCGTCGCCCGGCCCCACGATCCGGCCGTCCGGAGCCGTCGCGGTGGTCCCCGAGACCAGCACCCGGTCGCCCACGCGGAGCGCTCGCGAGTAGCCGACCCTGGGTTCCCAGGGGGTTCCGCTCGCGTAGCGGCGGCGACCGTCCGGGGAAAGCTCAGTGGACGGCCGCTGGGGGGACCTTCGCAAGGACCGGCTCCGTGGGCACGAGATGGCGCGCGAGCCCCAGCTCTTCCGGGGTCGCCCCCAGCGCGAGCCCGACGACCTGGGGCAGGTGGAAGATCGGCATCCCGAGCGGAGCGCCGACCTTCTTCTCCGCCCGGTTCTGGTAGGCATCGAGGGAGATGTGGCAGAGCGGGCAGGGGGTCGCCATCGCCTCGGCGCCGTGGGACTTCGCGTCGAGGATCTGTCGGCCGGCGATCCCGCTCGCGACGTCGGACTTCACGAACTGGATCGGGAAACCGCAGCACATGACCCGGCCGCGGTAGTAGACGGGGGAGGCGCCGAGCACTTCGAGGAGGTCCTCGAACGCGTGCGGCTCCTCGCCGTCCTCCCAGCCCATCTCGTCGGTCGGACGGAGGAGGTGGCAGCCGTAGAACGCGCCGACCTTGAGGCCCGCGAGCGGTCGTCGGACCTTGGCGCGGAGCGCGTCGAGCCCCACGTCCTCGATGAGGACGCGCAGCAGGTGCTTGACCTTCACGGACCCACGGTACTCGATCCCGAGCGGACGAAGCGCCGCCTCGACCCGAGGCCGGACGGCCGGGTCCGGGTAGCGGAGGTTCGCGAGCGTGAGCATCCCCTGGCAGGTCGAGCAGATCGTCAGGAGGTCGAGACCGGCCTTCTCGGCGATCGCGAGGTTCCGGGCGTTGATGGCGACGTTGAGGACCTCGTTCGCCTCGTCCACGAACCCGGAGCCGCAGCAGGAGAAGCTCGGGAACTCGACGAGCTCGATGCCGAGCGCTCGCGCGACCCAGCGCGTCGCGAGGTCGAGCTCCTTCCCCGACTCCTGCGCGACGCAGCCCGGATAGTAGGCGATCCTCATGCACCGTCCTCCGAGGGCCGGTCGAGCGCCTCGTAGATCTTCTCGATCTGGTCGACGCCCTCGATCGGGTGCGGCTTGCGCATCACCTCGGGCTTCTTCCGAAGCACGTGGAGGCCTTGCACGAGCTGGCCGGCCATGCCGAGCGTCCCGTACGTCTGGCGGACGAGCCGGCTCTCGTTCAGCACGCCGCGGTCCCGGAGGTTGTCCTTGAAGCCGACCGCGTGACGCGAGCCGTGCTCGGTCGCCCCCTGGACGGCGATCGCCATCTCCTTGAGGTCCCGAATCCGCTCGGACGGCCGAACGTCCTTCGGGCAGGAGTCCGTGCACAGATGGCAGCGCAGGCACATCCAGAGACCGTCCGCCTGCACCCGGACGAGACGGTCTTGGTGGGCCCGGTCGCGCGGATCGACCACGTAGCGGTAGAGCTTCGCGAGCGCCATCGGCCCCGGGAACCCCGGGTCCGCCTCGACCGCGGGACAGGCGGAATAGCACGACGCGCACGCGATGCAGCGCGGGGTCTCCTTGAACCGCTCGACCTCCTCCGGGGTCATCGACGTGGGCCGGCCCTCGGGCATGGGATGCGCGGGATCGAGCTTGAGGAACGGCTCGATGCGGTGATAGTTTTTCCAGAACGACGCCTGGTCGACCACGAGGTCCCGAAGGACCGGCTGGTTGCGCATCGGCTCGACGACGATCCGGCCGTGCTGCTCGATCTCGGGGCCGATGTGCGTCTCGCACGCGAGGCGGCTCTTCGAGTTGATCTGCATCGCGCACGAGCCGCAGATCGCGCTGCGGCAGGAGTACCGCAGCGCGAGGCTCGGATCGACCTCCGCCCGGATCTGGAGCAGGGCGGTCAGCACCGGCGTGTGGGGCGAGAGTTTGAGCGTGTACCGCTGGTAGCGCGGGCGGTCCCCCTTCGCCGGGTCGTGACGGTACACATCGAACGTGGCCGAGATCGTGCCTTCGGTCATCAGTACACCCGCTCCTTCGGTTCCCACCGCGTGTAGGCGACCGGGGAGTAGCTCAAGGTGGGACCCTCGGGGCCGCGAGCGGCCATGGTGTGCCGCATCCAGCGGGCATCGTCGCGCTTCGGATAGTCCGTGCGCGAATGCGCGCCGCGGCTCTCGAGCCGTGCGTAGGCGCCGACCACGATCACCTCGGCGAGCTCGAGCATGTTCCCGGTCTCGATCGCGTCGGTGAGGTTGAGGTTGTAGACCGTCGACCGGTCGACGACCCGGACTCGCTCGAACCGCTCGCGAAGCCGGCGGATCCGCTGGAGCCCCTCGAGGAGGTCGGCCTCGTTCCGGTAGATCCCGACGTACCGGTCCATCGTCTCCTGCATCTCGGTGCGCAGGGCGGACGGATCCTCCCCCTCGGTGCGGCCGGACCACGCGCGCAGCGGGGCGACCGCGGTCTCGAGGTCGGTGGCGTGCATTTCGGGCCGGGGCGCCGCCGCCGCGTACGCCGCCGCCGCGATCCCGGCCTGCTTTCCGAAGACCAGGGTCTCGAGGAGGGAGTTCCCGCCGAGCCGGTTCGCGCCGTGGATCGATACACACGCGGCCTCTCCCGCCGCGTAGAGCCCGGCGAGGTTCGTCTCGCCACGGATGTTGGTCCCGATGCCGCCCATCATGTAGTGCTGGGCCGGGTAGACCGGGATCGGCTGGGTCACCGGGTCGATCCCCGCAAAGTGACGGCTGTAGTCGCAGATCTCCTGGAGGCGGCTCTCGACCTTCTCCTTCCCGAGATGCATCAGCTCGAGGTGAACGTAGCCTCCGTACGGCCCCGCGAGCCCCCGGCCCTCCTTCACCTCCGTGACGATCGCGCGGGAGACGACGTCGCGCGACGCGAGCTCGACGACGTGGGGGGCGTACTTCGACATGAACCGCTCCCCGGCGGCGTTCTTGAGGTACCCCCCTTCGCCGCGGGCCCCCTCGGTGATGAGGATGCTCGATTCGAGGAGCGCGGTCGGATGGAACTGGACGAATTCCATGTCCTTGAGGAACGCCCCGACGTCGTAGGCGGCCGCGAGCCCGTCCCCGGTGCAGCTGTGGGCGTTGGTCGTGCGGCCGTAGATCCGGCCCGCCGGCCCCGTCGCCAGCACGACCGCCTTTGCGGCGATCTCCTCGAACTCCCCCCGCCGCCGGTCGAGGGCGATCAACCCCTGGACCCGCCCGTCACGCACGACCAATCGTACGAGCTCCGTCTCCTCGTAGAGCGCAAACCGCTCGGTGCCGAGACGCTCCCAAAGGCCCTGCAGGAGCGCGAGCCCCGTGCGGTCCGCGGCGTAGATGGTACGGGGAAAGCCGGCCCCCCCGAACGCCCGCCGTGCGAGGGAACCGTCCGCGCCCCGACTGAAGATGGTGCCGAAGTGCTCCATCTCGATGACCGTCGGGCCGGCCTCGCGACAGAAGAACTCGATCGCGTCCTGGTCTCCGAGGTAGTCCGAGCCCTTCACCGTGTCGTAGATGTGGGTGTCGACCGAGTCCTCGGCGCCGACGGCGGCATTGATGCCGCCCTGCGCCGCGCCCGAATGGGACCGCAACGGGTGGAGCTTCGAGACGATCGCGACGTCGCGGCCCGCCTCGACCGCCGCGAGCGCGGCCCGTTGACCTGCGAGCCCGGCCCCCACGACGACCACTTCGTGCTGGAGCATGCGAACCGGCGGGCGGAAACGGGTCCGCCTTTAATGCTCTTTGACTTGGGGGGCCAAGTTCCCCGCGAAACCTCCCCGCTCGAAGCGCGACGGGCGGGCCCGGAGCGGGTCTCCCCCCTCGATCCGTGCCTTTCCGTCGGTTCCCGAGTGGTCCGTCGGTAAGCGGCGCGTGAGCCCTTATATAGCGAGCCCGGGTCCGCCTCCCGTCATCCGGTGGACCGGAGGTAGTGGATGCAGAGCGGGGTCAGCGCTGCCGATGAGGAGCGCCTCTTGAAGGGCACGACGACGATCGGGCTCGTCTGCAAGGACGGCGTGGTGCTGGCGACCGAGCGCCGGGCGACCGCCGGGAACGTCATCTCGAACAAGCAGACGCAGAAGCTGTTCAAGATCGACCAGAACATCGGGATCACGATCGCGGGGCTCGTGGGCGACGCGCAGGTCCTCGCCCGGTATCTCCGGGCCGAGGTCTCCCTCTACCGCCTGCGCCGCAGCGCTCCTCTGACGGCCGAAGGGGCGGCGACGCTGCTGGCGAACATCCTCAACGGGAACCGATTCTATCCGTACTACGCCTGGCTGATCCTCGGCGGGGTGGACGGCCGGGGGAACCACGTTTTCTCGGTGGATCCCGCGGGCGGCTGCATCGAGGACCGGTTCGTTTCCGTCGGGAGCGGCTCCTACTTCGCCTACGGTCTCCTCGAGGAGGGGTACTCTCGCGACATGTCGACCTCCGACGGGGTCGATCTCGCCCTCCGGGGCCTGACCGCGGCGATGAAGCGGGACAGCGCGAGCGGCGACGGCTACCTCGTCCACATCATCTCCCCGAAGGAATACCGCGAGCTCACCGAGGACGAAATTAATAAACGTCTGAAGGCTCTCAAGATTCCGTTGCCACCCGTTCTCCCGTAGAGAGCGCGGGGCACCCGCCGTAACCCCTTCCCGCGAACCGCTTCCCCTGAAGGATGAGTTTCGACTCGCTGATAGACCAAACCCGGCAGGCCCTCAAGGAGGTCCTGCCGGAAACGATCGAGGTCACCGACATCGAGCTGGAAGGCCCGCACATCGTCCTCTACACGAAGCAGCTCGACACCTTCCTCTCGGGGGGCGACTACCTACGTCAGGTCGCCCAGCGGCTCCACCGCCGCGTCGTCGTCCGCTCCGATCCCGAGACCCTGATCGACCCGAAGGAGGCGGAGAAGCTGGTGCGGGAGCTGATCCCCCCCGAGGCGGAGATCAACCAGTTGTTCTTCGAGCCGGAGACCGGCGAGGTCACGATCGAGGCCGCGAACCCCGGCGCCGCCATCGGGCGGGGAGGCTCCGTCCTCAACGATCTCAAACGCCGGATCGGTTGGGTCCCTACGGTCGTCCGCACGCCTCCGATCCCCTCGAAGACCGTCGAAGAGGTCCGCATCCACCTCCGCAACTCGTTCGACGACCGCCGCTCGTTCCTGAAGAAGGTCGGCATCCGCATCGCGCGGGACCCGCTGCCCGAGAAGCTGTGGGCACGAAACACCGCACTCGGCGGCTATCGGGAGGTCGGTCGGAGCGCCCACCTCCTCACGACCCAGAACTCGAAGGTCCTGATCGATTGCGGGATCGACCCCGGCTCCGACCGGACGCCGTTCTTCAACGCCCCCGAGCTTCTCCCGCTCGACTCGCTCGACGCGGTCGTGGTGACGCATGCCCACCTCGACCACTGCGGCCTCGTCCCCGTCCTCCTCAAGTACGGCTACAAGGGGCCGGTCTACTCGACGGCGCCGACGCGCGACCTGATGACGCTGATGCTGCTCGACGCGATCAAGGTCGTCAATTCCGAGGCCCGACGCTCCCTCTACGACTCCTCGCACGTCCGGGACCTCGTCACGCGGACGATCCCGCTGCGGTGGGGCGAGACGACCGATATCGCCCCCGACATCCGGCTCACGCTCCACAACGCCGGCCACATCCTCGGCTCGTCGATCTGTCACTTCCACCTCGGCGAGGGCGACCACAACCTCGCCTACTCCGGCGACATCAAGTTCGAGCGGAGCTGGCTGTTCAACGCCGCGACCAATCGATTCCCGCGGCTCGAGACCCTCGTCCTCGAGTCGACGTACGGCGGCTACCGGGACGTCGGCGCGAGTCGACAGCAGGCGACGGACGCCCTCTGCTCGCTCGCGAGCAAGATCCTGGGACGCGGCGGCAAGCTCATCGTGCCGGTCTTCGCGGTCGGGCGTTCGCAGGAAGTGATGCTCGTGATCGAGGAGATGATGCGGGAGGGGAAGATCCCGCGGGTCCCCGTCTACCTCGACGGGATGATCTTCGAGGCGACCGCGATCCACACCGCGTACCCCGAGTTCCTGAACAGCCAGCTACGGACGCAGATCTTCCAGCAGGGCGACAATCCGTTCCTCTCCGACATCTTCCACCGCGTCGACTCGTCGCAGATGCGCATGGGGATCGTCGACTCGAAGGAGCCGTGCATCGTGCTCGCGACCTCGGGCATGATGAGCGGCGGGCCGGTGATGGAGTACTTCCGCTCTTGGGCGCCCGAGGAGAAGAACGGACTCGTCTTCGTCGGCTACCAGGCCGATGGGACGTTCGGTCGCCGCCTCCAGCGCGGCGTCGGGGAGGCGACGTTCCTCGACGGGCCCCGGCAGACGTCGGTACCGGTGCGGCTCGAGCTCGCGACGGTGGAGGGGTTCTCGGGCCACTCCGACCGGGTGCAGCTGATGAACTTCGTCGCATCGCTCGATCCGCGCCCCCAGCGGATCATCCTCAACCACGGCGAGGAGTCGAAGAGTCTCGACCTCGCCTCGGGACTCCACAAGCGCTTCAACCTCGAGTCGCGGGTTCCGTACAATCTCGAGGCGATCCGCCTCATCTAGGGCCTCGAGGGACGCGCGACCGTCGAACCGTACGGGCTCGACAGACGAAACACTTTATACGCGGCACCGGGTGGATGGGACCACTCCGCCGACTCCCCGGTGGTGCCATGGCACGATCGTCCCGACGCTTCCTCATCCTCGGGGTCGACGGCGGAACGTTCGACCTTCTCGACCCCCTGATGACGGCGGGGGAGCTTCCGTTCCTCCGCTCGCTCGTCCATCGGGGCGTGCGCGCCCCGCTGCGCTCGGTGTATCCGGCGAAGACGATCCCGGCCTGGTACTCGTTCGCCACGGGACGGGACCCGGGCGAGCTCGGCATCTACGGGTTCACCGAGCCCGTGGGGCGACCGGGCCGCTCCCGCCTGGTCCAGACGTTCCGGCCCGCGGAGGCGATCTGGGACCGGCTCTCGCGCCGGGGGAAGACGGTGGGGGTCCTGAACTTCCCCCTGGTCCACCCCTACCCGTTGCACGGTTTCGTACTGCCCGGGATGTTCTCCGAGCATTCCGAGACGTATCCGACCGGCCTGCGCGAGGAGGTCGAACGGTCGATCGGCGGTCGCTACCCGGGAGAGCTCCCGCCGTACCGCGACCGGGAGCGGGCCGAGTGGCTCGCGACCGCGACCGAGTCGGTCCTCCGGCGCGGTCACGCCGCCGCCGCCCTCGCCGAGCGGCACCGGCCGGACTTCCTCTTTGCGCTGTTCCGCGAGACCGATCGGGTCGAGCACCAGCTCTGGAGCGAGCTCAGCCGGCCAGTCGGCGAGATCGCGCCCGAGCTCCTCGCGTTCTGGCGCGCGCTCGACCGGGCCCTCGAGGAGGTCGACCGGGCCTTCCGCGGGGGCGGAGGACCGGCCATCACCCTGGTGATCTCCGATCACGGCCACGGGGCGATCCGCTCGGAGCTGTTCACGAACCGCTGGCTCGCCGAGCAGCGGTACCTCGTCTTCCGCGGCGACCCCGAGGGGACCCGACGACGGCTCGTCTCGCGGCTCCTGCTCTACGCCGAACGCTTCGGGCCGGCCCGCCGGCTGACCTGTCGGCTCGCCGACTTCGTCCGGGACGGACGGCGCGCGGAGCTGGCCGAGTTCTTTGCCGGCCGTACCTCCTTCGAGCAGGTCGCCGACCGGATCGACTGGCGGCGGACGGTCGCCTTCTCCTATCCGGTGCCGGAGGGGATCTACCTCAACCCCCACAACCCAGATCTCACGCCGGAACGCCGGGACGCGGTGCTCGCGGAGATCCGGTCCCGGCTTGAGCAGTTCCCCGAGGCGCACATCGAGGTCTTCGGGCCGGCCGACCTCTACCGAAGCCGCGACGCCCGCCGCAGCCCGGCACTGTTCATCCGGGTCGACGGCATGCGCACCGAGCCGCGGATGGACTTCAGCTATCCCCAACCGTTCATCCGGGACCGTCCGCAGTTCTTCTACGGATCGGGGACCCACCGGATGGACGGCATTCTCATTGGTGCCGGGGACGGGGTCCGGCCCTCGGCCCGCTCGACTCCGTTCAGCCTGCTCGACATCGCGCCGACCGTCCTCGACGGGATGGGGCTCCCGCTGCCGACCGACCTCGCCGGCCGCTCCTTGATCTCCGATCTCGGCCTCGCCCCGTGACGCTCCGTCCGGCGGAACGTTTTTCGGGCGCCCACGGCTAGACGCCCGCCGGATGGCGTCCCGGACCGTCGACCTGGTCGCCATCGGCCCCCCTCCGACCGATCCCTTCGCCCCGGCGGCGCGCGCCTGGGCTCTCGCCCGGGCCCTTGTCCGGCGCGGGGACCGCGTTTCGGTCCTCTATCCCGAGGGTCCGGAGGGCGACCGGGTGCCGGAGGGAGTGACGGCCCTCCCGATCGCGGTTCCCCTGCGCCGGCCGGGAACTCCGTTCGCCGACGCCGAGTTCGCCGGGGTCGTCGGGCGTCGGCTCCACCGGGAGGCCGCGCTCGTGCTCCGGGAGCCGGCCGGACTCGGCGCGCTCGGGGTGCGCGGCCCCCGACTGATCGTGTTCGCGCACGGGGCCGAGTTCCTCGAGTTCGACGCGGCTGCCGGCGGGGGAGCCTTCCTCGACCGGCTCGACCGCTGGCGGGACCGCCGCTCGCTGCACCGGCTGGAACGGGCCGCGCTCAGCGAGGCGGAGGCGATCTTCTGCGACGGCCCGGCGCTCCTCGAGACCCTCCAAACGGAGTACGGGCTTCCTCGGGAGCGGATGCGCGTCTCGTTGCCCCCGGTCCCGGACCTTCCGGCCGGCCCCTCCCGCGCCGAGGCCCGGGGCTCGCTCGGCATCCCGCCCGATGTCCCCGCGGTGGTCGTACCCGCGTTCTCCGACCGCGCGGAGGAGAACGGGCTCGCGCTGGCCCGCGAGGCGTTCGGGCGGATCCGCGCGCTCTTCCCGGGCGTCCGGCTCATCCTCGTGGGAGCGACGGCCACGGCCGAACCGGGGACCGTCGGTCTTCCCCGGCGCGACGGGAGCTCGTTCGCCCTCGCGTTCAGTGCGGCGGACGTCGCGCTCGTGATCCCGACGCGGACCGGTTTCGACCCCGCGGCCGTCTTCGCGATGCGCGCGGGCTGCGCCACCATCGCGGCCGCCACCGTCGTGCTGCCGGCCGTCCCCGAGGGCGCGGTGCGGGTGCCGGTCAGCGCGGACGCCGGCGATGTCGCATCGGTTCTGGCGGAGCTCGTCGCCGACCCGGCGGCCTGCCGGGAACTGGGGGCCCGGGGCCGAAAGTACGCTCAGGGCTTCGACCCCGAGCGCACCCTCGCCGAGGTCGACGCGGCCCTCGGGGGACGCTAGTCGCGCGGAGGGGAGGGCGTCTCGTCGAGCCGCCACTCCGAGAACCCGCGGCCGCCCGAGGACCTCCGGATCTCGCGGACGAGCCCGTCCCACCGGATCCCGGCGGGAATCGAGCCATCCTCGAGCGCGCCGAGGACCCGGCGGAACCGCGCGCGGAGCTCCGCGAACGGGTCGTCGGCACCGGACTCGACCCAGGGCCGGGCGGGACGCACGACGCGGACCCTTCCGCCCCCGAAGCTCCAGATCCCGATCGGCCCGGCCCGGGTCCGCGCGGTGCGGGCGGCCAGCCGTTCCGCCGCACGCTCGGAGCCGAGGACGACGGCGGTCCAATCCCCCCAGCCGCGGCGCCGGAGGGCCTGGGCGAGCACCGTCCGCGCGTCGGCCACCTTCGCCTCCACGAGCCCCACTTCCTCGCCGCGCTGGGCGATCAGATCGAAGTAATCGGTCCCGTCGACGTCGATGCGGACGC
Source organism: Thermoplasmata archaeon (assembly GCA_021817245.1). GTDB lineage: Archaea > Thermoplasmatota > Thermoplasmata > Lutacidiplasmatales > UBA184 > Lutacidiplasma. The sequence continues at coordinate 40,719 of JAKAVQ010000008.1, forward strand.
GGTAGCCGAGCCGCTCGAGATGCGCGGCCGCAGCCCGCACGACCTCCGCCTCGGAAGCCCGCGGAGCCCGTCGGGCGGTCACGGCCCGCTCCGAAGGAACCAGCGGTCGAGGCGACCGCGCGGGATCTCGAGCGCGATCGGGCGTCCGTGGGGGCACGTCGAGGGTTTCTCGGGGAGGGCCGCGAGGCCGTCGAGCACCCGGGCGAACTCCTCGGCGGAGACCGGGTCGCCCGCACGGATCGCGGCGTGGCAGGCGAGCGTGGCCGCTCGGCGCTCCCGCAGTCCGTTCGGCACGGTGGTCCGGCCCCCCTCCGCGAGCTCGTCCAAGAGCTCCTCGAGCGCCTCGACCCGCGCCCGGCGACCCCGGTACGTGGGGACGGAGCGCACCCGGTAGTTCCCGGGGCCGAACGGCTCGACGTCGAACCCGGCCCGGGCGACATCGGCGGCGTGTGCGGAGAGGGCGGCCTTTCGGCTGCCGCTCAGGGGGATCACGACGGGATCGACGAGCGCCTGGCGGGCGAGGGTGCCGTCCGCCCGCAACGTCTCGTAGAGCAGCCGCTCGCTCGCGGCATGCTGGTCGAAAAGCACGAGGCCTTCCGGCGACTCGGCGACCCAGTAGAGCGCCTGCAGGCAACCGAGGAGGGCCGGTCGAGGGCGGACGCCGGGCCCCCCTCCAGTGCCCCGCAGCGCCTCGGGGGGGGACCCGAGCCGCTGCTGGATCCCGGCGGCGGCCGGCATCGGGACCGGGCGGCGAGGCGGGGCGGACGCCCGAGATCCCCGGGGCGGGACCGCGGCCGGCCCCGGCGCGCCCGGCGGCGCCCCCGGCGCCGACGGCACGGAGATCAGCGCTTCCCGTACCCGTACCCGGAGCGACTCCGCGACCTCCCGCTCCCGGGCGAGACGGATCTCCCGCTTCGTCGGGTGGACGTTGACGTCGAGGGCTTCGGGGTCGATCTCGAGGTGGATCGCCCCGACCGGAAAACGGCCCCGCGGGAGTTCGACCGCGAACGCCGCCCGCACGGCCTGATGGACCGTCCGGGACACGACCGGACGGCCGTTGACCGCGAGGAAAAGCGCGAGCGAGGAGGGTGAGGAGAGCGGAGGGCGGCCGAGGATGCCGACGACCCGCCCGCCCGGTACCTCCCCGCGCAGTTCGAACGCTTGCCGGGAGAACTCCTCTCCGAAGACGTGCCCCGCCGCCTCCCAAAGGCGCGATGTCCCGGGGTAGACCGCGAGCTCGCGGCCCTCGGCTTCCAGACGGAACGAGAGCTCAGGCCTCGCGAGGTAGCTTCGCTCCACCGTGCGCGCGACCTCGATCTGCTCGGCCGCGGGGCCCTTGAGGAACTTCCGCCGCGCCGGGGTGTTGAAGAACAGCTCCTCGACCTCGACGGTCGTCCCAGGGGACCGGGGCGCCGCGAAGCGGCCGGCGACGGTCCCGCCGACGACCGAGAGCCCTTCGCCGACCTCGTGACCCGCAGCTCGCGAGAGGATCCGCAGTCTCGCGACGGTCGCGATCGCCGCGAGCGCCTCGCCCCGGAATCCCAGAGAGTCGATCCGCTCGATCGGTCCTTCGGGAGGGAGCTTGCTGGTCGCGTGGCGCTCGACCGCGAGCTCGAGCTCGGGCGGCGGGATCCCGGTGCCGTCGTCCGCGACCTCGATCCGGTCGAGTCCGCCGCCCCCGAGGCGGACGGTGATCGACGTGGCGCCGGCGTCGATCGCGTTCTCCATAAGCTCCTTGACGACCGAGGCCGGCCGTTCGACGACCTCGCCGGCCGCGATCCGCTCCACGGTCTCGGGGGCGAGGCGGCGGATCGGCCGTCGGGGAGGGCGGGCGCTCACGGTGCTTCCGGCGGCTCCTCGTCCTCGGCGCGGCGACGCAGTTCCTTCAACGTCGAAAGTGCCTGCTCCGGCGTGAGACGATCGACGTCGATCGCCCGGAGCGCGGCGCGGAGCGGTCCCTCCCCCCGCGACGGTCCGGCGAGGAGGACGGCCTGGGTATATCGGGGGGCGCGGCCGCGCGCTTTTCGGTGCTCGGGCAGTGCCACCCCCTTCGCCTCGAGCTCGCGCAGGAGGCGGTCGGCCTCCGACAGGACGTCCTCGGGGAGCCCGGCGAGGCGCGCGACGTGCACTCCGTAGCTGCGGTCGGTCGCCCCGGGGACGAGGCGGTGGAGGAAGACGACCCCGTCGGGTCGATCGGCGACCGCGAGATGGGCGTTCTCCGCCGCGGCCAGACCGCGGATCAGCTCGGAGAGCTGGTGGTAGTGGGTCGCGAGTACCGCGCGCGCTCGGGTCGTGTCGTGCAGGTGGCGGAGGGTCGCCCAGGCGATCGCGAGGCCGTCGAACGTGCTCGTGCCCCTCCCGACCTCGTCGAGAAGAACGAGCGATCGCTCGTCCGCGGCCCGCAAGATCTCGGCGACCTCCGTCATCTCGACCATGAAGCTCGATTTTCCCCGACCGATCTCGTCCGTGAACCCCATGCGGGTGAACAGCTGGGTGACGAGCCCGATGCGGGCGAACCGGGCCGGGACCCACGAGCCGGCCTGGGCCAGCACGACCAGCAACCCGATCTGACGCATGTACGTGGACTTCCCCGACATGTTCGGGCCGGTGAGGACGAGCAGGCGACGCCGCTCCGGGTCGAGGTCGATATCGTTCGGAACGAACCCTTCTCCCAGCAACCGGTCGAGGACCGGATGGCGTCCGTCCCGGACGACGATCGCTCCGTCGTCCTCCACGTTGGGGCGGACGTAGCCGCGCCGCTGGGCGAGGTGGGCGAACGTCGCGAGGGCGTCGAGCTCACCGACCGCACGCGCGAGGCGTTGGATCTCGGCGACATGTCGGTCGACCTCGGTGAGCAGCTCCTCCCAGTGGGCCGCCTCCTCGCGTCGGGCGCCCTCCTGGGCCCCGAGCACCCGTCGCTCGATCTCCTCCAGCCGGTCGGAGGTGAACCGTTCGGCCTGCGCGACGGTCTGGCGCCGGCGGAAGTGGGACGGCACGCGCGCGAGGTGGGGTTTCGTGACCTCGAAATAGTAGCCGAAGACCTGGTTGTAGCCCACCTTCAGCGTCCGGATGCCGCTCCCCTCCTGCTCGGCGCGCTCGAGCTCCGCGAGCTCCGAGAGCGCGCCCCGCTCTTCGGTCCGCCATCGGTCGACCTCGGGGGCGTGGCCCTCGCGGAAGAGCCCTCCTGCTTCCTCCGTCGGCGGAAGCGGCTCGGCGAGCGCCTCCTCGAGCCGGGCGAGAAGTTCGGAGGGCGGATCGAGCGCGGGTTCGAGCAGGAGCCGACGGTCGGCCGAAGTCTCCTCGGCGAGGAAGGCGCGCAGGCGACCCGCGATCCGCAGTCCGTCTCGCAGCACTCCGAGCTCGGGCGGGCGGGCCCGCCGACCGGCGATGCGGGAGGCGATCCGTCCGAGATCGGCGAACCCCCGGAGCCGATGCCGCAACGCCTCAAGCCCGGCGCCCCGGTCGAGCAGCGCCGCGACCGAGTGCTGACGCTCACGGATCGAACGCACGTCGGCGAGGGGATTCGCGAGCCAGAAGGCGAGGGTCCGACGCCCCGGTGCCGTGACGGTCTCGTCCCAGACACCGAAGAGGGTCGTGCCGCCCGGGTCGTCCGGATTCATCGGCCGGGTGATCTCGAGGTGGCGCAGGGTCCGCCCGTCGAGCACGAGTCGCCGGCGGCCCTCCGACCGTTCCACCAGCGCGAGGTGCGGCAGGAGCCGGGGTTGGGTCACGCGCAGGTAGGCGGCCAGCCGGCGGTCGACGTCGGCGCTCCCCGCCTCCGCGCCGAGCGCATGGGCGAGGGACTCCGGGAGCTCCCCGGCCGCGAGCGGAGCCGGGGCCGCTTCGATGCGGGCCGTCGGGAACTCCCGGCCGAGGGCGGCGACCAGCGCTCGCGCCCCCTCGGCCGAGGGGGCGGCGTAGAGGATCTCCCGGGGAGCGAAGGGGGCGATCGCGGAGACGACTCCTTCCGGGCCGGTCCCCTCCGCGGCCCCATGGAGCCACTCGCCCGTGGTGATGTCGACGGCCGCCCATGCCCCGGTCCCGCCCGGCCGCTCCTCCACGCCCGCAAGGAAGCTGTGCTCGGGACCTCCGAGAAGCCGTTCCTCGAGGACCGTGCCCGGCGTGACGACCCGCGTCACCTCCCGGCGGACGAGCCCCTTCGCGAACCGGGCGTCCTCGACCTGGTCGCAGAGCGCGACCTTGTACCCCTTCCGTACGAGACGGCCGAGATAGGTCTCGACCGCGTGGTGCGGCACGCCGGCCATCGGCATCCGCTCGCCCGACCGGTCCGCGGAGCGCGCCGTCAGCACGACGTCGAGCTCCCGGGAGAGGAGACGGGCGTCGTCCCCGAACGTCTCGAAGAAGTCGCCGACCCGGAACAGCACGAGGTGACCCGGATATCGCGCCTTGACGCCCTCGTACTGTTCGAGCAGCGGGGTGAGGGGAGCGGTCTCGGCCATGCGCCGGCCCGGCGACCGGGGCCCGCCCTATATTAGGGCAGGGGGAGGGAGCGGAACGGCGAACGCTGAGGGGGAGATTCGAACTCCCGCGGCGAGATCGCCACCAGCTTTCAAGGCTGGCGCCTTACCGGGCTAGGCTACCTCAGCGCGGAGTCCGGAGCGGGACCGGGCCGAATAAACCCTCCCCCGGAGGGACCCCCGGGCGGACGGATGCAGGTGCCGGGAGATCCGCGGCCGGATCGGCGCGGTCCGGTCGATTCGAACCCGGGTGGTCAGCTTGGAGGGCTGACATCCTACCACTAGATTACACCTGCACGTTCGTCCGAGGGCCGCGGCGGCGACCGTGCGCGGGGGTTATCTCTTTTCCGCCGGGCCGCGGGCCCCGGACGACGAAAGGTCGACCAGCGCGACCCGCTCGAGCACCAGCGCCTCCCACATCCCCGACGGCACCGCCGCGCGCTCGGTCTCGGAGATCCCGAGGCGATCGAGGATCGCTCCGTCCACATCCAAGGGATAGGCGGTCGGGTCCACGACCAGTCCGAACCGGACCGCGACCTCCGCCGGCTCGAGCGGGCGCTCCACGACCACGACGCACCGCTCGGTCGCGTCCGAGACCCCGACCTTTTCGAGCGCGCGGGGCAGCTGATCGTCCCCGGCCACGTAGAGAGCGAACTCCGCTCCCCGGTCCCGGAGACGGCTCTCTCCCCGCCCTCGCGACCGGCCCAGGTGGGCCCAGGCCGACAGGAGGTGGCGTTCCCCCGCGATCGCCCGGGCGTCGAACAGGGCGACCAGCGAGGTCCCTTCCCGACCGGCGGCCCGGAGGCGGGAGATCAGCTCCGCGGTCGAGGGGTCGCCGGGTCCCTTCCGGCGGGCCCCGACGGCGCGCAGGGGGCGCTCTTCGGACGGGGGAAGGGGCATACGGGCGCGGTCACTCCGCGAGGAAGCGGAGGAACTCCTCCTTCGTCCGGGGGCTCAGGGTGTAGTTCTCCGCGCGCTCCCGTCCCAGCGTCGAGGTCGGCGTAGCGCCGTAGTCGTGACCCGGCAAGACCACGAGGGCGTCGTCGAGGACGCGCAGTCGGCGGTGGAGCGACTCGTACATCTCGGCCGGGTCGCCGCCCGGCAGGTCGGTGCGACCGCACTCCCCCACGAAGAGCGTGTCGCCGGTCGCGACGTGACCCTCGAAGAGGTAGAGCACGCTGTCCTTCGTGTGGCCGGGCGTGTGGAGGACCCGAACCTTCAACCGGCCCGCGTCGACCGCGTCACCGTCGTCGACCGAGAGATCCTGGTCGAGCGGGGCGACGCGGTGGGCCACGACCTTCGCGCCGGTCCGCTCGCGGACCTCCCGGTTCCCGGCCACGTGGTCGGGATGGCTGTGCGTGTTCAGGATGTAGCGGACCTTCACCCGACGGCGATCGACCGCCTCGAGCACTGGGTCGATCCCGTACGAGGGATCGATCACGACGCCCTCGCCCCCTTCTTCGTTCGCGACCAGGTAGGTGAAGTTGAGGTACGGGCCGACCCGAAACTGATCGAGGAGCATCCCCGTGCCGAGCGGGGGTCCGTATATGACCCCGGGGGGCCTAGTACGAGTCGGCCTCGGCCCCGGTGACCCGGCGGCCCGAGACCGCATCCAGCACGACGCGACCGTCGGATCCTTCGGCGTACCAGTACGGTACGTACAGGAGGACCAGCGGGCCGAGACGCACGTCGTCGACCGTGGGTGCGATCCGTCGGGCCTCGATGACGAGCGCGCCCCCGTGCTGCTCCGTGTGGTCGACGTGGACCGTATGGTGATGCCGCACCGCCTCGCGCGCGATCGTTGCCGCGTCGGCGGCCGGCAGCTGGGGGGCGAAGCGGGGGTACGGCACGTCATCATCGGCGACGAGCTCCCGCTCGAGATCGTCCCAGACCTCGGCGCGGCGGGAGAGGGCATTGACCGCCACCAGCTGCCGCACCACCCGGCCGGCCTCCCCGTGCGGTGACGGCGGCCGGACGTGGTACGCGGCGACGTAGAATGGGACCAGCCGGAGCACAAACCGGGACGCGCCGACGCCCGAGATCGCCTCGGCCTCTTCCGGACCGATCCGCGCCCGGACGGTGCGTTCGGAGTCCGTCGAGAGCGACCAGGGGGGCTCGAGCTCGCCCGATCCCTCCGCGCCCAAAGGCTCTCCTCCGGCCTCGGAACCGCCGAAAAGCAGGAGCTCCCCGAGCGCCGGACCGAGGGTCGAGGGACCGAGAACCTCGATCGCGCGATCCGCGGCGAGCGCGCGTACGACCGTCCCGGGGTCGTCGTCGTAGACGATCGTCCGGTGGATCGCATCGGCCGGGAACCAGCCCTCCACTTCGGTCGGGGACCGGGAGCTCGCGAGCACCACCACGGCGCGATGATCGCGGGCCCGCAGCGCGAAGAGCGCCGCCGGTCGCGCCTCAGTCCGGTAGCCCGCGGCTTCGAGGAGCCGGGCGAGGAGCGAGGAGGCCGCGCGCGATCGGGGCATGCACGCCTCCGACGGAACGCCCGGCATATCTCGGTTCCGTTCCTGGGGCGGTCCCTCTGACCGAAGACGATTAGCCCGGTCCGGTGTCCCCACCCTCGTGGGCCGGTACTGGCTCGGCTGTTCGGGCTGGGCGTACGACGACTGGGTCGGACCGTTCTACCCCCCGGGAACGCCCCCCGGAGAGTTCCTCTCGCGCTACGCCCGGGTGTTCCGCGCGGTGGAGGTCGACTCGAGCTTCTACCGCGCCCCCTCCGCGGGCCTGGTACGCCGCTGGGCGGAGACCACCCCGTCCCCCTTTCGCTTCACGCTCAAAGTACCGCGTGAGGTCACGCACGTTCCTGAGGCCGGGGACCGCGACGCGGTGCTACGCCGATTCCTCGAGAACCTCGCTCCGCTGCGCGGCGCGGGAAAGCTCGGTGGCCTCCTCCTTCAGTTCCCGGCCAGCTTCCGGGTCGCCCGACAGGAGCGGCTAAGGGAGCTGCTCGAGGCGGTGCCTCGGGAGTTCCCGCTCGCGGTCGAGCTGCGCCACGACTCCTGGTGGACGGGCGAGACCCGCACTCTGCTCGAGGCTCGGGGTGCGGTTCTGGTCTGGTCGGTGGTGCCCGGCGTGCGGCCCCCACCGTGGGTGACCGGGGAGTTCCTCTACGCACGCTTCGTCGGGGACCGCGCGCTCGACCGGTTCGACCGGGTCCAGCGCGACGGCCGGTCGGACCTCGAGGCGATGCGGCGGCTGTTCGACGCCGAGGGACGGGCCGCCACGACGGTCTTCGCCTTCTCGAACAACCACTTCATGGGGTTCGGTCCCGGCACGACCGCCGCGCTCGCCGCGGTGCTCGAAGAACCGGCCCCGGATCTCGGCGCGGCCGCCCGCGTCGCCGGCCAGCGGCGGCTCGACTAGCGCCCGCGGTCGAGAGCCGGGGCACGCCCAGGGGCGGACCCGACGTAGTAAGGCAAGCCTTATGGCTCGCTCCGGGGTCCAACGCTCGCCGATGAGCGAATCGGTCACCCTGCGGGTCGCCGAGGCGTTCCAGCAGGACATCGGGCTTGGCACGGCGCGGCTCGACGTGCAGACCCGCCAGCGCCTCAAGGTGGGGCTCGGGGATATCGTCGAGATCCGGGGCCGCAAGCCGACCCCCGCGATCGTCAGTCGGGCCCAGCCCGACGACGAAGGGAAGGGAACCGTCCGCATCGAGGCCGTCGTGCGTCGGAACGCCGGGGTGAGCATCGGCGACCGGGTCACGGTGCAACGGGTCGACTGCCCGACGGCGGACGCGATCACGATCGCGCCGATCTATGCGGGCTCCGCGCGCATGGACCTCGGCCCCGGCCTCGAGAGCTTCGTGGCGAAGGCCCTCGCCCGCCGCCCGTTCGTCCGGGGGGACGTCTTCGTGATCCCGGGAGTGTTCCTGATGGGCGGCTCGCTGCCGTTCATGGTCGTGACGACCCAGCCGAAGGGGATCGTGCAGGTCGCCCCTTCGACGCTGATCACGATCAAGGAAGAGACGGTCAGCGAGACCGAGGTGGCCGCTCCGCGCGTCTCCTACGAGGACATCGGCGGGCTCAAGGAGAAGCTCGGCCGGGTCCGGGAGATGATCGAGCTGCCGCTCAAGCACCCGGAACTGTTCGACCGGCTCGCCATCACCCCCCCGAAAGGGGTACTCCTGTACGGACCGCCGGGGACCGGAAAGACGTTGATCGCGAAGGCGGTCGCGAACGAGGCCGGCGCCCACTTCATCGGCATCCAGGGCCCCGAGATCATCTCGAAGTACTACGGAGAGAGCGAGAAGGAGCTTCGCGAGAAGTTCGAGGAGGCGGAGAAGAACGCCCCGAGCGTGATCTTCATCGACGAGCTCGATTCGATCGCACCCCGACGCGACGAGGTCGTCGGCGAGGTCGAGCGCCGCGTCGTGGCCCAGCTCCTGACGCTCATGGACGGCCTCTCGGGCCGCGGCAATGTCATCGTCATCGCCGCGACGAACCGCGAGGAGGCGATCGACCCCGCGCTGCGTCGGCCGGGCCGCTTCGACCGCGAGATCGAGATCGGCGTCCCGACCCAGGAGGGGCGCCTCGAGATCCTTCAGATCCACACGCGCGGGATGCCGATCGAGGGGAGCGACCGGGACCGGGAGCGGGTTCTGCGGGAACTGGCCGCCCAGAGCCATGGGTTTGTCGGCGCCGACCTCTCGTCCCTCGCCCGGGAGGCGGCGATGCGGGCCCTTCGCCGCTACCTTCCCGAGATCGACTTCGACCAGCCGATCCCGCTCTCCCTGCTCGAACGGATGAAGGTCACGGAGACCGACTTCCGTGAGGCGCTGAAGCAGATCGAGCCGTCGAGCCTCCGGGACGTGGCGGTCGAGGTCCCGACAACCCATTGGGACGAGGTGGGCGGCGTCGAACGGGTCCGGCGCATCCTCGAGGAGTCGGTCGAGCTTCCGTTCAAGAACCCGGAGCTCTACCGCCGGTTCGGCATCGAACCCCCGCGGGGAATCCTGCTCTACGGGCCGCCGGGGGTCGGCAAGACGCTCCTCGCGAAGGCCGCGGCGACCGAGAGTCAGGCGAACTTCATCTCGGTGAAGGGTCCCGAGGTGATGAGCAAGTGGGTCGGGGAAAGCGAGAAGGCCGTCCGGATGATCTTCAAGAAGGCCCGGCAGGCCTCCCCGTCGATCGTCTTCATCGACGAGATCGACTCGATCGCGCCCCGCCGAGGCCTTCAGACCTCGAGCGGCGTCACCGAGCGGATCGTCAACCAGCTCCTGACCTCGATCGACGGGCTCGAGAGCCTCGAACGGGTCCTCGTGATCGCCGCCACCAACCGCCCCGACATCGTGGACGAGGCGCTGCTCCGGACCGGTCGGTTCGACCGCCTCCTGTACGTCGAGCCGCCGAACGTCGCCGGTCGGCTCGAGATCCTCAAGGTCCACTCGAAGCGCATGCCGCTCGCGGACGACGTCGACCTCGACAACCTCGCGGTGCGCACCGAGGGCTATGTCGGGAGCGACATCGCCGCGCTCTGCCGCGAGGCGGGCCTCACGGCGATCCGCGACAACGCCCGGGCGGCGAAGGTGACCCGAGCGCACTTTGACGCGGCGCTCAAGCAGGTCCGGGCCTCGTGCGAGCCGGAAAGCCTTCGCTTCTACGAGGAGTTCGAGAAGCGGCTCGTGCGGGAGCGGACGTCGCGCCGTCGCGAGGAGCCGGTCGAGGCCATCTACCGGTAAGAACGGGAGCGACGCGGTGGGTCGCCGCGCCCGTGAAGCAAGCTATAAGTAGTGAGGCAAGGTTCGGCGCGCCGCCCCCCGATAGGGGGACACCGTAAGGAGAAGTGAACGAGGTGGCCCGCGTCGTGTACCGCGTGGCCCTCTGGGCGCTGGTCGTGGTCGTGCTCGCGAGCACGTTGACCACGTTGCCGGGCGTCCTTGGGGCCTCCCCGAGCTATACGTTGACCGGTATCGTCGCCCAGCCCGGAGGGGCGCCTGTCCCCAACGGCGTGCAGGTCGATCTGGTCTCTCGGGCGACCGGAACGGTCTACACGACCACGACGTTCGGGAACGGCGGCCAGTTCACCTTCACGAGCACGAGCACTTCGGGTGCGCTCGGTCCCGGCTACTGGGGCCTTTGGGTGCCTCCGCAGGGGAACCAGTCGTTCGCCGGCTGCTCGCCGTGCGCGATCCTGCCGCAGTCCCAGGACCCGGTCTTCAACTTCTTCAGCGCGAGCCAGCTCACCAGCCCGACGTTCTCTGCCAGCATCAACAACACCCAGGCGCTCGGGTATCCCGCGACCCTCTCGGGGACCGTGAACTACGAGGGAAGCCCGGCGCTCGGAGCCACCGTCCGCCTGCTCGCCCCGGTCTACAACGACTTCGTCCTCTCCGTCACCAAGAGCAACGCGACCACCGGCGCCTACAGCCTGAAGGTCCCGAAGGGGACCTGGGTCCTGCAGTCGACGCTGCCCGGGCCCGCCCCCCAGTACCAGAACGAGACCCAGGTGACGATCTCGAGCCCGACGCCGCCCGCCGTGAACCCGGATATCCTGAGCTACCTGATCTCGGGAGCGATGGAGACCACCTCCGGGAGCCGGGTGCTGAGCCCCGGGAACGCCACGCTCTTCGACGCGACGAACGGCTACCTCTATTCCATGGCGACGCCCTCGGGAGGGTACTACCAGCTCGGGACGTACCCGAACTTCGCGACGAACGCGGCGCAGACGTTCAACGTGGTCCTTTCCGCCGCCGGCTACTCCACGCGGAACTTCACGCACAGCGTCGCCAGCGGGTCGGGACCGTTCACGCAGAACCTCGAGCTCCCGACCGTCACGCCGGGCCAGCTCGGGGTCTACAACACGACCCTCGACTTCTCGGGCATTAACGTCCAGACGGGGAAGGGGAGCCTGGTCGTGCAGACGATCGCTCAGCTCGGCAACGACTCGACGTTCCCGAACCTCCCCAATGCGACCGTCGGTCAGCTCTGGGGCCAGCTCGGCCTCGACTTCGCGCACTCGCTCACGTTCCCGAGCTCCGACCTCGGCGCGATCTACGCGTGGGAGAACTCCACCGGTCCGTTCTTCCCAGCCTTCCAGGCGGGAACCGCGGTCAACGGTACCCCGTTCTTCGGCCCGACCTCCCGCCAGAACCTCTCGTCGGCGTCGTCGACCTGCAGCGGCAACTGCGACCTCACCAGCCCCGCGACGCTGTCGTTCTCCTGGTCGGAGACCTACGGACTCAACGGCACGCTGGCGAAGAACAGCTCGTCGTACACGATCTCGTTCAACTTCCGGCACCCCACGAGCAACGGAGACGTCTACAACTACACGCTCGTTCTTCCGGCGGGCTTCGTTCTAAAGGCCGGCTCCGCCGTTCCGGCGGACTCCCGACTCTCCCCGGCCGGAGCGAACGACACGTGGACCCGCTTCACGCTCTCGGCACTTCCGAGCGCGACCGCCGGCGGCTCTGCGTCCTTCACGATCGTGAAGTACGCGGCCCTGACCGCGCTCGTCAACGCCACCGTGAGCGACTTCACGTTCTCGAACCACAACGTGTTCGACTCGACGAACGGGAACTACACGGTCCAGGTCGGCGTCAACCAGAACGTGACGTTCAGTGCGCTGAACTCGCTCTACCCGGCCGGCACGAACGGCACCCGGTTTGCCTGGACCTTCGGGGACGGGACGAGTGCGACCACGAGCACCCCGACCGTCAACCACACCTACACGTCGGCGAGCGGATCCGTGCCGAACTCGAGCCCCTACACGGGGACGCTGACGGTCACGAGCTCGGGCGGGCTCACGAACGCCACGACCTTCCACGTCTGGGTCGGCTCCGGTCCCGTCACCGCGGGCCTCGCGAATAACGCGACCGCGGCGCAGGTGCGCACCGCCGGCAGCACGACGTACCTCTTCGTCGACTGGGGGACGACGCTGCAGTTCAACGCCACACCGAGCTCCGCGAAGATCACGCCGACGGCGCCGATCCCGGGGAACATCTCGGTCGCCTCGTACTCGCTCACGAGCTCGGGCGGCTTCCAGCAGACGGCGAACTTCTCGGCCTCGCAGGGCAGCTCGTACGTACCGTTCTCCAACTGGAGCGTCCAGTTCCTCGGCGCGGGGTCGTACCTCTCGAGCGGGAACGTCAACGGGACGGCGGTCCCGTTCAAGGGCTGGCAGTACACCCTCACGCTGACCGTCTGGTCGGCCACGGGGCAGTCGGCGTCCACCCGGCTCACGGTCCTGGTCAACGACACGGAGAAGCCGGTCTCGGCGTTCCAGGTCCTCAACTCGGCGGGCCAGCCGATCTCGGGGAAGGGGATCATCGCGCTGTCGAATCTCTCGGCGCTCGTCCAATTGAACGGTGCGAACGCGACGGACCCGCACAACGGATCGATCGCCCACTACTACTGGCTGATCACGAACTCGGCGATCTCGACGGTCCACCTGGGGTTCAATGCCTCGACGGTCCGGCCGTACCCGAGCGCTTGGCTCGCGGTGTCCGCGACGGCCTACACGGTGAACCTGACCGTCACCGATCTCAACGGCAACACCGGCTACGCGACCCAGTCGCTCACCGTCTCGGCGAACACGACCACCACCCCGGTGATGTCGGCGACGAACCTCACCGCGCCCTCCAAGCTCACCGCGGGCACGTCGTACACCATCTGGGTGAACGTCACGACCGGGGTCGGGACGAAGTCGGTCGCGAGCAACGTTCAGGTCGCGTTCTACACGACGAGCCCCGGCGGGACGAGCCGCAGCTACATCGCGGGGACCCCCGGCTCGGTGAAGTTCTATAACTACACCTCGCCCGGCGTGGTGAACACGGTCGCGATGGCGACGGGCACGCTCGCGAGCCTGCCGTACAATCAGACGGTCCGGGCAGTCATCACGTGGTCGCCGGTCGCAACCGGGAACTTCGTGCTCTACGCGAACATCTCGGCGGCGAACCAGTTCACGGGGACGTCCACGTCGAACCTCGCGTCCACATCGATCACCGTGAGCCCGAACCCGACCACGCAGCTCCTGGAGTACGTCGCGATCGGGGTCGCCGTCGTCGTGGTGCTGGGTCTGATCATCGTCTACTATCGCCGCCGCTCGCGCCGCACCAGTACGCCGCGCTCGTCGGGCCGATCGGGCCTCGAGCGAGGCGGCGGGAAGCGCCCGAGCGAGGACGCGGACGAAGACGACGAGTAGGGCCGAGGGCGCCGCTCGCTCGCCGAACCCCTTCCGGGCCTTCTTTTCTGCGTAGAGGACTCCCCGGGCAGCCCCGGCACCGTACGGCGTCCGGGAGGCCACCCGGTGCATGCAGTGGGGCCGCGGGGCTGTGCTCGGGGGATCGAGAGCTACGCCCGCGCCCGGAGGTCCGACCGCGAGCGCCGGTTCCGCGGCTCAGCCGTACGGACCGACCTCGTCCAAGAGGTCGACGTGAGTCAGCAGCATGCGTCGACAGCAGTACCGTTGCAGGCCGAGCGCGTCGAGGACCGCCCCCGCGGGCTCGCCCCGCGCGGTGCGCTCCCGGAACTCGTCCCAGTGCTGGCCGATCACGGCGCCGCAGGTAAAGCAGCGCACGGGCACCATCATCGTCATGGCTCAGTTGCTCCCCCGGACCGTCCGCCTCAGCGGTACGACTTCTGGCGGCGCTTGCGCGCCCCCCGGCCACCCGGCCGCTTCGGCAGCTTGCGGCGCGGGTCGTTCACGACGAGCGAACGGTCGTAGTGCTTGAACTGCATGCGGAGCGAGTCGTCCTTCAGCCACGCGAGCAGCCCCCGGGCGACCGCGGTGCGGGCCGCCGAGGCCTGTCCCACGATGCCGCCGCCCTGGGCGCGCACCGAGATGTCGAGTCCCCGCGCGCGCTCCCCGACCATGAGGAGCGGCTCCTGGATCTTCTGGCGGACCAGTTCGGGCTCGACGAGCTCGAGCGGTCGGTCGTTGAAGCGGACCAGCCCGATCCCCTTGCGCACCGCCGCCCGGGCGACCGCCGCCTTTCGCTTGCCGGTGGCGAGGACCACGACCGGTCCCTTCATACCCGGGCTCCGAGCAGGCGGGTGACCGCTTCAAGGGTGATCGGGGGGCGGATGGTCGGTCGGGGCTTCGCGGTGGCGAGGGTCTCCGCCGAGCTCGCCTGGTAGCGCGGCGGCACGCCGATGTGGACCTCGAGCCGAGCGAACGCGACCTTTCCGCGGGTCTTCAGGTGCGGGAGCATGCCCCGCACGGTCCGGCGGAAGATGCGGTCCGGGTACCGCGGAAAGTGCGGCCCGGTGCGCTTCGACCCGCGGGCGCGGGCTTCCGTGTAGTGCGCGATGACGTGCGCGCGGCTACCGGTCACGACGCTCTTCTCGGCGTTCACCACCACGATCGACTCTCCCTCGAGGAGACGCCGCGCGATCAGGCTCGCCGCGCGGCCCAGCACGAGCCCGCTGGCATCGATGACCGTGGCGGGAGCGGGGGTTTCAGCCAAGGAGACGCACCCCCGCCCCATCGGGCCGGGACTTCATGAGCTCGCCGAGCGAGAGCGCCGAACCGCCCGCGGCGACGACCTTGGAACGGGCATCGGCCGAGTACGCGAACGCCGCAACGGTGATCCGCTTCGACAGCGAGCCCGCCGCGAGCAGCTTACCGGGCACGATGACGGTCTCCTCGGGCGACGCGACCCGGTCCAGCCGGCCCACGTTCACCGGGATCGTCTGGTGCCGGGGCCGCTCCAGTCGGTCGGCGACGGCCGACCAGATCGGGGCATGCTGGGTCCGGGCCGTGCGCCGGAGGTCACCGACGAGGCGGACCAGCTCGGAGTTCTGTTTGCGAACGGGGCGAGGCATGGGCGGGACGCCTCCGACCCGGGTGCCTGATATAAGCGTTGCCCGCCCGGCCGCGGAGCGTGCGGTGGTCGTCCGGCTCGCCGGTGCACAACGGGATTCGACGCTTCCTCTTCTCGCCAACGGTTAAATACGGCCCCCCGCCATCCGCGCTCGAGGCCCTCCCCATGCGCAAGTTCCTCACCGAACTCCGAGGAAAGACCGTGATGACGAACGATGGACAGATCCTCGGACTGATCGACAATTTCGTCGTGGACACGCTCACCGGCGGCATTGCCCACGTGCTCGTGACCCCGAGTGAGGACGTGGAGCAGCGCCTGTTCCAGAGCGATGCGTCGGGCCGCCTCGTGCTCCCCTTCAAGAGCATGCGCGCGGTGAAGGACGTCGTCGTGATGGACATTGGGAAGTGAGTCGCGCGACGGCGGCCTGATCTCGATCGTCACCACCGTCCGCAACGAGGAGAGCCACCTCGCGCAGTTCCTCGACAGCCTCCTGGCCCAGGAGGGGCCGCTCGAGATCGTCCTGGTCGACGCCGAGAGCCGGGACCGCACGTACGAAATCGCCCTCGAGTACGCCGCCCGGCACCCGGGGGTCGTCCGCGTCGTCCGTAGGGCGTGCTCGCGGGGACTGGGGCGCAATCTCGGGGCTCGGGAAGCGCGCGGAGCGCACCTCGCGTTCATCGACGGCGACTGCTTCGCGGACTCGAACTGGTTGCGCCGGATCCGCGACGGACTCGCCACGGCACCGGTCGTCGCCGGGCAGACCATCAACGTGGGGAAGCCCCGCTACGGACAGCTCGAGCGGGTAGAGCTGTTCCAAAGCGGCTACGATGTGACCTACCCGTCGTGCAACCTCGCCTACCGCCGGTCGCTGTTCGATGCGCTCGGAGGCTTCGACCCGCGCTTCATCACGGCGGAGGACATCGACCTCAATCTCAGAGCGGTGCGCTCCGGAGCGTCCATCCTCTACGCTCCCGGGGCCGTCGTCTACCACCATATGCGGACCACCTTCGTGCGCTTTCTCTACCAGGCGTTCTGGAACGGCTACGGGCGTAAGCAGCTCACGGAGAAGCAGGGAAGCCTCTGGGGGCGGTACCGGGTCCGACGGCTGATCTCCGGCCAGCGCGGAGCGATCGCGTGGGCGCGGCTCTTCGCCGCGATGGCCGGCTACGGCGCTCGCGTGCTGACGGGGTCGAGCCGTCGGCTCGGCCTTCGCGAGCCCGGAAGCGGACCTCCCTTCACGGGAGGATAGCGAGATCCTCCACCGCCCCGTACGCCGGGGCCCCGGAGGCGTGCGGTCAGTTCGCCTTCAGGAGATCGGCGACCTTCACGACCTCAACCAGGACCTTGGAAAGGTCCGCGGTCTGGTCGACGACCGCCACGAGCAGCGCCTTCTTGCCGCTCCCCACGATGATCGTCTTCGAGTCGTTGCCTTCGATCACGATCCGCTCGGGCGGGGCCCGGTTGAGCTCGGTGTTGGCCGTCGCGGCCGCACCGAGGATGGTCGCGCACATGATCGCGAACGTCTCCGTGTAGACCCCTGCCGGCACGTCCGCATAGAGCACGAGGCCGTCGCGCGAGACGAGCGCCGTCGCGATGCCCGCGATGCGGGTCTTCAGGTCCTTGACCACTGCGCCCACGTTCCCGGTAGCCATCATTTCCGTTACGCCCCGATCACATCTCTTCGATATGGAAACGGCACTCGGGGTGCCCGGTACTCGCGCACATCTCTTCCGTACACTTAACGCGGCCCCCCTTAAAACGTTCGTAGAACTCGCGGAGCATCCCCCGCAGCCGGTGGCACGTCGGAATATCGCTGGGAGCGACCTCGATCGATCCCTTCGCGACGACCTCGTGCTCGCTGAAGCGGATCTCCTCGACCCAACCCCGCTCCTGCAAGAGGTGCCCCGCCCGCTCGAAGAACCGGCTCCGGTCCTTGAGGGCCTCCTCGGCCATCGCCGAGCCGATCACGGAACCTTCCTTGAAGAACAGTCCGTGGCAGGCGTGGGACATGACGCCCTCGTAGAGCTCCTTGATCTGCCGGAGCTCGCCCTGGTCGATCTTGACCGATCGCATGGACCGCGCGGTGCACCGCGGTACCGATTATAAGATATTGGTCGCGCGGGCCGAGGATACCGTGCGGGCGGCGGCCGGCCTCGCGGTCCTTCCTCGCCCGGCGGAGCGGCCCCGAGGGGTCCGATCAGGATTCGGGGGCCCCGGGCGCCGCCTCGGCGGGCCCCTCATCGTCACCGGTGCTCGAGCTCATCGCTCCGCCCCCGGCGAACGTCGCTTCGAGAGCGTCCAGCGTGGTCATCCGTCCGGAGAGCACCTTCGGCCATGCCTCGCGGCGATCGAGGAGCACCGCGGGAAGCCCGGCGCGGGCGGCCGCCCGTACGTCGCTCCAGAACAGGTCGCCGACGAACGCGCAGCGGCTCGCCTTAACGCCGAGCCGCTCGGCGGCGGCCCGGAAGGCCGCCCGGTCGGGAACGAGCGGGGAGCCCGGGTCACCGGCCGCGAGCAAGAGCCGCTCCTCCAGCCCCGTTCGGTGGAGCAGCCATCGGGCCGACTCGGCGGGCAACGGGGTGACGATGCCCATGGCGAGCCCGAGGGCGCGGAGTCGGTCGAGCGCCGGCGCCACGTCCGGGTAACGCTCGACGTCGCCCGCGGGGCGGAGGATCCGCCGCACGACCGCCTCGGTCTCGGGGGCGGGCAGCGGGTGCCCCGCGATCGTCCAGAGCGTCTCGGCAAGATGCTCCCGCAGGGCGCCAAGGTCGGCCACGGGCGCCTTGCCCGTGAGCCCCAGCCAGCGGCGGCGGTCCCAGGCCCGGAGGGCGCGGCGCACCGCCGCGCGGACCTTTCGCTCGCCGAGGACCGGCCCCTGCGGCCGCCAAGCCCACTGCCACAGGCCGGGGGTGTGGAACGGGACGAGCACGTCGTCGAGGTCGAACAGGACCGCCTCGACCTCGCCCGCGCCGAACCGGAGCGTCATGACCCCTCGACGCGCCTAGCCCCGGCCACTCTTCTGCAGTTCGAGCAGATCTTCGGTCGAGACCTTCTCTCCCTTCTTCAGGCGGGCGAGGAAGTCCTCTTCGCGAGGAGCCTCCGCCTCGCCCCACGAGGGGGGAGCACGGCCGCCGCGGGCCGCGTACAGCAGCTTCTCGATGTCCCGAACCTCCTCGATGGCGGTGATGTGCTGACGATGCGCGTCATCGGCCTGCGACTTCACCTCGAGCAGCTTCGCCTGGACCTCGTCGGCCTGCCGGCGCAGCTCGTCGACCGACTCGTAGAGCCCGACCATCGCCTCGTGGGCGGCTTGGGCCTCGTCGGCCAAACGGCCGACCGTCGCGTGGTGCTTCTCGGCCTCGTCGCGGGCTTCGGCGAACGCTTTCAGGGTCTGTTCGACCTCGGGGTCCTGCCGGAGCTGCTCGTCCTGCTCGCGGATCGCGGCCTCGAGCCGCTTCATCTCCTCGACGAGCCGCTTCTCCTGGTCTCCCGTGAGCGCCGTCGTCATGTGGCGGAACTCGAGCTCCTTGAGGTCCTTCCGAAGCCGCCAGATCGGAACCGCGCCCGGGCGCGGGGTCCGGGCCCGGCGGAGCTCCTGGACCTTATCGCCGAGCTCCTGGAGCTTGTGGTTCCATTCCTCGCGGAGCTTCTTCTCGTCGCGCACCTCGCTGTTGAGCGCGTCACGATGGCGACGGTGCTCCTGGGCGTCGGCGCTCTTGTCGTGGAGCTCGTCGAGGATCCGGGCCCGTTCCTCCGCGACCGTGCGGGCCTCACTGTTCAGCTTGTCGCGGCGGGCCCGGGCCTCGTCGGCCCGGGCGTTCGCCTCCGCGCGCCTCTGCTCCAGCTCTACTGTCGCCTCGCTCAAGCGGCCACCGCTCGGACCGGGGATTCCCCCGGTCGGGGAGCGGTTTCACGAGCGGCCTCGATATAAAGACTTCCGGGCAACGCGCACGGTCCCGGTTTCGCCTGCCACGTCACGCTAATATGCCGAGTCCCGGATGAATCGCCCCGTGGAAGAGGTCGGGCGGATCTTCGGGGACGTCGGCCTGGGTCAGTTCCACCTGAACCTTTCCCGCCCGGTCGAGCGCGGAGACTACCTCGCGGTCGAGGACGAACTGCACGGCAAGGTCCTCTGCCAGCTGGACGATCTCAAGCGCAAGAGCGACTTCGATCTGGAGCGGGCCGGCGCGACCGCGCCGACCGAAGAGGCGGCGATCCACGAGAACCTCCTCGGGGTCGCCCGCGTCATCGGCTACCGGGACACCCAGGGGCTCGTCAAGCTGCCCACCATCCCGTTCCGTCCCGGCGCCCACGTGTTCCGCGCCGAGGAACCGCTGATCGCCGACGTCCTCGGGCTGAAACATCACGCGAACAGCGGCGCCTACGTCGGCCTCCTGAGGAACCACTCTCTGCGCGTCGAGCTCGACATCAACCAGCTCGTCCAGCGTCACGTGAGCGTGCTCGCAAAGACGGGCGGAGGGAAGAGCTACCTGCTCGGCGTCCTCATCGAGGAGCTCCTCCGCCACAAGGTCACCTGCGTCATCATCGACCCCCACGGCGAGTACGGCTCGCTCCGCTTCGCCGCCGAGAAGAACGGCGGCCACACGCGGTTCGGGGTGGAGTCCCAGGGGTTCGCGCGCCAGGTCCAGGAGTACTCGCCCGACGTCTCGCTGAACCCGTCGGCGAAGCCGCTCACGTTCTCCCTGCGGAACATCGATCCCCGCGACCTCCTCGTCTTCATGGGGCTGACGAACGTCAAGACGTTCCTCGCCCCCCTGAAGCAGCTGATCGAGCGGGTGGCGAGCAGCAACCCCGACTACACCGTCCGCGACCTCGTGCGGGCCGCGGAGTCGGGGGAGGGCGCCGTGGCCGAGATGCTCCACGAGCGGCTCGAGTACGTCGAGCAGACGAAGCTCCTCGGACCCGTCGGGACGAGCCTCAACGACCTCGTGAAGCGGGGGGAAGCGACCCTGGTCAACCTGCGCGGCGTCGCCCCCGACGTCCAGGAGCTCGTGGTCGCGCGCATCGCGACGACCCTCTTCGAGAATCGCAAGAAGGAGAAGATCCCCCCACTCTTCCTGGTCATCGAGGAAGCGCACAATTTCGCCCCGCAGCAGGGGACCGCGACGTGCTCCCGGATTTTGAAGAACATCGCGAGCGAGGGGAGGAAGTTCGGGCTCGGCCTGTGCGCGGTGACCCAGCGGGCGGCGCGGATCGACAAGAGCGTGCTCTCGCAGTGCAACACCCAGCTGATCCTGCAGGTGACGAACCCGCTCGATCTCAAGGCGATCGCGCAGTCGATCGAGGGGCTGACCGCGGGCATGACCGAGATGATCCAGTCGCTGCCCGTCGGCACGGCCCTCATCACCGGTGGGGGGTACCACACTCCGCTGTTCTGTGAGGTCCGCCCGCGGGCGACGCGGCACGGCGGCGAGAGCGTGCAGATCGTCGCCGCGTAGTCCCCAGCCTGACCCACCCGCGCGAGGGGTGATGCGGTTTAAACGACCCTCCGAAACCGGCGACGGGGCTATGACCGTCCGAAGCTTTTTTTCTCCATGTCCGAAGGCGAGGTCGTCGCGTCGACCCCCGGGCTCCCGCTGACGCGCCGTCGCGCGGTCGAGGAGCTCCGGGCGCTCGGCATCACGCCCGGGACCACGATGCTCGTCCACACCTCGCTCCGTTCGCTGGGGTGGGTCGTCGGGGGCGCCGAGACCGTGGTGCTCGCCCTCGAAGAGGCGGTCGGCCCGACGGGGACGGTGGTGATGCCCGCCTTCTCGCTCAGCGCCCCGGAGCCGTCCCGCTGGGTAGCGCCCCCGGTGCCCGAGGCGTGGTGGGCGACGATCCGACGCGACTGGCCTCCGTTCGACGTGGACCTCACGCCGACCCGCGGGATCGGCGTCGTTCCCGAGACGTTCCGCAGGCAACGAGGGACGCTGCGCAGCGTGCACCCGACAACCTCGTTCTGCGCCCGGGGACCGCTCGCCGTCGAACTCCTGCGGGAACACTCCCTCGACTTCGGTCTCGGAGAGGGTTCCCCCCTCGCGCGCCTCTACGACCGCGGGGCCCACGTCCTCCTTCTTGGCGTCGACCACAGCACGAACTCGTCGCTCCACCTGGCCGAGTACCGCGCCGACTGGGTCGGCCGGGATCGCCGGCAGGAGTTCGCCGGCCGGATCGTCCGGGGCGACCGCGAAGAGAGCGTCCGGTTCGAGGACATCGAGGGGACAAGCGACGACTTCGCCGAGCTCGGAAGGGAGTTCGAGAGCTCCACCGGCGCCGTCACCGTCGGCCGGGTCGGTGCCGCCACCGCACGCCGGATGGAGCAGCGGCCGCTCGTCGACTACGGGGTCCGGTGGCTCGCGGAGCACCGACCGCGCGCCGCGTGATCCGGCGCGGCACCGGAGGGAAAGGCCCCCCGGCCCGTCGCCTCAGGAGCGGGCGGAATCGATGAGGTACCGGGTGACGAGCCGCACCCCGAACGCGGTCGCCCCGAGGTTCTGGTACGGGGGCTGGTACTTGTACGTCGTGGCCGAGGCATAGGCGGGTCCGGCGATGTCGAGATGGGCCCACGGCGTCGGTCCGACGAACGTCTCGAGGAACGCGGCCGCGGTCAGCATTCCCGCCATCGGGATCTCGGTCGAGTTCCGGACGTCCCCGATCTCGCTCTTCACGAGCTCGCGGTGATAGTCGGTGAGGGGCATGCGCCAGATCGGTTCCCCGGTCACCGCCGAAGCGGCGAGCAGCCCCTGGGCCAGCTTGTCGTCCGTCGCGACGAGCCCGGCGGTGTTGTCGCCGAGGGCCACGACCTCGGCCCCGGTAAGGGTCGCGAGGTCGATGACCTCGTCGGGCTTGTACTGCTGGACGACGTAGCCGAGCCCGTCGGAGAGCACGACCCGGCCCTCCGCGTCGGTGTTCAGGACCTCGATCGTCTTGCCGTTGTACGTTCGGACGACGTCGCCCGGCCGGTAGGCGGACCCGCTCGGCAGGTTCTCGGCGCAGCAGAGCACGCCGACGACCCGCGGCGGCACCTTCAGGGTCGCCGCCGCGCGCAGGATCCCGAGGACCGCGACCGCCCCGGATTTGTCGAACTTCATGTGCGACATGTTCAGGGAGGGCTTGATCGAGATCCCACCGGAGTCGAACGTGATCCCCTTGCCGACGACCGCCACGGTCCGGCCCCGCTTCGACCCGCCGGGGTACTCGAGGACGATGAGGCGCGGTGGATGCACCGAACCGCCCCCGACCGCGAGGATCCCGCCGCAGTGCATCTCGGCGAGCTTCTTCTCGTCGAAGACCGTGACCTTGAGCCCGAACTCCTTGCCGAGGGTACGGGCCTCTTCGGCGAGCCGTTCGGGGGTGGCCGTATCGGCGGGGAGGTTCGCGATGTCGCGCGTCCAGAGGACCGTGTCGAGGAGCTCCGCCTGCTCGCCGAAGGCCTTCTTGAGGGCCGCCTCCTCCCGACCGAACTCGTCGCCCAGGTGGATCGTCATCTCCTCGACGGTCCCCTCGGTCTTGGTCTTGTAACGGACGAACTCGTACCCGCCGAGGAGCGCCCCGTCAGCGAGGGCGCGCGCTGCCCCCTCCGCGGTCAGCGACTCCCGGACGAACGCCGGAAGGCGGAACCCGAGCGTCCGGGCTCCCTTGCCCTTCAAGTTCCGAACGACCGCGGCCGCCGCCCATCGGACCGTCTCGGCCGAGAATTTCGCGACCGGACCCAGTCCAACGATGAGGATGCGGCCCTTACCGTCCGGCCGGTGGAAGACGGTGATCTCCTTGGGCTTGCCGCGGATCTCCTTCTTCTCCCATGCGGCGCGCACAAGCCCCTTCGTCGACTCGTCTTCCTTGAGGAGGCTCCGGGGGAACGTGTCGTCCTTCTCCGAGCGCTCGAATACCGCCCCAACGACCGCGTCGGCGGCCGCCGAGAGCCCCTCGCGGCGGTCGACGAGGGACCTCATGGCCCCACCGCCGCCCTAGAACGAAGGTCGGATCTTCTGTCGGTCGATACGGATCCCCGCCGGTGTGATGGCGAGAAGGTTCTTTGCGATACCCGCGACATCGCCGCCCGTATCCTTTGCCACGTTCTTCAAGTCGACGCTCATGCGCTTGACCGCCATTTGGTCGTTGGCGATCGACGTATAATCCAAGAGAACGATGTCGCCCTGGTAGGCAAGCTTCGTCACGTGATGCAGGTCCTCGAAGCGGAGGATCTCGGCGAGCCGGACCGTTCCCTTCGTACCGGCGAGCGCGCCGGCCTCGTCCTCGAACTGCATCGTGCCGAGGTCGAGGAACGACCCCTCTTCCAACGTGTCCGACCCGTGATGGCGCCGAAGGATTCCGCTCTTCTTCATCATGGCGACGTGCCCCGCTTCCGCTCGGCTCGAGCGGACGTTCCGTTCTTAAGGGTATTGCTCCACTTACTCGGACGACGCGCCCCGATCGCCGACGGACCCGGTCCGGGGAGAGGGCCGGGGAAACCGCAGGCAGAGCGTCACCCGGTACACCTCCTGACCGTGGCGGCGGCCGAAGAGGCTCGCCGACTCCTTGATGGAGGCGCCGAAACGCTGCTTGGCGAGCTTCGCGAAGGAACGGGCCGGGAGCGTCTCGGTGAAGAAACAGTCCCACCCCTCGGGCTTCTCCTCTCTCCAGGAGAGCGACTTGCGCCAGTCCGGACGCCCCTCGCGCAGGAGCGACGACCAGGTCCGGTCGAGGCGGGCGCGCAGCTCGACCGGTCGCTCCGGTCGGCCCTCGGCCGGTCCGCGGAGCTGAAGGATGGCGGTGTAGAACTTGCCGCTTTTGCGGCTGCAATCGGGGCAGCTGCGCGAGACGATGCGGACGGTGAGCGGAACCTCCACGTCCCGGGCGACGCCCCGGAAGACGACCTCGGCCTTTCCCACGAACTCTCGCTGGTTCGCGGTGGCGGCGACCTCCTCCCAGCGCGTCCGCCGCAGCCCGGCCTCGGGATGGACGGTGAGGAACGGGACGAGGTCTTCGGCCGTGAGGAGCGTGCCGGTGCCCTCGCGCTCCCATCGGGCACCGACCTCCCGCGCCCCGCAGTGGGGACAGATCGTGACCGTCCCCTGGCGCCGCGCGGAGACGAGCGTCGTCCGCTCCGCGGCGCAGGGGGCGCAGAGGCCGTCGGTCAGCGGTCGGCCGGTCGCGCCGCAGACCACGCAGAACTCGCCGTCGGTCATCGCCGGACCGTTCACCCCGGACCCAGCATCGCGAAGATCTCCGCGTGGGGGACCCCGCCCAGGGTGCCGGCGGATCCCGGGGCCACGTACCCTCCCTTCACCGCGAGGGCGATCACCTTCTCGCCGAGCAGGTTCGCGATCGTGGCCCGCTCCAGGGCCCACAGGAGCTCCTCCGAGGAGACCGGGCGCTCCCCGTAGAACTGGGAGGAGACCCGGACGGTTCGCCCGGAGTCGCCGACCGGGAGGTCCCGTTCGAGGAGGTCCGCGTCGCACGCCGCGACCACGAACTCCGTGCGGACGCGGTGGACGCGCATCACGAACGCCGCTTCGGCCATACCAAAGCCTGCTCCGCCGCTACCATGCGGGTCCCCGAGATAAAGAGGGCCGCGCGCCCCGGAGGACCTAGAACCGCACGAGCTGCAGCTGGTCCGGCCGGGCCTCGATGATCTCGCCCTGGTTGCGGAGCGACTGGAGGAGCGCCTCCGCCTTAGAGGTCGGGATCCCGGCCTTCTCGGTCGCGAGTCGGAACTGTTCCATCGAGAAGAACCCGCCGTGCTCTTCCTGCAGCTCGCGCATGATCCGCATGACGATGTCGAGGCGCTCCCGCTGGCTGTGGCTCACTCCCGATTGGGTCAGATCGATGTCGAGCCTCCCTTCCTCGGTCATCGAAACCCGGCGGAGGAACGCCTCGACGATGTGGATCGCCCGCCGGGCGTCCTCGACCTCCACGACGGGGGAGAGGCGGGCGCGGGCCGCCGCCTCGCTGAGCCGGACGAGCGCCTCGAGCTGGCGGGCCGTGATCGGGACCGGTGCGTTCGGCTCCTCGCCGGCCTTGCGGACGCGCACGTAGTAGTTCTCGAGCTCGTCAAGCGCGTCCTGAGCGAGCGACGGCCTCAGGTTCCGTCGGGCGTAGGCCACGTACTTCTTCAAGAGATCCGGAGAGAACGGCGCCGCGTCCGCCCCCTGGGACTCGATCCCCACGTCGCGGTGCGAGGCGAGGATGCGGCTCGCGAGCCTCCGGTCCCGCTCCTGGTCCGGCAGGTCCTTGATCGAGAAGATCACGTCGAACCGGGACAGCAGGGTGGGAGGAAGGTCGAGCTGCTCGGCGATGGAGCGGTCGTTCGTGAACCGCCCCCATTTCGGGTTCGCCGCGGCGAGGACGGGACATCGTGCGTTCAGGGTGGACGTGATCCCCGCCTTCGCGATCGACACGGAATTGTGCAGGACGAGCCCCGAGGTCACGAAGGTGTGCGTCGGCTCCACCGTGACGTCGTACACCCACGCTTCGCCGGTGTTCGGCACCCGTTCGACGCGGCAGAGCGGAACGAACCGGATCGGGGAGTCGATCCACCGCTGGAGATCCTCGAGCTCCGCCTCGATGCGTTCGCTCTTCTCCCGGGCGAGGGCGAGCACCTCCCGGCGCAGCGACGCGTCCGCTTCGCCGGCCGGGTCTCGGTCGTGACGCCTCACCCACGCCCCGGAGCGGTGCACCCGGGCCGCGAGCCGCGCCGTCGGAACGCGGTAGGCCTTCCGGAGCTTTCGGAGGGACACCGTGTCGGCGTCCAGCGGCGGGAGCGAGCGGAGGCGAGCGCGGACCCGCTCGAGCTGCCGTTCGATCGTGCGGCGGTGCCACGCCCGCGCACCCTCAGGCCCCGTGGGCAGCCGACCGCCGTCCAGACCGAGCGCGCCCAGGAGGGCGTTCAGCCGCCGAGCGAACGGCGCCGGGAAGCGGTCCTCGTCCGTGGGCTTCCGTTCGCCGCGCTCGACGCGCGATAGGACCTTTGCGGCCCGGGAGTCTCCTCGAACGATCGCATCGTAGAATCGGCGCTGGCTGCTCGCCCCCGACGCCACGACCGTGTACGCGGTGCCGGTGCGGCCCCTCGCCGATCGGTTGCGGGGACTCGAGAGGTGGGAGTAGATGCCGAGCGAGAGCAGCAGGTCGGCGTAGTCGCCCGCGAGCCCTTCGGATCGGGTCGAGAAGCCGAACCGCTCCGCGTCAAGGAATCCGTCGCCCCGGAACGCTCCCGCCAGGAACTCCAGCCGACCGGCGGCGTCGGCGTGGAAGAGCCCGGGCGGAACGCGCTTCTCCGGATCCCGCTGGTCCAACTCGGGGAAGTTCGAGCGCAGGTACTGCACGAGGCCCTCGCTCCGCGTCCGAACCTCGTAGCGGAGCCGGGGCCGTTGCGTGGGGGACCCTGCCGATCGCGCCTCGACGTCCGGTTCGGTCCCGAAGATCTCCCGCAGGAGGCGCCGCGCGTCCTCGGCCATGTCGGGGTCGGTCGTGGAGATCACCCGCGCGTCGGTCCGACCGTCGACCTCCGCCGGGAGGTCCCCGTCGCTCACGAGGTAGCCGAGCAGCCGGGCGAGGTCCGGGGTGATCCCCTTCGGGAAGGTCCCCACCGTCCCCCCGGTGTCGGCCTCGGCGGTCCGGAGGGCGATCTCGTTCCGCTCGCGGGGATACTCCGAGACCCCCGGGGAGAGATCCCCCGGCCGGGCCTTCTCCGCGGGGACCGTCGTCCAGCCGTTCTCTTTCCAGACGAACACCGGGTGCTCGGGGGTTACGGTGATCGATCGACCGTTGCCGTAGGTCAAGCGAACGAACCGATCCGGTGCCCGATGCCGGCTGATCCGGTCCACGCGCACGGTCTCGAGCGCCCGGAAGTCGGTCGAGAGCAACCGGAGCTCTCCGGGCCGCAGCGGAAGGATCTCGCCGTCCTTGCCCGGGACGACGTCCGGGGAATGGCGACGGAAAAGCTCCTCGGCGAGCTCCTCGATCCGCCGTCGTTCGCCGTTGTGGAGCATGATCTCGAACCGGGGATGGTAGCTCTGCTGCTCGAGCGCCTCGTGCATCGCCGAGCGGTCGTCGGGGCTCATCTTGTCGAGCTCGTCGATGATCGCCATCCCTCCGTCCGCGAGGACGAGCATGCCGGCCTCCAGCACCCAGCGACCTCCCGCGAAATCGTCCTTGACGGCCGCGGCGGTGAGCCCGGCGGCCGTCGCCCCCTTCCCGCTCGTGTAGATCCCCCGAGGGGCTACGTCCGCCACGTACCGCAGGAGCTGGCTCTTCGCGACGCCGGGATCGCCGACGATGAGGATGTGGATGTCCCCCCGGACCCGGACGCCGTCGGCGTGGCGCTTTTCGACGCCGCCGAAGAGCTGGAGGGCGATCGCCTCCTTTTCCTCCTCCATCCCCTTGATGGTCGGTGCGAGCGACAGGACGATCTTGTCGATGACCGTGGGGTCGCCGCGGAACGACTCGATGAGCGCGGTCTCTTCCGGCGAGATCTCGATCTCGTCGTACTCCCGGACCTTCGATTCGTAGGAGTTGCCGAGGACCATCAGGTCGAAGGTCGTGTTCCGCACGACCCCGCCGCGCGAGGCGCTCGCCCTCTGGAAGCTCTTCAAGACCCCGTTCAGGATGATCCGGTTCCCCGGCAGGACCCGCCCGGTCAGATCCTCGGTCAGGAGGACCGCGAGTCCCTGAGGATGGGCGCCGTGCCGCAGCTGCTCGGGGTGCTCCTGGACCTCGATGCGCTGGGCGTCGACGTAGGTCGACTCCTCGGCGACGAGGCGGAAGCGGGTCCGTCCCTGGGTCTTCCCGCATCCGCCCTGGGCCTCCGGGCACTCGAGCGGCTCGCGGAAGATGAGGGACGCCTCGTCCTGGGGCTCGTGGAACTTTGTGCGGCAGGCCACGCACTCGAAGACCGCATCGCGGATCTGGGGGCGGACCTCGCTGACCCGCCGGACGATCCCGTCGAGCGCGACCAGGCGGTTGAGGTCGGTCTCGCGGATGGCGCGGATGAGACGGCGGGCGGTCGGGGGAAGCCCGACGACCCGCAGACGGAGGCCGTCGGCCTCGGCCCCGGCGACGGGAAGGAGCTCGCGCATGGCGCGGACCCCGGCATCGAGGACCTCCTCGGGTCGCTCGAGAAGGAGATCGGCGAGTCCGGTGTCGGCGGCGTCCAGCGCCGAGAAGGGCACCTCGAGCGACCGCTCCTCGGGGAACCGATCGTGCAGCTGAAGGATGCGGGGCCGTAGCCCGGCCTCTTCGAGGACGGTCGACCAGCGGCTCTGGAGCTCGGGAGGCGCGGGGAGGGTCCTCTTGACTGCGACCATGCCCGAAGAACCTCCGCTACGGATCGAGTCGGTAGCGGTCCCGGGGGAAGAGGCGTGCCTCGCGTATATTGGAGAGCCCTGCGAGCACCCAGACCAGCCGCTCGACGCCGATCGCCCAGCCCCCGTGCGGCGGCATGCCGTACCGGAACGCCTCGAGGTAGCCCGGAAAGCCGTCCGGAGAGAGTCCCGCCGCCTCGAGGTTCTTCAAGAGGTGGTCGAGGCGGTGCTCGCGCAGGCCTCCGCTCAGGATCTCGACCCCCCGATAGTCGAGGTCGAAGTAGCCCGTGAGGCGTGGGTCGTCGTCCTTCCGCTTCGCGTAGAACGTGTGGGCCTTCACCGCCGTCGGGAAGTCGGTGAGGAAGTAGAACGGGTTGCCGTGCTCGGCCACGGCCCGTTCGCCGACCGTCTTCTCGTCCTCCGTGCCCAGGTCCTGCTCGGCGCCGGGACGACCGAGCCACTCCTCGCACTGCGCGAACGAGATCCGGGGGAACGGCAACGTCGTCGCGGGGATCCGGGAGGCGAACGGGTTCTCCCGCTCGGTGAGCTCGCGGCGGGTCTCGTCGAGCGCCTCCGAGACGAGCTCCTCGATGAGCCGCCGCAGGTCTTCGGCATCGTCGACGTAACCGACCTCGGCGTCCAGGCTCGAGAACTCCGTGAGATGGCGGACGGTGTCGGAGGGCTCGGCCCGGAACGCCGGGGCGATCTCGAAGACCCGCTCGAACCCCCCGCCGATCAGCATCTGCTTGTACAGCTGCGGGCTCTGCGCCAGGTAGGCCCGACGCTCGAAGTAGTCGACGGCGAAGAGGGTCGCCCCGCCCTCCGCGCCCTGGCGCAGGATCTTCGGGGTTTCCACCTCGAAGAAGCCTCGCTTGCGGAACGCCGAGCGGAACCCCGCGAGGAGGCTCGTCCGGAGCTCGAAGATCGCGCGCACCTCGGGTTTGCGGAGATCCAGGACGCGATGGTTGAGCCGCGTGTCGAGCTCCGCGCCGACCTTGTCGACCACGCCGAGGGGGAGCGGCACTTCCGCGCGGGAGAGGACGGCGACCCGCGATGGGTGGAGCTCGACCCCCCGACGGGCCTTCTCCGAGCGCCGGACGGTCCCCTCGACCTCCACGACCGACTCGCGGGGGAGACCGGCGAACAGCTCGAAGAGCGCCGGGTCGGCCGACCCTTTCTTCAGGGTTACCTGGGCCGACCCGCCGACGTCGCGTACGAGGGCGAAGGCAACGCCGCCGAGCGCGCGGTACTCCTCGAGGTGGCCCGCGATTCGGACGACCTCTCCGTCCAGCGAGACGAGCTCACGCGAGAGCCGACGGGGCGGCGACAGGATGCGCGACCTCCTTGCGGGCCAGCGCCGCCCGCACCAGCGCGAGATAGAGAGGGTGCGGGGACTCCGGCCGGGACAGGAACTCGGGGTGGTACTGGACCCCCACGAAGAACGGGTGGGACGGCGCCTCGAAGACCTCAACACGGCCATCGACCGACCGGCCGGTGACGACCAGCCCCGCACGGGCGAACCGTTCGAGGTAGGCGGGGTTGATCTCGTAGCGGTGACGGTGGCGCTCCCAGATCTCCGTCTTGCCGTAGACTGCCGCGACCTTCGATCCGGGCGTGAGGACGACCCGCTGGGCGCCGAGCCGCATCGTACCCCCGAGGCCGCTCACGTCCTTCTGTTCCTCGAGCAGGCAGACGACGGGATCCGGGGTCTCCGGCTCGACCTCGGTCGTGTTGGCGCGGGGCAGCTCGAGGACGTCCCGGGCGAACTCGACCGCGGCCATCTGGAAGCCGTAGCAGACACCAAGGTACGGGATCCCGTTCGTCCGGGCGAGGCCGATCGCCCGGACCTTCCCCTCGACGCCCCGGGCGCCGAACCCGCCGGGCACGAGGACCGCGTCGGACCGCTCGAGTCGGGAGAGGAGCGAGGGGTTCCGGGGAATGTCCTCCGAATCGTACCACTGGAGACGAATGTCGATCCCGAGGTGCCCCTGGCAGTGGTGGAACGCCTCGGAATGCGAGAGGTAGGCGTCCCGGAGCTCGGTGTACTTCCCCACGATCGCGACCTCGATCGGCCGCTCTCCCCGGCGGTACGTCGTCAAGAACTCCTTCCAGGCCGCGAAATCCGGAGGCCGATCGGGGAGCCCGAGCAGCTTCGTGAGGAGCGTTCCGACCCCCTGGGCCTCGAGGACGAGCGGGACCTCGTAGATGACCGGCTGATCGGGCACCGAGATCACGGCCTCGGGAGGGACGTCGCAAAAGAGGGAGATCTTGGCCTTGATGTCGGGGGAGAGGGGAGCGGGTCCCCGGGCGATAATGAGGTTCGGGCGGATCCCGATCGCGCGAAGCTCCCGGACCGAGTGCTGGGTCGGCTTCGTCTTCGCCTCCCCGACCGGCCCGACGACCGGCACGAGGGTGGTATGGACGAACGCCATGTGCCCTTCGCCGAGCTCGTAGGAGAGCTCGCGGAGGGCCTCGAGGAACGGCATCGACTCGATGTCGCCGACCGTGCCGCCGACCTCCACCAGGATCACGTCGGCGCCCGCGGCCTGGCAGACCTCCCGGATCGTGCGCTTGATCTCGCCGGTGACGTGCGGGATGATCTGGACGGTGTTCCCGAGGTAGTCCCCTCGCCGTTCCTTCTCGATGACGGCCCGGTAGATCTTCCCGGTCGTCAGGTTGTGGGTCCCGACCAGGCTCTGGCCGAGGAAACGCTCGTAGTTGCCGAGGTCAAGGTCGGCCTCGGTACCGTCGTCCAGCACGAAGACCTCACCGTGCTGGTACGGGTTCATCGTCCCCGCGTCGACGTTGAGGTACGGGTCGATCTTGAGGATCGTGACAGGGATCCCACGGGCCTTAAGGAGGCGGCCGAGCGAGGAGGTGGTGATCCCCTTGCCGAGGCCCGAGATGACACCACCGCTGACCACAATCACCTTCACGGTACTCCCTCCGCGGGCTCGTAGGTGGGAGGGCCGATAAAGCCTCCGGCACGCCGGGGCGGACCGGCACCTGACGAACGTCCCGGATCGGGCGATCGACCGTTCAGAGCGGTACCCGTCGACCGGACGCGTCCCGGTGGAACCGGCCGAAATCCTCGGCGCGCGTGAGCTGTTCGGCCGAGAAGACCGGTCCGTCGGTGCAGACGTGGAATGGCCCGAACGCGCAAGCGTCGCACATGCCGAGGGCGCACTTCATGTGCCGTTCCAGGGAGCAGAAGACCGGCACCGATCGACCGGCCGCCGACGCCAGGACCTTGCGCATCATCACCTCGGGGCCGCAGGTCCATACCACGTCGAACGGTGCGTCGGCGATCCATCGGTCCGCGACCTCCGTCACGAAACCATGGTGCCCCTCCGACCCGTCGTCGGTCGCGACCTCCACGCGCGCTCCCATCGCGGAAAACCGCTCTCGGAAGAGGAGCTCGGAGGACCGGGTCGCTCCGAGCGCGACCGAGACCTCGCCGCCGCGGGCGCGCGCCGCCTCTGCCGCCGGTGCCAATACCGCAGCGCCCGAGCCCCCACCGACGAGGAGGATGCGTCGAGGGGAGAGGTCGAACCGGTTCCCGTACGGTCCTCGGATCCCCAGCAGGTCCCCGGGCCCGATCTGCTGGATTCGTCGACTGGTCGCTCCCATGACCTTCACCGTCACGCCCTTCCGCGGACCGTTGACGTAGGAGAGGGACATCGGGAGCTCGTCATCCCCCGGCACCCAGACCATTACAAACTGTCCCGGAGCCGCCGGCGCTTCGTACGGAAAGCGCAGCGTGACGGTCGACGGCGTCTCCTCGACCCGCTCCGCTACGCGGACCACCGTGCGCACACGGCGGCCTAGCGGGCGCCCGATATAGCCCCTCGCCCGGCGGATGCGGGAGCGGCGTTCCCCTTCGATGGGTGGGCGGCGCCGACCGCCTCTTCGAGCCGCGCGTATCCGAGCTCGTCGAGCAGGCCGGAGAGCTCCCGGGAGAGCCGCTCGAAGACCGCTATCCCGTCAAAGGCGATCGCGGTGCCGACCTCGACTGCGCGCGCCCCCGCCATCACATACTCGAGCGCGTCCTCCGCGGTCGCGATCCCGCCGACCCCGATCACCGGGATCGAAACGGCCTCGTAGATCTGCCACACGCACGCGAGACCGACCGGCTTGATCGCCCGACCGCTGAGTCCGCCGAGGCCGTGGGCGAGGACCGGACGGCGCAGGCGCACATTGATCGCGAGCGCCCGCAGCGTATTGATCGCACTCACCGCGGCCGCCCCTCCGCGCTCGGCGGCCCGGGCGAGGGCGGCCGGATCGGTCGTGTTCGGCGTGATCTTCGCGATGACCGGCAGGCGGGTCGAGCGGACCACGGTCCGGACGATCTCCTCGACGTCCCGGGGCTCGCTGCCGACCTCCGTGCCGAATCCTTCCGCGTGGGGACAGCTCAGGTTCAGCTCGAGCCCCGCGACGCCGAGCGCGGCCATCCTCCGAGCGAGTTCGGCGAACCCGGCCGCGTCCCCCGCGAAAACCGAACCGATCACCGGCGCCCCGGCGCGGAGGGCGATCGCGACCTCCTTGGGGTACTCGTCGATCCCCGGGTTCGGCAGCCCCATCGCGTTCAGGAGGCCCCACTCCGAGTACGTCTCGATGGTGGGGTTCGGGTACCCCGCCCGGGGCTCGGCCCCGATCGACTTCGTAATCACGCCGCCCGCGCCGGCCCGGACGGCCCCGGCAAGCGACTCCCCGCTCTCCCCCCAGATCCCCGAGGCCAGAAGGAACGGATTCCCGAGCCGCATCCCGGCGCATTCCACCCCGAGGTCGGCCACGGACCGGGGGACGGGTGGTGCGCTTAAATCGCCTCGCCCGGTGAATGCGTCGATGCACCTCGAGCGACTCACGGACGCTGCTCGAGCCGCCCTCGAGCGGGCGTTCCAGCGGGCGAGCGAGCTCCGCCAGCCCGCGGTCGAGCCGGAGCACCTTCTGTCCGCCCTGCTCGAGAGCACGGACGGATCGGTGGCCTCGCTCCTCGGCGCCCTCCACGTTCCGGTCGAGCCGCTCCGCGCCCGCCTCGAGGAGATGCTCCGGACCCGGCCCACGGCGGACCATGTCGCACCCTCGGACCAGTACCTCGCTCGGGGCCTGACCGAGGCCCTCGAGGCCGCCGAGACCGCGGCGACGAAGCGCAAGGATCGCTACACGAGCGCCGACCAGCTGCTGCTCGGGCTCCTGAGCGTCACTTCCCCGGCCCGGGAACTGCTCGAAGAGGCGGGAGTCCGCCGGGCGGCGGTCGAGGCCGCGATCGAGCAGCTGCGCGGCGCCGGTCGACCCGTGGAGAGCCGGGGCGAGGAGATGCAGTACCAGGCGCTCGAGAAGTACGGGAAGGACCTCACCGCGCTCGCGCGGGACCGCAAGCTCGATCCCGTGATCGGGAGGGATGACGAGATCCGCCGCGTGATCCAAATCCTCTCCCGGCGGACCAAGAACAATCCCGTGCTGATCGGCGACCCCGGTGTCGGCAAGACCGCGGTCGTCGAGGGGCTCGCGCTCCGCATCGCGGTCCGCGACGTGCCGGACTCGCTCCGGGAGAAGCGGGTCGTCGCGCTGGACCTCGGCGCGCTGCTCGCGGGGGCGAAGTTCCGCGGCGAGTTCGAGGAGCGGCTCAAGGCCGTGCTCAAGGAGGTCGAGCGCTCGGAGGGGCAGGTGATCCTCTTCATCGACGAGCTCCACACGCTCGTCCACGCCGGGGCGACCGAGGGAGGGGCCCTCGACGCCTCGAACCTGCTCAAGCCGGCGCTCGCCCGGGGGACCCTTCACTGCATCGGGGCGACCACCACGCAGGAGTATCGGAAGTACATCGAGAAAGACGCAGCGCTGGAACGGCGTTTCCAGCCGGTCCTGGTCGCGGAGCCCAGCGTCGAGGACACGGTCTCGATCCTCCGCGGCCTCAAGGAACGCTACGAGCTCCACCACGGGGTCCGGATCCAGGACGCGGCCCTCGTCGCCGCGGCGACGCTCTCCGCGCGGTACATCCCGGACCGTCACCTTCCCGACAAGGCGATCGACGCGATCGACGAGGCGGCGTCGATGGTCCGCCTCACGCTCGATTCCCGCCCGGGCGAACTCGACCAACTCACGCGGCGGATCCGCCAGCTGGAGATCGAGCGCACGGCCCTTCAGCGGGAGAAGGATCCCGCGAGCCGGGAGCGCCTGAAGCAGCTCGAGAAGGAGCTCGCGAACCTCAAGGAGCGCGAGACCGCGCTCCTCGCCCGCTGGAAGCGGGAGAAGGAGCAGGTCGAGCAGCTGAGGAGCCTTCGGGCCGAGCTCGAGCGTGCGCGGGCCGAAGAGGAGAGCGCCGAGCGTTCCGGCGACCTCGAGTCGGCCGCCCGCCTGCGGTACGGGACGGTCCCCGACCTCCAGAAGCGGGTCGAGGCGTTGACGAAGGGCGAAGGGCGCAAGGGGGAGGTCCTGCTCCGCGAGGAGGTCACGGACGAGGATGTGGCGTACGTGATCGCGAAGTGGAGCGGAGTCCCGGTGAGCCGGATGCTCGAGGGGGAGACCCAGCGACTGCTCCATATGGAGGAGGCGCTCCGCGAGCGCGTGGTCGGCCAGGACGAGGCGATCGCCGCCGTTGCGCGGGCGGTTCGCCGGTCCCGTTCGGGCCTCGGCGACCCGAACCGTCCGATCGGCTCGTTCCTGTTCCTCGGCCCGACCGGCGTGGGGAAGACCGAACTCGCGAAGGCGCTCGCGGCGTTCCTGTTCCACTCGGAGAAGGCGCTCGTCCGCATCGACATGAGCGAGTACATGGAGAAGCACACCGTCGCCCGGCTGATCGGGGCTCCGCCGGGCTACGTGGGCTATGAAGAGGGGGGCCAGTTGACGGAGGCGGTGCGCACCCGGCCCTACACGGTGATCCTCTTCGACGAGGTCGAGAAGGCGCACGTTGACGTCGTGAACCTCCTCCTGCAGCTGATGGACGACGGGCGGCTCACGGACGGACAGGGACGCACGGTCGACTTCCGCAACACCGTGGTGATCCTCACCAGTAACCTCGGCTCCGAGCTGCTCGAAGGGGCCGTAACCGAAGGCGAACGCCGGTCCCGGATCGAGCCGGTGCTCCGGGCGCACTTCCGCCCCGAGTTCCTCAACCGCCTCGACGAGATCGTGCTGTTCCACGCCCTGGGCGAGGCGGAGATCTCCGCGATCGTCGACCTGCAGCTCGCTCAGGTCGAAGCGCGGCTCAAGGACCGGCGAATCCGCCTGCGGGCCACGCCCGAGGCCAAGGAGCAGTTGGCTCGAGCCGGGTTCGATCCCCGGTTCGGCGCCCGCCCGCTCAAGCGGACGATCCAGCGTCTCGTGCTCGACCCGCTCACGACGCGGATCCTGGCGGGAGAGGTCCGAGACGGCAGCGAGGTCCGGGTCGAGCTCTCGGGCGGGGAGCTCGCGCTCGCGGTGGCGACCCCCAGGGCCGCCGGGAAGGGATCGTGAGCGCCGTCACGGTCGCGCTCGTCGGCGCGGCGGACATTGCGAAGGAGCTTGCCAAGAAGGGGACCGCCTCCGACATCACGATGTTCAACCTCGTGCATGACGAGCACGCGCTGACCCTGGTCGAGCCGACCCAGTTCCCCGAGAAGGTCTTCCCGCTCCTGACGGCACTCTCGATGGCGGACCGGGTCCTCCTGGTCCTCACGGAGCTCACGCGTCCGGTCGCCGAGACGATCGCGACGTTGGAACTGGTGGAGCGTCCGACGACCGTCGTCGTCGGCCCGGCGGTCGGCGCGGCCGAGGTCGACCGGGCCCTGAAAGGCGGCCGCCTGGCCTCGGCCCCCCGCATGCCGCTTGACCTCCCCCGGATGCGCGAGCTGCTCGACGGATGGTCGGGCGACATCCGGGAGGGTCCGGTGCGGGTGACGCTCGACCACGCGTTCCCCGTGAAAGGCGTCGGGGCCGTCGCACTCGGCGTCGTGCGACGAGGGACCCTCCGCGCGCACGATCACCTGCGGCTGTTCCCGACCCCAAAGATCGTCGAGGTGCGGTCGATCCAAGTCCACGACATCGACCGCAAGGACGCCCGTCCGGGAGAGCGGGTCGGCGCGGCGCTCAAGGACATCGATGCCGACGAGCTCTCTCGGGGCCAGATCCTCGCCCCCGACGGTTCGCTCGAGGTCGCTCCCGCGATCTCCTTGGGCCCGCTCGACCGCTGCCGGTACTACCGAGGGGACGCAGCGGCAGGCGCGCAGCTTCACCTCTCGCTCGATCTGCAGCTCGTCCCGGTGGAGCTCGAGGAGATCGGTCCGTCCTCGGTCCGCGTGCGGGCCGATCGCCCGGTCGCTTTCGAATCCGGGGAGGTCGGCTACCTTCTCGACCTGTCGGTCCCGAGCGGGCCCCGACTGTTCGGCCGCGCGACCGTCACCGGCGCGTCGGTCTGACGCAGGGCTCGGGGGGTCGCCCCCGTCGATTCTCCGCGGACCCGACCGGGGGCGAGTCCTAGGCGAACATCGTGACCGATTCCTTGCGGAGCTCTTCCTCGCCGACGACCTTCTCGATCGCACGGTCGAAGTCCGCCGCGGTCACGCTGTCTCGCTCTTCCCGGATCGCCCACATGCCGGCTTCCGTGCAGATCGCGCGGATGTCGGCTCCGGTCGCGCCCTCGCACCGCCCGGCGAGCGCCTCAAAATCAATCGTCTCCCGAATCGCCATGCCGTGGGTGTGGATGCGAAAGATCTCGGCCCGGCCCTGGTAGGTCGGCACCGGGATCTCGATGATCCGGTCGAAGCGGCCCGGCCGGAGGAGCGCGTCGTCGAGAATGTCCGGTCGGTTCGTCGCCGCGATGATCTTCACGTTCGACAGGGGCTCGAAGCCGTCCATCTCCGCGAGCAGCTGCATCAGCGTGCGCTGGACCTCGCGGTCGCCGCTGGTCGCCACTTCGAGACGTTTCGCCCCGATCGAGTCGACCTCGTCGATGAAAATGATCGTCGGGGCCTTCTCCCGGGCCAGTTGGAACAGCTCGCGGACCAGGCGCGCGCCTTCGCCGATGTACTTCTGGACGAGCTCGCTGCCGACGAGACGGACGAACGTGGCGTTCGTGTGGTGGGCGACCGCTTTCGCGATCATCGTCTTCCCGGTACCGGGAGAGCCGATGAGGAGGACCCCCTTCGGGGGATCGACTCCGACCTTCTTGTAGAGCTCGGATCGAAGCAGAGGGTACTCCACCGCCTCGCGGATCTCACGGATCTGCTCGGACAGGCCCCCGATGTCGGGGTAGGCGACGCTCGGCTTGTCGACGATCTCGCTCGCGGTCACGAGCGGGTC
Organism: Thermoplasmata archaeon; assembly: GCA_021817245.1. GTDB lineage: Archaea > Thermoplasmatota > Thermoplasmata > Lutacidiplasmatales > UBA184 > Lutacidiplasma. The sequence goes on from JAKAVQ010000008.1 coordinate 78,551, forward strand.
CAGCGAGGCCGGGAGCACGCCCATAACCGCGAGAGTCTGCTTGTTGAGCGCGACGCGGCTTCCGACCGTGATCTTACCGTGTTCGACGGTCTCGGCCGAGTTGACGACAAAGTCCGGACCGGTCGAGGACTTCACGATCACGCGGCCGTCCGTGAGGACATCCCGTACGCTGCCCACGATGAGGGGAGGGTACCGCAGCCGATCGAGCTCCGTCTTGAGCCGTTTGACCTCCCGCTGCAGACGGAGGATCTCGGCCTCCATGTAGTGACGCTCGCTCTCGACCCGCTTGATCGCCTCGGCCAGTTGGGTGTTCCGCAGTTCGAGGAAGTTCACGCGATCGAACGTATCGTGCGGCACCGCGGGCGCTTCGGGATCGCTCATGGTAGTTCGAACGCACCGCCGGAGGCGGACGGACAGAGTTCTTAGAACATGGCCGCTTATAAGTAGTCGTTCTTCGCACCCGCACCGGGGTGTCGATGGAGCGGGGGCCGGGCCGGCGGGCGCTCGCCTTCGCGCCGGCGCACCTTACGGGGCTCTTCCGTCCGAGCACGGAGGCCCGTGACCCCCGCGCGCGCGGGTCGGTGGGCGCCGGCCTCGTGCTCGAGGTCGGCGTCCGCGCCTACGCCCGCCTCCGGCCGTCGGAGCGTCGACTCGTCCATGTGCACAGCTCACGACGGAGCTCGCTCCCAATCTCCACAGAGGTCGCCCGGCGCTTGCTCGGGAGCCGAAAGGGCGCCCTCTCGGTGCGGCTCGAGCACGAGGTTCCGATCGGCCAGGGGTTCGGGACGAGCGCGGCCGGTGCCGTCGCCACGGGGCTCGCGGTCGCGGCGGTCCTCGGTGAGTCGCCGACGCGGGCGATCGAGATCGCCCACCTCGCGGACCTCTACGGCGGAGGCGGACTCGGGGGCGTCGCGGCGATTCTGGGCGGGGGCCTCGAACTCCGACACCGGCCCGGGATCCCGCCGTTCGGCCGCGTCGACCACTCGGCGTTCTCGCCCTCCTTCCTCGTCGGCGTGCTGGGAGGCCCGATCTCTTCCCCCCGGCTGCTCCGCAGCGAGCCGGTCCTTCGGCGGATCGCCCGGGCCGGCGCGCTCTGGGAGGAACTGCCGACCCGTCCGGATCCGGAGGAGTTCTTCACCGCCGCCGGGCGGTTCACCGACCGGGTCGCGCTCGCACCGACCGCCCTTCGCGCGCTCCTCCGGGGACTCCGGCGTCGGGGCGCGCTCTCCTTCCAGCCGATGTTCGGCAGCGCGTTCGCCGCCCTGCCGTCGACCGACCGTGCGCGGGCTGCGACGCTGAAGTGGTTGGGAGAGCGCGGCATCGCGACGGTCGAGCTCCGCTGCGCCCGGACGGGAGCGCGTCGTCTTCCTCCCCCCGCCGACCCGGGGGCCCCGGGCCGATCGGCCGACATCGTCCGGCCCGCGGCCGCAAGCCTTTTACCGAGGGGGCCGTCTCGGCGGCGCCCATGACACGGAAGCCGGCCCGCATGTACCGCAAGGTCGAGGGCCAGGTCTTCACCCGCAGGGAGTACATGGGCGGCGTTCCGAACTGCCGTGTCACCCAGTTCGACACCGGCAACCTCCGAGAAGAGTTCCCGCTCAGTCTCACCCTCGATACCGAGGAGGCGGCCCAAGTCCGCGACATCGCGCTCGAAGCCGCTCGCGTGAGCGCGGTCCGAGTGCTCGAGAAGGTTGCGCCGAACCAGTTCCACCTCAAGGTCCGTCGGTATCCCCATCAGATCCTTCGAGAGCACAAGATGGCGATGGGAGCCGGGGCCGACCGTATCTCCGACGGTATGCGGGGCGCGTTCGGGAAGCCCGTCGGTCACGCGGTGCGGGCCCAGATCGGCACCGCGTTGCTCACGATCTACACGACCGAGGCGCACCTCGCGGACGCCCGCGAGGCGTTGCGGAAGGCCGCGCACAAGCTGCCGGTGCCGACCCGCGTCATCGTGGCGCAGATGCCGAAGGCTTCGTAGTCGGTGGTCGCACGACCAGCACCGGGCACGGTGCGTGGTTGACGAGCGCCGTCGAGACGCTGCCGAGCAGGAGACGGCGCGCGGCGGAGAGACCCCGCGAGCCCACCACCAGGAGGTCCGTGGGGTGCTGCTCGAGGTGGGCCAGGATCTCGTCCACGACCACCCCTTCGTCGCAGATCCCCGTGCACTTCGTCACACCCGCCGCCTCGGCCTCCCGACACGCTTCGTCCACGATCGTCCGATAGCGGGCGAGCTCGCTCTCGGGCACCGTGGCCGGCACGTACGGTTCGGCGGAGCTCACGTAGACCGGCATGAGCGGGGCGATCGAGAGTACGACCAGGGCACTGTCGTAGTGCTTGGCGAGGTCGATCGCGAACTCGAGGGCGGACCGACCGTTCGCCGAGCCGTCGATCGCGACGGTGATGCGGCCGAAGAGGGGTGCTGCCATCGGCCGCCCTAGGGGTTGGGCGCTACAAGGTCGTTGCGCCCCCGTCCGGGTTTTCCGGCGACCCCCGTCCGCGCGACGCAATGTTTTTCTACCGACGGCCCGCCTCCCACGAGACGAGGGTGTCGAGCGTGCCGCCCGTTTGTACGAACTGTGGGGCGACCGACTTCGTCTGGGTGAACGATCTCAAGACCGGAACGATCGGGGGTGGCACGCTCTCGCTCCGCTCGCGCGGGGAGCTGGCGCTCGGCACGCGCGTTTGCCGAGCCTGCGGCCACGCCGATCTGTTCCTGAAGGACCCGTCGATCCTTCGGATGCCCCATCACTGGCGCCCCGGCGAGTTCGTCCCGATCCCGGCCCGGCCCGCCGCTCCCGCGACCCCCCCGGCGGCGCCGCCGCCGTCGGCCCACCCGCCGGCGTCGTCCGCCCCTGCATCGCCCCCGCCCTCCGCGCCCGCTCCCGCGGCTCCGGCCGCCTCACCGGCCGCCGCCGCGACTCCTTCCCCGAGCCCGCCGTCCGGGCCCGCCCCCGCCACGTCCTCCGCGACAATGGCACCGTCCGCTGACCCGATCCTTCCGGTCCCGAGCGCCGAGGGGAATGCCGCCGCGGATGCGGGGGAGCCGTCCCCCGCAGCGCCGTCGCCATCGGGCACCTCCACGCCACGGAAGCCGACCCGGCGCCGGACCTCTCGCGCGAAGTCGCGCTCGGACGATCCCCCGTCCTAAAGGGCGTAGGACGGGGCGCGGCCACCGCGCCTATCCCGCCGGCACGATCCAACCGCCGGGGAGCCGTCCGGTCGCCCGGATGCGGCTCAGCGAGGCATGGACCGCCTCCGCCCGAGCCTCTCCCGAACCCACCTCATCGGCCCCCACGGGCACCGATCGAGGTCCCTCCTCCGGTCGGGGCGGACCCGAGAAGCGGAGGATGATGAGCGGCGCCAGGATCATCGGCACCAACCAGAGTGCGTTGAAGACGGAGGCGAGCGGATTGATCCAGACGGAACCGATCAGGAGCGCCCCCTCGAGCACGAGCGAGTACCGCGCGATCCGGATCACCTCTCTCAGGCGGAGCGGCGCCTCGCTCTTCGGGGTCACGGGGATCGACCGAATCCGGCGCGCCATGTACGCCGCGATGCTGATCGCCTCGTACGGGAGCGACACCGCGCTCACGGCGGCGGAGAGCCAACGGTGCCGCCAGTACGTCCCCCACCCCACGCCGGCCGCCCGGTAGACGAGCACCGTCGGGATCGTCGCGAGGACCCCGACGACGGTCAGGTAGCGGAAGAGCGGGATCGACCAGTACGTCCCGAGCGGGTCGTGCGCGAACCGGGTGAGGAAGGAGAGCGCGCTCGCGGGGGTCGACGCGAAACCGTAGACCGTGAGCAGCATCCCGAGGGGCAACGCCAGGTTCGTGAAGTGCGACCACGGGGTCTGAAGAAGGTGGAACTTCCGGGCCGGGCCGATCCGCGAACGACGGGAGAACTCGAGGAACTCCATGGCGCCGCGGGTCCATTTGTTCTGGCGCTTGATGAAGCCCCGGACGTTCTCGGGCATCGCCTCGTAGGTGTGGAGCGGGACAAAGCGGCTGTGCCAGTCCCGATCGGCCAGTGCGACCGCGGTCGCGAAGTCCTCGGAGACGTACCCCTCGACGAACCCGCCGATCTCGGCCACGGCGCTCGAGCGGATCAGCGCGTTGTGGCCGTAGCAGAAGACGGTGTCGAGCGCGTTCGCGAGGCCGGACTCCCACACGAACTGCCCCACGCGGGCCATCGGCGCGAGGGTCTGAACGAACCGGGTGTCGAAGTTCCAGATGTTGATCCGCCCCTGGAAGATCGCGACCCGGGAGTTCGCCGGATGTTCGGCGTAGCGGAGCGCCTGTCGCACCCAGTCGGCCGGAAGGAACGAGTCGGAGTCGAGGAGCACGACGTAGTCGTAGCGAGATCCCCACGTGGCCGACCAGTCGTTGATCGCGCCCGCCTTGAATCCGCGGCGCTCGGTACGCCGCACGACGGAGAACCCCCGTTCCTGCGCGATCGCGTCGACCGTCGCGCGGGCTTCCGGCTGGCTCGAGTCGTCGAGCACAAAGACGTCCACCGGGTAGTCCTGGTGAATGGCCCGCAGGCACTCCGGCACCACATCGTTCATGGTGGTGTACAGGACAGCCACCCGCCGCCCGGCCGGCGAGTCGGCGAGGGCCGGTAGCTCCCCCCGGCGGCTGACGAGCGCGACCGTCTGGCGCGCGAGGCCGTAGGCGCTCCCGACGAAGAGGGCGGAGAGAACGGCGAACAGGGCCACCGAGGCCGGGTGGCTCCACTGGATGACGAACAGGCCCATCCCGCCCACCAGGGCAGCGAGGTACGCCCCGAAGAGCGCGTAGAAGAACCGGCGGACCCCCGGCAGGTGCGGCGGAGCGGAACGGTACGAGGGGCCGCGGGGGTTCGGAGATGTCCCCTGGGCGGAGAGTCCCGTCGAGCCCCCTCCCAGAAGGGAAGAGCGAATCGCCATCGGACGGTCGAGGGGAAGCGGGATTGACCTCGATTTTGGCGCAAGGCCCGTTGGCCTAGGTGCGAGGTCCGAAATCCGCCTCCAACGAGGAACCCCGCGGGGAGGATCCGCCCGAGACCGGAGCCGGGCGCATCTTCCCGGATGCGCCGACCGGGCCGAATCTGCGAGGCGCAAGCACTCCGATGCCCGACGACAGGCGGATCCTCCCGAGACGCGGCGGGTTGTCGTCCCGGAGTTCGCCGATCTTCAGCCCGAACCGACGATTGCGGAAAAAAAGCGGGGCATGTATCCGAACTCTCCGGGAGTTCAAATACATTGTTTTCTGGTCCAATTCTTCGATAGCCACGTCAACCCTAACGCGCGACATTTCCCGGACCGTCGAGCCTGTTTTTCCTCGCGGCTCTCGATCGGCACCTCCGCTTCTCTTCTCGGGCGAGTTCAGAGTCGAGATGGTGCCAGTCACGTTCGAACTCCTTCGAGTAGCCAACATGAAGCTCGTTTTGCCAGGCCGTTCGCTGAGCGCGAAGCACCTCTCGTCGCTCACGTGCAAGCGTCCTCGCTGTCCTTCGCGATTTCAGAAGCTCGGCATTCGCCGCCGCCCGCCACTCCGCCGAAGGAATGCCCGGTCGCGGTCCCGCTCCTGATAGGGTCGGAGCGAGCGCCCTCTGACCAAGCCTCGCGAGCGCACTTTGGTACGAGAGCGGGCCTTCCGCACGGGCTTCATGCAAGCCCGGCTTGCCGATGGCGTTCTCTCTCTCCGGAGTAAGGTAGCCATCGGCGACTTCCGCAGCCACCACGCCGGCCCGGAATCCCGGGCTGAGATCCGCTCCGCGTTCGCTGACCGCTTCCAGTCCGAACGACACGGGCTGCGGAAGGCGGTAGCCGAGTTCCTCCGCGCGACGCACAAGAAGTCGGTCGAAGGCGCGAAGCCAGTACCCCAACGTCGCCGCGAGGTCGAGGCTCAGGCTGGATGCCTTGCGTAGCCAATCGTAGGATTCCGTGCCCGAACCGCCCGGCTCCGCCTCGAGCGTCTGCCGACCCACGTCCAGGAGTTGCTCGAGTTCGTTGCGAGCAGCGTGGAACGCATAGAGTTGCGAACCGAGATCCCGGTACCCCTCGATGGTCCGCTCGATCCAGCCCGCCTGGGTGAGCAACTTGAGCGCTCTCTCGGTCGTGAGCTTTTTCCAGTTCTCCTCGTTCGAGTGTTGCTTCTTTGGGACCAGCTTGGGCCAGATCTCCCGGAATCGCACCGGACGGTTCTCCGGCCCCACCAGGGACCGTATGATCTCATAGACTTCCTCGGCGTATCGTGCGGTGAGGGAGTGACCTCCGTTGAGGCTCGCGGGTGGTCGCCCCTGTTTGGCTTGGGGAAGGTTCACTTTGTCTGGCATAATTCATACTGTATGATATTCGGCATATAGTTATTGAGGTCCGTCCCTACATTCTCGCGAGGGGCCCCCCCGGGGGCTCGAACAAGCCATGCTCATTCGCGAGCACCGCAAGGTGAACCAGATCGGAACCGGTGGAAAATCCTTCGTCATCCGAGTCCCCCGCTCCTGGGCGGATGCCGTCGGGGTCACCGACGGCTCGGAAGTTCTCGTCGCGTTCGGGCTCGGCAACCTCCTTCTGGTGGCTCCGCCCGGGAAGGAGGCCGAGATCGACCGACTTGTCGAAGCGATTGGAGCAGAGGGATGACGGTAGACCTGACTCCGGCGAAGGCCGTCGTCTCGCAATCGTTCGCCCCGGGCCACCCGGGGCGTGAGTTGCTGCTCACCTTGCCGGACCGGATCTCGGAGCGTGAGTTTGACGCGTTGTTCCCGTCGCTCGTGCGTGTCCTCAGGGTCCAGCAGCGAGCATGATCGAACTCCGAACCGAGAGGGAGACGGACCGTGGGGCTCGAACCTCCGCCTAAACCCGGAACGCGGTGCGGTCGCTGCAACCGCTGGCTCTCGCCGGACCACTCGTGCTACCGCGACCGACGCCTGGGCGTCGACTTCTGCTTGAGATGCATCGACGACCTGGTCGAGGAGAAGCTGGGTCTCGTCTACGTCCCGAAACTCCCGCAGAGGGGGCTGTGAAGACCACCCCCCCGGCCCTCGTCATCGCGATCGTGGCGCTGATCGCCATCGCCGCCGCGTTCAGCATAGCGACCATCGCGTACACCTACCCGACCTTCGCCCACACGAACGGGGTCCTCTCCGACCAGAACCCGACCCTCGTCCACGCGAACCCGTTCATCGCGGTCCCGGTCGGGATCTCCGCGTACATCGGGACCGGGACGGCCGGCAGGGACCCGGAGTCGAACGCGCCGAGGGATGACCGCTGCGGGATCGCCCTCTTCGATCGGCTGAGTGACAATGCCCCGAAACCGATTTCGCTCCGATGGGACGAGCTCGTGGACCTGCTCCGTCGGCACGATATCCGGCAGGACAAGGACGGGCGACTCTTCTCGCCGACGCAGTACGCCGTCGGCGCGAGGAGAGGGAACGAGGGCGTCCTCGCGCTCACCGCCTTCGTCGGCGACATCGACGATGGATGGCCCCTGAGTAGTGCCGAATCCGTGCTTCGACGCGGCGGCTGGGCGTTTGTGATCTACACGACCCATTCGCACACCGCGGTGAGGCCGAAGTTCCGGATCGTGGTCCCATTCGCCGCCCCGGTCGCGACGGTGGAGTGGGAAGGCGTCTGGGCTCAGCTCAACGAGCTGTTCGGTGGGCACCTCGACCCCGGGACAAAGGATCCCGCAAGGATCTCCTTCTTGCCGTCACATCCGCCCGGTGCCCCGTCGGAGGTCCGGGTCGGGGACGGCCGGTCCCTGGACGTCACCACGCTGCCGCCCTTGATCGACATCGAGGAGGTCTGCCGGAAGCTCGAGGCACTCCCGCTTGGGCCCGAGGCTGCCGAGATCGCACGCCGCCTGTATGACGGCCGGGTCACTACGGACGGGTGGCCCGGCGACGCCAACGACTGGCTCGTGCAGATGCTCGTCGACGCCGGGCTTACCCCCCGGGAGGTCGAGAGGTTCCACCGACACAAAGAGGTCGTCCGACACACGAGCGACTGGGCCGACCGCGCGAAGAGGGTCTCCCGGAAGGGCGCGGACGGCAAGCCGAAGAAGACCTTCCACCTGAAGCGGACCACTCTCGAGCGATCGCCCTTCTTCCGAGGGATTGCCGAGGAGGTCCGAAATCGCCGGAGCACCGGAGCCCCGCGCAAGACGGACCGGCCCGGTGCTTTGACCGAGGCCGGAGAGGTCGACCTTCAGTGGGTCGGCAAGACGGGCTGGGAAGACGAACCCGAACTCGAAATCAAGAAGGAGAAGAAGACAGTCGGTCACGGGAAGGACAAGACAGAAGTCGACGTGCTCGTCGAGCCGGCGTACGTCGTCTACAACGCTCTCGTGTCGCGGCACGGCTTCCGCCCCTTCCGAACGCTCTCGGGCGAGGCGCGCGTCGCGATCCCGACGGCGCACGGGGTCGAAGTGCATGACCCGAGCTCGACGACGTTCGTGGATTGGGTCGGGTTCCGGTACTATGCGCTTGCCGGGGACCGGATTCCCGACCGAGACCTTGCCCGAGCGGCCAAGGTCATGGCCGGGCGAGCGACCGCACCCGAGTTGCCGAGGACCCGGGTCGTCGACCTCTCGATTCGGGTCGCTCCGGTCGGACGATACGAAACGATCCTCGACCTGGGGGATTCCGAACGCCGGTGCGTTCGGATCCGGGCCGACGGGTGGTCGGTCGAGCGGGCCGCGAAACCAGTCTTCGAGCGCCCGAGTCACATGCTCCCGCTGCCGGAACCCGAGCGTGCCCCCGGTTCGGACGGAGATTGGACTCGGGCCAACGGCCTCTTCCGGTTCGTTTCGCTCGGACTCCCCGACCCCGAAGAGTCGGGGGGCGCCGACGAGAAGGTGGCCCGTGCGCTCCGCCTCGAGGGGCAGAAGCTGCTCGTCCTGGCGGAGGTCGTCCACGCGATCCTCTCTCCGAGGTCCCCCAAGGTCATCCCGATCCTGAACGGGGACGATGGCTCCGGGAAATCCCACGCGGCGGCGAAACTCGGGGCGGTCACGGACCCCTCGATCGTACAGCACGTCCCGATCCCCGAGACCGAGCAGGACCTGCTCGCGCTCGCTCTCAACCGGGCGACCATCAGCCTCGACAACGTGAGCCACATCGACCTCTGGCTCAGCGATGCGCTGGCTCGGCTGTGCACCGGGACGGGACTCGCCAAACGGCGGCTCTACACCGACCGCGACGAGGTAGTGTCGCGGCTCATCCCACGGATCATCCTCAACGGGATCACCGCGGTGCCCAAGAACCCCGACCTGATCCGGCGGGTGCTCTTTCTCTGGGCGGTCAAGCCGGACCAAACGCTCGGGGACGAGGAGTATGACGCCGCCTGGGAGGAGGCCCATCCCGCCATCCTCGGTGGGTTCCTCGACCTCGCCTGCCGCGCCGCGAGGGTCCTGCGGGACTCGCCGCCGGCGGGGAACGGGGACAGCATGGCGGACTTCGCCCGGATCGGGCGTGCCGTCGCGCTCGCGACCGGGAACGGGGTCGAGGACTTTGACACGGCCTGGTCCGAGAACCAGTCGCGGCAGCTCGCCGCGGCCGAGGAAAACCCGTGGGTCGGTGCGCTCCATGAGGTCTTCGCGGAACTGAAACCGGGGGAGACCATCACCCCGGAGGCCATCGCGCGACGGGTCAGCGCCGACCACCGCGAGTCGTTCCCCAAGGGTGTGACCTCGCAGGAGGTGGGGAACGCAATCGCCCGGGTACGCCGAACGCTCCGGACCCTCGGGCTTTCCGTTGAGCGACGGAAGGGGACGGGGGGCACTCGCCTCTACTTCCATCGAAATCCCGAAAGTGGTGCCACTGGTGCCACTCAAACACGTCTCCCGTCAGAGAAAGATAGTGGCACCCCAGTGGCACCCCCAGTGGCACCCCCCACTTTGGGTGCCCCTGCGGGAGTGGCACCCCCGGACGAGGTGCCACTCGGGGGCCACCCATCTTCCGACGGACATTCTCCGTCAGAGAACGGCCCCGAAGTGGCACCAGTGACACCCGTGGCACCCCCTTTGAAAAGTCCCGAAGAGCCGGGCGGAGCCCCCGCGGAGGCAACCGACGTGGGTCCCGACCCCGGGGATCTGTTCGCCGGGGGCGAGACCTGTGCGGATCGCGTCCGGAGGCAACTCGGGGAGGGCGAGTCGTGACCCCAACCGCCCTCCCCCTCCGTCCTTGGTTGGTCCAAGCGGAGTTGGACCGTCTCCGCCTCACCGAGTGGGCCTTCCTCCGGGAGTGCAGCCGCGCCGAACGGTGCAGCGTGAACCGCTGCCCGCTCGACCCGCTGGTCGAACTTCGGTCCGTGGATCCGCTCGACCGAGAGAAGCGGTGCACGGTCTCGAAGCCGGACCGGGAGCGGTTCTTCTCGCGTCTCACGCCCCCGATGCGAGCTCTCCTCCCGTACGGCGGTCTCTTCAAGGCCGAGTGGGAGCGCCGCGAGGCCGGGCGACGGCTCCAGGCGCGTCTGACCCCCGAACAGCGCGAACAGCAGGCCGCGACCCTTCGGGCGCACCGGGCCGCTCCGTTCGGGGCTGTGACCTCCACGGCCATAAAACCGATAGTTCTCGATTCGACTCCTGATACCTCCGAAGCGGGCGGAACCACGAAAGCGGGAGCAACCGGGGGCGATGCCGCGTGAACGGCTCGCCGCCCGAAGGCGGAGTACGCCGCGCTGAAGTTCCCCATGGACGGGCGCATCTCGCTCAGGGTGAGCGTCCGGAGGGAGTTCGCCATCCTGAAGCTCGTCCTGAACCGCCGCATCTCGTTCGAGGTGACGATTCCGAAGGAGATGAGGGCGGCCGAGACGTCCCGGCGCCCGTTCCGATTCCCGCCAACTCTGGAACGGAGCCCGCCCCTGCGGGCCCGTCTCGGGCCCTCGGGGGAGTGGATAAGCCCCTTTCCCACAGAAAGCGGAACGCGCCCCCGCGCGAGTTCGTCCTCCATGCGGGCCTCGTCGCGCTGACGCCGGAAGAGGTCGAACGGGTGCTTGAACCGGTCGACGTGCTCGAGGAGCGTGCCTTGCTCGAACTCGCGCTCACTACCGGGATCCGCCGCGAGGACCTCGTTTCGATCCCGCTCGAGGGCGTGGATCTGAATCGCGGGGCGGTCCGTTTCTTCGAGCACAAGAAGGGACGGAACCGAGAGGTCCCCGTCCAAGGCAGGGCACTCGTAGACCTTCGCACCCACGTCCGCAAGCTCGATCGAGGCGAGCGGTGGCTCTTTCCTTCGCCCCGCAAGCCCGGCGCGCACCAGACGGGTCGGTTCGCCTGGAACATCTGGAACAAGTGGCTCCGTCGGGCCGGGCTCGACCAACGCCCTTTCCATGCGACCCGGGCGACGGCATACAAGCTCGCCAAGGCGAAGGGGTGGCCGGTCGAGCTCGCCGCTGCAATCCTGGGTGACACCGTGCGCGTCGCCGAGGCGTACTACGGGACCCCGACGCCGGGGGAACTCGCTCAGATCGCGCGGGAGAGGCCATTGCTATGACCGAGCTGGGGGCGTGCCGCCACGACGGCCCGCGCGTGCCGATCGAGATCCCGCTTCTCTGTGATTGCACAGGGGGCGATATCGGGACGGCTCCCGGGACCATGTGCGCGCTCTGCGAATTCAACTTCCGGAAGGATCCCGGCTGGGGACCAGCCGGAGCGAAGGAGGATGCTTTCCGCGAACGACACTTCTCGAGCGGCGAGCACGCCCGCCGGATCGCCGAAGACAGAAGATTCAAGGCGGTGGAGCCGGGGCCGACCGCGCGAGAGAGCGCGGAGCGGAAGCCCGCCGCTGAACTGGAGGGCAAGCGTCGCGCCGAAGCCGCCGAACGCGAGCGGAAAGAGAAGGCGCTCGTGGAACGCGCCGAGGCCGAGCGCCGACGCACGGAGATCGACACGGCTCTGGTCGCGGGCAAGAATCCCGATCTCATCCCCTACTCCGTGCGAGGCGCCACCGTGGCTCAGGTCCGGGCCCGTCAGGTCGAGCTCGCGCGACTCAAAGAGAACCGGGGCCAGCCGTGGGCCGAACTCGCTCTCGACCGTGAGGTCCTTCGGCTCATCCAGGCCGGCGTCGACCGCCCGACTGTCGTGAAGCGGCTCGGGGTGGGCGCTCACCGGGTCGCACGCGTCCGTCGCGATGCCGGGCTGAAGAGCCGGCGGTTTAAGCGGACGATTTCCGAGCCGGAGCCCGAGCAGATCTCCCGCTCGCTCCCGGGCCCCGATGTTCGGAGCGAGCCGCCGCCGTCGGAAGACGACCGGCCCCGACGACCGGCACCGGAGTGACACCGGGGCGGCACCGGACGCTCCCGGCCCGGTTCAATAGCGGCACCGGAGCTCGGTTGTGCGGCACTGGGGGACTGTCCACCGACACCGGACCGGCACCGGGGAAGTGTCGACCGACACCGGCGAAACGACTCCCGGTGCCACTTTCCGAACGCGCGCGGGCGTACGCGTCACGCGCACGCGTATATCGCTCGCGCGTACCTGGAACTTGGAACACGCTCCTCCCTGCACTACGCGTGCGTCGTGAGTGTTCGCGTGCGTGATCCGGAAGCGAATCGGCCCCCCCTCGCGCGTGCGTGGTTCGCGCGCGCCGGAAGCGGAAAGTGGAAAGTGGGCCCGGGCCCGCATGGCTTTCGCCACCTTCGCAATCGTCGCCGACGAAACGTGGCGTGTGGCCGCAATCTCTGAGTACGTCTTGTCGGCCATGAGGTCCTGCTCGCTCATTCCGGGATTTCCGACCCAGGGGAAGCTCGATTCTCCTCAGGCGCGCGCGGGGGGGGTACCGCCCGGGGAACTGGGAACTGGGAACCGGCGAAGACTCCTCGCGCGCGCGTGGGTGATCGCGCGGGGTCATACCTCGGCCCTCGGTCCAAGGTCCGTCGCCGGTCCCGGGTCACGTCGCCCAGCAGCAGGAGGGCAGGAGATCCGCTCGTCCGGCCGGACCGGCCGCTTCTCCCCGGGCGCGCACGGGGGGGTACCGCCCGGAGTACCGAGTACCGCGTACCGGCGGATCCTCTCCTTCCGCGCCGAGGCCGAGGCCGCGCAGCAGGCGCTCGTTCGCTCCCGGGAGTCCGCCGAGGCCGTGATCGGGGAACTTGTCGAAGCCGCACGATCGCGCGTCCGCGCCGACCGGGACTCGGAGCTCGAGCGGGGCCACTCCGATCGTGAGCGCCTGTCGGACGAGCTCTCGTCCTCGTCCCGCTCCCCCACCCCCAGCTCGTCCCTTCCTTCCCCTCCGCGCGTACTCCATCGATGGACCGGAGACCCCCCCGGCCGCACCGGCCACCGGCCAAGACGACTCGTCCCACTCGTCCGGCCCGGTCCCTCCCCGCGCGCGTGTGAGAGCGCTCGCGGGGTCATGGTGACGCCTCCGAACCGCGAACCGACGGCGGGCCGGACTGCACTCAAGACTCGGAATCGCTCAGCGAGAGCACACGCGACGCCAAGGTCCTTGGGGAGCGCGCCCGACGATGGGTTTCGAATCGGCGGGAACGAAGTCCCTCCCGGGAAACTGTGCGGTCATATTCGACATAGACCCCTGGGACGTGTGTGAAAGGCTCCTCTCAGGCGCGTAGATAGACTGGACCAGCAGGTCTCGCAGCCCGGACTGATACCTGCCGAAGCGAGTTCTTCGAGGACGGTCGACGTCCGGGCGGAACCAGGATGTCCCGATAAGATGGGGACCGTCGTTCCGGGTCAGCTGCACAAGTACGCGTCCTCCAAGTCGAGTTGGCCTCACTTCGAGTTCACCTGCTGGTTGCGTCGAGATCGTGATATTCCCACAACCATCCCGAAGAGCCCCGCTCCAATAAGAATCACGCCAAGCCACGACGCCGGCTGTGCCAAAAAGACGATCAGGCCGCTGCAAGACCCGCTAGATTGATAACAAAAGGACTTCGGGTAGATAACCTCAGAATAATACGCGAGCCATCCGATTCCACCGAGTAAGAGGAGTATGAACTCACGTTTGAGGTCGGGTTGACGGGAACGGCGGACCCGATCCCATCAGCGAGTTGAGTACGGTCTCCCGGAATGACTCGGTGCGCTTCCGACTCGTTCGATACACTGTCAGTAGCCGCT
>JAKAVQ010000009.1 GCA_021817245.1 Thermoplasmata archaeon
CTCCCGAGTGGAACCTCTCGACGGGAGTGCTCGTCGCCCAGCCGGGGTTCTTCCTCACGGTCCCAGGCTCAACGACGTTGCATAACGATACCGCAGTAGTGGGCAACCACCTTGCGGTACTTGCGCAAGAGACTGCGGCGTCGAGTGGGTTCCTCTTCGCCATGGGAGAGGACCTGACCTCAGGTGAAACCGCTGTTGTAGCAATCCCGTTCGAAAGCTTCGACCTGAGATGAGCTGGTCCGAGAGGAGTCCGGCATGTCGCACTCATACCCTCGGCCGATTTGCTGACGGAGAACGGACCCCTTGGGTGAGCGCGAAGTGCTGAAAAGGGACCCGGCGAACAGATCGCCCCGATCTGCGTGGCCCATCCGATCCCGCCGAGAGTGTAGTTTTGTACAAAATCAGTAGTTGGTCACGACCCCTCGTAGAACCCGTGGCTTGGCGTGCGCCTGTCTGACGAGCCGGTACCCCCGGCGGCTGTCATCGAATCACCTCGAGCGCGAGTTCGACCCATCGAGGGGGTCGCCCCTTGGCCCTCACCCGATCCACCTCGCCCAGCACGCGTCGAAGTCCCTTGAGCAGCAGCTCAAGGAGATGGTCGAACCGAAGCAGTTCCTCACGTACTACGAACCCGCGCCGACCCTTCCTCCGCTCCGAGACATGGATGAGTTTCAGCACCGTCCATTCGTTCTCGACGAAGAGAGCCACGGCCATGTAGAGCATCCGGATCGTGGCGTTGTGGCTCGTGGTCCGGGGCCTCGCGGCCTCCCCGAGCCGGAACGCGCATTCGATCCCGAAACGAGACCGGTACATTTCCCGCGTCCGCTCGGGCGAGCGGCGGTGAAAGTTGCCGATGACGTACGGGAGCACCTCCAACCCATGCTCGTCCCGTCGGCCCTTCTTGTAGCGCTTCACCACGTGGATCGGGACGGTGAGCGATCGGCCCTCCGATGCTCGAAGGGTGTGGGTGGTGTAGAACGACTTCCGACCGTGCTCCTTCGTCCATCGGGCCATCATCGAGCGGCCCGCTCGGACCGGCATGAGGAACGGAATCCCCCGTCGGAGAAGGAACTCGAGGATCTCGAAGCCGTAGTACTCCCGGTCGAGGAGAAGGCCGCCGACCTCCAACCCCAGCGCCTTCGCATCGCGAAGGTGGAGCTCGAGCAGCCTCACCAAGTGCTTACGATCCCGGACCGGCCGGAACGAGACGGTGAACCGCCGTCCGTAGCTGGCGAGGTAGAGGGTGGAGTAGCCGTGGAAACGATTGGTCCCTCGCTTCGCCTGGGACTTGAGGAGATGGCGCTGTCGGTTCCCGAAACTCTGGTGACATCTCTTCCCGAAATTCTGGCGACGGAAGGCGAAGGTGAGGAGGCGCTGAAGCTTTCCGGGGTCGATGGCCGAGAGGACCCGACGCATCTGACGGTCGGAACGGCCCCGACGACCCGTAGACCGTGCGGAGTGGAGGGAGCCTTGCGTGGCGGTCGCCTTGAGCAGGTAGCGAACAGTGTCTCGGACCGTCCTCTCGGGGAAGGGATCGCGGAGAGCGGCGAGCAGCAGGGTGATGAGCTTCTCCTCGAGGCGCTGACGGACCTTGGAGGGGGTGAGAGGTTCCCGAGGTCGGTGAGGGTGGGTCGATGCGTTCTTGAGGGACCTGGGCGTTGGCTTCCCCGCAGCCTCGCGGCTGCCGTCGCGGCGAGCGTTCATAGCAGTCGCGCGACCGCGACGTTTCCCGCTTCAACCCCGGAGTTCCACTGGCAAGGCCTCCGTCGGACAAACGGAACGGCCCGGCTAGATTTTCACGCCGACCGGTGACCAACTACTGAATCTATGATCTCGAACCGATCTCTGCGGGGATCGCGACCACCTCGGGAACGACCGCGACACTCCACTGGCCCGCCGGGGGGTGGACGTACTTCTTCGTCGTGAGCTGTTCCGCGAGACAGGTCGCCTACCAATCGAACGGCACCCGAGGTAGCGGCTCGTTCGTCTCGAGTGGGGGAGTGTAGGAGTTCGGTGCTTCCTGCCGGGATCCAGACCCTGCGTTCCGGCCGACGTGGTCGGCACGTACACCGGCCCCCTTCTCCCCCTCTGACCCTCCCGGTGGACCTCCGCGCAGAGCCATTGGAGGACCGGCGCCTCGAGGCATGCTCAAGGCTCTTCGGCCCATGGACTGAACCGTGACCGTCGAACCTTCCGTGGGGCCTCGCCGACTACGGAATCTCGCGATCCTCTCCCTAGCGTGCGGTGTTCTCGTCGGGATGGCCGTCGTCGGCGGATCCTACCTGACACTCAGTCCTCAGGGTGTTGTCTACTGGTACGTCGAGGTGAATGTCCCGTCAACCGCGAATTCGTCGAATCCGGAGCTGGTCCATTTCGACGGGGCGTCCTTCCGGCTCTGGTGGCCGGCTATTCTACCGGGGGCGTACTCGGGAGTGCAGGGGGTCTCGATTCTCGTGACGGAGCCGTCGGGGACGGTCGACGAAACGTCAACCGGCTGTGCGGCCTGTGGTGGGTCGCACACGTGGTACTCCAGCGACGGCGCGGTCGGGATCTCCTGGACCGACCCATCGGAAGGTAGCGTGACGCTCCTCGTGCGTGCGTAGTGGTGGTTTCCCCACCGCTTGCAGATCCGAGGTCGCCGGGTCCGCCGAAGCGTCCGCGTCACACTTCCGTCATCCTATCGAGAGGAGCGCCACCCCAAGGAAGATCGACGCCACGCCGGCCCACTGCACGCGGGTCAGGCGTTCGCCCAGGAACGCGACGGCCCACGCGACGGTCACCGCGCTGAACAGGCCACTGAGCGTTCCCAGGACCGCGAGCGAATGAGTGAAGACCAAGCCGTAGTTGTAGAACACGTTCGCGGCGCTGTCGAGCACTGCGACGCTGACCAAGCGGGGCCACAGGTTTCGAGGCGGAAGGGGGAACGACCGGGCCACCGCGAGGTACCCCAGCACGCTTACGGCCCCCACTCCACGCGAGATCGCCGCGGTAGTGATCGGCGGGATCGGGCCGACCACGAACTTGAGGCCGAAGTAGAAGACCGCGAACGCCACGAAGGCCGCCATCGCCGAAAGGAGTCCCAGCCGGGGGTTCTTCGGCCGGCGGGAAGCGCCTGGGGCGGTCTTCGCTTGGGTGACGAGGACCATCCCGAGGATGGTCAGCACCACCCCGACCCCGGCACCCAAGGTGAGCCGCTCACCCAGCACGATGAGCGAGAGCAGGACGATCAGGGCGGGGTATCCGCTCGCCAGGGGAGAGACGATCGAGAGCTGGCCGAACTCGAACGACCGGAAGAGGTTGAACGTGCCGACCACCAGAACGGTCGAAAGGACGAGCAGGAGGACCAGGGGTTCGCCGAGAGCGATCGGCTGCCCTCGCTCGAGGACCCATGCGAGCACCGCGAGAAATGGGGTGCCGAGCAACTCCAGGTACAGCAGGGTCGGCACGAAGCCGATGCGATCGGTGGCCGTCTTCGCGAGGTAATCCGAGGTGCCGTACGCCCCCGCCGTCGCAAGGCCAAAGCCGACGTCGGTCGCGGTGCTCACGGGTTCGGAGAACACGCGAGGCTTGTCAATCCTTGCGACGGAGCGGAGCTCTGCCGAGCAGGAGAAGCTCGCAGGTCCGACACCTCCCTCGGCCAAGACACCGTCGATCGAAGCGACGGCCGGTTCAGCCGGTGAAGAGCAGGTACGCCGCCAGCCCCACGCCGACGAGGACCATGATGATCGTCAGGACCCACTCGAGACCGGCGCGGGACCGAAACTGACCCTTCTCGAGGTCCGACCGGGTCCCGAGGAATCGCAGGAACGCGACGATGAGGATCGCCGAGCCCGCGAGCACCAGGAGCACACCGGTCGCCTGGGAGAGCGGGGTCGGTGGCGCGGAGGTGGACGAGCCGGAGAGCTCGCGGAGGAGCAGGCCGAACCGGGCAACGACGAACCCGAACGCCATGATCGTGACCGAGGTCCGAATCCAGGCCAGGAAGGTGCGCTCGTTCGCCAGATGGTCGGTGGGATGCGCGTCCATCGCCGAGGACCCCGACGCCCGCGGCGTCCTTCAAGGTGCGCTCCGTTCCCGGGGGCTCACCGGGCCGGTCCAGCGTACCCGTTCAGGTCGGATCTCCGTCCGGCGGGGCCGGACGGAACAGTTCGCACTGCAGCACGGGCTGCCGGGGATACCGCTCGGGGCGCAGCGGACAGAGGATGTAGACGCTCGTGGAGGTTCGGACGTACTTCGGCGGAGCGGCGCATCGGTGGCAAAGCGATTCGGGAAAGGGCAGGGGGCGGGACCCCGTCATCGGAACCGCACCACCGACGACCCGCATCATCTCTCCCTATCCCCGCGCCTGGCGGGGCACAGGTCCGGGAAAACGAACCCTAGTGAATCTTCGGGTCGCGCTCGGGCCCGGGCTCCCGGCCTTCTGGCGAGAGACCCCAGAGGCGGGTTGAAGGGACCGCGACGGCAAAATCGCTAGGATCGTCGATCGGCCGGTCCCAAGCCGCGGGGACAAATCGCGGTCGGCGGCGTGCGGAGCGCCGGGCTCGGTTTCGGCGGGGAACCGGAACGCCGGGGGCGCGGGGCCCAACGTTATCTGAGCGGACCGCCCCCGGGCCCTCGGTCGGGGAGCATGCAGAACCCACTCAAGCACCGCCTTCTCGGCTCGAAGGAGCGGGCGTTCGGTACCTGGATCTCGTCCTCGTCGCCCATCGCGTTGGACGCGCTCAGGGACCTCGGGTTCGAGTGGTTCATGATCGACACCGAGCACGCGCCCGTGAACCCCGAGACGCTGGCGGCGATGGTCGCGATGCTCCCGGCGGGCGGCCCGGTGCCCTTCGTGCGGGTCGGCAACGTCGATCAGTACCTCATCAAGCAGGCCCTCGACGCCGGGGCGTACGGGATCCTCGTCCCGCTCGTGAACTCGGTCGAGCCGGCCCGGGCTTCGGTCGCGTACGCGAAGTACCCACCGCAGGGAGTGCGCGGTGCGGCGGCGGCCTCCGCGTCGCGCTACGGACGGGAGCTCGGAGGGTACCTTAGGAACGCGAACCGGGAGACGCTCGTCGGAGTCCAGATCGAGACGAAAGAGGCGCTCGAGAACGTCGACGCGATCGCCGCCGTGGAGGGGGTCGACCTGATCTTTGTGGGACCCCAGGACTTGACGCTGAACCTCGGCTTGCTCGATGAGCGGAGCCACCCCCAGGTCCGGGACGCGATGCGACGAGTGGTCGAGGCGACCGAGCGCCACGGGAAGATCCCCGGCACGCTCGTCGTGACCGCGGAGGAGAAGCGGGCCGCGATCGACCTCGGATTCCGGTTCATCTCGCTCGCCTCGGACGTCCGCTTCCTCCTCCAGGGAGCCCACGACTACCTCCACGGCTGATCGGACCGCCCCCGTGGGGTTGCCGCAAGCAACCGAGGTTGCGGGCCCGAGTCCTACGCGAGCGGGATCGTCCGCACCGGCCGCTGGACCTCTCCGTCATCGACCACGACCGAGAGGCTGTCGATCCGCACGGTCCATTCGAGCGGCTGAGACTCGAACGCGGCCCACAACGCGCGGACCGTTTCCGGGGCCAGCGGGTGGGCGTTCCGCTCTTCTCCGTGGGCGAGCGTGATGTGGGGGACCCAGTTCTCGGGACGATAGTACTCGGACGAGGCCGTCGGGCTCTCGAGCCCACGAGCGTGGCGCTCGCTGACCTCCCAGACCTTCCGGTGGACCTCGGCGAGCACGGGGTCCCGGTCAACGGCCACGTAGAGGACGGGCCCGGCATTGTCAAAGAGAGCGAGGCCCCTGGTGAGCACACTGAACGGAGCGAGAGATCGCGCAAGGGCCGTGAGTGAGATATCGAGCGCCGGGCGGTCGTAGCCGGCCGCGAGATGGTAGCTGAAGTGCGGGTACGGCATCGCCTGAACGCCCCGAAGCCCGAACTCCCGCTCGGCGAGAGCCCACAGCGCCCGGACCCGCGCGGAGCTCGACGCGTCGAGCAACGACGCCACACCGTGGATCCGGGGCGGCATCGGTCAGCGGAGAGCGGCCGTGCACCTTGAGGCTTCCCCGGACGAGCGATCGGGTCCTCCGCGGCCCAGGGACGGTGGGGCCGGGGCCGAGCGTTCTTAGAGCGGGCGCTGTCTCAGGGCGGTACATAGGCCCCGAGCTCCGGCATTACTACCGGACGGCCGAGGACTTCCGAAGGTACCGGCCGGACCACCCCGAACGGCTCGCGGAGATCGAGCGCTTGTACCTCCGCTACCGTCGGTACTTCGGGCACCGGATCCTCGACCTCGCCTGCGGGGGCGGGGTCCTCGGCGCCGTCCTTGCCGGAACCGGCGCGGCGTACGTCGGGGTCGATGCGAACCCCGACATGACCCGCTCGGCCCGTCAGTTCGCCCGGTCGAGCGGCCGGTGCCTCCGATTCGTGAAGAGCGACATCGCGCGCATTCGCCTCACCGGTCGGTTCGACACGCTCACCCTGCTCGGAAACGCCCTCGGCCATCTCGACCTCGGCCGGCGGGAGGCCGCGCTCGACCGCTGCGAGTCCCACCTGGTGCCGGGGGCTCGGTTTCTCATCGAATATCGGGACGTGGTGGGGATGTTCTGGAACCGCACCCGGCGCCGGGGGCCGTACGTCGAGCGTCACAAGCGCGGGCCGGTCGTCCACCGCACCCGGTCCGTGGACCTCGAAGAGGGAGAGATCCGTATCCGGGCCCGGCCGACCTCGGGCGGCTGGTCGGTCGACTTCACGCACGCGATCTGGTCCCCGTTCATCCTGGCGGCAGCGATGCGTCGTCATCGGTGGGAGCTCCTCCGTCGGGACCCGGCGTCGCGACCGGCCGTCCGGGGACGCCTCCCCGAGGCTTGGAACGACGTCTATCGGAAGTGATCCGGCGAGGAACCTCCCCGCGCGCGATGGGGCTCGCAGGAGGAGAACCCCTTCGGAAAAGGTCGGCGTTAGACCCGGGAAAGGGGGTGGTACGCCTCGACGGCGAGACCGGGAACCTCCCCGCCCTTCCACGAAGAACGGGGCCATCCCTCGTCCGGCGCCGCAGCGATGCCGATCGCGAGCCGGGAAAGCTCGGAGATCCAGTCCGCCGTGCGAACCTCTGCGAGGGGCACCTCGCGGACCTCCGCGATCTCGGGAGGGCGGGCCTCGGGCTCGCCGGAGACGCGTTCCACGGCGAACGCGAAGTACACATCGCTCTCCGCCTCCACGACGACCTTGTGCCGGGCGAGGAGCAGCCGGCCGACCCGCGGGACGATCCCCGTCTCTTCCTCGAACTCGCGCCGGAGGGCCTCCCCAAGGCTTTCGCCGGCTTCCACGTAGCCGCTCGGGATCGTGAAACGGGACCGATATACCGCTCGGTTGACGAGCGCCCGACCGTCCCGCAGCAGCACCCCGCCGACCCCGACCCGAGTGTGGGGCGGCGGAAGCGGGGGGATCGCGGGTGCGCTCACGGCTGCGAAGAGGTCGTCCTAGGGAGAATCCCGCACTTAGGTTCCGCCGGGCCGATTGCGAAGGTCTAGCACGCCCGACCGGCCCCTTCCGGGTCCCGGCGGGGATGATCCGGATGACCTCCGGTCGGGAGCGGCGTCGGCTTCCCTTCCCCCCCCCGCTGCTTCAAATAGGTCGTCCGGGTCGAAAGGGTGGTTACCATGACCGAGGAGGGAGGAGATGTTGGCCGATCCGATCGGACGAGCCTACCGCGCTCCGTACTCCCTCTTCGGGGGTTCCGGCGTTAGGGAGTTCGCGGATCGCGAATTTCCGCGCGAGGAACTCGCCTGGGTCGTAGCCCAGACCCGTCGCCCTCCCCGCCGCCCGGCGCGGAGGACGACGGCCTGGGCACGGATCCGGCGGGCGTTCCGCACCCCCGGAGAGCCGGAGACGGACGCAGAGGCCGCCCCCAGCCCGGGTTCCGCATGAGCGGAACCTCACGCCGCCCGGTCGTCGTCTTGAGGCGCCCGGGCCAACCACTTCCAACGCGCTCCCCTGGGGCCCTTCCGGAGGTCCGGGGCCGCGCGTCCGGTAATGTCGGGCGGCCGCCCCCCCCAATGGTATCTCGGGCGCCCGCATGCGCGCCCCGATACTCGCCATCGCCGAGGTCGAAGCGAGGCTTCGCGCATCCTCCCACCGTTATCTCAAGTTCCTTCACGCGCCGGCGTTGAGCGCCGGACTCTACGTGCTGCCCGCCGGCAAAGAGGACCCACAGACTCCGCACGCCGAGGACGAGGTCGACGACGCCCTCCGGGGCCGGGCACATTTCCGGAAGGGCGCGGACGACGTACCGGTCGTTCCCGGCACGCTCCTCTTCGTCCCGGCCCGAATCCCCACCGCGTTCACTCGATCGTCGAGGAGCTCGTCCTCCTCGTCGTCGTTGGGCCGGCCGAAGGAGCCCAGGCCCACGGTCGGGTGGCATCCGACCAGCCCGTCCCGGCGGAGCAGGGCCCCCGGCCCCGCCGGGGCCGGGAGGGCTAGACCGACTCTTCGATCTCCCCGGCCTGGGGGACCCCGGCGAGACGCTCGGCGACCGACCCCAGGATCTCGAGGTGGCGGTCGACGTCGGCGTCGGTGTGCTGGACGGAGATCGTCCACTGCTCGTCCGGTCCCGTGCCCGAGGGGATCAGCCCGCGGTTCAGACAGAGGTAATAGTAGAGCATCGATCGATCGCCGTCGACCGAGAGGAACTCCCGCCAGTTCCGCACCGGGTGGTCGGAGAAGAAGACCGTGCCCGACACCCCGTCCGCCGCGACGTGCGCGGTGACCCCGGCGTCCTCGAAGACCTCCGCGTATCCCTTCGCGAGCCGGGAGTTGAGGCGGCTCGAGCGCTCGAGCGCCTCGTCGGTGAGGACGTGATCGAGCGACGCGAGGCACGCCGCCATCGCGAGCGGGTTCGAGTTGTACGTACCGGCGTGGGCGACCTTCCGCGGACCGATCTCGTCGAGCAGGCCCGGCCCCGCGGCGATCGCGGAGAGCGGGACGCCGCAGGCGATCGACTTCCCGAGGGTCAACAGGTCCGGCCGGACCCCGACGCGGCCTGCCCCTCCGTGGGGGTACTTCGCGCCGGTCTTGATCTCGTCGAAGATCAGGAGCGCGCCGAGCTCGTCGGCCAGCTCCCTCAGCCCAGGGAAGAAGCCCTCCTCGGGGAGGATGAACCCCATGTTCATCGGGATCGGCTCGGCGATGATCGCGGCGAGGTCGTCGCGATGCTCGAGTGCGATCCGCCGCGTCGCCGCGAGGTCGTTGAACGGGGCGACCAGCGTTCGCTCCGAGACCTCGGAGAGGATCCCGGGCGATGCCGGGGCCGACTTCGGGTGGTCGTGGGGGCCGGCGACCCCGAGGCGTGGCTTGACGCCGACGAGCAGCGTGTCGTGCGAGCCGTGGTAGGAGCCTTCGAACTTGAGGACGTACCGCTTCTTCGTATGGGCCCGTGCGAAGCGGACGGCGTGGTGCGTCGCCTCGAGGCCGGTCGTGCTGAACCGCACCTTCGCCATCGAGTAGCGGCGGCAGATCCGCTCGGCGACCTCGGGGGTTCGCTCCCACTCGTAGCCGTACACGCTCCCGTTCTCGAGCTGCCGGGAGAGCGCCTCGACGAGTTTCGGGTGGGCGTGCCCGCTCTGCAGCGAGCCAAAGCCCATGTTGAAGTCGAGGTAGTCGTTGCCGTCGGCGTCCCAGAGGGTCACGCCCTTCGCCCGGCTGACGTAGAACGGGTAGGGATCGAGGAACCGGTAGTTCGAATGTACCCCGAGCGGGCTCCACTTCCGGCCCTCCTCCCAGAGCTGCTTCGACCGGGGGGTCCTCTGACGATACTCCCCGTACGCGGCCTCGAACCGGGGGTCCATCTGCTCCTCCGAGGGGAGCATCCTCCCCTCGCCCCCGGGACTCGGAGGCAAGGTTCCGAGCGAGGGGGGGTACAAAAAGCCACCCGCAGCGCGGGAAATTCGACAGTTGCCGAACGGCTCCCGCGCACCTCAAGTTCCCGCGCTCTTCCGGGGGCCGAGGGGTCTCTGTGACCGATATCGTCCCGCTCGAGAACTTCGTCAACGGCGCCTGGGTCCGGTCGACCGGTCCGGACCATCTCGACGTCCCCGACCCTTCGGACGGGAGCGTGATCGCGCGCGTTCCCCGCTCCGGCGCCGCGGACGTCGACCTTGCCGTCCGGGCGGCCCGGGCGGCGTTCCGCCGCTGGAAGGAGGTGCCGGTCGCCGAAAGGGCCCGTCGCGTCCTCGCGCTCCGCAACCTCCTCGAGGCCCACGCCGACGAGCTCGCCCGCACCGTCGTCCGGGAGAACGGGAAGACGCTCGACGAGGCCCGCGGATCGGTCCGACGGGGGATCGAGGCGACCGAGTTCGCGGCTTCCGCGCCGACGACCCTCCAGGGGTCGTTCCTGGAGGACGTCTCCCCGGGCGTCGACTCGACGCTCCTCCGCCAGCCGGTCGGCGTGGTCGCCGGGATCACCCCGTTCAACTTTCCGGTCATGATCCCCCTCTGGATGGCGCCGCTCGCCGTGGTCTGCGGCAACGCGTTCCTCCTCAAGCCCTCCGAGCGCGTCCCGCTTTCGGCCCGGCTGCTCGCGACCTGGTTCGAGGAAGCCGGATTCCCCCCCGGGGTCTTCAACCTCCTCCACGGCGACGCGGCGGCGGTCGATGCGATCCTCGCCCATCCGGGCATCGACGCCGTCTCGTTCGTCGGCTCCGCCCCGACGGCGAGGCACATCTACACGACCGCGGCGGCGCACGGCAAGCGGGTCCAGGCGCTCGCTGGGGCGAAGAACCACCTGATCGTGATGCCGGACGCCGACCTCGACCGGTCGGTGCCGGCGATCCTCTCGAGCGCCTTTGGTCAGGCGGGGGAACGCTGCCTGGCCGCGAGCGTGATCGTCGCCGTCGAACCCGGCGGGGATCGGCTGGTCGAACGGCTCGCCACCGAGGTGTCCCGTCTTCCGACCGGGCCCGCCGGTCGCCCCGATACGGTCGTCGGGCCGGTGATCCGCCCCGACCACCGGGAGCGGGTACTCCGCTGGATCCGGGACGGGGAGACGGCGGGCGCGAAGGTCGTCGCCCGGGGACCGGAACCGCCGGCCGGGCCGGGATTCTACGTACCGCCGGTCCTCTTCGACCACGTGCGCCCCGAGATGCCGATCGCCCAGGAGGAGGTCTTCGGGCCGGTGCTGTCGGTGATCCGGGTCGGCTCGCTCGACGAGGGGCTCGACGTCGCGAACCGCTCGCGGTTCGGGAATGCAGCGGCGATCTTCACGCGCGACGGACGGGCGGCCCGCGAGTTCGTCCACCGCATCGAGGCCGGCATGGTCGGGGTCAACATCGGCGTGCCCGCGCCGGCCGCGTACTTCCCGTTCGTCGGCTGGAAGGGGTCCTTTTACGGCGACCTCCACGCGACCGGCCGGGACGCGATCGAGTTCTACACCCGCAAGAAGGTCGTCACGACCCGCTGGTTCTGACCGGCCGGGGATCGCCTCGGGACCGGAGCAGGAACGGCACGAACAGGAGCGCGGCTCCAAGACTGCTCACCGCCGTGATGAGGAAGACCGTACGGGCCGGCACGGCGGCGGCCAGGAGGAGGCCCGCCGCGACGCCGCCGAGGAGGCCGCCCAGGTTGAACGCGGCGGTCAAGAGGCCGACCGCCCGACCCCGCTCCGCCGGGGCGCTCGCGGCGGCGGCCTCCCGGACCCCGGCGACGGTGAAGAAGACCGCGACCGGCAGGATCCAGACCCCGAACGCGACAGGGTAGGACGGCGTCGCGGCGAGCGCGGCCCAGATCGCCGCGTAGAGCAGGGCGAAGGCGAGCAAGCTTCGCCGCCGGGTCTCGGGCCGCTCGGCCCAACGACCCGAGAACGGGGCGGCGACGAGGTTGAAGGCCGAGGCGATCGCGACCCAGAGCGCAAGCTGGGCGGTCGCGTTCAACGGCAACCCGAAGAACCCGCCGGCGGCGAGCGAAGCCGCGAGATACACGGGGATCGCGGCGACCGCGACGTACCGCGCGGTCGCGACGGCGGTGGTCGCCCCGGCGAGGTAGAAGACGCGTCGGTGGGAAGCGACGCCGAACCGGCTCGGCGTCGGGAGCGGCGCCGGCCGCACGACCTCCCCGCTCCCGGCGAAGACCGCCGCCGCGGCGACGGTCAGCGCCGCGAGCAGGAGCGAAAGCTCGACGCCATCGGTCGACTGGAGCCGAAAACTGCCTCCGAGCAGGAGTGGGAAGGAGAGGGCTATCCCCGAGAGCATCCCGGCGCTCTGGGCGAGCTGGAGCCGGCCGAGCAGGAACCCGGTGGACGCGCGGGGGTCCTCGGTCGCCTGCGTGGTGGCGAGGACGATCGCACCGAAGAGGGCGCTCTGGACCACGCGGGCGGCGAAGAGGCCGCCGGGACCGAGCAGCGGGAAGGCGGCGAAGAGCGGAGCCTCCAAGAGCGTCGCCCCGACGAGCGGGAGCCGGCGAGCGCCCGTCCGATCGGCGAGCCACCCCCACCCGAACGAGGCGAGGGTCTGGGCGAGGAGCGGTGCGCCGACCACGAGGGTCGCGAGAAGGGGACCGCCCCCTTCGGAGAGCTCGGCGAGCGGGAGCACGGCGAGCAGGACCCCGTAGCTCGTGTAGGAGAGCCAGGTCCCGCCGAAGAGACGGCCGAACGAGAGCGGCCGGCGCCCGGCGGTCCGGGGGCCCGGACCTTCCGTTCCTCCGCTAGCCCGCGACGGCATGCTCGTCCGCGAGGGCGAGCGCGCGGTCGAGCACGTCGACGCCCCGGTCGATCTCCTCGCGGGTGACCACGAGCGGAGGCGCGACGACGAGGTGGGAGACCCAGCCGATACAGAAGACCCCCTCCTTCATCATCGCCGCCGTGACCCGGTCGACGACGAGCGGCCGCCCCGCGATCTTGTCGTCTTCGGTGTTGAGCGGCTCCTTCGTCCGCCGGTCCCGTACGAGCTCGACGGCCGCGAACAGCCCCAGTCCACGGACCTCGCCGACGGAGCGGTGGCGGGCGCCGACCTCGCGAAGACGCGCGAGGAGGTACTCGCCGTCGGTGCGGGACTTCGCGATCAGGTCGAGACGCCGGTACTCCTCGATCGCGGCAACGCCGGGGGCGAGCGTGAGCGGGTGGGCCTCGTAGGTGTGGCCGTGCGGGAAGTACGCCTCCCGGAACGCGTCGTGGACGGCAGCGGTCGTCGCGGTGAGGCCGAGCGGGATCTGCGCGCCGGTGATCCCCTTCGCGGTCGTGAGGAGGTCCGGGACGACCCCCCAGCGGTCGACGGCGAACCATTCGCCGACGCGGCCCCAGCCGCTCATCACCTCGTCCGCGATCAGGAGCACGTCGTGCTTCTTCGTGATCGCCCGGATCCTTGGAAGGTACTCCGGCACCGGCACGATCACCCCGTTCGTGCCCACGACCGGTTCGACGATCATCGCGGCGACATCCCCCTCCCGGGAGAGCTGGTAGTCGACGTACTCGGCGCAGGCGACCCCGCAGCTCGGGTACGACAGGCCGAACGGGCAGCGGTAGCAGTAGCAGTCCGGAGCGAAGACCGTCCCCGGGACCTTCTGGAGCGGTTCGATCGCCCGGCGGCGCAATTCGCCCGTCACCGAGATCGCGGCGGCGGTCGCACCGTGGTAGGAACGGTAGCGCGCCAGGACCTTGGTGCGACGGGTCACGGCCCGGGCGATCTTGAGCGCCGCCTCGTTCGCCTCGGTCCCTGAGGTCGAGAAGAAGAACCGGGCGAGCCCCTTCGGCAGTACGTCGAGGAGCGCCGCGCTCAGGCGGGCCCGGGCCTCGGTGGCGAAGCCGGGCGCGGCGTAGGCGAGCGTGCGGGCCTGTTCGGCGATCGCCTCGGCGATCCGGCGGTTCCCGTGACCGAGGTTGGTCGCGATCAGCTGGGAGGAGAAGTCGAGGTACTCGCGGCCGTCAGCGTCCCAGAACGAGGAGCCCTGCGCCCGAGCGACGACCAGAGGGTCCCATCCACCCTGCCGTCGCCAGGTGACGTAGTTCGTCTCACGGACGATACGGCGGACCTCCTCAGCGTCCATCGAACCGCTCCGACGGCCGCGCCGACCGCGTCCGCCCGCGAGGTCGCACCGTCCTCCGCTATTTAGCGGACGGTGCCGCTCGGGACCGACGGGGGCGGCGGGAGAGCCCGAAGAGCCGGGCGGCGTTCCCTCCGAGGATCGCCGCGCGGTCCTCCTCGGGGAGGTCGAGCCGATCGACGAGCTCCACCGCGACCTCTAGCCCCTCGAGCGGCCAATCGGAACCGTAGAGGATCCGGTCGGGTCGGCCGATCGTCACGAGCGTCGCGTAGAGGACCTCGCGGGCCTGGCGGACCATCCGGTCGAAGTACGGCGTCGACGGGTGGGCGAGCAGGCCGGAGGTGTCGGCGTAGACGTTCTCGTTCTTGTAGACCAGCTCGGCCGCCTCGTGCACCCACGGGTTCCCGAGGTGGCAGAGGACGAAGCGGACGTCACGGTAGCGACCGGCGACCTCGTCGACCTCGATCGGTCGGGCGTACTTCACGAGCCCGATCCCGTCGAGCGTGTCCCCCTGGTGCACCAGGATCGGGAGCCCGCGGCGATGGGCGTACTCGTAGACGGGAGCGAGCCGCGGGTCGTGGGGGTAGAACGGCTTGTATCCCGGGTAAAGCTTGATGCCGGCGAGCCCGGGCACGGCGTCCCAGAGACGGATCGCCGCGCGCACCTCCTCCTTCCCCCGGGTCGGGTCGACCGTTGTCACCGTGTGGAGCCGCCCATGGCCAGCTCGCCGCTGGGCCGCGGCCTCCTCGAGGCCCGCCCGGACGCTCGGCGCCTCGAACAGCTGGAGGAGGAGGCCGTGGTCGATGCCGGCCCGGTCCATCTCGGCGAGGAGACCGGGCACCGTGTACTCGAGTCCGGGGCGGTAGCCGGTGCGGGGAAGGTCCCTCCACCAGCGGCTGAGGTGAAGGTGCGCGTCGATCCGGGGCGGCGGGTCCCGCGTCAGGGAAGCCTCCCGGGAGCGAGCGCCGCCATTGCGGTCGGCCGAGACCCAGACGGGTCTTCTCCGTTTCCCTGCCCCACCGCCGCACGGACCCGGTCCCCGGTCCCGAGCGCACCCCGATACCGGCCGATGTGGACCGAAACGCCTCGCGGGCCCCACAGTTCATATGGCGCGGTCCGCTCCCAGGGTCGGTGGCTCCATGACCGACGCGGCCCACTGGCTCAGCTTCCCGGACGCCCCCCGCATTCTTCACCCTCCGCCGGGACCGCGGTCCCAGGAGCTTTTGGCCGAACAAGCCCGCTGGGAGACCGACGCGGTCGGCTACCCGCACTACTTCCCGATCGCCCCGAAGGTCGCCCAGGGCGCGACGATCGAGGATGTCGACGGGAACCGGTTCATCGACTGGGTCTCGGGGATCTGCGTCCTCAACCTCGGCCACCGGCACCCGAGCGTCGTGCGCGCGGTGGAGGAGCAGACCAAGGCGATCTGGCACGCGCTCGAACTGCCCACCGAGGCCCGGGTGCGATTCCTTCGCGAGCTCGAAGAAGTGCTGCCGGGGTCGCTGCGCCACCATGCCCGCATCTTCTTCAGCATCACCGGCGGCGACGCGGTCGAGACCGCCGTGAACCTCGCCGACCACGTGCAGGGCAAGCGGGGCACGATCGCCTTCTCGGGAGCGTACCACGGGGTCCACGGGGGCGTCGTGCATCTCACGAGCGGACGCCGCTACCATGCCACGACCTCATTCCCCTCCGGTGCGGTGATCCGGGTCCCGTACCCGGACCCGTACCGACCGGTCCTCGGCGCGGACCACGGGGCAGCCGGCACGATCGCGTACCTCGAACACTTGCTGAACGATCCGTACTCGGGCGTCGATTCGGCCTCCTCGGTCCTCGTCGAGCCGATCCTCGGCGAGGGCGGCTATGTGATCCCGCCGGACGACTTTCTCCCCCAGCTGCGGGAGTTCTGCGACCGGCACGGTCTCCTCCTGATCGCCGACGAGGTCCAGACCGGGCTCGGCCGGACCGGGCGGATGTGGGCGGTCGAGCACGCCGGAGTAACGCCCGACATCCTGGTGATCGCGAAGACGATCGGGGGAGGGATCCCGCTCGCCGTTGTCGCCTACCGCGACGACCTGGTCCGGGAGCTGCCCCGCGGCTTCCACCTCGGAACCTACCGGGGGAATCCCCTCGCGCTCGCCGCTGGCGCCGCGACCCTCCGCGTCCTTCGGGAGAGCGACCTCGTCGAGCGGACCCGGCACCGGGGACCGAAGCTCCTCGACCGGTTCCGGGGCGTGGCGGACCGCCACCCGGCGATCGGCGACGTGCGGGGACGGGGGTTCATGGTCGGGGTCGAGTTCGTCCGCGACCGGCCGAGCCGCCAGCCGTGGGGAGACCGCGCGAAGGCGATGCGCGCTGCGCTCCTCGCGCGGGGCGTGCTGATGCACACCTGCGGCGCCTGGGACCAGACGCTGCGCTTCATGGCGCCGCTCGTTCTCGAGGACGAGCTCCTCGAGCGGGGACTCGCCGCCTTCGAGGACGCTATCGATAGCCTCGAGGCCGGGCCCGAGCCGCCCCGGGCCGCGGCGCGGGCTCCCCACCTCTCGGCCGTGGGGGAGCCGCACCGGCCGCCCGAGCACGCCGTCCCGACGCCGATCGTCCCGCCGATCCCGCCGCCGCACCTTCCCGAGGGGGAGAGCCCGTCGGCGCTCCCGCGGCGCTAGCTTGGCGTGCCGAAGTTCACCGAGATCAGCTTGATCTCGGTCATCTCCTGCATGGCGTAGCGCAGCCCCTCACGGCCGAGCCCGCTCTCCTTGACGCCACCGAACGGTAGGGCGTCCCAACGCAGGTTCGTCGGATCGTTGAGATGGACCCCGCCGGCCCGGATCCGCTTGGCGAGCGCGAACCCCCGGGCGAGATCGCGGGTGTAGACCGCCGCCTGCAGCCCGTAGGGCGTCGCGTTCGCGATCCGAACGGCGTCCTCGAGCGCACGGAACCGGAGGATCGGCGCGATCGGTCCGAACGGCTCGTCGCGGGCCACCCGGGCGTCCTCGGGAACGTGGTCGAGCACGGTCGGTGCGTAAAAGCTTCCCCCGGAGGGGCCCGCCGGACGGGCGCCCCCCGCGAGCACCTCGGCGTGCCGGGCGCGCGCGTCGGCCACAAGCTCCTCCATCCGGTCCACCGCCCCGGCGTCGATCAGCGGTCCGACCTCGGTCGACTCCTCCAGCGCCGGGCCGACCCGGAGCGACCGGGCCCGGTCGGCAAGCGCCCGGGCAAACCGGTCGGCGATCGACTCCTCGACGAGGAGCCGTTTCGACGCCGTGCAGACCTGGCCGGAGTAGGAGAAGATCCCGCGCGCGGCGGCCGGGACGACGACCTCGAGCGGGGCGTCGGCGAGCACGACGAACGGGTCCATCCCGCCCATCTCGAGGATCACGCGCTTCGCGTTCCGGCCGGCCCGCTCGGCGATCCCCTTGCCGACCTCCGTCGAGCCGGTGAAGGTGACGAGGCGAGTGCGCGGATGCTCGACCAGCGCGTTCCCGACGGAGCGGCCCGGACCGACGACGACGTTGAGGACGCCCGCGGGGAGCCCGACCGCATCGAAGTGCTCCGCGAGCCGGGTCGCCGTGAACGGCGCCGCGCTCGTGGGCTTCGCGACCACCGGGTTCCCGGCGGCGAGCGCGGGCGCGACCTTGTGCGAGAGCAGGTTCAGCGGGAAGTTGAACGGACCGATCGCGACCACGACGCCGATCGGGTCGCGGACGGTGAAGAGGAACCGCGACTCGTTGCCGGCCGGCCGTTCGTAGGCGTCGGCCGGGAAGCTCTCGCCCCCGAGGTGGCGGATCTCTTCGGCCGCGAACCGGTAGACCCCCACCGCCCGGTCGACCTCGACGCGGGCGTCGACGATCGGCTTGCCGACCTCCGATGCGATCAGGCGGGCCATCGTCTCCCGGTCGGCGAGCAGGCGATCGGCGACCGCCCGTAAGAGGCGGGCCCGATCGTGTCCCGGCGTGGCCCCCCAACGCTCCTCGGCCTCCGCCGCCGCGTCGACCGCCGCGGAGGCCTCGTCCGCGGAGGCGACCGGCGCCTCGCCCAGGGTCTCGCCGGTGGAGGGATCGACGACCCGGACGTACTCTCCGCCCGACGGCGGCCGCCAGGCGCCCCCGATGTAGAGAGCCCCCTTGCCCCCGGCGGGAATCCCTTCCGTCACGCGCGCTCCCCCGATCACGCGGGGTCGCCGTACACGGTGTAATGCCAGCCCTTGCGGGACTGCCCCGTGAGGTCGATGTAGATGTTCTTCACGACGGTGTAGTCGGCCAGGGAGTCGGTCCCGAGGTCCTTTCCGAACCCCGACTGCTTGAACCCGCCGTGCGGGGTCTCCGAGCCGAGCGGCAGGTGGTCGTTGACCCAGACATCGCCGAAGCGGAGCGCGTGCGCCGCCTTGACGGCGGTCCGGACGTCGTTCGTCCAGACGCTCCCGGCGAGACCGTAGTCGACGCCGTTCGCGATCTCGATCGCCTCGTCGAACGTGGAGAACGCGATCACGTCGAGCACCGGTCCGAAGATCTCCCGCTGGGCGATCGTCATGTCCGGCGTCACGGCGTCGAAGACCGTCGGCACGACGAACGCCCCGTTCGGGAACTGTTCGTGCGCGTCGGTCCCCCCCGTCCTCAGCTTCGCGCCTTCCTGCGTGCCCTTTTCCACGAAGTCGAGAACGGTCCTTTGCTGCACCGGGCTCACGAGCGGCCCGAGGTCGGTCGAGCGGGAGAGCGGATCCCCGATGCGGACCGTCCGGATGCGCTCGAGCAGCCGCTCGACGAACCGGGCACGGACGCTCTCGTGGACGATGAGACGGGTCGCCGCGGTGCAGTCCTGCCCGCCGTTCACGAACCCGCCGACCAGGGCCCCCTCGACGGCCGCCCCGAGGTCGGCGTCGGCGAATACGACGAACGGCGCCTTACCGCCCAGCTCGAGCTGAACCCGCTTCACGGTCCGGCTCGCAGCCTCCATGATCTTGCGGCCGGTCGCCGTGTCGCCCGTGAGGGAGACCATATCGACCTTCGGGTGACGGGAGAGCTCGTCGCCGACCTCCGCCCCGGGGCCGGTGACGATGTTGAGGGCGCCGGCGGGGAGTCCGGCGTCCTGGAAGACCCGGCCGAGCTCGAGGCTCGTGAGCGGCGTGTAGCTGGCGGGCTTCAGCACGACCGTGTTCCCGACCACGAGCGCGGGGGCGATCTTCCAGATCGCCATCATGATCGGGTAGTTCCACGGAGCGATCGACGCGACGACCCCGACCGGCTCCCGTCGGAAGATCGTCGTGCCGTCCCCGGTGAACTCGGCCGGGCTCCGGGCCTCGAGGGTGCGCCCGGCCCCGGCGTAGAAGTTCAGGTTGTCGATGCAGAACGGCAGGTCGGCGTCGGCCGCCTGCTTGATCGTCTTCCCTTGGTTGCGGCTCTCGAGCTCCGCGACCGTGGCGAGCCGCTCCTGGAGCAGCTGGGCCGCCTTCAGGAACACGTCGCTTCGGGCCCGCGGCGGCAGGCGCGGCCAGGGGCCGTGGTCGAACGCCTCTCGGGCGGCATCGATCGCCCGGCGCACGTCCTCGCGGGTCGATCTCGGGACCGTCCCGAGCAGGGACCGGTCGAACGGGCTCACGACCGGCATCGTCGCTTCTCCGGCCGCCGCGACCCATTCTCCGTTGATCAGCATCGTGTGGTCCATGGTCAACCCCCCGGGACGGATTCCGGGCACGGTTTAGATGTTGTCGCGCCGGGGCCCGCGTCGGGCCTTATTGTCGTTTTCGCGGGGTTTATGAACGAGGAACTCCTGCGTGGGGCCGACGCGGGGCTTTCTCATGGATCCGAAGATACGAAACGTGATCGTCGTGGTCATCGTGGTCGTGCTCGTCGCCGCGGGCCTCGGGCTCTACCTTACCCGGAACACCGGTACGTCCACCGCCACGTGCAACACGCCGCTCAAGAGCACCAATCCGCTGCGCATCGATCAGGCGGAGATCCCGGGCCATCTCGACCCGGACACGACCTTTTCGACGCCCGGCTGGGCCGCCGTCCAGCAGGTCTACCAGGGCCTCGTCAACTACAACGGCTCGAGCTCCACACAGTTCTCCGGGGTCCTCGCGAGCAACTGGACGATCTCCCCGGACGGGATGCACTGGAACTTCACGCTGCGCCACGGCGCCACGTTCTCGAACGGGGACCCGTACAACGCCTACGTCCAGTGGTTCAGCTTCTACCGTAGCCTCTTGATGAACCAGGGTCCGCAGTTCATCCTCTCCCAGAACTTCTGGTACCCGGGCCTCTGGTACTACGGGAACTCGACCCAGATCGCGAACGAGCAGACGAATCTCTCCGCGTTCCTGAACACGACCAATTTCTTCACACCGAGCGCCTCCGAGATCGCGGTCATGGACGCGACGAACCAGTCGTTCCAGGTCCTCAACCCGTACCTGATCGAGCTGAACCTCGGCTTCGGATACCTCGACAGCGTTCCCTTCACCGTCCCCTACGCCTACCTCCTCGCGTCGATCTCCGCACCGAACTCCTACGCGGTCGACCCCGCGGTCGTGCAGACGAACGGGGGCGTCGTCCCCGGCGCGGAGAACGCCTATCTCGACTCGAACACGATGGGCACCGGGCCGTACGTGCTCTCGAACTGGAACCCCATCGGTGGCGGAGGGTACACCCTGACCCCCACCACCCACTACTGGGCGGCGTCGGCGGCCTTGGCCGAACCCTGGAACAACAACATCCAGCCGGCCAACACCACCATCGACGTCGTCTTCCAGACCTCGGACTCGGTGACGATCAACGACCTCAAGACCGGAGTGGCCGCGAGCGCCTCGTTCGCCTACACGGGGCCGTCCACCGTGGACCAGATCACCGGCAACCCCTGCATCAAGGTCGACTTCCTCCCGACCATTTACGGGGCCACGAGCGGCTCGTGGTGGGTGTTCATGAACCAGTCGGTCTTCCCGTTCAACAACCTGAGCGTGCGGGAGGCCATCGTTCACGCGATCGACTACCAGGCAATCATCAACACCGCGTTCGGAGGTTACGGCAGTCAGTGGGTCGGGCCGGTCCCACCGTCCTATCCGTACTACAACCCCCAGAACCTCAACCCCTACCAGTACAACCTGACCCTGGCGCAACAGGAGATCGCGAACTCGCCGTGCGCGAACAGCGCCTGCGTGAACCAGGTGATCACCTACGAGTACCAGACTCCCGGCAAGGACTGGTCGGACGCGGCGAGCATCATCCAGACCGACCTCAAGGCGATCGGGATCACGATCAACCCGGTCGGTATCGACCTCTCGACGCTGCTCTCGGAACAGAACCTCAACGCGAACGGGGCGTGCGTCAGCTCGACCAACCTGAACAGCGGACCGTTCTACATGGGGCAGGAGTTCTACACGTCGGACTACATCAGCCCCGACGACTGGACCCAGAATGACGCGATCAGCTACGGCAGCGCGAACATGTGCATGTCCGGCTACGCGAACTCCACGATGGACAACCTCGTGATCGAGGCGGCCAGCACCTCGAACTCGACGCTGCTGACGAAGTACTACTCCGAGATGACCAGCATGATGTACAACAACTACACCAACGCATGGCTGATCGTTCCGACCTCGGTCG
The DNA here is from genome assembly GCA_021817245.1 of Thermoplasmata archaeon. Taxonomy (GTDB): domain Archaea; phylum Thermoplasmatota; class Thermoplasmata; order Lutacidiplasmatales; family UBA184; genus Lutacidiplasma. The sequence continues at coordinate 21,605 of JAKAVQ010000009.1, forward strand.
CGGTCTCGAGCGTCTACCTGAACGGGGTGATCCAGAACCCGATGGCGAGCGCGGAGCCGTTCGCGTTCTACTTCAACACGCAGTGGGCGAGCTGAACCGATCGACCCTCCCCGTCGGGGGCTCCTCGCCCTCGACGCCCGGATCACGCCCGCGGAAGGGGCAGGGTCGTCCCGGCGCCCGGCTCCGGACCGGTGAGGAGGGTTTCCGCCGGGATCGGGCCGACCTCCTCCGCGCGATGGCAGGCCACCACGCGTCCGGGGTACCCTTCGACCGGGCGCAGGGCCGGGTCCTCGGACCGACACCGGTCCTGGACGAACGGACATCGGGGAGCGAACCGGCAGCCCGGCCGGGGATTGATCAGCGTCGGGACCTCGCCCTGAATGCGGTAGCGCGTTCGCCGCCGGCGGACATCGGGCACCGGGACCGCGGCGAGCAACGCCTTCGAGTACGGGTGCACCGGACGACCGAGGACGTCGCCGACGGAACCCAGCTCGATCAGCTGACCGAGATAGAGGACCGCGACGCGGTCCGCGGCGTACCGCACCGCGGCGACGTTGTGGGTGATGAGCAGGTAGGAGAGACCGCGGGTGCGCTGGAGCTCCACGAGGCGGTTCAGTACCTGCGCCTGTACCGCCACGTCGAGCGCGCTCGTCGGCTCGTCGAGGATGACGAGCTCCGGGTCTACGGTCAACGCCCGGGCGAGGGCCAGGCGTTGGCGACCGCCCCCCGAGAACTCGTGCGGGTACTGGTCGAGGCAGTCCGGCGGGAGCCCGGTCTGGGGCAGGAGCTCCGCGACCCGACGACGGACCTCGACCTTCGAAAGGCTGAACTGGGCCCGCAGGGGCTCGCCGACGATCTGCCAGACCCGCAGCCTCGGGTCGAGGGAGCCGACCGGATCCTGGAAGACGATCTGCACCTTCCGACGCCAGTCCCGGAGCGCCGTGCCCGAAAGGTGCGTGATCTCCTGCCCGCGGAACCGCAGGGTGCCGCCCGTCGGCTCCTGGAGGCGCGCGGCCAGCCAGCCGAACGTCGTCTTTCCCGAGCCGCTCTCCCCGATGAGCGCGAGGGTCTCCCGCTCGTGGACGGTCAGGGAGACGCCGTCGACGGCGTGGATCGCCTGCTCCGGCCTGCGGGAGGCCCACTCCCCGATCGACCGCGCGAGCGGGAACCACTTCTTTAGCGACTCCGCCTCCAAGAGCGCGGCCGGCTCCGACGCGGTCGCCATGGCTAGGGGATCTCCGCGGCGTACCAGCAGGCACTGCGGTGTCCGAGCGGATCGGCCGGGTCGACCGGCCGAAGGGAGGGCCCCGGGTTCTCACCGCAGTTCGGCCGAGCGTAGACGCACCGGGGGTGGAAGGCGCACCCCCCGGGAAGCCGGGCGAGGCTCGGGACGGAGCCCGGGATCGACTCGAGAGGGCCGTCCGCCTTCGAACGATCGGGAGCGGCGCGCAGCAGGGCCCGCGTGTACGGATGGCGCGGGTGCTCGAAGACCGACGCGACCGGGCCGAACTCGATGACCCGGCCCGCGTACATCACCCCCACATCGTCCGCCATCTCGGCGATGACGCCGAGGTCGTGGCTGATGAACAGGATCGAGGTGCGGATCTCGTCGATCAGCTCCTTCATCAGGGTGAGCACCTGGGCCTGAATCGTCACGTCGAGCGCGCTCGTCGGCTCGTCCGCGATCAGGAGCGACGGGCGTTCGGCGAGCGTCTGCGCGATCATGATCCGCTGGCGCATCCCGCCCGAGAGCTCGTGCGGGTAGAGACGCAGGATCGTCTCGGGGTCGTTGATGCGGACGAGCCGGAGCGCCTCGAGGACCTCCGTCCGGATCTCGGGGGACCGGACCGGAGGAGAGCGCATCCGCTCCTCCACCGGTCCCCCGGGCAGGAACGGCCGGCCGATCGTCGAGGTCGGGGTCGTGGCCGGGCCGCGGGAGTAGTCGAACGGGCCGCCGCCCGAACGGGCCCGGACCGCACCCTTCTCCCGAAGGCGCCGGACCCGGATCGCTTCGGCGACCTGGTCGAAGACTCGGTAGGCCGGGTTCAGCGAGTTGAGCGGTTCCTGGAAGACCATCCCGATCCCGGTGCCGCGGACGGTCGGGAGCTTCCACCGGGGCAGCGCCGTCAGGTCCGTGCCCTGGAAGACGACCTTGCCGGACCGGATCCGGGCGGGCGGGGAGGGAAGGAGGCCGGGGATCGCGTGGGCGAGGGTGCTCTTGCCGCAGCCGGTCTCCCCCACGATCCCGGTCACCCGGCCGGGGAGCATCTCGAACGAGACGTTCGACAGCGCGTGGAACCGGCCCGCGGCCACCTCATAGTCGACGCTCAGGTCGTCGACGACGAGCACCGGCGCGTCGGTCATGACGACGCCTCGGGTCCTGGAGGACCGGGCGGCTCTTCGTCGGATCCCGCCACGAAGGCGCCTGCGACCCGGCCCTCCCGGGCGGCCGAACCTACCTGGATCATCGACTGCCGGGTGCGCGGGTCGAGCACGTCTCGGAGGCCGTCCCCGAGGAGGCTGAAGGCAAGGACGGTGACGAAGATCGCGATGCCGGGGAACAGCACGGTCCAGGGAAGATAGGTGACGTAATCCTCGTAGTAGGCGACCATCGCGCCCCACTCGACCGGCGGGGTGACGGGGTACTGGATCCCGTGCGTCACGAAGGCGACGGTCGAGAACGTGACGATCACGGTCCCGACGTCCAGGGTGAAGTAGACCATGAGCGGCTCGAGGATGTTGCGGAGCACGTGCCGCAGGACGATCCGACCCTCGCTGACGCCCGCGGCCCGGGCGGCCGCGATGTACGGCTGGTTCTTGACGACGAGGACCTCGCCGCGGGCGAGGCGGACGTAGAACGGCCACCAGGTCAAGAAGACGGCGAGCACGATCGGGTAGAGGCCGCGTCCCAACGCGATCGTGAACGCCAACGCGAGGATGAGCGCCGGGAAGGCGAGGAAGAGGTCGGTCACGCGGAGGATGACCATTGAGGCCACCGCGCCCAGGCTCCGGGGACGGTTGTAGTAGCCCGCGACGACGCCGAGGGCCCCGCCGAAGAGCAGGGAACCGCCGGCGATCGTGAACCCGATCGCGAGGTCGACCGGTAGACCCGCGAGCACGTTCGAGAGGAGGTCCCGCCCGAGCTCGTCGGTGCCGAACGGGTGCGCCCAGCTCGGGGCCAGGTTGGTCGCGTTGAGATTGATCGAGAGGGCCGGGTAGGGCAGTACGGACGGCACGAGCCAGACCACGAGCCCGGTGGCGCCGAGGAGGACGACCAGGACGAACCCCGCGAACGAGAGCGGATTGATGCGGAGGGTGCGGTAGAGCAACCGGAGCCCCCGTCCCACCCGGCGCGCGCGCCCGACCGACAAAGGGGCCCGGCCGGCCGAGGGCGGGGAGGAGGCCGGCGCGGCGGGCGGCACGGTCATCCGATCCTCTACCTCCACTCGACCTTCGGGTCGAGCACCCCGTACAGGATGTCCGCAAGGAGGTTGGCCGCGACCGCGCCGATCGTGAAGATGATCGCAGCGCCGACGGTGCCCGGCACGTTGCTGCTCGTGATCGCGTCGTAGGCGAACTGCCCGAGGCCCGGCCAGGCGAAGACCTCCTCCACGACGACGGTGCCGCTGAGCAGGCCGGCGACCGTGATCCCCAGCACCGTCGTGGTGGAGATGAGCGCGGTCCGGAGCGCGTGCTTGTACGTGACCAGGAACTCGCTGAGGCCCTTCATCCGCGCCGACTTGACGTAGTCGAGCGGCAGGACGGCGAGCATCGAGCTCCGCGTCATCCGGGTCACGATGCCCATGTTGAGGAGCGCGAGCGTGGCCGCTGGGAGTAGCAGATGCAGCAACGCGTTCCCGGCGTAGGGAAGATTGCCCGCCAGGAGCGCGTCGATCACCGACAGGTGGGTCGGCTGGGGGAACGGGGGCGGAGAGTGGGAGTACATTCCCGAAGTCGGAAGACCGAGGTAGGGAGCCACGAAGATCACCGCCACGATCGCCCCGAGATAGGTCGGGGTCGCCCAGCCGCCGAGGTAGAAGATCCGCACGAGGTGGTCGGGCCAGCGACCGCTCGACTGGGCGGCGATGACCCCGATCGGGATCCCGACGAGCACGATGAGGAGCAGGGCGGTGATGACCAGTTCGAGGGTCGCCGGGAAGTACTCGGCGATCGAGGTCGCGACCGGGATCCCGCCCGGGGAAACCCCCCAGTTGCCCGCGAGGAACTGCTTGAGGTAGATGAAGTACTGAGCGACGATCGGCTGGTTCAGGCCGAACGCCGCCCGGCAGGCCGCGATCGCGCTCGACTTCGCGTGCCCGCCGACCCAGATGACGCACGGGTCCGGGAACGCGATGCGGATCAGGATGAACGCGATCGCCGTGACGCCGATGATGAGCGGGATGAGCAGCAGGAGCCGCTTGCCGATGAACCAGACGAGGTCGGATCGGCTACGACCCAAGGTCGAATCGACCCCCCTCGTCGGCGCGGAACGCCCGTAGCGGGGACCGCATCGGAACGCCGGGAGTCGTCCACCGTAAAAAAGACTCAGGCCGTACCCGGGGGGGCCGGAAGGTTGACCCCCCCGGGACCGGAGGAGCATCCGAAGAGGTCGTCCCCCGCGCGATCAGGGAAGGTAGTCTCGGGGAAGCGATCTCAACTCCTTCAGCGTCTCGCTCGCGACCGCGACGAACCTCTCCACGTCCTTGTCGGTGTGCGCGCTCGAGAACGTGATCCGCTCGTAGTTGTCGGGGTGAATGTAGATCCCCTTGTCCAGCAGGAGCTGGTGGTGCCGAAGGTAGAGGTTCCAGTCGATCTGGAGCGACTCGCGGTAGTTCACCACCTTCTTCCTCCGGGTGAAGAAGAACTGGAGCATCCCGTTGACCCGCTGGACGAGCGTGGGGATCTTCGCGTCCAGCGCCGCCTCCTCGAGGCCCTTCGCGAGCTTCTCGGTCAGCCGGCCGAAGCGGGCGTAGAGCTCCTCACCGCCGCGGTGCAGCATCTTCAAATTCGCGAGCGTCCCGGCCATGGAGAGGTTGTTCGCGAAGTAGGTCCCCCCGAAGGAGATCCGCCCCGGAGCGATGAGGTCCATGTACTCGGCCTTCCCCGAAACGGCCGAGACCGGGACCCCGCCCCCGAGGGCCTTCGCCCAGCAGGAGAGATCGGGCTCGACGTGGTAGAGCTGCTGGGCGCCGCCCGGTGCCACGCGGAAGCCCGTGAAGACCTCGTCGAAGATCACGAGCATCTCGTTCTCGTGCGCGATCTCGACCAGACGCTTCAGGTAGTCCGGCTCGGGAGGGATCACCCCGGCGTTCGCCATCACCGGTTCGAGGATCACGGCCGCGAGCCGGTTCCGGTACCGGCGCACCATCCGCTCGAACGCGGTGATCGAGTTGTACGGCGCGACCATGACGTAGTCGGTGACCCCGGGCGGGATCCCGGCCGAGTTCGGCAGCGGGCGGGGGTACTCGTCGAGGCCCGCGACGATCGGGGGGGCCTCGGCGCTGATGAGCGCGAGGTCGTGCTGGCCGTGGTAGTGCCCCTCGAACTTCAGGATCGCGTCCTTGCCCGTGACCGCGCGCGCGATGCGGATCGCGTTCATGGTGGCGTCCGACCCGTTCGAGCAGAACGCGACGCGCTCGGCGTTCGGGACCAGCTTCTGGAAGAGCTTCGCGACCTCGATCTCGAGCGCGGTCGGGGAGGCGAAGTGGAGACCGAACTGGGCCGCTTCCTGGACGGCCCGCACCTGCTCGGAGGGGGCGTGCCCGTTGATCAGGACCCCGTAGGCCAGATTGAAGTCCAGGTACTCGTTGCTGTCCTCATCCCAGATGCGCGAGCCCTTCGCCCGCGCGATGAACGGGGGGACCGGATCGTAGGAGGCGACCCGGATGAGCGAGCTCGAAGAGTTCGGGATCCGCTTCTTCCCTTCCTCAAAGAGCTTCGCGCTCCGCTTCAGCTTCGGGACGAGCCGGGCGACGGTGATCGGGAGCGACGCACCCTCGGCCTCGCTCGGGGCGACCGCCGCGACCTCCTTCGGAGACTCCTTGGGGGCCTCTTTCGGGGTCTCCTTGCGGACCTCTTTCGGCTCCTTCGACTCCTTCGGAGCCTCGTCCCGGGTCACGGGGGCCGGGGGAGGAACGGCCGGGGTCGGGACCGCCGCATCCTCGGCGTTCAGCACGCCGGTAAGCCGTTCGGCCCGGGCGACCGGTGGACGTGCATCGGGTTCCCGATCCGGGAACGACGACGTCGGGGCGGGTTCCATCTCCGCCATATCGAACGCATCTCGGGCGAGGCGAGGAGCCCGAGCAGCCTATATATAATTGGCTAACCACGAGAATGAAATACATCGATGGCGAAGACGTAGATGGATGCGTTGAACATCCATCGAATCGTGGGTCTAATCTAGGAAAACGGGGCTGTATTGCCCCAAAAACGTGTCTTGAACCTCTTGCTTTCCCTGTCCGGCCCTCGCGGCTCACCGCTTCGGGAACTCGGCAAGCCCCGGCTCGGGCGGAGCGATCGTCGTCTCGATGCCGCGGGTCCGGAGCGCCGCCCGGAAGGCTTCGGCCGGGATGCATCGCTCGGGAGGGAGCACTCCGGGGCCGTCGACCTTTCCCTCGACGATGAGCTCGGCCCCGATCGCGCCCGCGACCCCGACGGCGTACTCCGTGGCCGTGAGGTGCCAGTCGGGCCGGGGGGGGAAGCGTGCGATCGCGTGGCGGGTCACCGGTTGACCTCCCTTCGTTCCGTGAAGCTCGAGGTCGCAGACCTCCCAATCGTCGACGACGACCCCCTCCGGCGCTCCGAGCAGCTTCTCGCGCTTGAGCAGGGCGAGCGTGAACTCGCGGGGCGTGACCGAGGCTCCGCGGACGGACAGCGGGGTGTCCGAGGCAAGGCCCAGGAGCGACATCGTCCGCAGGACTTCGATGCCGGGCCCGCCCTCCTTCCACTCGCAGTGCCGTAGGCCCTTCGACCGAAGGCTTTCCGGCAGCGTCGCCGGTTCCGAGTGCAGGGTCCGATAGACCCGAGTACGTCCGACCGGCGGCGCGAAGTCGAACTCTTCCGCGCCGCTCATGGGGGGATATTCGCGGTAGTTCCCCTCTTCGAAGACCATGGCCGGCAGCACCATCTCGTCGAGGAACGTGCTCGGCGACCAGGTGAAGGAGATCTCGGGGGCCCCCACGGTGAGGTCCCGCCACCCGTCGCGGATGACGATCGATTCGACGGTGTCGAGGTCGCGGGCGGCTTCCATCGCGAGCACGTTCGAGATACCGGGCACCTGGCCCAGCCCCGGGATCGCGACCCGCCCCGCCGCCCGGAACGCCCCGTCGAGCGCGAGCTGGCGGCGGGTCATGTGGAAGAGGCCGCCGAAGTCGAGGTACGGGACCTTGGCGTCGAGCGCCGCCTCCATCACGGCGAGATTGAACGTGTACTGGACGGCGTTCACCACGACGTCGGCCCCCACGAGGAGACGGGCTACGGCCGACCGGTCGCGCACGTCGATCGTCGCGGCGCTCGCCCGGGGTCCCGCGGACCGAGCGGAATCCTCTGCGAGACGTGCATCGAGGTCGGCCGCGACGACGGCATCGAACCGGCCTCCGCTTGCGAGGTCGCGCACCGTGCACCGGCCCGTCAACCCGCCCCCGCCCAGCACGACCGCTTTCATCGTCCCGCCTGCTCCTGCGTCCGCGAGCGGGAGGACCTAAAGTAGGCTTCGGCGGCCGGTCCCCGTCGGCCCGTCAGGGGCCCCGTCGGGGGCGGGCTGGCGGCTCCTTCTCGGCCGCCCGACCGGCGCCGGCCGGTGCCGGTGTCGGAGTCCCCGACGCGGCGGCGGAGGTCCGCCGGTAGAGGTCCCGGAAGGTCTCGAAATGGCGGAGGAACGGGTCCGCCCGGCGACGGTCCTCGATCTCTCCGAGCGCGATCTCGAGCAGCGCCTTCGCCCGGGCCTCTCCCGCCTCCGCGTGGGCGAGGTAGACGCAGAGAACCTGGTAGTGGGGCAGCACGAAGGCATCCGTCCGTGGGGTGCTCATGTCGCCCTTGCGCGGCCGGTAGATGCGCTCGATCGGGACCGCGAGCGCGACGGCCTTCCGATGGGAGAAGCCGAAGTAGCGTCCCGGTCCGAGGATCCGCGTCACCTCCCGGATGTTCCCGTTCAGGTTGTTCGTCAGGCGATCGCACTCGTGCCAGCACCAGAGCCCAAAGCCGTAGTCGCCCTCGCGGTACGCCTCCCAGGCCTGCTCGTAGAGGGCACGTTCCCGCTCCTCCTGGGGGAGTTCGGGCACGAGCGCCGCCCTCCAGTCGGAGACCAGCACATCGACGCGCATCGTCGGGGAGAACTCCCGGAGCGACGGGGGCCCGATCGCGGCGGACACAAACGCGACAAATCGCCCGGGGGTTAGACGTTGCCGGGCCCCTCGGCCGAGGTCGGGGAGACACGGATCGCCCCGACCCAGGTCTCGCGTACCCGGTCCGATCCGGCCGCGACCGCCTCCGCGAGGTCCCTCGAGTCCAGGACGACCAGGTCGGCCCGTGCTCCCGGCTCGAGCGAGCCGAGCTCGGGCTCCCCCAGAACGAGCCCCCCGTGTCCGGTGTAGAGCGCGAGGGCCTCCTCCACCGGGATCGCCTCGAGGGGCGACGGGCTCGCCGATCGACCCAGCGGGTCGGCCCGCTCGACGCACGCCCGAACTCCCCGCCACGGATCGAGCGAGTCGTACGGGGCATCGCTCGAGCCGGCGAGCAACAGCCCCCGATCGAGCAGGCTGCGGAAGGCGTACGCCCACCGGGTCCGTGCCGACCCGAGGCGTTGGAGGAGCCAGGCATCGCTCCACAGGAAACCGGGCTGCACGACCAGGGCGGGGCGCACCCGCTCGAGCTCCCTCAGCACATCGGGCGGCGTGAGCGCCGCGTGCTCGACCCGGGCGGGCCGGGAAAGGCGCCCGACCCAGGGCTCGAGGAGGTGGGCGGCCCGCAGGACGGCCCGGTCCCCGATGGCGTGGAGGGCCGGGGTGAGCCCCCGTCCGGCGGCCTGGGCGACCGCCTCGGCAAGTTCCTCTTCCGAACTCACGGGGAGCCCCGACTCCTGGGAGCGGTCCGAGTAGGGGGCCGAGAGCCACGCGGTGCGGGGACCGAACGCGCCGTCCGTGAATCCCTTGACTCCCACCACGGCGAAGCTTCCCTCCGGTCCGGCGGGTCGGAGCTCGGCGTCCGTACGCTGCGCGGCGCATGCCAGGTTCAGGTAGACCCGCAGCCGGGGCCGAAGCGGAACCTCATCGGCGAGGCTCCGGAGCGTACGGAGCTCCTCGGGACCGACGTTCATCGTCGCGGCCGACGTGATGCCGAGCGATGCCATTTCCCGCAGGGTCTCGGCCAACGCCGGAACGCTGGGAGGGTACGCCGCGTGGAGGACGGTCCCGATGGACCGCAGGGCCCCCTCGTACAGGCGGCCGTCCGGCGTTCCGTCGACCGCCCGGCCGAGCCGACCGTGAGGGGGGTCGGGAGAAGAACGCTCCCATCCGGCGGCGTCCAGCGCGGCGCGGTTCACGACGGCGGCATGACCGCTCGTGTGGTAGAGGATCACCGGTCGGTCGGCGACTGCGCGATCGAGCACGGAGCGGTCCGGGTCCCGGGCCTCACGGAACTGCTCCGCCTCCCAGCCGTGTCCGACGATCACCTTGTCCGGACATCGGAGGGCGAACTCCCGCAGACGCTCGACCAGCTCCTCGAACGAGGGAACTCCGCGCACGTCGAGCGACGTCCGCGCACGGGTGATCTCGGGAAGGTGGAGATGGGCATCGATGAGGCCGGGAATCACGAGCCGGCCCTCGAGCCGGGCCACCTCCGCACCGGTCGGCACTTCGCGGGCGACGGACGCGGTCGTACCCGCGGCGACGACCCGCCCCGCCTCGATCGCGAGCGATTCCACGTAGCGACGGCCCGTGAAGATTCGGCCGTCACGGAACCACCGCGCGTCGCCCATGTCCCGGCACCCGCCCGAAACCTCCCGCAGCTCGGGAGGGTTGAAAGGGTTCGCGCGGCTCCGTTCGTTCAGACGTCGAGGTACCGGTAGAACTCGTACGGGTGAGGACGGAGGTTCAGCTCGAGCTGTTCCTGCCGTTTGAGCTCCACGTAGGTGTCGAGCAGCGACTGGTCGAACGCCGGTTTCAGGAAGTCGTGGTCGGACTCGAGGCAGTCGAGGGCCTCCCCGAGCGAACCCGGAAGCTCCCGGATGCCGAGCTCCTTTCGCCGGGAGGGCGAGAGCTTGTAGATGTCCTCGTCGACCGGCGGAGGGGGCTCGATCTTGCGCCGGATCCCCTCGAGCCCTGCGAGGGCAAGGGCCGCTTCGGTGAGGTAGATGTTCGCGGCCGTGTCCGGCGTACGGTACTCGATCCGCTTCGCGCCGGGCTGCCGGCGGTGATAGAACGGGATGCGGACGTTGGCGGAGCGGTTCGCCTTGCTCCACGCGATGAAGACGGGCGCCTCGTACCCGGGCACGAGACGGCGGTAGGAGTTCGTGATCGGGTTCGTGATGGCGCAGAGGGCCCGGGCGTGCTCGAGCAACCCTCCGATGTAATACCGGCAGGTCTGGCTGACCTCCGCGTACTTGTCCGAGGCGTCGTAGAACCGGTTCTGGCCCTTCGACCAGAGCGACTGGTTCGTGTGCATTCCGATCCCGTTGTCGCCGTAGACGGGCTTCGGCATCAGGCAGCCGATCTTGCCGTGGCGGGCCGCCACGTTGCGGATGACGTATCGGACGTCCTGGATGTGGTCGGCCATCGGCACGAGATCGTCGTACCGGACGTTGATCTCCGACTGGCTCGCGGTGGCGACCTCGTGGTGGTGGGCGTCCATCGTGAGGTGGAAGTCGTCGATCAGGATGTTGCACATCTCGTCGCGCAGGGCCATCAGCGAGTCGTGGGGCGGAGTGCGGTGGTACCCCTCCTTGAACCGCACCGGCGACTGCACACTCCCGCCCTGCCAGGGCGCCTCGGCGTGGTTCAAGAGGTAGCCGGCGCCGGCCCACGCGTCGCGGACCCCGGCGGCCGACGGGAGCAGCTCGACCGAGTCGAAGACGAAGAACTCGATCTCGGGCCCCCAGTAGGAGTGGTCGAACCCCGCGCTCGCGAGGACCTCCTCGGTCTTGCGGGCGACCCCGCGGGGGTCGTGGCCGTACGGCCCTTCCTGGCCGCCGATCCGGACGTCGCAGATGAAGCGGGCCGTTCCCCCGGACTCCGGGTTCCACGGGATGGTCGCGAGCGAGCGGGGGTCCGGGACCAGGACCATGTCGGAGTCCGAGATCTCCCGGAAGCCGCGGACCGACGAACCGTCGAGCTTGGGGACCCCGGCCTCGAACATCTCCGGCTCGAGCCCCGTGCGCGGGACCGAGACGAGGTTGAACCCGCCGAAGAGGTCGGTGTAGAACAACTGCACCCACCGCACCTTGTCGCGCTCCAGCTTCGCGAGGATCGCCGCACCGTCCGTTGCCGCCTTCCCGCGCTTCTGACTGGCCACCCCTCCCCCACCTCCCGGCGAAGAACGAGCGCGGCTACATCAAGGCTCGTCCGGCATTTCTGGCGATATGTCCAACTCTGTCAGCGTCAGGTTTAACTTCGACCGCCCTATTCAAGGAGCATGCGCCGTACGTCCACTCTGGACGATCTCGACCGTTCGATCCTGGAAGAGCTGAACGTCGACGCTCGCCGGAGCCACCGGGAGATCGCGCACCGGCTCAAGGTCTCCCCGACCACGGTGAGCACGCGCATCGCCCGGCTCGAAGCGCAGGGGGTGATCCGCGGCTACATTCCCGTGCTCGACGACGAGCAGCTCGGCTGGGACCTCTGGGCCGCGATGGGGATCCGGATCTCGAAGGGACGGCTGCGGGAGGTCGAGGAGCGGCTCGCCCGGGACCCACGGGCGTACGCGATCTACGATGTCACCGGGGAGAACGACGCGCTGCTGATCGGACGGTTCCGCGACCGTCGCGACCTCGATCGGTTCGTCAAGCACGCGCTGTTGGACCCGCACGTGGAACGGACCAACACGCAGTTCGTGCTGAATCGCGTGAAGGAGGATCGACGCGTGCCGGTCTCCCGCCGACCGGTCGAGCCCGAGCGACCGGCGTAGGCTCGGCCCCGAGCCGGGTCGGTCGGAAACCGCTATGAGGGCGCGGACCCCCTGACCGGCTCGAGGCGTCGGCATGGACTGGGGACTCGCGAACCGGATGCACCGGATGTTATTGCCCGCGAGCGGCAACACGGTGATGCTGGCCGTCGACCACGGCTACTTCATGGGGCCGACCCATCGGCTCGAGGACGCTCGGGCGACGATCACGCCGCTCCTGCCCCACGCGGACGCCCTCGCGCTCACGCGCGGGATCCTCCGCCACTCCGTCGACCCGACCACGTCGACCCCCATCGTGCTGCGCGTTTCGGGAGGGGCCACGGTGCTCCAGGACGACCTCTCGCACGAGGCGCTCACGACGTCGATGCGCGACGCGGTGCGCCTGAACGTGAGCGCGGTCGCGATGAGCGTTTTTGTCGGGTCGCCGCACGAGCATGACTCGCTCGTCCACCTCGCGGACCTGGTCGACCAGGGCGAGGAGCACAGCATCCCCGTGATGGCGATCACCGCCGTCGGCAAGGAGCTCGAAAAGCGCGACGCCCGCTATCTCGCGCTCGCGTGCCGCGTTTCCGCGGAGCTCGGCGCCCACCTCGTCAAGACGTACTACTGCGACGGCTTTTCGAAGGTTGTCGAGGGCTGCCCGGTTCCGCTCGTCGTGGCGGGCGGACCGAAGCTCGACAGCGCCCGGGCCGCGATCGAGCTCGCTCGGCACGCGATCGACGAAGGGGCCCACGGCATCGACATGGGGCGCAACATCTGGCAGTCCGACCACCCGGTCGCGATGCTGAAGGCGCTCCGATCGATCGTCCACGAGAAGGCGACCGTGCGCGAGGCGCTCGACGTCCTGGAGACGGAGAGGGCCCACCCTACGGCCCGCCCCCCCGTGGCGACCGCTTAACGTGCCTCGCTTCGCGGGCGCGGAACCATCTTAAGGGCGACCTCGTTCGGCCCCCCCGCGCGGGGATTGCCAAGCTTGGCCAAAGGCGCCAGATTCAGGGTCTGGTCCCGTAGGGGTTCGTGGGTTCAAATCCCTCTCCCCGCACCCACGCCCATTTGCCACAAGCCCCTTCTCCTCCTTCCCGACCGGTCTGAGAATCCAGCAGCGCGTCCAGGAGTGGTTGGCGCTTCAGGGTCTGCGGGGCCAGCACGCCGATGGAACGGTCACATTCACCTCCAACGGTCGGACTCTTTCCGGCGGACCGCGACCGCTGGGGGGGGAGCGTTCCCGGGTACACGAGTGCCTACAGAGTGCTCCGGTCGATCGGCGGGGCGCGGTCGACCTTCTCGACCGCGCTCGACGTCGGACTCGCGTTGAGCGATGCTCCCGGGAGGAGCCCCTCCCCGCGTCGGGGCAGCGGACCGGCCGGCGCCTCGACCTGACGCCAAGTGATAGCGTCCCAGATCTCCCGCCGCTCGAGGATCCAGGGATCCGCGTCCCATCGAACCCGGTCTCATCCGAGCGTCGCTGAGGCCGATCGATCGACGGAAGGTGTGCGCGGCCCCGCGTCAGCGAGCGCTCGCCGAGGGCCCCTCTCGGACCGCCTGACGGAGCCGCGCCGCGAGGCGCAACGACTCGAGGCCCTGCCGCGTCGCCTGTACCGCGTCGGCCGGCGGGTGGGCCACGAAGTACCGCTCGACCTCTCCGGGGGCATCGATCCCCAGGTCGGCGAGACCCGTCCTCAGGAAGATGCTCTGGAGCGGAGTACCGGCCCACAGCCGGGTGAGCTCCTCCGCATGGTCGCGGTACCATGCGAGGAGACCGGGTCGCGCGGTCGGGTTCCCGGTCATCGTGAGGAGGAGGTTCATGGCTTTGGAGGGATTGATCTCGGGACTGGGCACCATCGCGAGGACGTTCCGTGCGGTCGCGGGATCCGGCACGCTCGCGAGGGCGAGGACCATCTGGAGCCGCTCGGTGTCGTTCGTGGTCGCGCGGAGCCGGGCCACGAGCGGCTCGAACGCCTTGCCGCCCTCCCTCAGCGCGAAGGCGACCGCCACCGGACCCCGAAGCTCCGGGGAGAGGGCATCGAAGTTCGCGAAGCGGTCGGCGAGCGTGCGGGCGAACCCCGGATCGGCCCGCGCAAGCTCGAACGCGACGGTCTCCCGGAGCAACCGTGCACCCTCGGCCTCGTCCGGGCGCGGCTCGAGCCCGAGGCGGTCCCGCTGTGCGGCGAGGAACCTCCGAGCTGCGGCAAGGAAGTCGGGCACATCGTAGAGGGGACCCCGGAGGTCGCTGAGGCAGGCCACCAGGGTGCGGACGGGCAGGTCGGCCGCGAGCGGTGCGGAGATCTCGACCAGTTGCAGGAACTGTTCGAGGGACCGGAGGCCCGCGTACACCAGGGCGTGGGTGTCGACGATCACGCCCCACTGGTCGATCGGGTCGAGCGAACGGTATTCGTCGAGGAGGGCGCCGAAGAGCGGCGCGTCGAGATGGGTCCGGACAAACGCGGTCCGTCCGGGATTGATGCAGAGGCCCCGGGGGGAGGAGAGCGGCCGGACGAGCTCGGCCGACTCGAACAGCGTCGTGAAGCTCTCCCCGCCGGCCCGGACGGCCAGCGGGATCGGCCAGACGCCCGGCGATGGGGTCCCGTCGGCCCGGAACCGCTCCTGGCGCAACGTGAGGCGGCCGTCGGCCCAGCTCGCGTGGAGCACCGGATACCCTGGCCGCGTGATCCACTCGGAGAGGACGTGGGATACCGGGAGGTCGGAGACCCCGCTGAGAGCGTCCCACAGGTCCGCCGCGGTCGCGTTACCGTAGCGGTGGCGCTCGAGATACCGGGAGACCCCCTTGCGGAACGTCTCCTCGCCGAGATAGGCCTCGGTCATCCGGAGAACCGCGGCCCCCTTTCCGTATGTGATCTGGTCCGAGATCTCTCCGAGCGCTTCGACGGTATCGACCGGGACGTGGATCGGGTGCGTCGTGGTCAGCGCGTCCGCTTCCAGGGCGAGCCGAACGCGTCCGTTGAGGAAGGGGGTCCAGGAGTCCTCCTCCGGATACCGACGGGCGACGATCCGATGGCCGACGAACGTCGCAAAGCTCTCGTTGAGCCAGAAATCGTCCCACCCGACGGGCGTCACCAGGTTCCCGAACCACTGGTGCGCGATCTCGTGCGCCAAGGTCTGGAGGATGTTTCGGCGGGCAAGGGCGCTCGTCGTCGGGTCCACCAGAACGGCCGACTCCCGGAACGCGATCGCTCCCCAATTCTCCATCGCCCCCGCCCAGAAGTCCTCGAGCGCCACGAGGTCGAGCTTCGGCAGAGGGTACGGCGCGCCGTAGTACTCCTCGTAGGCGGCGAGGAGCTCCGTCGCCCGCTCCGCACAGTACCGCCCCGCCACCGCGCGGCCCGGAGAGGCGGCAACGGTGACGGACCACCGGTCCCCCGGCACGGTGAGCATGTCGAACGGCCCGACCCCGAGATACAGCAGATAGGCCGACATCGGGGGAGTCGGCTCGAAGACGATCTCCCGTCGACCGTCGATCGCGCGCTCCGAGCGGGCGGGCGTGTTGAAGATCGCCGCCAGGCCGGCTTCGACGGTGAGCGTAAGGTGGTAGACGGTTTTCACCGAAGGCCGCTCGAAGGCCGGTAGGAGGCGACCGGCCCCGGTCGGGAACAGCATCGTCGTGAGGACGTACCGCTCTCCCGCGGGCGAAGCGTAGAGCCCGACGAGCGACGACGGCGCGACCTCGCCGTGGTACACGATCGCGAGCCGGTGGGACCCGGGCGGGACCTCGGAGAACTCGATCGTACCGTGCGTCGGATCCTCGCGAAAGGAAACCGTCGCTCCGTCCAGCCTCGCGGAGTCGATGCCCAGTCCGCGCGCATCGATCGTGAGGGGGGCGGCCGAGTCCTCGATAGAGATCGAGACCTCCCCCGCGAACGCTTTCGCGGGGTACCGTACGTCCAGTCTCCAGTCCACACGGGTCACCTGCATGCGGATCACCACTCCCGCCGGGGAGATAGCGACAGGGACCCGGCCGCTTCCCGGCTGCCTCGGCCCCCTCAGCAGGGCGCTGGGCCCCACCCCCCTCGGCTTCGCTTCGACCCGGGGGCGTACGTCCACGACCGAAGGAAGAACTCCCCCGGCGGATCCGAGGATACCTTGCGCCCCTCCACCGGAACTCGGCTCGCTCACCCCGATCCGAGCCTTCCATCGGAAGCGCGTCGAGGACGCGCAGGAGACGGTCGCCGAACTCGGGATGCCGTCGGCGTCCTCGCCGCGGAGACGGCGCACGGCTCGGTCCCCGACGCTTCTCGTTCGTGCGGACGATCCGAAGACCGCGAGCCGGAACTTCTCTACGACATCGGAATCGCGGTTATCCGGAACCGGCCTCCGGTCGTGCAGATCTCACAAGTAACCGCGGGCGCTATCGAACGCCGGGTCCGAATGCACTTCGCCGAGGAGACCAGGATTTCCGACCCGCCGCCCGTGGGCACCCCCGAGACCATCGGGAACGATCCCGTTCGTCACCGTTCGCTCGACCGAAGGGTAGGGCGCCGTGAGGAGGTTCGTCTTCGCTTCGCAACGCACGGCCGGCCCACGTGCAGCCATCGAGGATTCTCCGCGACCCGGCAATCCGTAGCGCGAGGTCGATGAGGACGGGGGCGAGCCCGAGCTCCCCGCGCCGTCGGAGCGCCGAGCTCCCCTCCCCTCGCCCGGCCGAGCGGGCGCGGCCCTCTCGCGACCCCCGGTTCCTCCGGGCGCTCCGGGACGTTGACCCGGAACTCTCCCGGCTACTGAAGAAGGTCCCCCTCGACGCGCGTCCGCCCCTCGCGCCGGAATGGATGCGCTGCGAGATGCTCGAGCGGCACCGGCTGCTCGAGGAGGCGAGGATCCTCCCGGGAACGACCGTGCTCGAGGTCGGGGCCGGCCCCCACGCCCTCACCACGGTGCCTCTCGCGTTCGCCGTAGGGCCGGGAGGGCGAGCGATCGTGACCGAGCGAGCGCGCTGGGGACGGTTCCGGGAGATCATCGATGCGAGCGGCCTCGGAGACCGCCTCCGTCCGATCACCTGCGACGCGCGTCGGCTTCCGCTACGACCCGATTCGGTCGACCTCACGGTCTGTGTCCACGCGGTCCGCTCCCTTGTGGACGAAGCGGGAATGCGCCGTGTCTTCCGGGAAATGCTCCGCGTGGCACCCCGGCTCTTCGTCGCGGAAACGCTGCCGATCGCGCGCTCGGACGCGCAGCGCGCTCATCTCGCGATGTACGACCTACGGGAACCGGTCTTCGAGGCGACGACCGGCCGCAAGGACGACCTCCACTACCTACCGCTCGAACGACTCGAACGACTGATCGAGGGGGCGGGGGGCACGATCGAACGGAGAGGGGTCCTGGAGCCTGACCTTCCGCACGCCCTGGCCTACTTCCCACTGACGTTGGTGGAGGCGATTCCGGTGGCCCGGACCCGCTCCGCCCTGCGCGCCCGCTGGCGCTCGGCCCGCCGCTCGGCCGCACGGTTCGGGACGGACCACCCTCCGGTAGGATTCCTCAGCGCCCTCCGACGGCCCCCCTTGCACATCCGTCGCGCCGGTAGGTGAAGGAGCCCTTGTCGCGAACGCGGCGCAGTCGCGTTCCCCCGGACAGTTGCAGCTCCCCGGTGCGGGAGCGAGCGCGCAAGCCCGTCGGGAGCGCGGAAGGAGTCGGAACACCGCCGGGGGGGAGGCGCCAGTGCCTCTATGCGACGGCGGCTCGGAGAAGTCCGGCCACGAGCGGATGGGGACGCTCGAAACTCGAGCTTACCTGCGGCACGAACAGAGTTCCCAGGAAGAACGGATGCCGCTCGATCTCCATGATCCGCACCTCGCCGTTCCGATCGATCCCCGAGACGCGGAACCCACCCTGCTCGATCTCCCGCCGTCGCGCGGGATTCAATCCAAAATTGCAGAAGAAGCGCTCCTCGGACCGCGCGGCCTCGAAGATCGCCCGGGCGCGCGTCCCCGGCAGGATCTCCACGGTTTCCTGACGGCCGACCAGCGAGCAGGAGAGCCGGGTGACGAAGAGGTTGGGCCCCTCCGGGTGCTCCTCTTCGTGCTCCGCGTCGTAGATGCCGAGGACATTCCGGGCATACTCGACGATCATATGCTGGAAACCCCCGCAGGTGCCCAGGATCGGAACACGGTTCTCGCGGGCCCAGCGGATCGCCCCGAGCGCACCGGCCGCCGAGTGATACGGGCTCCCGGGAGCGATCACGAGCGCGCGGTACTCTCCGAGGAGGGCCCCGTCCTCCGCGAGCCGCTCGGTAGGGAGCCAGTCGACCTCGATCGAGAGGCCGTCTCCACGCTCGAGCTCCCGGAATGCGCTCTCGGTGGCGAGGTGTTCCTGATTCTCAGGGTCGCGGTCGCCGACGACCCCCAGGGACACCGACCGCGGCATGGGGCGGTATTTGCCCGAAGGAAATAAGCGCGGTGAGGTCCGTCGCTCACGGCCCGACCGGACCGACCGCCACGCCGTGGAGATCTACCCCCCTCGGTCGCAGGTATATCGTACCGCGGCCCTCCCGATATGGGTCGCACACGATGTCCCCGGAAGCCGCCCGGCTCTTCTACGACCCCCGCTGTGGACCGTGCGCGCTCTTCGCGCGGGTCAGCGCGCGGCTCGGGGGATCACGACTGCGCTCCCTCCCCTACGACGAAGCCGAGGCCACCCGGGACCTGGGGGACCTCGACGAGGAGACCCGGTTCGCCTACGCGCATCTGGTCGACGATCGCGGTCGAAGTTCGGGCTCCGCCATCATGCCCCCCCTGGTGAAGGTCTGCCTGGGCGAGACCGCCGGCCGACTCGTCCTGCAGGTCGCCCCGCTCGACCGGGCCCTTCGTTGGACGTACGACCGGTTCTGGAACTACCGCCGGACGCACGGCTGTGCCGCGACCTCCGCCGTGCCGGACGGGTTCGCGCCCTAGCGCCGACCTTCGGTGCCGCGTCGGGTCGCGCTCGCCCGTTCCGAGCCGTGGTTGGGCCGGTCCGGACCCCGGGGATCCCGCGGCCGGTGAACATCGTTCGGCGCTCGACCAGGCAGAGCTTGTTGCCGAACGGGTCCTGAAGGTAGAACGATCGCTCTCCCCACGGCCGGACCGCGATCGGATCGAGGATCGTCGCCCCCGCGTCGAGGGCCCGCGACCACGCCGGCGATAGATCGTCCACCGCGAGGTAGAGATGATCGGGATTCGGGCCGAGGTCGAAGGGGTCGGTGTCGGCCCGCGGGTCGAAGCAGGCGAGGATCGTGCCTCCGCAGTCGAAGTAGTGGCGACCGCTCGAGACCCTCGTGCCCGCGAGCCCGAGAAGACACGAGTAGAACCGCTCGGCCTTCTCGATGTCGGTCACCGGGACGACCACCCGGAAGAGGGTCGGGACGTCCGGGCGACCCCCGTGAGGCCGAGGCGCGGTCACGGGCCCCGGGAGTCCTTCGAGGGGAAAGAGCCCGCCCTCGTTCGATCGGGGGCGCGTGGCCGGTCCTGCCGCTCCTGCGCGAATAGGCCGCGACCGACGTCGTCCCCCCTGCGGGGCGTCCCCCTCCCGCAGGATCCCGGCTCGGGACCGCCGGCACGCCTCCGCAGGAGGAGACTGCCGCCAGGGTTTCCACCTACCTAATTTTTAGTGTATACCTTATATCGGAGGTCCTCCCTAGGGGATCCGTGGAGGATCTCCAGCGGTTGACCCGCCGACAGCTCGACGCCCTCCGGTCGATCCGCCTCGGAGAGACCGAGGCCCAGGGCGTGTCGCTCAACGAGATTGCGGAGGTCCTCCGCGTGCGTCCTCCGTCCGCGCTCGAGCACGTCACGGCGCTCGAACGCCTCGGTCTGGTCGACCGCTACCGGGGGAAGTCCCGTCTCACCCCGCGGGGTCGGAAGTGCGAGGCCGAGTATCAGCGGCATCACCGGGTGGCGGAGCACATGTTCGCCCGGCTGGGCTTCCCGACCACCGAGCTCTGCGCGGCCGCACGCGAGGTCGATCTGGCCCTCGACCACCGGACGGTGGAGCGGCTCTGCCGCGTCGGCGGACACCCGGCGGTGTGCCCGCACGGCGAGCCGATCCCCCCGTGTCCGGAGCGCCGCACGCGGTGAGGGGGCCGAGAGATGGTCGACCTCTCGTTCCTGTTCAACCCACCGGTCGGGCTCTCGATCCCGATCGTGCTCGGGATCGCGGTCGTCCTCGGGCTGCTGCACGGGGCGACGCCGGACGAGCATACCTGGCCGATCACGTTCAGCTACTCGATCGGGAGCTACAGCAGCCGGGGCGGCATGAAGGCCGGGCTCGTCTTCTCGAGCGGGTTCACGCTGCAGCGATCGATCCTGACCACCCTCGGCTACCTTGGCCTGGCCGAGTTCTACACCGTGTACAACCTCGACGGCCCGATCTACATCGTGGTGGGGATCGTGATGTTCGCGGCCGGCTGGTACCTCCTTCGTGGATCCGACATCCATCTGCCCTTCGACCACCTCATGGAACGTGCGTTCGGCCGGTTCTTCCCGGATCACACGCACCACCGGACGGCCGCGGAGCGCCCGGACGGTCTCGACGAGGAGCTTCGTCCCGTCCCGCTCCGGATGGCGGCGATCCACGGGTTCGTCGCGGGCTGGGGCTTTGGAGCGTACGCCACGATCATCGTCTTCCTGCTGGCCCCCCACATGCCCAACGCCGGCTGGGCCGCGCTTGTCGGGGCGATGTTCGGTATCGGCACCATGCTCATGCAGATGATCATGGGGGCGGTGTTCGCCCGGCTCGCGCGACTGAAGAAGCTCACCCACCGGCAGGTTCAACGCGTGGGACGATCCACCGCGGCCCGCACGCTCTACGTCGGAGGGCTCGCGTTCGCGGCGATCGGCGCGCTCATCGTGGCCGCACCGGCGCTCGACTCGATGGCGATCTCCACGGGCAGCCCGATCCCGAACCTCGATTCCCTCGGCGTCGCGTTCGTGCTCATCGTGACCGTGGTCGGGTTCATTGGGGGCTACAACCTCTGGACGGCGTACCGCGAGGTCCGAGGCCCTCCCGCTTCCGATCCACCGACCTCGGCGACGGATCCCGCCGGCGACCCGGACGGGGACGGACGACCGGCGTTGCGCTCGTGATCGGTCGGTTGCGCCCTTCGCCCGTATCGAGTTGAGCGGCCGCGCCACGGCATCCCGCGCTCCGCTTCGATCGAAGCCCTAGCGGTCCCGGTCGATCGGCCCCTTCGGGAGCGGCGGGGGTAACCGTCCGCCCGGGGGAGCCGAGGGCGCCGGAACGGACGAGGGCCCCTCCTCGAACGCCGATTCGTTCGCGAGGGGACCCTCCTCCTCTGTGAGCGCGATGAATTCGGTCGCGGCCTCCGCCCAGCGATGTTCCGCCTCGAAGCGCCGCGGCTCGCGCTGCGGGGGCTCTACGAAGAGCCAGATGGTCATCGCGAGGTTCGTCCCGACGATCAGGAGCACCGCGGGGAAGAGGACCCGCGTGACCTCGGGAACGGTCTCGAGGGCCACGAAGAGCAGGACGGCCGAGGTGAGCCCGCGACCGGAGAACGCGGCGACGGCGTTCGCCCACGCTCGCGGAACCTTCGACGGACGGGTGACGGCCGGGAAGACCGCTCTCCGCAGCCCGAGCAGGACGACGATCAGCACCACGATCGCGACCCCGGGCACGAGGCCCGGATTGGCGAGCGACGCGATCACCCCGATCAGGAACAGGAAGAACGACCGCAGCACGAACGCGATCTCGACCTCGACCTTTCGCAGGTCGCGCGAGATCTCGAACGGACGGGTCCTCCGGAGGAAGCGGCGGACGAACCGCTCGTTCCCCAGCACCACTCCGAAGACCAGCGCCGCAAGGATGCCGGAGCCTCCGGCGACTTCCGCACCCGCGTACACGACGAACAGGAAGCCGAGGGTCGCCAGCGCGGTGAACGGCCGGTCCTGCCAACCGTAGAGGAAGAGAAGCCAGAGGAGTCCGGCGGCGAACCCGAAGACGATGCCGACCGGGAGGGGCAGGATCAGCGACGAGGTGAGGTTCAACGCCAGCGACGGAGAGGAAGGAGAGAGCAGCGCGAGGACCGTCGTCACGCTCACGACCGCCAGCGCGTCCTCGACGGCGCTGTCGAGGTGGAGGAAGCTGCGCAGTCCCGTCGCGAGTCCGAACCGGTTCGCGAGGGGAATGATCACCGCGCCCGAAGTGCAGCCGAGCGCGGTTCCGAACAGGAGCGCGAGGGTCGTCTCGTGCGGGAACAGGACGAGGTCCCCGACCACGAAGAGCACGAAGGAGCTCCCGATGTAGGTTGCGAGCGCGAACAAGAGCGCCGAACCGGCGAACGGTCGGACCAGCCGGACCTTGAGGTCGATGCCGGCATCGAAAAGGATCAGGGCCAGCGTCGCGGCGCCCAGCAGCGGCGCGATGGGGAGGAACGAGGCGGGCAGCACGAGGTGGAAGACGGGACCCGCCGCAATGCCGAGGCCGATCAGCCACAGCACGTCCGGTACCCGGAAACGGCGGGCGAGCCAGTCGGCCCCGAAGCCGACGAGGAGGGTGACGCCAATCAGGAAGACCAGCAGACTGGTTCCGGTGAGTCCTAGGATCGTCACCCCTTTCTCCTCCCTCGGGACCGGGGGTCGGCGCCCTGGCGCGTTCCGCTCCTGTCCCGCTCCAGGCTCCGTCAGCCGAGGAAGGGTTTAGCCTGTCCCGATTCGGACCGTTCGCCGGCCGAGAGTACTCGGACGGGCGGGCGCCTCCCGGCGGCCACGACCGCGGGCCCGGGTCGGCTCCGGCTCTTCACGGAGAAACGAATCCGGGAGGCGATCGTCAAGGAGCTCTCGCTCCGTTTCACGTTCCGCGTCCGGGGCGGCGTCGTCGTCGATATCGCGATGCCGGCCCGGGGGCCCAGACCGGCTCGCGGCGGGAGTGCGAACGCCTTCGGTCGAGGCATTGCGAACTGACGGAAGGACGCGGGGCCGTTCGAACCACGCGACGTCCCAGTACCGACCCAGCTTACGCCCTACCCGGGTGAAGACCCCGACGGGTCGGAAGCCAAAGCTGCGATGCAGGCCGATCGAGGCCGGGTTGGGCAGGGTCACTGCGGCCACGATACGCTCGATGTCCTCGTCCCGGATCGCGTGGAAGAGGGCGGAATAGAGGGCGGTACCCAGCCCCCGGTGGAGGGAGTCGGTACGGCAGTAGACGGACGATTCTACGGTCGTGGCGTAGGCCGCCCGGGGCCGGAACGGGCTCGTCGTCGCCCAGCCGAGGATCCGGCCCCGGTCGTCGGCGGCGACCCAGAGCTGGTGCCGCCCGCCCTGGGCGTGCGCCTCGAACCAGTCGCGCCGGTCCTCGACGCCCACGGCCAGTACCTCGAAGCTTGCGGGCGAACGGCGCACGTAGTGGTTGTAGATCACCACGATGCCGGGGAGGTCGCGCTCCCGTCCCGGACGCACGTGCACGGACCCGTCGGCGACCGAGGCGGTGGAGGAAGAAAAGAAGCATTCTCTCCTGAACGCGCGTTTGGTCTGCCCGGAGCGATTGCCCCGACGATTCGACCGGTTCAGCTTCACCAAAACTGACCGAGCGTCCACTTCCGGAGGGAAAGAACGCGAGCCGGACGAGCTCGTCGGGCACTCGCGATCCCTCCGGCGGGGCCACGACCCGGCGACGACGCCCGCGCGCGAAGGGGATTTGCGGACGGGACGCCGACGGGCCGGCGCGGAACGTCCCTGCCGCACCGCCCCTGCGCGCCGGTGACCTCCCCGCGACGCGGAACCCGGCGAGCGCGGCCGGCCCTCGGGCCGACCTTACTTAATACTGGTTTCGGAGTGCACCGCCAGCATGCCCCGTTCTCCCCGCCGGTCCCGCCGCCCGGGACGGGCCCCCCCTCGCGCCGCCGCCGTACGGGTGAAGGTCTCGCCGCCCGGCGGAATCCCGCGACGCACGGTCGAACTCCTCGAGGATCCCCATGCGCACATCGTCTGCCGGGTCTGCGGACGCATCCAGCGGCTGACGCTCAACGAGCTCGACGCTCACCTCCTTACGGAGCTCGCGGTGCAACACCCGGCCGGATGGACGGTCGACGGGATCTCCTTCTCGCTGACCGGCGCCTGCCGCCGCTGCCGCGAGGGTTCGGGGGCGTAGGCGGACCGTCCGCGGGCGGGGATGACCGGATTCTTCACCACCCCGCGCATCGCCTGGGGGGTCGGAGCGATCCAGCAGCTGAGCGGCCTCTCCGCGCATTCGGCGCTCGTCGTGGTCGATCCCGCGGTCGCCGAACTCGGCCCGACGCGTCGGGCGAGCGAAGAGCTCGCGAAGTCGGAAACCACAGTCGAGGTCGTGGTCGCCCCCGAGAACCCGGAGCGCGTCGACCGCGTCGAAGAGCTGGCGGACCGCCTCCGCCGGACATCGCCCGACTGGGTCGTCGTGATCGGCGGCGGCCGGACGATCGACGGGGTGAAGGCGGCCCGATCCCGCGCCGAGCGGCCGGACCTTCGGTTGGAACCCTCGGCCGCACCGCCGCTCGACCTCGACAGCCCGCCCCGTTCCCGGCTCGTGGCGGTCCCGACCACCGCCGGCAGCGGCAGCGAAGCAAGCTCGACCGTCGACCTGCTCTCGGTCGACGGTCGTCCGTTCGAACTCGCGCACCGCGCCTTCGCACCGGAATGGACGCTCCTCGACCCCACGTTCGTGACCGGGCTCCCGCGCGACCTCCTGCTCGACGGCGCGCTGGAGACGGCGGCCCAAGCGATCGAGGCGTACCTCTCCGCGTGGGCGAACCCGTTCTCCGACGCGCTCGCGATCGATGCCCTGGCGACCGTGCTCGATCGACTGCCGCACGCGCTCCGCTGGAGCGACGACCCGGAGGCCCGTTCCGCCCTCTTCTACGCGTCGACCGCCGCGGGGTTGGCGACCTCGAACGCGCAGCGGGGCGTGGCGCACGCGCTCGCCCGCGCCCTCGGCCCCCCCACCGGGCTCTCCTACGGGCGCCTTCTTACCGTCATCCTGCCCTCCGTCCTCGAGTTCGACCGGCCCTCGGCCCGTGATCGCTGGGAGCTGCTCTCCGTAGCGGCCGTCCGGACCGAGAACGCGCCGCGGCTGCCGCTCCCGACCCGGCTCGAACGGCTTTACGAGACGTTCCGGCTGCCCTCGTCGCTCGCGACCGCGGGGATCGACGCGGCCCTTCTCGCCCCGCACCGGGCGACGATCGTCGGTGACGCCCTCCGTTCCCCCACGACGCTCGCCAACCCGCGCGTCCCGTCGGAGGAGGAGCTGAGCCGCCTCCTCGAACGCCTGACCGGCGGTGGACCGGCCGCCCGGTAACCCCGGCGGGCCGGACCCGCGATGGGCCTGCGGGGACGTTACGTTCATTATGGATGGCCCGGTCCGCGCCCACGTGGCGCCGGCCCCTCCTGCCCGTGCCGAGGACCGGCCGGGGCTGCCGTCGGAGAGCCGACGGATCCTGGCTGCCCTCGATACCGCCCGGGTCCAGCGATTCCACCTCCGCACGATCGTGGTCGCGGGGATGGGGTTCTTCACGGACGCCTACGACCTCTTCGTGATCTCGCTCGTCATTCCGATCCTCGTTGCGCTCGCCCCCGGAGGCGCGGTCGGGAAGCTCGAGATCGGCCTCCTCGGATCGACCGCGCTCATGGGTGCGGCGGTCGGGCAGGTCTTCTTCGGCTGGCTCGGCGACCGGCTCGGACGGCGGAAGGTCTACGGCGTGACGCTCGGCCTGATGGCGGTCGGGGCGGTAGGCAGTGCCCTCAGCGGCCCGTTCGCAGGCCTCTCGACGATCTCGGTCCTGATCCTCTGGCGCTTCCTCCTCGGGATCGGCGTCGGCGGGGACTACCCGCTCAGCGCGACCATCATGAGCGAGTACTCGAACGTCCAGAGCCGGGGTCGCCTGGTCGCGACCGTCTTCGCGATGCAGGGGTTTGGCCTCCTCGCCGGAGCCGGTGCCAGCCTCGCGGTCGTCTACACGATCCCGAACCTCGACATCGCCTGGCGCCTCATCCTCGGTCTCGGCGCGCTGCCGGCGCTCGTGACCGTCTACTTCCGGATCCGCATGCCCGAGACGCCCCGGTTCGACCTCGCCCGGGGACGCGTCGGCGACGCGGCACGGACCGTCGGTTCGATCACGGGCACCTCGGTGGCGGCGGCGGGGGGTTCGCGGGGTCTCGGCGTCCCGATGCGCCAACTGTTCCGGTCCTACGGTCTCCTCGTGTTCGGGACGGCGGCGACGTGGTTCCTGCTCGACATCGCGTTCTACTCCACCAGCATCTTCAACCCGCTGATCCTGAAGCAGATCGGGTTCGCGAGCGCGACGTCGTACCCGGCGCTCCAACAGGTCCGGCTCCTGGCCGCGGGCAACGTCCTCATCGCGCTCCTCGCGAGCGTCCCCGGCTACTGGGCGGCGGTGGCGCTGATCGACCGGGTCGGCCGTCGACCGCTCCAGTACATCGGCTTCGGGGTCATGGCCGCGGCGTTCCTCTTCCTCTCGCTCGGCTGGAACGAGCTCACCGGTGTCCTCCCGGCGTTCCTCGCGGTCTACGGTCTCACGTTCTTCTTTGCGAACTTCGGACCGAACACGACGACGTTCGTCTACCCCAGCGAGGTCTTTCCCACGTCGTTCCGCACGACCGGCCACGGGATCGCCGCCGCTTCGGGAAAGATCGGGGCCGTGATCGCGGTCTTCGTCTTCGCCGGTCTCACTGCGACGTACGGTCTCCCCTGGTTCTTCGGACTGCTCGCCGCGGTGTCGCTGGTCGGATGCCTCCTCACGCTCGCGCTCCTTCCCGAGACGAGCCAGCGCTCGCTCGAGGACGTCTCGGGTGAGGACGAGCTTGCGGTCCTCGTCCGTCGGTTCTCCACGTACCTTCGCTCGCTCTCGCTCACGGCCCAGCGGGCCGCGCTGGCCCTGAAGGAGCTCCTCGCCGACCCCTCCGTGGACCGGGAGGGCAAGGTCAACCGGATCCGCGCGATCGAGCACGAGGCCGACGAGGAAGTGCACCGGGTCTTCGTCGAGCTCAACAACCGGCGCCTCGCTCCCGAGGTGCGGGCGGAGGTCGGCCGTCTCGCCAGCGCGCTCGACGACATCATCGACGGGATCGAATCCGTCGCGGCGAGAGTGCGGACCTATCGCCTCGAGCACACCCGTCCCGAGGTCGTGCGCTTTGCCGAGATCGTCGTCGAGTCGGTCGACCGGGTCAGCGACGGGATCCTCGGCCTCGACGAGCTCTACCGCGGCGCCCCGGCGAACCTGCAGCGCGCGATCGTGGAGGTGAACCGTCTCGAGAACGAGGCGGACGACCTCCTGAGGGACCTCCTCGAGAAGCTGTTCAGCGAGAAGGACCCGATCGAGATCCTGAAGTGGAAGGACTTCTACGAGCGGCTCGAGCTCATCACCGACCGGTGCGAGGACGTGACCGACGTCTTCCAGGACCTCGAGGTCCGTTACGCGCCGGGCGCCTGAGCGAGGGGCCGCTCGCCCCCCTCCGCCTCGGTCCTGCCCACGGGCGACTCGACGGCGCGGTTGATCGCGATCTCGGCGAGGTCGCTCGCGTAGAACGCGCTCCGCTCGAGGCTCTCGAGCACGTAGGCGAGGCAGATCGCGAGCCGACCGCGCTTCGACGCGATCTCCCGCAGCACGTGGTCGCGCTCGCGGGCGAGCCGGTGGGCGGCATCGATGACGGCGTTCGCCTTGTCGATGTCCCGGTGGTCGAGGCTGTCGAGCGCGTCGGCGAGCGCCGCAGCGGCCGCGTCCGCCATCCGCTCGAGCTCTGCGACGACCCGCTCGGGGGTCCGCTCCCGGTCGAGCAGGGCCACCGACTCCGCGATCCGGACGGCGTGGTCGGCGATCCGCTCGAGCACCCGCGACGCGAGCAGGTAGGTGGAGCATTCCGGGAGCGTGAGGTCGAGCGTCGCGAGGATGCGCGCGTCGCGCAGCGCGCTCGTCACCTGCTTTTCGAGGAACCAGTGGAGCCGGTCGACCTCCCAGTCGCGTTCGACCACGTCCTTCGCGATCGACTCGTCCCGGGAGCGGAACGCCGCCATCGCGTCCGCCTGCATCGAGCGGACCATCTGGTGCTCCCGGCGGATGATCGACGGGATCGGCAGCGGGTTCGCCCCGACGACGTCCTGGAGGACGACCGACTCCGCCGTCTCCTCGAGGATCTCGGGCCCGATCATCCGCTGGGCGAAATTCCGGATCACCTCGCGCGTGCGCGCGCTCATCCGCCCCGAGGTCCGAATCTCGAGGAGGGGATAGCCCGCGATGTACTCGGCGATCAACCGACGGAAGAGGTGCTCCTCGTCATCGGTATTGCCGACGACGACCACGCGCCGCTCGGCGACCGGGGGCCCCTTCGACTCCGCAAAGACCGTGAGGGACCCGTCGGCCCGAGGGGTGAACAGGAGCGTGTCGCCCGGCCGGAGGCCCCGCGCCGTCACCCAGTTCTTCGGCAGCGAGATGATGTAGGTGGACCCGCCGGTCTTCTGGATCCGGCGACCGTGGAACCCGCCACTGCTACGCATTGAGTGTAGGGGGTCCGACCTACTATTGTCTATATAGTCTTCCGCCCGCGCCGGGGCGTCCGCCCTGATCGGGCGCACCGGGAGGGGGTCCGGAGCGGATCGGGCGCCGCCGGGGCGTCCGACCTAAATACTCGGCGCCCGGGTGAGGACGGTCGCCATGGGGGAGGAGCCGGCCCGCCGCGTACGCTACCGCGGACGCGTCTATGCGGCGCGGCCCTCGGAGCCGCTCCTCGCCGCGATCTCCGCCCGCGGGATCCCGACCCTCGAGCGGTCCGTACGGTATCACCGGCCCCGGGCCCCGTTCTGCGGGACCGGACAGTGCACCGGCTGCCTTGTCCGCGTGAACGGCCGTCCCCTCGTCCGCTCGTGCCGGTACCGGCCGCACGACGGAGACGTGGTCGTCAGCGACGGCGGCTGGCCCTCGGCCCGTCTCGACCTGCTCGGGCTGCTCGACGTCCTCTTTCCCGGAGGACTCGACCCGTTCCGCGGGTTCCGGCGCCCCGCGTTCGCGGCGCCGGTCTATCAGTGGTTCGTGCGCCGGCTGGCCGGCTACGGCACCCTCCCGCCACCGGGCTCTCCCGCGCCTCCCGCGCCGGCGGTGGCTCGGCGGGCCGACGTCGTCGTGGTCGGCGGCGGTGCGAGCGGGCGTGCGGTCCTGGACCGGCTCGCGACCCTCGGACATCGGTCCCTCCTTATCGACCGGGACCCGCTCGCAAGCGCGCCCGCCGGGACCGATCTCCTTCCCGGCGTCTCGGTGACCCTTCTCACCCCGCCCGACCCGTCGCGCGAACGCCCGTTCACCCTCGTGGGGTTCATGGACGACGGTCCCGGGGTCGCGGTCGAGGCGAGGACGGTCGTCGTCGCGACCGGGGGGTACGACGCTTCGCTATCGTTCCCCGGGAACGACCGACCCGGCGTGCTCACGGCGGACGCCGCGCTCGGCCTCGCGCCTTCCCAGGAACGGACGTGGTTCCGCCATGCCGCGCTCATCGGAGGGGACCGGCGCGCGGTCGAGGTCCTCGCCGCTCACGGAGCACGGATCGGCTCCGTGGTCGCGACCGGCGAGGTCCGGCCCGACGTCGTCCGCGCCGCCTCCGATCTCGGGATCCCGATCTACCCGCGCTCCCTCATCGTCGGCGTGCGGGGCTGCCGCCGCGTACGGGCGCTTCGGCTGCAGGGCCGGGGCCGCGGCCCCCCCTTCTCGCTGCGGTGCGACGCGGTCCTCCTCGCCCACCGGCGTCTTCCGAACGTCCAGCTGGCCTACCTTGCGGGGGCTCGGATGCGCTGGTGCGCCGGGCCCGGCGCGTATCTTCCCGAGGTCGACGAGCGCGGACGCACGAGCGTTCCCGGCCTCTTCGCCGTCGGGGAGGCGGCGGGCGTCCTCCCGGTCGACGCGGCCGCGAGCGGAGAGCGCGTCGCGGAGGCGATCGCGGGCGGAGGGTGGGAGGGCGCTCCCGCGCTGGCGGGGGTCCGAGAGGACGGGGCCGGCGATCTCGAAGGGTACTATCGGGAGCTCCTCGCCGTTCCGCGGCGCGGGCGGTGGGTCGCCTGCCGCTGTGAGGACGTACTGCTCGAAGACCTCGCGCGGGCCCACGCGGCCGGCTACCGAGGGATCGAGGTCATCAAGCGGTACACGAGCCTCGGGACCGGTCTCTGCCAGGGCCGGTACTGCGTGCCGGACGCCCTCCTCCTCCTCGCCGTCCTCGAGAACCGACCCCCCCACGAGGTCGGCTTCGTACGGAGCCGTCCACCGGTTTTCCCGACCCCGCTCGGCGCCCTTGCGTCGCTCGACGGCCCCGCTCGGACGGAGGTGCCATGACCCTTCCGCGCCGGGAGTACCGGGTCGTCGTGGTCGGCGCCGGCATCCTCGGGCTCTTCTCCGCCTACCATCTGGCTCGCGCCGGCGCCGGTCCGATTCTCGTCGTCGACCGGGGGTTCCTCTCGAGCGGTGCATCGGGCCGGAACGGCGGAGGGGTCCGGCAGCAGTGGGAGACCCGAGCGACCGTACGGCTCGCTCGGGAGGCGGTCGCCGCATATCGGCGGTTCGGGCGCGAGTTCGGTTACAACCCCTGGTTCCGTCAGTCCGGCTACCTCTTCCTCGCCGAGAACGGGCCCGAGCTCGACCGCCTCCGGAGGGTCCACGATTTGGTCCGATCCGAGGGGCTGGCCTCCGAGGTGCTGGACGCCGGGGCCGTCGCCCGGCTCGTGCCCGGGATCGCTTCGGACGCGGTGGTCGGAGGGACGTACCTCCGGTCCGACGGAGTGCTCTACCCGTTCCCCGCCGTCTGGGGAGTCTACGAGGGGGTCCGCCGGCTCGGCGTCGACGTGGCGCTCGGGTGGAGGTCACGGGCGTCGAAACGGCCGGCGACCGGGTCACCGGTGTGAGGACCTCGGAGGGTCCGGTCGCGAGCCCGATCCTCGTGAACGCGGCGGGAGGCTGGTCCGGCGACGTCTCCCGGCTGGCGGGCCTCACCGTACCGAACGTCGCGACGCGCCACGAGATCTTGGCGACCGAGCCGCTGAAACCCTTCCTCGACCCGATGGTCGTCCGCACGTCGGACGGCCTCTACTTCAGCCAGACGGTCCACGGCGGGCTCGTCGGCGGGCTCACAGTCGCGCATCCCCCCGGGACCGCCGCCGGGGTCCCGAGCTCCCCCCGGTTCCTCACCTCGATGGCCCGGGCGCTCGTCACCCTCCTTCCGCGGCTCGCGCCGATCGGCGTGCTCCGGGCCTGGTCCGGCTTCTACGACGACACGCCGGACGGCCTCCCCGTCGTCGGGGAGGACCCCCGGCTCCGGGGGTTCGTCCACGCGAACGGCTTCGGCGGTCACGGGTTCATGCTCGCGCCGGCGGCGACGCGACGCGTCGCGGCCACCGTCCTGGGGGAGCCGTCGGACCTGCCCGCCGAGCAGTTCGGGCCGGGACGGTTCCTCGGCGCCGCGACCCCGTCGACGACCGAGCGGCTGCAGCTCGGCTAGCCTCCGCTAGGCTATTGTCCCGGATTTCCGGTCGCGCGGACGTGATCGGTGCGTTCCCGTGGGACCCGTTCCCGCCCGGTGAACCGGAGCCCCGGGGACCCGACCCGCTCCAGGGCCTCGCCTACCGGTCCGCGGTGACCGCGACGGACGCCTACCGGTCGGTTCGGCTCGCGCTGCGGCGCGAGAACGGCACGCTGCGCGTCGGGAATCGCTTCGTGCCGGACGGTCGCTATCGCGAGATCGCCTTCCTC
The DNA here is from genome assembly GCA_021817245.1 of Thermoplasmata archaeon. Classification (GTDB taxonomy): domain Archaea; phylum Thermoplasmatota; class Thermoplasmata; order Lutacidiplasmatales; family UBA184; genus Lutacidiplasma. The sequence goes on from JAKAVQ010000009.1 coordinate 53,427, forward strand.
GCGTTCGGGAACGCCGCGAACGCGATGGCCCTCGCCGCGCTGCACGCGGTCGGCGACCGGCTGACGCAGGGATTCCTCGCGGGCCCCGAGCCGCCGCTCCCCGAGCTCCCGTTCCGAAGCGAGGTGATGCCGCCGGGCTGGGGCGGAGCGCCGAAAGCGGCCGCGGCCGTCGCGGCGGCGCAGGAGCTCGGGACGGGCCTCACCGAGCAGGACCTGTTGCTGCTCCTCCTCTCACCGGGCGCGCTGCGGGCCCTCTGCCTCCCTCCGCCGGGAGTGACGGTCGAGGAGTTCGCCCGCTTCCTCGAGTCGGCCGGAGCGGCCGGCGCGGGTGGCCGGGAGGTCGGCCGGATCGCGCGCGTGCTCGGTACGGGCGCGGTCGGCGGTCGTCTCGCCGGATTCGCACCTCGCGCGCGCATCGCGACGTTCCTCCTCGACCGCGGCGACGGGGCCGGGGTCGTCGGGGGCGGACCGACGCGGCCGGTCTCTCCGGAGGAACGAACCGAGGTCCGCGCCTTCCTCGAGCGGACGCGGCTGTCGGAGCAGCTCTCTCCCGTCGCCCGCGATGCCCTCGTCCCCGGCGGCCGGCTCTCCCCCGCACCGACCCTTTCCCGGCCGGTCCTGGTCGCAAGCCCTACGGATGCGCTGCGGGCCGCCGCGGACACCCTGTTCGACAAAGGCTGGACGAGCCGTCTCGCCTTCCTGGAGCTCCGCGAGGGCCCGGAGGCGGCGGCCGACGCGTTCCTCGCCCGCACCGACGAGCTCGTTCGCGCGGAAGGTCTCACGGCCGAGAGCCGAACGAAGGGAGTGGCGACGTTCGCGATGACGACCCTCAAGCTCCCCGAAGGGCTCGACGAGGGTCCGGCGCTGGGCCGCTTCCTCACCCGGGCCCGGGACGGGCTCCGACGCCGGGAGATGAGCGTCGGGCTCTTCCGGACCTCGGGAGCCGTGGGGGCTGCCGAGTATCCGGCGGGAGCGGTCGTCGGTGCACCGACCGACAGGGATGCCTCCGTGCGGCCCGGTCATGCCCGGGCGGTGCCGATGCGGCCGGGCATCACGGACGTCGGGCTCGTCGCGGTGGCGCTGGTGCCGATCCCCGCGAGCGGAACGGAGCGGTCCACGGAACGGGTCGGTCGCTAGCCCGAGGGGCCGTCGCCCTTCGCGGTCCCGCCCTTTTCCGCCGACTCGAAATGCCGCTTGAGCGCCATGTACTCGGAGAAGCTGATCTGACGCCGGGCCCGCACCGCGCCGGCCTGACGGAGCGAGGCGATCTGGTAGGTCCGCAGGAGCTCCTCGACGGGCCGCGGAGCCTCGCCAGGAGCCCCGGTCGCGGGCATCGGCCGGGAGGGCGGTGCCGCGCCGGGCCGCTCGATCGGAACGGTCGCAAGGAGCCGCTCGGGCTCGGTCGGGGTCGACGGCGCCACTCCGGGGGCGGTCGCCGCGCCGGCGAGGTACTCGAGGAGGCGCGCGTGTTCGCCGGCGGTGAGGGCGCCTTCCTCGCGCAGGAGGTCGACGAGCTCTCGCTGGCGCGGTCGGTAAGCGTCGACGAGCTCAGCGAGGTCGCGGTCCGGTCGACCGATCGGGAGTCCGGCAAGACCGGGGCCAAGGAGCGCGTGGAGCTCCGCGGTCAGCGACTCGAGCTCGCGCGCGAGCTCGTTGGCCGACGGGCGCTCTTCCTCGGGGCCGAGCTCGAAGCGGACGCTCCAGCGAACCGTACCGCCGCCGCCGGACTCCACACCGAGCGGCCGCTCGACCGAGAGCTCGAACTCGCGGCGTCGGGCCGGCACGCTCCGCAACGGCCGACCTATCAGAAAACGTGAGCGCCTCTTGCGGCACCACCGGAGGGTGGCCCGATGCGCTTACAACTGTTCATCAAGTGGCATCCCGTAACTATAAGAAGGGCCGCGTCCCTTCGTGCGTCGAGGACGAATCGATGGAGACCGACCGATCCCGCCGGCCGGCGAGCGCTCCCGCCGGGGAGGCGGACGCCTGCGATGCGAACGAGGGCCGAGAGCTCTGTCCGGTGCTCGCCGCGGTCGGGGTCATCGGCACGGAGTGGCGGCTGGCGATCGTCCACCGGCTCCTCGAGGGGCCTCAGCGGTTCAGCGAGATCCTGAAGTCGAACCACCGGCTCAACGCGAAGACCCTCAGCGCGACCCTGAAGTTCCTCGAGGGCCAGGGCGTCGTCCAGCGCACCGTGGTGAGCACGCGCCCCTTCTCGGTCGTCTACTCTCTGACCGAGATGGGCCTCGGCCTCGCCCCCGCGGCGCGCGAGCTGCGCGCGTGGGGGGAGCGCTGGCTGCTCCCCCACCACCCGCGGTCGAACCGGGCCGCGAACCTTCCCGCTCGTCGCCCGACGATCGAAGGCGAGCTGCCACGGATCGTCCTCGCGGAGTCCGAAGGGCACCGGGGGCGCTGACCGGCGGAACGCCGGTTCGGAGGGGCGTTTCGCGCCCTCCCCGTCCACGCCTCAAATAGGCCGGGCCCGCTCGTTCCCTCTGCACCCACCCCAAGAAAGGTCCTTCCACATCGCCGTAAGGGGACAGCACCGTGTCCCGGGCGTGCGAGGGACCTTTCCCCCTTTTCGTGGGCGCTCCATCGTTCACCGCCCGCTGCTCGCTTACAAACCCGCGGGCCGGTCGGCGGTCGTACCCATGGACGGCCGACCGACCTCCCTCTCCCGCGCTCCGGCGGTGAGCCTCTCCGGCCCCCGACGGACCCCGGGAACTTTCGGTGGGAATGGCCGTCACGACCCCCGGGTCGGCCGCTCTCCGCCCCTCGCCGGACCGCGAGTCCGCGCGCCGGGCCGGACGATCCGCTCGACCCGAACCGTCTAGTTCGCGGCGTCGCCCCGAGCTCGTAGGGAAGTTCGGAGGCCGCCTCCCCGCGGGCGGACGCCCGGCCGGAGCCGCCGGGATTCCCCCGCGCGGGATCGCGCACGCGCGAACCGGACCGCTTCCCCGGCCGAACGGCCGGAACCCCGCTCGCTCGGGGCCCGTGGCGGTCCGGCCGCGGGCGTGGGCCCTCGAGCGACGGTGACGGGACCCCATCGGGTCCCGCGGCGACGCACACCGCCTCTTCGCTGCCGGCCCGCCGGTGGGGAGGAGGGATCTGTGAACCTACCGTGAAGTACGAACGCCGAGCGAACGCTCTTCGCCAACCCGTTCCCCGAATGTGCCTCCGCCTCCGGGAGACCGACGCCGTCCGCTGGATCGGCGCCGTGCGTCTCCCCCTCGCGCTCACCGTGCGACCGTGGGCCGACCTCTACACCGGACCCGAACGGAGCCTCTTCTGGACCGTTCGGCTCTGGGCGGAAGGACGCGCCGAGCCTCGGGTCCTTTCGACCGACGCCCTGAGGTGCTTCGCCCGAGCGAACCGGCTCGACCGACTGCGCCGCGAGATCGACGTGCTCGTCGCCCGGGCGGGGGCCGAGGAGAGACGGTGATCGCGCGCGGCGAGACCGTCCGCCCGATCGGACCGCCGGCCCTGCGGGCCCGCTGGTACCGGTCGCTCGCCTACGCCCTCCATGCCACCGCGCCCCCCGGGGGAATCCTCTTCGAGTCGACGCTCGGCGACCCGGTGCCCTGGGTCACCGTCCGACCGGCGTCGCTCGTGGAGACCGTCCGGGCGAGCCCGACCCTTCGCGCGCTCGAGCTTCGCCGGCGGACCGGTCCCCCGCACCTCGACCCTCCCGCCGGGAGCCGCGGAGAGGTCCGCGTGCTAATCGCGGCTCGCGCGGGGACCGGCGCGAGCCGGGCCTCGGCCGCCGGCCGAGAGGCCCCGGAGGTCGGCGCCCTGGCCGGTTCCGGAGGGTGGGTCGGAGTCCAGACCGTCTGGCTCCGGGACGAGCGGGGCGGCGTCGCGGTCGCCCGTCGGTACCGGTTCGGCCACCCCGACCCGGCCGAGTTCTCACGCCGGGCGCCCCGGGTCGCGGTCGCCATCGCCGAGGCTTGGGCCGACGCGACGGGCGCCGACGTCGTCGCCCGCCGCGCTCGCCGGCCGGCGGTGCGCGACTGGCGCCGCGGGACGTTCGGAGCCCTCCCGCGCGACGCCTGGCTCGGCCGGCCGGCGGACGGGCTCGAGCGGACCGCCGAAGCGCTCGACCCGGTCCCGCTGGCCGACGGGGGACCGGAGGGGCACCGCATCGTCTTCGGCGCTTCGGGGGCCGGCAAGACGACCTACCTCGCCCGGCTCGCCGCGGACCGGGCCGCGGGCCCGGGCGGCGTGCTCGTGATCGACCTCCACGGTGACCTCGCGCCCGCGGTCGTGGCGCGGCTCGACCCGGGCGCCCTCCCCCGGGTCGTGGCGATCGACGCGGCGGACGCGCCGGTGCCGGGGATCGCTGCGCTCCGACCGGCCGATCCCGGGGACGACCGCGCCGCCGCGCACCTGGTCGCGGCGCTCAAGCGCCTGAGCCCGGACGGCTCCGAGATCCACTGGGGGTTCCGGCTCGAGCGGATCTTCGACTCGTTCGTCCGCCTTGTGCTCGAGCAGGGAGGTTCGCTCGTCGATCTCTACGGGCTCCTCACCGACCCGGATCGACGCGACGCCGCACGGCTCGCGACGCGGCGCCCGGATCTCGCGCGGTTCCTGGAGGAGCTCGGGCCGGTGATGAAGCGGCAGCCGGACTTTCTGTGGTCGGCCGCGACCCGGCTCGCGAAGGTCGTCCTCTCCCGACCGCTCACCGAGCTCCTCGCGCCCGCGGACGGCGGCCTCCCCGTCGAGGAGCTGCTCCGCTCCGGACGCTCGGTCCTCGTCCGTCTCCCGTTCGCGACCCTCGGACCCGAAGCGTCCGCCTTCGCCGCCACGCTCGTCGTCGCCCGGACGTACCTCGGGCTCGCGGCGCTCGGCCCCGACCGGAAGCCGTCCGTGGGGGTCCTGGTCGTCCTCGATGAGGCGCACGCGTTCTCGCCCCGGCTCCTCACCGAGCTCCTGACGGAGAGCCGCAAGTTCGGGCTCCGCGTCCTGCTCGCCACCCAGTACCCCGAGCGCTTCGCCCCCGAGCTGGCGCACGCCGTCGCGGGCGCCCTCACCGACGTCGTCACGTTCCGGGTCCCGCGGCGGTCGGCGCGCCACGTCGGGGAGTGGGTGGGGCTGCCGGCCGAGGACGGCGAGCGATGGCTGCCGAGGCTCCCTCCGGGGCACGGCGTCGCCCTCGACAGCGCGACCGGGGAGCCCCGTGCGGTGGCGCCCGCCCTAGCGCTGCCCGCTACCGGTTCCCCGCGGTGGAAGACGGCGGTCCTCGCGACCCGTGCGGAGTTCGGCACCCATTCCGGGGCCGACGCGGTGGGGGAAGGGGACCGGGCGACGGAACGCCTCCTGCTCGCCCTGCTCGCGGCGGAGGAGGAGGGGCGGACGCCCCCGGACGTCGAGGGACTCCGAGCCGCGGCCGACCGCCTGCCCGGCGTCCCGGCCGGGCCCGAAGAGAGCCGCGAGGCGTGGGCGATCGCGCAGCGTACCGGGCTCGTCGCCGAGGATCGCAACGGGGTGCGTCTCACGTTCGCCGGGGCACGGCGGCTCGGAGTGAGCGCCCCGACCGGCGCGGCGCGGGAGTCCGATGAGCACCGTCGGCTCCTCGTGGCCGCGTTCCGGCTGTTCGCCCGCCGGGGCTACCGCATCGAGATCCTCCGGCAGGGCCGCTTCGACACGACGCTTCCCGACGCCCGCTTCCACCAGCTCCCCCTGCCGGCGTCGGCCCCCCCGCATCTGCTCGGAGAGGCGATCGACCGGGCCCGGTCGGGATGGGCCTGGCGCTGCTTCGGAGGCCGGGACGTGCATATCGAAGCCGAGGTCTCGGGGGCGCTAAGGCCCGAGCGGATCCGCCACGGCCTACGGAAGGCGACGGCCCGGGACGCCTTCGCACTGTTCGTCGTCGGCAACGCCGATCGCGCCGCCCGGGTGCGTCGGGTGTTGCGGGCCGTCGGCCTCCGACCGGACCGTGCGCAGGTGTGGACCCTCGGACCCGGTGGTCCGGCCGGGCCGCAGAGGTAAGTGCGCCGGCCCCTCTCCGCCTTCCGTGCGTCTCTTCATCGCGATCGACGTTGGCCCTCCGATCCCCGAAGCAGTTCCGTCGGCCCCTCCGCATCTGACGCTGCGCTTCCTCGGCGAGATCGCCGAGGAACGCGCGACCGGTCTGGTCGCGGCGCTCACCGAGACCGCCCGCGCGACGCAACCGTTCGACCTCACGCTGGAAGGGGTCGGAGCGTTCCCCTCCGCGGCGCGTCCGCGAGTGGTCTGGCTCGGCACCACGATCGGCGCGGACCGGGTGGTCGACCTCGCCCGGCGGCTCGCGACGGCGCTCGAGCGGGTCGGGTTTCCACCGGACCGGGAAGATTTCGTGCCCCACGTGACCCTCTTTCGAGTACGTTCGCCCGAAGGGCGCCGCCGGGCTCGGGAGCTCCTCGACGGGACGGTCGCGCCTCCCTCCGTGCGCACCGTGCACGTGCGGGAGCTCGTGCTGAAGGAGAGCACGCTCGCCCCGGAGGGGGCGGTCCATCACACCCTAAGGGAGTTCCCGTTCGGAAGATCCCGCGTCGAGGACTAACCCCCGGCCGCCGCCGCTCGATCGACCACGAGCTTGCGCCAGAGGTAGAGGGTGGCGTAGCTTCCCCAGCCCGGGTAATGACGGTCGGACCAGGCGCGGGCCGCGACCTCGGGGGCGGAGCGGGGCACCGCGCCGTAGGCGTCGAGCGCCACCCGGATCCCGAGGTCCCCGCCGACGAAGACGTCGGTCCGCCCGATCCCCCGCAGGAGCGCGTTCTCCGCGGTCCAGCGCCCGACCCCGGGGAGATCGGTCAGCGCCGTGATCGCCGGTTCGAGGGGGGCCGTGGGTACGGTCACCGCGGCGGAAGGGGTCCGACGGGCCCAGTCGGCGAGCGCGAGGAGCGAGCGGGACTTGGCCCGGCTCAGGCCGACCGACCGGAGCCCGTCCTCCCCGAGCGCGCGCAGTCGCGCGGGCGGCGGGACGCACGGGACCTCCACGCCGTCCGCCGGGAGGCTCGCGGGACAGCGCGCAAAAAGCCGCTGCTTCAGCGTGTTCGCGGCCCGGACCGACAGTTGCTGGCCGACGATCGAGTGCAGGAGAGCCTCGTACAGGTTCGCGTCGCGAGGCAGCCGGAGGCCCCGGAACCGTCGCTCGGTCCCCCGAAGTATCGGCTCGCGACGGACCTGCCGGTAGAACGCTTCGAGCGGATGATCGAGCGAGAAGAGCGCCCGGGCGGCTTCGCGGGCCGTGGGAGGGTCCGCCCCCCAGGCCCGGACCTTCCAGCGGCCCCCGTCCGGCTCGACCGAGAGCGCCCAGGGGCGCGCGGGGGGGCCCCACGCCCTCAGGCGACGCCGACCGTCGGCGACGAAGACGAGCGAGCGGCTCGAATACTCGAGCTGGTCCCACTCCGCCGGGAGCGAGGCCAGCCGCGGCGGATCGATCCAGGTCTCGGTGGGTGCCCTCACGGTCTACCGGAGCCGGAGCCCACTATGAGGCCGTCGGGGACCTCATCGTTCGTCCGGTTCCCCCCTTGCCGATACGGTTAAGGCAGACCGCCCCGCTCCCGGCCTGCCTTCGCCGCTCCCGGGCGAGGGCTCGGGGTCCGGGTGCACGCCTCCCGTCTCCAGGCACGCGCCGCGCTCGTGGCCGTCGTCGGCGTGCTGCTGCTCCTCGTCACCCCGGCGCTCGCGGTGGGAGCGCCCGTCCGTCCGGGCCCGACCGCGACCGCGATCGGCCTCGCGACGAGCGGGCCCTGCGCGGGGAGCTCGGCGCCGGCGTCCGTCCGGGGCCGTCTGACCGTGGACGGCGGACCCCTTCCTCCGTCCGCCGCCGCTTCGGTCCTCCTCAACGTGACGTTCTACACCGTCGAACAGTCCGAGTACTTCCCGAACCAGACCCTGCTGCCGTCCGTCTGCGGCCTCCTCGACCAGACGGTCGGGACGAACGCGACCGGGAATTTCTCGACCGGGCTCGTCGTGCCGACCGGCCAGTGCGAACCGACCCCGCCGTCCGGCGAGATCTGCACCTCCTACAGCGGGATGTACGCCCCCGTCTCGGTAGTGCCGGTCGCCTCACCGGCAGGTTATGCCCTCTCCGCCCACGAGAACGGGTCCGAGTTCACCCTCGCCTGGGTCGCGGAGCTCGCTTCGCTGGACCTGGTTCCGCCCGGGCCGGTGCTCTCCTCGCCTCCGGGAGCGAGCGTGCGGATCGTCGCGCAGCCGTTGAGCGCGAACGGCTCCGAGAGCCTTCTCGCACCGACGTACGACTGGAACCTATCGGGCGCCGGCTGGAGCTGGGTCGGTCCGCCGTCGGGCAGCTCGGCGACGCTGGTCGCGGCGGCGGGCTCGGCCAACGGCTCGCTGACCGTCTCCGCCACCGCGACCGCGGGGAACCTCACGTTCACCGCGCCGCCGGAGTCGCTCCGTCTTGTGGAGGTGGCGACGACGATCGGCAACGCCTCCCTCGACCGTGCGTCGGTCGACGCCAACCAATCGCTCGGGCTCACGGTCCGGGCGTTCGGGGCTCTCGGGTTCCCGTATCGCGCGACAGTGGAGGCCGGGCTCGGCGCGGCGATCACGTCGGTCAACTGCACCGCCGCACCGGCGTCGACGAGCGCGGCGGCCGTCGACTGCGCGCCGTCCGTTCGCTTCCCGGAGAGCGGCGAGAGCCGCGTGCGGGTGACGGTCTCGAACGGCTACTCCTCGGCGAGCTGGCTCTCACCGAACGTCACGGTCGCCCCCGACGCCGAGCTCGCGGTGGCCCCGAGCGCCCCGGAGGGCTATCCCGGCACGGGGCTCACGGTCGTCCTCGCGGCCGCGAACGGCTCCGGGATCCGGCCGTTCGGTACCGCCTGCTTCGCTCCGGGGACCGGGACGGCGGACTGCCAGGGGACCCCCGGACCGAGCTGGACGTTCCGGGCCACGTACGCCGCGGCCGGCGACTACGCGGGACTCGCCTGGGTCGTGGACGCGAGCGGAACGAACCGTTCGATCGACGTGCCGGTCCACGTCGTCGACCGCCCGGCGGTCGGGGCGATCTCCCCAGCGAACGCCACCTGCTCGGCCGGGCAGCCGCTGCACCTTGTCGCCTCCCTCGCGGGGGGCGCCCTCCCGGCGCGGGCCTGGTGGAACGTCTCGGGGAGCGGGGGGACGTTTGCGGCCGGGTGGCTCGTTGCGGACGGTCCGTTCTCCGCCGAGTTCGTCGCCCCGGGCGAAGGGTCGTTCCTCCTGACGCTCACCGTACGAGATGCCCTCGGCTCCGAGAGCGTCACGAACCTCACGCTGGTCGCCGGCCCGGGGCCGGCGGTCGCGGCCACGGCCGCCCCCGCCGCGTCGAACCTCTCGGTCGAGGTCGGCCACGCCGTGACCCTCCTCTGGCAGGCCGTCGACGCCCTCGGCGAGCCCGTACCCTCCTTCACCGCGGCGGTCGACCTCACGGTCACGACCGCGGGCGGCCGGGCCGCGCCCGCGTGGGCGAACCTCTCGGCCCTCGGTGCGCTCTCGCCGGAGCCGGCCGCGTCGTTCGCCGTGCCCGCGACGGCGTGGGACAACGGCACCCTTCGCCTCGAGCTCACCCCGGCGGCGGCGGGTCCCCTCCTCGTCCGGCTCGAGACCCCGGCGCTGGTCCACGGGGCGAGCGCGGTGGGTCTTGCGGTCTCCCCCGACCTCGGCCGGTTGATGCTCTTCGACCCGACCGTCGCGCTCGCCGGGCTCGCGACCAACCGTACCTTCTGGCACGTCAGCGACCGTTTCGGTGACCCGGTGCCGGGCGCGATCTTGACCCTCCAGTACTCCGCGCCGGGGACGGTCCGCGACACCCTCCTTCCGGTCGACGCCGCCGGCACCGGCGCGTGGGTCAACTACTCCTTCCCGGCGGTCGCGGGCGCCTCGGTCCGGCTCCTCGACGCCGCGGGGGACGTACTTGCCGGGCCGACCCCGCTCCTTTCCCCGAGCGCCGGCCCGGAGGGCCCCGGTTTGGGCTCCCTTCTGCTCGGTCTCTCGATCGGCGGGGCGCTCGCCGTCGGGGCGGTGGTCGCGCTCGACCGGCGGCGCCGATCCCGTGCGACCCGCCGCGCGCCGAGCGAGGAGGAGGCGGCCCGGGAGCTCGCCGAGGGACGGGCCCAGACCGTCGAGATCCTGCGCGTCGCCCCCCTCGCGGATCGGGAGGAGGTGGCGGCCGCGTGGCGTCCACCGCCCGCCCCGGTGGACCTCGACGAGTGGCTCGCGTCGCTCCTGGCGGACGGCACGATCACGTCCGAGCGACGACCCGACGGGGCCGTCGGGTACCTCCTCGCGCCCCTCCCTCCGGCCGGACCCCGCATCGTCGTGGACGAGGGAGCGCTCGCGAGGGCCGTCGCGGCCCGGGACGCGGAGCTCGGCGACGAACCGGAGCCCGGGACCTAGGGCGGCGGGTGCCCGACGAGGTCGTAGTATCGGTAGGCGGCCTCGCCCGCCCCGAAGCAGTACTGCAGGCGGGTGAACCCGCTCTTGAGGTCGGCCGCGGCCGCCCGCACTTCGTCGATGGGCCGCTGGCGATGCAACAGGAGGTCGAACAGTTCGGCGATCCGCTCCATCTCCTTCGGCCCCATCCCGACCCGGGTGACCTCGGGGGTGCCGAGGCGGACGCCCCCCGGATGCTTCGGGCTCTTGTCGCCCGGTAGGAGGTTCTTGTTCGCGATGATGCCGGCATCGGCGAGCCGGCGGGCGCTCTCCTCGCCTCCGCCCTCCTTCTCGACCCGAACGGCGATCGTGTGCGAGCGGGTGAAGCCGAGGTCGGCCGCGAGCACGTCGAACCCCCGGTCGTGGAGGGCCTGGGCGAGGGCGCGGGCGTTCTCCACGGTGCGGTGCGCGTACGCCCGTCCGAACTCGAGGTGCTCGGCGAGGCTCACCGCGAGCGCGGCCATGGCGTGGAGATGGTGGTTGCTCGTCACGCCGGGGAACGCGCCGGACTGGAGGCGCTTCACGAGCTCGGGATCGCCCCCCTCCGCGAGGAGGATCCCGTGCTGGGGGCCGGGGAGCGTCTTGTGGGTCGACGCGCTCAGGACGGTGCAGCCCTCGTGGAGCGGGTCCTGGAACTCGCCGCCGGCGATCAGCCCGAGGACGTGCGCCCCGTCGTACCAGCCGCGGGCCCCGATCTCCTCGAGCGTCGGTCGCAGCTCGTCGATCGGCATCGGGAAGAGGAAGAGCGACAGCCCGAACAGGCACAGCTTCGGCCGGACCGCACGGAGGATCTCCCGCGTGCGGGGCACGTCGATCGTCATCCGCTCCGGATCCCAGGCGTAGTAGACCGGTTTCACGCCCCGAAGGCCGAACGCCCCGAACGACGCGCTCGAGATGTGCGCCCCGTCGGCGAGCCGGCTCGTGCCGACGAGGTCCCCGGGTTCGGTGAGCGCCTTCAGGACCGCAAGGTTCGCGACCGTCCCCGAGGTCGGTCGGGCGTCCGCGAACGAGCAGCGGAAGAGGCGACGGGCGAGCCCGAGGCAGAGCTCCTCGACCTCGTCGACCTGCTCGTTCCCCTCGTAGTACCGCTCACCGGGAAGACCCTCGGCATAGCGGGAGTGGAGGTCGCTGATCAGGAGCTCCTTCGCGTACGGCGAGAGGAGGTTCTCCGACGCGATGAGGGGGATCGCGTGCTCGAACCGCTCGGAATGCGCCCGGACGAGCGTGCGGACCCGCTCGACCGTGCGGGCCATCTCCCCCGGTGCCGGTGCGGCCATCGTCCCGGACCCCCCCACCCCCCGGTTTCCACTGGAAACCGCGTCGTTCGAGCGCATCGCTCCCTCGGCCGGGTCGCGCGGCGACCCGCGGGTGCACCCCCTCGAGGAGATATAGGGAGCGTGTCCGTCCTCGCCGGGATGACCTCCCCGGCCCTCGATGAGACCCGTCCCTGGCCGGTCCGCCGTCGCTTCTACGTCCCGTACCACGATCTCGACGTACTGAACCATCTCAACCACGCGGCGTACTTTCCTTACATGGAAACGCTCCGGTGCGACTACTACCTCCCGCCGTCGGGTACGCTCGACCCCGCGAAGCTCGACATCATCATCGCCGAGGCGACGTGCCGCTACCTCGCCCCCGTCTCGTACGCCACCGAGCTCTGGGGCGAGGTCGCGCCGGCCGCTCCGCTCGGGCGCACCAGCTTCACCTTACTCTACCGGTTCACGATCGACGGGACCCGCACGGTCACGGCCCGGGGACGGACCGTGGTCGTCTGCTTCGATTACGCACGGGGGGAGAAACGGCCGATCCCGGAGGACCGACGGGCCCTTCTCGAGCGCGACGCCATCGATCCCGCGTCGGAAGGCTGGTAGGCGGGCCGAGGTTCCACTGGAAATGGGGGGGTGGGGGGGTGTCCCCCGGGGCTCCGTCGATCAGTAGGCCGGATGGATGGGGTCGTTCCGGGGCATCGGGGGGGGCCAGGGGATCGGCTCGATGTAGCCGGGGTCCTCGGGCACGGTCTCGACGCGGTAGAGCACTCCGGAGCCTTTGAGCGCCTCGTGGATCTTCTCGATCCTCGCGCGGAACTCCTCTTCGGTCCTCCACTCGAAGGCGAGGTCGTGGGGGCCGATGATGAACGAGAGCCCCGCCTGGCGCTTCAACCGCTTCGCGATATCGAGCGGCGTCGTGCTCTCCGGGGTGAAAAAGAGGTCGACGTAGGTATGCATGGGCGGTCGAGCACCCCTCTCACGCGGCTTTCGCCTACTTAAACCTCGCGTTGGGGCCGGAGCCCGGTGCTAGGCCAGCAGGATTGCCGCCCGATCGGACCGCACGGAGACCCCGAATGTCCCTCAGCCCCGTCGCCCCGCCAGCGTCAACGGGTCACGGTAAGGCTGCTCCCGTCAGGACCTGGCCCGGTTCCCGTGATGGATAACCGCTAGGGCGCTCCTCCGAGCGCTCGTCGCGGTACCCGCGGCCCAGCGGAACAGAGCGTCTACGAGACACGTCGGGACGCGCGATCCGATCGAACGTCGCTCCTGCCTGTCACCCCCGCTAAGGACGGTTTCGGTGTGTAAGGGGACGCCCAACCCCCCGGTCCAGCCTAGCGAAGGTCCGACCCCGCGGCGACTACTTAGCCTTTCATCTCCCCCGGACGGTCCCGGTCGCCCGCGGAGTCCCCCGTCCGTGCCCGGTCCGGGCTCCGGATCAGCGGATGTGCTCGAGACTGAACGATCCGAGGTTGAGCGAGCGCTTGTTGAACGTGTAGCCGATCCAGGCCCGCGCCTGCGCTTCCCCGATCCCCCGGACCGAGAGGAACGTCTTCATCTGCTCGACCTTGAGGTTGATCGAACCGTCGACCATGTGCTCGAGCGTCTCGAGGTCGCTGTCGGAGTGCATGCCGCTGTCGAGGACGTAGTAGGCGGCCGCACCGTCGAGCTTGCGCCGCCCGACGAACGGCTGGAGGAAACGGAACGTGGCCGCCGTATCGAGGTACGCCGTGATCGTCGAGACGGACTCGAAGATGAGCCGATAGGCCGGGTACTGCTCCTTCAGCTCCTCGGCGAAGCTGTTCACCGTCGCGGAGAGCTGGTCGAGGACCGCCTTGTCGGTCGAGGAGAGCAGACGGACGTACGCGCTCGACTGGGCCGACCCGACCGCCCGCGAGTAGAGGTCGACGTAGCGGACGAGCCCTTTCTTCTCCGCATCGGGAAAGTTGCTGTAGAGGCCGGCGAGGTCGTCGCGGACCTGAGAGAACGTCTTGTCGGTCACGACCCAGACGGAGGGGATCCCGGCCTTGAGCCCCTCGATCGAGAAGAGGCGGGCGAGGACGTCCTTCCCCGTGTGCGCGGGTCCGTTGACGAGGACCTGGGCCCCCGGTGGGAAGCCGCCGTACAGGAGGTCGTCCAGGCGTCGGACGCCGCTCTTCACCTTGACCTCCCGGACCGCCTGCGCGCTGTCCTCGTGCATCTGGTGCGCCTCGGCGGCGGCGGTCTGCCCGCTCATCCGCTCGAGCTCCTGGAGTCGCGCGGTCAGCTCGGTCTCCCGGGCACGGAGCACGGCCTCCTTCTGGGAGAGCTCGTGGCGCAGGTCCTCGAGCCGCCGGCTCTCGTCGCCCGGTGCGACCCCGGTGGCACCGACCTCGCGACGGATCTCCTCGAGGCGGCGCGCCTCGAGATCGAGCGCCTGACGGCGCGTCTGGAGTTGCTGGTCGTACGCGGCGAGCTCCCGCTCCTTGAAATCGAGCGGTCCGCGCCGTCGGTCGAGCTCCTCCGCGCTCAGCCGGATCTCCTCGAACCGCCGTCGCAGTTCGTTCTCGCGGGCGTCGAGGTCCTTCTCCCGGCGTCCTGCCTCCTCGAGCCGCCGGGCGACCTCGTCGTCGACGGGACCGCGTTCCTTTCGGAGGAGCGCCTCCCGCTCCCGGGTCCGCTCGACCTCGCCCGAGAGGTTGCGCACGTCGCCTTCGAGCTGGACGATGCGCCGGCGGAGCTCGGTCTCCCGCTCGACGTACTCTCCCTCGCGGCCCGCGAACTCCTCGCGCAGGCGCTGCTCGAGCTCGCGCGACGTCCTTTCGACCGTGTCCGGCGCGACGTTGGGGGCGACGTGCCCGTCGGGAAGGGCTCCCCGGTCCACGGGTACGTCCGGCCGGGGAGAACCACCCTCGAGCGCGAGCTGGCGGAGCTTGAGCTCGGCGATCTCGTCGTCCTTCGCCCGGAGCGCGATCTCCCGCTCCTTCGCCTCTCGGGTGCGGACGTACTTGATGACCGCGATCGACCCGCGCTTGACGTGCTCGACCTCGTCCTCGAGCGCTTTGCGCTTCGCGTGCTCGTCGTAGAGCTGACGGTGCAGGTCCTGCACCTCCTGGATCATGGCGGACGGGTCGAACTGGTCGCTCTTCACCCGGTCGAGGAGACCGGTGAGCCACCGGACGACCGTCTCCTCCCGCTCGAGGACCGGGGTGACCGCGGGGTGCTCCGGTCCCCGGGCGGCCGACCCCTCCTCTCCCACGGCCGCCGGAGGGGGGGCGACCGGCGCGGTCGGCACGGGGGCGACCGGTTCCGAGGAGCGGATCCAGTCCTCCATCGCCCGGTCGTCGCCGTCGACCCACTTGCGGAGCACCGCGGTCGATTCCCGCGGGGTCGCGGAGACCTTGTGCCGGCGCGAACGTTCGGGGCGGCGGACCGTCCCCGCCCACCGCTCGACGATTCGATCGGAGTCCAGCGGCCGTTCGGGGGAAGCCGCGGGGAGCGTGCGGATGCGGGCGACCTCCTCCGGGGTCGCTCCTGCCTCCTCGAGGGCGGCGGCGGAAGCGTCGCGGACTGCCTCCACCGACGCGAGGCCGGCGCGGGTCAGCCGCTCGGCCGTGGACGGCGAGATGCCGAGCGCGTGCGCGAGCTCCCGCGCTCCTGCGTCGGAACCGTCCCCGGACCGCGCCGTTGTGCTCTCCGCCGAACTGTCCATGGGAAGGGGGGTGTGTACTAGCGGCGCGAGGGGTCTTAAACGCTGGCTCCCGGAGGCACGTCCTTCGGCGACGTTCGCGCGGACCCGGGGTCGGGCTAAATACCGGCGACCCTCCTGTCCGCCGTGGAGCTCGAGGAGCGCGTTCGGCGCGTCGCGCGGCACACGGCCGAGGTCGTGACCGCCGAGGAGGTGCGCGCCCTCCTCGAGCGGAGCGCACGGCCCCGCGCGTACATCGGACTCGAGCCGTCCGGTGCGCTCACCGTGGCCCACCTGATCCCGATCCGCAAGGTCCTCGACCTCGCCGACGCCGGGTGCGACGTCACGGTCCTCCTCGCCGACTGGCACGCATGGATCAACGACAAGCTCGGCGGCGACCTCGCGCGGATCCAGGCCGCCGGCCGGTACATGGAGGGAGTCTTCACCGCGTTCGGCGCCGGGGCGGGGCGCGTCGGGTTCCGATGGGCGCACGACCTGGTCGGCTCCTCCGAGTACTGGGCGAGGGTCGTCCGGGTCGCGAAGGCGACGTCGCTCGCCCGCACCCGACGGGCGATGTCGATCATGGGCCGCGGGGAAGAGGAGTCGAACCTCGATACTTCCCGTCTCTTCTACCCCGCGATGCAGGCGGCCGACATCTTCGAGCTGGGCGTCGACCTCGCTTACGGAGGGACCGACCAGCGCCGGGCCCATATCCTCGCGCGGGAGGTCGCCCACCACTACGGGTGGCCGTCCCCGGCGGCGATCCACACCCCGCTGCTCTCATCGCTCAAGGGCGGCGGCCGGATGGACCCGATCGCGGGAACGAGCGAGGCGAAGATGTCGAAATCCGACCCCACGACGGGGATCGCGATCTCGGCCCCCCGGACCGAGATCGCCGCGCGGATCTCGGGCGCCTTCTGCCCGGCGAAGGAGGTCGAGGGGAACCCGGTCGTCGAGGCGGTCCGCTTCGTCGTGCTTCCCTGGGAGGGCCGGCTGCACGTCGATCGGGCGGAGAAGCACGGCGGTCCGCTCGATTTCGACTCGGAGGAGGGATTCCTCGCGGCCTGGGGGGCCGGGAAGCTCCACCCCCAGGACCTCAAGTCCGCGGTCGCCGACGCGCTCGATCGCATCGTGGAACCGGCCCGTCGGTACTTCTCCGCGCACCCGGATCTCGGGCCCTCCTCCTTCGGCGCGTCCGCGCCGGACCCTGTCCGCTGACGCGAGAGGCGACCGTCCGGCGGGGCCGGGCGGCATCCTTAAGTATCTCGGGAGCTCCGACGGGCCCCACCCGTGAGCCGAGGACCCCCGTACGGGGTTCCGCTGACGCGAGGAACCATGGCGCGACCGATCTACGTGCGATTTGAGACCCCGACCGACCTCGCCGACAAGGCCCTCCAGCTCGTGCAGGTCGCGAGCGAGACCGGCAAGGTCCGCGTCGGGACGAACGAAGTGACGAAGTCGAGCGAGCGCGGAGAGGCGAAGCTCGTCGTGATGGCCGAGGACGTCGACCCGGTCGAGATCCTCATCCACATCCCGATGCTCTGCGAGGAGAAGCGGATCCCGTACCTCTACGTCCCGAAGAAGCAGCGGCTCGGGCAGTCGGCCGGCCTCTCGAAGTCGGCCGCGAGCGTGGCGGTCGTCGAGCCGGGCGAGGCGAAGGCGCTGCTCGACGAACTGGCCTCCACCGCACCGACGCTGAAGAAGTAGAGGGACGGTCGCTCCCGGAGGGACGGAGATGGCGGAAGAGAAAGGCTCGCCGGCCGAGGTCGTCGAGCTCGTCGGGCGCACCGGCATGGCCGGGGAGGCCACCCAGGTCAAGGTCCGCGTGCTCGCGGGCCGCGACCGCGGCAAGATCATCACGCGCAACGTCGCCGGTCCGATCCGGCTCGGCGACGTGCTCATCCTGCGAGAGACGGCGCGCGAGGCGCGCAAGCTCTCGGTCCGCTAACGGAGCCGTCGATGGTCGTCAAGCGCCAGTGTTCGTTCTGCGCCGCGGAGATCGAGCCGGGAACCGGCTGGATGTTCGTCAAACGCGACGGGACCGTCTACCACTTCTGCTCCTCCTCGTGCCGCAAGCAGCAGCTCCATCTCGGCCGCGTCGGCCACCGGTTCAAGTGGACCCGGGCGCACGCCCTTCGGGTCGCGGCGGACCGCTCGACGACCGAGCGGGCAACTCCGGCGGCCTCCCCCGCCACGACGCCGAAGGCGCGCCGCTCATCGAAGGCGGCGCCGGCCGCGCCAGTGGCCGCCCCGGTGCCGGCCGCACCGGCGGCCTCCGCGGGCCCGACCGGGGCCGATACCGCGGCCGCGGAGCCTCCCGAGGAGAGCCCCGCCCCGACCGAGACCGCTACCGCTGCGGCGAAGCCGAAGCCCCGGCCGCGGGCCCGGAAGAAGCCCTCGACCCCGTCGCCCGAGAAGTGAGCGAGCTGACCGGCCGCGCCCCGGGCTCGAGCGCCCGCGGTCCGGTGCCGGTCGAGCGGAATCGGTAAGCGCTACCGAGTCGCCCGCCCGGCGCGATGGCCGAGGACGATGCCTGGACGTCTCCCTCCGAGCTGGCGGAGTACGCGTACTGCCCGCGGGCGCACTGGTACCGACGGCATCCGCCGCCGGCCGCGCCGGACCGTGCCGCCGCCGCGCGGCGCCGGGCCGGGCTCCGCTATCATCATCGGATCCTCTCGGCCGAGCGCCGCCGGTCCGAGCACGGGGGCGCCTACTGGACCGGTCTACTCCTCGGTCTCCTGCTGGTCGGCCTCGGTCTCTTATGGGCGCTCCATCTCTCCTGAGCGCCCCGTGGGCAGCGTGGCTGCTCCTCGCGGTCGGCGTCGCCGTCGCGGCTTGGGCGGCACGGGCGCTCTTTAAGCGGCGCGCCGACGCCCGCCTCGGCCGTCTCGTGGCCGTGGATGCCGGCGCCCCGTCGATCCTCCGTAGCGACCGCTACCGCCTCGAGGGGCGTCCGGACGCGGTGCGCGAGCTCCCCGACGGACGGGCGGTCCCGATCGAGCTCAAGAGCCGGCCTGCTCCCCGCGGCGGCCCGCCGGCCTCCCATCTCGTCCAGGTATGGGCATACTGCCTGCTCGTCGAGGAGGAGACCGGTCGCGCCCCCCCGTTCGGGATCCTCCGCTACGTCGATGGAGAGTACCGCGTGCCGTGGGACCGCCCGGCGCGGGCGGAGCTGTTGTGCCTGCGCGACGCGATCGCTCGACCGTACGACGGACGGGCCACGCCCTCACCGGGCCGCTGCACCCGCTGCCCCTGGTCGCCCGTCTGCGACCTGCGGGCACCGGGGACCCGCTAGCGCGCGGCCGGAGGTCGGAACGTCCAGAAGACGTCGGTACGGTACGGCATCTCGAGGATCGGACGGTCCCGAGTCGCGGGGTCCGTGTCGAGGATCGCGCGGACCCGTTCGGCGACCCGGCCTCGTTCCCGCGCGGAGAGTCCCGCCACGACGCTGACCGAGAGGATGCGCGCGACGAACGTCGCGCGCGGTGCGCGCTGACGGTGGGGGAACCGGCAGTGGAGAAGGGGTCCGAACGGGCTCTCGGGTCGGTCGAACACCGGCCGCCAGCGATCGAGCCCCCGGGCGCGGGGGACTTGGGAGGTGTAGCCGTACTCGTCGAGGAGCTGGGTGAGACGGCGCGACCAGCCGACCGATTCGTCCCGCAGGTTCCAGACGAGCCCGAGCCCCCCGCCGGGACGGAGCACGCGGGCGAACTCTCTGAGCGCGGGCCGGGGCCAAAACCAGTGGAACGCCTGCGCCGCGACGATCGCGTCGGCGAACCCCGACGGCAGCGGGATCGACTCGGCGGTGCCGGAGAGGACCGGGACCTCCGGCACCACCCGGGCAAAGACCCGCCGCATTCCGGCGATCGGTTCGACCGCGACGCGGGCCGCTCCCGTGGTCCCGAGGGCCCGTGTGAACTTCCCGGTACCGCTGCCGACCTCGATCACCGTGCTCCCGCGGCCGAGCCGGAGGACCCGGGCCAGGTGCGCGACCGCGGCCGGCGGATAGTCGGGCCGCCCTCGCTCGTACGTCGTCGCCGCTCGGTCGAATCCTTTCACCGCGGGGTGAACGCGGGGCGCGTCGCGGGCCATCGAAGCTCCCCGCACCCCCTTTCTCGCCGATCCGTTCGTGCGTTCGTCCGGGAGCAAGGCGTCTACGCGCTCGGAAGGGGCGGAGAGGGCCCGCCGGGCGGAACGGTCGCGAGCTCGCGGTGCGCTCGGTAGACCCCCACGGCCCGCCCGAGCAAGAGCCCGACGCTGCCTCCAAAGAGCAGGTCGATCGAGATCAGCACGGCGAGGAGGCTTCCCGACAGGGGACCTGGCAGGAGGAACGAGGAGGTCGATGCGAACCCGAAGACGAGGATCTCGACGCCAAAACGGATCACGAAGAGGAGGAGGGAAACGATCGGGACGATGTAGGGAAGCCGATAGTACCAGGCCCCGTTGCGCTGCTCGAAGCGGACGATCCGACGTACGTAGCCGGTCGCAAACCACCCGGCCGCCGCGACCACGGCCGCGTACGGAGCGACCAACGCGAGCGCGCCGGGCCCCCAGGCCCCGACGGCCCCGTAGATCGTGGAGAAACCGAACGCCACGAACAGCAGGAGGTAGAACCCTCCGAAGACGAAGAGCCGGGCCGGGGAGAACCGCGCGCCGGTGACCTGCGCATAGGTGCGACGGACCAAGAGGAACAGGACCAGGAGCAGGACGAAGATGGCGGAGGAGTCGGTCGACGAGACCGCCGCGGCCATCGCCGGTCCGAGCACGGCGTCCTACAAATCCCGGACCCCTGCCGCCACGGCGCGAAACCTTTACCCGCCCGTGGGACTCGGCGGGCCGATGGCCGAAGGGAACCTCGAGCGGACGCTGGTGCTCATCAAGCCGGACGGGGTCCGGCGCGGACTGGTCGGCGAGGTCGTCCATCGGTTCGAGCGGAAAGGGTTGAAGATCCTCGCGGCGAAGACGCTCCGGGTCACCCCGGAGCTCGCCCAGCGGCACTACGCCGAGCACCAGGGCAAGCCGTTCTATCCCGCGCTCGTCCAGCACATCACGAGCGGCCCGATTCTCGCGCTCGCGCTCGAGGGGCGCAGCGCGATCTCGGTCGTCCGGCTCCTGATCGGCGGCACGAACCCCCAGCAGGCCGTCCCGGGGACCGTCCGCGGCGACCTCGCACTCGGGATCACGCCGAACCTCGTCCACGCGTCCGACGCCCCGGAGTCGGCCGCCCGGGAGCTCGCCCTCTACTTCACGTCCGAGGAGTTCCTCGCGTACTCCCGCGTCGGCGAGGAGTACTTCTAGGGCATGCGCTCGACGGTCGCCGCCGCCGTGCGGGCGCTGGCGGCCGGCGAGCTCGTGGTCTACCCGACCGACACCCTCCTCGGACTCGCCGCGCGGGCCGACGACCCGGCCGCCGTCCTCCGGCTCGAGCGGGCGAAGGGACGGCCGACCGGCCAGCCGATCTCGATCGCCGTGAGCTCGGTCGCGGAGGTCGAGGCGATCGGCGACCTCTCTCCGGGGGCGCGGCGCTTCGTGCGCACCCATCTGCCCGGTCCGTACACGGTCCTCCTCCGGCCGAACGCCCTCGCGCGGCGACGGCTCGCCCCTCGACTCTTCGCCCGGGACGGGACGGTCGGCGTGCGGGTACCGGATCATCCGGTCGCTCGCGAGCTCGCACGCCAGGCCGGCCCCGTCACCGCGACGTCGGCGAACCTCCACGGAAGTCCCCCCTGTCGGTCGGTCGGGGCCGCGCGACGCGCGTTCGGTGACACCGTGCGGACCTACCTCGCCGAGACGCCCCGGCCCCGGGGAGTCCCGTCGGCGCTCGTCGACCTGACGGGGGCGAGACCGACCGCGGTCGTCCGGACGGTACGCCGGTGACGCCGTATCCGCCGGATCTCGACCGATGGCGGGAGGCCGGGCGCATCGCGGCCCGCGCCCGTGAGCTCGGGTTGCGGCTCGCGGTACCGGGCGCCCGGCGCCGCGACATCGCGGAGGCGATCGAGGCGTTCATCCGAGACCAGGGCGCCGCGCCGGCGTTCCCGGCCAACCTCTCCCGCAACCACGAGGCCGCGCACTTCACCCCGCCGCCGGACGATACGGGCGAACTCGCGGCCGGTGACCTGCTGAAGGTCGACGTCGGGGCGCACCTCGACGGGGCGATCGCCGACACCGCCGACACCGTGGAGGTCGGGGGTTCGCACCGGCACGAGAACCTCGTGCGGGCCGCGCGGGAGGGGCTGCGCGAGGGGATCGCTCGGGTGCGACCGGGGATCCGGGTGGACGAGATCAGCCGCGCCGTCGCCGAGGCGATCCGAGCGCGCGGGCTGCGACCGATCCAGGACCTCACCGGCCACTCGATCGAGCGCTACCTCCTGCACGCGGGCAAGTCGATCCCGAACGTTCCCGGGATGACCGACGCGACGCTCGAGGAGGGCGAGGTGATCGCGATCGAGCCGTTCGCGACCAATGGGGTCGGCCGGATCGCGAATGGTCCGTTCGGCCATATCGCCCGCTTCCGGTCCGTCCCCAGCGGGACCGACCCGGTCCTCTCCGGGCTCTACGCCCGGTTCCGCACGCTGCCGTTCGCGATGCGGTGGGCGCGCACGCCCGAGGAGGCGGAAGCCCTCCGCGGGGCGCGCCGGTACCTCCAGACCTACCCGGTCTTCCTGGAGCGGAGCGGAGGGTTGGTGGCGCAGGCGGAGCACACCGTGCTCGTCGGGCCCGCTCGGGGCGAGGTCCTCTCCGCGCTCCCGTCCGGTGACTGAGCGCGCGGTCAGCGACGCGGAGAGGAGAAGTCGGCGCGCGCGAGCGCGGCGCCGCGCACCACCGCGTCGAGCTTCGCCCGGGCCACCGGCAGGCTTCGGGTACGGAGACCGCAGTCCGGGTTGACCCAGATGCGATCGGGGTCGCCGAGGTAGCGGACCGCCCGGGCGATGCGGGCGCGGACGACCTCGGGCGATTCGACCGAGTCCCGGTGCACATCGACCACCCCGAGCCCGACCTCGCGGGTGTCCCCGTACTCGGCGAGCGCCTGGAGGACCGCATAGCCGTCGTGGCCGTCGGTGTCGCGGTTCGCGAACTCCCACGCCCACTGGCGACACTGCTTCGCCTCGAGCAGCGCGGGCAGGAGGTCGCGGTAGTTGGAGTAGCAGATGTGCATCGAGAACTCGGCGTCGAACCCTTCGGTCGCCGCGTTGAACCCCTCAACGACAAGCTCCGCCTCGTCCGGGTGCGTGCCGGCCGCCGGTTCGTCGATCTGGATCACCCGGCATCCCCGCTCGATCAGCGCGTGGATCGTCGGGCGGATCGCCCGCCGCGCGAGGTCGACCACGAACTCGCGCTGGGCCGCGCGGCGTGCGCCCCGACCCTTCCAGCCTTTCTGACGGGCGAGGTAGTACTCGTTGTACGACCAATCGGCCAGGGTGTACGGCCCGGTGAGCGGGATCTTCGGGACCGCCTTCGCGTGGAGCCGGACGAAGTCGAACTCCTCCACGTGGTACGGCCGCTCGAGCCGCAGCTCGTCCACGACCGCGGCCTTGAGGTAGTACTTGTGGTCGAACGAGCGGACATGGCCCTGGAAACGGAAGCCCCGCATCTGCCGGATCGGATACTCGTACATCTCGATCCGTCGGGCCTCTCCGTCGTAGACCCGGTCGAGACCGGCGTCCTCCAGGAACCGGATCGCGAACATCGCCCCGAGGTCGCGGACCCGCTCGGGGCCGACCTCGCGGGGGCGTCCCTCGAGCAGGGCGGCCCGCTCCGCCGGCATCTCCTCGGCGAAGTGGGTGCGCGCGTCCCAGGCACGGAAGTCGGCCTTCGCCGCGTCGTCGAGCGGCTCGGTCCGCTGCCCCATGAGCTGCCAACGCGGCTTCGCAAGGCTACCGATCTCCTGCGTGGGGAAGAGCGGGGACCTCACGATCGGCCTCCGTCCCCGAGCGCCTGGCTCACGGCCGGCAGAACGTGGAGCTTCCGGGTCGCCGGCTCCCAAGGGAGGAGATCGAGCGGCGCCCCGGGTCCGAGCCAGACGACGGGGGGACGCCGCCGTTCGTGGGCCGCGCGGACGACCTTCGCGACCTCGGCCATGTCTTCACCGAGGGTCGTGCGAGGGTCGACCACCCCGAGTC
The DNA here is from genome assembly GCA_021817245.1 of Thermoplasmata archaeon. Taxonomy (GTDB): domain Archaea; phylum Thermoplasmatota; class Thermoplasmata; order Lutacidiplasmatales; family UBA184; genus Lutacidiplasma. Next base: position 76,901 of record JAKAVQ010000009.1, read on the forward strand.
CGAGCCCGGCCCGCTGACGCGCAAGCGGGAGGCGCTCCACGTCGGTCTCGGCAAGGTCGATGCCGAAGGCCGAGACCGGCAACCGTTCGAGGAGCGGAAGGGCCGGGATCCCGTCGGCGCCGTAGGTCCAGACGAGCGAGCTCGCGCCACCCAGCGCCGCGCGGATCGGCTCGTACCCCGCGACGACAGCCTCGGCCCGGGGGCCCTCGGGGGGCCGGACCACGAGCCACGGCTCGAGAAAGAGGAACGTGCGGAAGCCGAGCCCGCACAGTTCCGCGACCTCCTCCGCGAGGAGGCGGCCGAGGCGGTGCACGATCGCCTCGTCGGTCTCGCCCGAGCGGTTGTCGAGCACGCTCGCGAACGTGTAGGGGCCCGGGAGGAGGATGCGGCCTTGCGCCGGCTCCTTGAGGAGCGTTGGGGGAAGCCGAGCCGCAAAGGACCCCGGGGGCCGGACGGGCGGTCCGAGCAGGATCGGCTGCCGGAAGAACGTGTTCGTCTCGAGCCATCGGGTCAAGGGACCGACCGCGAATCCCTCCCAGTTCTCGGCGAACGGGCGAAAGACGTCCGGCCAGCGCAGGTAGCCGCCCGTGATCGATTCGAACCCCAGCCTCCGCTCGAGGGCGACCACCTCGTGCTCGGTCCGCTCGAACAGTTCCTCCAGGGCTTCGGGGGTGGTCCTTCCCCGGTCGAGGTCCCGGGTCGCGGTGATGAGCGGTTCCGGCCGGGGCGCCGGTCCGGTCAGCCCGGTCCGCACGATCACGGGCGCGGGACCCCGGGGCCGGAGCTTAAAGCTGGCGGGAATCCCGAGCCCTGCAGACGGGGAAATCCCGTTGCGTGAGGAACAAAGCGATATTCCCTCCTGCCGAACCTCGCATCCCCGTTCCGGGACGACGCCGGCCGGCCGTCGCGGCTCCGGCGGTCCGCCCGAAAGGGGGCCACACTCCCGTCCGGGGGGACGGCAGGATCGGCGGAACTCCGACAATTGACGAACAATCCCTACGTCTGCGGAAAAGTGTTAATATGGCCTCCACCGGTCGATGCCGGGTCGATGGCGGAGAGCTCGGCGGCACCGGTATCGGTCGGGCGGGAGACCCGGCGTCGGTCCGCACCGCCCGCCGCCGAGCGGAGCGAACAGCAGGAGACCGATGCCTTCGGACGTCGGTCGGTGGAGCTTTCGGCGTTCTACCAGGGCAAGATCGAGACCGTGCCGAAGGTGCCGGTCCGCTCGCTGCGGGACTTCGCACTGTGGTACACCCCGGGGGTCGCGGAGGTCTCGCGCCGCATTCGGGCGAGCCCGGACCTCTCCTTCGACCTCACCGGGCGGTGGAACACCGTCGCGATCGTGACCGACGGCTCGAGGGTCCTCGGTCTCGGGGACATCGGTCCGCGGGCAGCGCTCCCGGTCATGGAGGGCAAGGCGCTGCTGTTCAAGTTCCTCGGCGGGGTCGACGCGATCCCGATCCCGATCCAGGTCGGTTCGCCCGATCGGTTCATCGCGACCGTCGAGGCGATGGCGCCGGCGTTCGGCGGCATCAACCTCGAGGACATCGCTTCGCCGAAGTGCTTCGGGATCCTCGAGGAGCTTCAGAAGCGGCTCGAGATCCCGGTCTGGCACGACGACCAGCTGGGCACCGCCGCCGCGACCGTCGCGGGGCTGCTGAACGCGCTTGAGCTCACGGGCCGGTCGATGCGAGAGCTGCGGACCGTCCTCCTCGGGGCGGGAGCGGCGAACCTCGTCACCGCGCGGCTCCTGATCACGCTGGGCCACGATCCGCACCGGCTCGCGCTGGTCGACCAGCGAGGGATCCTTCATGCCGAGCGGGAGGACATGGACGAACTGATGCTCCACAACCCGTGGAAGTACCGCCTCGCCCTGCGGACGAACGGCGCCGGCCGGACCGGCGACCTTGCGAGCGCGCTCGTCGGCGCCGATGTGCTCCTTGCGGCCTCCACGCCCCGGCCCGACACCGTCCGGTCCGAGCACGTCCGCTCGATGGCCCGCGACCCGATCGTCTTCGCGCTCGCGAACCCGGTCCCCGAGATCTGGCCGGACGTCGCCCGCTCCGCCGGCGCGGCGGTCGTCGCGACCGGCCGCAGCGACTTTCCGAACCAGGTCAACAACTCCCTGGTCTTCCCGGCGGTGTTCAGGGGGGTCCTGGATGCGCGCGCCCGATCGATCCCCGACGAGGTGGTCCTCGCCGCCGCGAAGGAGCTGGCCCGCGGCGCGGCGCGCAAGGGACTCTCCGCCCACCACCTCCTCCCCACGATGGAGGAACCCGAGGTCTTCCCCGAGATCGCGGCGGCCGTGGCCGATACCTCGGTCCGGCTCGGACTCGCCCGCCGGCGGCTCTCCCACGACGAGTTCCTCGAGCGCGCGAAGGCGATGATGGCCCGATCGGGGCGTCTCGTCCGCGCCCTCGCCCGAGCCCGCCTCACACCGGCCATGCCCCGCGCCCCGGCCCGGCCCCGCCCGAGGCCCCGATGACCGCGAGCAACGAGTCGGGCGCCCACGCGATGGGGGGGGCGGCGTCGGACGGTCCGTCGGTCCCGATCCATCTCCGTCCGGCGCGGGAGACGGACGTGCCCGCCCTCGTTCCGCTCCTGCTCCGGCTGAAGCGCCTCAACGAGGAGTTCGACCCGCTGCTCAAGGTCCGGGACGACGCCGACGAGCAGGCCCGCCTCCTCCTCCGCGGGAACCTCGCCGACCCGAAGTCGATCGTCCTCGCCGCCGAGGGCGTCGGGCCGGACAGGGACAAGGTAGTGGGCTTCGTGCGCGCGGTCGTGCGCGAGCGGCCGTTCTACGTTCCCGAGCAGGAAGGCGTGATCCTCGACATCTATCTCCTCCCGCTCTACCGACGCCGCGGAGTCGGGGAGTACCTCCTGCGGGAGGTGTCGGCCGCGCTCAAGGCGAAAGGGGCCGGCGTGGTGACGGCCGAGTTCCCCGCCCAGAACGAGATCGCGTCGCGCTTCTACCTGAAGCGCGGCTTCCGTCCGATCACGGCGATCCACGCGCGGTCGCTCCTGTAGGCGGGCGTTTTCCGATCGCCTCCGCGCCGGCGCGTGGTCCGCCGCACGATCGCCCCGGTCCGATGGCCGCGAACGTTAAACGAACCCCCTCTCTCCGGGCGCCATGTCGCTCTCTGCTTCGGAGCCACGGTTCCTGCGCCGTGGGAAGGTCAAGGAGGTCTACGAGGTCTCTCCCACCGAGCTCGAGTTCCGGTTCACGAACGACATCTCCGTCTTCGACAAGCACATTCCGAGCGAGATCCCCCACAAGGGCGAGACGCTCGCCCGCACCGCCGCCCACTGGTTCGAGCTCTGCCATCGGCTCGGCGTCTCCCACCACTTCCTCCGCCTCGCGGGCCCGACCGCGATGCGGGTCCGGCGGGTGCAGGTCGTCCCGGAGCCCCGCACGCTCGGGGCCCATCCGAAGAACTACCTCGTCCCACTCGAGCTGATCGTGCGCTACTACCTCGCCGGCTCCATGTGGGACCGGGTCCGCGCGGGCACGGTCTCGGCGACCGACCTCGGCTTCCCGGCAGGGAGGACCCTCGAGTACGGGATGCCGCTGCCCGAGCCGCACTTCGAGGTGACGACGAAGCTCGAGCCGGTCGACCGGTTGCTGAGCACGAAGGAAGCCCTCGAGCTCTCGGCCCTCGAGCCGCGCGACCTCGAGACCCTCCGCGAGACGATCCTCAAGATCGACGCGGCGATGCAGCAGGAGATCGGGGCTCGCGGCTTGATCCACGTCGACGGGAAGAAGGAGTTCGGCGTCGACGGCGACGGGGCGCTCATGGTCGTCGATACCTTCGGCACGGGGGACGAGGACCGCTTCTGGGACAAGGACGCCTACGATCGGGGCCGCCAGGTCGACTTTTCGAAGGAGTTCGTCCGGCAGCACTACCGCCAGACCGGCTACTACGACCGCCTGTCGAAGGCGCGGGCCGAGCACACCGAGGAGCCCGAGATCCCTCCCCTCCCGCCCCTGCTCGTCGACGAGGTAAGCCGGCTCTACACGACGGTCTACGAGCGGCTCACCGGGGAACCGTTCACCCCGCTCGCGGGCGCGCGCACGGCGTGACCGGCTCGGCGCGGGCGTGTCACCGGTTCCGGAGCCGGTGGGCTAGATATCCGCCGGGGGCTTGAGAGCGCGCGGAGGGCACCGCGTGGGTCTCGATTCCGAGGTCGGCGCGCTCGGTCCGGTCCCGGCAGAGATCCGGCCCCCGAGCTTCCGGCGGACGCTCGCCCACCGGCCGTTCTTCCTCCTCTGGGCGTCGCAGCTGATCTCCCAGTCCGGCGACTTCGTCTTCGCGGTCGCGCTGCTCTGGCTGGTCCTACAGACCACCGGCTCGATCTTCGCCGTGGGCCTGGTCGTCACCGCAACGCTCCTGCCGGCCGTCGTCCTCGGCCCGGTGCTCGGCGTCTACGTCGACCGGTGGCCCCGCCGACCGCTGCTCCTCGCGACGAACGTCCTCGAAGGGGTCCTGGTCGCGGCGCTCTCGCTCCTGATCGTCGCCCACGACATCGGCCTCGGCGCGATCCTCGGGATCGTCGCCGCGCTCGGCGCCGGGGCCCAGGTCGTCCGGATCACTTCGAACGCGCTCGTTCCCCAGACCGTCGGCCTCGACGACCTCGCGCCCGCGAACAGCCTGCTCTCCTTCTCGAGCTCGTTCAACCAGGTCGTCGGCCTGTCGATCGGCGGCGTCGTGGTCGCGCTCTTCGGGGTCGCGATCCCCGTGGAGTACGATGCGCTCTCCTTCCTCCTCGCGGCGGTGCTCGTCGCGGGGATCCCCCGGGCGGTCGGGCGACCCGCCGGGCCGGACTCGGGGATCCCTCCCGAGGGCTTCCGTACCCAGTTCGCCGAGGGGTTCGCCTTCGTCCGCCGGAACCGGTTCCTCGTGGAAGTGATCGCCCTCGGGGTGGTGGTGAACTTCTTCGGGAACGCGGTCTTCGCCCTCTTCGCGCCGTACGCCGACCTCGTCCTGCACGGCGGGCCCGCCGCGTACGGCCTCCTCGGAGCGTCGATCGCGGCCGGGGCGATCCTCGGCGCCCTCGTCGCCGGCAAGGTCAATGCCCGCCGGCACGCCGGGAGGTACCTCTTCGGGGGCGCCACCGGGATTGGCGCCACGATGGCCCTCCTCGGGTTCGCCGGAACGATCCCGGAGGCGCTCGCGGTGACCTTCGGTCTCGGCGTGCTGCTGTCGCTGACGAACGTCCCGCTCCTCACCGTCGTCCAGGCGAAGGTCCCCGGGCGCCTCATGGGCCGCGCGATGGCGGTCCTGATGTCGCTCCTCATGGCGGCGGGCCCGGTCGGTTCGTTCTTTGCCGGGTCGTTCGCCGGGGCGCGAGGGGTCTTGACGGTCTTCCTGGTCTCGGGGATCTCCATTCTCATCGTGGTCGCGATCGGCTTCGGCGTGATGACCGAGCTCAGGAACGTGCAGTACTGACCCCGGAGCCTCCGGCGGAGCCGCGGGCGCACCGACGGGCCCACCGTTCACCGTTTCGCGACCCCTCCCGCACGCTTATCTCTCCTCGGCCCGGTTGCGCATCCGTGCCCGCGAAAGCTGGGGTCCGGTCATCGGCGACCGAGGAGCCGTCCTCGGAGCCGAAACCCGAGGTCGCCCTCGAGGACCTTCCCGGGATCGGGACGACCACCGCCGACAAGCTGCGAGAGGCCGGCTACACCGACCTCATGGAGCTCGCGGTCGCCTCGCCGGGCGACGTGGCGGAGGCGGCCGAGATCGGGGTCGCGATCGCCCAGAAGATCATCGGCGAGGCCCGCCGCAAGGCCGATGTCGGAGGGTTCGAGAGCGGGACGACCCTCCTCGAGCGTCGCAAGAAGCTCGGGCGGATCACGACGAACTCGAAGGCGCTCGACGAGCTCCTCGGGGGCGGGGTCGAGACCCAGGCGATCTCGGAGTTCTCGGGCGAGTTCGGCACGGGGAAGACCCAGCTCGGCCACCAGATCGCGGTCGATGTGCAGTTGCCCGCGGCCCAGGGCGGCCTCGGGGGCGAGGTCGTCTATATCGACACGGAGAGCACGTTCCGACCCGAGCGGATCGTCGACATGGCAAAGGGCGTCGGGATCGACCCCGAGACGGCCCTCGGACACATCCACGTCGCCCGGGCGTTCAACTCGAACCACCAGATGCTGCTGGTCCAGAAGGCGCAGGAGCTCGCCCGCGAGAAGCCGATCCGCTTGCTCGTCGTCGACTCGCTCACCGCCCACTTCCGCTCGGAGTACGTGGGACGCGCCGAGCTCGCACCCCGCCAGCAGCAGCTCAACAAGCATCTCCACGAGCTGCTCCGGTTCGCCGATACCTACAACGCCTCGATCGTCGTCACGAACCAGGTCTCGGCCCGGCCCGATATCCTGTTCGGCGACCCGACGCGCCCGATCGGCGGGAACATCGTCGCCCACGCCGCGACCTACCGGGTCTACCTTCGCAAGTCGAAGCCCCCGCGTCGGATCGCCCGGCTCATCGACTCGCCGAACCTGCCCGAGGGCGAAGCGGTCTTCTCGCTCACGACCGAAGGGGTCCGCGACAGCTAGCGCGCGGGGGCCTCCTCGACGCGGCGCAGCGCGGTCGCTTTCACGTAGAGCGTCACGGGGACGCCGGGCCGCAAGCGGAGCTCGCGGACCGGTTCCTCGGTCATCGCGACGCGCAGGAGCGTCCCCGAGCAGCGCACGGCGAGCGTGACGTCGAGCTCTCCCGGGCCCCGGCGCAGGCTCTCCACCCTCCCCGAGAGCACATTGCGTGCGCTCGAGGCGAACCGCTCTCGGGCGACCACGATCGCCTCGGGATCAAGAAGCACCGTCACCGGGGCATGGTCGTCGGCCGGGAAGGCGACCCGAAGGCGGAGACCTCGGGCCAGCCGGACCTCGGGCGAAGGGGCGCGGTGGTAGGTCCCCCGCAGGAGGTTCGGCAGTGCGAGGGGGGTGACCGGACGGGAGTCGAGGAGCTCGACCGAACCGAACCCTCCGCGGACGATGCGATCCCCGAGCGGCGTCAGCACGGTCTCCCCGTGACCGGCTCCTCCGCGGGCGCTCTCGACGACCGGGCCCCCGAAAGCCCGCGCGAGCCGGGCGACGCGGTAGACGGCCCGGTCCCGCGTGATCCCGAGCCGCCGGCTGGCTCCGACGAGCGAGCGCTCCCGCGCGAGGGCGCGGAGGAGGGCGACGTCCGTGCTGGTGACCACGCTCGACCGCTTCATGCGTCCGGACCCGGGGAATCCGGGGCCGGCGGTGCGAGGAGGTGCAGGCTCTTCTCCTCTGCGTCGAAGCGAAGCCGTTCGCCGACGGCCGGCCATCGGACCGGGGCCGGTCCGGCCGAGCGCAGCGCGACCGAGAGCCCGCCGACCACGACCGTGAAGGCCAGCCCCTCGGGAGTGGGGCGGACGCTCCGGACCATGCCCTCCCACCGGGCGGCCGTCCTCGCGCCCAGATCGACCGCGGGGCGTGCGAACGCCACGCCGCCCTCCCCGGCCCGCCCGGCAAGCCAGGCGCCGAACGACCCCGCCGCCTCCCGCGCGAGGGCGGCCCGCGCGAAGACGTTCTCGAAGCCGACGAACCGGGCGGTGAACGGATCGATCGGGCTCGCGAGGAGCTCGGACGGCGTGCCGAGGAACCCCGGGCGCCCCCGGCGCAGGACGAGGAACGAGTCTGCGACCGAGAAGGCGAGCCCGGGGTCGTGGGTCACGACCACGACCGGGATGCGGTCCACCTCTCGCAGTTCCTCGAAGATTCGGCCCAGCTCATAACGAGCCTCGACGTCCAACGCCTGCCACGGCTCGTCCCACAGGACCAGCTCGGGCTCCGCCGCGAGCGCCCTTGCGAGCGCGACCCGCTCCCGCTCCCCGCCGCTCAGGCGGGCCGGGTAGCGTCGGGCGAGCTCGGCGAGGCCAAACCGGTCGAGGAGCTTGCGACTGCGGGCAAGCCCGTCGGTTCGCCCCCGCACGTCGAGCGGGTAGCTCACGTTCCGCTCGACCGTCCGGTGCGGGAACAGCCCGAGCCCCTGCGGCACGTAGCCGAGGCCCCGATGTTCGGGGGGCCGTTCGGTAAGGTCCTCTCCGTTCCGGAGGATCCGACCCGAGCGGACGGGGAGGAACCCGGCGAGCGTCCGCAGGAGCGTCGTCTTGCCGGCTCCGGAGTTCCCGAGGACCGCCGCCACATGTCCCGGTGTCAGGGAAAGGTCGACCGGACCGAGGTCGAACTGCTCGAGGTGCGCCGTGACCCCTTCGACCGCCCAGCGGCTCATGGGGTGAGCTCGCCTCGGCCCCACGGAAGCCAGCCGGACCGCTCCGCGACCCGGATCGCCGTGAACAGGACGAACGCGATCAAGAGGAAGAACGAGCTCACGGCGGCGGCGTAGCGGAGGTTCCCGTTCTGGAACAGGTTGTAGACGAGGACCGAGATCGTCGAGGTCGTCGGCCCGTTGTAGAGCCCGCTCGGATAGACGGTGTAGGCGAGGATCAGGATCCCGCCAATCTCGCTGACGGCGCGCGCCCACGAAAGCAACAGACCGCCGATGATCCCGCGGAGCGCGATCGGGAAGCTGACGGTGAGGAACGACGTCGCGGGGCCCGCGCCGAGCGAGCGCGAGGCCTCGAGGACCCGGGTGTCCACGGCCCGGAAGGCGAGCTCGGAAGCGAGGACCGTGTACGGGGCGCTGACGAAGACCATCACGAAGATGACGCCGTAGAGCGTGTCGTAGACCGAGAAGAACAGCGGGCTCCCGGGGGCAAGGAGCAGAAAGAGCCCGAGCCCGACCAGCAGGTGGGGCACCACGACCGGCAGCGCGACGATCGCCTCGACCACGCTGTGGCCCGGGAACGTCCGGCGGGCCAGCAGGTACCCGAGCGGGATCGCGAAGACGACGGAGGCGAGGACCGCGATCCCCGACGCGTAGAAAGTTAGCCAGAGGGCGGCGCGCACCGCCGGGTCGCCCGCCGCCGCCCCGATCTCGCTCGGGGGAGCGTAGGTAAGGAGCGCGTAGAGCGGCAGGAGGAACAGGAGCAGCAGCGAAGCGGACAGGGCGACCTGGAGCCCGGTCCAGGCCGGGCCCGTCCGCCACCGGCGGCGCGGAGAGGCGTTCGCGGACGCCGGGCTCACGGGAGGAACCCGCCGGCCCACGACGGCAGTCCCGTCACCTCCGGCGCCAGGACGGGCGGCACGGCGCCGGGATGATCGGTCCACGCGGGGGCGATCGGCACCCACCCGTCCTGCGTGAGGATCCGCTCGCCCTGGTAGGAGACGAGGAGCTCGAGGAACGCCGCTCCGAGCGCGGGATTCGGCGCGTTCAGCGGCACCGTCGCGGCGAAGAGGATCGGCGCGGGAACGACGGTCGTGAGCGCGCCCGTGCTCGAGAGGATCTTCGTGGAGAGCGCGGCGTAGTCGTGGAGCGCGGCCGAGCTGTTCGCCGAGAGGCCGACGATCGGGTCGAGCGGGACGTAGGTGAGGTGGTTCGCGATCGCGTACGACTGGTAGGTAATGACCGCGCTGACGACCCCCGACCGCACGAGGGCCGCGGCCTGGGCCTCGAGCTCGATCACGGTGGTCGCGGGGTCCGGGGTCGCGTACTGCCCGGGCGCTCCCAGGTAGAAGTGCGCATAGACCGCCGAGGCGTTCCCGCCGTCGTACAGCAATCCCTGCAGCATCATCGAGAAGATCTCGTTGTAGCCGTTCGGGTCGGTGGAGGCGTTCCAGACCCCGAACTTCGGAACGCCGGGTGCAGCGACCGCGTTGATCAGGGTCGTCCCCCAGTTCGAGGAGTTGATCCCGTGGAAGGCGGGGAGGCTCGCGTTGTAGACGAGCGCCTCGGACGTGCCGGCAAAGACGACCTCGTAGCTCGCGAACGTCGGCTCGAGGAGGGTCGGCGCCGTGCGGAAATCCGCGAACGCGGCGACGTCGATCCGGGCCCCGAGAGAGGTGATCGACGCGGCGACACCGAGCGATCCCGTGTACTTCTGTGCCGCGCTCGGCGCCGAGATCCCCGACGTCTCGTTGGCGAGCGCGCTCGCGAGCTGCGGAAACGCGATGCTGAGGGTCCCCGCGGCCTCGAGCGACAGGGTCGAGTTCTCGGCCGTGGTCGCCGACGCGGCCGGCGAGCCCCGGTACTCGTAACCCGCGAAGAAGCCGATCCCGCCGATCCCGGCGGCGACCACGGTCACGACGACGATCCAGACCGAAGTGGCTGCGGCCATCGATGTGGGCAATTGCCACATCGCATAAGCTTTCCGAGCGGGCCGTCGGGCTCTACAGAGGCCGCGCGCGTTCGGGGGGGAAGTACCGTCGGTAGGCCCGACCCACGATCGCGCTCGGCGGTACGGCACCGAACCGACGACTGTCCCGAGCCACGTCGACCGCGTCCCCGCGCACGTCCACGGTGCCGGCCTCGGGGTCGACCGCGGCCACCCGTTTGACGAGCCAGCGCCCCCGCATCTCGGGATCCTCGAGGACCACGACCTCCCCGACCGACGGGGCGCGACGGCGGTAGGCGCCGAGATCGACGCGCAGTCGGTCGCCCGGGAGGAGCGTCGGCGCCATGCTCCGGTCGGCGACCACGACCCGACGGCTCCTCCACCGGCGCCACCAGGGCGGTGGGGGGGACGGCGCCGGTGCGGAATCGTGCGCCCGGCCTGCCGGCACCTTTATCGGCCTCGCGGGGCTCGCCCGCGCATGTCCGCCCGTGCGCTTTCCGTCAGCTGGTTCGAACGCGTCCTCGACCGAGTCCATCCCCCGCACATCGTCTACGCTCACTGCGACATTCCCTGCGGTATTTACGACCCGCACGAGGCCCAGATCTCCGCGCTTACGGTGATCCGGATGGACCAGCTGATCGGGGAGCTCGCCCACCCCGGCCCGGAGGCGAAGCCCGAAGATCGGGCCGTCTACATCTCGAAGATGTCCCGCTACACGACGGTCAAGGAGCAGCACGCGGAGCGGGTGAAGCACGAGGTGCGCGTCATCTGGGGCGACTACTTCACCCCCGATCATGCGAAGCAGTTCCCCCAGGCCCACGAGCTGGTCTGGAAGATCATGAAGCAGGGGTCGAAGTGCCGCCAGGGAACCACCCTCGCCGACGCCCAGGAGCTCCTGAAGCTGGTCCAGGAGTTCGCCGAGGTCTTCTGGCAGACCAAGGGCGCGAAGACCAAGCGCCAGCCGTCGCTGCAGAAGCCCGGCGGCGAGCTCGTCGTGCCGGTCACGGCGTAGGCGGGAGCGGAGGGGGCCCGCCGCGGAACCCGCGCGCGGGCCGCGGGAGGTACGATTGACCGAGACGCTGCCGATCGACGGGCGGTCGCTGACCCTCGAGCAGTTCCTCGCCGTGGTCCGGGCGAACTGCGGCGTCTCCCTCAGCCCGGACGCCCGCGCGGCGGTCGGGGCGAGCCGACGGGCCGTCGAACGGGCCGTCGCGGCCGACCGCCCGGTCTACGGCGTGACGACCGGCTTCGGTGCCCTCTCCGACCGTACGATCCCCCGTGCGAAGGCACGGGAACTCCAGGCATCGCTCGTTCGTAGCCACGCGAGCGGCGCCGGACCCCCGCTCGCTCCCGAGCTCGTGCGGGGCCTGCTGCTGCTCCGCCTCAATTCGCTCGCCCGCGGGCTTTCGGGCGTGCGACCCGAGGTCCTCGACCTCCTCATCGAGCTGCTGAACCGGGGGCTTCTTCCGCGCATCCCCGAGCAGGGGTCGGTCGGGGCGTCGGGGGACCTCGCTCCCCTCGCGCACCTCGCGATCGCGTTGATGGGCGAAGGGGCCTTTCTGGGTCCCGGCGGCGTTGGTACCGAGCCGTCCGTCGAGGTACTCCGCCGCGAGCGGCTCGCCCCGCTCGAGCCGGCGGAGAAGGAGGGGGTCGCGCTCCTGAACGGTACCGCCCTCATGGCGGCCTACCTCGCCCTCGGGGTCGCCGATGTCCGTGAGCTGCTCGATGCCGCGCTCATCGCCGCGGGCCTTTCCTACGATGCCCTCGAGGGCTCGCCCGACCCGCTCGACGACCGTCTCGGGGAGGTCCGCAACTCCGACGATCAGCGCGCCGTCGCACAGAGCCTCCGAGCTTTGCTCGACGGAAGTGCGCTGTCGACCCGCCGCGCCGAGTGGAGCGGCCAGGATCCGTACACGCTGCGGTGCTTGCCGCAGGTGTTGGGGGCCGTCCGTCTCGCGCTCGGGTTTGCCGAGCAGGTCGCGCTCCGGGAGCTCAACGCGGTCACCGACAACCCGCTCGTCTTCGAAGGCGACGAGTTCGTGAGCGGGGGCAACTTCCACGGCCAGCCGCTGGCGCTCGCCCTCGACACGCTCGCGATCGCCGTACAGTACGTCGCGGCCTTCTCCGAGCGCCGGATCGCCCGGCTGCTCCACCCGGCGCTGAACCGTGGCCTCCCGGCGTTCCTCGCCCCTGAGCCCGGTGTGAGCTCGGGGTTCATGGTCCCTCAGTACCTCGCCGCCGCCCTCGTCAACGAGAACCAGACGCTCGTGCACCCGGCGAGCGCGGCCAGCCTGTCGACGTCCGCCGACCAGGAGGACTTCGTCTCCATGGGTCCCTGGGCCGGAGCGAAGCTCCGCCACCTCCTCGCGAACGCGCGCCGGGTCGTCGCGGTCGAGTGGATCGTCGGCGGTCAGGCGCTCGAGATGCGGCGGCCGCGCCTCGGTGGCCGGGGCAGCGAGGCGGCGCTACGGTCCCTGCGCGCGCGCGTGGCCCCGTGGGCCCGGGACCGCAGCCCCTCCGACGACATCGAACGCGTCGCGGTGGCGATCGGGGACGGTAGCCTCGTCCGCGAGGTCCGCGCGACCGTCGCTTTCTGAGCAACGCTCAGGCGCGCGGAGCGCTCGAGAGGGGAGAGAGGGCCGCACCCGAGGTCGCTGCGGTCGGGAAACGAACGAGCTCCCCGCAGCTCGGGCAGGTGTACTCGCTCAGGCTGCGGTGCCGCAGAGGGGTGCGGCACTTTGGGCAGGGGATCGGTTTCGAGCTGACGTACGCCGCGAACAGCTCCTGCGACCGGCGGTCGGCGAGGCCCCCGTCGCTACCGCGGCGCGCCGGAGCGGACACCGGAGGCGCGGGCGAAGGTCGGGGCGCCGCGGTCCCGTTGCTCGGCGAGGGGGTCGCCGGCCGTGGGCTCGCAAGCCGACCGCATTCGGGACAGACGGCGAGGTTCGTCGCGCCGGTCGCCAGCAGCGGCACGTGACAGTGCGGGCAGAGGGTCTTGAGGCCCGCGCTCGTGAGCACGGGAGCCGGAGCTCTCGGCACGCGCGAAGGGACGACGATCGTCGGCGCCGTGCGGGCGGCGGCCGGTTCCGCGCTCGGAGGGGGCTGTCCCGGTGCGGGCGGCACGGTGGCCCACCGCACCGTCCGGCGCGCCGGCTCGTAGACGAGCGGTGTCCCGGGTCGGGAGAGTTCGTGGGCGAGCAGCTTCTCGGCCTTGCGGGGCCGCCAGTCGAGCGCGGCCGCGAGCCCCGGAACGCTGGCGACGCCGAGGGATCGAACGGTGGTACGCAGTCGGTGGAGATCCTGTTCGGACGGTCCGAACAGCGGGGACATCGGTCGCACGTCGGTGCGGCGGCAAAAGAAGCTATCGTTCGACCCGGCTGTGGGACATATTTCCGTGCTGACCCCCGCTGAACTGCGGTTCATCGAGGGATCGTTTGCCTCCGGTGGGTAGCCTTCTCTTCAATCTGGGCGCCCGGTCGACGGACGATCACGTAGACGGC
>JAKAVQ010000021.1 GCA_021817245.1 Thermoplasmata archaeon
ATCGTCCGTCGACCGGGCGCCCAGATTGAAGAGAAGGCTACCCACCGGAGGCAAACGATCCCTCGATGAACCGCAGTTCAGCGGGGGTCAGCACGGAAATATGTCCCACAGCCGGGGGGACCCGTAGTTTTATCTGCTCGAACTTTCAAGACTGATCAAAAGAGCGACCCCCGTGGAGCCGGGTACTCCACGAGGGCCAGAGCATCAAAAGAGCGACCCCCGCGGAGCCGGGTACTCCGCGGGGGCCAGAGCATCAAAAGAGCGACCCCCGTGAAGCCGGGTACTCCACGGGGGCCAGAGCATCATGATCGGTCACCTAGACCGGCCGCATTAGCGCTCCTCCTCGAGGAGCCGCACGAGCGGTCGGTGCCCTCCGGATCGGTAGGCAGGGATCAGCCAGTCGGGCCATCCCGAAGTAGCGAAGGAGTGGGTCTGCGGCACCGGGGCCACGGCAAGGAGGATCTCGCGGGGGCCCTGCGACCCCGATGCACCCATGGCCCTCTCCGGGAGGGTCCTGGGACGCTCTGTGCGCAGCATTTTACAGCACCTGCCCAAGATCGGGCGGCCGGAGCCACGGAAAGCTCAGGGAGCGCGTCTGAGCGACAATTTCCTCCCTCCGGGGGGTCGGAAGGGAGCCCAGCGTGACCTGGACCGGGGTGGGGGTTTCGAACTCGCGGATCTTCCGTCCCGCAGGCCCGCGAAGGACCCCGGCAGGCACCGGGTTGCCCGGAACCTCGTCCAGGACGGGGAAGCTCCCCATGACGACCTTCGGGCACTCGCGCGGCCCTCCGTGAGAGAACCCGAACGGGCGTTCGGGGTGAACCTGGCCGCAGGAGGGACAAACATCCGCCACCCCGAGCATCGTTCCGATGCCTCCGAGGTAGGCGCCGCTCTCCTTGGTCCGGCTCATGGTGAGTATCCATGTGCCAAAATGAATACTTAAACCTCGGCAGCTATTTTGTACAAAATAATTCTAAGTACGAGGAGGTCCATCATTCTCTCAAGATGGGTGCCCAGACCTACCTCCCCGTCGAGATCCTCGACTACGTCGAGACCCACACGCCCGCCGAGGAAGTGACCTTCGGGATTAGCCAACGGGAGCTGGCGAAGGCGCTCGGCTACCACCCCTGCTCGATGTCCCGACCCCTCGCGACCCTCGTCTCCGAGGGCCTGCTTCTGACTCGTCGGGGGCTCGTCCGTGACGGCTCCCGAAAGCAGTTGACCTACCGTCTGACCGAATCCGGACGAGCCCGGCTCCACAGGGAGACCCGACAGGTACCCCTCCTCTCCGGAGACATTCCGCCCCCTCCGCACCCGTTTCTCGGACGCAAGGAGGAGCTCACCCTCCTCACGGACCATTCCCGGGAAGGGGGCGCGGTCTTCTTCGTCGATGGGGCCCCCGGGATGGGGAAGACGGCCCTGGTCAGCCGCCACCTCCGACGGATCAAGCAAGGGCGGGTACCGTTCTGGTTCACCGTTCGGCCTGCCAGCTCCTCCCGGCAGTTCGTCGTGGCACTCTCCCACGCATTGTCCGCGCTGGGTGCCTCCCAACTGGCGTACTACACTCAACTCCCCCGCCCCCCTGTTCCCCGCGAGGTCGCCGACCTCACGGCGCGGGCGCTCGCAGAACGATCGCTCGCCGCCGTCATCGACGACACTCAGATGGCGGGCCCGGACGTCCGCAAGTTCCTGGAAGAGTTCATCACTGCCCTGATGCCGAGCGGGGCCCACCTGTTCTACCTGATCAGCCAGGAGCCTCCGATATTCGAGTCGTCCACCGTTGCGACCCATCGCCTCACCGTGGGAGGTCTCGATCGCGCGGCCGCCCACGACCTCACCGACCGTCAGGGCGGCCTTGCCGACCGTTTCGAAACCGTCTTCCAGGCGACGCTCGGTTCGCCGCTCCTCCTACAACTCGCCGTGTCGAACCCGGGCCTTGAGGCCGATGCCGCGACCTTGCCGCAGCGGGTTGTCGAGCGTCTGCACGCGCAGGAGGTCCAGGGCCTCCTCCCGGTAGCCCTCTCCAACGAACCGATGCCCCTCCCGTTCGTCACGGAGTCCGGGGAGCTCGGTTCGGCCCGTGTTCACGAGCTCACAAAGACTGGCCTGCTTCAGAAGACCCTCCAGGGGCGGCTCGAAGTCCTCCAGGTCGTCCGGACCGCGCTGCTTTCGCGAGTGACCCAGCCCGAAGAGCGGGCGGCACATCTTCGGCTTGCCGCCTACTACGGGCGCAGCCATCGGCCCGAGGCGGTCCGGGAACGGTTCCTCCACCTGGTCGCGGGTGAGTCCTGGAAGCTCGCGTCCCAGCTCCTCACCCGGCACCAGCGTACGCTCCTCGGCCTCGGCTTCTCCGAGCCACTCCGGAATTCGCTCCGCCGCCTCTCCACGGCCCTTCCCCGCGGCACGGCCAAGGCTAGAGCCCTCGAGGCGGAGGCGGTGCTCCTCCGCTACCACTCGGATTACTCCGAAGCGATCATCGCCCGCCGACGGGCCGTCGTCGAGTCGAACGCCGACCCGAAGGTCAGCTGCGAGGCTCACCTGCACATTGCGGAGCTTTACATGCGCCTGCGCGACGTCCGCGCCGCCGAGAACGAGTTCGCCGAGGCTCAGAAGATCGGTTCGCTCACCCGGCGGCTCCAGGTGTTCTTTGGGCTGACGGGGGCGCGGCTCGCGGAGGCGAAGGGCGACAACAACGCAGCGCGCCTTGGTTATCAAGAGACCATCGAAATGGCTCGGCGATACCGGATTACGGATCTCGGTCTAGACGCGATTGCCGCTTGGTCGCGTCTCGAAGAGCTCCAGACCGGTCCGGAGAGTGCGCTGATGATCGTCTCAGAGGCGATTCCGGAAGCACAATCCGCTGGGCGCGCAGATATCGTGTTCAATCTGAGGCTAGTTCGAGCCCACGCTTATCTGAGAATGGGCCAAGGCGAAGCCGCCGAGAGCGAGATGAGAACCGTCAGGTCGGAGGCGGAGTCGTTGGGCTACCTGAACCAGCTAACCTACACTCTCGACGGGATGGCTGCTGCGGCCGGCCAAGCGGGACGGTGGACTGAAGCGATTGGTTACGCTCGACACGCGATGACGCTCGCAGAGAAACTAGGTAACGACCATGTCCTGGGACACGCGCTAGCCCTCCTCTGTTCCGACGAGTTCCGCCAAGCGTACCATGGAGGGGATCCCGCACTCCTCAAAGAATCTATTGCGCACGGCGAGCGGAGCGTAGAAGTTCTCGGCCGTCTGCCACCGTCAGACCTTCTCGTCTTCGCCCACGGATATCTTGCCGAGGTCTACGCCCACGTTCGAGACGGAAAGCGGGCGTCGGAGCACTACGCGCGAGCTCTGGAGCTGACGGACCAGCTTAGCCTAGGGTGGGCCCACGAAGCGCTCGCACGAGAAGTTGGTCCGAAGGTACAACAGTCGCTCGCTACCGCGTAACTCGCCTCGACTCCGGACTGTGCCGAGCGTCACAGGCGAGAGCGGGGGCCCAGTGGCCCCCAGCCACGGAAGGGATTACAGCTGGTCGCGCGGGAGCGCAGGGAGCTGGGGCAGGAACATTACCGAGCACACCTCCGAGCGGGCAGCGGATTTTTCCCGTACTTAAGGCGCACGATTTCCTGACGTGGGATCGAGCCGGATATACCGCCCGCATAGGTGGGGGCACATGCGTATCAAAACGAGTTTTCTGTTCTGGGGGCAAAATGTCGACGTGAGACAGTCCACCGCCGAGAAGTCCCAGCAGTACGGCCTCTGTCCGCCGGCATCCACACCGGATTCAGTCGATTCCTCGGCGCGCGCGTTGGACCGATGTTTGCCCTGCGATGAGGTATCCGAGAGCCTCCGAACTTCCCGTAACGCCGACCCGGTCGGCTGAGTCTTCCTAACGCGCGATCGCATGTATAGGTTTCGAAAATCGAGCGCGCCCCTCGCGAAATCGAACCACGCGACTCCCTCGTTACACGGTCTTGGGGGGCTCATTCATCCTGACTTTGGTCCGATCACATTGATTCTGCCGGCCTCCGGGCGGTAACCCTCCGCTTGGAAGGCGCGACTACCCCGGGACCCCGCGCTCAATAATGCGGCCGCCGGACCGACGGCGCGAAAAAGGCTCGAGACACCTTCTAGGACCGCGATCGGCGAATCATCACCTCGTCCCCGTTCCAGTCGAACTGGAGCCGTGGACGCGACCGCCAGCGGGCGCGACGATCCCAGAGGGCTCCGACCAGGAGCGGTAGTCCGATCGACGCCTCCACGTGGGCCATGGCACGCGTCGCCGTGCGGGAGATCTTCCCCCAGGACTGCGCTTCGTCCAGGGTGCTGCCGGAGAGGCCGCCCCAGTGCGGGACGTCCGTCGTGATCTGGAGGGCGTAGTAGTGACCCTCGCCTTCTCGGCCGAACGCGTAGTTTGCCATGACGATCCCGTCGTTGATCCAGTTCTTCGGCGTGCCTCCGCCGATGTAGATCACCGCGGTGCGCGGCGAGTGCGAAAGGATCTGGACGAGCTCGAAGTTGTCCCGGACCGCGTCGAGGATGAACCGCTCTCGCTTCCCGCGATTCGCCTGGTAGTGGAGCGTGAGCCCGATGCCGATCGAGCTGTCGATCAGCGCCGGAGAGAACACCGGGACGCCCCGACGGGCCGCGGTCGCGAGGATCGAGTCCCGATCCGGGAAGCGGGACCCGAGGAAGCCGAGGAACTCCCGGGACGAGGCCGGACGCGCGGGGAACTCGTTCGTGATGCGGCCGATGGCGCGGTCGGTGTCCTCGAACTTGAGCTCGTCCACGTAGGTGTCGTAGATGCGGTCGAGGTAGAGGTCGCGGAGCTCGACGTCGTTCGCGGTCGGAGTGCCGACCCAGTGGCGTCCCCCGATCGACTGGTAGAGGTCTTGGTAGAGGACCGCTCCGGTCGAGACGACGACGTCCACGAGCCCCCAGTCGACGAGGTCCCGGAGGACCTTGCGAAGGCCGGCGGCGATGAGGGGGCCCGAGAGCCCGAGGAAGATCGTGGGGCGCTTCCGGTCGGTCAGGGCATTCTCCCAGACCTCGAGGCAGCGGCCGAGGTTCCGTGCCTGGATCGAGGTTCCTTGGAACTGTTCGAGGAGATCGCCGAGGCCCCGGACCTTCTCGACGTCCACCGGCCGGACGGTCTTCTTCAGGTAGGCGCGACGCCGGGAACCAAGAGAGCGCGGCACGCGCTCCCCAGCATCGTCCCGCTGATAAGACGCGCGTCGGCCCTGTTGGCGGGTTCCGGCGGGGGACCGAAGAATTAAATCTTCCCCCCTACGAATCCTTCGGTGAGGTACCGGGTGCCGAGTCTTCCCTCCCCGGCCCTCCGCGCGCTCGAAGGCCTCGCGGAAGGGTCCGGCCGCACGGTCGCTGTCGCCGGCCCGCCGATGAGCGGGAAGTCCGCCCTCCTCGAGGAGCTGCGGAGGCTGCTACGGGCCCGGGGCGCGCGGGTGGTCGAACTTCGGGGCAGCTACCGCTCCCGCTCCGTCCCCTACGGCGCCCTTGACGGCCTGCGGGCGGAATCCAACGGAGAGGCGGGAGAGGACCCGGACACACTGCCGGAGGACGGGGCTCCGCTCGGGGGCCCCGCGATCCCGTCCGTCCCCTCGATCCCCTACCTCACCGAGCGGCTGCCGCGTAGCCGCCGGAGCCGCAGCGGCACGGGCCGATCGACGTTCCTCGGCCAGCCGATCCGGGGCCGGTCGGCGAACGAGGGCGACCCGGACGCGTACTGGCAGGAGATCCTGCCCGAGATGCGGGGCCCCTCCGGCCACCCGGTCGCGATCCTGGTCGACGACGGCGCTCTCTTCGACTCCGAGAGTCGGGAGTTCCTCGTCGCATTGTCGGAGCGGGCGCGCCTCCGCCCTCTCCTCATCGCGATCGCGCTCGATAGCTCGGTGCCGGGGTTCCTCACCTGGGAGGAGGCGTTCCTCGGGCGGGGCGATGTCGATTGGGTCCGGTTCCCGGAGAGCCTTCCCGACCCGCGGGAGGCTCATCGCCTCAAGGGGCTGTTCGACGAGCTGCCGTCGGTCTCGCAGCGGGTCGTGGGGCTCGTCTCGCTTTTGGGAGGCACGGTCGGAGAGGTCGTCCTCTCCCGGGTCGCGCGCCTGACGTTCCCTCAGCTCGCGGAAGCGATCCTCCCCGCGACCGGCATCGGGCTGCTCAAGGTTGTCGAGGGGAAGGTCACGATTCCCCATCAGGCGTGGGTCTCGCTCGCGGGCGACCTCATCCCCGAGAAGCAGCGTCGGGAGATGCACCTCGAGATCGCGAACGCGCTGACGGCCCTCTCTCCCGAGCCCAGCCTCACCCGGCGGATCGAGGTCGCACGGCACTTCCTCGCCTGGTTCCCCGGCCCAATGGCTCTGCGCCACCTCCTCGACGCGGCCGAGATCAGCCTGCAGCTCGTCTCCTTCGACACGGCCGAGCAGCTCTTGTCCGAAGCGATCGGGTGCCTCACGTCCCTGCCCCCGTCCGAACGGGACGCGATCGGGCCCGAGCTGAGGCTGCTCCACGCGCGAGCCCTCTTCGCGAGCGGGCGCCTCGCCGAGGCCGAGGCGGAGGTGCGCGAGGGCGTCAGCGGCGGTCTGCGCGCGAAGATCCCGTCCGAGACCCTCACCGAATGGGTCGAGCCCCTCCTTCTCGTGATGCGGGCCGTGGGTCCCCGACCTTCGCTTTCGACCACGATCCTCGAGCTCGTCGAGCGTTGCCATGACGCCGAGATGGTCGAGGTCGAGGTGCTGCTGGAAGCACTCCTCGCCGAGTTCCACTTCGAGCGGAACCTCTCCGATCGGGCACGGACGGAATCCCACCGGGCGGCCCTCCTGGCCCGCCGGCTCCCCGAGAGCCATCTCCAGGCGCTCTCGCTCTTGGCGGTCGGGCTGTCGCGCATCGGAGGCACGTCCGAGGAACAGGAGGTCGCCGGCCGGCTCTTGACCGCCGCCCGCGCGCTCCTGTCGCGTTCGCGCCGTTGGGAGCTCGATGCGCTCGCCGAGGACCTCGAGGCGCGCCTCCTCGAATCCCGGGGCGAGCCCCAACGGGCGCGGGAGATCCGGGAGCGGAGCCTGCCGAATCTGCGGCGGATGCGGCTACTGCCGCTTGAGCTGAACCAGGAGCTCGGCATCGCCGAGATCCTGCTGAACCGCGAGAGCCCGAAGGGGGTCGAGGAGGCCCTCGCGCGGGCCCACACGATCACCGACACTCTGCACCTGCTGCCGCCCTCGCCGGCGCTCCTCAAGCTCTGGCTCCTCGAAGGCCGGCACCATGCGCGGAACGACCGCGCCGACGCGGCACGCGACCGCTGGGAAGCCATCGTCGACGAGCCGGGCCCGGTCGCGATCCCCCGCCTGCGGGCGGAGGCGATGGTCCGGCTTGCGCTGCTCGAATATCCCCGGCGGCCCGAACGCGCCGCCGAGCTCGCCACGGAGATCGCGCGGCCCGACGTCGTTTCGGCCCTCCCGGCCGGCTGGGCCTCGTGGGTCCGCGACCTCGAGCCGCTCGCCGCCGCGAGCGACCTCGGGGGCGGACCCCTGCCTCCGGCGGCCGTTCCGCGGTCGGCCGGGGGAGACCTCAGAGGGCGGGGAACGCCGCCGGCACGAGGCCGTAGAGGATCGTGAGCACCCCGACGACCGTCAGCACGACGAGGACGATCCGGTGGAGGAGCCGCGGCGAGAGCCGACGACCTAGTCGCTGACCGAGGAGCACGTTCCACGCCGCCACCAGCACGAGTGAGAGCGCTCCGGCAACCAGCACCAGGAGGCCGCCCCAGACCGGGACGAAGAGGATCATGAAGATCATCGTCGTGTCGCCCAGCTCGAGGAGGAAGATCGTCACGAACGCGGCGACGAAGGCGGACCGGAGATCCTCCCGCAGATGGGGCGACTCCTCCTCTTCCGGATGGAAGTAGAGCCAGCCCGCGTACCCGAGGAGGAAGATCCCCCCGGCGACGCGGACGAGGCCGATGCGGTCCGGGCCGAGAGCGGTCACCAGCGCGACCCCGACGGTCACCGACAGCGCGCTCGTCGCGACGAAGGCCGCGGCGGCGCCGCCCCACGTGCCCCGGGCGTGGGCCCGCGTGGCGAGAGCGATCGTCGCGAAGCTCGTTCGGTCGAAGAGCTCGAGGCCGCCGATGACGGCGAAGACGACGAGGAACCCGGTGACCGCTCCGAGGCCGTTCACGGGCGTCTCGGAGCTAGGCGAGGTGGTGGAGGAAGTCGTCGACCTCACGCTCGCAGTAGACGCAGGTGAGAACGACCGGGCGTCGCGAGGTCACCTCGAACTCGCTCTCGATCGGTTCCGGCTGGTTCGAGATGCAGTTCGCGTTCGGGCACCGGACGATCCCGACGATGCGCTCCGGGAGGTCGACCGAGCGTTTCTCGCGGACCTTGAAGTCCCGGATAATCGAGATCGTCGCGGTCGGCGCGATCAGCGCGATCGCGTTGACCTTCCGCGGCGAGAGCTCCATGTTCTCGACCTTGACGATGTCCTTCCAACCGTGCTTCGCACTGCGGACGTGAAGCGCGACGCTCACGGTCGAGTCCTTGTCGAGGCTTTGCGCCCCGATGATGCGGAGGACCTCGAGCGCCAGTCCGTTCGCGATGTGGTCGATGACGGTGCCGTTCTTGATCGGGGTGATCTTAAGCTCCCGGGCCGCGAGCGGCATCGCTATCCTCCCCGCTTGCCGCTGCCGAGGATCATGTCGAGGAGCGCCATCCGGACCGGTACTGCGAGGAACGACTGGCGGAAGTAGACGGCGTGCGGCGTCCGGTCGACTTCGGGCGCGATCTCCCCGGCCCGGGGCAGCGGGTGCAGGACCGCGAGGCGCGGCTTCGCGCCCTCCAGCACGCTGGGGTCGATCCGATAGGAACCGGCGACCCGCCGGTACTCCGCTTCGTCGCCGAACCGCTCCTTCTGGATACGGGTGACGTAGAGGACGTCCGCATCGTGGATCGCCCGGCGGAGATCCGCCTGCTCGCTGACGCGGGCCCCCATCCCCTCGAGATGGCGCCGGGCCGGGACCGGGAGCGCGAGCTCGGGGGGGCTCGTCAGGACGATCTCGCAACCGAAGACGGCGAGCGCATGGGCGAGCGAGTGGACGGTCCGCCCGAACTTGAGATCGCCGAGCAGCACGACCTTGAGCCCGCTCAGCGTCCCGAACGCTTCCTGCATGGTCGCGAGGTCGAGGAGCGTCTGGGTCGGGTGCTGGCCGGCGCCGTCGCCCGCATTGAGGACGGGGCGATCGGAGGCCCGTGCGGCGAGCCGGGCCGCGCCCTCGTTCGGATGGCGGATGACGATCGCGTCCGCGTACGAGCTCAGCATCCGGATCGTGTCGTGGAGGCTCTCGCCCTTGCGCATCGAAGTGACCGAGGCGTCCGCGATCGTGATGCAGGAGCCGCCGAGCCGCTGCACCGCCGACTCGAACGAGAGCCGGGTCCGCGTCGAGGGCTCGAAAAATGCCATCGCGACGATCTTGTCGGTGAGCGGATGCATCACCTTCGCCCCCTCGGCATAGGGGACCATCTTCTTCGCGGCGGCGAGGGCCTCCTCGATCTCCTCCCGCGAGAGGTCCCGAATCGAGATGAGGTCCCGGCCCCGCAGCGGCATCTGGACGGCGGAAGGAGGGTCCGGTTTATGCGCTTATCCCCAGTCCGGGGCGGGACCAAGTCGATAAGTCCCGGAAGGCTGCCTGCGGCGTGGCTCCCCGAGGACCTTGGGCGGACCGGCTCCTCTTTCTGTTCCTGACCGTGGTCTGGGGGCTCAATTTCGTCTTCATTCGGAACGGACTCGCCGACTCCGGAGCGTTCTGGCTCGCTCTGCTCCGCGGGGGGGTGGGGACGGCGGCGACCGCGGTCGTGGTCACCGCGCTCGGGTCGTGGCGCCGACTCGATGCGCGAGGGCGTCGGGACGCGCTCTTGCTCGGGCTCCCGAACACGACCGCGTTCTACGGGCTCCTGTTCGTGGCGGCGCAGTCGGTGCTGCCCGGGCTCGCGGCCGTGCTGACGTACACCTTCCCGCTGTGGGTCGCGGTCATGTCGCCGAGCCTTCTCGGCCACCGGCTGACCCGCTGGCACTACCTCGCGGTCGGGATCGGGTTCGGCGGGGTCGCCCTGATCGCGGAGGTCTGGTCGACCCTCGGCCGGTCCGTTTCGCTGCTCGCGATCGTGGAGCTTCTCGGCGCGGCCCTGGCGTGGGCCGTCGGCACCGTACTCTTCCAGCGTCGGTTCCACCGGACCGAGATGCTCGAAGCGAACGCCTTCCAGCTGATCGGCGGCTCCGTGGGTCTCCTCGTGCTGGTCCTTCTCTTCGCCCCGCTCTCGCCCCCGACCCTCTCGGTGCCGCTCGGGATCTCGTTGGCCTGGCTCGGCATCCTCGGGACCGCGGCCGCGTACACGATCTGGTTCACCCTCTTGGGACGCACGCGCGCTGCGACGCTGAGCGCGTACGTGTTTCTCGTCCCCGTCGTGGCGCTGATCGCCTCGGCCTTCCTCTACTCCGAGCGCCTCGATCCGATCCAGCTCGTCGGGGTGGCGCTGGTCTTCGTCAGCATCTACGGGATCGCCCGGACCCCCGACGCGCGGGGCACGCTCGAGGAGCCGATGCCCGTGACGCCGGAGTGACCCATCGGTCCGCCTAGAAGCCCGTGGGTTCCGCCCCCGCCCGAGCGGGACGGATCTCCCCGACGACCCGTTCGATCGGGAACCCCTCGACCCGATGGTCGCGGTAGCCGACCGTCGTAGTCCCGGCGACCAGGGCGTTCGCCACGACCTCCTCGATCGACTCGATCGTCGCCGTGAACAGGGGGTCGAGCGCGTCGTTCTCGAGGAACTCGGCCGACCGGAGCGGGGACTCACGCCCGGCGGCCTGGGGCGCGGTCGAGAACGCGAGAAAGAAGTCTCCCGATCCGTCGCCCGAGATCGCCCCGCCTCGAGCGAGCCCGAGCGGGCCACGGCGAGCCAGCCGGGCGAGCTGATGAGGAAGGAGCGGAGCGTCGGTCGCGATCACCGTCACGATCGATCCGTGTTCGGGCCCCGGCTCTTCCCCGGACGCGAGCGCGCGTCCCACGGCCGCTCCGCCCAGCGTGAGCTGCGTGCGAAGCCCGTGGTTCGCCTGGACCAGCACCCCCACGCGCGCCGGGATCGGGGCCGCGACCTCCCGGGAGGCCGTGCCGATTCCCCCCTTGAAGCCGAAGCAGACGGTTCCGGTCCCCGCGCCCACGCTCCCCTCTGCGATCGGGGCATGCCGCGCCGCCTCCAGCGCCCGTTCCACGTGGCCCGGGCGAACGTGATGGCCCCAGATGTCATTGAGATACCCGTCCCAGGTCTCGCCGACCACGGGCAGGGCCCAGCGCTCTCCCGGGCGGTCCCGGGCGTGCATCCAATCGCCGACCGCATCCCGGACCACGCCGACGCTCTGGGTGTTCGTCAGCCCCACGGGTCCCTCGAGACGGCCCGACTCCGCCAACCAGGCCGCCCCAGTCAGCTCGCCGTTCCCGTTGAGCGTGTGGAGGCCGGCGAAGACGGGGGTGAGGTCGGCCCGACCCCGGGGGAGCACCACGGTGACCCCCGTCCGCACCCAGTGGCGTCGTTCGGGCGGTACTTCGGCCGTGGGGTCCACGGTGAGGTGCCCGACCTCGACGGAGGCCACGTCGGTGATCGCGTTCCAACGGCCGGGCGTGCCGACAAAGGGGACCCCCCAGTCGCGCGCGCGTCGTCCCATACCTCCCCGAATCCCCCAAGGGGGATGAGACCGACGCTCGCCCTCTTCGGCCCGGCCGCTCCCGCCGGCGCCGAGCGCCTCGGGCGTTCCGCGGCGGTACGGTGGCGATCCGCCGGACCGAGGGTTCTTCAATCCGGTGCGGCTGACGGCCTCCGAGCAGATGGAATCCCAGGTCCCGCCGGCGCTTCCGCCGGCCCGCGACTTCGCCATCGATCTTCGGGGCGAATCCCGCAAGTTCCTCCGGACCCGGTCCGGGATCATCGCGATCGGCCTCGGTCTTGGGAGCGCGTTCGTCGGGATCGGCATCTACGGCCTTGCGGTGGCGTACGGATCTGGGGTGGCGATCGACCTCGTCGTCTCCCTCCTCCTCGGGCTCCTTGGGGTCTCCCTGATCGTGCTCAGCCTGCGGAACGGTCTCCTGAACCCGGCGATCGGGCTCCGGGGCGAGGGCGGAAGCTTCACGATCGAACGTCGCTGGCGGGGGAACGTCCGCTGGCGGTGGTCGGACCCCAAGTTCGCGTTGGAGTTCGAGGACCTCACGCCCGATCCCGCGAGCAGCCCGGAGGAGCGACGGCATATGTTCTTCACCGGACCGGGCCCGGTCTACGGGAGCCTTCCGCCCGCGGAGCTGGGCCCGCTCCTCGACCAGGCTCGGGCGCACGGCCTCGTCGTCCGCGTGAAGTCCTCCGAGGTACAGACCGGGCGGACCTACCACCGCATCCGGCGGGTACGGATCGCGGCCCCCAAGAGCCGAGCCGCCGTAGGGCCCACCGAACCCGCCCCACCGTAGCGGCGAACGGACCCGATTTGTACTCGCCGATACCTTTCGGAACCCGGAGCATGGGATCGGACGGAGAGCGCGTGGAACCCGCGGAGTTCTGGCGGCGCATGCGGGGCGCCCTCACGCGGAAGTACCTCGGCTTTCGTGAGGAGGTGGCGGTCCCTCCCGAAGGTCGGCCCCGGGGGCGCTCGGGACCGCCGTCGGTCGTCGGCGAATGGGGAGGTCGCCTCTGGCAGTTCGGGTTCCTCGAACCGCGTACCTTCTACCCCGAGATGCAGGTCGGGATCACCACCGCGGTCCGACTCGTCGAGCCCGTGCGGATGCCGACGGACCCGCTCCCCTGGTTATACGCCGGCGAGCGGCCTCGGGTCTTCTCCCGCAACGCGTTCGACTTCGACCGCATCATCATGCGCTACCGTCGCCGGGAGGGGAACTTCCGGGGAACCCTCACCGGCGATGCCGAGCTCGATCGACGCTGGGGGATCTATCCGTACGACGATCGTCTGGTGGCGGTCTTCCGGTCTCCGGAGACCCACGCGGTCCTCCGACGGGCCGCCGGAATCTCCCCGCAACCGCGGAGCTCGATCCCCGCGCTCGCGGTCTTCGGAACGGAGACCACGTTGACGCTCCCCACCGGGAGCTCGGTGGGGGAGATCCCGGCGACCTTCTCGGTCTTCGAGGGCTTCGCCGACATCCTCAACCGCCTCGAAGAGGCCAACGGATGCCGTCGCGCCTCGCAGGCCCCAATCGCGATGGACCTCGTCCGAGACGATCTCGGGGTCCCGTTCCCGGTACCGCGGTT
The DNA here is from genome assembly GCA_021817245.1 of Thermoplasmata archaeon. Lineage (GTDB taxonomy): Archaea > Thermoplasmatota > Thermoplasmata > Lutacidiplasmatales > UBA184 > Lutacidiplasma. The sequence goes on from JAKAVQ010000021.1 coordinate 13,299, forward strand.
CGACTGCCCGTGGTGTCGGCTCCCGACGCACCCTCGCTACCAATCGAACCTCGACACCGAGGTCTGCGAGAAGTGCGGGAAGATCCTCTATCCGTTCCGATGAACGGTCGCTCGAAAGGTACCCTCGAGGGTATGGGAAGGGGTTGGCCACGGAGGATCGCCGGATCCGAGACTACGCGGGCGGGGCCTCGAAGACCTCCGTCCCCGGAGCGAGGTCCTTCTCCTCTTCGTCCTCCGCTTTGACGATCCCGCCCATGGCGACCACCGCCTTCAACTCGTCCGTCTCGAAGGCGGAGAGCGCCGCCCAGACGAAGAAGATCGCCGCGACGAAGATGGCGATCACCGTCCCATCGGGGAACGCCAGCGCGACCGCCCCGGGGTAACCGGTGGGCCCGAACTCCGTGAAGTAGCTGAGGAGATAGAACGCGAACGTCCAGACCGGGACCCAAAAGCCCGCCGAGATATGTCGCTTGAACTCCGGCTTGACCATCGCGTACAGGATGAGCGGCATCCCGATCGTGAACGCGCCAAAGAGCACGAAGTACGCGATGTCCGGTCCGGAGCTCGTCGCTGACCAGAGGAAGGTGTTCGGCGTCGCTTCGCCATTCGCGTACATCGGTCCGAAGTACGCGAGGATCCCGAGGATGACGAACGAGATCAGCGCGAGCGCCAGCGTGGCCCCCCGGCTCATCCCCATCTTGAAGGGGGCCGCATAGACGAGGTAGAGCCCGATCGCGATGTAGACCGTGATCAGCACCCACGTCATGATGGTGAACCCGCTCCAGAAGAGTACCAACGCAGAGGCGACGAACGAAAGTCCCGAGAAGATCCACGGGGCGGGGAGCCTGAACGGACGTGCGAGACCTCCCGCGAACTTGCGGAACGCCGGCACGATGGCACCGCCGGTGACGTAGGTCAGCGCGCTGGTGCTCGAGATGAACCCGACGAGCACGTACCAGCTCGGCAGCGGCGCCAGGAACGCCATGCCGATGATGAGCGAGACCAAGAGGGAGATCCAGGGAATTCGGAAGCGCTCATGCACGGCGTGGAGCCCCCGCGGGAAGTAGCCCTCGATCGAGAGGCCGTAGAGCGTCCGGGTCGACGTCCCGAGGTAGACCCAGCCGGTGCCGGAAGGGGACAACCAGGAGTCGAAGAGAAGAACGGCGGCGAAGAAGGCGAACCAGGCCCCGGATCCCGCGGCGACGGCGTACTTGAGCGGGAGCGTCGCCCAGGTGCTCGTGGCCAACGCCGCCCAGTTCCCCGGCGCGACCCCGGCGTTCGCCCAGTTGATCGATCCGATGTACGCGACCTGGAGCAGGACGTAGACGACCACCGCGATCAGGACGGCGCCGATCGTGGCGATCGGGATGTCCCGCTGCGGCCGCTTCGCCTCCCCACCGAACTCGAGGCCCTGGCGGAATCCCAGATACGCGAAGAAAACCCCCGACGTCGGGATGGCGTAGAACGCCGCCGAGATCCCGAGGGGGAAGAAGTTCGAGGAACCGGAGGGCGCGCCGGTGAGCGGCGGGAAGTTGAAGTTCGACGTCCGGAACAGTGTGAACAGCGTGATGAAGGTGACCACCGGGATGATCAGCTTCCACACCGTGACGTAGGTGTTCGTCTTCCCGAGAAGACGGATCCCTCCGTAGTTGAGGAAGAAGAAGACGACCATCAGAAGGGCGGCGAACACGATCCCGAGCGGGGTCAGCTCCTCGACCGGCGAGCCGAGGAACGTGCCGGTCGTCGTGAGGGCACTCGTAAAGCTCGAGTTGACGGAGGCGATCCCGAACAGGACCGCCTCGACTTCGATCGGCGGGACCGAGACGGCGGTCAGGAAGTACGCCCAGCCGAACGTGAACCCGGTGTAGCTACCGTGGCTCCAGAACGGGTAGCGGACGATCGCGCCCGATCGCGGCGCCATCGCGGAGACCTCCGCCCAAGCCAGAGCGACGAACAAGACCAGGATCCCGCCCACCACCCACGACATGATCGCCGAGGGCCCGGCGACGAAGACCGCTTTGTTCACTCCGAGGAGCCACCCCGAACCGATGATGCCTCCCAACGAGAGTCCCAGCAGGTCGTAGACGCTGAGGGCCCGTCGCAACTTTCGGTCTGCGGCCGCACTGGCAGCGATAGCGCTCGCCATCGTCTCCCGCCTGCTACGGCCTAACACGGTCCGGTATTAAAAACGCACGAAAAGGCCAATTAGCCATGTGCGCCGAGCGTGGGCAGCGACTTCGGAAGGATTTCCCCCGCATGGCGCACGAGACCCCCCGTCACCCCTCCGCCCAACGCGTGGACCGAGTGCTCCGGGAGCGCGGTCTCGAGGACCGGGTCCGGGAGCTACCGGACTCGACGCGGACGGCCCCGGAGGCGGCGGCGGCGGTCGGATGCGACGTCCGCCAGATCGTAAAGTCCCTGGTGTTCCGAACCGCCCGTTCGGGAGCGCCGGTGCTGGTCCTCGCGAGCGGAGGACACCGCGTGGACGAGCAGTGGATGGAGCGAGAGGTCGGCGAACCGCTCGTGCGCGCCGACCCGGAGGCGGTGCGTTCGCTGACCGGTTTTGCGATCGGCGGCGTCCCTCCGTTCGGGCACCCGGTCGAGATTCCCACCTTCATCGACTACGACCTTCTCGAATTCCGGGAGGTCTGGGCGGCGGCCGGGCATCCCAACGCCATCTTTCACCTGACCTCCCGCGAGCTGCTGGGAGCGAGTCGGGGAAGGGCCGTTCCCGTCACCCCCCAGCCGGCCCCCCGCGAGGAGGTGCCGTGGGCGACGTTCGACTGTTACGGGACCCTGGTCGACTGGAACTCCGGGCTGCACTCCGCGCTCGAGTCGGTGGGGGGGCCCCTGGCTCCGTCCGAGCGGGAACGCTTCTTCCCGGCCTTCCTCCGGGAGGAGCAGCTCCTCGAGGAGGCGGAGTACCGCTCCTATCGAGAGGTCCTCGCCGAGGCCGCGCGCGCTGCCGCGGCGTCGCTAAGGCTCTCCTGGTCCGGCGCGGGCGCCGAGCGCTTCGCCGACTCGATCCCGGACTGGCCGATCTTCCCCGGCGCGCGCGAGGGCCTCGAACGGCTGCGAGCCCGAGGGCTCCGCCTCGGCCTGTTGTCCAACATGGACCGCGACCTTCTCGAGGCGACCATCGAGCGGCACGACCTACCGATCGACGCCGCGGTCAGCGCCACGGACGTTCGTAGCTACAAGCCCCTTCCGGCCCATTGGATCCGCTTCCTCAAGCGCGAGGCCGTACTCCCGGCGACCGTCTGGCATCTGTCGAGCTCGGCCCACTACGACCTCGAACCGGCTCGACGCCTCGGATTCCGCACGGGGTACGTCGTGCGCGCTCCCGGCACCGGACGGGAAAGCTCCATCGCGGATGCGATCGTACCGGACCTTGGGCAGTGGGCCGCGAAGTGGGTCCCGCCGGTACGGTGACCCCGAGACGGACACCGCCGCATGGCCTCGGCGCCCCGAACCCGGACCGGGCGCGTTCGTCGACGCCGGCCTCGGACCTAGCTCCCTCGAGGTCTAAAACGCGACGCAGAGGCGCGGGAGCGTCCGTCCGCGGGGGTTAGACACACGTTCTTACCTCGGAGTCCGCTCTCGGACTCATGCGGGCGGATCTCGACGACCCGTGGGACGTCGTAGATATCCGGGCCCATTATGCCCGGCCCTACCTCGTGAATGGTACGGTAAGCCTTCTTCTGGGGCTCTTCCTTCTCAACTATTGCTCGCTCTCCGGGCCCGGGAGCTGCCCCGGTGTCGAGCTGACCGTGACCGGGGGAGTCTTCAGCGCGGGCGGCCTCCTCGGGCTCGGTCTCGGAGCGCTCCGTCGCCGCCAGGCGTTCCGAGGGTACTAGAGAGGGGCGGCCCACCCGACGGCGGCAACGGCCGCGAGTCGGACGTTCGCCCGCGCGATTCGGTCGCGCTCCCGGCGAGGCCGTCGGGGGAATGGACGCGCCCGTCCGGGTGAGGGGCAGCGCCCGGATCGAGAGGAACCGGGAAGGGCCCGAATCCTCTTGAGAGCGGAGAGCTCCCCGGACGGGTCCGAGGAGGGGCCCCATGGCGGTCCATAGAACGCCCGCAGGGTCAAGAGCGGCGTCGCGGAGGTCCCAACGGGACCTACCCGCCGTTCTCCTCGTCGACCTGGGAGGAGTCGTAGTTCGGGACCCGCGCCCCCTCGTGGTCGCCGAGCTCCTGGCCCGCCGACCTCGGCGGCGCGACCGGACGCGCGCCGTGTACTACCGACTGAGCCGCGATCTCGATGCCGGTCGGATCGCCCTCAGGACGATGCACCGCTTGCTGGTTCGATCTCTTGATGTGACGATCCCCTTCGTCGACTTCCGCGAGTTGGTTGGTCGACGGTCCCTTTCGACCATCCCCTCGGTCGTCCGACGCCTTCGCGCCCTGAAGTCCCACGGCACGGTTCGCGTCGCCTTCGCCAGCAATGTGTCTCGGCCGGTCTGGTCGGCCCTCGTTCGTCGGTTCCACGTGAACCGGTTGGCGGATGAGGAGTACCTTTCCTTCCGCTTGGGCGTGCTGAAACCCTCCCCCAGATTCTTTCGCCTCGCCCTCCGAGGATTGGGACTGTCCGGGGAGCGAGTACTGTTCCTGGACGACTCCCGGGCAAACGTGCGGGCCGCCCGTCGCGAGGGATTGCGAGCCGTGCACGTTCCGACCGCCCGGGCCGTGATCCGGGCACTGGACGGAGTTCGGCGAGAGACCCGGCGGGGGATTGGCGGGAGCGGCGGGTTCTCGGCTCCCACGACCGCCGGCGCCTCCGGTCGGACGGCACCTTCCAGCAGCGGCCGGCCCGCCGCTCCTCGTCCTATCGGGAGCTCGCGCCTTGGGGGCCGTTCTCGAGCTGCCTCGACCTCCTCGGTCGAACACGGGCAGCGCGGAACGGTCGCCCTGCCGCTTCCTTCGGACCCGCCTTCGGGCCCTTCAGGGAGCCCTCGGAGCGGTCCCCCTACCCGATGGCAGGGCGTTAAGTAGGTCCATTAGGTCCTCACGGCCACCGCTACGTGTCAATGCGCGTTCCACGTGAACCAGCACGGTCAGAAGGGCACTCGCTCGCGGCCGCGGTGGTCGTCCTGGTGTTCCTGACCGGTTCGCTGGTCGTGCCGATGTTCCTGCCGCTCTCGGGCGGCGGTTCGACCGTTCCTTCGGGGCGTGGCCTCGGGAGCGCGTGGCGAACCCCCCTCCTCACCCCTGAAGTACCCGCCACCTCGATCGCCGCCCCTTCCCTGAGCGTCCTCGCGACGATCCCGGTGGGATCCGAACCGATCGCTGCCGCGTACGACAGCGCCAACGGGGACGTGTACGTGGCCGATTACAACTCGACGAACGTGAGCGTGGTGAGCGGCACCTCGCTCGCCAACACGGTGCCGGTCGGCACCGCTCCGAACGCGGTGGCGTACGACAGCGCCAACGGGGACGTCTATGTGGTCAACGTCGACTCGCTCGATGTCAGCGTGCTCAGCGGCACCTCCCTGGTGGGGACGGTCGCCGTGGGCTACGATCCCGTCTCGGCGACCTTCGATGCCAGCAACGGCTACGTTTACGTGGTCAACGCCGGCTCCTCCAACGTGAGCGTACTCAGCGGCGCCTCCCTCGCGGGCTCGGTCGGGGTCGGGCTCGACCCCTCTTCGGCCACGGTGGACACTGCTAACGGCGATGTCTACGTGACGAACTACGGCTCGAATACGGTGACCGTGATCAGCGGAACGTCGGTCGTGGGAACGGTCCCGGTCGGGACTCAGCCGGTGGCGGCCGCGTACGACGGCGCGAACAGTGACGTGTATGTCGTCAATGAGGGCAGCTCGAACGTCAGCGTTCTGAGCGGCGCCTCGATCGTGGGAACGGTCGCGGTCGGGTCGTTGCCCATCTCCGTGACCTTCGACAGCGCGAACGGCTACCTCTACGTCGTGAACCAGGGAAGCAGCTCGGACAACGTCAGTGTGCTCAGCGGCACGTCCGCCGTGGCCTCGGTCCTCGTCGGGTCGACCCCGTCGTCCGCCACGTTCGTCAGTGCGAACGGCTACCTCTACGTGACCGATTCCGGTTCTGACGAGGTCAGCGTCGTCAGCGGTACGTCGGTCGTGGGGACCGCAGCGGTGGGGTCCGCGCCGGGCTCCGCGACGTACGACAGCGCGAACGGCTACGTCTACGTGACCAACTACGGGTCGGACAACGTCAGCGTCCTCGCCGCGCAACCGGCCCCGCAATACGCGGTCACGTTCACCACGAACCCGGCGACGTGCGGTACGATCACCTTCGCCGGGACGACCTACTCGAACGGTCAGTCGGCGCAGGTGCCTGCGGGAACCTACCCGCTCTCCGCCCAGGCCTGCGCCGGCTACAATCTCCAGAGCCTGACCGGGACAGGTTCCGTGTCGGTGAGCGGATCGACCGCCACCGTGAGCGGGGCCGGCGGGATCAGCGCGACGTTTACCGTGAGTACGCCTCCGCGCTATACCGTCTCCTTCTCCACGACCCCGGCGTCGTGCGGCTCCATCACCTTCAACGGAACGGTCTACCTCGACGGGGGCTCGGTCAGCGTGACCGCCGGCGCGTACTCCGTCGCGGCAACGGCGTGCTCCGGATACTCACTGCAGAACCTCACCGGCACCGGCTCGGTGTCGGTGGCCGGATCGACGGCGACGGTGAGCGGGACCGGGGGAGTCCAGGCGACCTTCTCGGCCATTCCCCCCTCGAAGTACACGGTCTCGTTCGCCACGGTCCCCTCGACGTGCGGGTCGATCACGTTCAATGGAACCACGTACTCGAACGCAGGATCGGTCCGGGTGTACGCCGGCGCGTACGCCGTCTCCGCGCGGGCCTGTACGGGCCGCACGCTCCAGAGCCTCACCGGTTCCGGATCCGTTTCGATCATCGGATCGGTGGCGAACGTGAGCGGCGCCGGCGGGATCACGGCCACGTTCGTCCCGAGCTCCTCGCCGAAATACACCGTGACCTTCGCGACGAGCCCGGCCACGTGCGGATCGATCACCTTCAACGGGACGGTCTACGTCAACGGGAGTTCCGTCCAGGCGTACGGCGGTTCCTATGCGATCTCCGCTCAAGCCTGCACGGGCGACACGCTTTACAACCTGAACGGGTCGGGCGGGGTGTCGGTGAGCGGGCCGACGGCGACGGTCAGCAGTGCCGGCGGAGTGCTGGCGACGTTCGTGCCGACTCCGCCGACGACGTACGCGGTGACCTTTTCGACGAGCCCGGCCTCCTGTGGCTCGGTGACGTTGAACGGGACGTCCTACGTGAACGGCGGCTCCGTCGACCTACCGGCCGGCACGTATGCGGTCTCCGCGCAGGCCTGCGCGGGAGACTCGCTCCAGAGCCTCGTCGGTAGTGGTTCGGTCGCCGTGAGCTCGGGAACCGCGACCGTGAGCGGCGCCGGAGGGATCCTCGCGACCTTCGTTTCGAACGCGCCGCCGAAGTACGCGATCACCTTCACGACCTCTCCGTCCGCCTGCGGGTCGATCGCCTTCAACGGCACGTCGTTCTCGAACGGGCAGACGCTCCAGTCCTCCGCCGGCACCTACCCGGTCTCCGCCTCCGCGTGCGTCGGATACTCTCTCGCGAGCCTCACCGGCTCCGGGCAGGTCTCGGTGAGCGGGGCGAACGCCACGGTCGGGGGCGCCGGGGGGATCGTCGCGACGTTCGTTCCCCGCGTAGCGGCCCCGACCTCCTCCACGGCGGGGCCGGGCCTCTTTGGACTTCCGGGCGAGGACGGGTACTACCTCCTCGGAGGGATCGTGCTCGTCTTGGTGGTGGCGATCGCACTGGTACTACGGACCCGACGGCGGAAGGAAGCGCCACCGGCGGCGACCGCCCCGACCGTGAGGGGCGGCGCCCCGCCCGGCGCACCCCCGAACTAGCACTACTCCCGCGCTTTTGAGGTGAACCAGGCGGTCGGGCTGCTTCCACTGGAGGCCGATAGGCTCATGCCGGGCCGAGCAGAGCCAACGGATGCCGCCCTCGACCTCCATGGGAGCCCCCCG